>NZ_LR732370.1:1186740-1287968 GCF_902506395.1 Micrococcus sp. 116
CGCTCGGGGTGGTCATGGGGGTGCTCCTGGGGTGCTCGGGGCCGGCGGCGTGGGTCACCACGGCCGGTCCTGTGGATCGTCCACGAAGACGCGGTAGTCGTTCGGCTCGGCTCCGGTGGCGGGCACGTCCGCCTGGCGGAGCATGTACTCCATGATCGTGGCGGCCGCGACGGACACGTCCCGGGAGCCCTGCTTCGACGGCGGCCGATGCAGGGACACGGACACCACGAAGCGGGGGTCGTCGAGCGGGGCGACGGCGGTGAAGCCGAGGTTGTAGCCGTCGTACGTGCCGGTGTCGCTCGCGGCCTCGGCGGTGGAGGACTTGCCGCCCACGCGATACCCGGGGATCGCGGCGGCCTTGCTGGTGCCCTGCGTCACGACGGTCTCCATCATGCGGAGCATCTGCGCCGCCGTCTCCTCGGAGACCACGCGGTGGGGCTCCGCGGACGACTCCCAGCGCTTCTCCGCGGCGTCGCCGTCCACCGTGGCGTCGATCAGCCGGGCCGGGATCAGCACGCCGCCGTTGGCGAGGGCCTGGTACATCTGGGCGGTGTGCAGGGTGGTCTGGGTGTAGCCCTGGCCGAAGGCCGTGGTCAGGCGCTGGCGGCCGTCCCACTGCTCGGGCGGGACGAGGACGCTGCCCGCCTGCTGCGGCAGGCCGAGGTCGATGGGCTGGCCGACCCCGAAGGAGCGCATGTACTCGTAGCGCTGCTCGTCCGTGATCTTCTCGGCGATCTGCACCGTGCCCGTGTTGTAGGAGCGCGCGTAGATGCCTGCCGCGGTCATGTCGAACGTCGGGTGCGGGGAGAAGTCCCGGATGGTCTGCCCGTCGAAGTCCTGGCTGCTGGGGACGGTGAAGCCGTCCGTGGCGGTGACCTTCCCGGCGTCGACGGCGGCCGCGATCGGCAGCGCCTTGCCCGTGGAGCCCGGCTCGTACGGGGTGCTCATCACGGTGGAGGTGCGGAAGTTCCCCTCGGTGGCGTCGGGGTCGGCGGGGTCCACCGTGGTGGAGTCCGCCATGACGATCACGTCGCCCGTCTTCACGTCCATCACGACGGCGTTCGCCCACTCCGCGTCGTACTCGGCGGCGAGGGCGCCGAGGGTCTCCTGCGCGAACCACTGGGCGTCCTTGTCCACGGTCAGGCGCAGGTCGGCGCCGTCCACGGCCGGAACCTCCTCGAGCGGGGCGTTGGGGATGCGGATGCCGTCCGCGCCCACCTCGAACGTGCGGGTGCCCGGGGTGCCGGTCATGACGTCGTCCTGGCTGAGCTCGAGGCCCTCGAGGGCGGTGCCGTCACCGCCCATGAAGCCGATGATGCTGCCGGCGACCGACCCGTTCGGGTAGGTGCGGCGGTCCACCGCCTCGGAGAGCAGGCCCGGCACGTTGAGCGCCATGGCCTTGTCCCGGACCTCCGGGGTCACGGAGCGACGCACCACGGCGTACGGGCGGGAGCCGATGGTGGCCTCGCGCACCTCCTCCTCCGTCATGCCGAGCACCTCGGCCAGGCTGGCCAGGCGGGAGTCCACGTCCACGAGCACGGTCTCCCGGGCCTCGCGGTCCCATTCGTTGAAGTCCTTGACGAGGCGCTGGTCCACGACGATGTCGTATCGGCGCACGCTGGCGGCCAGCACGTCGCCGTCACGGTCCAGGATGGACCCGCGTTGCGGCAGGGTCTCCTGGTGGGTCAGGCGCTGATCCATGGCCGCCGCGGCCTGCCCCGTGGGGTCGATGCCCTGCACGTAGACGAGCCGCAGCGCGAGCCCGCCGAGCAGGACGAAGACGAGCAGCAGCAGGATGCGGGTGCGCACGGCGGGGTGCCCGGGAGCGGGCCCGACCGTCGATCCGCCGCGGGGAAGGTGCGAGGCGGGACGGTCGATCAACGGTCGGCGGCGTCCTGGTCGGCGGCGGCGGAGGCGTCCGCGCCGCTGAAGGTGCGCGGTCCCTCGATCTCGTCCTGGCCGTCGTCGGACGCCCCCTGGCGGACCGCGTCCGCGTCCGCCGGCGGCGCGACGTAGGTGGCGGAGATGTCGCCGTCCTGGGCCGCCTGGGCCTCGCCGCCGAACTGGCCCGTGCCCGCGTCCACGGAGGCGGTGCCGGCGGGGGCGACCATCCCGAGGGCGTCGGCGCGCGCGGCCAGGTTCTGCGGCGCCTCGAGGTGGCCCACCTGCTCGGCCAGCCGCTCATTGGTCTCGGTGACGGCCTGCTGCTCCTGGCGCAGGTCCAGGAGGGCGTACTGCCGGTTGGACATGGTGATGTTCATGACGAGGACCGCCGCGAGCGCGGCGAGCACCACGAGGACGCACAGCACGGTCACGCCGGAGCGGGATCGGGGCAGCGGGGCGGGCACCACCGAGAGCGGCGTGCGCTCCTGCGGAGCCGGCCGCGCGGGGGCGACGGGGGTCGACCCGGGGCGCAGCGACTCTGCGATCCGTGCGTGTGCGGCCATGCTCATCTCCTCGTGCAGCGTCATGCCGTGGTCCTGGACGTCCTGATCTTCTCAACCGCACGCACTTTCGCGGAGGAGGCGCGACGGTTCTCTGAGATTTCTTCTTCGGTGGGCTTCTCGGTGCCGCGGGTGAGCACCCGCACCACGGGTTCGTGCTCCTCCAGCACCACCGGGAACCCCGGGGGCGCCGTGGACGTGGCCCACGCGCTCAGGTGCCGCTTCGTGATCCGGTCCTCGAGGGAGTGGTAGCTCATCACCACGAGGCGGCCGCCCACGTGGAGGGCGTCGAGGATGGCGGGCACGGCGGCGTCGAGGATGTCGAGCTCCTCGTTCACGGCGATGCGCAGGGCCTGGAAGGTGCGCTTGGCCGGGTGCCCGCCGGTGGCCCCCGCGGCGACGGGGACGGCCGAGCGGATCACCTCGACGAGGCGGCCGGTGGTCTCGATGGGGGCCTCGGCGCGGGCCCGGACGATGGCCCGTGCGATGGGGCCGGCGAAGCGCTCCTCACCGTCGCGACGGATGATCCGGCGCAGCTCCTGCTCGTCCAGCTCCGCCACGAGCGTCGCGGCGGAGCGCTCGGCGGTGTCGTCCATGCGCATGTCCAGCGGAGCGTCGTAGGAGTAGGCGAAGCCACGCTCCCGGTCGTCCAGCTGGTAGGAGGACACGCCGAGGTCGTAGAGCGCGGCGTCGACCTTCGTGACGCCCGCGGCGGCCATGGCCTCGGGCACCCGGTCGTAGGTGCCGTGGAAGGGAATCAGACGGTCGGCGAGGGGGCCGAGGCGCTCGGCGGCCATGGCCTGGGCGTGGACGTCGCGGTCGATGCCGATGACGCGCAGGTGGGGGAACCGGGTCAGCAGGGCCTCGGTGTGCCCGCCCATGCCCAGCGTGCCGTCGACGGCGACGGGCGTGCGGCCGGCCTCGAGCGCGGCCTGGACGGCGGGGGCGAGGAGGTCGACGACGCGGTCCCGCATCACGGGCAGGTGGCGGTCCTCGGGGCGCGGCTGGCCTGCGTCCACTCTCGACCTCCTGCTCACATCGCGGTCCTGGCGGACCTCGGGCGGGATCCCCATCCGTCCGCCGCCGCGCCTGGCCCAGGGGAAGACGGGTCAGGTGCGGCGGCGTCGGCTGGAGGTCGCGCTCGAGGTCGGGTGGTCACGGTCAGAAGACGCCGGGCAGGACGTCCTCGTCGGTCTCGGAGAAGGCGGCTTCCTGCTCGGCGAGGTAGGTGTTCCAGGACTCCGAGTCCCAGATCTCCACCCGCGTCCCCGCGCCGATCACGGTCACGTCCCGGTCCAGCCCCGCGTACTGCCGCAGCGGCGCCGGCACGGTCACCCGACCCTGCTTGTCCGGGACCTCGTCCGACGCCCCCGAGAGGAAGACGCGGATGTAGTCACGGGCCTGGCGGGAGGACAGTGGAGCCGACCTCATCTGCTCGTGGACCCGCTCGAACTCACGAGCGCTGAACACGTAGACGCAGCGCTCCTGACCCCGGGTCAGGACCAGCCCCTCCGCCAGCTCCTCGCGGAACTTGGCGGGGAGGATCAGCCGGGACTTCTCGTCGAGCCGGGGGGTGTACGTGCCCAAGAACACGGCACACCCCCTGGCTCGTCAAGCGGTCCCTCCCGACCAAGGTCGGGACCCATGCTCTCTCCTTCCCTCCACATTACCCCACTTCCCTCCACCCTCAACCCCGGACGCGGGTCCCGGCGCCACGGGCGTGTCGAGGCCCCCCGAGTCCGGCGCGCCATCCCGCGGGTCCCGGGACCGGTGTCGCCGTGGAGGGACGTGGAGGACCGGTGGGCCCCGGTGGAGGGCCGCGGCGACGACGGAGCCTCGGGCAGCGGAAAGGCCCCGATCCGGAGCGGATCGGGGCCTGGAGTGGAGGATAGTGGGGGCCCGGCGGGCCAGGCGCTCAGTCGCCTCCGGCGCGCCGCTCGTCCCAGCGCCGCTCGAGGCGGCCCATGAAGTCGCCGCCTCCCTGCCGTCGCGGTGCGCCCGACCGGCGGGCCTCCGGGCCCGAGGCCCCGGAGGCGACAGCGCGCGGCCGCGTGGTCAGCAGGAAGATGCCGGCCCCGATGACGACGACGCCGAGCACGCCCAGGAGGATCGCGTGGTTGGCGACCCCGAGGACCACGACGAGCAGCCCGACCACGGCGAGGACGGCCCCGGCCACGACGCGACCCACGGGCAGCCGATGCCGCCCCGTGTCCGCCATCTGGGTGGCCAGCCGGGGGTCCTCGGTGCGCAGCTGCTGCTCCAGCTGGTCCAGCATCCGCTGCTCATGCTCTGAGAGGGGCATGGCGACTCCTTCGAACGCGGCCTCCGACACCTCCGGGACCGGGAGGGGACGCCCGCGCGTCCGACTTGCCCTCCAGGATAGGACCTGCCGCCCCACCCTAGCCAGGTGGCGACGTCGCCGGCCCCGGAACCCCTCACTCCCGATCCGGGCCTCCGGGGCCCGGCCGCGGCGCGTCCCGGCGGGCGTCGGCGCGGGCCTCGCGTCGTCCCAGCAGCGACGCCGGCCGCACGGCCGCCGTCGGGAAGCGCCGGGCGACGGCGTCCAAGGCGGCCTCGGCACCGGCCCAGTCGCCCTCCTCCGACGCCTCGTCCTCCGTCCCCCAGGCGGGACCGCCGAAGAGCGCCTCCTGGGCCGGAGGCTGATCGGCCTCGCCCCCGAGGCGCTCGGCGCGCACGCCCACGAGCCGGATCGGATGCGGCCGTTCGGCGTGCAGCTCGCGGACGAGCCGCCGCGCCGGGCCGAGGAGGTCGTGGCCCGTGGCGGTCGGCCGGGCGAGGCGGGCGGTGCGGCTGCGGACCGACCCGTCCGGCGCCTTGAGGCGGACCGTGACCGCGCCGGCGGTGACCCCCTCCGCGCGCAGCCGGGCCGCGACCCGGTGACACAGGCGCAGGACCTCCGGGTCGACGCCCGCGACGTCGACGGGGTCGACGTCGAAGGTGTGGTCCGCGCCGATGCTGCGGGCCGCCGGGCGCGGGGCGACGGGGCGCGGGTCGATGCCCCGGGCGAGCGACGCCCACTCCCGGCCGGCGGCCCCGAACGACGCCTCCAGCCGCGCGGGGTCCACCCGGGCGAGGTCACCGATGGTCGCCACCCCCCGCCGGGCGAGCCGCTCGGCCGCCTTGGGGCCCACGCCCCACAGCCGGCCCACGGGCAGCGGATGGAGGAAGTCCAGGGTGCGCTGCGGCGGCACGATCAGCAGGCCGTCGGGCTTGGCCGCGGTGGACGCCGTCTTGGCCACGAACTTCACGGCCGAGCCGCCCACGGTGCACGGCAGCCCCAGCGCGGAGCGGACGCGCTCCCGGATCAGGTGGCCGATGTGCTCGGGCGGGCCGAGCCGGCGGCGGGCGCCGGCGACGTCGAGGAACGCCTCGTCCACGCTGAGCTGCTCCATCACGGGGGTCACGTCCGCGAGCACGGCCATCACCTCGGCGGAGACGGCCCGGTAGAGCTGCTGGCGCGGCGGGATGACCACGAGGGGCGGGCACAGGGCGCGGGCGTGCGCCAAGGGCATCGCCGAGCGGACCCCGTAGGCCCGCGCCGCGTACGAGGCGGAGAGCACCACGGACCGGCCGCTCGGGGCGGCGACGGCGGCGGGACGCCCCTCGAGGTCGGGCTGTTCGCGCAGCTCGACGGACAGGAAGAACGCGTCCATGTCCACGTGGAGGATCGTCGCCTCCTCGCGGGGTGCAGCGGGCGCGGTCTCGGACATGGACCGAGCCTATCCGGGACCGGCGATCCGTCGCGCGGCGCGGCTAGGTGTAGGAGGGCATGACGTTGTTGACTCGGGCCGGTGCCAACGAGGCCGGAGGAGCGTCTCCGCAGGAGGTATGAGGCCGATGATAGTTGTAGTGGTTCACCCACACCGCCAGGGCCTCACGCCGAGCTTGCTCTGAGGAGTACGGGCGGGCGTAGAGGACCTCATCGACCATCAGCCGGTTGTACCGCTCGACCTTTCCGTTATGGCGCGGGGTGTAGGGGCGGATCCGGTGATGCCGGCCCCCGAGCGAGACCACCTTCGCGGTGAAGTCCGCAGCCCGATAGTTGTTCCCGTTGTCCGTGATCACCCGGTCCACGGTGATGCCGTGGGCGGCGAAGAACGCCCGCGCCCGGCAGTAGAAGCTCACGGTCGTGGCCGCCCGCTCGTCCTCCAACGCCTCGGTGTAGGCCAGGCGGGTGTACCCGTCGATCGCCGAGTGCAGGTAGGTGTAGCCGACCCGCCGGCCAGGCCCGCGCTTGGAAGCACGGCCTGCTTCACTTTCACGTCCGTGGGTGCGCCAGCCGCCCCCGTCTGGGATCTTCCCGATCTTCTTCACATCCAGGTGCACCATGTGCCCCGGCCCTCTCGCGGTGATCTTCTGGGGTCGTTGGCGCAGGTCTTCTCCGGCCGGGGTCAGGTCCCGTAGGCGGGAGATCCCGAGTCGGTGCAGCCACCGTCCCACGGTACGAAGACACACCCGGTGGCCCTCGGAGACGAGGTGGTGATGGATGCGCCGTGCGGACCACTTGCGCTCCCGCCGCAGGGCGTGGATCTGGGCGACCAAGACCGGATCGAGCTGGGCAGGTGAACGGTGCGGCCGGCTGGGCAGGTCCTGAAGGCCGGCTTCTCCCTGGGCGCGGTAGCGGGCGACCCAAGTGGCCACCGTGGGCCGGCTCACCCGGAACTCGGCGGCCACGTGCGCCTGCGGGATCCCGTCGTGCAGGTGGCGGTGGACCATCCTGAGACGGCCGGTCGGGGTCAGGGGTGCGTTAGCGTGAGTCATGAGTGGGTCTTCTCGGGCAGGTCGGTGGTGTAGGAACTTCCATCCTGCGGGAGAGGCCCACTCGTCTCATCTCAGCCCGGTACCCATGTCAAGAACCTCATGACCCACAACAGCTAGGGTGGGGCCATGCCCGCCGACGTCGCCGTCCCCCGCCCCCGTCCCGCCGACCAGGACCGCTTCCGCGCCGCCGTCGCCGACGCCCTCGACCGCCTGCTGGCGGAGCACCGGGACCTCGCCCGGGACGTCCACCCGCTGACCGCGCCCCTCGTGGACGCGATCGCGGACCTGACCGCGGGCGGCAAGCGCCTGCGCGCCGTCCTGGCCTGGCTCGGCTGGCGGGCGGCCGGTGGCGAGGCGGAGGACCCCCGCATCGCCGAGGCGGGGGCGGCGTTCGAGCTGTTCCAGGCCGCGGCGCTGATCCACGACGACATCCTGGACCGCTCGGACACCCGCCGCGGGATGCCCAGCGTGCACCGCCGCTTCGAGTCCCTCCACCGGGAGGCGGGCTGGCGGCACGCCGCGGAGCACTTCGGCGTCTCCGCCGCGATCCTCGCCGGCGACGTCGCGCTGGGGATGAGCGAGACGGCCTTCGCGCGCGTGCTCGCCGGCACGCCCCGGGAGGACCGGGCGCGGGTCGAGCTCGAGCGGATGCGCTTCGGCGTGATGGCGGGTCAGTACCTCGACGTGGTGGCCGAGATGGCCCCGGCGGCGCGCGACGCCCGCGAGGCCGAGGCGGCCGCCGAGGCGGTGGTGGAGCACAAGTCGGCGCGCTATTCGGCGGTGCACCCGCTCGCCCTCGGGGGGCTGCTGGCGGGGGCGGACGACGGGCTGGTGACCGCGTTCGCCCGGGTGTCGCTGCCGTTCGGCATGGCCTTCCAGTACCGGGACGATCTGCTCGGCGTGTTCGGCGACCCGGCGACCACGGGCAAGCCCGCGGGCGACGACCTGCGGGAGGGCAAGCAGACCGTGCTCATCGCCCGCGCCGTCGAGCTGCTCGCCCCGGACGAGGCCGCCGCGCTCGACGCGGACCTCGGCGACCCGGACCTCGGCGCGGACCGGGTGGCCCACTGGCAGGCCGTCCTCGAGGCGTGCGGCGCACGCCGGGCCGTCGAAGAGCGGGTCGCGGCGCTCTCGCACGAGGCGGCCGGGGCCGTGGCGGGCCTGCTCGCGCACGGCGTCCCCGAGGACGTGAGCGCCGAGCTCACGCGGCTGATCGACGCCTACACGTCGCGCCGCCACTGAGCGGCACGGACCCCGCGGGCGGATGACCGCCCGCGGGGCCGGCTCACCAGGCCAGGGCCTGGGCGCGGCGCCGGATCTCGGTCTTCCGGCCGTCCCGGAGTGCGTCGATGGGCCGGCCGGGCAACGACTCGTCCTCGGTGAACAGCCAACGGAGGGCCTCCTCGTCGGAGAAGCCGGCGTCGGCCAGCAGCACGAGCGTGCCCTGCAGGGAGTCGAGCACGCCGGTCTCGGTGAGGAACAGGGCCGGCACGGACCGCACCGCGGGCTCGGGACGACGCACGGCCAGCAGGCGGCGATCATGCACGAGGTTGTGGACGCGGGTCACGCGCTGGTCGAGGCGCTCCGCCACGTCGGGCACGGAGAGCCACTCGCCCACGAGGGCGTCGAGCTCGGCGGGGATCGCGTCAGCGGGGACCGGGGTGTCGGAGGAAGTGGTGCTCACGGGCGCCAGCCTACGTGGCCGCCGACGGGCCCGGCCCACCGCGCCCCGGACGGCATGGATCTCGGTATGGTCACGAAGATCACATTCCGATAACATCGCCGAGGCTCCACGGCCGGGCGCCGACGTCGTCGGTCGACCGCGGGGGCCACGGGTCCCACCCGTCACTTCCCCGTCGTGTTCCATCCGTCCGATCCGATGCCGAGGTCTGCCGTGTCCCACACCCCCGTCCGCTCCCGCCGCCTGCGCTCCGCCCTGACCGGCGGTGCGGTGCCCCTGCTGCTGCTCACCGGTCTGCCCGCCCAGGCCCACGCCCAGGAGGCGGCGCTGCACACCGTGCGCCCGGGCGACACCCTCACCCGGATCTCGGCCGCCCGCGGCGTCTCCGTCGCCGACCTGCTGCGGTTCAACGGCCTGGGCCTGGAGACCGTGCTCTACCCGGGTGACGAGCTCCGCCTGACCGGCGAGGCGGCCCCGGCCCCGGCCGCCGGGACCTACACGGTGCAGCCGAACGACGGGTGGTGGATCATCGCCCGCCGCACCGGCGTCTCCGCCGAGCAGCTGCAGCGCCTCAACGGCATGAGCGCGTCGAGCATGCTCCACCCGGGCATGGTCCTCACCACGCAGCGCACGGCCCCCGCGCCGAAGGCCCCCACGTCGACCACCCCGGCCACGACCCCGGCCTCCGCGCCGGCGTCGACGGCCCCGGCGGCGGCCGGCGGGACGGTCCGGTACACCGTGGTCTCCGGCGACTCCCTCTGGGGGATCTCCCAGCGGTTCGAGGTCTCCATCCCCCGTCTGCGCGAGCTCAACGGCCTGACGCGGGCCTCGACGCTGCACCCCGGCGACGTGCTCGTGATCTCCGACGGCACCCTCGAGGTGGAGCCGGTTTCCGCCGTCCAGCTGGTCGGCGACACCTTCCTCGGGCGCACCTACGCGCCGCACGTCACGGCCTCGGCGAACGAGAACCTGCGCCTGCTGCGCTCCGTCCCGCAGCCCACCCCCGAGCAGATGCAGCAGATCGTCCGCGAGACCGCCGAGCGGATGGGCGTGGACCCCCGTCTGGCCCTGGGCCACGCGTACACCGAGTCCCGCTTCCGCATGGCCTCGGTCTCCCCCGGCAACGCCGTGGGGGCGATGCAGGTCATCCCGATCACGGGCGAGTTCGCCTCGGAGCTGGTGGGTCGCGAGCTGAACCTGCTGGACCCCTACGACAACGCGGTGGCCGGCGTCGCGTTCATCAAGTACGTGCAGGACCGCACCCCCACGCTCGATGAGGGCATCGGGGCCTACTACCAGGGCCTCGGCGGAGTGCTGGACAGCGGCCTGAACCCGGAGGCACGGGACTACGTGGCCAAGGTGCGCGCCGCGATGGCGATGTTCTGATCCGCCGGCGGCGGACCGCCCCGAGGGGGTCCGCCGCCTGTCCTACCCTGGGACGATGAGCAGCGCACGCCGGGACCCCCTCGTGGGGGACATCGTCGACGGCCGCTACCGGGTCGTCGAGCGGCTGGCCCGGGGCGGCATGTCCACCGTCTACCTGGCCGTGGACGAGCGTCTCGACCGCCAGGTGGCGCTCAAGGTCATGCACCCGCACCTGGCGGAGGACCCCGTCCTCGTCGGCCGGTTCGAGCAGGAGGCCAAGACGGCGGCGCGGCTGTCCCATCCGCACGTCGTCGCGGTCCTGGACCAGGGCCACACCGAGGCCGAGGACGGCGACGTGCTGGCCTACCTCGTGATGGAGCACGTGCCCGGCCGCACGCTGCGCACCGTCATCCGGGACCGGGCCCCGCTCTCGCCCCGGGAGGCGCTGCGGTTCCTGCGTCCGCTCGTCGACGGCCTGGCCGCCGCGCACCGCGCCGGGCTGGTGCACCGGGACGTGAAGCCCGAGAACGTGCTCGTCCGCGACGACGGCCGGGTGACGGTCGCGGACTTCGGCCTGTCCCGCGCCGCCACGGCCCACACCCTGGCCGGGCAGGCCGTCGTGGGCACGCCCGCCTACCTCGCCCCCGAGCACATCGCCGGGGCGCCCGCCGACGCCCGCTCCGACGTGTACGCCGTGGGCATCATCCTGTTCGAGCTGCTCACGGGCCGCCAGCCGTACACCGCGGCGACCGCGCTGCAGGTCGCCTACCGACACGTCCACGAGCGGGTCCCCGTGCCGTCCACGCTGCACCCCGGGCTCCCCGAGGACCTCGACGACCTCGTGCTGTGGTGCACCGAGCCGGACCCGGCCGACCGGCCCGCCGGTGCCGGCGAGCTCCTGCACCGCATCGACGCCGTGGCGGCGGGCCTGGACGCCGACGAACCGGACCGCCACCCCGCCGAGGGCCCGGATGCGGAGCCGGCGGTGGGCGCCCCCGCCGCCGATGGCCCCGAGGACGCAGCCCCGGACGGGAACCTGGAGACCCGGGCCCTCGACGCCGGCGACCACCACGCGACGCGCCTGCTCCCCGCCCTGGCCGAGTCCGACCTCGACGAGGACATGACCGACGTCATCGACACCCGTGTGGCGACGCACGGGGGCGACCCGCGGCCCGCCGCGCACCCGGCGGAGCCGATCGGCCCGCTCGGGCTCGACCCCGCTCCGGCGGACCGGCATCCGGGGCGCAGCTCCCAGCGGCGGCTGCGTCGGGCGGCCCGCCGTCCCGCGCTCGACCTCGGCCAGGGCACCGGCCGGGCCGCCGCGATCGGCGCGGCCGTGACCCTGCTGCTCACCGGCGTCGCCCTGCTGCTGGGCTGGACGCTGGGCTCCGGCGGCCTCGGAGTCGGCGGCGTGGCGGTGGTCCCCGACCTCGACGGGCTGGCCCGGGAGGCGGCGGAGGAACGGCTGACCGCCGCGGGCTTCACCGCGGCGGTCACGGCCCGGCACGACGAACTCCGCACGGAGGGCACGGTCGTCGCCAGCTCGCCCGCGGCCGGGGAGCCGGCGGGGCGCGGCACCCCCGTCGAGCTCACCGTCTCCGCCGGCCCCGCGCCGGTGCCGGTGCCGGACCTGACCGGCGTCGTGATCCGGCGGGCCCACGGCGTGGCCCGGGACGCCCGATTCACCGTGGAGGTCGCGGAGCGCCGCACCGATCCCGCAGTGCCGGCCGGGGCCGTGATCGAGCAGCACCCGGCCCCCGGCGAGCAGGCGACGCCGGGCACCGCGGTCCGCGTGGTGCTCTCCGAAGGCCGCGCCGTGCGCCCGGTGCCGGACGTGACCGGGCAGGATCCGGAGATGGCGGGCACGACGCTGGCGGACGACGGCTGGGACGCCCGCGTGCATCGCCTGCCGCTGCCGCTCTCCGGCCGGGGCGAGTCCCGGGTCCTGCACCAGTCCCCCGCCGCCGGGACCGCCCTGCCCGAGGGCACCGCGGTCCACGTCTGGGTCGGCTGAGCCGGGGCGTGCCCGGCCGCGCGGTCAGGCCCGCGGCGCGCGGCGCTCGGGGTGGGAGAGGGCCTCGGTGACCTTGAACGCCATCTCCAGGGACTGCTGGTGGTTCAGCCGCGGGTCGCACAGCGTCTCGTAGCGGGCGTCGAAGTCGGCCTCGTTGATCGGGTCGGAGCCGCCCAGGCACTCGGCGACGTCGTCGCCGGTCAGCTCGACGTGCATGCCGCCCGGGTGCGTGCCGAGCTCGCGGTGCACCTCGAAGAAGCCGCTGACCTCGTCCATCACGTCCTCGAACCGGCGGGTCTTGTAGCCGTTGGCCGCGGTCACGGTGTTGCCGTGCATGGGGTCGGTGACCCACACCGGCTCCAGCCCCGCGTCCCGGACGCCCTCGACGATGCCGGGGAGCACGTCCCGGATCCGCTCCGCACCCATGCGGGTGATGAAGGTCAGGCGGCCCGGCTCGCGCTCCGGGTCCAGCCGCTCGGCGAGCTCGAGCGCGTCCGCGACCGTGGTGGTCGGGCCGAGCTTCACGCCGATCGGGTTGCGGACCCGGGAGAGGAAGTCGACGTGGGCGCCGTCCACCTGGCGGGTGCGCTCGCCGATCCACAGGAAGTGGGCGCTCGTGGCGTAGGGGTCGCCGCTGCGCGAGTCCACGCGGGTCAGGGCGCGTTCGTAGTCGAGCAGGAGCGCCTCGTGGGCCGAGTAGAACTCGGTGCGGCGCATGGCCTCGAAGTCCACGCCCGCGGCGTTCATGAAGCGGACCGCGCGGTCGATCTCGGCGGCCATCTCCTCGTACTGGGCGTAGGCCGGGTTGGCCATGAAGCCCTGGTTCCACTGGTGCACGCTGCGCAGATCGGCGAAGCCGCCCTGGGTGAAGGCGCGGACCAGATTCAGGGTGGAGGCGGAGGTGTGGTACGCCTGCACCATCCGTCGGGCGTCGTGCCGGCGTGCCTGCTCGGTGAACTCGTAGCCGTTCACGATCTCGCCGCGGAAGCTGGGCAGGGTGACGCCGCCGCGGGTCTCCGTGTCCGAGGACCGCGGCTTGGCGAACTGGCCGGCGATCCGGCCCATCTTCACGACGGGCATGGAGGCGCCGTAGGTCAGCACCGCGGCCATCTGCAGGATGGTCTTCACCCGGGCGCTGATCCGGTTGGCGGTGGACCCGGCGAACGTCTCGGCGCAGTCGCCGCCCTGCAGGAGGAACGCGCGGCCCTGGGCGACGTCGGCCAGACGGGCGCCCAGCAGGTCGACCTCGCCCGCGAAGACGAGCGGGGGCAGGGCGCTCAGCTCGGCGACGGCGGCGCGGTGATCGGCCTCGTCCGCCCAGGACGGCGCCTGCGCGATCGGCAGCGAGCGCCAGTGGTCCAGGCCGGGGATGTCGGCGGCGCCCTCCGAGATGGCGGTGCCGAAGGCCAGGATCTTCTCGCGGGGGTCTTCAGTCATGTGCACCAGGCTAGGGGCCGCGTGCCGCGCCCCGGTCTGAGCGTCCCCGGATGACGACGCGCGGGCCCCGCTCAGTCGCGGGCGCGTGGCGGAGCGGCCGTACGGCCCGCCTTCACGTCCGCCGCGTAGGTGTCCACGTACTCCTGGCCCGACAGGCGCCGGATGGCCTCCATGATCTCGTCCGTCACCTCCCGCAGCACCCGGCGGTCGTCGGCTGCCGCGGCACGGCCGGAGAAGTCCAGCGGCTCGCCGAAGATCATGCCCAGGCGCCGGATCCGCGGCAGCACGTGGCCGATCGGCTGGACCCGGTCCGTGCCGATCATCGCGATGGGCACCACGGGCGCGCCCGAGGCCAGCGCGAGCTTGGCCACGCCGATCTTGCCGCGATGCAGCCGCCCGTCCGGGCTGCGGGTGCCCTCCGGGTAGATCCCGAGCAGCCGGCCCTCCCGCAGCGCCGCGAGGCCCGCGTTCAGCGAGCGCAGGGACGCCTCTCCGCCGGAGCGGTCCATGGGCAGCTGGTTCGCGGCCTCGAAGAACCGGCGGGTGACCCACCCCTTCACGCCCGGGCCGGTGAAGTACTCGTGCTTGGCCAGGAAGTGCACCTGGCGGTCGAGCATGGCCGGCATGAACACCGAATCCGAGACGGACAGGTGGTTGCTGGCCAGGATCGCCGGGCCCTCGGCCGGCACGTTCGCGAGGCCCTTCACCCAGGGGCGGAACAGCAGGCGGGTGGCCGGAGCCACGGCGAACGTCTTGGCGGACCAGTAGAACGTGGACACGAGGGCCTTCCGGTCGGGGCGGTCGGGTGCCTGCCCATCGTATGGTCCGCCTGCCTTACCCTGGGAGCATGCCCCGCCCCGTCGCCGTCGCCCCCGAAGACCTGCCCCTGCGCCTCATGCCCGCCGCTCCCGCCCGGCGCGACCACTGCGTCGTGCTCCTGCACGGGTTCACCTCGACTCCGGCCTCCGTCCGCGCCTGGGCCGAGGGGCTCGCGGCAGGCGGCTCCCCCGTGAGCGTGCCCCTGCTGCCGGGGCACGGCACCCGGTGGGAGGACCTCGCCGCCACGGGTGCGGACGAGATCCGCGCCGCCGTCCGGGCCGTCGTGGACCTCGAGCTCGCCCGACACGGCCGCGTGGTCATGGCGGGCATCTCGATGGGCGGCGCCCTCGCGCTCGACGCCGCGGCCCACCGACCCGTGGCCGGCGTGCTCGTGGTGAACCCCGCGCTGCGCTTCGCCAGCCCCCTCGCCCCCTTCGCCGCTGCTGGCCCCGTTCGTCCCCACGGTCGCCCCGATCGCGGACGACATCGCGGACCCGACGGCGCGCGAGCGCGCCTACCCCCGCACGCCGATGGCCGGCGTCGCCGCCCTCGGCCGCATCCAGCGGGCCGCCCGCCGCGCCCTGCCGCGGATCACCGCTCCCGTGACGGTCTACCGGTCCGCCCGCGACGCCGTCGTGCCCGTCTCGAGCCACCGGGCCCTGGTGCGGGGCCTGCGCCACGCCCCCGTGGAGGTGGTGGGACTGCCCCGCAGCCGCCACGTCGCCACGCTCGACTACGACCTGCCGCTGCTGATCGACCACGGCCGGAGCGCGGTCGCCGCCATGACGACGCACTGAGTCGCGCCCCGGACCCCACCGCTCCCGGTTGTACAGTGTGCGTGACACGACTCACACTTACTTCCGTTGTGCCGCCCACCGGTCGGCGGAACCGACCCAACGCCCGAGGAGTCCCATGCACGAGATCAGCGAGCCGTACCAGCCCCGCCTGTCCCCGGAGGCGAACATCACGGACTTCCTGGAACGCCAGGCCACGGAGCGTCCCGACCACGGCCTCTTCGCGGTGGCGGACGCGCAGGATCAGTGGACGGACGTCTCCGCCCGGGACGCCCGCGAGCGCGTGCGGGCCCTGGCCAAGGGGCTCATCGCCGCCGGGATCCAGCCCGGGGAGACGGTCGGGCTCCTGGCCTCCACCCGCCTGGAGTGGACCCTGGTCGACTTCGCCATCTGGTATGCAGGCGCGGTCACCGTGCCCGTGTACGAGACCTCCTCCGTCAGCCAGGTGTCCTGGATCATCGAGGACGCGAACGTGCGCGCCGTCGTGACCGGGAACGAGAACCTCGCCAAGACGGTGCGGGACGCGGTGCAGCGCGAGGGCCTGCCGGAGCTGATCGGCCTGTGGACGATGGACCCGGCCGACGGCGCCCCCGGCTCCGGCCTCGAGGCGCTCGTCGCCCTGGGCACGGACGTCACCGATGAGGAGCTCGAGACGCGCCGGTCCTCCGCCGGCCTGGCCGACCTGGCGACCATCATCTACACCTCCGGCACCACGGGCCGGCCCAAGGGCTGCGAGCTCACGCACGAGAACTTCGCGGAGCTCGTCAACCAGACCCTGTCCTCCTCGCTCGGCGACGTCGTCCGCCAGGACACCTCCACCGTGCTGTTCATCCCCCTGGCGCACGTGTTCGCGCGCTTCGTCTCGGTGCTCACCGTCGCCGCGGGCGCACGCTGCGGGCACGTCTCGGACATCAAGCGGCTCTCGGTCTCGCTGCAGACCTTCCAGCCGAGCTTCGTGCTGGCCGTGCCGCGCGTGTTCGAGAAGATCTACAACGCGGCGCTGCTCAACGCGCAGAGCGGCGGCAAGGAGAAGATCTTCCGCCGTGGCGCGGACGTGGCGATCCGCTGGTCCCGGGCGCTGGACTCGGGCCAGATGACGGCGCCCCTGCGGCTGCAGCGCGCGTTCTACTCCGCGCTGGTCTACCGCCGGATCCGGACGGCCATGGGCGGCCGGCTCGCGTACGCGGTCTCCGGCGGCGGCCCCCTCTCCACCGACCTGGCGCACTTCTTCCGCGGCGTGGGCGTGACCATCCTCGAGGGCTACGGCCTCACCGAGACGACGGCCCCCATCACCGTGGGCCGGCCGGACCGGCTGAAGATCGGCACGGTCGGACACCCCCTCGGCGGCAACCAGGTGCGGATCGCCGAGGACGGCGAGATCCTCACGCGCGGCACGTCGCTGATGCGCGGCTACCACAACCGGCCGGAGGCGAACGAGGAGGCCTTCGAAGACGGCTGGTTCCGCACCGGCGACCTCGGGGCCCTGGACGACGACGGCTTCCTCACGATCACCGGCCGCAAGAAGGAGCTGCTGGTGACGGCCGGCGGCAAGAACGTGGCACCGGCGATGCTCGAGGACGCGATCCGCAGCGACGCGCTCGTCTCCCAGGTGATGGTGGTCGGCGACGGCAAGCCCTTCATCGCGGCGATCGTCACCCTCGACACCGACACCCTGCCCGCGTGGCTCGCCGCGAACGGGCTGCCGAAGGACCTCGACGTCGCTGCGGCCGCACGCGAGGACGCGGTGCGCCGCCACATCCAGGAGGCCGTGGACAAGGCCAACAGCCTGGTCTCGCGCGCCGAGGGGATCCGGGAGTTCCGCATCCTCGACCGCGACTTCTCCCTGGAGGAGGGCCATGTGACCCCGTCCCTGAAGATGCGCCGGTCGGCGATCATGAAGGACTTCGCCGCGCAGATCGCGGACATCTACGGGGAGCCCGCCCCGCACAACTGAACGCCCCCTCGACGACGGCGCCCGGCCCCGCGGCCGGGCGTCGTCGTCCCCGCGGTTCCGGTCAGAGCAGACCGGAGTCCGGCACGTCCAGGCCCAGCAGCGCGTTCTCGACGACCTCGGTGAGGGCCGGGTGGGGCCAGTACTGGCCCCGCGCGAGCCGGTGGGCGTCGATGCCGAACGCCATGCCGGTCACGAGCGGCTGGATGAGGTTCGCGGCCTCGTGCCCCAGGATGTGCCCGCCCAGGATCCGTCCCGTGGCCTTCTCCGCGACGACGGTGCACACGCCCTCGGTGTCCTCCATGGCCCAGCCGTAGGCGACGTCCCCGAAGGACTGGGTCTTCACCGTGATCGCGTCCGCGCCGTAGTCGGCGAGCGCCTGCTCCACCGTGAGACCGACGGAGGCCACCTGCGGATGGGTGAACACGGCCGCCGGCACGGGGCCGAGCGTGTTGGCGCGGAGATCGTCCGGATGCTCCAGGTTGTGCGCGACGACGCGGGCCTCGTGATTGGCTACGTGCTTGAGCTGCCACGTGTTGGCGACGTCCCCGAGCACGTAGACCCCCTCCACCGGAGCACCGTCGGAGAGTGCGCGCTGATGCTCGTCGCTGGCCAGGACGCCGTCGTCGGTGACGTCCAGTCCCGCGGCGGCGGGGTCGAGGCGGTCCGTGTTCGGCGTCCGGCCGACCGCGATCAGCACCGTGTCCGCCTCGATGGCCTCCTCCACGATGCCGGTCTGCTCCTGGCCCCCTGCGCGATCCAGGCGCACCCGGACCCAGCCGTCCGCGGCCCGCTCGGCGTCCTCGACCGGTTCGATCCCGGCCGGGGTCCACCCCGTGCGCAGGTCCCACCGTCGGGCAGCGATCTTCGTGAACGTCGTGGACACGGACATGTCGTGCTGCTTGAGCAGCCGGTGGCCGCGGTTGACCTGGACGACCTCGGTCCCCAGCCCGGCGAAGACGGAGGCGAACTCGCAGGCGATGAACCCGCCGCCCACCACGAGCAGCCGCCGCGGCAGCCGATCCAGTCGCATCACGGTGTCCGAGGTGTGCACCGACGGCAGGTCCAGGCCCGGGATCTCCGGGAGGGTGGGCCGCGACCCCGCGGCGACCACCACCTGGTCCGCCGTGATCTCCCGGCCCGAGGCGGTGCGCACGCGGCGGGGACCGACGAAGCGCACCTCCTCCTGGATCACGCTCGTGTAGTCCAGATCGTCCCGGCGGTAGCGCAGCCCGTCCCGGCTGATGCCGTCGATGCGCGTGAAGATGCGGTCCCGGATGGCCGGGAAGTCGGCGCCCGTGAACTCCAGCCCCACCCCGAGGCTCCGGGCCTCGGGGGGCAGCGCGGCCAGGCCGGCCGGGTAGGCGTACATCTTGGTGGGGATGCAGCCGACGTTCAGGCAGGTGCCGCCGAACGTGCCGGAGTCGGCGATCACGACGCTCCGGCCCTTCCAGTGTTCGCTGATCAGGGAGTTCCCCGATCCGGAGCCGATGATGAGCAGGTCGTGGTGTTCCGCAGAGGTGGCCATGCCTCCCAGGATAGGCACGGGCCCGGACGCGGTGGCGTCCGGGCCCGTGGGGCGGCCCGCCGGCGGCGGGCTCACGCGGGGCTCACTCGATCACGAGCAGCAGGTCTCCGCCGTTGACGGGCGTGACGCCCTCCGTGACCACGCGGCGCACGGTGCCCGCGGCCTGGGCCGTGATCGTGGCCTCCATCTTCATCGCCTCGATCGTGGCCACCGCCTGGCCGACCTCGACGGCGTCGCCCTCGGCCACCTGGACGGTGACCGAGCCCGCGAACGGGGCGGCGACGTGGCCGGGGGTGCCGGGGTCCGCCTTCTCCGCGGTCCGCACGGTGGACTCGATCGAGCGGTCCCGGACGGTCATCTGGCGCAGCTGGCCGTTCAGGGTGACCATCACCGTGCGCATGCCCTTCTCGTCCGGCTCGGAGACGGACATGAGGGTGGCGAGCAGCCGGACACCGCGTCCGAGCGAGATGACGTGCTCACGCCCGGGGACGAGGCCGTAGAGGAAGTCGCGGGTGTGCAGGGTGACGGTGTCCCCGAACTCCTCGCGGTGCGCCTCGAACTCCTTCGTGGGGCCGGGGAAGAGCAGGCGGTTCAGCACCGCGCGGCGGGTCTGTCCGGCCTCGGCGAGGGCGGTCGAGTCCTCCGCGGAGATCTCCACCATGCCCGCGCCCTCGCGGCGACCCTGGAGGGCCTTGGTCCGGAAGGGCTCCGGCCAGCCGCCGGGCGGGTCGCCGAGCTCGCCGCGCAGGAAGCCGATCACGGAGTCCGGGATGTCGAACTCCTGCGGACGCTCCGCGAACTCCTTCGGGTCCACGCCGGAACCGACCAGCTGGAGCGCCAGGTCGCCCACCACCTTGGAGGACGGGGTGACCTTGACGAGGTGGCCGAGCAGGTCGTCGGCCGCGGCGTACATCGACTCGATGGCCTCGAACCGCTCCCCCAGGCCGAGCGCGATCGCCTGCGTGCGCAGGTTGGACAGCTGGCCGCCCGGGATCTCGTGGTGGTACACGCGGCCGGTCGGGGCGGGCAGCCCCGCCTCGAAGGGCGCGTACGCCGAGCGGACGGACTCCCAGTAGGGCTCCATCGCGGTGGCGGCCTCGAGGCCGAGACCGGTGTCCCGCTCCGTGTGCTCGAGCGCCGCCACCAGGGCGGACAGCGGCACCTGGCTGGTGGTGCCCGCCATGGACGCGGTGGCCGCGTCGACGGCGTCCACGCCGGCCTCCGCCGCTGCGAGCAGGGTGGCCAGCTGACCGCCGGCGGTGTCGTGCGTGTGCAGGTGCACGGGCAGGTCGAACTCGGCGCGCAGGGCGGTGACCAGCTCGCGCGCCGCGGCGGGCCGCAGCAGGCCCGCCATGTCCTTGATCGCCAGGACGTGGGCGCCGGCGTCGACCATCCGGCGGGCGAGGCCCAGGTAGTAGTCGAGCGTGTAGAGCGTCTCCTTCGGGTCCGTCATGTTGCCCGTGTAGCACAGCGCCGCCTCGGCCACGGCGGTGCCCGTGGCACGCACCGCCTCGATGGCCGGGGTGATCTGCTCGACGTCGTTGAGCGCATCGAAGATGCGGAACACGTCGACGCCGGACGCCGCGGCCTCGGCCACGAACGCGTCCGTCACCTCGGTGGGGTACGGCGTGTAGCCCACCGTGTTGCGGCCGCGCAGCAGCATCTGGATCGGGATGTTCGGCAGCTCCGCGCGCAGCAGCTCGAGGCGCTGCCACGGGTCCTCGTGGAGGAAGCGCAGCGCGACGTCGTACGTCGCCCCGCCCCAGGCCTCCACCGAGAGCAGCCCCGGCAGGGTGTGCGCGACGGCGGGGGCGGCGGCCAGCAGGTCGCGCGTGCGGACGCGGGTGGCCAGCAGGGACTGGTGGGCGTCGCGGAACGTGGTGTCCGTGACGGCCAGCGCGGTCTGTTCGCGCAGGGTGCGGGCGAAGCCCTCGGGGCCCTGCTCCAGCAGCACCTGACGCCAGCCGTGCGGGGGCGCCGCGTCCTCGTTCCGGCTCGGGCCGTCGAAGGGCGAGCGGTCCGGCTCCTGGTGCTTGTCGCCCGGGTGCTCCGGGAGGCGGTCGCGGGGGTCGATGCCCTCGATGCGCGGGCCGTGCGGCTGGTTGACCGTGACGTCCACGAGGTACTGCAGGGCCTTGGAGCCGCGGTCCTGGGAGCGGTTCACCGTGGCCAGCTCGGGGTGCTTGTCGATGAAGTCCGTGGCGACGTCGCCGCTGACGAACTGCGGGTCGTCCATCACGTTCATCAGGAACGGGATGTTGGTGGCCACGCCGCGCACGCGGAACTCGGCCAGGGCGCGGCGCACGCGGCGCACGGCCGTGGCGTAGTCGCGTCCGCGGCAGGTGAGCTTGACCAGCATGGAGTCGAAGTGCGGGCTGATCTCCGCACCGGCGTAGATGGTGCCGCCGTCGAGGCGCACACCGGAGCCGCCGGCCGAGCGGTAGGCGGTGATGGTGCCGATGTCCGGGCGGAAGCCGTTGGCCGGGTCCTCGGTGGTGATGCGGCACTGGATGGCGAAGCCGCGGACCTGGAGGGCGTCCTGCGTGATGCCCAGCTCGGGCAGGGTGGCGCCGGCGGCGATGCGCAGCTGCGCGCCCACCAGGTCCACGTCCGTGACCTCCTCGGTCACGGTGTGCTCCACCTGGATGCGGGGGTTCATCTCGATGAACACGTGCTGGCCCGCACGCTCGCCCGCCGTGTCCACGAGGAACTCGACGGTGCCCGCGTTGACGTACCCCATCTCCTTGGCGAAGGCGACGGCGTCCCGGTGCAGGGCCTGCCGGATCTCCTCGTCCAGGTTCGGGGCCGGGGCCATCTCGATGACCTTCTGGTGGCGGCGCTGGAGCGAGCAGTCCCGCTCGAAGAGGTGCACGACGTTGCCCTCGCCGTCGGCGAGGATCTGCACCTCGATGTGCCGCGGCCGCAGGACGGCCTGCTCGAGGAACACGGTGGGGTCGCCGAAGGCGGTGTCCGCCTCGCGCATCGCGGCCTCGAGTGAGCCGCGCAGGTCCTCGCGGCGCTCGACGCGGCGCATGCCGCGGCCGCCGCCGCCGGCGACGGCCTTGACGAAGATGGGGAAGCCGATCTCCTCGGCCTGCTCCAGGAGCCACTCGACGTCGGCGCTCGGGTCCGAGGAGGCCAGGGTGGGGATGCCCGCACGCTTGGCCGCGCGCAGGGCCTCGACCTTGTTGCCGGTCAGCTCGAGGACGTCGGCGGGCGGGCCGACGAAGGTGATCCCGTTCTCAGCCGCGGCACGGGCCAGGCCGGCGTTCTCCGACAGGAAGCCGTAGCCCGGGTAGATCGCGTCGGCCCCGGCGTCCTTCGCCACGCGGATGATCTCGTCCACGTCGAGGTAGGCGCGCACGGGGTGGCCCTCCTCGCCGATGCGGTAGGCCTCGTCCGCCTTCTGGCGGTGGATCGAATTGCGGTCCTCGTAGGGGAAGACGGCGACGGTGCGGGCGCCCAGCTCGTAGCAGGCGCGGAAGGCGCGGACGGCGATCTCGCCGCGGTTGGCCACCAAGACCTTGGAGAAGACGGCGCCGGCTCCGGTCGACCCGGCCGCGTCCTCTGGAGGGGTGAAGTTCTCGACAGGTGCGGTCATGGTTGGGAGTGTGTCACACCGCGCCGGAGTTCCGCCTCATGTCGCGCACAGTCACCGCTGCGAGACGAAAGATGACTGACTCGGCCCTCCGGGGCGCCCCGGGGTGGAGGGTCAGGCGGAGCGGCGGGCCCGACGCCGCCCGGCCAGCTCGTCCCCCGGCTCGGGGGCGCCGACCACGCTCTCGCGGGGCAGCTCGGCGAGGCTGCCCTCGACCTCGCGCCACACGCGGCCGACGGCGATCCCGAAGACGCCCTGGCCGCCCTGGACGAGGTCCACGACCTCGTCCGCCGAGGTGCACTCGTACACCGAGGCGCCGTCGCTCATCAGGGTGATCTGCGCCAGATCCTCGACACCCCGCTCGCGCAGGTGGCCCACGGCGGCGCGGATCTGCTGGAGCGAGACGCCGGTGTCCAGGAGGCGCTTGACCACCTTGAGGACGAGGATGTCGCGGAACGAGTAGAGCCGCTGGGAGCCGGAGCCGGAGGCGCTGCGGACCGTGGGGACCACGAGGTCCGTGCGGGCCCAGTAGTCGAGCTGGCGATAGGTGATGCCGGCGGCCTTGCACGCGGTGGGACCGCGGAAGCCGACGTCGTCGCCCCGGGTCGCGCCCTCGTCGAAGAGCGTGCCCTGGGTGCCGAGCGCGGGGGGCCGGCCAGGACCTGCAGTGGGTGTCACGGGGAACCTCCTGGTGCGGGGCCCCCGGTGCGGGAAGGGGACGCGACCGTCATGTGCCGCCGGTGACCGTGGCGGCGCTCCCCGGTGACCGTGGGGAGGACGACGGAGGCGCCCCGGGTGGCGGGGCCCTCTTCCCCTCGAAGGTACGCGCGGGTCCGGGGGCGGTCAACGAAGCCGGCGGCGCGGCCGCGCCGTGTCGCCCCGGCTCCGCTCAGGCGAAGTCCTCGGGGCGCACCGTGTCCAGGAAGTCGCGGAAGTCCTCGACGGCGCGCTCCTGGCCGGCGTCCTCCTCCCCCGTCCGCGCCGGCATGCCGGCGTCCGCGAGCACGGCGGGGCTGCCGAGCACGGGGGCGTCGGCGCGCAGGGCGACCACGACGGCGTCCGACGCGCGGGCGTCGACCCGGGCGCCCGTGGAGAGCACGAGCTCGGCGTGCACGACCTCGTCCCGGACCTCGGTGAGCCGCACCCGCACGACCTCGGCGCCCAGGGCGTCGACGGCGGCCAGGAGCAGCTCATGGGTGAGGGGCCGGGGCGCGCGGACGCCCTCGAGTGCGAGCGCGGCGGCGGCGGCCTCGGGCGCGCCCACCCACAGCGGGACCATCGTGCGGCCGGGCGGATCCACCAGCAGGATCACATGGTGCTGCTCGGGCAGCTCGACGCGCACGCCGAGCACGGAGAGCGGCACGTCGCCGACGTCGTCGGCGGGCACGGGGCGCGGCTCAGTCATCCCACTGCTCCAGCCCCTCGGCCACGAGGGCCGCGTGCAGCCGCAGGCTGGCCTGCGCGATCTCCCGTGCCGAGCGGGCCACGCGGGGGCGGGTGCCGGCATCGCGGCGGGCCTGCAGCGGGGCGACGGCGCGCTCCACCAGGCCCAGCTCGCGGTCGGCGGCGGCCCGCAGCGGGCGCAGGTGCCGCGGCTCCAGGCCGTGGCCCGCGAGCACGACGGCGGCCCGGGCCACGTCCATCGCGTGGCTCGGGTAGCCGCCGTCGGGATCGACGGGCAGGAGTGAGTACTGGTCCAGCTCGGCCAGCAGCTCCTCGCCCGCACCGGATTCGGCGGCGAGCTCGGCGCGTGTCCACGACCGGCGGCCCCCGGCGACCTCGCGGCCGAGCCGATCCGCGTCCGAGGACGCCGGGACCGCCGCGGTTCCGGGCAGGCCGGTGGGGCGTTCACCGCGGTCCAGCGCGGCCAGGTGTTCGGCGATCACCTTGAGCGGCAGGAAGTGGTCGCGCTGCAGGGCGAGGACGAACCGGAGCCGGTCCACGTCCTCGGGCCGGAAGCGCCGGTAGCCGGCGGGGGTCCGCTCGGGCAGGACGAGGCCACGCTCCTCCAGGAAGCGCACCTTGGACGCGGAGACGCCGGGGAATTCGGCTTCGAGGGCGGCCACCACCTCGCCGATGCCCAGCCGGCCCGCAGGGCGGGCGGTGGGGACGGCGTCGGGGCGCGGGCGCGGATCGGTCACGGGGATGGCGGCTCAGCCCCGCGCCGGTCCGGCGTAGTACGTGAGCCGGTACTTGCCGATCTGCACGTGCATCCCGGAGCGCAGCAGGATCTCGTCCACGCGGTCGTGGTTCACGAAGGTGCCGTTGAGGGAGTTCAGGTCCACGAGCCGATGGCCGCCGTCCTCGGCCCGGAACTCCGCGTGACGACGGGAGACGGTGACGTCGTCGAGGAAGATGTCCGCGTCCGGGTGGCGCCCCACGGAGACCACGTCCTCGTCCAGCAGGAAGCGGGCGGACTGGTCCGGGCCTTCGTGGGCGAGCAGCAGCGCGGAACCGGCCGGGAGGGCGCGGATCGCGTCCGACTCCTCGCGGGTGAGGTCCGCCGAGACCAGCGGCGCCAGCTCGGTGAGGTTGATGGCGGAGGTGGACAGGTCCGGTTCACGTCCGGGCTGGTTCATGGGGTGCTCCTGTGCGAGGGCCGGCGCCGCGGCGCCGGAGGGAGAGACGAAGGGGACGCCGTCGCCCCGCCGGCCAGCGGCGGGGCGAGGGCGGACGGGGCTCAGCTGGTGTGCGAGGCGTAGCCCTCGGCGTCCATGAGGCCCTCGAGCTGGGCCTCGTCCGCGAGGGTGATCTCGAACAGCCAGCCGCCCTCGTAGGGGGCGGAGTTGACCAGGCCGGGCTCGCCGTCGAGCTCGTCGTTGACGGCGGCCACGGTGCCGGAGACCGGGGCGTAGATGTCCGAGACGGACTTCGTGGACTCGACCTCGCCCACCGCGGTGCCCGCGGTGACCTCGGTGCCGACCTCCGGCAGGTCCACGTACACGACGTCACCCAGCGCATCCTGGGCGAAGTCGGTGATGCCCACGCGGACCGTGCCGGCGGCACCGGCCTCGGCGATCCACTCGTGCTCGGCGGAGTACTTCAGGCCTTCGGGGATGGAGCTCATGGAGTGCGCGTCCTTTGCGTGGTCGGGAGTGATGACGTCGTCTCGCAGACTACCGAGCGGCGCGTGATTCGCGCCACTGGCGCGCTCAGAGCACGCCGCGCATGCCGCGACGCACCGGCTTGGCGATGGCCAGCACGAGCAGGCCCACGCCCAGGGTGACCGCGCCGATCACGCCGAAGTAGCCCACCTCGTTCTGTTCCGAGTAGGAGCCGGCCAGGGAGCCCGCCAGGGCCGTGCCCAGGGCGACGGACAGGTTGTACAGCGACACCATCATCACCGGGAAGCTGCGCGGGGCGACCTTGGTGGCCAGGGAGAGGCCCACCGGGGAGACGAGAAGCTCGCCCATGGTGCAGACGAAGAGGATCAGCGTCAGCCACAGCAGCGGCACGGCGACGACGTCGGCCACCGGGATGAACAGCAGGAAGGCGATGCCGATCAGGACGATGCCGATGCCGAACTTCACCGGCGTGGCGGGCTGGCGGGCGCCCAGCTTGGTCCACAGCGCGGCGAACACCGGGGCGAACACGATGATGAAGATCGGGTTGATGGAGTTGACCCACTCCATGGGCATGAGCCAGCCGAACAGGTTCCGGTCGAGGCGGTGCTCGGAGTACAGCGCGATCACGGTGAACTGCTGCTGGAAGAGGGCGAAGAACACGGACGTGCCGATGAACAGCGGGATGAACGCCTTCACGCGCGAGCGCTCCTCCTCCGAGACCTTCGTCGAGGTCAGCAGGACCGCGAAGATCGCGATGGCCGCGACGGCGGCGAGCACGACGACGGCGTCGGAGAGGTTGTCCAGGGTGATGACGTCCGTGAGGAACAGGGCCACGACGACGGCGACCATGCCCAGGCCGATCAGGCCCCAGCGGCCGTACTGCGACCGCGGCAGCGGATCCGGGACCCGGTGCACGGTGCTCGGCAGGTTCTTGCGGGTCAGGGCGTACTGCGCCAGGCCGATGGCCATGCCGGCGGCGGCGAGGCCGAAGCCCACGTGGAAGCCCATCGTGTCGCGCGCCAGGCCGGTGAGCAGCGGGCCGAAGAGGGCGCCGATGTTCACGCCCATGTAGAAGATGGAGAAGCCGGCGTCGCGCTTGGGGTCCTCGCGGGAGTACAGGGAGCCGACGAGGTTCGTGGCGTTGGCCTTGAGGCCGCCCGAACCGACGGCGACGAGCACGAGGCCGAGGGTCAGGCCCGGGACCCCCGGGACGAGGGCCAGCGCGATGTGGCCCAACATGATCCCGACGGCGCTGATGAACATGGTGCGTTCGGAGCCGAGCAGGCGGTCGGCGACCCAGCCGCCGAGGATGCAGAACACGTACACCATGCCGCCGTAGGCGCCGACGATGCCCGTGGCCACGGCCGGGTCGATCCCGAGGCCGCCCTCCGCGGCGGTCCAGGACATGTAGTACACGAGCATGGCCTGCATGCCGTAGAAGGAGAAGCGCTCCCACAGCTCCACGGAGAACAGGTTCGCCAGCGGGCCGGGCTGGCCGAGGAACGGGCGGCCGAGCCAGTCGGGGGTGGCGTCGTCGGGACGGGTGGCCGTCGACGCCGCCACGCGGGCGGACGGCTCGACGTCGGGCACGCGGCCCGCGAGAGGATTCTGGGGATTTTCCACCGATCTACTGTCCTCCCCTGAGGGAGCCAGAGCAAACTCCCCGCCCGATGACGCCGATCACATCCGCGGCCCGGGCGGCGTCCGTCCTAGAGTGGAGGCCGTGTCCGTCACCTCCGAGATCGCCCGTGCCCGCTCCCTCATCCGCGTGGTCCCCGACCATCCCAGCCCGGGCGTGGCCTTCCAGGACATCACGCCCCTGCTCGCGGACGCCCGCGCCCTGAGGGCGTGCGTCGAAGCCCTGGTGGCGCCGTTCGAGGGGCGGTTCGACCTCGTGGCCGGCCTCGAGGCCCGCGGGTTCCTGCTCGCCGGGGCGGCCGCCGTCCTGACCGGCACCGGCCTCGTGCCGCTGCGCAAGGCCGGGCGCCTCCCGGCTCCCGCGGCCCGTGCGGACTACACGCTGGAGTACGGGAACGCGAGCATCGAGGTGTCGGAAGACCTGCGGGCCGGGTCACGGGTGCTCCTGCTCGACGACGTCCTCGCCACGGGCGGCACCCTCGCCGCCGGCCGACGGCTCATCGAGGCGCGGGGCGCGGAGGTGGTGGGCGCGGCCTGCCTGCTGGAGCTCACGGCCCTTGGCGGCCGGGCCGTCGTGCCGGACACGCACGTGCTGTTCGCGTCCTGAACCGCCCCGCCCGACCGACGGAGAGTGGCGGACCAGGCTGCTCCGCGCCGGGTACGACGAAGCCGGAGCCCCGAACTGCTGAACTCCGGCTTCGTCGACGTGGTCGGGCTAGCTGTTGTGGGTCATGAGGTTCTTGACATGGGTACCGGGCTGAGATGAGACGAGTGGGCCTCTCCCGCAGGATGGAAGTTCCTACACCACCGACCTGCCCGAGAAGACCCACTCATGACTCACGCTAACGCACCCCTGACCCCGACCGGCCGTCTCAGGATGGTCCACCGCCACCTGCACGACGGGATCCCGCAGGCACACGTGGCCGCCGAGTTCCGGGTGAGCCGGCCCACGGTGGCCACCTGGGTCGCCCGCTACCGCGCCCAGGGAGAAGCCGGCCTTCAGGACCTGCCCAGCCGGCCGCACCGTTCACCTGCCCAGCTCGATCCGGTCCTGGTCGCCCAGATCCTCACCCTGCGCCGGGAGCGCAAGTGGTCCGCACGGCGCATCCATCACCACCTCGTCTCTGAAGGCCACCGGGTGTGCCTCCGAACGGTGGGCAGGTGGCTGCACCGGCTGGGCATCTCCCGGTTGCCAGACCTCGCGCCCACGGGTGAGGACCTGCGCCAACGACCACAGAAGATCACCGCCCGCGGCCCGGGGCACATGGTGCACCTGGACGTGAAGAAGATCGGGCGCATCCCTGACGGGGGCGGCTGGCGTGCTCACGGACGGGACTCCGAGAACGCGCGAGCAGCCAAGCGCGGGCCTGGCCGACGGGTCGGCTACACCTACCTGCACTCGGCGATCGACGGGTTCACCCGCCTGGCCTACACCGAGGCGTTGGAGGATGAGCGGACGGTGACCACGATCGGGTTCTTCTGCCGGGCGCGGGCGTTCTTCGCCGCCCACGGCATCCGGATCGACAGGGTGATCACGGACAACGGGAACAACTACCGGGCCGTGGACTTCACCGCGAAGGTGGTCTCGCTCGGGGGCCGGCATCACCGGATCCGCCCCTACACCCCGCGCCATAACGGGAAGGTCGAGCGGTACAACCGGCTGATGGTGGACGAGGTCCTCTACGCCCGCCCGTACTCCTCAGAGCAAGCTCGGCGTGAGGCCCTGGCGGTGTGGGTGAACCACTACAACTATCATCGGCCTCATACCTCCTGCGGAGACGCTCCTCCGGCCTCGTTGGCACCGGCCCGAGTCAACAACGTCATGCCCTCCTACAGCTAGCGGGATTTGAACCCACGACCTCTTGACCCCCAGGCGTCCAGACCGTTCATACTTCTCCGAAAATGCGACGTGACGGCGTAGCCGAGCTCCAGATGCTCGGCCGCGTAGTCGGCCGGGATCACGACGGAGCCACCTCGCTTCCGGCCAGCACGGCGGAGGGCGAGGGAGTCGTCGTCGCGGACGTCGGTGACCGTCCACCTGTTGCTGTTGCTGACCCAGCCACGCCCGGAGCGCAGGCGCCGGTCGTTGTGTCGGGTGATGACGGTGTCCCCGGCGGCGGCGCGGGTGCCGTCGTGCAGTTCGACTTCGCGGAGGGCGTTCACGATGCCGTCAAGGATCAGCTCGGCGCGGGCTCGCCGGTTGAGGGCGAGCACGGCTTCGTTGGAGTCGGCCACGAGCACCGCCGCCCGCCCGGCCAGCGTGTCGGCGCGCCACGCCCGGTAGGCGACTTCGACCATCGCCTCGCTGTCGCCTTCGGCGATGCGGCCGTGGTCCGCGTAGGCGTTGATGACGCTGGTGTCGCCGTGGCGCAGGCCGAGGAAGGCAGTCTTCTCCCAGGCGTGGGCGAGGCGGTGCACGGCGGTGAGCTCGGGGGCGTCATCCCGGTCGTGGACGAGCATCGCGTAGGCGCCGGCCGCGGTCGGCAACTGGAGCTGAGCGTAGTCCCCGACGACCAACGTCTTCGCCCCGGCCGCGGTGGCGAGGGCGGTGATGCGGTCGAGGGCGAGGGTGACGGACATCGACGCCTCATCGACGATGACGAGCTGCCCCCGGCGGAACGTGGCCCCGGTGCGGTCGTGGGTGTCCAGCCACTTCGCCGTGTTCTCGGCGGCAATCCCGAGGTCGTCGGCGAGGACGTGCGCCGCGACCGCGGACGGAGCGAGGCCGACGACAGAGCCTCGGCCGTGCTCGTGCTCCCACGCTCGGCGCAGCGCGTTCATCGCCGTCGTCTTCCCAGCCCCGGCCGGCCCTACGAGCACGTCGATCATCCGGCCTGACAGCGCGATCCTCGCCAACGCGTCCGCCTGGTCCGGGCCGAGGGTGCGGCCCTCCCGGTCGGGCCGGGCCGTGATCCGCTCTACCGTCGCCAACGGCACGGTCGGGCCGGTAGTGGTGCGGGCGCGCTCGAGGAGGCGGTCTTCGGCCGCCAGCAGAACCTCGGAGGAGAACACGGCCGAGTGCTTCGGCCGGAACACTGATGTGCCATCCGGGCGGCGGAACGCCGCGGGGCTCGAAGCGAGCTCGGGCGGGGTCAGCCGCAGCGACACGGACTCGGCGGCGTCGACCACGAGGCCGACGATCGCTTCCCGGTCTTCGGTGGAGGCGAACCTGTAGCCGGTGGTCTGCCGGGCGGCCTCGGCCATCAGGTTCTGAGCCGCCCCCTTCATTCGGTCCGGACGTTCTGTGAGTCGCCGGTTTCCATTTGATGGGTGCACTGCCGAGCGTACTCGGCTGGGGTTAGGTAGCCGAGCGAGGAGTGCCGGCGGTGGTGGTTGTATACAACCACCACCGCCGGCACTCCTCGCTCGGCTACCTAACCCCAGCCGAGTACGCTCGGCAGTGCACCCATCAAATGGAAACCGGCGACTCACAGAACGTCCGGACCGAATGAAGGGGGCGGCTCACTCCTCGCTCGGCTACCTAACCCCAGCCGAGTACGCTCGGCAGTGCACCCATCAAATGGAAACCGACGACTCACAGAACGTCCGGACCGAATGAAGGGGGCGGCTCACACCCACATAGGAGCGGCACGAAACCCGGGACGCTTCAAGGAGACCGTGAACGGGCTCTACAAGGCCGAGCTCATCCACGCCAAGCGGGTGTGGGAGTCGACCGAGGCGGTCGAGCTGGCCACCATGGGGTGGGTGCACTGGTGGAACACCACCCGCCTGCATGAGGCCCTTGGCTATCACACTCCCGCAGAGGTTGAGGCGGCTTACACTCACGATCAGGATTCAGCGCCCGTTGCATCCTGACCTCGGAACGGAACCCAGGGCGCTTCAGTGAGCAGTAGTCCGGGGAGGCCGACGACGCCTGCGCCTGAGGCGTTCCCTTTCACCTCCACGACGGCGCCCGCGCCCTACCGCGCGAGGGTGCGGGCGCCGTTGTGCGACGTGAGGGCTGGGCCACGAGCCTTAATCCGCTGGTCAGCTTCCCGTTCGAAAGAATCACCCTCAGGCATGATGTTGCCGTTTGCCTTCCCATCCCTCTGACACTGCTGAGGCCACCATGACCAATCCGTCCGTCTATCCCCGCGGCTACCGCCCCCGACACGCGGCTGATGGGCCCGATTCGACTCCTGTGGTGGCCCGAAGGCAGGCGGACTGGCGACCGGAGATCCAGGGTTTGCGCGCGGTAGCCGTCCTTCTGGTGGTGGTGTTCCACATCTTCACGGACAGGGTGTCGGGCGGCGTCGACATCTTCCTGTTCATCTCGGCTTTCTTCCTGACAGGCTCCTTCACCCGCAAGATGGAGGCTGGAAGGCCCCTCGCGGTGGGGCGCTACTGGCTTCACGTCTTCACGCGCCTCATGCCCATGGCGGTGCTGACGATCTTGCTTACCTTGGTTGCCGTTGCCACGGTGTATCCGCTGGCCGACCGTGCTTCGTGGCGGACGGAGGCGCTGGCGTCGGCCCTCTACGTGGAAAACTGGGCCCTGGCGTTCAATGCCGTCGACTACTACGCCGCCGACAACACCTCGCTGTCCCCCTTCCAGCATTTCTGGTCGCTGTCGGTCCAGGGGCAGGTGTTCATCCTGTGGCCGCTCCTCTTCCTTGTCTCAGCCCTGGTGGCCCGCCGCACCGGGGCGCGGCCCCGAGCCGTCCTCACGACTGCGTTCGCCTCGGTGTTCGTCGTGTCCCTGCTGTGGTCGGTGACCCAGACCTCCCAGAACCAGGCGTTCACGTACTTCGACACTCGGGCTCGCCTATGGGAGTTCGCCCTCGGTTCCCTCCTGGCGCTCGTCCTTCCATTCATTCACCTGGGACGGCGCACACGGGTGTTCCTCGGCTGGGCAGGGCTCGCGAGCATGATCGCCGTCGGCGTCGTGGTGGACGTCCAGGGCGCCTTCCCCGGCTGGATCGCGCTGTGGCCGCTGATGTCGGCCACTGCTGTGATCGTCGCGGGCACCAGCGGCTCCCATTTCGGTGTGGACCGGGTACTGGCTTCCCGCCCGCTCACCCGCTTGGGTGACTCCGCCTACGCTCTCTACCTCATTCACTGGCCGCTGCTCATCACCTATTCCGTCCTCACGGGGTCACAGAAACCCGGCGCGGCCGCAGGCGTCGTTCTCGTCGTCGTCTCCCTCGGCGCGGCCCTCCTCCTCTCGGTGCGCGTGGAGCGTCCGCTACGAGCGTGGGGCTGGCCCCAGACGGCCGCCTGGCGGTCCGCCGTCGTACTGGGGACCTGCGCCGCTCTCGTTGTGGCGCCGGTGACCCTGTGGCGCGGCGCCGAGGCAGCGGAGTCCGCACGAGTCCTCGAGGCGGCCGACCGGAACAACCCGGGCGCCGCCGTCCTGCGCCCCGACTACGAGCCAGCTGGAGACCCCGGTGCCCCCGTTCTGCCCGTGGTGGAGGGACGGTACCCCTTCCCCGAGTACCCCGAGGAGTGCGACCCCGCCCTGGAAGCACAGTTGACCGAGGTCGGAGCCGAGTCGTGCCATGTCCTCGTCCCACAAGCAGATCCGGCCGGCGTCGTGCTGATGGCCGGCAACAGCCACGTGATGCAGTGGTCCCCCGCTCTCCGGCGCCTCGGTGAGGAAAGACGGCTGGAGGTCGTCAGCTATACGCGGGGCAGCTGCCTGGTAGCGCCGATGGAGGAGCAGGTGGACGACTCCCCGAAGTGCCCGGACTTCCTCGCGGACCTCAACCTGGTCGTGGAGCATGTACGCCCGGACGTCGTCTTCATGCAGGGCACACGCAGCACCTATGAGGACGAGGAGATGCTCACCCCGGGGATGGTCGGGCGGATGGAGGAGATTGCGGGGACGGGTGCCCATGTCCTCGCACTCCGGGACAACCCCCGGTTCGCGGCCGGATCACCCACAACCTGCGGAAGGACACACGGGATCGATGCGGCGACATGCCGCTGGACGCATACCGTGCTCGATCCGAACACCAGCCCCCTGACCGGACTGGCCGATGCTCATCCCCGCATCGCGCAGGTGCAGCTGAACGACATGATCTGCCCGGGCCGTCAGTGCCAGCCCACGGTGGGCAACGTCCATGTGTACTGGGACGACAACCACCTCACCCCAACGTATGTAGAGACTCTTGCTCCCGTCTTCATCGAGCGTGCGCTGGCGGCCCTGGAGCATGACGGCATGCGTCTAGGACGCTGAGGCTCTCTCGAGCGCGCTGATCAAGGGATGGGAATGGTGCGGGTGTTGATGACACCCTCAGTCCGTTCCCGCTCCTCTATCGGCCTCGAAGAGGTGGGCAGCATGCGTGTAAGCGGCCATGAAAAGCTGCCCATAGGTGGCCAGGGAATGACCCGCTGACGGCCATGAGGACTGCCCAGTGATGGCCACGGGAACTGCCCGGTGCTGGCCATCTGGTTTGCCCGCGTTGCTCGTTGCCCGCCGCGTCGTGAGCCGGCGGGGGCCTCCTCCCCGGGTTGGATATCGGTGTCGAATCGAATCCAGCGAGGAAGAGGCCCTGAATGAAGGATGCCGNTGGGCTGACCCCGTTTCGTAGGTCCAGTCGTTATGAGAGTCGTCCTGTTGCCCGCGGTCGCGGGCAGGGAGACTGGTCAGATCATGACGAACAGCAGGAAGCGTCACACCCCCGAGCAGGTCGTCCGTAAGCTCGGGCAGGCCGACAGGATGCTCGCCGATGGTCAGGACGTCGCGGCGGTGTGCCGGGAGCTCGGGGTGTCCGAGCAGACGTACTACCGGTGGCGGAACCAGTACGGCGGCCTCAAGGCCGACGACGCAAAGCGCCTGAAGGAGCTGGAGAAGCAGAACGCGACCCTGAAGCGTCTGCTCGCGGAAGCGGAGCTGGAGAAGGCCGCGCTCAAGGAGCTGGCTGAGGGAAACTTCTAAGCCCGGACAGGCGCCGCGCCGCCGTCGATCACCTCAAGCGCAAGTTGCGGGTGAGCGAACGGATGGCGTGCCGTCTGGTCGGGCTGAGCCGCTCCGCGTACCGGCGACCGCTCAAGGGCGACACGGTCGCGGACCCGGATCGGGCGCTCAGGGAGTGGCTGCGCGCCTGGGCGAAGGACCATCCCCGCTACGGGTATCGGCGGGCGTATCACGACGCCCGCGCCGAGGGGTGGGTGGTGAACCACAAGAAGATCCAACGCCTGTGGCGTGACGAAGGGCTCCGGGTCCCGCAGCGGCGTCGACGCAAGCGCGTCGGGTCCTCGACCGTCGACGCGCCGACGGCGGACGCGCCGAACGTGGTGTGGGCGGTGGACTTCCAGTTCGACGTCGACGAGCACGGACGGCCGATCAAGATCTGCTCGATCGTCGACGAACACACCCGGGAGTGCATCGGCGGGCTCGTGGAGCGCTCGATTACCGCCGACCGACTCACCGCCCACCTCGAGGACCTCGTCGCCGCCCGGGGCGCCCCGGCGGTGCTCAGGTCGGACAACGGGCCGGAGTTCATCAGCGAGGCGATGGCCGACTGGGCCGGCACCCGCACCGGCCTGTCCTACATCCCTCCGGGCTCGCCGTGGCGCAACGGGTACGTCGAGTCGTTCAACAGCCGGATCCGCGACGAGTGCCTCAACATCAACAGCTTCTACTCGCTGCTGCACGCACAGGTCATCATCGGCGACTGGAAGGACGAGTACAACCACCACCGCCGGCACTCCTCGCTCGGCTACCTAACCCCAGCCGAGTACGCTCGGCAGTGCACCCATCAAATGGAAACCGGCGACTCACAGAACGTCCGGACCGAATGAAGGGGGCGGCTCANGGGCCCGTAGACCTCGGGCAGATCCCTCCAAGCGATTCCGCACCGGTACCGGTAGATGATCGCCTCCACCATGGTGCGGGCGTCGGCGAACGGCCTGCCGGCGCGGCCGGTCCGGGTCGGGAGCATCGGGGCGATCAACTCCCATTGGGTGTCAGAGAGCATCTGGAACCGGGACATGTCCCCAGGGTCTCAGCTGACTCGTGCATCTATTCTCAGACACGCCCTAGTCGTCTCCGAGCTTGTCCAGTTGGGCGAGGATTGCCGCCTTGAGCTGGTCCTCCACCTCGGCCTTGCGGGGGCTGCGGATATCCACCTCGGGCTCGATGATGGGCACCAGCCCGGTAACGAGGATCTGACGGGCGAGCCCGAACTGCTGCTCCACGACGGAGCCCACCCCGTCCCCGGGCAGCTTGATGACCGAGCGCATCTTCGTCCCGAACATGTGCTTTTCGACGGCTCGAGACAGTAAGTCATCCAGGTGCGGGATGGGTTTCATGAGCTGGGCGCCTTGCTGTTCCGGGGCCAAGCCCTGGTCGATTTTGAGGAAGGGCACGATGCCTTTGCTGTTCCACAGGTAGTCGCCCGTGGGGGAACCCTCCACCTGGCGGTTCATTGTGTTCTCGAACAGGATGGCCCCCATGACGCGCTCACCGTCGAAGCTGGGGCTGGTGATGATACGTGTGCGCACCTGGTGTACCAGGTCGAACATCTCCTCTGGGCCGGAGTAGGCATCCTTGTCGATCCCGTAGAGGTGCAAGGCCGCCGGGGTGCTGCCCCCGCTCTGGTCCAGCGCCGCGACGAATCCGGCACCGTTCCTGACCCTCTGATACTTCTCCGAGTCCATGGGAGCCTTCCGCGGCGAGGGAGCACGGTGGTCCGGGTTCCCTGCGCACGTCATGGACGACTGGCCGCCCTCAAGGGGGAACGGTCATCAGCAGGCTCAACCCAGGGTGACGAGCAGGTCCGCGCAGGCCTGTTCACACCGGCGGCAGGCCTCGGCACACACCTTGCAGTGCTCGTGCATCTGGGCGTGGCTCTCGCATTCGTCCCCGCACGTCTTGCAGGCGGCCCGGCAGGCCTCGAGCAGGGCGCGGGTGGTCTCGACGTTGGTGCCGGTCTGCCGGGACAGCATCCGGCCTGTGGCGGCGCACACATCGGCGCAGTCCAGGTTCAACCGGATGCACTGCCTCAGGTCGGCGACCATGTCCTCGGCCAGGCAGGCGTCCGCGCAGGCGGTGCACGTCTGGGCGCACTCGAAGCAGGCCTGGATGCATTCGGCCAGTTTCTGCCGATCGATGTTCCCCACCTCCTTCGGGTAGGTCTCCAGCATGGCGCTCACGTGATGGGTCATGATGTGCTCCTTCGTCGATCTGATCCGACGCACCGGCCTTCGCCGGCCCGCCCTTTCATCGACTGTAGACCGCCCCGCCGACGCGGGTGAAGGGCTCAACCTTGAAGGTTCCGTGAAGATCGCCGGCCACGGAGGCCCGCGGACTCCTTTACGGGCAGGGATGACGCAGGTGTGACCAGCCGCCCCTCAGCCCGGCCGACGGCCCTGAGGACCACGCCGACGGGGAGGACCAGCAGGGCTCGCCTCAACGTGGATCCTGTCGGACCGGACGGTCGGTGTCGGGAAGAGCGCTTATGCGATCCGACCAGGGGCGTCGAGGCCGCCGGTGCAGGGTTGCCGGGTGCATTCGGACCGAGGATCGCAAGGTGGATTCAATCGGTCGTCGCAACACCCTCTCGGAATCACTGGAGGTATGGGCGATGGCAAGCAAGGACTGGGCGAGGAAGATCAGTGACGTGCCCGAGGGGACACGTCGGCAGTGGAGAGCGGATCGGGCCTTGCGGGCCCCGATGCGCTCTCCTGGCAGGCCGCAGCCCTCACGGGAGGTCCAACGCCAGTTCTGGCGTGTAATCGCCACCGGTGTCACCACGGTCGAGGCATCCCTGACTGTGGGCGTGTCCTGGCCCGTCGGGGCGCGCTGGTTCCGTCACGCTGGCGGGATGACCCCGCTGTCCTTAGCCGAGCCCACCGGCCGGTCGGACGACCTGCTCGGGGGTGTGACGCTTCCTGCTGTTCGTCATGATCTGACCAGTCTCCCTGCCCGCGACCGCGGGCAACAGGACGACTCTCATAACGACTGGACCTACGAAACGGGGTCAGCCCAGGGGAGACCTTTGCGTGGTGCGCCATCTCGCTGCCCTGGTCCCTTACCAGCGAGGTCTGCATCATCCGGGGCAGCTCGGTGAAGTACTCGATCACCGCGTCCGCGGGGGCCCTCGGCGTGTTTCGAGGGCAGGGCGAGCGGGCCGGTGAACCCGCTCATCCGCTCCACCAGCGTCGCCGCGCACGAGGACCCGTTCTTCCCGATGATCAGGTCGCCCTCCCAGTGCCCGGGTACCCGCCGCTTCGCCGCGTCCTCGCCACGCTCCGCGATCGGGACCATCCCCACGATCGGCCCGCCTCGGGAGCGGCCGTGCGTGCGGGGCCGGCGCTTGGTCCGTTTGGACTGCAAGAAGATCCCACGCTTGGCGAGTTCTCCGCGGGGGATCGCGTAGATGTACTGGTAGATCGCTTCTCCGCTGACGGTGCGGCCCTGAGCGTCGGGAGAGTTCGCCATGCGTTCAACGGTCGGGTCTGCGGCCTCCAGACGCAAGCGACCCGCGATCTCGTTCGGCATCCATGACGCTGCGAGGTCGGCGTTGACGCGGGCCTCGAGTACCGGGTCCTTTGCCACTTTCCGGACCTGTGGGCGAGAGCGCTGGCGTTGCGCTTTCACGTCCGCGGTCACGGCTTGATAGCCGCGCGTCTTCGTCGAGTTCGGTCGAAGCTCTCTGGAGACCACCGAAGGGCATCTACCCAGGTGAGACGCGATCTTCCGGACTCCCCACCCGGCCTTCGATCCCGTCGAGATCTCCATCCGCTCCGTGAACGTGAGCCGCCGCCGCACCATCCCAGGCCTCCTCGCCTCGAGCCCCCACCGACCGGGAGTGTTGCTACGACGCTATGACACCACCAACCGACAGTCATCTCTTGCCGATTTACATTCAGCCGACGACCTGAATGAAGCCAGCAGCCGAATGCACTCGACGGTCTACGTCGAAGTCGTGGTCTGGTCCAGGTCTCGGCGTCCCTTGCGGAGCCCGATTTCGTAGGCTGTAAAGGAAATGAGCGTCAGTGCGATTAACGGCAGCACGAACCACGCCATGGCTACGGTGAATCCCTCCAGTGCATCGTGCGCTGTGGCAGCCAGCACAAGGTATCCGGTGTAGGCGGCGTACAAAACCACGAACAAGCCGCCCTCCCAACGCGCCACCGCGAAGCCCGTGAACGCGATCGGCAGTAGTGCCACTGCGGCCGCCAGCATTACTGGGATATCGAAGGCCACTGCGGCGCCGGATACGGGAATGCCCTCAAGAGAGATGAGCGCGGTTAGTCCTAGCACTACCCCTATGTTGAAGATATTGCTGCCGACCACGTTGCCCACCGCTAGGTCGCGTTCACCGCGACGCACGGCAATGATGGACGTCGCCAGCTCGGGCAGCGATGTCCCGACAGCCACAACGGTCAGTCCGACCACGAGGCTGCTTACGCCCAACGTGGTGGCTATGTTCACTGCTCCTTCCACGAGCAGCGTGGCACCGGCGACCAGCAACGCGACCCCCAGCAGCACAAAGAAGAGCGACCTGCTGACCGAGGCGCCTAGCGCAGCCCGTTCCTCGTCGGCTGGATCGACGGTTGCCGAATCTCCTGTCCCTTCCCGGGCATTCACCGCGGTCTTGGCGTCCCGCCGACTAATCACCACGGACATTATGGTGTGGACCACCACACCGAAAAATAGTATCAGCCCGTCCACCGCACTGATCCTCCCATCCAGGGACACAAGGAGCAGTAGAACTGACAAGACGACCATCAGGGGCAGGTCAAAGCGGATCAGCCTCCGCTTTACAGCGAGGGGAACGACCAGCGCGGACAGTCCCAGGATGAGCAGGACATTAATGATGTTGCTGCCAACCGCATTGCCCACGGCAAGCCCCGGTTCATCACGCAGTACAGCACCGACGCTCACTGCGAACTCGGGTGCCGACGTCGCCGCTGACACTACGGTGAGACCGATCACCAATGACGAAATCCCGAAACGTCCGGCCAGTGCTGACGCCCCACGCACCAAAAATTCCCCACCCAAGACCAGCAGCACCAGTCCGGCCACGATCCGTCCAATATCAAGCGCATCCATGAGTAGGAGTGTACGGACCACAGTTCAGGCCCTGCCACGAGCACCCGCTGACCTCGAGATTTCACTGGGGTGTGGTCTCGACGGGTGGGCGTCATAGAGAAAGGTGCTCCTGGCCTGGGATGATACGGGGTGTCGAGTCTCGTAATCCCTGGCCGGAAGGAGCACCTTTCAGGTGTCCCACCCTACCGTGTTCTTCTACCCCCGCCCGCGTGTGGACGTCGCTGAGGTCCCGGCGGCCTCGCATGCGGGCGCGGTGCTGCTGACCGACACGATCCACGCCACCGGCCTCGCCTCTTCGCTGCGTGAAGCGTTGGGTTCATGGACGAAACCGCTGGCCGAGCATCACGCCTCCAAGGTCCTGCTGGACCTCGCGATGACTCTCGCGGTGGGCGGGGAGGTCGCCCGTGACACCGACCTGCTGCGGTGCGAGCCGGGTCTGTTCGGTGACGTCGCCTCGGCCCCAACGATCTCCCGCACGCTCACCACCCTCGCTGAGGACGCGCCCGCCGTGATGACCGCGATCGCCAGGGCTCGCAGGACCGCGCGCGAGCAGGCCTGGGCCCTGGCCGGCGAGCATTCCCCGGCCGAGGGGACGAGCGCGAAGACCCCGCTGGTCATCGACCTCGACGCCACCCTGATCAACGTCCACAGTGAGAAGGAGCAAGCCGCCCCGACGTTCAAACGCGGCTTCGGCTACCACCCTCTGTACGCGTTCCTGGACCACGGCAGCGAAGGAACCGGGGAACCGCTCGCGATCCACCTTCGCCCCGGCAACGCGGGCTCGAACACCGCCAGCGATCACATCGCCGTCACCCGTCTGGCCCTTGCGCAGCTCCCACCGGCCCTGCTGGGCCGGGGCGGGCGGGGATCGAAAAAGGTCCTGATTCGCACCGACGGGGCCGGCGGCCCCAAGGACTTCGCGGGCTGGCTGGAGCGGCAGCGTCTGGCCTACTCAGTCGGGTTCACCCTCCCCGCGAACACTCCTGACCTGTTGGAACGTATTGATGAGGCGAAGGCGTGGACTCCTGCCTACGACACCGACACCGAAGGGATCCGCGATGGGGCATGGGTCGCGGAACTGACCGGACTACTGGACCTGCCCGGGTGGCCCCCGGAATGCGGGTAACCGTAAGGAAGGAACGCCCCCACCCCGGAGTGCAGCTACGGATCACCGATCACAAAGGGATGCGGATCACTGCGTTCGCGACCAACGCCCCACGCGGCCAGCTTCCAGTGCTGGAGCTGCGTCACCGCCGCCGCGCGCGCTGCGAGGACCGGATCCGCAACGCCAAGGACATGGGCCTGATGAAGTTCCCGCTGCAGGGATTCGCGCAGAACCAGGTCTGGTGCCAGATCGTCCAGCTCGCCGGCGTCATCGTCGCCTGGATCCAGGCCATCGCGCTGGCCGGCCATGATGCACGTCGCTGGGAGCCCAAACGGTTTCGCGCACGGTTGTTCGAGATCCCCGCGACCATCGTGCGCCGCTGTCGGCACAAGATCCTGCATTCGAGGCTCATCGCATTTGAGGGTGTAGCAAGGGTCTGAAGCCGCCTGATTCGAGGAGGCTGCGGGCGATGTAGTTGGTGAGGTTGCGGAAGCCGAGGGCGGAGCCGCGCAGGTGTTCGAGCCGGCCGTTGATCGCCTCCGTCGGACCGTTGCTGGTGCCCAGTCGCTCGAAGAACGCCAGCACGTCGGCGGCGCGTTTGGTCAGTGTCCGGCCGAGCTTGCCCAGTTCCTCGAGGGTGTCGGGGACCTTCTTGCTCAGCGCCGCGATCACCTTCTCCATCTTGGCCTTAGCCTTTGCGCGGTCGAATTCTCGATACGCGGCGACCATGGCCTGGTAGATCTCCCAGGCCGCTTCGACCGCGGCGTGCTTCTCGTGGGCGAAGAGGACGCTGAGGTGTTCTTTTTGGCGGTCGGTCAGCAGGCTCATCCCGGTGTGGAGGGTGCGGCGCAGTTGCGTCCGGCAGAGTGGTGTACGAATCCCGCAGCACGTTGACTCCGGTTGGCGTGTCGACCGCGAAGTAGAAGCGGTCACCGCGGGAGGCTTTCGAGGAAACTCTCACATCCCACTCGAAAGGGACACCCGCGATGACCGCTCCCCACGATATCGACCCCCAGGCGTTTCTGTCCGATCTGCTCACCCAGGCCTCGCCGGACTTGATGCGTCAGATGCTCACCACCTTCATCAATGCCCTGCTGTCGGCCGAGGCTGACAGCGTGTGCGGCGCCGCCTACGGCGCCCGCTCGGATGAGCGCACCAACCGGCGTAACGGCTACCGGCACCGGGACCTGGACACCCGCGCCGGCACCATCGACGTCGCGATCCCGAAACTGCGCGAAGGCACCTACTTTCCCGACTGGCTCCTGGAGCGGCGCCGCCGCGCCGAGGCAGCGCTGACCACGGTGGTCGCCACCTGCTACCTGCTCGGCGTCTCCACCCGCCGGATGGACAAACTGGTGCAGACTCTCGGCATCACGGGCCTGTCGAAATCGCAGGTCTCAGAGATGAGTAAAGACCTGGATGCGCAGGTCGAAGCGTTCCGCACCCGGCCGCTCGATGCTGGGCCGTATCGGTTTGTCGCCGCCGACGCGCTCGTGCTCAAAGTGCGTGAACACGGCCGGGTCGTCAAGGTCGCCGCCATGGTCGCCACCGGCATCAACAACGACGGCTACCGCGAGATCCTCGGCCTGCAACTGGGCACCGCGGAGACCAGGGAGGGGTGGCTCGGGTTCTTCCGTGATCTGGCTGCCCGCGGCCTGTCGGGGGTGGAGCTGATCACCTCCGATGCCCATGCCGGGCTGGTCGAAGCGGCCGGGGCGGTGTTCGGGACGGCGCAGTGGCAGCGCTGCCGCACCCACTACGCGGCCAACCTGATGGCGGTGTGCCCGAAGTCGCAGTGGCCCGCGGTGAAAGCGCTGCTGCACAGCGTCTACACCCAGCCCGACGTCGAGGCGGTGATCGCCCAGTACGAGCACATGATCGACAGCCTGGCCACCCATCTGCCGGCCGCTGCCGAGCACCTCGAGGGCGCCCGCGATGAGGTGCTCACGTTCACGAAGTTCCCGAAGGAGGTGTGGAAGAAGATCTGGTCGAACAACCCGAACGAACGGCTCAACAAGGAGATCCGGAGACGCACCGACGTCGTCGGCATCTTCCCCAGCCGAGTCGCGGTGATTAGACTCCTCGGCGCGGTGCTGGCCGAGCAGCACGACGAATGGACCGAATCACGGCGCTACATGAGCCTGGAATTGCTGACCGCGACCGACACGATGCTCGCCGAAGCAGCCGCGAAAGCCGCGGCTGAACAAGCCGCCCTACAGGTCAGCGACACCATGACCGACGACCCCGGCCACGCGGCACTCGCCGCCTGACAACCCACCCGACCACGAGGAACCCGACAAAGCCTCGATACACCACTCAAAAGGACTTGACCATGGCTATGCCCGAGACCGACCTGCTGCGCATCGGCCGCTGGTGCCGTGAACGCGTGCCCGAGCACCTGTGGGATCAGGTGAGAGTAGAAGCCGAGATCGCCGACCGGCACGTCACGATCATCGAGACGCGGCCGCCGTGGGACGGGCAGGGCGACTGGACGCGGTTCCCGGTCGCGCGCCTGCGATACACCGTCAAGACCGGCCAGTGGAGCATCTACTGGCGTGACCGGCACATGAAGTTCCACGAGTACACGAAGAGGCGCCCGACGAAGAACGTCCAGAGTCTGCTCGACTACATCGGCAGCCACCAGGATCCGATCTTCTGGGGCTGAGAGCTCCCACGGCCGTGTCGGTACTCACCGCTACGGTCGGGAGTATGAGCGAAGAGCAATGGGATGAAGCGGCCTTCCGCGCATCGATCCCGGCCGCGCGCGAGAAGGTTGAGTTTGCCGCAAGGTTCTGCGAGATCGGCCCCTCACAGCCCCGCTGGGATAGTCACCGTCCCGTCGTCGAGTTGATCTTCTATCTCTGCAAGCTCGACTACGACATCAAGGTGCTCCTGCTGCCTTCCTGACCGATTGAAGCGCCCTGGGTTTGTTGGAGACTCCTGACCTTGGAAACGAGGATGGAGTTATGCCGAAAGAGCAGACAGCGGGGAAGCCGACGACGCGTCGGTATTCGCCGGAGGAGAAGGCCGCGGCGGTCCGGATGGTGAGGACGCTGCGTGCCGAGCTGGGGACCGAGCATGGGACCGTCAATCGGGTCGCGACGCAGCTCGGGTACGGGGTCGAGTCCGTGCGGATGTGGGTCAAGCAAGCCGACATCGACGACGGCGTCACCTCTGGCGTGAGCAGCGCTGAGGCGCGGCGGGTGCGTGAACTGGAGCAGGAAGTCCGGGAGTTGCGGCGGGCCAACGAGGTCCTCAAGCGTGCTGCGTCTTTCTTCGGGGCGGAGCTCGACCGCCACTACCGGAAGTAGTCGCGTTCATCGACGCGAACAAGGATGACCTGGTCGACGCTCGCCGGCTCGGAGTCGAGCTCATCTGCAGGCTGCTGCAGGTGGCTCCGAGCAGCTACTACGCCGCCAAGACCCGCGCCCCCTCGGCTCGCGCGGTGCGGGACGAGGAGCTGATCCCGCAGCTGGTCGAGCTCTAGGAGACGAACTACCGCGTCTACGGGGTCAGAAAGCTCTGGAAGACCGCGCGTCGCGCCGGGATCGACATCGGCCGAGATCAGACGGGCCGGCTCATGCGCGCCGCAGGGATTAACGGCGCGACCAGGTCGAAGCGGGTGAAGACGACCCGGCCAGATCCGACCGCGGCGCGGCACCCGGACCTCGTGAAGCGGGAGTTCACCGCGCCTGCCCCGAACCGGCTCTGGGTCACCGACCTGGCGTTCGTGCCGACGTGGGCCGGCGTCGCGTACGTCTGCTTCATCGTCGACGCGTTCTCCCGGATGATCGTCGGGTGGCGGTGCGCGTCACACATGCGCACCGAGATGGTCCTCGACGCGATCGAGATGGCCCGCTGGTCCCGCGGCGCTCGCCACGAGGACCTGCGCTGCCACAGCGACGCGGGGTCTCAATTCACCTCCATTCGCTACGGCGAACGCCTCGCCGAGATCGGAGCGACACCGTCGATCGGGACCGTCGGGGACAGCTATGACAACGCCCTGGCCGAGACCGTGAACGGCTATTACAAGGCCGAGCACGTCCGCGGACCCGCACGGCCAGGTCCCTGGCGGACGGTCGAGGACCTCGAGCTCGCGACCCTCGGGTGGGTGTCCTGGCACAACACGCAACGCCTCCACGGCTACCTCGGCGACGTCCCACCCGCCGAGTTCGAGGACACGTTCTATGCTGTCGAAGCCGGCCGCGAACAGCTGGTCGGAATCAAATAGCGCGAGTCTCCATCAGACCCAGGGGGCTTCAGGGCCAACGCTCTGGTCACCGACGAGATCGATTTTGGATCGAGCCGCTCGGCCACTGAGGAAGTTCTGAATTCCCGGGGATATAAGTCGAGCCGAACGCCGAACCGTAGGGTTTGTCTCGATCGGTTTGCGCTAAGGAATATGCCAGGCACAGAAAGAGGCCCAGGCGCTCCCCTCGACGGAGCACCTGGGCCTCATTCCGTATTCCCAGGCAGATGCGGACTCTGACCCGTGGGAATGTGGTCGGGCTAGCGGGATTTGAACCCACGACCTCTTGACCCCCAGTCAAGCGCGCTACCAAGCTGCGCCATAGCCCGTGGCGAATCGCGGTCATCCGCGCTTCAGCACCCGACGAGCATACCCCACCCGCACCGCCGGACGCGAATCGGGAGCGGGTATGCCGGGGCGTCGTCGTCAGGGGCAAAACGCGTGACACCCCGGAACGTGAACAAGGGGCCCACGTCCTCTTCACAGACGTGAACCCCTCATCCCTTGACCGAGGGCCACCCGACCGAGAGTCCCCCAGCGACCGCGGCCCTGGCGTACCGGTGGGCCTGGCGGTCTGCACGAACCCTCTCATGACTGAGGGTGCAGTCGTGCACGGGTGAAGCGTAACACGCCAGGCCGCTTCGATCCGCCGTTCCGGGCGGGTCGAAGAGGCGTGTCGGGGGCTCACGGAGCGCCGTCTCAGGATCAGTAGGTGAAGGTCCGGTCCCCCACGCGGAATTCGACGTCCTCCAGGTCCGGGATGGCGTCGCGCGCCCGGTCCGCCGCCTCCCGCATCGTGTCCTCGAGAACCTGGGGATCGGCCTCGAGCAGGGACTGGCCGAACTCGATGACCACCTTCCCGTCCTCCCGGAGGGCCTCGACGTCGACGATGTCCGAACCGGAGGGCAGGGATCGCGTCAGGTCCTCGACGACCTCGGCGGCGCGCTGGTCCGCCTCCTCGAGGGCGCCCTCCGCCTCCTGGCGCAGCTGCCCCAGGTCCACGCGGTCCGAGGCGTCCGCCTCCAGCTCGCTGATCCGGTCCTCGGCCTGGGCGAGCCGGTCCTCCGCGCTCTGCAGCGCGGCCCGGGTCTCGCCGTCGTCGACCGCGCAGCCGGATGCGGCCAGCGCGAGCGCGGCCAGGGTGGCCAGGGACAGGGCGGCGGGGCGACGTCGGATGAGGCTCATGCCCACAGGCTACGAGGCGAAGGTGGAAGAACTGTGGGAGCTTGCCGGGACGACGACGTCCCCCGGCGCGGGAGGCCGAGGGACGTCGTCGGTGGCGGGGCCGGATCAGCGGCCGCGACCGCGCTTCTCGCGCACGCGCATCCCGATCTCGAGGGGCGTGCCCTCGAACCCGAACGTCTCGCGCAGGCGGCGCACGATGAACCGGCGGTAGCCGGGGTCCAGGAACCCCGTGGTGAACAGCACGAACTTGGGCGGCCGGCTCGAGACCTGGGTCGCGAACAGGATGCGGGGCTGCTTGCCGCCGCGCAGCGGGTGCGGGTGGGCCGCCACGAGCTCGCCGAGGAACGCGTTGAGCTTGCCCGTGGGGATGCGGGTGTCCCACGAGTCCAGGGCGAGGTCCAGCGCGGGGACGAGACGGTCCTTGTGCCAGCCGGTCTTCGCGGAGATGTTCACGCGCGGCGCCCACGCGACGTGCGCCAGGTCCCGCTCGATCTCCTTGGCCAGCTGGTACCGGCGGTCCTCATCCACCTGGTCCCACTTGTTGAACGCGATCACGAGGGCGCGTCCGGAGTCCAGCACCATCTGGAGGATGCGCACATCCTGCTCCGAGATCACCTGCGGCGCCTCGAGCAGCACCACGGCCACCTCGGCGCGGTCCAGGGCCGAGGCAGTGCGCAGCGACGCGTAGTAGTCGGCGCCGTGGGCCATGTGCTGCCGTCGACGGATGCCGGCGGTGTCCACGAAGCGCCACAGTCGTCCGCCGAGCTCCACGAGCTCGTCCACGGGGTCGCGCGTGGTGCCGGCCAGGTCGTCCACCACCACGCGGTCCGAGCCGGCCAGCTTGTTCAGCAGCGAGGACTTGCCCACGTTCGGCCGGCCCACGAGGGCGATCCGGCGCGGGCCGCCGCGCGGCACGAGACCGCCGTGGGCGGACTCCTCCGGCAGCGCCTCGAGCGCGGCGTCCAACAGATCCGCGACGCCGCGGCCGTGCACCGCGGACACCGGGTACGGGTAGCCGAAGCCGAGCGACCACAGGGTGGCGGCGTCGGCCTCCTGGACCATGTCGTCCACCTTGTTGGCGGCCACGATCACGGGGCGGTCCTTGCGGCGCAGCATCGAGACCACGGCCTCGTCCGTGGCCGTCATGCCGACGGTGGCGTCCACCACGAACACGACGGCGTCCGCCACGTCCACGGCCAGCTCGGCCTGCTCGGCCACGCGACGGTGGATGCCCTTGGCGTCGTGCTCCCAGCCGCCGGTGTCCACCACGGTGAACTCGCGGCCGTTCCACTCGGCGTCGTAGGAGACGCGGTCGCGCGTCACGCCGGGCACGTCCTCCACGACGGCCTCACGACGGCCGATGATGCGGTTGACGAGCGTGGACTTGCCGACGTTCGGCCGGCCCACGACGGCCAGCACGGGCGGCACGGGCGCGTCGACGTCCTCGTCGGGCCCGAGCTGCCACGCGTCGAGGAGGGCGGCGTCGTCCTCCTCGAGCTCGTAGTCGGCCAGGCCGGCGCGCAACGACGCGGCACGCGCCTCGGCCTCCTCCTCGGTCATGGCGGCGAGCCGCTCGGCCACCTGATCGTCGCCGGCGGGGACGAACTCGTCCTCACCGGAGCGGTGCTGGGGGTTCTCGGTCATCGTCGGCCTCCCTTCACGGCCGGGATGCCGGCCTGGTCCTCGACGGCGGCCAGGACGGCCGCCACGGTCTGCTCGAAGTCGAGCTCGGTGGAGTCCACGAGCGCCACCCCGTCGGCGGGGCGGTCGAACGTGGACACGGTGGCGTCGCGGGCGTCGCGCCCGGCCACCTGGCGGTGCAGCGTGCCAGCGTCGACGCCGGTCTCCCCCGCCGCGGCCAGCTGGCCCGAGCGGCGGGCGGTGCGCACGGCCTCGGACGCCGTGAGCAGCACGCGCGCGTGGGCGTCCGGGGCCACCACCGTGGTGATGTCGCGGCCCTCGGCGACCATCCGGCCCGCGGCGGCGATCGCCGCCCGCTGGCGACGGTGCAGCTCCTCGCGCACCGGGATCACCACGGCGACGGTGGAGACCGTGTCCGTGACCTCGGGGCCGCGGATCGCCTCGGTGACGTCCGTGCCGCCGACCCGCACGGCCTCGACGTCCGGGTCGGTGGACTGGTCCAGGTCCATGGCGACGGCGGCCGCCGCCACGGCCTCCGCATCGGCCAGGTCGACGCCCTCGTTCAGGCAGTGCCACGCCACGGCGCGGTACATGGCGCCGGTGTCCAGGTACGCGGCGCCGAGACGCCGGGCCACGGCCTTGGACACGGACGACTTGCCCGAGCCCGAGGGGCCGTCCACCGCCACCACGAGCGGCGCGGGTGCGACGTCGTCGCGGGTGTGCTCGGTCATCTCAGACCACCTTCCATCCGGCGGCGGTCAGCGCCGCCACGAGTTCGTCCCTGCGGCCGGGCAGCACGGAGATCTCCACCATGCCGACCCGGTGGCCCGAGGCGTGCTCGAGCCGCAGGTCCTCCACGTTCACGTCCGTGCGGCCGACCTCGTCGAGGAGGGCCGCGATCTGCCCGGGGGCGTCGTCCACGATCACCGTGACCACCGCGAACGCCTGCGGCGGCGCCCCGTGCTTGCCGGGCACCCGTGCCCGACCGGCGTTGCCCTCGGCGATCAGCTGCGCCATGTCCAGCCGCGCCCCGGGGGCGGAGGGGTCCTCCAGGGTGCGGATCAGCCGGTCCAGGTCCGCCCGCAGCCCGTGCAGCGCCGGCACGATCCGCCCGGCGTTGCCGGAGAGGATCTGCACCCACAGCTGCGGGTCCGACGCTGCGATCCGGGTGGTGTCCCGCAGCCCGTTGCCGGCCAGGGCGAGCGCCTGGTCCGGGGTGTCCTGCAGGCGGGAGGCCACGAGCGAGGCGGCGATCTGCGGCAGGTGCGAGATCAGCGCGACCGATTCGTCGTGGGCGCGGGCCGCCATCCGGTACGGGGTGGCCTGCAGCGTCAGCGCGAGCGCCCGACCGGCCGCGAGGGCGCCCGGGTGCGTCGTGTCCGTCGGGCACAGCACCCACGGCGCCTGCGTGAACAGGGTGCCGCGGGCCGCCACGGGACCGGACCGCTCGGAGCCGGCCATCGGGTGCGTCCCGAGGTACCGGTCGGCGTCCTGCGGGGCCAGGCGGCCGTCGTCGACGGCAGCGCGCACGCCCGCGGCGACCGCCTCCTTCACCGAGGCGATGTCCACCACCACGGCCGCGGGCCAGCGGCGCAGCGAGTCGACCACGACGTCGGCGGTCACGTCCGGCGGCGCGGCCACGACGACGAGTCCTGGGGCGACGTCGAGGTCGTCGCCCTCGGCGTCCAGGCGGGCGGGGCGTCCGGCGCGGATGTCCGCGGCCACGGCCAGGGCGGCGGGCGAGGGGTCGTGCAGGCGCACGTCCACACCGGCCGCGCTCAGCCCGATGCCGATCGAGGCGCCCAGCAGACCGGTCCCCCGGACGAGCACGGGCTGCGGGATCCCGGCCGGGCCGTCACCGAGCTTGGCGGCGGACTCGGCGGGCGCGCTCACAGGCCGACCAGGGCCTTGAGGTGGCCCAGCTCCTGCGCGTTGAGTGCGCGGACGGTGCCCTGCTTCTGGTCGCCCAGCAGGATGGGGCCCACCTTGACGCGGACGAGCCGCTCGACCGGGTGGCCGATCTCCTGGAACATGCGACGCACGATGCGGTTCTTGCCCGAGTGCAGCACGACCTCGACGAGCACGTGGCCCGGCGTCGAGTCGACGAGCTTGAACGAGTCGACCTGCGCCACGCCGTCCTCCAGTTCCACGCCCTCGCGCAGCCGGTTGGAGACGCCCTTGGCCAGCGGGCCGCGGGTCTGCACGACGTAGGTCTTGGGGACCTCGTAGCTGGGGTGGGTGAGGCGGTTGGCCAGCTCACCGTCGTTGGTGAGGATGAGCAGGCCCTCGGTCTCGTTGTCCAGACGGCCCACGTGGAACAGGTGCTCCTGCCCGGGCTTGAGGTAGGTGGCGATCGAGGGCCGGCCCTCCGGGTCCACCATCGTGGAGATCACGCCGCGGGGCTTGTTGAAGACGAAGTACTGCTTGGTCACGTCCGTCTGCACGGAGATGCCGTCCACCCGGATCACGGCCCGGGCCGGGTCCACGCGCACGCCGGGCTCGGTGACGACGACGCCGTCCACCTCCACACGGCCCTCCGCGATGAGGTCCTCGCTCACGCGCCGGGACGCCACACCCGCCGCGGCCAGCACCTTCTGCAGGCGCTCGCCCGACTCGTCGTGGATGCGGTCGAGGTGGGCGGCCTTGGCCCGGGCGGCGCCGGCGCCGCGGCCGCGGCGGCCGCGGGTGCGCGGCACGGCGTCCTCGTCGAAGGGGGCCTCCTCACGGGGGGCGGCGGCGCCGCGGCGGGCACCGATCTGTCGCTGGAAATCGCGCTCCTGGAACGGGCCGCCCCGTCGACCGACGGCGGGGGTGCGTCCGGAGCCTCGCGGCTTGCGGGAGTTCATGGGGAGGGCGTCCTTTCGGGTGCGCGTCAACGGCGCCGGTCGGGCCGGCGGCGGACGGGTCAGGGGGTGAGGGACGGCCCGGAGACGGACACGCCCGGCTCCATTCTCGCAGATCGACGGCGTCGCGTCTCCCGGCCACCGCTCCCCCGGCCGCGAGCGCGCAGAGAACCGGCCCGGTCCCGCGACGGGACCGGGCCGGCGTCGTCGGCGCTCAGCGGACGGTCACGGCGCGCCGCCGCGGCAGATCAGCTCGCGGGCGAGCTGCCGGTAGGCCTTGGCGCCGTCGTGGTTCTCGGCGAACAGGGTGATGGGCGTGGCCGCCACCGTGGCGTCGGCGAACTTGATGGACCGCTTGATGACGGTCTCGAACACGCGGTCCCCGAAGCCGGCCACCAGCGAGCCCACGACCTCCTTGGAGTGCAGGGTTCGCTGGTCGAACATCGTGGCCAGCACGCCGTCGATCTCCAGGTCCGGGTTGAGCCGGTCCTGCACCTTCTCGATCGTCTCGACGAGCAGGGCGACCGCGCGCAGCGCGAAGAACTCGGCGGTCAGCGGGATGATCACGCCGTGCGAGGCGGTCAGCGCGTTGACGGTCAGCAGGCCCAGCGAGGGCTGGCAGTCGATGAGGACCACGTCGTAGTCGTCGCGGACCTGGCGCAGCGCGCGCTCGAGGACCTGCTCGCGGGCCACCTCGTTGACGAGCTGCACCTCGGCCGCGGACAGGTCGATGTTGGCCGGCAGCAGGTCCATGTTCTCGAAGTCCGTGGACAGGATCGCGTCCTTCGCGGTCACGGACCGTTCCATGAGCACGTTGTACACCGTGGTGTCGAGCTCGTGCGGGTTCGCGCCCAGGCCGGCCGAGAGGGCGCCCTGCGGGTCGAAGTCCACCATGAGCACCCTGCGGCCGTAGCCCGCGAGCGCGGCGCCCAGGTTGATGGTGGAGGTCGTCTTCCCGACGCCGCCCTTCTGGTTCACCATCGAGATGATCCGCGCCGGGCCGTGCGAGGTCAGGGGCGCGGGCTCGGGGAAGTCGTGCTTGGGCCGGCCGGTGGGCCCGAGCACGGGCTCGCCGTGGATGGTCATCACGGGGATCGGTTCTCTCGAGGTCACGGCGGCGCCGGCTCCTTCCACGGTGGTCTGCACGCCCGGCCGCGGGCCGCGGCGCGCCGCGGCCGCCGTCGTCGGCGTGTCCGGATCTTCCCCCACCCTAGTGCCTGGCGTTCCCGGGACGACGGCGGCGCCGGGGACGGGCCGGTGTCCAGGCTCGTCCCCGGCGTCGCCGGTGGTCGACGGTGCGGCGTGCCGCGCGGGCCCGCCGCCTCCGTCAGCGGGCGGGGTTCCGGTCGCCGTCGGCGGCCATGGCGAAGTTCAGGCTGGAGTCGGGGTGACCCTCGTAGGCCTGCTCGGCGATCGTCGGGGACTGCTGCGGGTCGTGCGCGGCGCCGTCGTGGCCGGCCACGGTCGCCTCGTCGAACTGCAGCTCGCCGCTGAGGACGCGCCGGGCACGCTCGCCGTCGAGCTCGCCCACCCAGCGGCCGACGAGGAGCGTGGCCACGGCGTTGCCGGTGAAGTTGGTCAGGGCGCGGGCCTCGGACATGAACTTGTCGATGCCCACGATCACGCCCATGCCGCCGAGCAGCTCGGGTCGGTGCGCCTGCAGGCCGGCGGCGAGCGTGGCCATGCCCGCGCCGGTGACGCCGGCCGCGCCCTTCGAGGCGATGATCATGAAGACCAGCAGGCCGATCTGCTCGCCGAGGTTCATCTCCGCGCCCATCGCGTTGGAGACGAAGAGCGCGGCCATGGTCAGGTAGATGGCGGTGCCGTCCAGGTTGAAGGAGTAGCCGGTGGGCACGGTCACGCCCACGACGGACTTGTCCACGCCGGCGTGCTCCATCTTGGCGATCAGGCGGGGCAGGGCGGTCTCGGAGGAGCTGGTGGCGAAGATGAGCAGGTACTCCCGGCCCAGGTACTTCATGAGGGCCAGGATGCTCAGGCCGGTCACGACCTTCAGGATCGTGCCGAGCACCACCACGATGAAAACGATGCAGGTCAGGTAGAAGGCGCCCATGAGCAGCGCCATGGCGCCGATCGCGGACCAGCCTGTGGAGCCGACGACGGCGGCGATCGCACCGAAGGCGCCGATCGGGGCGACCCACATCACCATCATGAGGAGGCGGAACACGACACCCTGGATCAGGGTGAGACCGCGCAGCAGCGGGGCGCCGGCCGGGCCCATCTGCTGCAGGGCGAAGCCCACGAGCAGGGCGATGAACAGGGTGGGCAGCACCGGCAGGGAGCCGGGGATGATGTCCAGCAGGAACTGGACGGTGCCGTCCGCCGCGGCCTGGGGCTTGTTCGGGTCGTAGGGCGTCAGCTTGAGGCCCTCGCCGGGGTGGATGAGGTTGCCGACGACGAGGCCGATGGCCAGCGCGAACGTGGACATCGCCATGAAGTAGACCAGGGCGATGCCGCCCACGCGGCCGACGGTCGCGGCCTTGGCGATCGAGCCGACGCCGAGGACGATCGTGCAGAAGATGACCGGGCCGATCATCATCTTGATGAGGGAGACGAAGCCGTCGCCCAGCGGCTTGAGGGACTTGCCGAACTCGGGGAAGAACAGGCCGACGGCGGCGCCCAGCACCACCGAGGCGATCACGGCGATGTACAGCCAGTGGGTGCGGTCCTTCTTCGTCGCCGGGGCCGGCGGGGCCGAGGTCTCGGCCGGTGGGGTGTGCGCCATCGGGCGTTCCGTTCTGTGCGGTGGTGGGGCGCCGCCGAGCGGTCCGCAACGGCGCGGGAGGGATGTGACCACTCTCGCGGCCCCGGGTGGTGTCGGTCACGATTGCGGTCATAGTGGTCACGGCGGCCGACGGACTGCAGGATCGTGGGGGTGGACCGGCGCGTCGCCGGCCCGAGGGAGGAGAGGCATGCGCCACCCGTGGTCGATCGCCCGGCGGATCGCCGTGGTCCACGTGGCGCTCGTGGCGGCCATCGCCCTGTTCAGCGTGTGAAGCGCCTACCTCCAGGCCCGCGAGGTGGCCCAGCGCGTCGAGGAGCGCCACGTCCAGGGCGTCACCACCCTCGTGGCGCGCGACCCCGCGCTCGTCTCGGCCCTGCGGGCCGGCGACGCCCCCGCCTTGCAGGCCGGGATCGACGGCTGGATCGCCGAGGCACAGGTCTCGTGGCTGACCGTGATGGACCCGGACGGGATGCGGTTGGCGAGCTGGCGCCCCGAGCAGGTCGGTGTCCGCTACCCGAAGCCGGTGGACGCCGTCGTCGCCGGGGACACCGTCGTGGAGCTCTCGAGCACCGGTGCGGCGGGCCGTTCGGTGCGCGCGCTCGCACCGGTCGTGGACCCGGAGGACGGCACCGTCCTGGGCGTGGTCACGACGGGCGTGCAGATCTCCGATGTCGCCATCATGGCCCAGGCCCAGATCCCCGGCATCCTGCTCGGCTCGGCCGCCGTGGCCGCCGTCGGCCTGCTCGTCGCCTGGCTCGTGGGCCGGTATCTGAACCGGGTGACGCTCGGACGCGGCCCCGAGCAGATCGCCGAGCAGTTCCTGCTGGCGGAGACGGCCATGGACTCGCTCGAGGCCGGCGTCGTGGTCCTCGCCCCGGACGGGCGGGCCCGCCTGCACAACGACCCCGCCGCGCGCCTGCTCGGCTGGGAGGGCGCGGGCGAGCCTCGACTGCCCACCGAGCTCTCCGCGGCCCTGCCGGGCGCGGTCGGCGGCGAGGCGAGCCTCGCCGCCGGCGGGCGGGTCCTCGTGGTGCAGCAGCGTGTCGTGCGGTCGCCCGGCCGTTCCGACCCCGGCGGGTCGGTCCCGCCGACGGCCCTCGCCGCGGCCGCCCGCGAGGGCGTGACCACCGCCCCGGCGGGATCGCGCGTGCTCGTCCTGCACGACCGCACCGACCTGCAGCGGCTCGGCGACGAGCTCACCGTGGCCCACACACTGACCACGGCGCTGCGCGCGCAGACGCATGAGCACGCCAACCAGCTGCACACCGCCCTCGCCCTCGTGGAGTCGGGCCGGCTGGAGGCCGCCCGGGCCGTGCTGTCCCGCCGCGCCCCGGACGAGGAGGCCTCCGACGACGTCCTCGCCGCCCTGCTCGACGCGAAGGCCGCCCAGGCGCGTGAGCGGGGCGTGGCGCTGACCTGGTCCGCCGAGCTGACCGCGCCCGCCCCGCTGCGCCCGCTCGACCTGCTGACCGTGCTGGGCAACCTCGTGGACAACGCCCTCGACGCGGCCGCCGCACCCGACCTGTCCGCGGCAGACCGGTGGGTCGACGTCGAGGTGGTCTCGGACGCCGCGGGCCTGCTCGTGCAAGCTGGCCGACGGCGGCCCCGGACCCTCCGACGCGGACCGCGGCCGACTCTTCGACCGGGGCTGGTCGACGAAGCCCGTCGGCGCCGCCGGACGCGGCATGGGGCTGTGGCTGACGCGGCGGATCGCGGAGGAGGCCGGCGGGGTCGCGGACGTCGCGACCGACTCGGGCACCGTGTTCACCGTCGAGGTGCCCCGCACCCCCCGACCCCAGGAGGAGATATGACCGCCCGCCCGTACCGGGTGCTCGTCGTCGAGGACGAGCAGCTGACGGCCGAGACCTACGTGGCGCACCTGGACCGGCTGCCGGGCTTCGAGGTGGCCGCGGTGGCCGGCTCCCTGTTGGCCGCGCGGCAGGTCGCCGCGGCGGGCCTGCACGCGGACGGGCGCTTCCCGTTCGACGTCGTGCTGCTGGACATGAACCTGCCGGACGGGCACGGCCTGGACTTCCTGCACCAACTGCGCGCGGCGGGCTTCCACGGCGGGGTGCTGGCGCTCACCGCGGCCACCGACCTGCCGGTGGTGCGCCGGGCCGTCGCGTACGGCGTGACGCAGTACCTCGTGAAGCCGTTCGGGTTCGACGAGTTCGCGGATCGGCTGGGCGGGTTCCGCGCCGCCTCGGCGATGCTGGCCGGCGACGGCGCCCTCGACGGCCAGGAGCAGGTGGACGCCGTCTTCCGCGTCTCCCGTGAGCGGCGCGCCGAGGCCCTGCCCAAGGGGCTGACCGAGGGCACCCTGCGCGAGGTGGTGGAGCTGCTGGGGGCGGACCCGGAGACCGCCCTGAGCGCGGCCGAGGTGGGCGAGCGCCTGGGCATCTCCCGCGTGACGGCCCGGCGCTACCTCGAGCACCTCGAGCGGATCCGCCGGGTGCGGCGCTCGGCCCGGCACGGCGGCCGCGGCCGGCCCGAGCAGGAGTACCGCTGGGCCGGCCGCGCGTGAGCGGGGCTCAGCGGGCCGGGCGCAGCACCCCGGCCAGGGCCTCGAGCACGGCGGGGTCCTCGATGGTCGAGGGCACCGCGTACTCCTCGCCGTCGGCCATCTGCCGCATGGTCTTGCGCAGGATCTTGCCCGAGCGGGTCTTGGGCAGCGCGTCCACCACGACGACGTCGCGGAAGTCCGCCACCGGGCCCACCTCGCGGCGCACCGCCTGACGCAGCTCGTCCAGGAGCGCGGCCTCGGCCTCGGAGCCGGGCTCGGGCGTCTCGACGCCGGACTTGAGGACCACGTAGCCCGAGGGCCGCTGGCCCTTGAGCGGGTCCGCGACGCCGATCACGGCGCACTCGGCCACCGCCGGGTGGGAGGCCAGGGCGGCCTCGAGGACGCCCGTGGACAGCCGGTGCCCGGAGACGTTGATGACGTCGTCGGTGCGGCCGAGCACGAACACGTAGCCGTCCTCGTCCACGACGCCGGAGTCACCGGTCGCGTAATGGCCGGGGAACGCGCTGAGGTAGGAGTCGATGTAGCGCTGGTCGTCGCCCCACAGGGTGGGCAGGGTGCCCGGGGGCAGCGGCAGCCGCAGGGCGATGTTGCCCTCGGTCCCGGCGGGCACGGGCTCGCCCAGGCCGTCCAGGACCACGAGATCGACGCCCGGCGAGGGCACCGAGGACGAGCCGATCTTCACCGGCAGCTGCTCCAGGCCCACCGGGTTCGCCGCGATGGCCCACCCGGTCTCGGTCTGCCACCAGTGGTCGATCACCGGCATGCCCAGCAGGCCCTCGATCCACCGCTGCGTCTCCGGGTCCAGGCGCTCGCCCGCGGCGAAGAAGTGCCGCAGGGAGGACAGGTCGTGGGCCTGGAGCAGCTCACCCTCGGGGTCGGCGCGGCGGATCGCGCGCAGTGCCGTGGGGGCCGTGAAGAAGGAGCGCACGCCGTGGTCCTCGATCAGCCGCCAGAACGCGCCGGCGTCGGGCGTGCCCACGGGCTTACCCTCGTACATGACCGTGGTGGCCCCGGCCAGCAGCGGGCCGTAGACGATGTAGGAGTGCCCCACGACCCAGCCCACGTCCGAGGCCGTGCACATCGCCTGCCCCGGGCCGACGTCGTAGATGTGCTCCATGGTCCAGCGCAGGGCGACGGCGTGGCCCCCGTTGTCCCGGACGACGCCCTTCGGCTTGCCCGTGGTGCCCGAGGTGTAGAGCACGTACAGCGGGTCGGTGGCCTGCACCGGGACGCAGTCGGCCGGCTCGGCGGCCGCGACGGCCTCGCCCCAGTCCTCCCAGCTCGCGCCACCGCGCCCGTCGGCGTCCGCGAGCGCGGTCTCGAAGCCCTCGCGGTGGTGGACCAGCACCGTGCGCACGGGGTGCGCGGCGGTCTCGAGCGCCTCGGCCACGGCGGGCAGGTATTCGACCCGGCGCTTGGGCTCGATGCCGCCGGAGCAGGTGAGCACGACGTCGGGGGCCGCGTCGTCGATGCGGGAGGCGAGCTCGCGCGGGGCGAAGCCGCCGAAGACCACGGAGTGCACCGCGCCGAGCCGCGCGCACGCCAGCATCGCGATGTGGGCCTGCGGGATCATCGGCAGGTACACGAGGACGCGGTCGCCCTTGCCGACGCCGCGCGCGGCCAGGGCGCCGGCCAGGCGGGCCACCGCGTCCGTGAGCTCGGCGTACGTGTAGCGGGTGACCTCACCGGTCATCGCGGAGTCGTGGATCAGCGCGACGGCGTCCCCGCGGCCCGCCTCGACGTGCCGGTCCAGGCAGTTGAAGGCGGTGTTCAGCTCGCCGTCCGGGAACCAGCGGTACAGAGGCGCGGCGGAGTCGTCGAGGGCGCGCGTGGGCGCGACGGTCCAGTCGATGGCGCGCGCCGCGTCGAGCCAGAACCCCTCGGGGTCGCGGAGGGAGCGGGCGTGGGCGTCGGCGTACGCGCCGGAGGGGCGGTCTTCGGCGGGGGCATCGTGGGTCGCCATGCGCCCAGGGTAGTGCCGTGGATCACAGGGGGCAAGGGATCTGTATACATTTCGTGCCCCGTCAGTGAGGCGTGGCGGCACGCGCGAGACCCGCGCCGGGGACGCACCACCCAGCCCCCGCACGCCGGACGACGCTCCCCTTCGACGGCGCCGTCCGACGCGCGCACCGGACACGTCCCTGCCCTCGGCGGGACTGTTGTGTATACACTGGCGGCATGCGAGCGAGTGAGCGGGCGTACCAGGCCCTGAGGGCGGAGATCCTCGACTGGTCCCTCCCTCCGGGCGCGGGCCTGGGCGAGGTGGAGCAGGCCGAACGCCTGGGCATCTCGCGCACCCCTCTGCGCGAGGCGCTCTCCCGCCTGGTGGCCGACGGCCTGGCCGAGCAGGCACCGGGCCGGGGCATCGTCGTCGCCGACCTGTCCCTCGAGCAGGCGGACCAGCTGTTCGACCTGCGCATCGCCCTCGAGTCCCTCCTGGCGCGCCGGGCCGCGCAGCGGGCCACCCCGGAGGCGGCCGAGCGGTTCACGGTCCTCGCGGGCCGTTTCCAGGAGGCCGAGGCGGCCCTGCGCGGCGGGACCGACCCCGCGGACTACTACGCGATGACGGCCGAGCTGGACAGCCGGCTGGACGAGGCCGCCGCGAACCCCTACCTCGTCTCCACCCTGCGCACCCTGCGCCTGCACCTGGCGCGCCTGCGCCGACTGGCCGCCGACGACCCGGCCCGCCTCGCGGCCTCCGCCGCGGAGCACGCGGACATCGCCGACGCCGTCGGCTCGGGCGCCGCAGACCTCGCGGAGGCGACCACGCGGGTCCACCTGCACCACGCCTTCCACCATCTGACCCGGCGCGGCCGCGCCGAGGAGACCCCGACCCTGCTGACCCCCACCGAAGGAGACCGACCATGAAGAACCATCACGTGCGCGTGCACCGCTCCGAGGAGAACCTCGAGCGCAAGGACCAGCTGGCCTGGAAGCTGGCCGAGGTGGCCGTCGACGACGTCGAGGTGCTGCCCGAGGTCGAGGAGATGATCATCAACCGGATCATCGACAACGCCTCCGTCGCGGTCGCCTCGCTGAAGCGCGGCCCGATCGTCGCCGCCCGCGCCCAGGCCCTGTCCCACCCGGTCTCCACCGGCGGTGCGGGCGCCTCCGTGTTCGGTGTGGAGCAGAAGGTCTCCCCCGAGTGGGCCGCATGGGCCAACGGCGTGGCCGTCCGCGAGCTGGACTACCACGACACGTTCCTGGCCGCCGAGTACTCCCACCCGGGCGACAACATCCCGCCGATCCTCGCCGTCGCCCAGCACACCGGCCGCTCCGGCAAGGACCTGATCCGCGGCATCGCCACCGGCTACGAGATCCAGGTGGACCTCGTGAAGTCCATCAACCTGTACGGCCACAAGATCGACCACGTGGCCCACATCGGCCCCTCCGCCTCCGCCGGCATCGGCACCCTGCTCGGCCTGGACACCGAGACCATCTTCCAGGCCATCGGCCAGGGCCTGCACACCACCACCGCCACCCGACAGTCCCGCAAGGGCGAGATCTCCACGTGGAAGGCCCACGCCCCGGCGTTCGCGGGCAAGATGGCCGTCGAGGCCGTGGACCGCGCCATGCGCGGCCAGACCTCGCCCGTCCCGATCTACGAGGGCGAGGACGGCGTGATCGCCTGGCTGCTGGACGGCCCGGATGCCTCCTACGAGGTGCCGCTGCCCGAGCAGGGCGAGCCCAAGCGCGGCATCCTGGACACCTACACCAAGGAGCACTCGGCCGAGTACCAGGCCCAGGCCTGGATCGATCTGGCCCGCAAGCTCCACAGGGAGCACCCGGAGGCCACCGACCCGGCGAACGTCGAGTCGGTGCTGATCAAGACCTCGCACCACACCCACTACGTGATCGGCTCGGGCGCCAACGACCCGCAGAAGTACGATCCGACGGCCTCGCGCGAGACCCTCGACCACTCGATCCCCTACATCTTCACCGTGGCCCTGCAGGACGGCTCCTGGCACCACGTGGACTCCTACGCCCCCGAGCGCGCCCAGCGCGAGGACACCGTGGCCCTGTGGCACCGGGTGACCACCGTGGAGGACCCGGAGTGGACCCGCCGCTACCACTCGCTGGACCTCGCGGAGAAGGCGTTCGGCGGCGCGGTGGAGATCACCCTCAAGGACGGCACCGTCATCACCGACGAGATCGCCGTGGCCGACGCCCACCCGCTCGGCGCCCGGCCGTTCGCCCGCGAGCAGTACATCCAGAAGTTCCGCACCCTGGCCGAGGGCATCGTCTCGAAGGAGGAGCAGGACCGCTTCCTGGCCGCCGCCGAGCGCGTGGCCGAGCTGCAGCCCGGCGAGCTGGACCAGCTGAACGTCCTGGCGGACCCGGCGTTCCTGTCCGAGGCCGACCTCGCCGCCGCCCCGAAGGGCCTGTTCTGATGCTGTACTCGACGAAGACGGCCGAACAGAAGCGGATCGACCTGCGGCAGGCCCTGAAGCAGGGCGGCGCCCAGCAGTTCCCGGGCGCGTTCACGCCGCTGTCCGCCAAGCTGATCCAGGAGAAGGGCTTCCCCGGGGTGTACATCTCCGGCGGCGTGCTCGCGAACGAGCTGGGCCTGCCCGACGTCGGGCTGACCACGCTCACCGAGGTGGCCGTGCGCGGCGGGCAGATCGCCCGCCTCACGGACCTGCCGTGCCTCATCGACGCGGACACCGGCTTCGGCGAGCCGATGAACGTGGCCCGCACGGTGCAGGAGTTCGAGAACGCCGGCCTGGCCGGCTGCCACATCGAGGACCAGTTCAACCCCAAGCGGTGCGGCCACCTCGACGGCAAGAACATGGTGGACCTCGACACCGCGGTCAAGCGCATCGCCGCCGCCGTCGACGCCCGCCGGGACCCGAACTTCCTCATCATGGCGCGCACCGACCTGCGTGCCGTGGAGGGCCTGGACGCCGCGATCGCCCGCATGAAGGCGCTCGTGGAGGCCGGTGCGGACGCGATCTTCCCGGAGGCCCTGAAGGACATCGGCGAGTTCGAGACCGTGTGTCGCGAGCTGGAGCCCCTCGGGGTCCCGGTCCTGGCGAACATGACCGAGTTCGGCAAGTCCGAGCTGTTCACCCGCCGGCAGCTGGCCGACGCCGGCGTCGCGATGGTGATCTACCCGGTCACCCTGCTGCGCTCCGCGATGGGCGCCGCCGAGCGCGTGCTCGACGCCATCAAGGAGGAGGGCACCCAGCAGTCGCAGGTGGAGCAGATGCTCACCCGCGCCCGCCTGTACGAGCTGGTGGACTACGAGGGCTACAACGCCTTCGACACGGGCATCTTCAACTTCGACGTGCCCACGCTCGACATCGGCGCCAACCACGCCGACCTCTGACCCGTCACCGGGCCCGCCCGTGCGCGGGCGGGCCCCACTCCCCGAGGAGGGACACCATGACCGAGACCGAGATCAAGAAGGGCCTGGCCGGCGTCGTCGTGGACACCACGGCGATCTCCAAGGTCAATCCGGAGACGAACTCCCTGCTGTATCGCGGCTACCCCGTGCAGGACCTGGCCGCGCAGCTGCCGTTCGAGGCCGTCGCGCTGCTGCTCTGGACGGGCGAGCTGCCCACGGACGAGGAGCTGACCGCGTTCGAGCGCTTCGAGCGCACCCACCGTGCCCTCGACCCGAAGGTGAAGCAGGCCATCGACCTGCTGCCCACCGACTGCCACCCCATGGACGTCGGCCGCACCGCCGTGTCCGTGCTCGGCGCGAACCACCCGAAGGCGGAGGACTCCTCCCCCGAGGCCGAGCTGGAGAAGGCCCAGGCGCTGTTCGCGGCGTTCCCAGCCGTCGTCGCCTACGACCAGCGCCGTCGCCGCGGCCAGGAGGTGGTGGAGCCGCGTGAGGACCTGGACTACTCGCAGAACTTCCTGTGGATGACGTTCGGCGAGGAGGCCGCCCCGGAGGTCGTGGACGCGTTCCGCGTCTCGATGGTGCTGTACGCCGAGCACTCGTTCAACGCCTCGACCTTCACCGCGCGCGTGATCACCTCGACGCTCTCCGACCTGCACTCGGCCGTGACCGGTGCGATCGGCGCGCTCAAGGGTCCGCTGCACGGCGGCGCCAACGAGGCCGTGATGCACACCTTCGACGAGATCGGCATCCGGAAGGAGGAGTCCCGTGAGGACGCCGCCGCCCGAGCGAAGGCGTGGATGGAGGACGCCCTGGCCCAGAAGAAGAAGGTCATGGGCTTCGGCCACCGCGTCTACAAGAACGGCGACTCCCGTGTGCCGACCATGAAGGCCGCGCTCGACCGGATGATCGAGCACTACGGCCGCGAGGAGTTGCTCGGCCTGTACGACGGTCTGCAGCAGGCCATGGACGAGGCCAAGCAGATCAAGCCGAACCTCGACTACCCCGCCGGCCCGACCTACCACCTGATGGGCTTCGACACGGAGATGTTCACCCCGCTGTTCATCGCCTCGCGCATCACGGGCTGGACCGCCCACATCATGGAGCAGCGCGCCGCGAACGCGCTGATCCGCCCGCTCTCGGCCTACGACGGCCCCGAGCAGCGGGAGCTGCCGGCGGGCTGAGCCTCGTGAGGGGCGGTCGGGGCGACTTGTCGGAGGTGTAGACGCAGATCACCTCCGACACGTCGCCCCATTCGCTCGCGGCGCGGTGCCGCGTGCACGACGACGGCGGGTCGCCCCGGGTGGGGCGGCCCGCCGTCGTCGTGTCGTCATCGGTGCGACGCCCTCGCAGAGTGGTCACGACACGCCGCGTGCCGGGCGCGGCGACGGCGTGTCGTGACCACTGTGTCGGGCCGGTCGTCGGCCCCTCAGCGCCGGGCCGCCGCGTCGGCGCGGCGGGCCAGGCCGGCGGCGACGAGGCCGGCGAACAGCGGGTGCGGGCGGGTCGGCCGGGAGGAGAACTCCGGGTGGGCCTGCGTGGACACGTAGTACGGGTGCACGTCCCGGGGCAGCTCCACGAACTCCACGAGGGCGCCGTCCGGGGAGGTGCCGCAGATCGCGAGACCGGCCTCCTCGAGGCGGTCGCGGTAGGCGTTGTTCACCTCGTAGCGGTGGCGGTGGCGCTCGGTCACCTCGGTGGTGCCGTAGGCCTCGGCCACCACGGAGCCCGGGCGCAGGGTCGCGGGGAAGGCGCCCAGGCGCATGGTGCCGCCGAGGTCCCCCTCGCCGGCCACGATCTGCTCCTGCTCGGCCATGGTGGCGATCACGGGCGAGGCGGTCTCCGGGTCGAACTCGGTGGAGTCCGCGTCCTCCAGGCCGAGGACGTTGCGGGCGTACTCGATGACCATGGACTGCAGGCCCAGGCACAGACCCAGCGTCGGGATCCGCTGCTCGCGGGCGTGCCGCAGCGCGCCGAGCTTGCCCTCGAGCCCGCGCACGCCGAAGCCGCCGGGCACACACACGGCGTCGACGTCCGCGAGCGCCACCGCCGCGCCCTCGGGGGTGGCGCACTCGTCCGCGGCCACCCAGCGGATGCCCACCTTGGCCCGGTGGGCGAAGCCACCGGCGCGCAGCGCCTCGGTGACGGACAGGTAGGCGTCCGGCAGGTCCACGTACTTGCCCACGAGCGCCACGGTGAGCTCATGCTCCGGGTGGTGCACGGCGTCCATGAGGGCATCCCACGCGGTCCAGTCCACGTCCTTGAACTTCAGGTCCAGGGACTGCACCACGTGGGCGTCGAGGCCCTGGTCGTGGATGACGCGGGGGATGTCGTAGATGGAGGGGGCGTCGGCGCAGTTGACGACGGCGTCCTGCGGGACGTCGCACATGCGGGCGATCTTGCCGCGGACGTCGTCGGGGACGGCCCGGTCCGAGCGCAGCACGATCGCGTCCGGCTGGATGCCGATCGAGCGCAGGGCGGCCACGGAGTGCTGGGTGGGCTTGGTCTTGAGCTCCTGCGAGGGGCCGATGTACGGCACGAGGGAGACGTGCAGGAAGAAGACGTCGTCGCGGCCGACGTCCTGGCGGACCTGGCGGGCGGCCTCGAGGAAGGGCTGCGACTCGATGTCGCCGACGGTGCCGCCGATCTCCGTGATGATCACGTCCGGGGCGGGGCGGTCGCCGCGGGGCTCCGCGGGCAGGCGCATCCGGCGGCAGATCTCGTCGGTGATGTGCGGGATGACCTGGACGGTGTCCCCGAGGTACTCGCCGCGGCGCTCGCGGGCGATCACGGTGGAGTACACCTGGCCGGTGGTCACGTTGTCCAGGCCGTCGAGGTCCTCGTCGAGGAAGCGCTCGTAGTGGCCGATGTCCAGGTCCGTCTCGGCGCCGTCCTCGGTGACGAACACCTCGCCGTGCTGGAACGGGTTCATGGTGCCCGGGTCCACGTTGAGGTAGGGGTCGAGCTTCTGCATCACCACCCTGAGCCCGCGCGCCTTGAGCAGGTGGCCGAGCGAGGAGGCCGTGAGCCCCTTGCCGAGGGAGGAGGCGACACCGCCGGTCACGAACACGTGACGGGTGACGCGCGTGGACGTCTGAGTACGAGAAGTTCGTTTCACCACGGATCTTGAGCGTATCAGGTGCGGGGCTCAGCGCGCGCGCGGATGCGCGGCGGAGTAGACCTCGCGCAGGGAGTCCACGGTGACGAGGGTGTACACCTGCGTGGTGGTCACGGACGCGTGCCCGAGCAGCTCCTGGACCACGCGGACGTCCGCGCCGCCGGCCAGCAGGTGCGTGGCGAAGCAGTGGCGCAGGGTGTGGGGCGAGACGTCCGCCTCGAGGCCGGCGCGCTCGGCCGCCCGCTTCAGCACGGCCCACGCGGACTGCCGGGAGAGCCGGCCGCCGCAGGCGTTGACGAACAGGGCGGGCGTGGAGCGTGCGGCTCCCGCCATGATCGTGGGCCGTCCCCGCACCAGCCACGCGTCGAGCGCGGCGGCCGCGTAGGAGCCGATCGGCACCACGCGCTCCTTGGACCCCTTGCCGAACAGGCGGACCACAGGCTGGCCGCCGTCGTCCCCGGTCTGCGCGAGCCCCACCACGTCGTCGACGTCGAGGCCGACCACCTCGGAGATGCGGGCGCCGGTGCCGTAGAGGAACTCGAGCAGCGCGCGGTCCCGCAGGCCGGCCGGGGTGTCGACGGGCACGGCCTCCAGCAGCGCCGTCACCTGCTCCACGGGGAGCGCCTTCGGCAGGCGGTCGCCCGGCTTCGGCGGGTGGACGTCGAGGGCGGGGTCGGCGGGCGTGAGGCCCTCGAGGGCCCAGAACCGGTGCAGGCCGCGCACGGCCGCGAGCACGCGGGCCGCCGAGCGGACCGCGAGGGGCCGCCCGCCGTCCTCGCCGGTGCCCAGCGCCCGCAGGAAGCCCGAGACGTGGCCCGGGTCGACGTCGGCGGGGGCGCGCACCCCCTGGGCCTCGAGCCAGCGGCGGTAGCGCTCGAGGTCGCGGCGGTAGGCGGCCAGCGTGTTCGCGGCGAGGCCCCGCTCGACGGCCAGGTGCTCCAGGTGGCGGCGGAACGGGGCCGCGAGCGCGGACTCCGCGCCCCGGCCCCCACGGCTCCCACGGGCCTCGGCCTCGCCGCTCCCCCGGGCGGCCGGGTCGGTGCTCACGCGGGCCAGTCCGCCCCGGGGCCGTGGCGGTCCGGGACGAAGGGGGCGTCCACGGGGCGCAGGCGCCGCCACCCCTGGGCGCGGTGGGCGCACAGGGCGAGGATCGCCACGACCGTGGAGGGGTTGTGCACGCGCCCATCCAGGACGGCGTCGGTCACCTCGTCGAGGCCGACCCACACGAGCGGCATGGCCGCCTCCTCGTCCTGCCGGGTGTGCCGCTCGCCGTCGGGGATCTCTTCGATCTGACGGGCCAGGAACACGCGGATCGCCTCGCTGGAGCCGCCCGGGGTCGTGTAGTAGTCGACGAGGGTGTGCCACTCGCGGGCGCGCAGGTCGGCCTCCTCGGCCAGCTCACGGACGGCGACCTGGTGGAGGTCCTCCCCGTCCACGTCCCGCAGTCCCGCCGGGATCTCCCACAGCTCCATGCCCACGGGGTGGCGGTACTGGCGGACGAGGGCCACCTGCTCGCGGGGGCCGGTGGTGGTGAGCTTGGTGCGGACCGCGAGGATCGCCACGGCGCCCGGGTGCACCATCAGCTCCCGGGTCAGGGGATCCTGGGACTTGTCCGCCGGGTCCAGGCGGAACGACTCCCGGGCGATGTCCCACACTCGGCCTTCGTAGACGGTCTTCGACTTCTTCACCGGGCGGGGGACGTGCAGGTCGCGCAGGGGCGAGCGTCCCGCGGACGCGGGGATCTCAGGCATGGGGCGATCCTTTCATGTCGGGGCGGCGTCCGCGGACCGGGTCAGCCGCGTTCGCGGGCGGAGGACTCGAGCAGCTCCCGGGCGTGCTCGCGGGCCGCCGCGGAGTCCCCGTGCCCGGCGAGCATGCGGGCGAGCTCCTCGACCCGTTCGTCGGCCGTCAGCGTCACGACGTCGGAGGTGGTCACACCCGCGGCCGGGTCCGAGTTCTTCTCCACCCGCACGTGCCGGTCCGCGTAGGCGGCGACCTGGGGCAGGTGCGTCACGGCGATGACCTGCACGTGGCGGGCGAGCCGGGCCAGGCGGGCCCCGATCCGCACGGCGGCCTCACCGCCCACGCCGGCGTCGACCTCGTCGAACACGAAGGTGGGCACCGGGTCCGTGGCGGCCAGGACCACCTCGAGGGCGAGCATCACGCGGGAGAGCTCGCCGCCGGAGGCGCCGCGGCCCAGGGGCCGGGGCTCGACGCCCGCGTGGGGGCGCAGGGCGAGCGTGACGTCCTCAGCGCCGTACGGGCCGAGACCGTCCCCGGCGACCGGCGTCAGTCCCACGTGGAAGGAGGCGTCCGGCATGAACAGGGCGTGCAGCTCCTCGGTCACCGCGGTCTCGAGCCGCTCGGCGGCCGCGGTGCGCAGGGCGGTGAGGGTCGCGGCCCGTTCGCGCAGCGCGGCGTCGAGCCGGTCGACCTCCGCCTCGAGCTCCTCGAGGCGGCCGGAGTCGCCCTGCAGCTCGTCCAGGCGCGGACGCTGGGTCCGGGCCCAGTCGATCACGTCGGCGAGCTCCGGTCCGTAGAGCCGCTGCAGTCGTGTGAGCTCGGCCAGCCGCGACTGGGCCGCGTCGAGGTCGGAGGCCGCGTCGGCGTCCAGGTCAGCGGTGTAGCGGGCCAGGTCGCCGGCGATGTCCGTGAGCACGACGGCGGCCTCGGCCAGGCGCGCGGCCGCGGCGGCGAGCTCGGGGTCGTCGCCGGGGGCGGCGAGCACGGCCTGCTGCGCCGCCTCCACGAGGCTGACGGCGCCGGGGGTCTCGTCCATCGTGTCCACGTCGGGGCCGGCCAGTCGGGCGTGTGCCTCCCCGGAGGCGGCGCGCAGCTCCTCGACGTCCTCGAGCCGGCGGATGAGAGCCCGCAGCTCCTCGTCCTCGCCCTCCTGCGGCTCGGCGAGGTCGATCTCCTCGAGCGAGCGCTGGAGCGCCTCGGCTTCGCGGGCCCGCTCTTGGCGGTGGGCGGTGAGCTCCTCGCGCTCCCGACGCGCGGCGGTCCAGGCGGCGTGGTCCGCGCGGTAGGCGCGCAGGGCCGCGGCGAGCTCGGCGCCGCCGAACGCATCGAGGGCGTGCCGCTGGGCGTCGGCGCCCTGGAGGCGGACCTGGTCGTTCTGGCCGTGCACGGCCACGAGGGTCGCCCCGATCTCGGCGAGCAGGCCGACGGGCACGGTCCGCCCGCCGGCGGCGGCGCGCGAGCGGGTCCCCTCCCCGGACGCCGTGACGCTGCGGCTCAGGACGAGCTCCCGGACGCCCTCGTCGGCCTCGTCCAGCACGGCCCCGGCGTCCTCGGCGAGGGCGAGCGCGGCGTGCGCCTCGGGCAGGCGGACGCCGGCGTCCACGACGGCACGGGACGAGCCCCGGCGGACCGCGCCCGCGTCGGCGCGAGCGCCGAGCAGCAGGCCCAGGGCGGTGACCACCATGGTCTTGCCGGCGCCGGTCTCGCCGGTGACGACGGTGAAGCCGGGGTCCAGGTCCACGGTGGCCTCGCCGATCACGCCGAGCCCCGAGATCCTCAGATGGTCGATCATGCGTCCTCCCCGGGGTGACGCGCCCCGCGGTCGCGGTGGCGCTGGATGTCCGCGGGCGAGAGCACCGACAGCGGCATGGTGGCCGGTTCGACGACGTCGGGACGCGGCCCCGCGTGCCGCGGCTCGACGGTCTCCACCGCGTGGAGCACGCCCGCCCGCTCCTGGGCGGTGACGGGGCCGCGCCAGCCGTCCGTGGGCAGCCGGAACTTGCGCACGAGCCGTTCCGCGAAGGGCGTCGGGTTGAGACGGGCCAGGCGCACCGGCTCCGCCGACCGGGACACCTCGATCCGGGCCTGCGGCGGCAGTTCGACGGTGCGCCGGCCGTCACACCACAGCACACCGGTCTCGCGGGTGCGGGTGAGCACGTCCACGCCGATCGTGGAGCGCGGACCCACCACGAGGGGGCGGGTGAACAGGGCGTGGGCGCTGATGGGCACGCACAGCAGGGCCTCCACGGAGGGCCACACGACGGGGCCCCCGCCGGAGAAGGCGTAGGCGGTGGAGCCGGTGGGGGTGGCCAGGACGACGCCGTCGCAGCCGAAGGCCGTCAGCGGCGAGTTGTCCACGGAGACGACCACCTCGAGCATCCGCTCCCGGTGGGACTTCTCCACGGAGGCCTCGTTGAGGGCCCACGTGCGGGCCACCTCGCGGCCCTCCACGAGCACGACGACGTCCAGGGCCATGCGCTCGATCACCACGTAGGACTCCGAGGCGATCGCCTGGACGGTGCGGTGCAGGTCGGTGCGCTCGGACTCGGCGAGGAAGCCGACGTGGCCCAGGTTCACCGCCAGCAGTGGCACGTTGTGGCCGCGGACGAAGTCGGCCGCCCGCAGCACCGAGCCGTCGCCGCCGAGGACGAGGCCGAGGGTGATGTCCTCGAGCTCGCAGTCGACCCCGAGGGCCTCCGGCGCGAACTCCGGGGGGTCCCCCGCGGCCGCGCGGATGGCGGCCACGTCCTGTTCGAGCATGACGCTGACCAGGCCCTCCTCCGCGAACATGCGGGTGGCCTGCAGCGCCGCGCTGATGGCGTCCTCGCGGCCCGTGTGGGTCAGGACGAGGACACGACGTCCGGGGGTGTAGGGCATGGTTCCTTCCGCGAGCCGGGGTGCCGGGCACTGCGCTCCAGGATAGCCACGAGATCGGACACGCGAACCGGTGGCCCCGCGCCCGTGGACGGGCGGCGCCCCCCCCGGACGCGGGTCAGGACCAGTCGATGTGGGCGCCCCGGACCCACCCGGCGGCGCGCTCGTCGGCGGGCGTGGCCGGGCTCGTCCTGCCGGCCGGGTCGTCGGCCGCGGTGGCGTCGGGGCGGTGGAGCCGCAGGAAGAACTCGGCGTTCCCGTCCTGGCCGGCCAGGCCGGATCGGGTGAGGCCGCGGGGGGCGAGGCCGGCGCCCAGCGCGGCCGCGGCCACCCCGGCGACGGCGTCGCGGCGGGCGTCCGGATCGGTGACGACGCCGGAGCGCGGCAGGGCGCGCCGCCCGACCTCGAACTGGGGCTTGACCATGAGCAGCAGCTCCGCGCCGGGTCGGCACACGCCCGCGAGCGGGGCGAGGACGAGGCGCAGCGAGATGAAGGACAGGTCGGAGACCACCAGGTCCACCGGCCCGTCGATGTCCTCGGCCGTGAGGTCGCGGACGTTGAGCCCCTCGCGCACGAGGACGCGGGGGTCGGCCCGGACGGGCGGGGCCAGCTGGTCGTGGCCCACGTCGACGGCGGCCACCCGTTCGGCGCCCCGCTCGAGGAGGACCTGGGTGAATCCGCCGGTGGAGGCCCCGGCGTCGAGCGCCCGGCGGCCGGCCACGGCGACGTCCGGGAATGCCTCGAGCGCGCTGACGAGCTTGTGGGCCGCACGGGAGACGTACCGCGGGCCCGGGTCGCGCAGGCGCAGCGTGGCGTCGGCGGCCACGCGGTCGGAGGGCCGGCGCACCGGGCGGCCGTCGAGGAGGACCTGCCCCGCACGGATGAGCGCCGCGCCCTCCGTGCGGGAGCGGGCCAGGCCCCGGGCGGCCAGGGCGACGTCGGCGCGTGCGGTCTCAGCCACGCCGTGGGTCCGCGGAACCCTCGGCCCCGCCGGCGAGCAGAGCGGGCAGGTGCGCACGGACCCACGTGGGCCGGTCCGGCCCGGGGGCGGCGGCCGCGGTCTCGCGCGTGTCGATGCCGGTCAGGACGAGCACCGTGTCGAAACCCGCCGCGTTGCCGCCGCGGATGTCCGTGTCCAGGCGGTCGCCGACCACGAGGGGACGGGCCAGGCCGAGGGCCTCGGCCGCCGTCCGGAACAGTCGTGGCTCGGGCTTGCCCGCCGCGACGGGCGCGGTGCCGGTGGCCCGGCCCACCGCCTCGACGAGGGCCCCGTTGCCGGGGGCGATCCCCTCCGCGCGCGGGATCGAGGTGTCCAGGTTGGTGGCGACCCAGGTGGCCCCGGCGCGCACGGCGTACGCGGCCTCCGCCAGATCGGCCCAGCCGAGACCGGGGTCGAAGCCCTGGATCACCGCGTCGGGACGCTGCGCCGCGGACGCGACCACCTCGTAGCCCCGCTCCTCGACCACGGCGCGCAGGTACGCCGAGCCGACCACGAGCACCCGACCGGTGCGGCGGCCGAGCGTCTCCTCGAGCAGATCGACGCCCGCCGGTGCGGAGCCGAAGACCTGCCCCGCCTGCGCGGGCACCCCGAGCGTGCGGAGATGCTCGGCCACGGACTCCGGCGCGCGGGAGGCGTTGTTCGTCACGAACCCGACCGGCACACCCCGTTCCTGCAGCGTCGACAGCGTCTCGACCGCCCCGGCGATCGCGCCGCCTCCGGCGTAGACGACGCCGTCCAGGTCGCAGAGCAGCCCGTCGTGACCGTCGAAGAACGTGGCGCTCACCGCTCGTCTGCCTCCGGGGCCTCGAGGGCGTCGAACAGCGACAGCTGGTTCGGGCCGACCTCGTCCGGCGCGTCGACGGCGGCCGGCGGCTCCGTGACGGTCTCCGGACGGGGCGCCTCGGTCGGCTCCGTGGCGGCCTCCGGCTCCTCGGCCGGGGATCCGTCCGCCGTCGGCTCCGCACCGGCCTCGGCCGCATACCGCTCGTGGCGCCGTTCGCGGGGGGACGGGCGGCGGTCCCGGGGGTCCTCGACCGGCTCGGTGTCCACGTCGATGATCTCCGGGTCCGCGAACCCTCCCACGCCGAGGGCCTTCTCCGCGACGCGCACGGCACGCGCCCAGAGCCGAGCCTCGTCGCGGCGCCCCAGGGCGAGCAGCACGTCGGCCTGGCGCTGGAACAGCCGGGGAGAGAAGGGGTAGCCGCGCCGCCGGTCCAGTTCCGGGATCTGCAGGGCCTCATGGGCACCCTGAAGGTCGCCGGCGTCCTCGCGGATGCCGGAGACGACCATGGCCAGCTCGGCCCGCGCCGCCCGGTCCAGACGCGAGGCATCCACCTCGGCGGCCAGCTGCAGGGCCTTCTCCGTGCGGCCGAGGGCACGCTCGCTGTCCACCTGCGCGGCGATGTGGGTGTCGTCGCCCGTCATGCGCCGGTAGGTGCGGAACTCGCGCAGCGCGTCGGCGTACTCCCCCGCCGCGTAGGCGGTGAGCGCGACTGCCTCGCGCACGCGTGAGAGGCGGCCGCCCTTGCGGGACGCGGCGAGGGCGTGCTGGAACGCCAGCGCCGGGTCGACGTCCAGGTAGCGGCCGGCCATCACGAGATGCTTGGCGACCCAGCTGGCAGGACGCTCGTCAAGGCCGTTGATCTCCTTGAGCGTGCCGCGGTCGAGCTCCTGGCCCGTCACGTCCGGGTCGATGTCCGGAGAGCGCTCCTGGTCCGCACGATTCGCCGCTCGGAGGTCACCGGGATTGTGCGCGGGTCGTTCGGCGCGGTCCTCGCGACGAGGGCCCGTCGGCGCACCGCGGCGCTCGGGGCGTCCGCCCCCCTGGCCCGGGCCGCGCCGCCGGTCCTCGTGAGGCCCGCCGGAGCGGCGCCGGTCACCGGCACCGCTGCGAGGACGTCCGTCGCGGTCACCGCCACGACGCCGACCATCACCGCCACCACGGGGCCCGCGGCCCTCGGATCCGCGGTCCTCGCGGCGCTCTCGGGGGGTGTCCTCAGCCATGGTGTCCTTCCTGGGCGTCACGCCGCGACGGTCCGCGGGAACGCGGTCTCTGTTCCTCATGTGCCGGCCTCGCGGCCGGGTCCTCAGGGGACCAGGCTAGTGCCCGGAGCCTGTGGCAGACCGTCCTTGCGGGGAAAGCAGTCCAGAAATGCGGGAAGGGCCTCGCACCCAACGGTGCGAGGCCCTCCCTCAAAGAATGTCCGGCGGCGACCTACTCTCCCACAACCTCCCGGCTGCAGTACCATCGGCGCTGTGGGCCTTAGCTTCCGGGTTCGGAATGGAACCGGGCGTTTCCCCCACGCTATGACCGCCGTAACCCTAACCCCACACCACCACCCTCAACACGGGCAACAGCAGGGAAACCTACGGGTCACACAACAGTGACACTATTCAACTCAAAANACCACTTGCGCTCCCGCCGCAGGGCGTGGATCTGGGCGACCAAGACCGGATCGAGCTGGGCAGGTGAACGGTGCGGCCGGCTGGGCAGGTCCTGAAGGCCGGCTTCTCCCTGGGCGCGGTAGCGGGCGACCCATGCGCTCCCGCCGCAGGGCGTGGATCTGGGCGACCAAGACCGGATCGAGCTGGGCAGGTGAACGGTGCGGCCGGCTGGGCAGGTCCTGAAGGCCGGCTTCTCCCTGGGCGCGGTAGCGGGCGACCCAGGTGGCCACCGTGGGCCGGCTCACCCGGAACTCGGCGGCCACGTGCGCCTGCGGGATCCCGTCGTGCAGGTGGCGGTGGACCNGAATCCCGACCCACATCACTGCCGGCCGCGCACCCGGTGAGCACCACCCGCCCTGGACCTGCCATTCTCGGCATGAATCCGCGGATTCTGTGTTCTTCACCCCGCCTCCCGGTCACCCGGTCGGCGTCTTGAGCACGAGATGGAACTCTACACACGAACCCCACCGAACACAAAATCAGGGGTGACACCCGGCGGCCACGCATGAAAAAGGGCCCCGTTCTCCGCAGAATCCTGCGGAGAACGGGGCCCTGTGCTCCTCCCGTGGGCGGTTCCTCCGCCGTCGCCGCCCGTCGTGTCCTCGGTCACTTCTGGCGACCCGGTGGACACCGGTGGTCTGCGGCCGTGGTCAGGCCTCCCCCAGGTCCGCACCCGCCATGTTCTTCTTGCCCCGGCGCACCAGCAGGTGCCGGCCGGCGAAGGCGTCGTCTCGGGTGAACACCTGGTCGGCATCCGTCACCCGCACGTTGTTCACCGACGCGCCGCCGTCGCGCACCGTCCGACGCGCCTCTGAGCGCGAGGCGACCAGCCCGGTGGAGACCAGCAGCTCGACCGCGGTCACGGTGCCCGGCTCCCCCTCCCACTGGGTCCGGTCGGCCTGCGGCAGCTCGGCCAGCACGGCGGTCAGCGTGTCCGGATCCACGGTGGTGAGGTCGCCGCCTCCGAACACGGCCTGGGAGGCCTCGATGACCTTCGTCGCCGTCTCCTCTCCATGGGCCAGCGCGGTGACCTCCCACGCCAGGCGCTTCTGGGCCTCCCGGCGGAACGGCTCGTCGGCCACCTTCTGCGCGTACTCCTCGATCTCCGCGCGGGTCAGGAACGTGAAGACCTTGAGCCGGTCGACGACGTCCGCGTCCGCCGTGTTGAGCCAGAACTGGTAGAAGGCGTACGGGGAGCACATCTTCGCGTCGAGCCAGACGGCGTTGCCCTCGGACTTGCCGAACTTGGTGCCGTCCGCGTTCGTGATCAGCGGCGTGCCCAGCGCATGGGCGTGGGTCCCCTCCACCTTGCGGATCAGCTCGGTGCCGGCGGTGAGGTTGCCCCACTGGTCGGAGCCGCCGGTCTGGAGGGTCACGCCGTGCCGGCGGTGCAGCTCGAGGAAGTCGTTGCCCTGCAGCACCTGGTAGGAGAACTCCGTGTAGGAGATGCCCTCATCAGAGTTCAGGCGCTTGGCCACGATCTCCTTCTTCACCATGGTGCCGACGCGGAAGTTCTTGCCGACGTCCCGCAGGAAGTCCAGCGCGCTCATGCCCGCGGTCCAGTCCAGGTTGTTGACCATGGTCGCCGCGTTCTCCCCCTCGAAGGAGAGGTACGGCTCGATCTGCGCGCGCAGGGACTCCACCCACGCCGCCACGGTCTCCTGCGAGTTCAGAACGCGCTCCGAGGTCTGCCGCGGGTCGCCGATGAGCCCGGTGGCGCCGCCCACGAGGGCGTACGGGCGGTGGCCGGCGAGCTGCAGGCGGCGCAGGGTGAGCAGCTGGACCAGGTGTCCCAGGTGGAGGGACGGAGCGGTCGGGTCGAAGCCGCAGTAATACGAGACGGGCTCCCCGGCCAGCGCCTGCTCCAGCGCGGCCTCGTCCGTCGAGACGTGCACGAGCCCGCGCCAGCGCAGCTCCTGCCAGACGTTCTCGAAGCTCGGGTCGTTCGCCTGTGCGCGCAGTCGGGCCGCGCGCTCCTCGTTCTGGGGTGCCATAGCCCCCAGCCTAGCGACGCGCCCGCGCGCCTCCGCGACGCCGCGCACGTGCGACGTCGCCCGCGGGGCTCACTCCGGGACGTCCGCCAGCCCGGCCGGCAGCGCGGCCGCGTCCGTCCCGGCGACGACGGACAGCGACTGGGTGGCGCGGGTCATCGCCACGTACAGATCGCCCACCACCCCGCGCGCGTCGGCCACGATCCGCTCGGGCGAGACGAGGACGACGGTGTCGAACTCCAGTCCCTTGGTCTCCCACGGGGTGGCGACGACGATCTCGACGCCGGGCAGCGGCGCGGTGTCCACGGCCGCCTCCCCCCACCGCTCCCGGAGGACCGTGAGCAGCTCCCCCGTCCGCCCGGCGGGGGCGATCACGGCGGTCAGGGCCTCGGGCACGCGGTCCTTTTCAACTTCGACCGCCTCGAGGGCCAGGGCGGCGACGTCACCGCCCGGCTCCGTCACCAGACGCGGGCGGTGGTCGCCCTCGCGCACGGCGCGCGGATGGGAGACCTCGAGCCCGGCCGCCCGTGCGACCTGCGCGGCCCAGCGCATCACGCGCGCCGGCGAGCGGTAGTTCACGGTCAGCTCTTCCAGGCGCCAGCGGTCCCCGAACTCCGGGGCGAGGACGGACGCCCACGAGCCCGCCGCGTCGCGACGGGAGGACTGCGCGATGTCGCCCACGATGGTGAACGACTTCATCGGGCAGCGGCGCGCCAGCAGGCGCCACTGCATCGGAGAGAGCTCCTGGGCCTCGTCCACCACCACGTGCCCGTACGTCCAGGTGCGGTCGTGGGCCGCGGTCTCGGCGGTGGTCCGTCGCACGCCGCGCGCCTCATTGGCCGCGGCCAGCTGCTCGGCGTCCACGACGCCGTCGACGCCCAGGTCCGCGAGCGTCTGGTGCATGTTCTCCAGGGACGCCCGGGCGTTCTCGAGGTTGCGCTCGTGCTGGGCCGCGGACTCGCCGCCCCGGCCCGGGGTGTCGAGGCGTCCGAGCAGCTCGGCCGCCTCGTCCAGCAGGGGCACGTCGGCCTCGGTCCAGGGGGCGTCGGCCGGCCGAAGGAGCGCGCCGACCTCGGCGTCGGAGAGCCACGGGGCCGCCGCCCGGAGCAGGTCCTCCCGGGTGAGGAGGTCGCCGATGAGCTTCTCCGGCGTCAGCGGCATCCAGCAGAGGTTGAGCGCGATGCGCACGTCGCGCGAGGTGCGCACGTCCTCGAGCAGGAGGTCACGCTGCACCGGGGCGCCCGAGGACTTCTCCAGCTTCTTGCGCAGCTTCTCCGCGAGCTCGCGGACGAGGATCTTCACGAACGTCACCCGGGCCTCGTTGTGGGGCTTGCGGGTGGCCCGTGCCTTGTCCCGGGCGCGCCGGACCATGGCCGGCTTGAGCTTGACGGCCGTGCCGTCGATCATCAGGCGCCGCGGCTCGACGAGCAGGCGCTGGCGCTGCGCGACCGCGTGGGCGACGGCGTCCACCATGTCCAGCCGGCCCTTCACCGCCGCCGCGTCGAGGTCCCGCTCCGGGACGGCCCGCACACCCGGCATCAGCGTCCCCAGCGAGGACATCACGACACCGGTCTCGCCCAGCGAGGGCAGCACCCGCTCGATGTACCGCATGAACGCGGTCGACGGGCCGACGATCAGCACGCCCGAGCGCGCGAGGCGCTCCCGGTGGGTGTACAGCAGGTAGGCCGCACGGTGCAGGGCGACGGCGGTCTTCCCCGTGCCGGGCCCGCCCTGCACCACGACCGCCCCGGGCAGGGGCGCGCGGATCACCTCGTCCTGCTCCGCCTGGATCGTGGCGACGATGTCCCCCATCCGTCCCGTGCGTCGGGCGGTGACGGCGGCCAGCAGCGCACCCTGGGCATCGGCGCGCACGCCGTCCTCGCCCAGCAGCGTCGGGTCCAGGATGTCGTCCTCGAGGTCGCGCACCTCGCGCCCCCGCAGCATCAGGTGACGACGACGGCGCACGCGGCCCCGGTGGGCCGCCGTCGCCTGGTAGAAGGCGCCGGCCTCGGCCGCGCGCCAGTCGACGAGGAGGCGCTCGTGGTCCTCGGTGGTGAGGCCGATGCGCCCGATGTACCGCTGCTCGTCGGCCCCACCCTCCCGCTCGGCGTCGAGGTCGAGCCGGCCGAAGACGAGGCGGTCGTCCACGGCGTAGAGCTGGGCGAGTCGGTCCTCGTAGAGGCTGGCGAAGGCGTCGCGCTCGGAGTGGTTCTGCAGCGACCCCTGCGGGCCGGTCCGGCGCACGGCCGCGAGCTGGCGCTCCTTCTCCTCACGCAGGGCGTCGAGGCGGGCGTACCGCTCGGCGACCCGACCCCGCTCGAGGTCGAGCTCGGACTGGCGGACGGACACGGTATCGGTCATCGGGGGCCCTCGCGGTGCGGTGAGGGGCGGACCACGCTGCGGCCCGCCCGGCGGAAAAGTGACCACCCATGCTACGCCGACCGCGGTGAACGGCGGGTGACGCGGCGGTGCCCTGGGGGCGCCGCCGCGTCCGGCCCGGTCGGCGCCGCCTCGGCCGGGCGACCGCGTCAGCGGGCGTCGACGACGGAGCCCGGCGTGTCGGCCCAGCGGCGCAGCGGCGCCAGGGCGTCCTCGAGCGCCCCGATCTGCGCCGCGACGGCCGTCGGCGCGGTCCCGCCCTGGGCGTCGCGAGAGGCGAGCGAGCCCTCCGTGCTGAGCACCTCGCGGACCTGCGGGGTCAGCGCCGGCGAGATGGCCGCGTACTCGTCGTCCGTGAGGTCCCACAGCTCCACGCCCCGGGCCTCGGCCGCCTTCACGGCCTCGCCCGACAGCTCGTGGGCCTCGCGGAACGGGACCCCCTGGCGGACGAGCCACTCGGCGACGTCGGTGGCCAGCGCGAAGCCCTGCGGGGCCAGCTCCGCCATGCGCTCCGTCTGGAACTCGAGGGTGGCGATCATCCCGGAGACGGCGGGCAGCAGCAGCTCGAGGGTGTCCGCGGCGTCGAAGACGGGCTCCTTGTCCTCCTGCAGGTCGCGGTTGTAGGCCAGCGGCATGCCCTTGAGCGTGGCCAGCAGCCCCGTGAGGTCGCCGATGAGGCGGCCGGACTTGCCGCGGGCCAGCTCGGCGACGTCCGGGTTCTTCTTCTGCGGCATGATCGAGGACCCCGTGGAGTACGCGTCGTGCAGCGTCACGAAGCCCGCCTCCTTGGTGGCCCAGAAGATGACCTCCTCCGAGATGCGGGACAGGTCGACGCCGACCATCGCGGCGACCCACGCGAACTCCGCGTACACGTCGCGGGCGGCGGTGCCGTCGATCGAGTTCCACACGGCCGACTCGAAGCCGAGCTCGGTGGCCACGGCGTTCGGGTCCAGACCCAGGGAGGAGCCGGCCAGGGCCCCGGAGCCGTACGGCGAGACGGCCGCGCGCGCGTCCCAGTCCACGAGCCGCTGCAGGTCCCGCGCGAACGCCCAGGCGTGCGCGAGCAGGTGGTGCGAGAGCAGGACGGGCTGCGCGTGCTGCAGGTGGGTGCGGCCCGGCATCGGCGCGTACGGGTGCGCCCGCGCCTGATCGAGCAGCGCGTCCACCGTGGCGATCACGCCCCGCGCGATGATGCGGGCGTGGTCGCGCAGGAACATCCGGCCGAGGGTGGCGACCTGGTCGTTGCGGGATCGGCCGGCCCGCAGGCGGCCGCCGAGCTCGGGACCGGCCCGCTCGATGAGGCCGCGCTCGAGCGAGCCGTGCACGTCCTCATCGGACGCCGCCGGGGTGTAGGCACCGGAACGCACGTCCGCCTCGAGCCGGTCGAGGGCCGCGATCATCCCGTCCAGGTCGTCCGCACTGAGCAGACCGGCGGTGTGCAGCACCCGGGCGTGGGCACGGGAGCCGGCGATGTCATAGGGCGCCAGGCGCCAGTCGAAGTGCGTGGACTTGCTGAGCGCGGCGAGCGCCTCGGAAGGGCCGCCGGCGAAGCGGCCGCCCCACAGGGCGCCCTCGTTGGTCCCGTGGCGGGCGTCGGTGTTCTCGGTCATCGAAGGTCTCCTCGAGGTCGGTGACAGGCCGACGGCGGCCGGCCCGGGCGCGGGCGGGCCGCCGTCGTGCGCGGGGCGTGCGGGGTCAGTCGTTGGACAGGCGGGCGACGTCCTGGAGGTCGTCGCCGCCGCGCAGGCGCTGCTCGCGCTCCGAGGCCGTCTTCGCGGACAGGCCGAAGATGTCGATGAACCCGCGGGCCGAGGACTGGTCGAACGAGTCGCCCTCGTCGTACGTGGCGAGGTTGAAGTCGTACAGGCCGGTCTCGGACCGGCGACCCTGCACCGTCGCGCGGCCGCCGTGGAGCTCCAGGCGGATCTCACCGTTGACGTGCTCCTGGGTCGCGTCGATGAACGTGTCCAGGTTGCGCTTCAGCGGGGAGTACCACTGGCCGTCGTAGACCAGCTCGGTCCAGCGCTGGTCCACCTGCTTCTTGAAGCGCGCCTGTTCCCGCTCCAGGGTGACGTTCTCGAGCTCACGGTGGGCCGCGATCAGCGCCATGGCGCCCGGGGCCTCGTAGATCTCGCGGGACTTGATGCCCACGAGGCGGTCCTCGACGATGTCGATCCGGCCCACGCCCTGGGCGCCGGCCCGGCGGTTGAGCTCCTCGATGATCTCCAGCGGGCTCAGCGCACGGCCGTCGAGGGCCGTGGGGACGCCGCGCTCGAAGGCGATCGTGACCACGTCCGGCGCCGGCGGGAAGGCGGGGTCGTCCGTGTAGTCGTAGACGTCCTTCGTGGGGCCGTTCCAGATGTCCTCGAGGAAGCCGGTCTCGACGGCGCGGCCCCACACGTTCTGGTCGATCGAGAACGGGTTCTTCTTCGTGGTGACGATCGGCAGGTCGTTGCGCTCGGCGTACTCGATGGCCTTCTCGCGGGTCAGGGCGAGGTCGCGCACCGGGGCGATGCACTTCAGGTCGGGGCCGAGGGTCTGGATGGAGACCTCGAAGCGGACCTGGTCGTTGCCCTTGCCGGTGCAGCCGTGCGCCACCGTCGAGGCGCCGAACTGGCGGGCCGCCGCGACCAGGTGGCGGGAGATGACCGGACGCGAGATCGCGGAGACCAGCGGGTAGGCGCCCATGTAGAGGGCGTTGGCCTTGAGCGTGGGCATGCAGTACTGCTCGGCGAACTCCTCACGCGCGTCGGCCACGTAGGCCTCGACGGCGCCGCAGTCCAGGGCGCGCTGGCGGATCGTCTCGAGGGACTCGCCCCCCTGGCCCACGTCGACCGCGACGGCGACGACCTCGGCGCCCGTGGCCTCGGCGATCCAGCCGATGGCCACCGAGGTGTCCAGGCCGCCCGAGTAGGCAAGGATGATGCGTTCCTTCACGTTTTCTCCTTTATATAGGGGGGCGTCTCCGAGCGCGGCACGTGGCCGTCGAAGGCGTGCTCGGCGACGATCCTACCCGGGTCTTGAATAAATATGCAACTGACGGAATATCAGCTCCCGATGGATCCTGCGCAGCCCCTCTGCGCCCACCGCGGCGGCCACCCGCAACCATGGCCCCGCGCTCGAAGTTCGGGTCGAACGCGACGCCGGTAACGGCTTCGACCGTCGATCGTGACCTTCGCCCACGCCCCTGTGACGGAGGTTGTCCACACTGTCCAATCAGACGCCCTGAGATCCAATGCGGGCAGTGGCGTGCATTTCGTCCACGTACTCCCGCCTCAGGGAGCGATTCGTCACCTGATCTCAAATGTGAGACGGACGGGCAAGAATTCGTCGACCCATGATTTGACGCGAGGGGGGCTCCCGTCGTTGACTCTTCCGTAGCCGATTCGTGATCGAACCGTTATCTGACCGAGAGGTCGGGGACGGGGAGGCCACGACATCGAACCCCCTCCGACGGTCGCCCGCTGCTGGGTCGTCTCGAACCGACGGAGGGCATGACCCGACCAAGGAGAAGGACGACCCCGGTGTGCCTCGGCCACCGATCAGCGAGGACTCGCCATGGACACCATGACTCTCTTCACCACTTCCGCCACCCGCTCCCGCCGTGCCACCGCCTCGATCGTTGCGGGCATGACCCTCGCCGGCGCCGCCGCCGTGGGCTTCTCCGCTCCGGCCCAGGCCGCCACCGTGGACACCTGGGACCGCCTCGCCGAGTGCGAGTCCAACGGCACCTGGGACATCAACACCGGCAACGGCTTCTACGGCGGCGTGCAGTTCACCCTGTCCTCCTGGCAGGCCGTCGGCGGCGAGGGCTACCCGCACCAGGCCTCCAAGGCCGAGCAGATCAAGCGCGCCGAGATCCTCCAGGACCTGCAGGGCTGGGGCGCCTGGCCGCTGTGCTCGCAGAAGCTGGGCCTGACCCAGGCTGACGCGGACGCCGGTGACGTGGACGCCACCGAGGCCGCCCCGGTCGCCGTGGAGCGCACCGCCACCGTGCAGCGCCAGTCCGCCGCGGACGAGGCCGCCGCCGAGCGCTGGGCCGCCGAGCAGGCCGCTGCCGCCGAGGCTGCTGCCGAGCAGGCCGCCGCCGAGCGCTGGGCCGCCGAGCAGGCTGCTGCCGAGCAGGCCGCCGCCGAGCGCTGGGCCGCCGAGCAGGCTGCTGCCGACCAGGCCGCCGCCGACCAGGCCGCCGCCGAGCGCTGGGCCGCCGAGCAGGCTGCTGCCGAGCAGGCCGCCGCCGACAAGGCCGCTGCCCAGCGTGCCGCCGCCGCGGAGAAGGCTGCCGCTCAGAAGGCTGCCGCCGCGGAGAAGGCCGCCGCTCAGAAGGCTGCCGCCGCTGAGCAGGCCGCTGCCGCGGAGCAGGCCGTCGTCGCCGAGGCCGAGGCCGAGACCATCGTCGTCAAGTCCGGTGACTCCCTCTGGAAGCTCGCCAACGAGTACGAGGTGGAGGGTGGCTGGACCGCCCTCTACGAGGCCAACAAGGGCGCCGTCTCCGACGCCGCCGTGATCTACGTCGGCCAGGAGCTCGTCCTGCCGCAGGCTTGAGACGCCTGACCGGTCCCCCGGACCGGTACGACACGAGGAAGGCCCCCGCCGTCGGCGGGGGCCTTCCTCGTGCCTGGTGCCCGTCACCCGCGCGGGCGGGGCCGGACGGGTCGGTTAGCCCGCCAGACCCAGCAGGTGGGCCGCGACGGCCGGGGCGGACGTGGTCCCCGTGGTGATGAGGAGGATGGTGTCGTCGCCGGCGATCGTGCCCATCACGTGCTCCACGCGCGCCTGGTCGATCACGCTGGCCAGGAACTGCGCCGCGCCCGGGGGCGTGCGCAGGACCACGAGGTTCGCGGTGGGCTCGGCGGAGACGAGCAGCTCGCGGGCCATGCTCGCAAGGCGATTCAGCTGCGCGTCCGAGCCGCGGCCCGGCACGGCGGCGTCGTCGCCCTCCGCCGGAAGGGCGTAGACCATGCCGGCCGGCCCGCGCGTCCGCACCGCGCCGAGGTCCACCAGGTCCCGCGAGAGCGTGCCCTGGGTGACGGACAGCCCGCGATCGCCCAGGGCGTCCGAGAGTTCGGCCTGGGAGCGGATGCCCCGGGTGGCCAGGATCTCCCGGATCGCGGCCTGACGGGCGATCTTCGTCGTGGGGGCGGCCATCAGCGCGGCTCCTCGGCCAGGCCGGAGCGGTACAGCAGCCAGGCGATGAGCGCCTTCTGCGCGTGCAGCCGGTTCTCGGCCTCGTCGAACACCACGGACCGCGGCCCGTCGATCACCTCGGCCGTGACCTCGTAGCCCCGGTACGCGGGCAGGCAGTGCAGGAAGATCGCGTCGTCGGCCGCCCGCGCCATCGCGGCGGCGTCCACCTGGTAGTCCCGGAACAGCGCCAGGCGGGCCTCCTTCTCCTCCTCCTGGCCCATGGACACCCACGTGTCGGTCACGACGACGTCCGCGCCCGCCAGGGCCTCGGCCGCGTCCGTCGTGACGAGGACGGAACCGCCCGTCTCCGCCGCCCGCTGTCGAGCGGCGGCCACGACGTCCTCGGCAGGCAGGTGCCCCTCGGGGCCGGCGACCCGCACGTGCATGCCGGCCGTCGCGCACCCGAGCAGATACGAGTGGGCCATGTTGTTCGCCGCGTCCCCCAGATACGTAAGAGTGCGGCCCGCCGTGCCGCCGAGGTGCTCGCGCACCGTCAGCAGGTCGGCGAGGATCTGACAGGGGTGGTAGTCGTCGCTGAGCGCATTGACTACGGGCACCGAGGAATGGGCGGCCATCTCCTCGAGACCGGCCTGCGCGAACGTGCGCCAGACGATGACGCCGACCATCCGCTCCAGCACGCGGGCCGTGTCCGCCACGGACTCCTTGTGGCCCAGCTGCGACTCCCCCGGGTTCACGATCAGCGGCGTCCCGCCGAGCTCGGCGATGCCGGCCGCGAACGAGACGCGGGTGCGCGTGGAGGTCTTGTCGAAGAACACGATGCCGGTCCGGGGCCCGGCCAGCGGGCGGTGCCGGAACCGGTCGGCCTTCATCTGCGCGGCGAGGTCGAGCACCTCGGCCTGCTCGGCCGGGGCGAGGTCCGTGTCCACCAGGAAGTGGCGGACGGCGGCAGCGGGGGTCATGGGCGGTCTCCTTCGGCGGGGGTCAGGGCGGCGGTCACGAGCCCGGGCAGGGCTGCGGCGAAGCGCTCGAGCTCGGCCACGGGCACGGTGAGCGGCGGGGCCAGGCGCAGGGTGGAGGGGCCGGTGGCGTTGAGGATCCAGCCCGCCTGGAGGCCGGCGGCGACGACGGCGGGGGCCAGCCCGCCGGCCGGGGCCGGTCCCGCGGGGTCGGCCAGATCGACGCCGATCCACAGGCCGTGACCGCGCACCGCGGCCACCTCGTGCAGGTCCTCCAGCAGGGCGGCCACGGCCTCACCCGCGGCGCGGACGTGGCCGAGCAGGCCCTCGTCCTCGACGGTCTGGAGCACGGCCAGGCCCGCGGCGGTGGCCAGGGGGTTGCCGCCGAACGTGGTGCCGTGCTGGCCGGCGGTGAGCAGCCCGGAGACGGCGGGGCCGACGCACACGAGCGCCCCGATCGGCACGCCGCCGCCCAGTCCCTTCGCCAGGGTGAAGGCGTCGGGCACCACCGGCTCTGCCGCCCCGGTGACGGCCGGGTTCTGGAAGCCGAACCACGTGCCGGTGCGGCCCACGCCGGACTGCACCTCGTCGAGGATCATCAGGGCGCCGGCCTCGCGGGTCGCGGCCCGCACCTCGGCCAGGTAGCCGGCCGGCCAGCCGTGCACGCCGGCCTCGCCCTGGACCGGCTCGAGGATGACGGCGGCGACGGTGGCGCCGTCGTCGTCCGGGGCCAGGGCCGCCCGCAGGGCTGCGGCGTCCCCGCCCGGCACGTGCTCCACGCCGCCGGGCAGCGGCTCGAAGGGCGCCCGGTAGGCCTCCTTGTGCGTGAGCGCGAGGGCGCCCATCGTGCGGCCGTGGAAGGCCCGCTCGAGCGCGATCACCCGCGTCCGGCGGCCGGACGGGTCGTCCGCACCGTGGCGGCGGGCGAGCTTGAACGCGGCCTCGTTGGCCTCCGTGCCGGAGTTCGCGAAGAACACGGTGGAGCCCGCGGGCACGCCGGCCAGTTCCAGCAGGCGCTCGGCCAGGCGGATCTGCGGCTCGGAGGTGAAGAGGTTGGACACGTGGCCGAGCGTGGCGATCTGCTCGGACACGGCCCGCACCAGCGCCGGGTGGCCGTGGCCGAGCGCATTCACGGCGATGCCGGCCAGCAGGTCCGTGTAGCGCCGGCCGTCGGCGTCCCACACGTGGACCCCCTCGCCGCGCACGAGCACGCGGGTGGGGCGGCCGAAGACGCCGGTCAGGGCGGCGTGGTAGCGCTCCAGCAGCGCGGACTGGTCGGTGCTCATGCGTCCTCCTCGGGGGTGGTCGGGGCGGTGGGTTCGGCGTCGGGCACCACCTGGGTGCCGACGCCCGCGGAGGTGAAGACCTCCAGCAGCATCGAGTGGGGGCGGCGGCCGTCCACGACGTGGGCGCGCTGCACGCCGGCGTCCACGGCCGCCAGGCACGCGGCCATCTTCGGGATCATCCCGGAGGCCAGGGAGGGCAGCAGTGCACGCAGCTGGGCGGCGGTGAGCGAGCTGATGAGGGAGTCCCGGTCCGGCCAGTCGGCGTAGAGGCCCTCGACGTCGGTGAGCAGCACGAGCTTCGCGGCGCCGAGGGCGGCGGCCAGGGCCGCGGCGGCGGTGTCCGCATTGACGTTGAGGACCTGCCCGGTGGGCTCGCCGTCGTCGTCGATCTCGGGGGCGACCGACGAGACCACGGGAATCCGCCCGGACTCGATCACGTCGAGGATCGCGGTCGGGTCGACGCCGGTGACCTCCCCCACGAGGCCGAGGTCCACCTCCTGCCCGTCCACGACGGCGCCCGTGCGGCGGGCGCGCAGCAGCCCCGCGTCCTCGCCGGAGAAGCCGACGGCGTACGGGCCGTGGGAGTTCACGAGGCCGACCAGCTCGCGGCCCACCTGTCCCGTGAGCACCATGCGGACCACGTCCATGGCCTCCTCGGTGGTCACGCGCAGGCCGCCGCGGAACTCGGACGCGATGCCGAGGCGGTCGAGCATCGCGTTGATCTGCGGGCCGCCGCCGTGCACCACCACGGGGTGGACCCCCACGTGGTGCAGGAACACGATGTCCTCGGCGAACGCCCGGCGCAGCTCCTCCGACACCATGGCGTTGCCGCCGTACTTGACGACCATGACGGTTCCGGCGAACCGCCGGATCCAGGGCAGGGCCTCGACGAGGACCTCCGCCTTGGACTCGGCGCGGTCGAGCCGGTCCGCGGTGGACAGGACGGGTGCGGCCGCCGTGGCCGGGTCGGTGTGCGGGCTCATGCGGGGGGTCCTCACGTGGAGTAGGCGGAGTTCTCGTGGACGTAGTCGTGCGTCAGGTCGTTGGTCCAGACCGTGGCCTCGGCGTCGCCGGCGTGCAGGTCGACCTCGACGAGCACCTCGCGGGCCGTCAGGTCCACGCGGGAGCGGTCCTCCCCCACACCGGAGGCACGGCACACCTGGACGCCGTTGAAGCGCACGTCGAGGGCGTACGGGTCGAAGGCGGCGACCGACTCCGGGACCGTGCCGACGGCGGCGATCACGCGTCCCCAGTTCGGGTCCTGGCCGAAGATCGCGGTCTTGAACAGGTTGGAGCGGCCGACGGCGCGCGCGACGGCCTCGGCCGCCTCCTCGGTCTCGGCGTGGACCACGCGCACGGCGATGTCGTGCCGGGCGCCCTCGGCGTCGGCGACGAGCTGGCGGGACAGGTCCGCGCAGACCTCGTGGAGGGCCGCGGCGAACGCCTCGGGCTCGGGCGCGGTCCCGGACGCGCCCGAGGCCAGCAGGATCACGGTGTCGTTGGTGGACATGCACCCGTCCGAGTCGACCCGGTTGAAGGTGGCGCGCACGGCCTCGCGCAGGGCCGCGTCGAGGGCGGGTGCGGGGACGTCGGCGTCCGTGGTGATGACGCTGAGCATGGTGGCCATGCCGGGCGCCAGCATGCCCGCACCCTTGGCCATGCCGCCCACGATGAAGCCCTCGCCGCGGGCCACGGCGGTCTTGGCCACGGTGTCCGTGGTCTTGATCGCGACGGCGGCGTCCTCGCCGCCGTCCGGACTCAGGGCGGCGACCGCCTCGGACACGCCCGCGGTGAGCGTGTCCATCGGCAGGCGTTCGCCGATGAGGCCGGTCGAGCAGACGAGCACGTCGTCGGCGGAGGTCCCGAGGGCCGCGGCCGCGTGCTCGGCGGTGCGACGGGCGTCCTCGAGGCCCTCGGTGCCGGTGGCCGCGTTGGCCCCGCCGGAGTTCAGGACGACCGCGGTCGCGCGACCGTCCCGCACGGCGCGGCGGGTCCAGACCACGGGGGCGGCCGCCACCCGGTTCTCGGTGAGGACGGCGGCGGCCGCGTCGCGCGGGCCCTCGTTGACGACGACGGCGACGTCGGGCGTGCCCGAGGCCTTCAGCCCCGCGGTGACGCCGGCCGCCCGGAACCCCTGTGCTGCGGTGACGCTCACGGCGCGACCCCCTGCTGCTCGAGCCCCGCCTGCTCCGGCAGGCCCAGGGCGATGTTCATGGACTGCACGGCGCCGCCGGCCGTGCCCTTGGTGAGGTTGTCGAGCGCCGCGCAGACGATCACGCGGCCGGCCCGCTCGTCCACGGCGAGCTGCAGCTGCACGTGGTTGGAGCCGAGGACCGCCTTCGTGGTGGGCCACTGTCCCTCGGGGAGCAGGTGCACGAAGCGTTCGCCGCCGTAGGCCGCGGCCCACGCCGCGCGTACGTCCGCGGAGGCGACGCCGGGACGCAGGCGCGCCGTGGCTGTCGCGAGGATGCCGCGCGACATCGGCGCGAGCGTGGGCGTGAAGGAGACGCGGACCGGCTCGCCGGCCGCCTGGGCCAGGCCCTGCTCGATCTCCGGGGTGTGCCGGTGCCCGCCGCCGACGCCGTACGGGCTCATCCCGCCCATGACCTCGGCGCCGAGCAGGTGCGGCTTCAGCGCCTTGCCCGCCCCGGAGGTGCCCGAGGCGGCGACGATCACCACGTCCTGCGGCTCGAGCAGCCCCGCGGCGAAGCCGGGCGCGAGGGCGAGGATCGAGGTGGTCGGGTAGCACCCGGGGACGGCGATGCGGCGGGTGCCGGCGAGTCGCTCGCGCTGACCGGGCAGCTCGGGAAGGCCGTAGGGCCAGGTCCCGGCGTGCGCGGTGCCGTAGAAGGCCTCCCAGTCCGCGGCGGACTCGAGGCGGTGGTCGGCGCCCGCGTCGATCACCAGGGTGTCCGGGGAGCGCTCGGCGATCTCGGCCGCGAGCGCCCCGGAGGCCCCGTGGGGCAGCGCGAGGATCACGACGTCGTGACCGGCGAGGACGTCCGCGGTGGTCTCGGCGAGGACGCGGTCCGCCAGGGCGTGCAGGTGCGGCTGGAGGGCGCCGAGGCGCTCCCCCGCGTTCGAGTGGGCCGTGATGGCTCCGACGGTGACGGACGGGTGGCCGGCGAGCAGGCGCAGGGCCTCTCCCCCGGCGTAGCCGCTGGCTCCGGAGACGGCGACGGTGTGGGTCATGGCCCCATCCTAGCGTAGATATGCGTTGCACGGAATATCTATGCGGTGCCTCGGGTCCCCCGGGACGGGCCGGATGTCCGGGCCCGCTCCTAGAGTGGGGCCATGACCACTGCGAACACCCCCGCCGTCCCCCGCACCCACCACGCCGTCGTCGTGTCCGCCACGGGCGGCCCCGAGGTCCTGCAGTGGACCGAGACGGAGGTGCCCTCTCCCGCACCGGGGCACGTGCTGGTGCGGACCGCCGCGGCGGGCCTGAACTTCATCGAGACGTACCAGCGCTCCGGGACCTACGCGATGGACCTGCCCTTCACCCCCGGCACGGAGGGCTCCGGCGAGGTCGTCGCGCTCGGCGAGGGCGTGGACGCCGCGCTCCTGGGGGCCCGTGTCGCCACCGCGACGGCCACCGGTGCGTACGCCGAGCACTTCACCGCCCCCGCGGATCGTCTCCTCGCCGTCCCGGAGGGCATCGACCTGGCCGAGGCCGCCGCCCTTCCGCTGCAGGGCATGACGGCCCACTACCTCTGCCGGTCCACCTTCCCGGTGGAGGAGGGCCACACGGTGGTCGTGACGGCCGGTGCCGGCGGCGTGGGGCTCCTGCTCACCCAGCTCGCGACGGCCCGCGGCGCCCGCGTGGTCACCACGGCGTCCACGGAGGAGAAGCGGGAGCTGTCCCGGGGCGCGGGCGCCGTCGCCGCGGTGGACTACCCGGACCTCGCCGCCACGGTGGCCGAGCTGACCGACGGCGAGGGCGCGCACGTCGTGTACGACGGCGTGGGGAAGGACACCTTCGACACCTCGCTCGAGGTGCTGCGCGTGCGCGGCACACTCGTGCTCTTCGGCGGGGCCTCCGGGCAGGTGCCCCCCTTCGACCTGCAGCGGCTCAACGCGGCCGGCTCGCTGTACGTCACCCGGCCCTCGCTGGTGCACTACACGCGCACGGGCGAGGAGACCCGCTGGCGTGGTGGAGAGGTGTTCGGGGCGTGGGCCTCCGGCGAGCTCGACGTACGGATCGGCGAGCGCTTCCCGCTGGCGGACGCGGCCGCCGCGCACGCCGCACTCGAGTCCCGGTCGACGACGGGCAAGGTGCTGCTCACCCTGTCCTGAGCCGGACCCGCCCGGTGCCTTCCAGGCGCCCCGCGCGGCCGCGGGCGGGGCATAGAATGTCCCGCTGCGGCCTGGTCCGCGTCCGACCCTCGGTTTGCCGCTCACACCCCCGGAGGCCCCTGTGTCCCTTTCGTCCGCCGCGCCCCGGGACAGCTCCCGCTTCTCCTCCGTGGACGCCGTGGTGACCACGCGGGCGCCGCGGGCCGTCGCGAGCTGGGTGAGCAGGAGCTCCGTCCCCCTCGACCCCGCGGGCGCGCCGCATCGGCCGCAGCTGCCCGGCTCCGAGCGCACCCCGCCCGCCCGGACGCTCGTGGAGCTCTTCGACGCCACGGCGCGCGAGCACCCGGACGCGACCGCCCTGGACGACGGCGTCGAGCCGCTGACGTACGCGGAGCTGCGGGAGCGCGTCGACGAGACCGCCCGCCACCTGTGGGCCGCCGGCGTGCGGGCGGGAGACCGGGTCGGCGTGCGGATCGCCTCGGGCACGGCCGCGCTGTACGTCTCGATCCTCGGCGTGCTCGCCGCCGGCGCGGCCTACGTCCCCGTGGACGCGGACGATCCGGAGGAGCGCGCCCGCCTCGTGTTCGGCGAGGCGAAGGTGGCCGGCGTCCTCACCGACGAGCGGGTCTACGCCCCGCACCCCGAGCACACCGCGGACCCGGCCGCGGAGGCCCGCGCCCCCGGGCTCGAGGACGACGCGTGGATCATCTTCACCTCTGGCTCGACGGGCACCCCCAAGGGCGTGGCGGTGAGCCACCGCTCGGCCGCGGCCTTCGTGGACGCCGAGGCGCGGATCTTCCTGGCGGACGATCCGCTCGCCCCGGGCGACCGCGTGCTGGCGGGACTGTCCGTCGCGTTCGACGCCTCGTGCGAGGAGATGTGGCTCGCCTGGCGTCACGGTGCGTGCCTGGTCCCGGCCCCCCGCTCGCTCGTGCGCTCCGGCATGGACCTCGGCCCGTGGCTCGCCGAGCGGCGCATCACCGCCGTGTCCACCGTGCCGACCCTCGCCGCGATGTGGCCCACCGAGGCCATGGACAACGTCCGGCTGCTGATCTTCGGCGGCGAGGCCTGCCCGCCCGAGCTCGCCGCGCGCCTGGCGGAGGACGGCCGCGAGGTCTGGAACACCTACGGCCCCACGGAGGCCACCGTCGTCGCGTGCGCGGCCCCGCTCACGGGTCTCGGCCCGGTCCGCATCGGCCTGCCCCTGGACGGCTGGGACCTGGCCGTCGTCGACCCGCAGACCACGCTGCCCGTGGCCGAGGGCGAGACGGGCGAGCTGATCATCGGCGGCGTCGGCCTGGCCCGCTACCTCGACCCGGCCAAGGACGCCGAGAAGTACGCCCCCATGCCCTCCCTCGGCTGGGAGCGTGCCTACCGCTCCGGTGACCTCGTGGTCTTCGAGCCGGAGGGCCTGCTGTTCGTCGGCCGCGCCGACGACCAGGTGAAGCTCGGCGGCCGCCGCATCGAGCTCGGCGAGGTGGACGCGGCCCTCCAGGCCCTGCCCGGCGTCCACGGCGGCGCCGCGGCCGTGCAGACCACCCCGGCGGGCCACCAGATCCTCGTCGGCTACCTCGTCCCCGCGGACCCCGAGGCCGAGCTCGACCTGCACATGGCCCGCGAGCACCTCGCGGCGGAGCTGCCGGCCGCACTCGTGCCCCGGCTGGCCGTCGTGGACTCCCTGCCCACGAAGACCTCCGGCAAGGTGGACCGCCACGCGCTGCCGTGGCCCCTGCCCGGCGCCGAGGTGGACGAGGACGCGCCCCAGCCGAACGAGGACACCGCCGACGGCTGGGTGCTGCGCCAGTGGGCGGACGTGCTCGGCGCGCCCCCCAAGGACGCCGACACCGACTTCTTCGAGGCCGGCGGCGGCTCGCTCGCCGCTGCCCAGCTCGTGGCCCGCCTGCGCCTGCGCCACCCGGCCGTGACCGTCCAGGACGTCTACCGCAACCCCACCGCCGGGGCCCTCGTGGCCGCCGTCGTGGGCGACGACGGCCCCCGCGGCATCGAGGTGCACGACCGGCACGTCGACCGCACCCGCCACCGCACCCAGTGGGTCCAGACCCTCGTGGGACTGCCCGTGTTCGTCCTGCCCGCCCTGCGCCTGGGCGTGTGGACCGGCCTGGCCCTGAACCTGCTGACGCTCTCCGGGCTCGCGCCCGGGCTGCCCACCGTGCCGTGGTGGGTGCTGATCGTGGCCGGTCTGCTGGTGGTGACCGTGCCCGGCCGCATGCTGCTCACCGCCGCGACGGCCCGGCTGCTGCTGCGCGGCGTGAGCCCCGGGTCCTACCCGCGCGGTGGCCGCGTCCACCTGCGCCTGTGGCTCGCCCAGCAGATCAGCGACCTCGTGGACCCCTACTCGCTGGCCGGCGCCACGTGGGTGCCCGCCTACGCGCGACTGCTGGGCAACCGGATCGGCAAGGACGTGGACATGCACACCGTGCCACCGGTCACCGGCATGCTCACGGTCGAGGAGGGCGCCGCGATCGAGCCTGAGGTGGACCTGTCCGGCTACTGGGTCGACGGCGACGTCGTCCGGCTCGGCGAGGTGCGCATCGGCGCGGACGCCGTCGTGGGCGCCCGCTCCACGCTCCTGCCGGGCGCCCAGGTCGGCGCCGGGGCGCACGTCGAGGCCGGGTCCACCGTCGCCGGGCGGGTGCGCGGCGGCCAGCGCCACGCCGGCTCCCCCGCCGTCAACGTGGGCAAGGTGAAGTCCCGCGGCCCCGCCGAGGCGCCGCGGGAGACCCCGGGCTGGCGCCTGATGGCGACCGTCCTCTCGACCCTCATCTCCCTCCTTCCGCTCGTCTCCGCCGCCGCGGCGGCCGCGGTGGCCGCGTGGTCGCTGACCTGGTGGCCGCCGGCCCCGGAGGCGGGGCCGCTGGCCGCCGTCGGGACCACCGCGGCGCGCCTGCTGGCCGCAAGCCCCCTGGTGGCCGGCGTCTGGTTCCTGACCCAGATGCTGCTCGTGCTCGTCACCGTGCGCCTGCTCGCGCTCGGCATCACGGAGGGGCACCACCCCGTGCGCTCCCGGGTCGGCTGGCAGGTGTGGGCCACCGAGCGCGTCCTCGACGCCGCCCGCGACCAGCTGTTCCCGATCTACGCCTCCCGCTTCACGCCGACGTGGCTGCGCCTGCTGGGCGCCGAGGTGGGCCGCGGCGTCGAGGCCTCCACCGTGGTGCTCCTGCCCTGCATGACCCGCGTGGGCGACGGCGCGTTCCTCGCCGACGACACGATGGTCTCCTCCTACTCCCTCGACGGCGGGTGGATGCACGTGGCCCCCGCGAAGGTCGGCAAGCGCTCGTTCGTGGGCAACTCCGGCATGGTGCCCGGCGGCCGCACCCTGCGCCGCGACTCGCTCGTGGCGGTGCTGTCCACCACCCCGGCCAAGACCAAGGCGGGCACGTCCTGGATGGGCTCCCCGCCCGTGCGCCTGCGCCGCAACGAGGTCACCGCAGACGCCGCCCTCACCTACGACCCGCCGGCCCGACTCAAGGCCGCCCGCACCGCCTGGGAGCTGCTGCGCGCGATCCCGGTGTGGCTGCACGTGGCCCTGTCCCTCGCCGTCGGCGCGACGCTGGCCGCCCTCATCGCGGTCGGCACGTGGGCGCTGGCCTTCGTCCTGGGCGGCGTCGTCCTGCTCGCGGCCGGCGCGGTCGCGGCGAGCCTGACCGTGCTCGCCAAGCGGGTCTTCGTCGGCCGGATCCGCGCGGGCGAGCACCCGCTGTGGTCCTCGTTCATCTGGCGCAACGAGGTCGCGGACACCTTCACCGAGTTCCTCGCCGCCCCGTGGTTCAGCCGGGCCGCGGCCGGCACCCCCGCCCTGGTCTGGTTCCTGCGCGCGATGGGCGCCCGCATCGGCCACGGCGCCTGGGTCGAGTCCTACTGGCTGCCCGAGGCCGACCTCGTGGAGCTCGGCGACGGCGCCACCGTGAACCGCGGCTGCGTCGTCCAGACCCACCTGTTCCACGACCGCGTGATGTCCCTGGACGCCGTCGTCCTGGAGGACGGCGCCACCCTCGGCCCCCACTCCGTGGTGCTGCCCGCCGCCCGCCTGGGCCGCGGCACCACCGTCGGTGCCGGGTCCCTCGTGATGCGCGGCGAGGAGCTGCCCGCCGGCACGTGGTGGCTCGGCAACCCGGTCTCCCCGTGGCGTCGTCCCGACGGCGACCCCGCCGCCGCGGCCACCCCCTCCCGAGAGGAAGCATGAGCACCGATCCCTACGTCCCGGGCGTCGGCACCGACGCCGCCACCGTCGAGCACATCGCACTGGACCTCGACGTGCGCCTGGCCGCGAACCGGGTCTCCGGCACCGCCGTCCTGCGCGTGCGCCTGACGAAGCAGAGCCGCCGCATCGAGCTGGACCTGTACCGGCTGCGCGTGTCCCGGGTGGACGCCGTCGTCGACGGCCGCGCCGTCGCCTCCTCGTTCACCCAGCCGGGCCGCGCCCCGAGCCGCCTCGTCGTCGACCTGGACGAGAGCCGGCCGGAGGGCACGCTCGTGGAGCTGACCGTGGTCTACGCGGGCACGCCCACGCTGCGGCGCAGCCCGTGGGGCACGATCGGCTGGGAGGAGCTCACGGACGGCGTGCTCGTGGCCGGGCAGCCCCACGGCGCCTCCACGTGGCTGCCGTGCGTGGACTCCCCCACCTCCCGCTCGACGGCGGAGATCACCCTCACCTGCGACGCGGGCTACCTGCCCGTCGCCAACGGCGTGGGCGCGCCCGTGCGCACGCGCGGCTCGCGGGTCACGTGGCGGTGGCGGCTCGACCAGCCCGTGCCCGCCTACCTGCTCAGCGTGCAGATCGGCCGCTACCGGCTCGTGGACGCCGCCCCTCCCGCCGAGGGCCTGCCGCCGCTGCGCCTCGTGGTCTCCCCGCGGACCGAGCAGCGGGCCCTCCGGGCCCTTGCCCCCCAGCCGGCCATGATGGCCACGTTCATCGACGCCTACGGGCCATACCCATTCGAGGACTACACCGCGGTCGTGGCCGACGAGGAGCTCGAGATCCCGCTCGAGGCCGCGAGCATGTCGCTGTTCGGCACCAACCACCTGGACGGCTCGTGGGAGTCCGAGCGGCTGATCGCCCACGAGATGTCCCACCAGTGGTTCGGCAACGCCGTGACCCTGGGCCGCTGGTCCGACCTGTGGCTGCACGAGGGCTTCGCCTGCTGGTCCGAGTGGCTGTGGGCCGAGGCCTCGGGGCGGTCCAGCATCACCTCGATGGCGCGGCGGGCCTGGCAGAAGCTGGCCGCGCACCCGGTGGAGCAGGCGCTGGCCGAGCCCGGGCCGGAGGAGATGTTCGAGGACTGGGTGTACAAGCGCGGCGCGCTCACTGTGGAGGCGCTGCGGCACCTGCTGGGCACGGACCTCTTCGGCTCCATGCTGCGCGCCTGGGTGCGGGAGCACCGGTTCGGCACCGTCGACTCCCTGGGGCTGCGCACGCACGTGCACGCGTGGGCCCCGCACGCCGGGGTGAGCCGAGCGCAGGTGGACGAGCTCTTCGACGCGTGGACGCTGCGGCCCGAGCTGCCGCCGTTCCCGGGCTGAGGCGCCCGCGCGGTCGACTCAGCGGCCCCGCAGCGCCAGCGCCCCGAGGAGACCGCCCGGCAGCCGGTCGGTGAGGTCCACCAGCACGACGTCGGCCGGCACGGTCAGTGCGTCGACGGCGGCGGGGTCGCCCGTGAAGCCGGTGCCGGCGGCCTTCACGAGCGCCTCCTTCCGCGTCCACAGCCGGGCCCGCGCGGCGGGCCTCTCGGGGGCGGGAAGCTCCCGCACCCGGGCGCGCTCCGCCGTCGAGAAGCCCACCCCGCCCAGGCCGTCCTCGTCCGCGAAGGCCGCGGCGTCCGCCCGCTCGACGTCCACCCCGAGGCCGAGCCCGTCGGCGGGCCGTGCCGGCGCCCACCACGCCCCGATCCGAGCCCGGTCCTCAGTGCCGGGCATCCGGACGCGCGTGAACGAGACGAGGGCGACCCGGCCGGGGGGCAGGCCGGTCAGCGCGGGGACGCCGTGCGCGGCCGAGCCGCAGCGCGGGCAGGCGTGCCGGAGCCCGAGCGGCCCCACCGGCACGCCCCAGGCCGCCGTCAGGGCGGTGCGCACCTGACCGAGCAGCGCGGAGACGGCGTCGGCCGCCCCCGCCGAGGCGGGGACGGCCGAGGTCAGGCCCCACGGGCCGGTCGCGACGGACACGGTCAGCGCTGGACCGCCCCGTGCCGCTGCGCCGCGAGCGCGGTGGCCGCGGCGCGGGCCTCGGAGACCTCCTCCGCGGTGAGCGTGCGGTCAGGGGCGCGGAAGCGCAGGGAGAACGCGAGGGACTTCCGCCCCTCCGGCACGCCCGCGCCCCGGTAGACGTCGAACAGCTCGACGGCCTCGAGCAGCTCCCCGGCACCCTCGGCGAGGGTCGCGCGCACGTCCCCGGCCACGACGGCCTCGTCCACCACGAGCGCCACGTCCTGCGTGCTCACGGGGAACGTGGACAGCGGTGCGGCGACCACGATCTCGGGGGCCGCGGCGCACAGCGCGTCCAGGTCCAGCTCCCACACGCTCGTGCGGGCGGGCAGGTCCTCGGCCTCGAGCCACTGCGGGTGCAGCTCGCCGGCGACGCCCACCACCCGGTCCCCGTGCTCGGTCACGACGACGAGCTCGGCCACCCGGCCCGGGTGGAACGCGTGGTGCCGGCCCTGCCGGACGGTCAGCTCGACGCCGAGGACGTCGGCCACGTCGAGGGCCCCGGCGATCGCGTCCTGCCAGTCCACCGGGCGGGGGTCGTGGTCCGGCCCGGGCGCCGAGTCGTGCCCGGCGTACAGACCGGCCACGTGCCACGGCTGAGCGGGGATGCCGGCCTCGAGGTCGGCGAGGACCTCGGCGGAGGGGTGGACCGCGCGCGGGGGGATCGTCGCCGAGCCCAGCTGCGCGCCGGGCAGGAAGACCAGCCCCATCTCGTACAGCGCCAGATCGCGGAAGCCGCGTCCGAGGTTGCGGCGCGCGGTCTCGACGAGGCCCGGCAGCAGCGACAGGCGCAGGTACCGGTACTGGGAGGCGATCGGATTGGCCAGGGCCACCATCGCCAGGGCCTGGCCCTGCGCGTCCGAGTCCGCCCCGAAACGCCGGTTCTGCTCCTCGGAGACGAACGGGTAGGCCAGCACCTCGGTGAGTCCCGCGGCCGCGAGCGCGGCCGACACGCGGCGACGCTGGGCCTGGCGGCGGGTGAAGCCGCGGCCCGGCGGGGCCACGGGCACCACGGAGGGGATCGCGTCGTAGCCGCGCAGGCGCGCGACCTCCTCGGCGAGGTCCTCGGGGATGCGCAGGTCCGTGCGCCACGACGGCGCGGTCACGGTCAGCCGCGGGGCGACGTCGGCGGCGGCCTCGGCGACGGTCACCTCGGCCCCCAGGGCCCGCAGCGTCACCACGACCTCGTCGGTCGTGTACGCCACGCCCACCAGGGCGGAGGGGAAGTCGGCGGCCATCTCGACGACGGCCGGCTGCGGCCGCGTCCCGACGTCGGTGACCCCGGGCTCGGCGGTGCCGCCGGCGAGCTCGACGAGCATCTGGACGGCCCGCTCGGCCGCCTCGTCGGCGATCTCCCAGTCGACGCCGCGCTCGTTGCGCTTCGACGCCTCCGAGGGCAGGCGGTGCCGGCGCCGCGTACGCGCGATCGACACGGGGTCGAAGTTCGCGGACTCGACCACGATCGTGGTGGTGGCGTCCGTGACCTCGGTGGCGGCCCCGCCCATGACGCCCGCCAGGCCGATGGGGCCGGAGTCGTCCGTGATGAGCAGGTCCTCCGCGTCGAGCTCGCGCTCCTTGCCGTCGAGGGTGGTCAGAGTCTCTCCGGCCCGCGCGCGGCGCACCACGATCTCGCCGGAGAGCGTGTCCGCGTCGTAGAAGTGCAGGGGCTGGCCCAGCTCCCACATGACGTAGTTGGAGATGTCCACCGGCAGGGAGATGGTGCGGATGCCGGCCAGGCGCAGGCGCGCGGCCAGCCACGGCGGGGTCGGGCGGGTCGCGTCCACGCCGGAGACCGTGCGGGCCACGAAGCGGGTGGCCCCGGGCTCGCCGTGGATCGGCGCGTCGTCGTCGATGCGGACGGCCGGGCCGGCGTCGTCGGCCGCGGGCGGGTGGACGGCGGCGGCCGGGTCCGTGAAGGGCACGCCGGTGGCGTGCGCGTACTCGCGCGCGACGCCGCGCATCGAGAACGCGTAGCCGCGGTCGGGCGTCACGTTGATCTCGGCGGCCTCGCCGTGCAGGTCCAGGACGTCCCGGGCGTCGGTGCCCGGCTCGGGGTCGAGCCCGAGGTCGCCGAGCACGACGATCCCGTCCGTGCCGTCGTCGCCCATGCCCAGCTCCGTGCTGGAGGCGATCATGCCGGCCGAGACGTGGCCGTAGGTCTTGCGGGGGCTGATGCGGAAGTCGCCGGGCAGCACCGCGCCGGGCAGGGCCACGACGACCTTGTCCCCGACCTCGAAGTTGTGGGCGCCGCACACGATGCCCTGCACGCCGGAGGGCTCGATCCCCTCGCCGGTGAGCGGCTGTGCGGCGCCCTCGGGCACCACGCGCACGGAGCACCAGTTGATGGTCTTGCCGTTCTTCTGCGGCTCGGGCTCCTTGGAGAGCACCTGCCCGACGACGATCGGGCCCTGCAGCTCGGCAGCCGGACGGTGGACGTCCTCCTCCTCGAGGCCGACGCGGACGAGGTCGGCCATCACGTCCTCGGCACGGTGCTCCGCGGGCACGGGGACGAACTCCCGCAGCCAGTCCAGGGGGATGCGCATGGATCAGACCTCCATTCCGAAGTGCTGGGAGAAGCGGACGTCGCCCTCGATCATGTCGTGCATGTCCGGGACCTCGTTGCGGAACATGAGCGTGCGCTCCACGCCCATGCCGAACGCGAACCCGGAGTACTCCTCCGGGTCCAGGCCCGCGGCGCGCAGCACGTTCGGGTGCACCATGCCGCAGCCGCCCCACTCGATCCAGCGGGGCCCGCCCTTGGCGCCGGGGTGCCAGATGTCCAGCTCGGCGCTGGGCTCGGTGAACGGGAAGAAGTTCGGGCGCAGGCGGATGGCCGCCTCCGCCCCGAACATCTGGCGGGCGAAGTACTCGAGGGTGCCGCGCAGGTGGGCCATGGTCAGGCCCTTGTCCACGGCCAGGCCCTCGAACTGGTGGAACACCGGGGTGTGCGTGGCGTCCAGCTCGTCCGTGCGGAACGTGCGGCCCGGGCACAGCACGTAGGTGGGGGCGCCCCGCTCGAGCAGGGAGCGCATCTGCACCGGAGAGGTGTGGGTGCGCAGCAGCAGGTGGGCCTCGGCCGGGTCCACGAAGAAGGTGTCCTGCATCTCGCGGGCCGGATGATCCGGCGCGAAGTTGAGGGAGTCGAAGTTGAACCACTCGGACTCGAGCTCGGGGCCCTCCGCGATCTCCCAGCCCATGCCGACGAAGATCTCCGAGACACGGTCCATCGTCAGCGAGAGCGGGTGACGGGCGCCGACGCGGCGGCGACGGACCGCGGTGGTCACGTCCACCGTCTCCTCGCGCAGGATCCGCGCGGCCTGCTCCGCCTCGAGCACCTCGGTGCGGGCGGCCAGGGCCTTGCCCAGGCGGCCGCGTGCGGCGCCCATGAGCTTGCCGGCCTCCGCCTTGCGCTCCTTGGGCAGAGCGCCGATCGCCTTGTTCGCGAGAGTCAAGGGGGCCCGGTCGCCGGTGTGGGCCAGGCGGGCGGCCTTGAGTTCGTCGAGGTCGGCCGCGGCCTCATATGCGGCGAGCGCGGCCTGCACAGCGGCCTCCACTGCCTCCGCGTCCACGGGGGAGATCTCCGCCACGGGCGCGGTGGGCTCCGCGCCGGTCTCGGGGCTGGGTGTCATCAGGGCAACGACCTTCGCATGGGGGACGGTGGGACGCCCGTCAGTCTAGTGTCCGCCCCGGGCCCGCTCGGCCTAGGCTGAGGCGCATGACCGCCCCGAACTCCCTCGACGGCACCGACCCGCTGCTGCGGGGCGTGGGCCTGGACGCGCAGACCCGCTGCGCCCATTACGCCACGGCGCGGGACGTCGTCGCCCTGCGCTTCGCCTGCTGCCCCGCGTACTGGTCCTGCCACCGCTGCCACGCGGAGCTCGCCGACCACCCGGCCGTGCCGGTGCCTGCCGGCGAGTTCGACCGGCCGCATGTGCTGTGCGGGGTGTGCCGCACCGAGCTGAGCGTGACCGCCTACCTCGCCCTCGAGGCCACCGCTGATCCTGCGTGCCCGGCCTGCGGGGCGCCGTTCAACCCGGGCTGCGCCGCCCATGCCCCGCTCTACTTCGACGTCCCCGCGTCCGGGTCCCCCGCCGGGGACGCCGATCCTGCGGCACAGCCATGACCGCGGCCCCCTCCCGGCCGTCGCCTCCGGCGCACGTGCGGGCGCGCGGGCTGTGGAACCTGCTGAACCTGGCGACGCCGCTGGGGCTGGTGGGCGCCGTCGTCGCCGGCTGCGCGCTGCGGCCCGGACCGCACGGGCTGATCGAGGCCCACGGCTGGACGCACCGGTTCCCGGGCGGGGCCGCGTTCACGGTCGGCGACGTCGTGTTCACCCGCCCCGGCCTGCGCATGACGCCCGCGCTGTGGCGGCACGAGGCCGGCCATGCGGACCAGTACGCCCTCCTGCTGGGTCTGCCCTTCCTGCCGGCGTACGCGCTGGCGGCGGCGTGGTCGATGTGGCGGACCGGGGATCCGGCCTCGCGCAACGTCTTCGAACGACGCGCGAGCCTGGCCCTGGGCGGCTACATCGAGCGGCCCGTGGTCCGCGGCCTGCGGCGCCGCCGCTGACGGGCACGGGCGATCGCGCCGACACGGACCCGGGGTCCGGGGAGGTCAGTGCAGGGTGCCGCCGGGGACGTCGAGGTCGGGGCCGCCGGCCATCGCCGTCAGGGCGGCCTCGGCCACCGCGCGCGCCAGGTCGGCCGCGGGCAGGGCCGGGGTGTCCGGCGTCGGGCGGTGCTCGGTGTCCCACGGCACGTGGATGAAGCCGGCGGCCCGGGCGGTGCCGGGGGCGTCGAGGAGGGCGTACATGACGTGGTTGCACACGAACGCGCCCGCGGACAGGGACGGCTCCGCGGCGACGCCGGCCTCCCGGATCGCGGCGACGGCACGCTTGGCGGGCAGGGTGGCGAACAGGGCCGCGGGACCGTCGGCGCGCACGGGCCGGTCCACGGGCTGCTCCCCCGCGTTGTCCGGGATCCGGGCGTCCTGCAGGTTCACGGCCACCCGTTCGACCCGGACCGTCGCCGTGCCGCCGGCCAGCCCGACGGCGATCGCCACCTCCGGCCGGACCCGGTCGAGGGCCGCGGTCAGGGCCGGCCCGGCCGCGCCGAACGCGCACGGCAGCTCGACCGCCTCGGCCGTCACACCCCGGTCCGCCAGGATGCCCACGGCGTCCCGCGCGGCGGCGATCGACGGGTTGTGGACATCGCCGCCGAAGGGCTCGAAGCCCGTGAGCAGGACGCGGGCGGCCGGGGCGGGTGCACGGGAGGTCATGGCGACCACGGTAGGCGCGTCTCGGCGCCCGCGCCACGCCCGGACTCGAACACGCTTGCGGGTCGATTCGAACATGTGTTCTACTTCTGGCCATGCGATGGGAAGCGCAGACCCTGCGGTCCGAGGGCGGAGCCCAGCGGGCGACGGCCGGCACACCGGCCGGCTCCGCCGCCCTGCTGCCGCTCTCGGACCTGCAGCGGAGTGTCACCACCCCGGAGTTCGCGGGGGTCACCTTCCATGAGGTGCTCGCCAAGACCGCACTGAACTCGGTGCCGTCCGCCTCGGCCATGCCGTTCCGCTGGACCGTGAACCCGTACCGCGGCTGCACCCACGCCTGCCGGTACTGCTACGCCCGCAGCACCCACACCTTCCTCGAGCTCGACGCCGGGGCCGACTTCGACCGGCAGATCGTCGTGAAGGTCAACGTCGCCGAGGTGCTGCGCGCCGAACTCGCCCGCCCCACGTGGGGCCGCGAGGCGGTGGCGTTGGGGACGAACACGGACCCGTATCAGCGGGCCGAGGGCCGCTACGCGCTGATGCCCGGGATCATCCGGGCCCTGGCCGATTCCGGCACCCCGTTCTCCGTGCTGACCAAGGGGACCCTGCTCGCGCGGGATGTGCCCCTGCTGCAGGCGGCCTCGCGCCAGGTGCCGGTGCAGGTCTCGCTGTCCCTGGCGATGCTCGACCCCGCCATCGCCGCCGCGGTCGAGCCGGGCACGCCGTCGCCGACCGCACGCCTGCGCCTGATCGAGCGGCTCGCCGCCGCGGGTGCGGACGTCACCGTCATGGCCATGCCCCTGCTGCCGTGGCTCACGGACGGGGACCGCGAGATCGACGCCCTCATGCGCGCGCTGGCGGACGCCGGAGCCGCGCGCGTCATGCCGGGCGCCCTGCACCTGCGGCCGGGCGCGAAGGAGTGGTACCTGGACTGGATCCGCCGCGAGCACCCGGATCTGCTGGCCGGCTACGAGCAGATGTACGCCCGGTCCGCCTACGCGCCCGAGTCGTACCGCCGCATGCTCACCCGGATGGCCGGGGAGGCCGCCGCACGGCACGGCCTGGCCCGCGGCGGCGCCCACGGCATCCGGCGCGAGGACGGTCCCCCGGCCCGGCGCCGGCCGGCGTCCCGGCCCTCCGCTCCGGCGGCGCAGCCCGCGCTGTTCTGACCGGTCCGCGGGGCGCGGCCGGCCGCGTGTCGACTCAGCGCCCCGCGGAGAACGCCGTGGCGGCGCCACGGAGCACCTCGGCCACGATCGGCCGGTCCGCCGGGATCCAGTCCAGGTGCCGCACGCCCGGCCCGGTGAGCGGCAGCCACGCCAGCAGGTCGTGGTCCTGGAGGGCTCGGGGTGTCGTCCCCTCCTCCGCCAGGACGCCCCAGAACACCCGCATCCGGGCGCCGTTGGCCAGCTCCCACCCGTCCGGCTCCGGCGCCGCCACCTCGGGGCCGAGCCGCACGGCGACCCCGAGCTCCTCCCGGCACTCCCGCAGCAGCGCCTCCTGGACGCCCTCCCCCGGCTCGACCTTGCCCCCGGGGAACTCCCAGAGCCCCCGCAGCGGGGCAGGCGCGCTGCGACGGGCCGCCAGCAGGCGGGTCGGCGCGGCCACATCGTCGAGCAGCGCGAGCCCCACGACCAGCCGCGGTCGCGCACCGTCCCGGGGCGACGTCGTCGGGCTGGCAGCGGGCGCGGGGCGAGCGGGTGTGGCGGAGGTCATGAGCCCAGGCTAGCGAGGCCCCCGCC
>NZ_LR732370.1:1288068-1300315 GCF_902506395.1 Micrococcus sp. 116
CGCCGACGGCGCCCACGACCGTTCCCCCCGCGCCCCGCGTCCGACGCGCCCGGACCCGTCCATCCCACCGACCGCGCCGACGGGCCCCGGCGCGCTGCTGGGCGGCCGCCGCGTGCGTCTGCTGCCGGCCATCCTCGCGCTGGCCCTGGGCAGCTTCGCGATCGGCACCACGGAGTTCGCGATGATGGGCCTGCTGCCGCAGGCGGTGGCCGACCTCGGCATCGGTCTCGAGGCCGGCGGCGTGCTCATCTCCATGTACGCGCTGGGCGTCGTGATCGGCGCTCCCCTGCTGGCCGCGTCCTTCGCCCGCGTCGACCGGCGGGTCACGAGCATCGTGCTGATGCTGCTGTTCGTCGTGGGGCACGTGGCCGCGTTCCTCGCCCCGGACATGGGGAGCATGATGGCGGCCCGGTTCGTGTCGGGCCTGCCCCACGGCGCCTACTTCTCCGCGGCCGCCCTGGCCGCGGCGGACCTCGCCGGGCCCGCCCGCCGCGGCCAGGCCGTGGCCTGGGTGATGGCCGGGCTGTCCGTGGCCAACGTGCTGGGCGTGCCGGGCGCGACGGCGCTCGGGCAGGCCGTCGGCTGGCGCTGGATGTTCGTCATCGTGGCGGTCTGCGCGGCCCTGTGCGTCGGGGCGACCGCGTGGCTCGTCCCGTCCGTGCCGGCCCCCGCGGGCGCCTCGGTCGGCCGCGAGCTGCGCGGTCTGGCCTCCGGCCGCCTGTGGGCGACGGTGGCCGTGGGCGTGATCGGCTTCGCCGGCATGTTCGCGCTCTACACCTACATCGCGCCGCTGCTCACGGAGGTCGCGGGCCTCGAGGAACGGTGGGTCCCCGCCGTGCTGGCCCTCTACGGCGTCGGCATGGTGATCGGCACGCTCGTCAGCGGCGCCCTCACGGACCGCGACCCGGTGGGCACCCTGCGCCTGAGCTTCGGGCTCAGCGCGGTCTCGCTGGCCGCCGTCGCGCTGACGGCCTCGTGGGCTCCGGTGATGATCGTGTTCCTCTTCTGCGTGGCCGTCAGCGGCTCCGGGATCGCCCCGTCCCTGCAGGTGCTGCTCGTGGACTCCGCGCCCACCGCACCCCAGCTGGCCGGTTCGCTCAACCACTCCGCGCTGAACATGGCCAACGCGATGGGCGCGTGGGTCGGGGCCGCCGCGATCGGGGCCGGTGCGTCGCTGCGGACCCCGCCGCTGGTCGGCGCGGGCATCGCCCTGGCGGGCCTGGTGCTGGCGTTCCTGCTCGTGCGCCGCGACGTCGCGGCGCGGCCCGGCGTCCGGGCTGACGACGGCGGCTCGCCCCGCTGAATCTCCCACACGAGGCCGGGGCGAACCTCGTCACGTCGGAGAATCTCGAAAAAGTCGGGGCGCCAGAGGTGGCCCCCCGTGAAAATCCCTTGCTACGTTCCTTCTCGTACGTCAGATTCGCAACCCGAACGGAACCATCATCATGGGCATCTTTGGCTGGATCGTGCTTGGTCTCATCGCCGGCGCCATCGCTCGCGCCATCCTCCCCGGACGTCAGGGCGGCGGGTGGCTCGGCGCCCTCCTCACCGGCATCGTCGGCGCTCTCCTCGGCGGCTGGATCGCCTCCCTGCTGTTCGACTTCGACGTGAACGAGAAGTTCTTCGATCTGGGCACCTGGATCTTCGCGATCATCGGCGGCGTTATCGTCGCCGCAGTGTGGCAGGCCATCACCCGCCGCACCGGCACCCGCGCCTGAGTGAGCTGAGCGGCCCGGGTTCCACCCGGGAACACGCAGATGGGGCGGGGATCCACGTGGATCCCCGCCCCATCTGCGTCTCCGGACGGCTGCCGCCGCCTCGTGCGCCCCGTCAGCCGGCGCGCCGTGCCCCCGCCATCGCGGACGAGTACAGGCACACCGTGGCGGCGGTCCCCACGTTCAGGGACTCCGCGGCCCCATACAGCGGCACCGCCACCCGGCGGTCCGCCAGCGCGAGCTCGCCGCCGTCCAGGCCCTGGGCCTCGTTGCCGAACAGCCACGCGGTCGGCGCGGCGACCACGCCGGGGGCGAGGGCGTCGAGCCGATCCGAGCCGTAGCCGTCGGCGGCCCACACCTGCAGGCCTGCGGCCCGGGCGGCGGCCGCGGCCGCCTCTGCGGGGACGGCGGTGACCACGGGCAGGTGGAACAGCGACCCGGCGGTGGACCGGACCACCTTGGGGTTGAACGGGTCGACGGAGCCCGGCGTGAGGACCACCGCGTCCGCCCCGGCCGCGTCCGCGGCTCGGATGACCGTGCCGGCGTTCCCCGGGTCCTGCACGCGGCACAGCACGGCGGCCAGGCGCGCCTCCCCGAGGACCGCTTCGACGGCCTGCGGCTCCGGCATCCGCGCCACGGCGACGATGTCCTGCCCCGTCACGGCGTCGGCCATGGCGGTGAGCACCTCGTCGCTGGCCTGGCGCACCAGGACGCACTCACCACCCGGCGTCGGGCGGTCCCGGACGCGCGCCACGAGCTCGGCCAGCGCGGGGTCCCGGTCCACGAGTCCGACGGACATGTACACCTGGGTCAGCACCCGCCCCGCGCGCCACTGCCCCGCGGCGGCCTCCGGCCCCTCCCCCAGGTGGGCGCGCAGGGCCTCGCGGCAGGCCTGCGGCCCCTCGACGAGGAACGTGCCCGTCCGGCGTCGGGCGGAGCGGCCCGCCAGGGCTGCCACCGCGCGCACGCGCTCGGCGCGGGGATGGGTCATCGGCTCGGCGTGCGGGGTCATGGGGTCTTTCTGGTCGGGGCTCAGCTGCGGATGCGCAGACGCCGACGGGGCGGGCCTCGGTGGAGGACCCGCCCCGTCGGCGGTGGTGTTCACGCCTGGGACGTGGTGGTGGGGGCCCTCAAGGCCCCGGAGCCGGCTCAGCGGGAGGCGGCGGGGGCGTTCACGTCTGCGGGCAGCGCCTCGCGGGCGGTCTTCACCAGCACGGCGAAGGTCGCGGCGTCGGAGACGGCGATCTCGGCCAGCATGCGGCGGTCCACCTCGACGCCGGCCAGCTTGAGGCCCTGCATGAATCGGTTGTAGGTCATGCCGTTGGCGCGGGCGGCCGCGTTGATGCGGGTGATCCACAGGCGACGGAAGTCACCCTTGCGCTTGTGGCGATGCTGGTAGTTGTAGGTGAACGAGTGGAGCATCTGCTCCTTCGCCTTGCGGTACAGGCGAGACCGCTGGCCGCGGTAGCCGGAGGCGCGCTCCAGCATGGTCCGACGCTTCTTGTGGGCGTTCACTGCCCGCTTCACACGTGCCACGTGCGTACTCCAATCTGTGTGGTCCCCGGGGCGCGCACTGGCGCGTCACGGCCGAGGAGGAAGGGGTTCCGGCGAGGCCGGAGGGGGTGTCAGATGCCGAGCATCCGCTTGATCTGCTTGATGCTGCCCTTGGAGACGAGCTGGTCGCCCTTGAGACGGCGGGTCAGGCGCGAGGACTTGTGCTCCAGGTAGTGGCGGCGGTTCGCCTGCTGGCGCATGATCTTGCCGGAGCCGGTCACGCGGAAGCGCTTCTTGGCACCGCTGTGGGTCTTCATCTTCGGCATGGCTGCCGTTCTCCTTCACTCATCGCTGCCGTGCGCGGCGCGCACGGCAGTGCTGGTCACCCCGGTCCGTCCGGACCGGGCTGGTCTGTGGCGACCCCGGGGGGTCAGGCCCGAGGACCGGGCTTGGGGCCGCGACCTCGCCGACGACGGCGCGGCCGGCTTGGCGGCGGACCGCGGCTTCGGCGTGGCAGCCGGCGCAGCCGAGGACTGCGGCTTCGGCGTCGCGGCCGGCTTCGGGGCCGATGCGGGCGTGGCGCTGGAGGCCGGCTTCGCAGCCGGGGCGGCCGCGGCCGGGCGGGGAGCCGCCGGGGCCGGGGTCTTCGGCGCCTGCGTCGTCTCGGCCGGGGCCGCGGAGGCGTTCTCCTGCGTCCGGGCGGCCATGGCCTTCAGCTGCTCGGGGAACGCATCCCCGACCGAATTCCGCACCGGGGCGGAGTCGGACGCCGCCTTCTGCGCGGCGCGCTCCTTGGCCTCGCGGGCGGCCTGGTCGCGACGCGAACCGCCGCCCTGACGCTCGCGGTGGCTCTCGGCCGAGTTCTTGCGCTGGTCCGCCCGCGCATCGGCCTTGGTGCGCAGCGGGCCGACCACCATCACCATGTTGCGGCCGTCCTGGCGCGGCTGCGATTCGACGGTGCCCAGCTCGGCGACGTCCTCGGCGAACTGTTGCAGCAGCTTGATGCCGAGTTCGGGACGCTGCTGCTCACGGCCGCGGAACTGGATGATGGCCTTGACCTTGTCGCCCTGGCTCAGGAACTTCTTGGCGTGGCCGGTCTTGGTCTCGTAGTCGTGCTTGTCGATCTTCAGGCGGAAGCGGACCTCCTTGAGGACCGTGTTCACCTGGTTCTTGCGCGACTCACGGGCCTTCACCGCGGCCTCGTACTTGTACTTGCCGAAATCCATCAGCTTGCACACCGGAGGCTTGGCCGTGGGGGCCACCTCCACGAGATCCAGGTCCGCCTCGGCGGCGAGCCGGAGGGCGTCCTCGACGCGGACGATGCCGACCTGTTCGCCGTTCGGGCCGACCAGGCGGACTTCCGGAACGCGGATACGCTCGTTGATGCGGGGATCGCTGATGGTGCTGCTCCTCTGTGTGAGACGACGGGTGACCCCGCGCCCACCGGAGGGGCCCTCGGAAACGAGGAAGGCCTCCCCTGCGCGGACGCAGACGGAGGCCTCGACACGATCCCGTCGGACGGGACCCTCGGTGCGGGCTGCGCGCCACGACGCGGCGGTCCCGACCGGCGACCCGGCAACTCGGCCCGGGGCGAACCGGACATCCTGCTGGCGCGGGTGGGAGAGAGGCCTCCACTTTGCTGCTCCTGGCCCGTGCATGCCCGCCCCGGGGTCACCGGATGACGAGGTCTTGCGCGGACCACGAGTGGTCTATGGGAAGCTTACCACCATGACAGACGAACGTCAGGCCCAGGACGCCACCCCCATGGACGCCCCCGCCGAGATCCGCGACATCCACGAGGTCCCCGCCGTCGAGGTCATCACGACCACCGCCGTGCACCTGATGACCGCCGCCGCCGTCAAGTGCGGCCTGGCCGACTCCCCCGACGCCCGCGAGCTCATCGATCTCGACGAGGCCCGCAAGCTCATCACGGCCCTCGCCGGGCTGGTCACGGCCGCGGCCCCCGAGATCGGCAGCCAGCACGCCGGACCGCTGCGCGACGGGCTGCGCTCGCTGCAGCTGGCGTTCCGTGAGGCCTCCCCGTTCCCGGACGCCCCGGGCAAGGGCCCCGGCGAGAAGTTCACCGGCCCGGTGAACTGACCACGGCCCCGATGACGACGACGGCGCGCCCCTGGCCGGGGGCGCGCCGTCGTCGTCGGGGCGGGGCTCAGGCGTCCGTCGAGGCCTCCGGGGCGGGGGCGAGATGCCGGGTGACCGGCGTCGTGAAGAGGGTGAGCAGCGCGACGCCGGAGACCGCGAGCAGCGGCCCACCCAGAGCGGCGGCGTCCACGCTGAAGAGCCACGAGGACAGGAGCACACTGAAGAGCTGGATCGCGACGGCGGCGCCGCGGCTCCACGCCCGACCGCGCAGCAGGGCGACGGCGGTCGCGAGGATCCACAGGGCGAGCAGCGCGTAGATGACGATCAGCATCACGCGGGCGCCGGCCGGGAGCACCCCGTCCGCCGCATGCACCACCGCGTCCACGGCGAACCAGAGGAGCGCACCCCCCTCGAGCACGAGCGCCGCGGCGACCACGAGGACGGCCACCGGCAGGCCCCGTCCGGGGCGGGGCGGGACCGTCGTCGCGTCGGCGCCCGACGACTCGGACGGGGCGACGGGGTCGGGGCGGCGGGACTGTGCCATGGGGCCTCTCCTGCGGACGGCTGCGGGGACGGACGTGTCCCCCACGGTACGCCGGGCGGCGCGCGGACCACGTCCGCGGCGGCGCCTCGGTCAGGGCATGGTGTGACGAAGGACTCGCAGTGCAGCGCGGTGATGCACCTCATTCACCTCTTGTTCACTCGTGAGGGCCGTGCGAGGATGGCATGCGAGAGATTTCCGGGGGCCGCGTTCGTACGAAGGCGGTCCCCGTTGCAATGACCAGGGTCGCCCTCCGTATCGGTCGTGCCGCGCGTCGTCCGCGCCGGCCCCCGCGCCCGCCGCCGGCGGAGGCCGTGACCACCGGCGCCCGCGGGCTCCGGTTCTTCCGACAGAAAGTGAGCGGACCGATGGATTGGCGCAGTAAAGCAGCGTGCCTGGACAAGGACCCGGAGCTGTTCTTCCCGGTGGGCAACACCGGCCCCGCCCTCCTGCAGATCGAGGAGGCCAAGGCGGTGTGCCGCTCGTGTGAGGTCGTGGACACGTGCCTGAAGTGGGCCATGGAGTCCGGCCAGGACTCGGGCGTCTGGGGCGGCATGAGCGAGGACGAGCGGCGCGCCATGAAGCGCCGCGCCGCGCGTGCCCGCCGCGCCTCCTGACCCACCCGGACCACCGGCCCCGTCGACGACGTCGACGGGGCCGTCCTCAAGCCCGGCCGGGTTCACGTCAGGGGCAGTCGCAGCACGACGCGCGTGCCGCCGTCGTCGGACCGCTCCCAGCGCAGGGTGCCGCGCAGGTCCCCCTCCACGAGCGAGTGCACGATGCGCAGGCCGAGCCCCGATCCCTCGCCCGCGCGGGGAGACTCCCCCGGCACCCATCCGTCGGGGGCGGCGGGGCCGCCGTCCGTCACGGACACGACCAGCACCGTTCCCGCGGGGGTCGACTCGCGGTCGGCGTGCAGGCCCACGCAGCCACCGCCCGGCGCCGTGCCGTGCTCGACGGCGTTGGCCGCCAGCTCATTGAGCACCAGCGCCAGCGGCGTGGTCACGTGGGAGGGCAGTTCACCGAACTCGCCCGTGACCGCGACCTGCAGCGGCCGCCCGTCCCCGGCCACCTCGACGGCCAGGCGGAACTGCCGCTGCAGCAGACCGTCCACGGGGACCTGGTCCTCGATCTCCTCGCTCAGCGTCTGGTGGACGAGGGCGATCGTGTCCACCCGCTGCATCGCCTGACGCAGCGCACGCTCCGCCTCGGGCGAGGACGTGCGCCGCGCCTGCATGCGCAGCAGCGATCCCACGGTCTGCAGGTTGTTCTTGACGCGGTGGTGGATCTCGCGGATGGTCGCGTCCTTGGTGAGCAGACGCTGCTCCTGGCGGCGCAGCTCGGTCACGTCGCGCAGCAGCAGCAGCGCCCCCTGCCAGCCGTCCGGACCGAGCAGGGGGACGGAGCGCACCGTGAGGGACGCCCCGCCGGACTGCACCTCCCGCCGTCCGGCACGCAGCCCGGTGAGCACGGCCCACGTCCCCTCGTCGGTGGGCACACGGGCGGCGTCGGTGCTGGCCAGGACGTCGGTGAGCCGGTGCCCCTCGAGCGTTGAGGCGATGCCCAGCCGGCGCAGGGCGGAGACCGCGTTGGGACTGGTGAACTCGGCGACCGAGTCCGGCCCGAGCACGACGAGGCCGTCCCCCACCCGCGGCGTGCCGCCTGCCCAGAGGCCGGGAGGCTCCTCGGGCGCCGGCCAGCGGCCGTGCTGCATCATGTCCAGCAGGGTGCTGGCCGTCCGGCTGTAGTTCTCCTCGATCACCGAGCGCGCCGGCCGGCCGTTCGGGTCCGCGTGCGCGGAGACGACCGCGATGACCCTCCCGGCGCGGACCACCGGCCACAGACGCACCTGCAGCGTGCCTCCCGGGGCCTCGACGGGGCCGGCCCCCTCGGCCCGCTCCCCGCCATGCCACGTCTGCCCGACGACGGCCCGCAGGTCCGCGCGGGCGCGCGAGCCCACGATGTCGCGGTGGAAGAGGGTGGGAGCGGTGAAGGGCCGGACCTGGGCGAGCGCGACGAACCCTCCGGCCTCGTCGCGGCGGGGCACGGGGCACCAGAGCACGAGGTCCGCGAGCGCCAGGTCTGCCACGAGCTGCCAGTCCCCCACGAGCCGCTGCAGCCAGGCGCGGTCCTCGTCTCCGATGTCCGGGTGCGACGTCAGGGGGTCCTGCGCGAGCGAACTGACCATGGGATCAGGGTACGGCGACGTGCCGGGCGGCCCGTGTCCGTGGCGTCGCGGGCGGCGTCGGACGACACGGCGGCGATGGTCTGCGAGGGCCGTGCGCGGTGCCGTCCGCGGCGGGCGGGGCGGGCAGGGACACCGGCCAGCGTGGCGAGGGCGCGACGCAGCGGGCTGTTCGGAGCGGCCTCGGCGAGCACCTGGCCGGCGAGCAGCGCGGGGTCCGCGGCGGCCGGGTCCCACGGCAGGAACGCCTCCAGGGGCGTGGCCGGCGAGGCGTAGCGGTTCCAGACGGCCTCGACCTGCCCGCGCGGGGCGACGCCGGCGGCGGCGGGCCGGAGCCGGTTGACCACGACGCGCAGCCGTGCCGCCGGGGCCGCCTCCGCCAGCTCCTCGACCCCGCGGACCAGGCGGGGCAGGGCGACGGCGTCCGGCCCGCCGACCGCGATGACCTCGTCGGCCGCGGCGAGCGCCGCCAGGGTCGCACCGTTGCGCTGTGGGGCGGGCACGTCGAAGGACAACTCCTCGTCCTGCTCGAGACCGAACCCGACGTCGACGACCACGCGGTCCCAGTGTTCCCTGGCGGCCGCGATCAGCGCGGAGACGGCGGCGGGGCGCAGCTCGGGCCACCGGTCCACGCGGGTGAGCCCCGTCAGAACCGTCAGGTCCGCGCCGGCGACGCGGACGCGGACGCCCGCGGCCGCCAGGTCGGCGGCGCCCAGTCGGCCGTGGTCGGCCCGCCGCACGGCCCGCGACACGCCGGCCGACTCCTCCGTCAGCCCCAGGTGCACACCGACGGCGGGGCCGTACGTGTCCAGGTCGACCAGCAGCGTGTTCCGGCCGGCCACGGCGTGCTCGGCGGCGAGGTTCACGGCGACGGTGGTGCGTCCCGGGGCGCCGGTGGGACCCCACACCACGGTCACCAGGGACTCCCGCGCGGGTGCGGTCGGTTCGCCCTCCTCCGGAGAGGGTGCGGGGTCGGCTCCCTCGCCCGCGGTGGCGGGGCCGTCGTCGGGGGTGGCCGCGGCGGGGGCGGCGCCCGGCCCGGCGTCGTCGGGCTCGTCGGCGTCGCGCCAGGGGTCCGTGAGGCCGGGCACCTCGTCCGCGCCGAGCGTCTCCAGGGTGATCGGCAGGTCGTCGAGGTCCTCGGCGTGATCCCGGGCGTGGTCGGCGTCCTCCCCGTGCGAGGTCTCCGGCCGGCGGCCCTCCGCGGCGGCGCTCGCGGACTCCACGACGACGGCCGCGATCTGCTCGGGGTCGGCGTCGGCGCGCACGCAGGGCACCCCCATGCTGCGGAGACGACGCCGCTCGGCACGGACCTCGCTGAGCGCCGCCACGCCCACGGGTCGGGGCAGCCGGGCCGTCTCCTCCAGGAAGGCGGCGGTGAGGGACTCGGTGTCCCCGGCCACGAGGACCGCGTCCACGAGACCGGAGCGGGCGATGGCGAGCAGCTCGGCGATGTCCTCGGCCCGGCGGAGGACCGTGATGTCCGTCTGGTGCCGCTCGAGCGGGCCGATGTGGTCCAGGCCCGGCTGGACGGTGGTGGCCAGGGCGATGCGCACGGTCAGCGCACCCCGTGGGCCGGCACGAGGGTGACCCGCGCGTCCTTCACCTTCGCGTCCACGATGCGCGGCAGGGTCTCCTTTGGTGCCAGCAGCTGCACCCGGGTGGTGCCCGAGCCGCCGAAGCCGTTCTGCTCCGCCGTGACCTCGGAGATCTCGAGCGCCTCGGCCAGCCGGGCCGGGTCTGCATGGCCGCGGCCTCCCTCCGCCGGCATGGCCACCCAGACGTCCACGCGGTCTCCCACGCCCACGCCGGACGGCAGCGGCTCGTCCAGGGCCACCCCGACGGGACGACGGCCGTCCGGGTCCGCGTCCACCAGTGCCGCCGCCGGCAGCAGCTCACCGGCCCGGACAGTCCCGGAGACCATCCGCCCCTCGGGAGCCGGAGCATCGGCGCTGAGGTACCGCTCGCCGGCCTCGCTGAGGTTCACCTCCACGGGGCGCAGGTCCCCGGACGCGATGGGTGTGCCCGGGGGCAGGTCCTCCGCAGCCGTCCAGTACGCTGCGGTCCGCTGGGCGGAGGCGACCAGCGCCACGACGCCGGCGATCGAGGCGAGGACGAGCACGAGACCGACGAGGAGCCGGGGATCCCGCCAGCGGGGCCGGCGCAGACGGCCGCCCTCGGCGGACGCGGACATGGTCGTGGACACCGGATGTTCCCCCCTTCGGACCGGCCCCTCGGGCCGCCGCGGCCCCGGCACCCCGTCGGTGTCGGCCCCTCCGCGCTGCGCCCAGAGTAACCACAGGGGCCGTGGATCGCCGGATCCGCCGCGTACGCTGTGGAAAAGTGTCGCCTCCGGGTGTTCCCGGGGTTGAATGGGTCGACGTCGTGGGCCGCCCGCGACCGTCCTGGACGCCTCGACCGAAGGAGCACCGTGCAGCGCTTTCTCACCCTGACCGACGTCGCGGAGACCCTGAACATCTCCGGTCAGGCCGCCCGTGCCCTGGTCCGCTCGGGTGAGCTGCAGGCCATCCAGGTCGGGGGCCGCGGTCAGTGGCGCATCGAGCTGTCCTGGCTCGAGGACTACGTGGAACGTCAGAAGGAAGTGACGCGCGCCCGCGTCCGGGAGTGGACCGAGGCGGACGCGCAGGCCCGCTGAGCCCACACGGTCTGCTCAGGCGGGGCGCAGCGCGGTCCGGACCGTCCCCAGCGCCCCGAACGGGATGACGAGCCGCCCGCGGACGGCCGCGGCCCGCCGGGCCTCGTCCCGCGGGTGGCGGGCGATGTCGAGGTGGTCGCCGCCGACCCGGTCCACGGTGCCCTCCGCCAGCGCCGCGCCGAGGCGTCCCGTCACCGCCACCGGCTGGCGCGTCCGCGCGATGCCGCGCAGCACCGTCCCCCAGCCGGCCGCGGCGAGCTCGGGCGCGGCCACGGCCCGGGTCAGGTCGGCCTCCACGGCCGCCACGCAGTCCACCGCGACGATCGCCGATCCCGAGCCGTCGACGTGCACGCCGACCCAGCCCTGGCCCACCGTGTGCACCACGCCGTCCACGACCTCGCCCCAGGCCAGGTGGAGCCGGACCTGCCGCCCTCGGGCTCCGCGCAGGCGGTCGGCCAGGGACAGCGCCATCCACTCCGCTCGGGTCAGCTCCGCGGCCTCGGCCACCGTCTCCTGCCAGCCGAGGTCGGCCCAGTGCGCCTCCAGGTCGTCGAAGAGTCCGTTCCACCGCATGCGCTCAGCATAGGAGGCTCAGCGCCGGACATCGGTCGTCATCAAACATCATCAAACATCACTCTTGACACCTATCGGCCCGTGCAGTTCACTGTGATCATCATCACCGGCCTGATCGCGGGATCCCGGCCGGACGGACGCACAGGAGGGGAATCCATGGAGCGCTCGACATCACCGGCCGGCCCGGCCCCGACCCGTCCGGTCGACGCGGCGGACGCCGTCGGCCTCACCGTCCTGCTTCTGGCCGGTCCCGGTCTGCTCGCCTGTGCCGCGGCGCTGCTGCAGACGGGCACCAGCGCGCCCGGGGCGGAACTGACCCGCGTGCTGGGCCTCGGTGCCGGTCTCGCCGGGCTCGGACTGCTCGCATGGTGGGCGGTGGGCCTGATCGGGCTGGCGCTCGTCGCGCTGGGGCGCCGCGCGGGTCGGCCGGCCTGGGCCCGCCTGGGCCGGAGCCTCACTCCCGCCCTGCTCGGACGCGTGGCAGGCGCCGTCGTCGGTGCCCAGCTGCTCGCGGCACCGGCCGCGTGGGCGGACGCGGCTCATCCCGTGCCGGACGCCTCCTGGACCGTGGCTGCGGTGCCTGCGCACGCCACCGGCGTCGAGGCCCCGGCGCCGGACGCCGCGTGGACGCCCCGGCCCCCGGCGCCGGCCCCACCGGGCGCCGGCACCGGCCGTGCGGATCCGGACCACCCGACCGTCACCGTCCGGCGCGGCGACTGCCTGTGGCACCTCGCCGCCGCCGAGCTCGGCCCGGACGCGACCCCCCGAGAGATCGACGCCCGCTGGCGCCGCTGGTACGAGGCCAACCGACGGGTGATCGGCGACGACCCGCACCTGCTGCTGCCCGGCACCGTGCTGACCTCCCCCGTGTTCACCCCGCACGCCGGCGTGGACGGACCACGGCCATGACATCCACGACCCTGCACTCCCCCGCTTCGCCTCGTCCTCAGGAGACCGCCATGACCACCCTCGCCACCCGCCCC
>NZ_LR732370.1:1300412-1322958 GCF_902506395.1 Micrococcus sp. 116
CTCCTCCACGGGCCCGCCCACAGCCCCGCAGTCCTGCCCCGCGGTGAGGAGATCGCCCGGCGGGCCCGCACCGAACAGGGGCGCGAGGAGCTGCGCCGCGTCCGCTCGCTCGCCGCCGTGATCGCCGTCGCCTGCGTCGAGGTCGAGACGGGCCGCCGTGCCCTGCGGGACCTCTCCGCCTGGCTCTCGCCCGAGGTCCTGGACAAGTTGACCCGTCGCATGGAGCTGCTGGGCGCCGTCGCGCCGACCGGGCCCGGTCGACGGCCCTCCGCGGCCGTCCCGCCCCGGACGCCCAAGTCCGCACCCCGCCCGGTGGGTGCCCGCGTGTGCGAGGTCGCGCCCGGCCGGGTGGAGGCCAGCGCGACGGTGCTGTGGGAGGGCCGGGCCCGGGCCTTCGCGCTCCGACTCGAGCGGCGGCTCAGCCGGTGGAAGGTGACGTCGGTCGAGATCGGCTGAGCCGGATCGTCCCGTCGGACTGACGAGCGAGGGCCCGGAGACCTGGAGGTCTGCGGGCCCTCGTCCTGCGTCGTGGCAGGATGCCGGTCAGCCGCGGCGGCCGCGGCGCTCCGCCTGACGGCGGGAGCGGCGGTTCGTGCCCGCCGCGACCGTGGCGCCGGAGTCCGTGCCGCTGCGGGTGACCGCGCTCTGCCCGTCCTCGGACGGACCGGTGAAACGCAGCTGCGCCGGCTGCTGCGGGGCGTCGATGCCCTCCACGGAGATCTGCGGGGCCATCGTCACGGCGCGGGCGTCCTGGACGCCGGGCAGCGACGTCGACGCGGGGGCCGCACTGATCTGCGCCTGGAACAGCGTGCGCACGGCGTCCTCGCGGATGGCGGCGAGCATGTTCTGGAACATCGTGTAGCCCTCGCGCTGGTACTCCACGAGGGGCTCGCGCTGGGCCATCGCGCGCAGCCCGATGCCCTCCTTGAGGTAGTCCATCTCGTAGAGATGCTCCTGCCAGCGGCGCCCGATGGTGGCGAGCACCACGCGACGCTCCGCCTCCCGCAGCGCCTCGGACCCCACCTGCGCCTCCCGGTCCTCGTACGCCAGGAGCGCATCGGAGACGAGTTCGCGCTTGAGGACCTCGGCCTTGAGCCGGCCCCGGCCGCCGACCTCGTCGAGGACGTCCTCCTGCGAGATGCCCACGGGGTAGAGCTCTGCCAGGTCCCGCCACAGCTGGTCGAGGTCCCAGTCGGTGGCGTGGCCCTCCTCGGTGGCCGCGTCCACGATGTTCCCGACGGCGTCCTCCACGAAGCGGCGCACCCGGTCCTGCAGGTCCTCCCCCTCGAGGATGGAACGGCGGTCCGTGTAGATGGCCTCGCGCTGGCGGTTCATCACGTCGTCGTACTTGAGCACGTTCTTGCGCTGCTCGGCGTTGCGCCCCTCGACCTGCGCCTGCGCGTTCTGGATCGCCTTCGAGACGAAGCCGAACTCGAGCGCCATGTCGTCCGGGATCGACGGGCTGTTCATGATCCGCTGGGCCACGCCCGGGTTGAAGTTGCGCATGAGCTCGTCCGTGAGGGAGAGGTAGAACCGGGACTCGCCCGGGTCGCCCTGACGGCCGGAACGACCGCGCAGCTGGTTGTCGATGCGGCGCGAGTCGTGGCGCTCGGTGCCCACCACGTACAGGCCGCCGGCCTCGATGACCGCGCGGTGCGCGTCCTCCACGGCGGCCTCGGCCTGCGCCAGCACCTCGGGCCAGCGGGCCTCGTACGCCTCCGGGTCCTCGGCGGCGTCGAGGCCCAGCTCCTGCATGCGGGCCACCGCCGTGAACTCGGCGTTGCCGCCGAGCATGATGTCGGTGCCGCGGCCGGCCATGTTGGTGGCCACGGTGACGGCGCCCGGGCGGCCGGCCTGCGCCACGATGGCGGCCTCGCGGGCGTGGTTCTTCGCGTTCAGGACCTCGTGGCGGACGCCGCGCTTGGCCAGCAGCGTGGAGAGGTACTCGGACTTCTCCACCGAGGTGGTGCCCACCAGGACCGGTTGGCCCTTCGCGTGCCGCTCGGCGATGTCGTCGACGACGGCGTCGAACTTGACCTTCTCGTTCTTGTACACCACGTCGTTGCGGTCCACGCGCTGTCGCTCCCGGTTCGGCGGGATCACGACGACGCCGAGGCCGTAGGTCGACGTGAACTCGGCGGCCTCCGTCTCGGCGGTGCCCGTCATGCCGGCGAGCTTCTCGTAGCCGCGGAAGTAGTTCTGCAGGGTCACCGTGGCCAGCGTCTGGTTCTCGGGCTTGACCTCGACGCCCTCCTTGGCCTCGATGGCCTGGTGGAGCCCCTCGTTGTAGCGGCGTCCCTTGAGCACGCGGCCCGTGTGCTCGTCGACGATCTGCACCTCGCCGTCGAGGACCACGTAGTCCTTGTCCCGCTTGAACAGCTCCTTGGCCTTGACCGCGTTGTTCAGGAACTGGATGAGCGTGGTGTTCTGCGTCTCGTACAGGTTCGTGATGCCGAGGTGGTCCTCGACCTTCTCGATGCCGGGGCCGAGGATGCCGACGGTGCGCTTCTTGTGGTCCACCTCGTAGTCCGTGTCCGCCTCGAGGCGGCGCACCAGCCGGGCGAACTCGCCGTACCACCGGTTGGCCTCTCCCTGGGCGGGGCCGGAGATGATCAGCGGGGTGCGGGCCTCGTCGATGAGGATCGAGTCCACCTCGTCGACGATCGCGTAGTGGTGCTCACGCTGCACGAGCTCGTCGAGGGACCAGGCCATGTTGTCCCGGAGGAAGTCGAAGCCGAACTCGTTGTTCGTGCCGTAGGTGATGTCCGCGGCGTACTGCTCGCGGCGTACGGCCGGGGTCTGGCCCGCCACGATGACGCCCGTCTGCATGCCGAGGAAGCGGAACACGCGGCCCATGAGGTCGGCCTGGTAGGAGGCGAGGAAGTCGTTGACCGTCACCACGTGCACGCCCCTGCCGGACAGCGCGTTGAGGTAGGCCGGAGCGGTGGCCACGAGGGTCTTGCCCTCGCCGGTCTTCATCTCCGCGATGTTGCCCTGGTGCAGCGCGATGCCGCCGAGCAGCTGGACGTCGTAGTGCCGCTGGCCGAGCGTGCGTCCCGCGGCCTCGCGGACCGCGGCGAAGGCCTCCGGCAGGAGCAGGTCCAACGACTCGCCGTCCGCATGCCGGGCCCGGAGCGTGTCCGTCTCGGCACGCAGCTCCGCGTCGCTGAGCGCCCGGAAGTCGTCCTCGAGGAGGTTCACGGCGTCCACCGTGGCCTGCATGCGCTTGAGGACGCGGTTGTCCGAGATCTTCAGGACGCGGTCGATGATCGAAGGCACTGGTTCTCTGCTCCCTTGCGGTGTGGCCGGGGCGGGACGGGATGCCCCTCGCGCGCGGCCGTGGCGCGGTCTCCGGGACAGTGTACGGGCCGAGTCCGGACGGGCCGCGGCGCCCGTCCCGGAGGGGAGGGGCGTCGCGGCGTCAGCAGGTCGTGGTCGACGTCGGCGGGGCGGTCAGTCCTCCCGCGTCTGGTATGCCTGCTCCCCCTCGGAGGCGGAGACGTGATCCTGAGGGAGGGACTCGTCCAGGCGGATCACGCCGTAGCTCCAGCCTCGGCGGCGGTAGACGACGGAGGGCACGCCGGTCTCGGCGTTCTGGAAGAGGTAGAAGTCGTGGCCGACCAGCTCCATCGCGTCCACGGCGTCGTCCACGCTCATGGGGGTCGCGGGGAACGCCTTCTGCCGGATGCGCACCGGGGTGCCCGCCTCGGGGGCGTCCTGCGCGGAGGCGTCCTCCGCGGCCAGCGCGGCGCCCGACGGCGGCAGCGGTGGCACGAAGCCGACCTCGCCCGCGCCGCGGGAGGCGCCGAGCTTGCCGCGGCGACGGTCCTTGCGCCGGTCGCGCAGGCGCCGCAGGCGCTCGGTCAGTCGGGCGGCGGCTTTGTCGAAGGCTGCCAGCTCGTCGTCCGCGGCGGCCTCAGCCCGCACGACGTCCCGCGGGCCGCGGACCGTCAGTTCCACGCGGACCGCCTCGTCTGAGTGCTTGTGGTGGGATTCCTTCGTCACGCGGACCTCGAGCGTGTCGGCGCCCTCGGCGAGCCGCTGGAGGCGCTCGGTGCGCTCGACGACGTGGTCGCGGAAGCTCTCCGAGAGGCTGATGTTGCGGGCGATGTAGCTGACATCCATGGTCATGGCGTCCTCCTGGTCCGACTCTCACGGGTCCGGCCTCGGGAGGGGAGGTGCGCCTCGGTGTCGCGTCCGCAGGGGGGCGTCGGGTCCGAGGGGGCGACCTCCTTCCAGCCGTCGGCAGGACGGGAACCGTAGGGGCGATTCCGTGCCGTTCACCCTACCCGGGGGCCTGGCCGGGGGCCAGGTTCGGCGGGGTCCCGCGGCGGGGCCACCGCCGCGAGCACGACGGCCCCGACGGGGTGCCCGCCGGCGCGGCGCACCGCCTCCGCGAGCGCGGCGAGGGTGGCGCCGGTGGTGAGGACGTCGTCCACGAGCAGGACGGGCGCGCCGGCCGGCAGCCGTGCGGCGAGGACGCGCCAGTCCCGGGCCCGCCGGCGGCGCTGGCCCGCCCCGGTGCCCGCATGGGACGGGCCGCCGCCCCGGAGTGTGCTCGCGCGGGGCAGCAGCCGAGCGCGGACGGCGTCGGAGACCAGCCACGGCGCCGGCAGCGCCCGGGTGAGCTCGGCGAGCGGGTCGTAGCCGCGCCGTCGGAATCCGACCGCGCCGCCCGGGACCGGAACGAGCAGGGCGTGCGGTGCCCCGGGCAGGTCCGGCTCGAGGCGCGCCGCGGCGACGGTCCGGCAGAGGGCCTCGCCCAGCACGCCGCGCAGGTGCAGCGCGTGATGGTCCTTGAACGCGAGCACGGCGGCCGCCAGCGGGTCTGCGTAGCGGCCGGCCGCCATCACCGGCAGGGGAGCGCCGCCGGGGCCCACGGGCAGGGCCGGGGCGTCCTGTTCCGCCCGGAAGGGCCGGGACAGGGCGGCGGTCAGTCCCTCCGCGCAGGCCGGGCAGAGCCGGTGGCCCGGCGCCGCGCACACCGCGCACTCGGCGGGCAGGACCAGGTCGGCCAGGGCCCGACCGAGGGCGCCGAACGCCGGGGACGGGGAGGACGGCGGGGAATGCATGGCGATGAGTCCACCGCACGCCACCGCCGTCCGGGCGCCGGGGCGGGCCACTGTGCGGGACGGGGCGGCTGTGCAGGAATGGACGATGGGCGCCCGGCGCCGGCCCGGCTCAGTCCGGGAACGAGAGGTCGCGTACCCCGCGGTCGAGCTCCTGCGCCCGCCACGAGGAGCCCACCAGCAGGAACACGAACTCCTCCGTCTCCGCGTAATAGGCGCCGTCGTCGCCGGCGGAGATCCCCCGCAGGCCGCCCAGTGGGTTGAGCTCCCGGACGGTGCCATCGACCGAGACGATCCGCGGCACCACGCGCTCGTCGGGCTTCGCGGCGTACGCCGAGACGAGCAGGTTCGTGTCGCCGGCCCACTCCACCGAGTCCTCCGACCCGGAGGAGGGCAGCAGGATCGGCTCGGTCAGGGCGTTCGGCACCCCGTCCGAACCGCGCACGACGCCGGACACGCGCAGGGTGGTCCGCTGGCCGTCGTCGACGAGCATCGCGGCCCGGGCCCCGCTCCGGGCCAACCGCAGGTCGACGATCCGCTCGCCGGGGCGCAGCCAGGTGGCCGTCACGATGCGCTCCTGCCCGCCGGGCTGGGCCGAGACGGCGCGGATCCGCGAGGTCGTGCCCCGGTCGGCCGCCCACACCCAGCCCAGGAGGTCCAGCGACGGGACGGTAAGCCCGGTGCCGCGCAGCACCTCCCGCAGGGAGCCGTCCGTGCCGGCGACGTGGACCGCCGTCCGGTCACGGGTGACGAACGCGAAGCGGCTGCGGTCGCCGGACATGGTCGGGCGGACCGGATCGAGCGCGGTGACGTCCGGGGCGCCGCCCACCGGCGTGACGCTGGTCCCCTGCACGTACACGAGTCCGCCCGTCGCCGTGTCGATGCCCACCTGGACTGAGCCGACGGCGGGGTCGGTCTGGACCGGGGCGGGGCCGTCGTCTCCCGACGTGGACAGCTGGGCGCCGGCGACGGTCACCTCGACCTCCTTGACCGATTGGAGGCCCGTCAGGGTCAGCTCCAGCTGCTCCCGCATGCGGTGCCGCCGGTCGGCGTCGGCCCCCTCGGCGGCCGCCTGGGTGAGGTCGACGTGGGCCACGCCGTCGTCGTCGACGGGCACCGTGGGTGCGGCCAGGTCGGTGCCGGTGCGCAGCGGGAAGGCCGTGTCCACCGCCCCGGCCAGATACGGTGCCGGCCCGCGCAGCAGCGCTCGCGTCACCGCGGTCACGGTGGTGCCCCGATTGACGAACCACCGCACGTCCGGCACGACGTAGCGCTTCGCGGTGTCGTAGAAGGCGAGCTCGTGCGGGGCGAACAGCTGTTCGAACTGCGCCTGGGAGAGCAGCGTGCCGTTCTCCGTGGACGTGATCCGCATGCCCTGCGGCCGTTCCTGCACCGTGACCGCCCAGGCCTGCGTGGTCCCCGGCGGCGCGATGGTCCGCAGGCCGTACTCGTCGATCTCCGAGTCGACCTCGACCTGGATCTGGTAGTCCCCGGCGCCGTCGCCCCGGGTGATGCGCGGCTCCGCCGAGTACACGAGGGTGCGCTGCCCGGGCGTCCACTGGGTGGCCGCGGGCCCGTCGAGGAACTGGCGCGCCACCGCGTAGTCGTCCTGCGGGCTCGTGCCCGCGAGCAGGAAGCCCCGGATGGCCTCCTCCGCCGTGTCCGACTCGGCCGGTCCCGGCGGATGGAACTGCGGCGCGTCGGCGTCTGCGGTGGCCCCGTCGACCGGGTCGGCGCTGCGCACCTCGGAGCTCTGGGGGATCTGGGTGCAGCCGCTGAGGGCGAGCATCAGGGCGACGATCACGCCGACGACGGCGACCCGCGGCGGGCGGGGCGGCTGCGGATCCACGGTGGTCATCGGGCCTCCTCGGCCGGGTCGTCGCCGGTCGGGTCCCCGGGGGCCGACCCGTGGGCGGGATCCTCCGCAGGGACCACGCGCACCGGCCGGGTCGGTGCGGTCAGGGCCTGCTCGGCCTGGCGCGCGGACGGCGGGGCGGCCGCGGCCGCCGCGGCGACGTCCGCGACCGTGCCGACGGCGTCGGCGTCCGCCTCCTGCGGGACGGGCCGGGACAGGTCATCGGCGTACCGGCGGTCCGCCGTGCTGTAGCGGGGCGGAATGGGCAGCACGGAGCGGCCGATCGGCTCGGGGGCCTCGGCGCCCTGCGTGGCCGGGCGCGGCGCCCGCGGCAGGGTCACCATGAAGGTGGACCCCTCCCCCAGCTCGCCCCACGCCTCGAGCCGACCGCCGTGCAGCCGGGTGTCCTCGGTGGCGATCGCCAGACCCAGTCCGGACCCGCCGGTGGTGCGCTTGCGTGAGGGGTCGGCGCGCCAGAACCGGTCGAACACGCGCTGCACCTGCTCGGGGCTCATGCCGATGCCGTGGTCCACGACGGCGAACGTGACGGCCCCCTCGTCGGCCGCCACGAGCACGTCCACCGGCCGGCCCTCGGCGTGCTCGATCGCGTTGTTCACCAGGTTGCGCAGGATCCGTTCGATCCGCCGCGGGTCGACCCAGGCGACGTGGCCGTCGGCGCGGTCCCGGTCCATGGGCACCATGTACACGGGCACGCCGATCTGATCGGCCAGCGGCTGAGAGGTGAGCACGACGTCGCGGGCCAGCTCGAGCATGTCCGTGGCCTCGAGGGCCGGGGTGGCGGCGCCGGCGTCGAACCGGGTGATCTCCAGCAGGTCCGCGAGCATGGCCTGGAAGCGGTCCACCTGGTGGTAGAGCAGCTCGGTCGAGCGTCGGCTGACCGGGTCGAAGTCCTCGCGTGAGCCGTGCAGCACGTCGGCCGCCATCCGCACGGTCGTCAGCGGCGTGCGCAGCTCATGGGAGACGTCCGAGACGAACCGCTGCTGCATCTGGGACAGCTGGGCGAGCTGGCCGATCTGGTCCTGGATGCTGTCCGCCATCCGGTTGAAGGACATGCCCAGGCGGGCCATCTCGTCCTCACCGTCGACCGGCATCCGCACGGCCAGGTTGCCGCTCGAGAGGGACTCGGCCGCCCGGGCCGCCTGCTGCACGGGCAGGGTCACACGCCGCGAGACCCACCACGAGACCAGCACGTTGATCACCAGGAAGCCGACGCCGAACACCAGCAGCACCCTGAGCACCGAGTCGAGCGAGCTCTGGACGTCCGCGAGGTCGTAGACGAGGTAGAGCCCGTAGTTGGCACCCGGGGGCAGCACCATCTGGGCGCCGAACACGAGGCCGGGCCGGGTGCCACCGCCGGGGTTCGGCAGCGCCACGCTCGCGTCGTACACGCCCGGCCCGGAGGCGACCGCGTCCTGCAGCTCCTGGGGGATCACTGCGGGATCGAGCCCGGCGGAGGAGATCGTCCCCACGTACGCGGACTCGGAGTCCGGCAGCGGGGCGAGGTGGTAGCGGCGGCGGATCGTCGTGCCGGAGTCGCCTTCGAGGGCGCGCAGGGTCTGGGTCACCAGCACGTCCGTGCTCTGCGCGTCCGTGGCGGTGGTCTGCGCGAACGTCTCGCGCACCTGGCTCAGGCCACGGCGTGCCTCGGACTGGACCTGCTCGTAGCGGGCCTCGAAGAGGGCCTGGGTGATCTGCTGCGTGAGGAACGCGGCGACCACGAGGCCCGCGAGGATCGAGAGCAGGGCCGCGAGCACCGCCGTGCGCAGCCGCAGGGACCGACGCCACCGGCGGCGCAGCGCACGCCACGCGGGGCCGGGGCCCCACGACCGTGGGCGGGCGGCGGCGGGCTCGACCGGCTCGGCACCGGACTCGGCCGCCGGGGCCGCGCTCACATCCGGGCCGGACACGGTCATGCGCTCAGCCCTGGCCGGCCTTGTACCCGACGCCGCGGACGGTCAGCACGACGCACGGGTTCTCGGGATCCGGCTCGACCTTGGAGCGCAGGCGCTGGACGTGGACGTTCACGAGCCGGGTGTCGGCCTGGTGCCGGTAGCCCCAGACCTCCTCCAGGAGCATCTCGCGAGTGAAGACGTGGCGCGGCCGCCGGGCGAGGGCCACGAGGAGATCGAACTCCAGCGGGGTGAGGGCGATGCCGACGCCGCCGCGGGTGACCTGGTGGCCCGCCACATCGATCTCGAGGTCCCCGATGTGCAGGACCTCCGCCGGCTTGGCCTCCCCCTCACGCAGGCGCGCCCGGACGCGAGCCACGAGCTCGGCGGGCTTGAACGGCTTGGGCACGTAGTCGTCCGCACCCGACTCGAGGCCGCGCACCACATCCGCCGTGTCCGACTTGGCCGTGAGCATCACGATCGGCACGTCCGACTCGGCTCGGATGAGCTTGCAGACCTCGATGCCGTCGATGCCGGGGAGCATGAGGTCCAGCAGCACCAGATCAGGGCGCTCGCGGTGGAACGCGGGCAGTGCGGAGGTGCCGTCCGCCGCGAACGTCGGCTCGAAGCCGTCGTTGCGCAGGACGATGCCGATCATCTCGGCCAGCGCCTCGTCGTCGTCCACCACCAGGATCTTGGCCTTGCCCATCCTGACCTCCTCGTCAGCGCTCCCCCCGGCGCCGCGGGCGGGACCGGCCCCGGGCACAGGACATTTTCAGGATCAGCCCGATGATACCCGCCGGGCGGGCCCGTCCCCGGCGGACGACGCCGGAGGTCGCCCCGGTCCGTCGGGGCGCCGGCTCAGCCGCGCAGCTCGGCGAGCCGTGCGGTCAGCTCCTCCGCGTCCCGCCGCAGAGTGTGGAGCACGACCGGGTCGTGCAGCCCCGCCGCCGTGAGGCCGACGTCGCCCACGCGTCCGGGGTCCACCCCCAGCCGTTCCCACGTGCGGACGACCTCGACCGGGCGCACGCCCGGTTCGGGGGCCAGGGTCAGCCCGCGCCCGATGTCGGCCCAGCCGGCCGCCGCCTCCCACGCCTCGCGGGTGCCGGGCGTGCCGTCCGCGCCGTCGTCGAGGGCGCCCACGCCCACCACGAGGGAGACCGGGGCCGGGGCGGGCGCGTCCGCGGCTGCGTCGGGCCTGGGCAGGGACTCTCCCGTCAGCGTTGACAGCGCGGCGGGCCCGGGCAGCTCGGCCCCCGGGGAGGCGGCGCGGCGGCCCGGTGCGAGCCACACCCGGGCGACGTCGGGCAGGGCGGTGAACCCGTCGAGGGCGGCGCGCCACAGCCCGCGGGCCTCCTCGCGCGGCAGCGACCGGACGGTGCGGTACCCGCTCGCGGTGGGCAGGGTCCCGGCGAGGACGGCCGCCGCCCACGGCTCGTCGACGACGACGCCGAGGCGTCCCGCGCCGGTGGCCCTCCGGAGGCGGGGCAGGGCGTCCTGCAGCCCCTCGAGATAGGACTCGGCGACGTCGCGGCGCGCGCCGTGGTCGCCGAGGACGCGCTCTCCCCCGGGCAGCCAGAGGCCGGCGAGCAGGCTGAGCGGGCCGCGCACCCGCACGGCCAGACGTTCGACGACGGCGCCCTCGGCCCCCGCGGTGTCCGCCCAGCGGTGCGCGTCCTCGTGCCAGAGGGAGACGGCGCGGCGTCGGTCGCGGCCGGAGCCGGCGGCCCCGGGCGGGCTGACCCGCCAGCCGTGCGGCTGCAGGTCGACGGCCAGCTCCTGCAGGAGGGCGGCCGAGCGGCCGGTGGCGTCGGCGCCGGGTCCGCGATCGGGCAGCTCGGGGAGCACCGGCCAGTGGTCCGCGCCGAGCTCGCCGAGCGTGACGCGCTGCGCCTCGGCGACGTCGGTGCCGCGCCACGGCGTGCCGCCGAGGGCGACGGGGCCGGTGGCGCCGTCGTCGTGGGCGGCCTCAGTCATCCGCGTCCCCGGGGCTCTCCCCCGGCTCCGCCTCGGCGTCCGGCCGGCCCTCGGCCGCCAGCGCGCGGTGGTGGCGGATGACCTCGGCGATGATGAAGTTCAGGAACTTCTCGGCGAACGCGGGCTCGAGGTCCGCCTCGAGCGCGAGTCGGTGCAGCCGCGCGATCTGGGCGGCCTCACGCCCGGGGTCCGAGGGCGGCAGGTCGTGCCGGGCCTTGAGCGCGCCGACCCGCTGCGTGAACTTGAACCGCTCGGCCAGCAGGTAGACGAGCGAGGCGTCGATGTTGTCGATGCTGCCGCGGATCGCGAAGAGCTCGTCGAGGACCGCCGGGTCCGCGGTGCCGGGCAGCGAGCTGGCGTGGGGGTCGTAGTCCGGGCTCATGGCCGAAGCCTACGCATCCGCGGGGGCGGACAGCCGGGCATTGCGGGCGGTGTCGATGGTGGCCTGGCCGAGCACGCGGGTGCCCCGGTACAGGACGGCCGTCTGACCGGGAGCCACGCCGCGCAGGGGGCGCCCCGGCTCGATCTCCCACCCCGGATGCCCCGCCGCGTCCGCGCGCTGGCGGGCGCGGGCCTCGACGATCTCGCCGTGGGCCCGGAACTGCAGCGCACAGTCGAACCAGGCGCCCGTGCGGGCTTCGGGCACCGGGGCGCCGGCCCAGGACGGGCGGATGCCGGTGATGCGGTCGACGTCGAGCAGCTCGCGCCCGCCGACGACCACGGTGTTCTCCTTCGGCCGCACCTCGAGCACGAACCGGGGCTTGCCGTCGGGCGCGGGACGGCCGATGGCCAGGCCCTTGCGCTGGCCGACCGTGAACGCCTGGGCGCCCGCGTGGGTGCCGAGCTCCTGCCCCTCCGGGTCGACGATGGGGCCGGGGGCCAGGTCGATGCGCTCGGCGAGCCAGCCGCGGGTGTCGCCGTCGGGGATGAAGCAGATGTCGTGGGAGTCCGGCTTCGCCGCCACGGACAGACCGCGCTCGGCCGCCTCGGCGCGCACGAGCTCCTTGGACGGCGTGTCCGCGAGCGGGAAGAGGCAGTGGGCGAGCTGATCCGCGGTCAGCACGCCGAGCACGTAGGACTGGTCCTTCGCGTCGTCCGCGGCGCGGTGCAGCTCCAGCGAGCCGTCCGGACCGGGCCGCACGGCGGCGTAGTGGCCGGTGCAGACAGCGTCGAAGCCCAGCTCGAGGGCGCGCTCGAGCAGCGCCGCGAACTTGATGCGCTCGTTGCAGCGCATGCACGGGTTGGGCGTGCGGCCGGCCTCGTACTCGGCCACGAAGTCGTCCACGACGTCCTCCGCGAACCGCTCGGAGAAGTCCCACGTGTAGAAGGGGATGCCGAGCCGCTCGCACGCGCGCCACGCGTCCGAGGCGTCCTCGATGGTGCAGCAGCCACGCGAGCCGGTGCGCAGGGTGCCGGGCATGCGGGACAGGGCCAGGTGGACGCCGACGACGTCGTGCCCGGCGTCCACGGCACGCGCCGCGGCGACGGCGGAGTCGACTCCCCCGGACATGGCGGCCAGGACCTTCACGGGCGGACTCCTCTCTCGACGACGGACGGGCGCTCCAGTCTAGACGCCCGGCCCCAGCAGCGTCCGCAGCGCGTCGATGAGCGCGGCCGTCTCGGCCAGCGTCGTCGTCCGGCCGAGGGTGAACCGCTGGGTGGCCCGCGCGTCGGCCTCCGTCCGCCCCGGCAGGGCGGCGACCACGTGCGACGGTTCCGCCACCCCGGCGGTGCACGCCGACCCGGACGAGGTGTCCAGTCCGGCCATGTCGAAGGAGAACAGCAGCGCGTCCGCCGTCCGGCCCGGCACGGTGATGTGGACGTTGCCGGGCAGTCGGCGCGTCCCCGGCGACAGCACCTGCCCCGTCGCCGGGTCGAGGTCTCGCGGCCCGGTCAGGCGCACCCCGTCCAGGGCGTCGACGGCGGCGATCACCTCGTCCCGCAGCCCGCCCAGGCGGGCGGCCTCGGCGGGCTGCTCCCCGACGGCCTCCGCCACGGCGGCCGCCAGCGCTGCGGCCAGGGCCACCGACACCGTGCCCGAGCGCAGGCGACGTTCCTGGCCGCCGCCGTGCACCACGGCCTCCAGCGTGACGTCCCGGCGCACGAGCAGGGCGCCGACACCCACGGGGGCGCCGACCTTGTGCCCCGAGACGGCCAGGGTCGCGGCCCCGGACGCGGCGAAGTCCACGGGCACCGCCCCGAGGGCCTGGACGGCGTCGGTGTGCAACGGGACCCCGTGGTCGGCAGCGAGCCGGGCGGCCTCGGCCACGGGCTGGACCGTGCCGATCTCGTTGTTGGCCCACATCAGCGTGGCCAGGGCGGTCCGCTCGGGCGCGGTCGCCAGCGCGGCCTCCCATGCGACGAGGTCGACCCGCCCGTCGTCGTCGACCGGGACGAGCACCGGCTCGGCACCCTCGTGTGCGGCGAGCCAGTCCACCACGTCGAGGACCGCGTGGTGCTCGATGCCGGTCAGCACGATCCGGGTGCGCTCCGGCGCGGCCGCGCGGCGGGCCCGGTACAGCCCCTGGACGGCGAGGTTGTCCGCCTCGGTGCCCCCGGACGTGAGGATCACCTCGGTGGGGTGCGCCCCGAGCGCCGCGGCGATGCGCTCCCGCGCTTCCTCGAGGCGCAGCTTGGCCCGGCGGCCCGAGGCGTGGAGGGAGGCCGGGTTGCCCGGGAGCGCGGCCGCCTCGGCCAGGGCCGCGAGCGCGGTGGGGCGCACCGTCGTGGTGGCGGCGTGGTCCAGGTGCACGCGGTCCGGGGTGGTCACCCGGCCAGTCTAGGAGCCGCGCCGGATGTGCACCGGCTCAGTCTCGGGCGAGGAACCGCTCGACGTCACGGGTCGGGCCCAAAAGGAGGATCGTGTCCTCGGGCTCGAGGACGTAGTGACTCGGCGGGTAGAGCCACGTGTCGCGGCTGCGGACGGCGACCACGCGTATGCCCCGCTCCCCCGCGAGTCCGGTGGCTCGCAGGTCCCTGCCCAGCAGGCGCGACGGCGGCGTGGCCCGGACCATGGCCAGGCCCGGCTCGACCTCGACGAAGTCCTGGAAGGACGTGCTGACCAGGTGCGCCACGCGGCGGCCCATGTCCCGCTCCGGGTGGACCACGTGCTCCACGCCGAGCTGACGCAGGATCTCGCCGTGGCGGTCGTCATTGGCCTTGGCCCAGAGCTGGTGCGTCCCGAACCGCCGCATCAGCGAGACGGTGAGGATCGAGTCCGCGAGGTCGCCGCCGATGGCGACGACGACGTGGTCCATCTCGTGGACCGAGAGCTGGCGCATCGCCTCCTCGTCCGTGCTGTCCGCGCGGACGACGTGGGTCAGCCGGCCGTTGAGCGCCTGGACGGCCTCGGCATCGGCGTCGACCCCCAGCACGTGGCAGTCGGACTCCATGAGCTCGCGGGCGACCCCGGAGCCGAACCGGCCGAGCCCGAGGACGGCCACGGTGGGGCGGTCGCCCCGGCGGGGGGCGAACAGGGAACGGGTGAGATCAGCCAATGAGGGGCCTCTCCTTCGGGTACTCGAAGTGGCGGGTGCGGTCGGTCAGGGCCAGGCTGCCGGCGACGGTGGCGGGGCCGATGCGGCCGACGAACATGAGGAGCATGAGGATGCCCTGCGCGGCCGGCGGCAGCTGGGCGGTGATGCCGGTGGACAGGCCCACCGTGCTGAACGCGGACACGCACTCGAACAGGATCTGGTCGGTCGTGAACGAGGACAGGCCCATGAGCGCCATCGTGGCGACGGCGATCGCGGTCGCGGAGAGCATGATCACGGTGATCGCCTCGCGGTGCGCGGTCCGGGAGAGCCGGCGGCCGAACGCATGGACGGCGCCCTCCCCCCGGATCTCCGCGAGCACGATGAACAGCAGGACGCTCGCCGTCGTGATCTTCACGCCCGAGGCGGTGCCGGCGGGGCCGCCGCCGATGAACATGAGCACGTCGGTGGCGAAGAGCGTCACGGGGTGCATCTGCCCGTAGTCCAGGGTGTTGAAGCCGGCGGTACGGGTCGTGACGGACTGGAAGAACGCCGCGAGCACGCGCGAGGCCGGGTCCAGACCGCCCAGGGTCCGCGGGTTGGACCACTCGAGGACGAGGTACATGAGCGTGCCGCCCACCAGCAGCACCGCGGTGCCCACGAGCACGAGCCGGACCGTGAGGTTCCACCGCTCGGGTCGGCGCAGGTCTCGCCGCAGGGTCAGCACGACCGGCAGGCCCAGGCCGCCCAAGATGATCGCCGCCGCGATCGGCAGGCAGATGAACGGGTCCGAGACGAAGCCCATGAGGTTGTCGCTGAACAGCGCGAACCCGGCGTTGTTGAATGCGGAGACCGCGTGGAAGACCCCCTGCCACAGTGCCTGGCCCGGGGACATCCCCGCGCCCAGCCAGAAGCGCAGGCTCAGCAGCAGCGCCACCGAGGCCTCGACGGCCGTGGAGTACAGGATCAGGGCCCGCAGCACCCGGGGCAGGTCCCCGATCCCCTCGGCCCGGGTGGAGGCCGCGGCGTCGAGGCGCTGGGTGAGGCCGAGCCGCCGGAGGATCACCAGCCCCAGCAGCGACGTGAACGTCATGACGCCCAGGCCACCGAGCTTGATGAGGGCGAGGATCACGACCTGGCCCAGGGGTGTCCAGAACGTCTGGGTGTCCACGACGCCGAGGCCCGTCACCGTGGTGGCGCTGGTCGCCGTGAACGCAGCCTCCAACGGGGTGGGCGCGCGGCCCTGATACGAGGCGGGCAGCAGCAGTGCGCCGGTGCCCGTCACGATGGCGACGAGGAAGGACCCGACCACGAGCTGGGTCGGACGGATGCGGGGCCGGCGCGGGCCGACCCGCGGCGACGAGGTGGATGCCACGGGAGGGAAACATAGTCCTCCGGGGGCGCACTGTCACTGTGCGGCGCCGGTGGTTGAATGGCCGGGTGCCGACCCCCTCCGTCCCCCTCGTCCACCCGGTGCACCGGTTCGCCCACCACGAGATCGACTTCCGCCGCCGGATCGTCACGATGGCCGTGGTCAACCGCACCCCGGACTCCTTCTATGACGACGGTGCCGGCGCCGTCCTGGAGGACGCCCTCGCCCAGGCCCACGCCGCGGCGGACGCCGGAGCCGAGTGGGTCGACGTCGGCGGCGTGCCGTTCGCGCCCGGGGCGGAGCTCGACCCGGCCGAGGAGGCGGCGCGGGTGGCCCCCCTGATCGCGGCCCTGCGGAGCGGGGACGGGGCTGGGTCGTCCGAGGTGTCACGCCGGCTGATCCTCTCGGCGGACACGTTCCAGCCGGCCGTGGCCGAGGCGGCCCTGGCCGCGGGGGCGGACGTCGTCAACGACACCACGGGACTGTTCCACGCGGACCTGGGCCGGGTGGTGGCCGCCGCGGGCGCGCACCTCGTGGTCACCCACTCCCTCGCCCACGTGCGCGGACCCCGGGCCGTGGTCCCCCGGCCGACCTACGGCGACGTCGTCACGGAGGTCCGCGACCACCTGCGGCGCACCGTCGACCGGGCCGTGGCGCTCGGCGTCCCCGAGGAGAGGATCATCGTGGACCCCGGCCACGATCTGAACAAGAACACCCGGCACACCCTCGAGATCACGCGGCGGCTGGACGAGATCGCCGCCCTGGGGCTGCCCGTGCTGGCCGCGGTCTCGAACAAGGACTTCATCGGCGAGAGCCTGGACCGGCACCGGCACGAGCGGCTGCCCGGCTCGCTGGCCGCGGCCGCGGCCTGCGTGTACGGCGGCGCCCGGATCCTGCGCATGCACGACGCCGACGCCTCCGTCTCGGCGGCCCGCATGCTCGAGTGCGTGTTCGGGTGGCGCGAGCCGGCGCGCCTGGTCCACAACATGGGTGCGGAGAACCCGCCGCCGGACCGCAGCACCCTGGCCGAACACCGCGCCCACCGCGGGGGGCGGGCATGAGACGGCTGACCGAGACCGGCCCCGAGCTGGACGACGACGCCCTCCGCGCCGCCCTCGCCGCGCCCCCGGCCGAGGACACCGGCCCCGGACCCTGGGTCCGCGTCGTGTTCATCGCCTCCGCCGACGGCGCGGCCACCCTGGACGGCCGTGCCGGCGGGCTCGGCTCCCCCGCGGACCAGCGGCTGCTGTCCCTGTCCCGGCACGACGCCGACGTCGTCCTCGTGGGGGCCGGGACCATCCGCGCCGAAGGCTACGAGGGACCGCTCCTCTCCGAGGAGGACCGGCGTCGACGCGCGGCGGCCGACCGGCCTGCCGACCCGCCCGTGGCCGTGGTCAGCGGCAGCCTGGACCTGGACCCGGCGTCCGCGTTCTTCACGGCCGCCCCGGTCCGCCCCTGGATCCTCACGTCCCGGGCCGGCCTCGCGGCCGAGCCGGAGCGGGCGACGGCGCTGGCCGCGCACGCGGACGTGCTGGCGGTCGGCGAGGAGCACGTGGACCCCCAGACCGTGGTGGCGACCCTGCACGCGCGCGGCGCCCGCGTCGTCCACTGCGAGGGCGGACCGCGCCTGTTCGGCAGCCTCGCGGCGGCCGGCCTCGTGGACGAGGTGCACCTCACCGTGGCGCCGCTGCTGGCCGGACCCGCCGCCGGCCGCGTCCTGACCGGCGAGGACGGCCCCGGCCTCCCCGCCCGGCTGCAGCTGGTCCAGGTGCTCCACGACGACGGCATGCTGTTCCTGCGCCTGCACCACGAGCGGCACGCCTCCCCCGGCCCGGACGCCACGTCGTGAGCGCGGCCGAGGAGCACCGCACCGCCTACGAGGTCCTCGGCGTGCCCCGCGACGCGACCGCCGAGGAGGTCCGGCGGGCCTACCGCCGCGCGGCCCGGGCCGCGCACCCCGACGTCGGTGGCGACCCCGCCGCCTTCCGGGCCGTGACGCGGGCGTGGGACCTGCTCGGCGACGCCGAGGCCCGGCGTCGGTACGACCTCTCGCTGCCCGGCCCGGACGTCGGTCCCCGCAGCCCCCGCGCGACGGCCGGATCAGGGCCGGCGAGACCGTCGGGACGGTCCGGACCCGGCGGACGTGCCGCCCGCCCCGTGCGCTACGAGCCCCCGCCCGGCGAGGCGGAGACGGACCCGACCGTGCTGGACCTGCCGCGATCGAGCCAACGCGTCCACGGGGCGCCGCGGCCGCGCGGCATCCTGCCGGACGAGCACCGGGTGCTGCGGCAGGCCCGCACCCTCGACGTGCTGCTGCGCCACGTGGCGGACGCGCTCCCGGCCGCCCGGGTCCTGACCGGGCTGCGGCTGGGCGGGCGCTGGGGACGGCACCTCGACGTGGACCACGCGGTGCTGTGCGGCCACCGCCTGGCGCTGATCGGCTCCGTCATGGTCCCGGAAGGGACCTACACCTGGGACGGGGCGGACCTGCGCTCCCGGGGCCGCCCCGTGGCCCCGCCGCTGCTCGGCCCCGCGATGATGGCGTGGCAGCAGGCCCTGCCCCAAGTCACCGTCGGCGGATTCGTGCACGTGATGACGGACCGCGACGCGCGGCACGCACCCGTGATCCGCCACACGCGCGGCGCCGACGCGCCGGAGGCGCAGGCCGACCTGCTCACCGCCCCGCCCGCACCCGGGATCGCGTTCGCGCGCGAGGTCGCGCTCTTCCTGGGCACCGGCACGGACCCGGACCTCGTGGACCGGCGCGCGCTCGGCGCGCTGGTCGACCGGCTCCACTGAGGCACGCCCCCGCCCGGCGGCGCCCCACTAGGCTGGGCGCGTGCCCGACACCCCACCCCGACCGAACCCGCACGAGGGCGCCGACCGCGCCCCGGCGCCCGGCACCCCCGGCTTCCGGATCCTGCTGCTCACCCCGGAGATCCCCGGCAACACCGGCAACGCGATCCGGCTCGCCGCCCTCACGGGGGCCGAGCTGCACCTCGTGGAGCCGCTGGGCTTCGGGTTCGAGGACGCCCACCTGCGCCGCGCCGGCCTGGACTACCACGACCTCGCGGTGGTGACGGTGCACCCGGACCTCGACGCTGCGCTCGCGGCCCTCGCCCCCGCCCGTGTGCTGGCCTTCACCGCGCGCGGGTCCGTGCGGCACGACCGGGTCGCCTACCGGCCCGGCGACGTGCTGCTCTTCGGCCGCGAGTCCACCGGCCTGCCCGAGGAGGTGCTGACCGATCCGCGGGTCACCGAGACCGTCTGCCTGCCCATGCAGCCGGCCCGTCGGTCCCTGAACCTGGCGAACGCCGTCTCCATCGCCGTGTACGAGGCCTGGCGCCAGCACGACTTCGCCGGGTCCGCTGCCCGCCCCGATTCCCTAGACTGAGGCCACCATGCAGACTCCTGACGCGTCCGAGCCCCACGCCGACCGCCCCGATGACGCCGGCCAGCCCGCCCTGGACACCCTCCTTCGCCGCAGCGCCGAGGGTGACCGGGCCGCGTTCTCCGCGTTCTACGACGCCACGGTCCCGTGGGTGCACGGCCTGGCCGAAGCGATGTTCGGCCCCGGCGACGACGCCGCCGCGGCCACGGTCCGCACCTACCTGACGGCATGGGAGGAGGCCTCCGAGGCCGGGCTCGACCTGAGCGAGCGTGACGACGCGACCCACCGCGAGCGCCAGGTGTTCACGTGGCTCGAGGTCCTCGCCCACCGTGTGATGACCTCGCTGCGCCGCGCCGGCGGCTCCGCGGCGGAACGTGGGCGTCGTCCCGGCCCGGCCGGGCCCGCGCCGTTGCCCGAGGACCTCGTCGACCGCGTGGCCCCGGACGCCTACGAGGCCGTGCGACTGGCGTGGCTGGGCGGCTGCACCGACCGGGAGGTCGCCGATCGGCTGGGTCTGCCGGCCGACCAGGCCCGCACCCTCCTGCGTGACGGCGTGCGGCAGGTCGTGGCGGCCCGCCGCGACCTCACGCAGGACGCCGCCCGGCCGTCCGCGCCGGCCCCGGCGACCGGCCCGGCACTCGGCGCGGACGTGCGCGAGGACGTGGACGCCGGCCGCGCACTCGAGCTGGCCGACCTCTCGGCCGTGCACGCCCTCGACACGGCCGGGCACACCGCGGCCTTCTCCGCCGTGCAGCGGCGGGGCGGCGAGCTGGCCCGGTGGCGCTCCCGGGTGGACGGTGCGCGCCAGGCGGTGGCCTGGGCGTTCCGGTCCGTGACGGCCGAGCCGCCGTCGGCCCTGCTCGACGAGGTCCTGCGTCGCCTGCCCGCCCAGGACGTGGGCATGGACCTGATCGGCGACGAGTCCGCCCCCGCCGGCCCGCCGCGGGACCGCCTGCGCTGGCTCAAGGTGACCGCCCTCCTGCTGCTCGCGGCCCTCGTGCTCGGCGTCGGCGGGTGGACGGTGTGGAGTCAGTTCACGCGGCCGGGCATCGTGCACCGCATCGACCAGTCGAAGGACCTGTTCACGACCTCGGAGTACCCGGCCCAGGACGGCGGCACGGTCCAGGCGTTCCTGTCCCGGGAGCAGAACAGCGGCTACCTGACGATCAGCGGGATGCCCCAGCTGCCGGAGGGTCAGTCCTACCAGCTGTGGCTCTACCCCTCGGACGGCACGGCCCCGGCCTCGCTCGGCACGTTCGACGCCAACGGCTTCGGCGAGCCCGTCACCTTCCGGGGGCTGGACCGCTTCGCGGCGATGGGCATCTCCGTGGAGCCCAGCTCGGGCTCGGAGGTGCCGACGTCGGAGCCCGTCGTCGGCGTGGACCTCGACCCCACCGCGCAGACCGGCCCGCGCTACGGCGGTCGGCCGAGCACCAACTGAGATCCCCCGCAGGGGGGCGGTTCAGAACCCGGCGATGGTGCTCGGACCGTTGACCGTGACCAGGTGGAACGCCTCGGCGTGACCCGGCGCGGCGGCCGGGCCGGCGGCGCGCCGGTGATGTTCGGCCATCTGGGCGAGCACGTGCCGCCGCATCGCGTCGACGTCCGGGTGCTGGGAGAGGTGGGCGTCGAGGGCGCGCAGCTTCTGCTCCGCCAGGCCCGTGACGTCCACGACCGTGTTCCGGCGCGCGGCGGGGGCGGCGTACAGCAGCAGGTTCCGGACCTTGAACGCCTCGAGCCCCTCCGCCGCGAGCTCCGGGTACGCGTACGGGTTCTCGGCCGCCGGGTACGCGGCGCGCACCACGGCCTCGCCGCAGGCGAGGTGGTCCGGGTGGGCGGCCTGCATCCGCTCCCAGTCCCGCTCCGGGTGGGTGCTGAGCACCACGTCCGGGCGGACGCGGCGCATCAGCGCCACGAGCTTGCGGCGCACGCCGTGGTCCGGCTCGAGGTGTCCGTCGCGCTCGCCGAGGAAGTGGACCTCGGCGGCACCGACGACGGCGGCGGCCGCGCGCTGTTCGGCGTGCCGGCGGGCGGTCATCGCCTCCGGGCCCTCCGAGTCGAAGCCGCCGGCGTCCCCGTCCGTCACGATGCACAGCTCGATGTGCAGCCCGGCCGCGCGGAAGCCGGCCAGGGTGGCGGCGGCCCCGAAGTCGAGGTCGTCCGGGTGGGCGCCGACGGCCAGGACCCGGCGCCAGCCGTGGTGGGCCGCGAGCGCGGCGGGGGTGGTGAGCGTGGTGGTCACGAGCGGGTGTCCTCCGTGAACGTCACCTCGGTCGTCTGCTCCGCGCCGTCGCGGAGGTAGGTGACGTCCACCGAGTCTCCCACGCGGTGCTCGCGGACGACGGCGGTGAGGGACTCGGAGTCGATCACCGCGCGGTCGCCGACGGCGGTGATCACGTCGCCCTCCTTCAGCCCGGCCGCGTCGGCCGCCGACTCTCCCACGACCTGCTGGACGCGGGCGCCGTCGCTGAACACGGTCCGGGCGTTCTCGCTGCCGCCCTGCACCTCGGCGGGCTCCGGGGTGACGCTCACGCCGAGCATGGCATGCGTGGCCTTGCCGTGGTCGATCAGGTCCTGTGCGACCCGCTGGGCGTAGTCCACGGGGATGGCGAAGCCGACCCCGATGTTGCCCGCCTCGCTCGGGTCCTGGCCGGCCGAGGCGATCGCGACGTTCACGCCCACCAGGCGACCCTCGGCGTCGACGAGCGCGCCTCCGGAGTTGCCGGGGTTGATGGCCGCGTCGGTCTGCAGCACGTTGATGTACACCTCGCCCCGGGTGCCCTGCGGGGTGCCCGGCAGCTGGAAACGGTACTGATCGGTGCCGGAGGACGAGCCGGAGCTCTCGCCCTGCGGCTCGGGCGCCTCGGAGGACGCCACCGCGATGGTCCGGTCCAGGGTGGAGATGATCCCGTCGGTCACGGTGTTCGGCAGGCCCAGGGGGGCGCCGATGGCGACGGCCTCGTCCCCGACCTTCAAATCCCCGGACCGGCCGATCTGGATGGGGGTGAGGTCCGGGGCGTCGATCTTGATGACGGCCAGGTCGGACAGCGGGTCGGTGCCCACGACGGTGGCAGCGTAGACCTCCCCGTCCGAGGTGCGCACCGTCAGCTCGGCGTCGTTGGCCTGGCCGCCGAGGGTGACCACGTGGGTGTTCGTGAGGATGTGCCCCTCCGTGTCCAGGATCGACCCGGAACCGGAACCGGAGGCGGAGCTCGACGTCGCGGAGATGGTCACCACGGAGGGCAGCGCGGTCCTCGCGGCGTTCCCGACGGCGGTGTCCGCCACGGGCTGTCCCCCGGCCTCGGCCGAGGTGTCCGTCGCCTGCGAGGAGGAGGAGCTCGCGGCCTCGGACGCGGCCTCGCCGCCGTCCTCCGCGACCGCGCAACCGGAGAGCCCCACCATGAGCACGGCTGCGGCGAGCAGGCCCGCCCCGGCACGGGCGCGGGACTGGGGCCGGGGACGCGCGACGGTGCGGGCCGTCGGCACGGGGGGCTGGGTG
>NZ_LR732370.1:1323058-1361928 GCF_902506395.1 Micrococcus sp. 116
GGTCCACGGGGTCCTCGCTTCGGGTCGGGCCCCGGGCGGTCGACACAGACGCCCGTCGTCTTGCGGACGCGCGCCCCGGGGCACGTCCACGCTAGCGTGCATGACTGAACGCCGCCTAGAGGCCGAACGTCCGCTCCTCCCACGGTCCCGGCCGCGCCGGATCCCTGGTGCCCGATTCCCACGCCGCCCTACACTCAACCCCAGGATCCGGCGGGTCCGCCCGGTGCGGCGGCTCGCCTCCGCCGTCGAAGGAGACCCCGCATGACCGTGCCCACCCGCCCCGCCGATGTCGGCCGTCTGGCGCGCGCCGTGACCGCCGCGGGTCTGGGAGGCCTGGGCCTCCTGGTGGCGGCACCCGCCTCGCACGCCGTGACGGTGCCGCCGGGCGTGTACGTGGTGGACGAGGCCGGGGTGCTCTCGACCTCCGATGAGCAGCGGCTGACCCAGGAGATCCAGGACCTGCGCCGGGACACCGGGCAGGGGCTGTACGTCGTCTACGTGGATGAGTTCAGCACGGACGCCCAGACGCTGGCCCAGGACGTGGCGCGCCAGCGCGGGCTCGGGACGAACGACTCGGTCCTGGCGATCGCGGTCGAGGACCGCGCCTATGGGCTGGACAGCGGCGGGGACGCGGACCTGCAGAACCAGGTGACGCGCACCTACGTGGGCCCGGAGCTGTCCAAGATCGGCACGGACCCCGGCTCGGCGGAATGGCTCGCGGCGGGCACCGCCGCGGTGCAGGGGCTCGACGACGCCGCCGACGGCACGCTCGACGGCACGGGGGCCAGCGGGGCCGAGTACGATCCGGCCGGTGCCCTGCCGGCCGGCACCGCGGGCGACGGGAGCACGGCCCAGGGCGCCTCCGGCGGCGGGGCCCTGACGGCGGTGCTCGGCGCGGGCGCGGTGGCCGCGGCCGTGGGCGGCGGCGTGCTCGTGGCCCGCAGCCGGAAGCGCACGCAGGGCGGCGCGGTCGAAGGGGGCCGCACCGAGGAGGTCCGCCGCGACCCCCTCGACGAGCTCAGCGTGGAGCAGCTGCGCACCCAGGCCGGCTCGAAGCTCGTGGCCGCGGACGACGCCATCCGCTCCTCGGAGCAGGAGCTGGGCTTCGCCGAGGCGTCCTACGGGGAGAAGTCCGTGGCGACGTTCCGCGAGGACATCGATCGGGCCAAGGAGCACATGCGGGCCTCGTTCCAGCTCCAGCACCAGCTCGACGACGAGATCCCGGACACCGAGGCCGAGCAGCGCGCCTGGCTCAAGGAGATCATCCAGCGCAGCGAGGCCGTGGGTGCGGCCCTCGCGGCGCACAAGAAGGAGTTCGACTCCCTGCGCGACCTCGAGAACCAGGTGCCCGAGGCCCTGGAGCGCGTCGACGCCCGCCTGCCCGAGGCGCGGTCCCGGGTGCAGGAGTCCGAGTCGGCGATCGCCGCGCTGCACGGCCAGTACGCGGAGTCCGCCCTCGCCGAGGTCGCGGACAACGCGGCGCAGGCCCGGGAGCGGCTCGAGTTCGTGGAGACCGCCGTCGCGAAGGCGCGGAGCGCGTGGGACGCCCAGGACCGCTCCACGGCGGCGCTGGCCGTGCGTGCCGCCGAGGAGGCGCTCAGCCAGGTGGACACGCTCACGGAGGCGGTGGGCAAGGCCGAGGGGTCCCTGCGGGCCATGCTGGGCAACCTGCAGACGGGCCTCGCCCAGTCCGAGCAGGACGTCGCCGAGGCCGAGGCGCTCGTGGTCAACGGGTCGAACCCCGAGCTGGCCGGCCCGGTGGCGGGGATGAAGAACGCTGTGAACGCGGTGCGCCGAGCCCTCGCGGCCGGCCGCCCGGACCCCCTGGAGCTGCTGCACCAGCTCGAGGCCGCGCACCGCCAGCTCAACACCCCGCTGGCCGGCGTCCGCGACGCTCGGGAGCAGGCCCGCCAGGCCTCCCAGGTGCTCACCTCCACGATCGCCCAGGCCCAGGCGCAGATCGACGGCACGGCCGACTTCATCGGCGCCCGGCGCGGTGCGGTGGGCTCGGAGGCCCGGACCCGGCTCGCGGAGGCCGACCACACGCTGCGTTCGGCGATCAGCCTCGGCCGCACCGACCCCGTGGCCGCCCTCCAGCAGGCGCAGCGCGCCTCCCAGCTGGCCGAGCGCGCGAGCGAGCTGGCCCGCGCGGACGTCGAGGGCTTCGGCTACGGCCCCGGCATGGTGGGCGGCATGTACGGTGCACGCCCGCGCGCCGGAGTGGGCGGCAGCTTCGGCGGCGGCCTCGGCGGCGCACTGCTCGGCGGCATCCTGATGAACTCGATCCTGAACAGCGGCAGCTGGGGCGGCGGTGGCTTCGGCGGGTTCGACGGCGGCGGCCTCGGCGGCGGCGACTTCGGCGGGTTCGGCGACATCTCCGGCGGCGGCTTCTGACCGCCGCCCCATGAACTCCGGCGCCCCGGGCGCCGGCCCGGCCCGCACGCGCGGGACGGGGTGGACGCAGGCCGACGGTCTGCGCTGACGTGAAAGACCGACGAAAGGCAGACACCATGGTCAAGCAGTCCATCTTCGGCCGCATCAGCACGCTGGCGAAGGCCAACATCAACGCGATGCTGGACAAGGCCGAGGACCCCCAGAAGATGCTGGACCAGATGGTCCGCGACTACACGAACAACATCGCGGAGGCCGAGGCCGCCGTCGCCCAGACGATCGGCAACCTGCGAATGATCGAGGACGACTACCGCGAGGACCAGGACGCGTCCCGCAGCTGGGGCCAGAAGGCGCTGGCCGCCTCCCAGAAGGCCGACGACTTCCGCACCAAGGGTGACACCGCCTCGGCGGACAAGTTCGACAACCTCGCCAAGGTGGCCATCGAGCGCCAGATGGACTTCGAGCGCCAGGCGAAGTCCGCGGAGCCGACCATCGCCTCGCAGCGCGAGATCGTGGAGCGCCTGAAGACCGGTCTGGACCAGATGAAGGTCAAGCGTCAGCAGCTGGTCGCCAAGCGCGACGAGCTGACCGCCCGCGCCAAGTCCGCCCACGCCCAGTCCGCGGTGGCCGACGCCGTGAAGTCGATCGACCTGCTGGACCCGACCTCCGAGGTCTCCCGCTTCGAAGAGAAGGTCCGTCGCGAGGAGGCCCGCGTGCGCGGCCAGCAGGAGATCGCCGCCTCCTCCCTCGACGCCCAGTTCGAGTCCCTCGAGGACCTCGGCGAGAAGACCGAGGTGGAGGCCCGCCTCGCCGCCCTCAAGGCCGGCGGCGCCGGCCAGGCCGCCCTCACCTCGGGCGACGTCGACGCCGATGAGACCCTGACCCTCGACTACGCGGCCGAGGGGACCGCCGAGGAGACCGGCACCGCGCGCGGCTGACCCCGCCCCTCCCCACGGCCGCGTAGTCTAGGGTCAGGGTCTCATGCCCACGCCGGCGCGGCGGGCCGTCCTCGTGCGCCCCGGCCCGGTGCTCCTCCCGGACGCGCCCCGGCCCCCGCGCTCCTTTGGTACTGTCCCGGGGTCCCTCGGCACGCTCCGCGGGACGCCCCCGTCCCCGCACAGAGGAAGAACCCCATGCAAGAGCAGTTCACGGCCTGGTCCGTGCTGGTCGACGCCGGCCTCATCGGCGCGCTCCTGGCCGTGGGCACGCTGGCCCGTGCCGTCATCACGCCCCTCCAGACCCTGATGATCCCGGCCTCCGTCATCGCCGGCATCCTGGGCCTGGTCCTCGGCCCGAACGGCCTGGGCTGGCTGCCGTTCAGCTCCCAGCTGGGCACGTACGGCTCGATCCTGATCGTCATCGTGTTCGTGTGCATCGCGCTCACCGACGACTTCGACGTCCGCAAGATCGGCCGCCCCGTGGGTGCGTTCGCGTCCTACGGCGTGCTGATCTACGCCTCCCAGGTGGCCATCGGCGCCCTCGTCACGCTGGTCCTCCTGCAGCCGCTGTTCGACGCGCCCGACTCGTTCGCCGCCCTGCTGTTCGCCGGCTGGGCGGGCGGCTTCGGCTCCGCGGCCGCCGTGGGCCAGGCATACGCGGCCAACGGTGATGCGACCGTCACCTCGCTGGCCTACACCTCGGCCACCGTCGGCATGATCGTCGGCGTGGTGGGTGGCATCATCCAGGCCAAGATCGGCGCGCAGCGCGGCCACGCGCGGGAGTTCGCGGGCCTGACCTCCATCCCGGAGGAGCTGCGCACCGGGGTGCTGAACCAGGTGGAGGAACGCCCGGTCATCGGCCGGCACACCTTCTCGGCGGCCTCGGTGGAGTCACTGGCCTTCCAGGTCGGCGTCGTCGCGATGATCGCGGCGGCCGCGCACGGCGTGGTCTCCTGGATCACGTCCGTGTGGCCGAGCGTCGTGGGCGAGGACGGACCCCAGCTGATCATCCCCGCGTTCGCGATCGCGTTCCTCCTCGGCCTGATCGCCCGCGTCCTGTTCCAGGCCACGAAGACGGCGAAGTTCCTCGACCCGGGCTCGCTGAACTCGGTGTCCGGCACCGCCACGGACATCCTCATCGTCTGCGGCATCGCCGCGATCGCCCCGACCGTGGTCGTGGACTACTGGCAGCCGCTGCTGCTCCTGTTCGTGATCGGCCTCGCGCTGGCCCTGTTCCTGGGGATCGTCGTGGCGCCGCGCGTCATGACCGACGCGTGGTTCGAGAAGCAGCTGTTCACGTGGGGCTGGGCCACCGGCGCCGTCGCCACGGGCGTGGCCATGCTGCGCATCGTGGACCCGAAGCTGAAGTCCGGGACCATGGAGCAGTTCGGCGTGGCCTACATCCCGGTGGTGCCCGTGGAGATCGCGGCCGTGTCCTTCGTGCCGCTGCTGCTCCTCGCGGGCCTGTCCTGGGCCGTCGTCGGCATCTGGGGCGCCATCGCGGTCATCGCGATCATCGCTGCCGTCTGGCTGCGCCGCACCGACCCGGGCCGCCGCACCCCGGCCCAGCAGGCGGTCCGGGCCTCGAGCCGCTGACGCTCCCGCTCCCCCGCGTTGATCGCCCGAGGGCGGTCGGCTCGCCCGCCGGCACCGTGCCGGCGGGCCGGGGCGACCGGGTCCGGACATGCGAGAAGGCCCCCAGCAGATGCTGGGGGCCTTCTCCTTCTCGTTGCGGGGGCAGGATTTGAACCTGCGACCTCCGGGTTATGAGCCCGGCGAGCTACCGAACTGCTCCACCCCGCGGCGACTTCTAGAACTATACACACCTGTTCCGTCGAGTTCAAATCGGCGTCAGCACCCCGCCACCCGGCGGCCATGCGGCGGCCACCTGCCCCGAGACGACAGCGGCCCCGACCACGCGCGGTGCGTGGCCGGGGCCGTCGTCGACGGTCCGGCGGGCCCGGCCCGCCGGCGCCGACTCAGCCGCTCGGCGTCGGGCTGGGGCTCGACGACGGCGCGGGGCTCGCCTCGGCCGGGGCCTGCTCCTGGGCAGGCGCGTCGCCGCCCAGGGCGTCGTCGGCGGCGGTGGCACGCTTCAGGGCCTCGTTGAGACGCTTCTGCTGCTCGCCGTAGCCGGCCCAGTCGCCCTCGGCCAGACGCTCCTGGCCCTGGGTCAGGGCGTCCTGAGCCTCCTCGAGGGCCGCCGAGAGCTCCTCCTCGACGGTGCCCGGAGCCGTCGGCTCCTCGCCCGGCGCGGGCGCCTCCGCCTGCTTCTCCTCCGGGGTGACCGCGCCCGAGTCCCCGTCGAACACCTGGTCCAGGGCCTCCTGGAGGGTGTCCGCGAAGCCGACCTTGTCGCCGAAGGAGACGAGCACCTTGCGCAGCGTCGGGTAGGTGGTGCCGCCCGAGGAGCGGACGTACACCGGCTGGACGTAGAGGATGCCGCCGGCCACCGGCAGGGTGATCATGTTGCCGTTGAGCACCTCGGACGCGCCCTGGCGCAGCAGGTTCAGCTCCCGCGAGACGTCCGCGTTCGAGTCGAAGTTGGCCTGCGCCTGGCCCGGGCCGGGCACCGTGGTGGACCGCGGCAGCTCGAGCAGTCGGAGCTGCCCGTAGCCCTCGGCCTTCACGCCGTCCTCCCCCGTGCCGGCGTCGCCGGCGGCGGAGAGGAACCCGTAGAGCACGTTGCGCTGCTGGGCACCGTCCGTGATCTGCGGTATGTAGCTGCTGGTGAGGGAGAACGCCGGCTCGTCCTGGCCGGGCATCTGCAGCGTCATGTAGTACGGCGGCTGCTTGACGTCCTCCTCGCGCGTGGGGTCCGACGGCACGGACCACGCGTCGTTGTTCTCGTAGAAGTCGTCCGCGTCGGTCACGTGGTAGCGGCCGAGCAGCTCGCGCTGGACCTTGAACATGTCCTCCGGGTAGCGGACGTGGTCCAGGAGTCCGGCGCTCATCTCCGAGTACGGGCGCAGCGAGGACGGGTAGACGTTCTGCCAGGCCTGCAGCAGCGGATCCTGGTCGTCCCACGCGTAGAGAGACACCGAGCCGTCGTACGCGTCCACCGTCGCCTTCACCGAGTTGCGGATGTAGTTCACCCGGCCCTGGAGCGCCGGGTTCTGGCCCTGGCTCAGGGAGTCCACCGTGACCTCGCCCAGCTGCTGCGCGGTGGAGTACGGGAACTGGTCCGAGGTCGTGTAGGCGTCCACGATCCACTGCACGCGGCCGTCGACGATCGCCGGGTAGGGGGCGGTGTCCACCGTCAGGTAGGGCGCGACCTTGCGGACGCGCTCGGCCGGGTCGCGGTCGTAGAGGATCTGCGAGGCCTCGTTCACGTCCGAGGACAGCACCAGCTCGGGCGAGCCGAACTTCACCGCGTACGCGAGCCGGTTGAACAGGTTGCCCACCGAGGGGCCGCCGTCGCCGGAGAAGGTGTACGCCGTGTCCTCCTGGGAGTCGGCCGTCTGCGGCCGGTCGCGTTCGACGGCCGGCGCGCCCTCGGGCGCACCCACCACCGAGTACGAGGGCGAGTTGAGCCCGAAGTAGATGCGCGGCTCGTAGTCCTGGTCGGAGGCCAGCGGCCCGCGCGTCGGGATCTCGGAGAGCAGCCACTGGGGCCGGCCGCCGGCCGCGACCTCGGAGGCGTCGGCCACGACCATGCCGTAGCCGTGCGTGTAGATGGTGTGGCGGTTCACCCACGACTGCATGTCGTCCACGTTGACGTCACGGGCCGCCAGGATGGTGTCCCGCGTCTGGCCGTCCACCTCGTAGCGGTCCACGTGCAGCGTGGTGGGGAACGAGTAGTACGGACGGAACTGCTGGAGCTGCCCGAAGGTCTGGGAGATCAGGTTCGGGTCCATGAGACGGACGTTGGCCGTGTTGGCCTCCTCGCCCGCCAGGGCCCCGGCCTCGGGGTCCGTGGCGCCCTCATAGTTCGTCACCTCGACGTCGTCCAGGCCGTACGCCTCGCGCGTCATGGCGATGTTCCGCTCGATGTACTGGGATTCGAGCGTGCGCTCGGACGGCTTCACCTGGTACTCCTGCACGATGAAGGGGTACGCCGTGCCCACCACGAGCGCCGTGATGACCAGGACCGCGGTGCCGATCAGCGACAGCCGCCACCGGCCCGAGACCACCGTCCACACGAACAGGCCGGCCACGATCACGGCCGTGACCGCCAGGATCGCCGACGTCGGGATGACCGCGTTCACGTCCGTGTAGAGCGCGCCGGCCCAGTTGCCGGTCTGCGACTGCGTGGTGCGGTAGCGGTTGAGCCAGAAGTTGACGCCCTGCAGCAGCAGGAACACGGCCAGGGTGATGCCGATGTGGGCGCGCGCCGCCGGGGTGATCCGCACGCTGCCGCCCTCCTCCACGCGCACCGCGCCGTACAGGTAGTGCACGAGCAGACCGGTGATGCCGGAGACCAGGACCACCGAGATCAGGTACCCGACCATGAGCGTCAGGAACGGCAGGGTGGCCATGAAGAACATGAGGTCCAGGCCGAACTCCGGGTCCGCCTGGCCGTAGGGCACCTGGTTCAGGAACAGCAGGACCGTGTTCCAGCCGTTCATCGCGGTGGAGCCGGCGAACACGCCGAGCACGAGCGGGACACCCAGGAACACCAGGCGGCGGATGGGCTCGAGCTGGCGCTGGGCCTGGCTGAGCGAGTCCCGCGCGGCCGCGGACGCGTCCGCGGGACGGTGGCGCCAGGCCGTGCGGATCGCCAGCCACACGGCGAGGGCCATCCCGAGCCCGGCGATCAGGAACAGCGCGGCCTTGGCGAGGACCTCGGTCCAGAAGACCTCGGTGAAGCCCAGCTGCGAGAACCACAGCACGTCCGTGTAGACGTTCGTGAACACCACGAACAGCCCCACGAGCACGGCCACCGCGATGATGGTCAGCACGAGCGCGCTCGGCCGGCCCGGCCGGCCCCTGCCGCGCGCGGCGGAGGACCCGCCCCCGCCGAACGGGCCACCAGGACCGCGGTCGCCGTCGTCGCCCGGGCCGCGCGGGGCGCCGCCGAAGGGGCCGAACGCCCCGAACGGGCCGGACTGGCCCCCGGCGGTCCCGCCGCCGTCACGGGGCGGGCCGCCGAACGGTCCGCCGCCTCCCTGTCCGAAGCTCACTGCTCTGTCCTCTTCCCTCCCGCGTCCGCGGGGCTCTGCTCCGGTCCGGGGCGCTGCGCCCCGGACATGTCGTCCGGTCTGGTGGTCTGGTGGTCTGGTGGTCTGGTGGTCCTGGTGTGCGTCGGCTCAGCCGCACGTCCGGGCGGCGGCCGGGCTCTCCCCCCGGGCCACCGCCTCGACGATGTCGCGGGCCTGGCCCAGCGTGTCCACGGGGTACACCGTCAGACCCTCGGGCACACGGCCGGCCAGCTCCTCGCAGTTCGCCGTGGGGGCGAGGAACGTCGTGGCCCCCGCCTCGGCGGCGCCGCGCACCTTCTGCGGGATCCCGCCGATGGGACCCACGACGCCGTCCCCCGTGATCGTGCCCGTTCCGGCGATCGAGGCGCCCCCCGTCATCGCCCCCGGGGTCAGCCGCTCGATCACGGTGAGCGCGAACATCAGACCCGCCGAAGGTCCGCCGATGTCCGGCACGGTCAGCTCGACGTCCACCGGGACGTCGTAGGCGGTCTCGATCAGGGCCCCCATCTGCCACGGCTGGGGCGCGCCCTCGGGGGCGGCCGCCACCGGCACCTCGAGGTCCTGCTCCACGCCGTCGCGGCGGACCGTCAGCGTGACCGGGTCGGGCCCCGCGGCCCCGACGGCGGCGCGCACGGCCTCCAGGTCGGCCACGGGCCGTCCCTCGGCGGCGATCACCTCGTCCCCGGCCCGCAGGACGCCCTCGGCGGGCCCGCCGGGCACGAGCTGCTGCACGACGAGCCGCTGGGGCACCTCGCGTCCGAGCTCGTGCAGGGCCGCGGCGGTCGCGGTCTGCTGGGAGTCCGACATGGCCGCCGAATTGGCCTCGCCGACCTCGTCGGAGGTGACGCCGGTGGGATACATCAGCTCGCGCGGGGCCACGTCCACGGCGGGGTCCGTCAGGCCGCGGCCGAGGTCGAGCAGGGAGGTGGTGCCGATGGGAGGACCCCCGACCATCACGGTGGTCATGTGCAGGGTCCCCTCACCCGGGTCCGCCTCGCCGCCCTCGACGCGCAGCACGGGTCGACCCTCGCGTTCGCCCAGCAGGTCCACGGCGGGGCCGGGGCCCTCGAGGATGTAGGGGCCCTCGAGGATGTAGGGGGTGGGGGCCAGCAGTGCCAGCCCGGCGCTGCCCAGGGCGAGCCATCCGGAGAAGGGCACGCGGGCGGCGCGGGTGGTCCTCGAGGGCACTGCGCGCACGCGACACCGTCTTTCCTGGGGGTCCTGATCGGGCCGTCCTCGCCGCCGGGCACGGGCCGCGCGGCGACGGTCACACCAGTCTACGCGGGGCCGCGACCCCCGCCTGCCCCGCGCGACGCCGTGCGCCATGGGCGAACCGCGCCGCCGCGACGTCGGGAGGGCGGGCGCGCCGCGCCGACGCGGATACGCTGGAGACATGAGCAACGACGCGCGCACGCCCGGATCCGACGACGGCCGCGACCCCCTGGAGGAGATGCTGCGGCAGCTCTTCGGCGGCCAGGGCCCCGACCCGGACGAAGTCCGACGCGCCATGGAGGGCCTGGGCGGCCCCGGCGGGGTGCCCTTCGACCCGTCCCAGCTGAATCCGGCCATGATGCAGCAGGCCATGGCCCAGTTCCAGGCGATGATGAGCTCCGGCTCCGGCTCGGACGGCCCCGTGAACTGGGCTCTGGCGAAGCAGGCCGCCCGCCAGGCCGTGGCCGGCGAGGACCCGGCCGTCGGCTCGTTCGCGCGACGCGAGGTGGACGAGGCGCTGCGGCTGGCCGAGCTGTGGCTCGACGGCGTCACGCAGACCGAGCCCGTCGGCAGCGTCGGCGTGGCCTGGTCCCGTGCCGAGTGGGTCGAGGCGACCATGGACCAGTGGCGCCGGCTCACCGAGCCCGTGGCCGTCTCGATGTCCCGCGCGATGTCCGCGGCCATCGAGCAGCAGCTGCCGGGCCAGCTCCCCGAGGGCATGGACGCCTCCCTGCTCGGCGGGCTGCAGCCCATGCTGAAGAACATGGGCGGCACGATGTTCGGCCTGCAGCTCGGCGGCGCCGTGGGCGCCCTGGGCAAGGAGGTGCTCTCGGGCACGGACATCGGCCTGCCCGTCGCCGGCCACCGTCTCGCCCTCGTCCCCGTGAACATCGAGGAGTTCGGCGACGGGCTCTCGGTGCCGGACGACCAGATCCGCATCTACCTGGCCCTGCGCGAGGCCGCACGCATGCGCCTGTTCCTGCACTCGCCGTGGCTCGAGCGGGACCTGTACGCCGCCGTCGAGCAGTACGCCGCGGGCATCCGCCTGGACACCGAGGGCATCGAGCGGGCCGCGCAGTCGGTGGACCCGATGGACCCCGGCTCCCTGCAGGCCGTGTTCGACGGGGCGTCCTTCATCGCCGCCCCGGACGCCACCCAGCAGGCCGCGCTGGACCAGCTGGAGCTGCTCGTCGCCCTCGTGGAGGGCTGGGTGGACGTGGTGGTCGCCGAGGCCGCGCGCCCCCTCGAGTCGGCGGCCGCCCTGCGCGAGACCATGAACCGCCGCCGCGCCTCGGGTGGCCCGGCCGAACAGGCCTTCGCCGCCCTCGTGGGCCTCGAGCTGCGCCCGCGCCGCCTGCGCGAGGCCGCCGCGTTCTGGGAGCACGTCACGGCCGAGCACGGCACGGAGTACCGCGAGGAGATCTGGCGCCATCCCGAGCGTCAGCCCACGGCGGAGGACCTCGAGGACCCCGCCGGGTACGCCGGGCGCCGCTCCGCCGCGGACGCCAGCGCCGAGTCCCTCGACGACGAGCTGCGCAAGCTCCTCGAGGGCGGCTTCGGCGACGCGCCGCGCGAGGGCTGAGCCCCTCCCGGCACGACGGCGGCGGGCGGTCCGGCACCTCGGGTGCGGGCCGCCCGCCGTCGTGTCAGCCCGCGTCCTCGTCCTCCGCCCACCGGTCCGGCGCCGTGCGACCGCGGCCCTCGGCGAAGGTGACCCCCTCGAGGAAGGCCATCGCCTCGGCGTAGCGCGGGTACCGGTCCACGAGGCGTCGGAAGGCCGGGCCGTGTCCGGACTCCAGCAGATGGGCCAGCTCGTGGACGAGCACCGCCGCCACCACCCAGTCCGGCATGCCGCGCAGCTGCGTCGAGAGCCGGATGGTGCCGCGGGCCGGCGTGCACGAGCCCCAGCGGCGGCGCTGCCGGGCCGACCACGTGACCGCGACCGGACGGGCCCGCCCGCCCAGGTGCGCCGCCGAGAGCCGTCCCGCCCAGGCCAGGAGCGCGTCGTCGGAGCGGGCGTCGGCGGGGCGGCCGTCCGGGTCGGCCGCGGGCTGCCCCGTCCCGCCGCGTGCGCCCACCTTCGCAACCATCCGGCCGATCCACTCGCGCTCCTGCGCGGCCGAGAGCCGGGCCGGGACATTGACCTGCAGGCGGCCGTCGCGCCACGCCGCCGAGACGGTGCGGGTGCGGGCCGTGGAGCGCACGAGCCGCACGGGCGTGCCCTCCCAGTCCAGATCGATGCTCTCGCGGGCGGGACCGCGGTGGGCGGCCGGGACAGCACGGGGAGGGCGGCCGGGGGTGGGCGGGACAGGGCGCATCCGGCCATTGTCCGGCATGGGCAGCAGGCTGTGGACAATCCGGCGCGGTCCGGGAGTGCCCTGGCAGGGTGGGAGGCACCGAGCTGAGAGGAGAGCCGTGCGCACCGTCGCCGAGACCGTCACCACCGTCCCTCATGACGCCGCCGCGTCAGCGCTGGAGCCGGGGGCGTGGGCCCCGCCGACCGACGTCCATGTGGCGGGCCTCGACGCGGTGGGCGCGGCGATCGCCCACGCACTCGCGGGGGCCGGGGCGCTGCGCCTGGCCCTGTGGGATCCGCGGCCCGTCGACGCCGCGGACCTGGGGACCGGCCTGCTGCCCGGGGACCTCGGTCGGCCCCGGGCGGGTGCGCTCGCGCGCCGGCTGGGCGATGTGGCCCCCGGGCTGCGCCTCTACGCGCACCACGGCCCGGTGCCGGTGCTCGTGGGGCAGGCGACGGTGGCGGTGGGGTCCGTGCTCGACGCGGACCTGGCCGCGCACGCCCTCGCCGCCGACCACCCGCTGCTGCCGGTCACGGTGGGGCCGAGAGCGGTCACGGTCGGACCGTGGTGCGCCCCCGTGGTGCGCGGGTGCCCGCTGTGCCGATGGCCCGCGGACCCGGCGGGCGTCCCCGGTGCCCCGACGGCGCCCGGCCCGTCGGCGCACCGGGGACAGGTGGACGGGCTCGCGGCGCTGCGGGCCGCCGTGCTGACCGTGGACGCGCTGCGGACCGGACCGGCCCCCGGCGTGCTGCGGGCCGATCGGGTGACGGGACGCACGCGCCGAGTGAAGGTCCGCCCCCGGCCCGGCTGCGCCTGCGACCCGGACGCGCTCGGCTGGGCGTTCTGACGGGGGCGGCGCCGCCGGCGGAACGGGGTGCGGGCCCGCGGCTCAGGCCGTCGGGGTGCCGTGCAGCAGCTCGAGCAGCTCCGGTCCGTGCTTCTCCAGCTTGGCCTTGCCGAGGCCGGGCACCTTCAGGAGCTCTGCCGGGGTCCTCGGCATGGCCTCGGCGATGGCCACGAGGGTGGCGTCCGTGAACACCACGAACGCGGGCATCCGCATCTCGGCGGCCGTGCGGGTGCGCCAGTCGCGCAGCTCCTCGAGCACCGCCTCGTCGTAGGTGGCGGGGCAGTCCAGGCAGCGGCCGACCTTGCGCTCGGCTCCCGTCTCGAGGGGCTTGCCGCACGTGCGGCACACGGCGACCTTCGCACCCCGGCGCCGCGGCGCCGTCGGGCCGGCCGCGGATCCGCGGGCCGGGGCGTGCTCGCGGGTGCCGCCGAGGGTCGGGTCGATGGCCCACAGGAACCGGGAGGGCCGCCGGGTGGAGCGCCCGCCCGTGCCCCGCGAGAGCGTCCACGTCAGCGACAGGTGCTGGCGGGCACGCGTGATCCCCACGTAGAGCAGGCGCCGTTCCTCGTCCACCTCGGCCTGGGTCTCCGCGAAGGAGATCGGCATGAGCCCCTCGGACAGGCCCACGAGGAACACCGCATCCCACTCGAGGCCCTTGGCCGAGTGCAGCGAGGCCAGGGTGATGCCCTGCACCGTCGGCGCGTGCTGGTGCTGGGCCCGCTCGTCGAGCTCGGCCACGAGCTCGGTCAGCGTGAACTCGGCCCCGCGCGTCGTGGCGAGCTGGTCGGCGAGGTTGACGAGGGCGTGCAGGGACTCCCACCGTTCACGGGCCGCGCCGGTGGCCGACGGCGGTTCGGCGGAGTAGCCGAGCGAGGAGAGCACGTCCCGCACCCGGTCCGTGACGTCGTCGCCCGTCAGGTCCTGGGCCGCGCGGGCGGCCGCCCGCAGCTGCAGGATCCCGTCGCGCACCTCGCGCCGGGAGAAGAACCGCTCGCCGCCGCGCAGCTGGTAGCCGATCCCCGCCGAGGACAGCGCCGTCTCGAAGGCCTGGGACTGGCCGTTGGTGCGGAACAGGACGGCGATCTCGGAGGCGGGCACGCCGTCGTCGATCAGCGCCGCGATCCGGTCGGCGACCCAGCCGGCCTCGGCCTCGTCGTCGGTGCACTCCGCGAACACGAGGTCGGGGCCGGCCGGCCGCTGGGAGACGAGCTCGAGGGGGTCGGGCCAGCGCGGCATCGTGCGGTCCCGCTCCCCCGCCTTGGTGCGGTCCGCCAGCAGGCGGTTGGCCGCCTCCACGATCTGCGGGCTGGACCGGTAGTCGCGCACGAGCCGGACCACCGTGGCCGCGGGGTACCGCTCACGGAAGTCGGTGAGGAAGCGGGAGGTCGCGCCCGTGAACGAGTAGATCGTCTGGGAGGCGTCGCCGACGACGCACAGGTCGCCGCGGTCGCCGAGCCAGAGGTCGAGCAGGCGGTGCTGCAGCGGCGAGACGTCCTGGTACTCGTCCACCACGAACACGCGGTACTGGTCCCGGATCGTGGCCGCGATCTGCGGCTCGGTGGACAGGATCCCCACGAGGATCAGCAGCACGTCCTCGAAGTCGATCATGTTCCGGGCTGTCTTGGCCTCCTCGTAGCCGGTGTAGAGACGGGCGACGGTGGTGGCGGTCCAGCCGGCGGGCATCTCCCGCTCCTTCGCGGCCTCGGCGTAGCCCTCGGGGGCGTGCAGGGAGACCTTGGCCCATTCGATCTCGCCGGCGAGGTCGCGCAGTCCGGCCCGGTCCACGGTCATCCGCATGCGCTGGGCGACCTCGGTGAGCAGGCGCACCTTGTTCTCGATCAGCGAGGGCATGGGGCCGCCCACGGCCTGGGGCCAGAAGTACTGCAGCTGGCGCAGGGCAGCGGAGTGGAAGGTGCGGGCCTGGACGCCGGCCACGCCGAGGTCGCGCAGGCGGGTGCGCATCTCCGCGGCCGCACGCGCCGTGAAGGTCAGGGCGAGGGTGCGGTGCGGGTCGAAGACGCCGGAGGCGACGCCGTAGGCGATGCGGTGCGTGATGGCGCGGGTCTTGCCGGTGCCGGCGCCGGCCAGGATGCAGACGGGCCCGTGCAGGGCCGTGGCGGCCCGGCGCTGCTCCGGGTCGAGGCCGCGGAGGATCTCGTCGGGAGTGCTCATGCGGGACGAGTCCTCCTAGGTGATCAGGGTCTGCGCATCGGGCAGCGTCCCACCGTACCAATCCTCGATGAGCGCCCGCGCGATGGACACGGCCCCGGGCAGGGTGACGTCGCCCTCGCGGGCCAGACGCGCGAGCTCCTCCCGCTCGAACCAGCGCACGGAGAGGATCTCCTCGCCGTCCGGAACCGGCTCGGCGCCGGCCGGTGCCAGCGCGGTGAACCCGAGCATGAGCGAGCGCGGGAACGGCCACGGCTGGGAGCCGCGGTAGCGCGGCTGCGTCACCGTGACCCCGGACTCCTCCGCGATCTCCCGGACCACCGCGTGCTCCAGGGACTCCCCCGGCTCCACGAACCCGGCCAGGCAGGAGTACAGCCCCTCGGGCCACGCCGCGTTGCGGCCCAGCAGGATCCGCCCGGCCGGGTCGATGACGGCCACGATCACCGCCGGGTCCGTGCGCGGGAACTGCTCCCGGGAGCAGTCGCGGCAGCGACGCACCCAGCCGGCCGCCTCGACGTCCGTGACGCCGCCGCAGAACGCGCAGAAGCGGTGGGTGGCGTGCCAGTTGGCGTTCGCGACGGCGGCCACGAACAGCCCGGTGTCCGCGTCGCTGAGGGCGGCGGCCGCATCGCGGAGGCCGACCCACACGGCGTCCGCGAGCGCGGTGGCCGCGTCCTCCGGCAGGGCCGCCGGCGGCTCGACGGCGACGGAGACCACCGCGCGCTCCCGCCCGTGCGGGCCCCGGTCCGCCGCGGTGCCGCGGCCCAGATACGCGGCCTCGGCCGGCACGGGACCGGAGGGCGCGGTGAAGACGAGCCGGCCGTCCGCGACGGGTGCGCGGCCACCCTGCAGCCACAGGACCTCCGTTCCCTCGCGCGCCCAGGACGCCGCCAGGTGGCCCGGGTCGAGGCGGGCCACGGCACCGCGGTCCAGCTCCTCGCGGGCCAGCGGCAGGGCCAGGGGTGGTGCGGCGGTGGGGTCGGACGACGACGGGGGGCAGGAGGCCATGCGTCCAGGCTAGCGACCCGTCTCCGGTGCGCCCGACGACGGGGGAGGGCGTTCCGCGCCTAGGCTGGAGGGGTGGATCGTCAGCCCCTTCGTCTCGCAGCCCTGGCCGCCGCGGCCGTCCCCGGCCTCGCCCCCGTCTCCGTGGAGGCGAGCCCGGACGACCCCGCGGACTTCTCGACCGCCGTCGTCGTGGACGGTGAGGGCCAGCGGTGGCGGGTCCGCTCGCCCCGCACCCCGGAGGCGGGCATCCGTCTCGAGACGGAGCTGCAGGTGCTGGCGGGCCTGACCCCGGCGGTGCGCGCCGGCCTGCCGTTCCGCACGCCCTCCGTGGCGGGCGCGGTGCGGCTCGAGGGGCTGCGCACCTTCGTCTACCAGGACATGCCCGGGCGTCCCGTCACCCTGGATGAGCTGGCCCGGCTCGGCGAGCCCGCGGTGCAGGACGTGGGCCGTGTGCTGGCCGCGATCCACACGCTGTCCTCGGATGTCGTGGACCACGCGGACCTGCCCTCCTACACGGCGGAGCAGATCCGGCAGCGTCACCTCCACGCCCTCGACCAGGCGGCCACCTCCGGCCGCGTGCCGCCCCTGCTGCTGCGCCGCTGGGAGGAGGCCATGGAGGAGGAGGCCCTGTGGCGGTTCACCCCGGTGCCTGTGCACGGTGACCTGCACGAGGACAACCTGCTCCTCGAGCGCGGCCGCGTGGTGGGCGTGACGGGCTGGACGGACCTGCACGTGGGCGACCCGGCCGGCGACGTCGCCTGGCTGGCCGCCGCCACGGACCCGGACCTGGCCGACCGCGTCCTCGACGCCTACGCGGCCCGGCGCGCCGACGCGGGGGCCGCCGACGACGGCGACGCCCACCTGATGCGCCGTGCGGCGCTGCTCGCCGAGTTCGCCCTCGCCCAGTGGCTCACGCGGGGCCTGGACCGGCACGACGAGGGGATGGTCGCCGAGGCGGAGGCCATGCTGGCCGAGCTCGCGGGCGACGTGCGCGCCGCGCAGGAGGCGGCCGCGCGCCAGGCGGAGGCCGACGCGGCCGCCGACGCCGCCGAGGACGCCCGGGATGCGGCGGAGGACGCCCGGGAGGCCGCGGCCGCGAGGACCGCGGACCCGGAGACGGGCCCGCTGCCCGCCGCCGAGGTGGTGCGGCCGATCAACGGCGGGCCAGGGCGTCCGTGATGTGACGCTCGAGCTCCTCCTCCCCCGGCAGGTCCGGGAAGGAGCGCTCCTGCCCGTGGGCCACGTACACGAAGCTGGCCCCGATCCGTTCCAGCGGGATCCCGTGCAGCCGTGACCAGGCGAGCCGGTAGACGGCCAGCTGCAGCGACTTGAGCTCGAGGTCGCGGCCCCGCGGCACGGCGCCGGTCTTCCAGTCGACGAGCTCCCAGTCGGCCTCGGGGTCGAAGGGCAGGCGGGGGTCGCCGCCGGAGCGGTAGATCGCGTCGACCCGGCCGCGCAGCGTGATCCCGCCGACCGTCGTCTCGACCGGGGCCTCGACGAAGGCCGGGGTGCGCTCCGCCCAGCGCGAGGAGCGGAACCACTCCTGCATCGGGCCGAGGTCGAGGGCCTCGTCGACCCACAGGTCCGCGGCGTCCTCGGCCGAGTCGATGTCCAGCATGCCGGTGGCCCCGAAGCGCTCCTCGAGCCACGCGTGGAACGCCGTGCCGCGTCGCGCCGCGTGCGCGGGCGGCCGGGGCAGGGGCCGGCGCAGCTGCTCGGCCACGGCCTGCGGGTCGGCGGCGAGCTCGCCGTAGAGGGACACGGAGACGTGCTCGGGCAGGGCGGTCTCCCCGCCCGTCCCGGCGACGTCCCGGCGGCGCAGCAGCACCCAGTCCACCTGGCGGGCCAGCTCCGGGTCGTCCCCGAGCGCCGCCGGGTCCGCGGCGTGCACGGCCGCGGCGGCCGCCTCCACCCCGTGCCGGCGGGCCCGGGAGCGGTGCGGCAGCGGCTGCCAGCGTTCCTCGTCCTCGGGGTCCTCCGGGTCGGCGACGAAGGCCTCCGGGCCGTCGAGCGGGTCGAAGGGCCAGCGGGCGACCAGCGTCCGGGCCGCGGCGGGGTTGGCCTCGGGCAGGTCGTCCTCGGCGGGGGCGGGGCCGAGCGCGACGCCGGGCACCTCCCCCGCCAGACCGGCCACCTCCTCGAGGAAGGCCGAGGCCGGCAGGGGCTCCTTGTTGACTCCCTTGAACAGGGAGGTGCTCAGCCACAGGGCCGATCGCGCGCGCGTGTACGCGACGTAGGCCAGGCGCCGCTCCTCGCGCTCGGCGTGGGCGGCCACGGCCACGGCATAGGGGTCCGGGTTGCCCTCCTGGGCCGCCTTGGAGCTGTACTTGGTGCCGGCCGACTGGACCCAGTCCCGCTGGTCCTGGGCCCACGAGCCGTCCCACTGCGGCAGCGACGCGCGGTCCCCGCGCAGGGGCCACGGCAGCGCGCCGGCCCCGGGGCTGGTCCAGCGGTCCGCCCGCGTGGACGGGAACGTGCCCTCCTGCAGGCCGGGGACCGCGACGACGTCCCACTCGAGCCCCTTCGAGGCGTGCGCGGTGAGCACCTGGACCAGGCCGGGGGTGGGTTCGGCGTTCTCGACGCCGAGGCCGTCCTCGTGCTCGAGGACGGACTCCGTCCAGGCCAGGAACGCCGTCAGGTCCGTCGCCGTGGTGCCGGCGCCGAAGTCGCGGGCCGCGTCCTGGAACGCGTTCAGGTGCCGCCGGGCCGCGGCCGCGGAGACGCCGGGCCGCAGGGCCACCTCGACGTCCAGCCCCGTCTCACGGATCACCTCCGCGATGAGGTCGGCCGGGTCCTCCCCGGTGCGCGTAGAGAGCCGGCGCAGCTCGGCGTTGACGGCCCTCAGTCGGGCCAGGCCCTCGGGTGAGAAGCCGCGGCCGCGCGAGCCGACCCAGTCCGTCCCCTCCCCGGGCAGGGAGTCGAGGGCCTCCAGCAGGGCGGCGGCGTCGGCGTCCTCCTCGGGGCTCACGTCCCGGGCCGGGTCCGGGGCGTCCCCGGCGGGGTCCTCCCGCCCACCGCCGGCCCGCCGGGCCCGCAGCCGCGAGACGAACCGGGCGCGCTCCTGCAGCACCTCGAGGTCGGCCACGCCGATGCGCCAGCGCGGGCCGGTGAGCAGGCGGACGAGCTGGTCGCTGCGCGTGGGGTCGGCCAGCACGTGGAGGACGGCGAGCACCTCGGCGACCTCCGGCAGCGCCAGCAGCCCGGAGAGCCCGAGCACCTCGTAGGGCAGGCCGGCGGCGTCGAGCGCGTCCAGCACGGGGCCGAACTGGGCGCGGGTGCGGCACAGGACGGCGCGGCTCGGGGTGGTCCCCCCGGGCCCGGCCCCGGTGAGGGCGCCGAGGCGGGCGACGACGTCGGCGGCCTCCTTCTCCGCGGTGACGAACCGGTCCACCCGGACGACGCCCTCCCCCGCGCCCGGCCGGGGCCGCAGGGTGCGCACCTTCACCGGCGCGCCGCCCGTCGCGGCGGCGTGGGCGTTCAGCGGTGCGGCGACAGCGTTGGCGACCGCCAGGATCGACTCCTCGTTGCGCCACGCGATCGTCAGGTGCGAGACGTCCGCGTTCACACGCCGCGGAGCGCCGCCGGGGCCGGTCTCCAGCCGGGGGAAGGCGTGCGGGAAGGCGAAGAGCTGCCCGGCGGAGGCGCCGCGGAAGCCGTAGATCGACTGGTGGGGGTCGCCCACCGCGGTGACGCAGTGCCCCAGCCCGAGCGCGTCGTCCTCGGCGCCGCGCGGGCCGAACAGCCCGGCGAAGATCCGCATCTGGGCGTGGGAGGTGTCCTGGAACTCGTCCAGCAGCACCACGGGGAACCGCGCGCGCTCCTGCTCGCCGGCCGCCGGCACCTCGACGGCGATGCGCGCCGCGTGGCGCAGCAGGTCACCGAAGTCCATGACGTCCTGCTCGCGCTTGACCTCGTCGTAGCGGGCCACGAGGTCCGCCATGAGGGCGCGGTCCGCCAGACCGGTCAGGAACTCCTGGATCTCCTTCGAGGGGGTCTTGGCGCGCGGGGGCAGCGGCAGGGCGCTCCCCTGCTCGGCCAGCCGGGCGAGGAACCCGCGCACCTCGTCCGCGGTCACCAGGTGCTCGGCCATGTCCCCGGCCAGCCGCAACGCCTGCGTGATGAGCCGGGACGGGGCCACGCCGAGGGTGTCCGCGACCACCGGATGCGAACGCACGACGGCGCCCATGAGCCGGTGGGCCTCCGCGCCCCCGAGCAGCCGCGCCTCCGGTTCCACGCCGATCCGCAGACCGTGGTCCCTGACGAGCGCGCCGGCGTAGGAGTGGTACGTGGACACCGAGGCGCGGCCCAGGTCCTCGGGCTCCCCGTCGAAGCCGGGGATCTCGAGGCCGGAGCGCAGCAGGGCGTCCACGCGCCCGTTGATCCGCTCGGCGAGCTCACCGGCCGCCTTCCGGGTGAACGTGACGCCGAGGACCTCGTCCGGGCGCACGAGCCCGTTGGCCACGAGCCAGACCACGCGGTCGGCCATGGTGGCGGTCTTGCCGGAGCCGGCGCCGGCCAGCACCAGGCGCGGAGTGAGCGGGGCGGTGACCACCTCGGCCTGCTCCTGCGTGGGCGGGGGCAGCCGCAGCCGCGCCGCGATGTCCCCCGGGGAGTGGACCGCGTCCTCGACGCGCGGGCGATCGATCGGGGCGGCGGGATCGCCGGTCAGCGGGGCCATTCGGTGACCTGCCTTCCTTCGGAGCAGAGCGGACAGACGGAGGGCAGCGCGCACCGACGGGCGCCGGCCTCGTGGAGGGCGAGGAAGCGCGGCCCCGTGGTGCGGCGGGCCGCCGTGAACACCTGCTCGAGCGCCCAGGTGTCCTCGTCCTCGAGGGCCGGCTGGTCCTGCACCTTGGTCTTCTGGGTGCCGGCGCCGAGCTGGACGAGGGCCGCGCCGGCCGGCGTCGCGGGCCGCTCCAGCCCGGCGAGCGCGGCGCGCAGGGCGGGGTCGGTGGCGGGGTCGTCCCGGACCTGCTCCAGACCGCCGGCGCGGACGGCCACCTGGTAGGCGGCCAGCTGGGGCTGGCGCGCCATCTCCGCACCGGTGGGCGCGCTGCGGCCGGTCTTGAGGTCGGCGATGAAGGGCCGGCCCTGCGCGTCCGCCTCGAGCCGGTCCACGACGCCGGTGATCCGGACGGTGGTCCCGCCCCAGGTCAGGTCCGCGAGGAGCCGCACCTCCTGGGCCACGGGCCGACGCCCGGCCGCCCGGGCGATGCTCCAGTAGCCGATGTAGGCGTCCACCAGGCCGCGGGCCCGGTCGTGCTCGATCTCCGTGATCCAGCCCTCCGGCAGGCCGAGTTCGGGCAGGCGGCGCTCCAGTTCGGCACGCACGTCCTCGGGCATGCCCTCGGGATGGTGCTCGGCCACCGAGTGCACGAGCGTGCCCACGGACTGGGCGAGGGTTCCGCCCGCGTTCGCGCCGACGTGGTACAGCACCCAGTCCAGCGGATTGCGCAGGGCCGTCTCCACGCGGGAGGGCGAGAGCGCGACGACCTCGTGCTTCGGGTCGACGAGCGCGGCCTCGGTGGACAGCGGCAGCAGGCCCCACCAGCGTCGGGGGTCCGCGACGGTCACGCCGTCCTCGGCGAGGGCCGCCAGGCCGGCGGCCGCCGCCGCCCGGGGTGTCGCCCCGTCGGCCGCGTCCGCCTCGTCCCCGGCCTCCAGGACGCGGCGCAGCCGGCCGACGAGCGCGGGCGCCGTGATCGGGTCGGGGACCGCGGTGAGCCGCCGGACGCCGGCGGCGTCGCGCGCCTCGGCGGGCAGCCGTTCGGGCGGGTCCACCAGGTCGAGGAAGTCGGAGGGGCCCTCATCTGGCGAGCGCACGGCCGTGGCGACCACCTGGCGCCGTGCCCGGGAGACGGCGGCCGCGAGCATGCGCAGCTCGTCCTGGCGGACCTCGCGCAGCCGGGTGCGGTGGTCCGTGGGCCACGGGGCGTCCGCGGGCAGGGTCACGAGGTCCACGAGGTCGGTGGCGCCGAGCAGCTGGCCGCGCAGCCGGGTGTTCGGCCACACGCCCTCCTGCAGGCCCACGACGATCACCGTGTCCCACTCCTGGCCGGCCGCCGCGGCGGGGGTGCGCACGTGCACGGCGTCACCGGACTCGGCACGGCGGGCCAGGGTGTCCACGGGCAGGTCCTGGGACTCCATGTAGACGGCGAACGACTCGGGCGACGCGCCCGGGAACTGGTCCACGAAGCGCTCGGCCACCTTGAACAGGGCGACGACGGCGTCGAGGTCCGCGTCCGCCCGGCGGGACTCGCGGCGGTCGTTCGCGTGCTCGGCGGGCCGCAGCGCGAGCGAACGCCACCGCTCGGCCCGACCCGAGGCGGACCACAGCGCCCACAGCACGGTCTCGGGCGAGGCCGAGGGGGCGCGGGCGGCCTCCAGGCCGTCCCGGAGCATCCAGTGGACGCGGCGCAGGGCGCGGTGCCGCTCGTGCTCGGGGCCGGCCAGGCTCGGGTCCAGCAGGGCCGCGGCGAGCAGCGCGTCCGAGGTGCGCCGGCCGCCCCGGCCCCGCTCGGCGGCCAGCAGGTCCTGGCGCAGCCGCCGCACGTGCAGCGCGCTGGCCATCCCGTACCGGCCGGTGAGCAGTCCCACGACCTCGTCCGGGTCGAGCACGTCCTCGACCCGGGCCTCCGGATCCTCCGCGAGCGCCCCCGCCGCGTCCACCAGCGTGAGCAGGGGCGCGACGGCGGGCTCCTCCTTCAGCACGAGCCCGGCGGCGTCGCGCAGCACGGGGACGCCCTCGGCCTCCAGGTGGCGGGCGAGCGCGGCCACACGGGAGCCGGAGCGGGCGACCACGAGGATCCGGTCCAGGGGCACCCCGTCCTCGTGGTGGACCCGCAGCACCCGTTCGAGGACGAGCTGGTCCTCGTGGGCGCGGGTGGGCACGACGTGCGCGCGGACGGCGCCGTCACCGTCCGCCGGGACGGTCTCGGTCCGGGTCCGTTCGACGCCGGCGGTGCGCTGGCGGACCCGGCGGGCCACGCGCAGGTAGGCGTCCTGGACCTCGGCGCGCATGCGGTGCCCGCGCGTCAGCACCCGGACGCGCCCGTCCGGGGACGCGGGCGGGGCGGCCCCCGGCACGGGATCGGGGTCGAGGACCCCGGGGTACCGGGCGAGGAGGTCGGGCCGGGCGCCGCGGAAGCCCTCCACGGTGGTGTCCGGCGACGCGGTGAGCAGCACGTCCCGCCCGCGTCCGAGCACGGTGAGCAGGTCGTGCACGGCGGGGGTGGCCTCGTGGAGGTCCTCGACCACGAGCACGGCCAGGCGGTCCCGCTCCGCCGCCACGAACGCCTGCGCCGCGGCGTCGCGCTCCGGGTCCTCGGGATGCCGCTCGGTGAGCACGCGGACGGCGGCGGACAGCAGCCCGGCGGCGTCGAACGCCTCGGCCATGCCCAGGTCGATCCGGTCCCGGTAGTCCTGCAGCAGCACGGCCGCGGCCTCCCACTCGGGGCGCCCGTGGGCGGTGCCGAGCTCCTGCAGGCGGCCCGGCTCGAGGCCGAGCTCGCTCATGCGGTCCACGAGCTCGCGGACCTCGCGGCGGAATCCCCGCGCCTCCACGGCGGGGGCGACGTCGGCCGGCCAGTCCGGCGCGGCGGCGAGGCCGGCGGCGTAGCCCTCGAGCAGCTCGGCGATGACCGTGTCCTGCTCGGCACCGGTGAGCAGCCGGGGGGCGACCTCCAGATGCCTCAGCGGTCCCGTGACGCGGGCGCGGCGCAGCAGGTCGAACGCGTAGGAGGACCAGGTCCGCACGGGAGTGACGGCGCGGGTGCCTCGACCGGCGGCGGCGAGCCGGCGGGTCAGGGCGTCGCGCAGCCGCGCCGCCGCGTCCCGGCTCGGGGCCAGCAGCAGGAGGGACTCGGGGTCCAGCCCCTCCTCGATCCGGCGGGCCGCGTACTCGACCGCCACGGTGGTGCGCCCCGTGCCGGGGGCGCCCAGCACGAGCACGGCGCCGTGCCCGGGGGCGAGCGAGGCGATCGCCTCCTGCTCGTCCGTGAGCGTGATCCGGTCCTCGGGCGCGGCGGCCGTGCGCACCAGCCGGGCGGCCCGTTCCGGCGCCGCCGCGTCGTCGTCGAAGGGGTCCACCCCGTGTTCCCTGGTCATGGCCTCATCCTCGCACCGGGCCCGGACACGATACGGTCGGCGATCGCACGGATCGCCCGCGCGGCGCCGTCGTCGGGCTCCCAGCGGGCCCGGCGCAGGTCCACGCGCCCGGCCGGGGTGCGGGGCGTGGCCTCCCGTTCGTGCTCGACGGCGGCCCGCGCGGCCAGCTCCGGAGGCAGCGAGCCGTCGGCCCGGACCACGCGCCACCACGGCGTGCCGGGGCTCGATTCGGCCATCGCCCGGCCGGCGTGCCGCGGACCGCCGACCCCCAGCAGGCCGGCCAGCCCCCCGTAGCTGACGGCGCGTCCGGGCGGGACCAGACGGGCGAGCGCCTCGAGCCCCTCGCCGAGGGTGAGCGGTCCGTCGTCGCGGTGGCGAGCGCCGGGGAGCACAGGGTGATCGGTCACGACCCCATCCTGTCGTGTCCGCCGGTCCGGGTAGCGTGAGGCGCGTGACTTGGCATGAGAGCATCCGCGCCGGCTTCGACCTCGAGACCACCGGACGTGATCCGCGCACCGCGCTGATCGTGACCGCCACCCTGGTGATGGTGGACGAGCACGGCCGCGCCGCGTCGTCGGCCGAGTGGCTCGTGGACCCGGGCGTGCCCATCCCCGCCGAGGCGGCCGAGGTCCACGGCGTCACCACGGAGCGGGCGCAGGCGGAGGGCATGCCCGCCGCGCAGGGCGTCGCGGAGATCACCGAGACCCTGCGGGACCTGTTCGCCGCGGGCATCCCCGTGGTGGCCTTCAACGGCGTGTACGACTTCACGGTGATGGACCGGGAGGCGCGCCGCCACGGGCTGACGCCGCTCGAGGCCCGCCCCGTGATCGACCCGTTCGTGCTGGACAAGCAGGTGGACCGGTTCCGCAAGGGCAAGCGCACGCTCTCCGCGGTGTCCGAGCACTACGGGGTGACCCTGGAGAACGCGCACACCTCCGCGGCGGACGCCCTCGCCGCCGTCCAGGTGGCCGACGCCCTGGCCGCCCGGTACGAGCAGCTGCGCGTGGCGCCGACGGACCTGCACGAGCGGCAGGTCCGCTGGAAGGCCGAGCAGGCGGAGAGCTTCGAGCAGTACCTGCGACGCAAGGACCCGCAGGCCACCGTCTCGCGCCACTGGCCGGTCGAGGCCGAGCGCTGAGCGCCCGGCCCCGACCCGCACCCGGGTCTCAGCCCTGGGGCGTCGCCGCCGCGGCCGCTTTCGCCGCGGCCGGCAGCGCGTCGAGCACCCGGGTGACCGCCGCGTCGTCGTGGGCGGCGGAGACGAACCAGGCCTCGAACACGGACGGCGGCAGGTACACGCCGGAGGCCAGCATCGACTGGAAGAACGGGGCGTAGCGGAAGACCTCCTGGCCCTGGGCGTCCCGGTAGTCCCGCACGCCGGTGCCGGAGGTGCCGAACGCCAGGGAGAACAGGGTGCCGGCCCGCTGGATCGAGTGGTCCACGCCCTCGGCGTCGAGCGCGGCCACGAGGCCCTCGCGCACGGCGTCCGAGGCGCGCGTCACGGCCGCGTAGACGGCCTCGTCGGCGCGGGAGAGCGTGGCGTGGCCGGCGGCCATGGCCACCGGATTCCCGGAGAGGGTGCCGGCCTGGTACACGGGGCCGAGCGGGGCCAGGTGGTCCATGATCTCGGCGGAGCCGCCCAGGGCGGCCGCGGGCATGCCGCCGCCGATCACCTTGCCGAAGCACCAGATGTCCGGGGTCCAGCCCTCGGGCTGTCCGGACAGGCCCCAGCCGCCCGTGGCGGTGGCGCGGAAGCCGGTGAGCACCTCGTCCCAGATCAGCAGCGCGCCGTGGCGGCGGGTGATCTCGCGCAGGAACGCGTTGAAGCCCTCGGCGGGCTCCACGACGCCCATGTTGCAGGGCACGGCCTCCGTGATGAGCGCGGCGATGCGCTCACCGTGCTCGGCGAACACGGCCTCGACGGCGGCGCGGTCGTTGTAGTCCACCACGAGGGTCTCGGAGGCGGCGGCCTCGGTGACGCCCGCGGAGCCGGGCAGGGCGGCGGTCGCCACGCCCGAGCCGGCCGCGGCCAGCAGGCCGTCCGAGTGGCCGTGGTAGCAGCCGGCGAACTTCACGATCAGGTTGCGGCCGGTCACGCCGCGGGCCAGGCGCAGGGCCGTCATGGTGGCCTCGGTGCCGGTGGACACGAAGCGCACGCGCTCGACCGGGACCTTGGAGGCGATCAGCTCGGCCAGCGCGGTCTCCTCCAGCGTGGAGGTGCCGAAGCCGAGGCCGCGGTCCACGGCGGCGTGCACGGCCTCGACGACCTCGGGGTGCTGGTGGCCCAGCAGCATGGGGCCCCACGAGCAGACCAGGTCCACGTACTCGTTGCCCTCGACGTCGGTCAGGTACGGGCCGCGTGCGCCGGCCATGAACCGGGGCGTGCCGCCCACCGAGCCGAAGGCGCGCACGGGTGAGTCGACGCCGCCGGGGATGACGGCCTGGGCCGCGGCGAAGGCGGCGGCGTTGGTGGTCGGCTGGGACGCGGTCACAGGGACCCCTCCTTCATCCAGCGGCCGAGCTCGGCCGCCCAGTAGGTGAGCACGGAGTCGGCGCCGGCGCGCCGGATGGAGAGCACGGACTCGACGATCGAGGCCTTCCGGTCGATCCAGCCGTGCGCGGCGGCGGCCTCGATCATCGCGTACTCCCCCGAGATCTGGTACGCGGAGACGGGCACGTCCGCCATGTCCGCCACGTCGCGCACGATGTCCAGGTAGCTCATCGCGGGCTTGACCATCACCATGTCCGCGCCCTCCTCGAGGTCGAGGGCGACCTCGAGCAGGGCCTCGCTCCGGTTGGCGGCGTCCATCTGGTAGGTCTTGCGGTCGCCCGTGAGCTGGGAGTCGACGGCGTCGCGGAACGGCCCGTAGAACGCCGAGGAGTACTTCGCGGCGTAGGCGAGGATCGCGGTCTCGTGGTGGCCGGCGCCCTCGAGGGCCTCCCGGATCACGCGGACCTGGCCGTCCATCATCCCGGAGGGGCCGAGCACGTCCGCACCGGCCTCGGCCTGCGCGACGCCCATCCGGGCGTAGATCTCCAGCGTCGCGTCGTTGTCCACGGTGCCCTCGGCGGTGAGCACGCCGCAGTGGCCGTGGTCGGTGAACTCGTCCAGGCACAGGTCGGACATCACGACGAGCCCGTCCCCCACCTCCGCCTTCACGTCCCGGATGGCCCGGTTCAGGACGCCGTCCGGGTCCAGGGCGGCGCTGCCGACGGCGTCGCGCGTGGTCGGCACGCCGAACAGCATGATGCCGCCCAGGCCCAGCTCGGCGGCCTCGGCCGCGGCGGCCTTGAGCGAGTCCGCGGTGTGCTGCACGACGCCCGGCATCGAGGCGATCGGCACGGGCTCGGCGGCGCCCTCCTTGATGAAGGCCGGCAGGATCAGCTCGGCGGGGTGCAGGCGCGTCTCAGCGACGAGGCGGCGCATCGCGGCGGACCGGCGCAGACGCCGGGGACGGTGCAGCGGGAAGGACATGACGGGGTCACACGCTCCTGGTTCGGGGACCCGTCCAGTCTAGGCGCGGAGGCTGACCGCGCGCCGGGTACAGTCGTGGCGCCCCGTCCGCCGTCGAGAGGCCCGTGATGCCCCCGCGCCTGCGCCCCGGTCAGACCCTGCTGCTGGCCTCGCTCGTCTTCGGCCTGTTCTTCGGCGCGGGCAACCTGATCTTCCCCGCCGGCCTGGGCCGGGATGCGGGCGCCGCGGTCACGCCGGCCACGCTCGGCTTCCTCGTCACGGCGGTGGGGCTGCCGGTCCTGGGCATCGTCGCCTCGGCGGTGACGGGGGCGCGCTCGGTCCGTGAGATGACGGCGCCCGTCTCCCGGCGCTTCGCCGTGGCGTTCACGTGCCTGCTGTACCTGACGATCGGCCCCCTCTTCGCCATCCCCCGCACCGCCACGGTGTCCTATGAGATCGGTGTCGCGCCCCTGGCGGGCGACGGCGGCCTGCGGCTGCTCGGCTTCACGGCGGCGTTCTTCGCGGTCGCCGCGGTCGCGGCGTTCCGTCCGGGCCGGCTCATGGAGTGGGTGGGGCGGTACCTGACCCCGGCGTTCCTGGTCCTGCTCGGCGCTCTGGTGGCGGCCGCCGTCGTGGCCCCGATGAGCACGGGCGCCCTGCCCTCGCCGACCCCCGCCTACGCCGACGGGGCGCTCGTGCGGGGCCTGCTGGACGGCTACGCCACGATGGACGCGCTCGCCTCGCTCGCCTTCGCGGTCGTGATCGTCGACGCCGCCCGGCGCCTGGGCGTGACGGGCCCGCGCCGCATGGCGGTGGAGCTGGGCAAGGCGGGGCTGCTCGGCGGCGCGGCGATGACGGTGGTCTACGCCTCGCTGGCGTACGTCGGCGCCACGAGCCACGGCGCGTTCGCACAGGCCGCGAACGGCGGCGACGTCCTCGCCCGCACCGCGAGCCACTTCTTCGGCACGGCGGGCGCGTACCTCATCGCGGCCATCGTCTTCGTCGCGTGCCTGAAGACCTGCATCGGACTGATCGTGGCGTGCGCCGAGATGTTCGCGGAGATGTTCCCCGGGTCCTACCGGCTGTGGGCGAGCCTCTTCCTCGTGGTGTCCTTCGCACTCGCCAACCTGGGCCTGGAGGCGATCATCGCCTGGTCCGTCCCGGTGCTGATGTTCCTCTACCCGATCGCCGTCGTCGTCATCCTGCTCGGCCTCGCCTGGGCCTGGGTGCGGGGCCGCCCGGCGGTGGCCCGCTGGGTGGTCGCCTGCACGGGGCTCGCCGCCTCCTTCGACCTGCTGGGCGCCCTGCCGGAGGCGCTCGCGACGACGCCGCCCGTCACCGCCCTGACGGGCCTGGCCGGCCGGGTGCTGCCCGGCTACGCGGTCGGCTTCGGCTGGGTGGTCCCGGCGCTCGTCGGGCTGGTCGTCGGCACAGTGGCCGCCGCCTCGCGGCCCCGCCCCCGCCGGGGCGAGCGGGAGGCGATCCCGGTCACCGCCGGCCACGGGCGCACCGCCGCCGACTAGGGTGGGACACATGCCCGAACCCACCCCCGCATCCCTGCGCATCGCCGTCCTGATGGACAGCGACAACGTCTCCCCCAAGTTCGCCCCCCTGATCCTCGAGGAGCTCGCCACCTACGGCACCCCCACGATCAAGCGCGCGTACGGCGACTGGACCACGACCAACCTCAACGGCTGGAAGAAGGCGCTGAACCACCACGCGATCCAGCCGGTCCAGCAGTTCGCCTACACCGTGGGCAAGAACTCCTCGGACTCCGCGCTCATCATCGACGCGATGGACCTGCTCTGGATGGGCAACGTGGACGCGTTCGCCCTCGTCTCCTCCGACTCCGACTTCACGCGCCTGGCCACCCGCCTGCGCGAGGGCGGCAAGCGCGTGATCGGCCTGGGCGCCCGCAAGACCCCCGCCTCCCTGCGCAACGCCGTGGACCAGTTCATCTACCTCGAGCTGCTCGGCACCGCCACGGACCACGACGTCGACGACGACGAGACCGGCGAGGACGCCCCCGCCAAGGAGGAGAACGCCAAGGCGTCCGAGGGCTCCGGCCGCTCGGGGTCCCGCCGCGGTGGTCGAGGCCGCGGTCGCGGGGCCAAGACCACCGACGCCACCGACACCCCCGAGGCCACCGACGCGGACGCCGAGGCCCCCATTGCCGACGAGGCCCCTGCTGCCGACGAGGCCCCTGCTGCCGACGAGGCCCCCGCCGGGGACGCCGCCGCCGGCAAGGACGGGAAGGTCGCGGAGGCGAAGTCCGGGGCCGGCCGTCGGGGCCGCCGTGCGTCGTCGTCGGACGTCACCGAGGACCCGACCCCGCCCGAGGTGCCGGTCGAGGCCGAGCCCGAGCACGACGAGGCCGACGCCGCCCCGCGCATCGACCTGCAGGCCGCGCTCACCAAGGCCGTCAACGCCACGAGCACCGACGACGGCTGGGCCACGCTGTCCCTGATCGGCCAGCACCTGAGCCGCACCCACGTGGACTTCGACCCGCGCGACTTCGGGCACTCCAAGCTCTCCACCCTCGTGGAGGACCAGCCGTACCTGCGCACCCGCACCGAGGGCCGCACCATGGAGGTCTCGCTGGTCCGCCGCCGCAGCCGCCGCGCCGAGGGCTGAGCGGCACGGCCCGTCGTCCCCCGCGGCCGGCGGGCCGGTCCACCGGCCGTTCACCCGCCGGCCACCCGCCCACCACGCCCGCCCGGTAGGCTCCCCGCCATGGGGAACACTCTGGGCTTCCTGCGCGGCGTCGACCGCCTGCACGCCTTCTACACGGAGAACGTGCGCATGCTCGCGCACGCGTACGACCTGACGGACGAGGAGGCCTCGGAGCTGCTCGCCAACACGGGCTTCACCAACGTCTCGGTCGCCATCCTGCGCGGCCCGCGGGTGGACATCATGGCCGCCGCCACCGGCGTGCCGCAGGACGAGAGGCACGACGCCGGCCCGGCGCCGACGGAGGACGACGCGCCCGACCCGGACGGCGGCCGCCCCGACTGAGCCTCGCCTCGAGTGCGGACGGGCGGCTCAGGCCGCAGCGCGCAGCACGGCCAGCACTCCGGCCGCATCCGGCGTGGGGGCCGTCCCGAGCAGGGGCAGACCCCGCCGCGCGCATGTGTCCCGGGTCGGCGCGCCGATCGCCACGAGCCGCACCCGCTCCCCCACCAGCGGCGTCAGACCCGCGGCCACGAACTCCTCCGCCGCGGACGAGCTGGTGAGCACCACGGCGGTCCCCGCCGCGACCGCGGCCAGCCGCGCGGGCGTCACGACGTCCCCCCGGCCCTCGTCCGCCGCCCCGTCGAGCAGCCGCCTGCCGGCCTGCGCCGGATACGGCACCGTCCGGTAGGCGAGCCCGGTCCGCACGTCCCAGCCCGCCGCGCGCAGGCCGTCGGCGAGGCGGGACCGGGCCCGATCGGACTGGGGCAGCCACGCGCGGGCGCCGCGGGGATGCAGGGCGGCGAGTCCGGCGATCAGGCCCTCGGCGGAGCGGTCCTCGGGCGGCAGCCACGGCGCCGCGTCGCAGCCCGCCTCGGTCAGCACCCGTGCCGTGCCCGGTCCGGTGACCGCGATCCGCGCGCCCGCCGGGACATGGCCGTCCCAGCCGACGGCCCTGAGCGCGCGCACGGTGTTGGGGCTCGTCACCACGAGCCAGCGGGACCCGTCCGAGCGCACCGGCCCGGCCGCATCACCGTCGGCCCCCGCCCAGTCCGCGAGCAGCGCGCGCAGGGGGCCGTCGTCGTCGGGCAGTGCGAAGTCGGTCAGCGGCAGGAAGCCGACCCGCAGCCGCCGCCCCGCCACCTCGGTGCCGGCGAGACCGGCCTCGAGGTCGCCGGCCTGGGCCGGCTGGCGGGTGAGCAGGACGCGCATCTCAGGCCGGGTCGTCGGGGCGCGGGGCGCCGTCGCCCCGGTCCACCCCGCGCACCGTGCCGGGCAGCAGGTCGGCGCCCTCGGCCACGAACTGCTCGGCCACGTGCACGCCGAGTGCCTCCGCGGCCACGAACAGGGTGTCCTCGAGCCACTCGTCGCCGGCCGCCGGGTCGCCGGCCACGTCGGTCGGCACCGGGTCGAGCTGCACGGACGAGGTCCGGCGCAGCACGCGCGAGCCGTCGAGGGCGGCCACCATCGCGGTCATCTCGATGCGCGGCGCGCCGGCCTCGCCGTCGCTCACGCGGGCCACGGCCCCGATCGGCGCGGCGCAGCCGGCCTCGAGGCGGCGCAGCAGGGCCCGCTCGGCGGTGACCGCCACGTGGGTGTCCCGATCGTCGACCAGCTCGAGGGCGGCGTGCAGCCTCCCGACCGGCGCCTCGGGGTCCAGGAGCGCCCGACCGAGGAAGGACTCGTCCTCGGCCCGGATCTCCACGGCCAGGGCGCCCTGCCCGGGGGCGGGCACCATGACCTCCGGGTCGATCCGCTCGGTGATCACGTGGTCCAGGCCGAGCCGGTCGAGCCCGGCACAGGCCAGGATCACGGCGTCGAGGTCACCGCGGGGCGAACCCGCGGCGGCCGGGGCGTGATCGTCGTGCTGCTCCAGCCCGGGCACGCGGGCCAGGCGGGTCTGCACGTTGCCGCGGATGTCCACCAGCTCCAGATCCGGGCGCAGCGCCTTGAGCTGGGCCACGCGGCGCGGCGAGCCCGTGCCCACCCGGGCGCCCTCGGGCAGGGTCGCCAGGGTGAGGCCGTCGCGGGCGCACAGGGCGTCCCGCAGGTCGGCCCGGGCCGGCACCGCGGCGATCTCGAGGGTCTCCGGTTGGACGGCCGGCAGGTCCTTGAGCGAGTGCACGGCCGCGTCCACGACGCCGTCGAGCACGGCGGCCCGCAGCGCCGAGGCGAACACGCCGGTGCCGCCCAGCGAGGCCAGCGAGCCGGTGGTGACGTCGCCCTCGGTGCGGATCACCACCAGCTCGTGGGCCAGGCCGGAGCGCTCCGTGAGCGTCTCGGCCACGTGGGTGGTCTGCGTGGTCGCCAGGGCGGAGCCCCGGGTGCCGATGCGCAGGGGGGTCACGGTCTCAGGCCTCCTCGGCGGGGGCCGCGGCGCCCGCCTCGTGCTCGGCCAGCCCGCGCACGGCGGCGTCGACAGCGGACGTCGTCGGCCGCGTCGAGCCGTCCCGCATCACCTTGACGCAGCAGTCCGGCCGGCACACGTCGTACCACGCCGGGAAGCAGCCGACCGCGGCGCGACCCTCGCGCCGGCCCAGCCGCTCCTCCACGATGTCCACGAGCCCGGCCACGAACCGCGGGTCGGTGCCCGGGGTGGGGCTGCGACGGAACCCCACGCCCAGCCCCTCGGCGGTCTCCTTGGCCTCGGTGTCGAGGTCCCAGACCACCTCCATGTGGTCCGAGACGAACCCCAGCGGCACGACGATGAAGCCCGCCACGGCACGCCCCTGCGCGTCCGTCTCGGCGCCCTCGCCCGCGAGGTGCTCCATCGCGTCGTTGATGTCCGGCTCCAGCCACGGCACCGAGGGCGGGCCGGAGCGCGACTGGTACACGAGCGACCACGGCACGTCCGCGGCCTCGGGCACGCCGGCGAGGATCTCGCGGGCCACGTCGAGGTGCTGCGCCGAGTACACGTCCGCACCCTCGTCGCCCGGCTCCGCCCCCGCCTGCGCGCGCAGGTCTGCGGCGAGGCCGCGCGGGCCGGCCGCGGCGGCGTCGGAGGTGGGGATCGAGTGGGTCGCGAAGAGCACGTGGATCCGCGCGTCGTCCCCCAGCTCCGCGCGCAGCGACGCCAGGTCCGCGCGCAGGCCGTCCCGGAACGGCTCGATGAAGCCGGGGTGGTTGAAGTACTGGCGCGTCTTGTCCAGGTCCACCTTCCCGGTCAGGCCGGTCTGCTCCAGGGCCATGCCCATGTCCTCGCGGTACTGGCGGCACGAGGAGTAGCAGGAGTACGCGGAGGTGGTGACCGTCAGGATGCGGCGGTGCCCGTCGGCGTGCATCCGCTCGAGGGTGTCCGGGAAGTAGGGCTCCCAGTTGCGGTTGCCCCAGTACACGGGCAGGTCCAGGCCGCGGGCGGCCAGCTCGGCCTCGATGGCCGCCTTCAGCGCGCGGTTCTGCGCGTTGATGGGGCTGACGCCGCCGTTGGCGCGGTAGTGGGTGGCGACCTCCTCGAGGCGCTCGTCCGGGATGCCGCGCCCGCGCGTGACGTTGCGCAGGAACGGGATCACGTCGTCCTGGCCCTCGGGCCCGCCGAAGGAGGCGAGCAGCAGGGCGTCGTAGTCCTTGGGGGCCATCACGCCGCACACGTCGTAGTCGACGCCGGCGGCGGCCTTCTCGGGCGTCCGGAGGGCCGGGGCGACGCCGGCGTCCGGGCCGGTGTGGACGGGCGCGTCGGCGCGGGGCTCGGGGGCGGCGGTCATCAGGCCAGCACCTCCGCGATCTCGGCGGTCTCCAGACGGCGTCCGGTGTAGAACGGCACCTCGCTGCGCACGTGCAGGCGGGTCTCGTTGTTGCGCAGGTGGCGCATCATGTCCACCAGGTCCGTCAGCTCGTCCGCCTCGAGGCCCAGCAGCCACTCCCAGTCGTTCAGGCCGAACGCGCTGGTGGTGTTCGCCCATACCTGCGGGAAGTCCTGGCCGAGCTGGCCGTGCTCGCGGAGCATGCGGGCCCGCTCCTTCGGGTCCAGCAGGTACCAATCGTACGAGCGCACGAACGGGTAGAAGCACAGCCACTTCAGGGCCTTGCGGCCCATGGCGAAGGCGGGGACGTGGTCCTTGTTGAACTCGGCCATGCGATCGGCGCCCATGGCCGAGAGCACCATCGTGGTGCCCTCGAGCAGACGGGTGCGGCGCAGCTCGCGGATGGCGGCCTGCAGGTCCTCGGGCACCTGGCCGTACATCCACACCATGACGTCGCCGGCCTCGCGCATGCCCGAGACGTCGTAGACGCCGCGCACGGTCACGCCGGTCTGGGCCACCCGCGCGACGGCCTCGTCGAACTCCTTGGCGGCCTTCTTCGCGTCACGGCCCTCCAGTCCCAGCCAGCCGGGCTCGCCCTGTGGGCGGGCGAACACGGTGTAGGTGGTGAACCAGTCCTTGCCGGCCTCGGCAGGGGTGGTGGTGCTGTCCTTGGTCATGGTCCTCTTCCTTGAGATCCGATTGCGTCAGGGGTGGTCTGGGGGCGAGGTCAGCCCGCGGGCGGCGCGTCGGCGCCGAGGGTGCGGTCCACGCCGGCGACGACGGCGGCCAGCCCGGTGCCGTGCACCCAGCTGCCCACGAGGTCGAGGCCGGGCACGTCCCGTGCCCAGTCGATCAGCGTGTCCGCCTTCGCGCGGTCGGGGCCGGCCTGCGGCGGGATGGAGCGGCGCCAGCGGGTGACGGTGCGGGCGACGACGTCCTCCTCCGCCAGCGGCACCCCGGTGAGAGTCGCCGTGTCCACGAGCGCCTGCGCGAGCAGCTCCTCGTCCGCGCTGCGGTGGCCCAGGGCCTCGGGCCCGCCGCCCTGGCGGCCGTAGGACAGGCGCAGCACGTGGCGGTGGGGATGGCGGGCGACACCGTCCTCCTGCGGACGCGCGACGACCTCGCGCAGCCACGCCCACTTGGCGGTGGCGTGGGTCAGGGCCTTGGCGGCCACGTCCGTCCCGGCGCCGACCAGCACTCCGGTGCCGCGTGGCGCGTCGTCCAGGCCCGCGGCCTCGACGACGAGCGTGGCCAGCGCGATGCCCTCGCCGAGGGCGGGGCCGGCGTCGGGGTCCAGGGCCTCGGCCGAGAGCGGGGCCAGCAGGTCCCAGGCGGTGACGCCGTCCACGGCCAGCACGACGCGGTCCACGTCGAGCCCGCGGACGACCTCGTCGTCCCGGTCCGAGATCTGGGCCCACCAGCCGCCGGTGGCGGGCACGCGGGACAGGGCGGCCACCCGGACACCGCGCAGGACGGTGGCCCCGTCCTCGCGCAGCGCCTCGACGAGCCGGCCGGTGAGGCGGACCATGCCGCCGTCCAGACCGGCCACGAGCGAGCCGGGGGTCCCGGTGGACCGCAGCGCGGCGACGCCCGCGGCCAGCCCGCCGTGCTCCACGGCGGCGGCGAGCAGGCCGGGGGCCACGCGCTCCAGCTCGACGACCGCGGGGTCGGCCGAGTGGACTCCGGCGACGACGGGGGCCACGAGGCGGTCGAGCACCTCGTCGCCGAGGCGGTCGGCCACGACCTGCGCGACGGTCACCGGCTCGCCGGCCGCGAGCGCGGCGGCCCAGCGATCCATGGGGGCCTCGGCGTCCTGCCGGGCGCGCTCCAGGCCGGCCGGCGTGAGGGCGGCGGCGAGGTCCTCGGCGTCGAGGTCGCCGGGGATGCCGACGATGCCGAGACGCGGGGCGCGCACGGGGCCGGCGGGACCGTGCAGCCACGAGCCGAGGGGCTCGGGCGCGACGATCTTCTCGCCCAGCCCGAGCTCCTCCACGAGCGCGCGCACGGCGGCGCCGCGGACGGCGAACGACTCGGCGCCGCCGTCGAGTTCGAGGGTCTGGGTCTCGGGGGCCCCGGTCTCGCCGTGCGAGGGGACGTCGAGGAAGCGCGGGGAGACCGCGCCCCCGAGCACGGAGGTGGCCTCGGCGAGGGTCACGTCCCAGCCCGCCGTGGACAGTCGGTGGGCCGCGACGAGGCCGGCGATGCCGCCGCCGACCACGAGCGCCGTGCCGCTCATGCGCGCTCCTCCCGCTCGGCGGTCTCGACCCCCGGTGCCGGGTCCTGGCCCTCCCGCTCCGGCACGGGCAGGGAGTGGATCAGCTCGACCACGCGGGTCAGCACGGCCGCGTCCGTCTCCGGCGGCACGCCGTGGGCGAGGTTGACGACGTGGCCGGGCGCGACGGCGCCGGAGGCGACAACGTCGCGCACGTGGGCCTCGAGGACCTCCCACGGGGCGGCGAGCAGGGCCGGGTCGATGTTGCCCTGCAGGGGCACGGCGCCGCGTCCGTCGGGGCCGGGGTTCGCGCTGAGCCGGCGGTGCGCCTCGGCGAGCGTGAGGCGGTGGTCCACGCCGACGGCGGTCGCGCCCGCGTCACGCATGTGGTGCAGGAACTCTCCGGTGCCCGTGCCGAAGTGCAGGAGCGGGGCGCCGTCGGGGACGCCGGGCCCGGCGAGGTCGGCGACATGGGCGAGGGCCGCCGTCGAGTGCGGCTGCACGTGCTCGAGGTAGTCGTCCGCCGAGAGCGAACCGGCCCACGAGTCGAACAGCTGCGCGGCGGAGGCGCCGGACTCGAGCTGGGCGCGCAGGAACTGGCCGGACACGGTGGCCGCCCAGCCGGCCAGGGCGGCCCAGGTCTCGGGGTCGGCGTGCATCATGCGTCGCGGGCCGAAGTGGTCGCGGGAGGGACGGCCCTCCACCATGTACGCCGCCAGCGTGAAGGGGGCGCCGGCGAAGCCGATCAGGGGGCGCGGGCCCAGCTCGGCGACGGTGGCCGCGACGGCCTCGCGGATGACGTCCAGGGCGGCGTCCTCGAGGACGGGCAGCGCGGCGACGTCGTCGGCGGTGCGGACGGCCTGGCCGAGCACGGGGCCCACGCCGGGCTGGATCTCCACGTCCACGCCCGCCAGGCGCAGGGGGACCACGATGTCCGAGAAGAAGATCGCCGCGTCGACGTCGTGGCGGCGCACCGGCTGCATCGTGATCTCCCGGACCAGGTCCGGCATGAGGCAGGAGTCGAGCATCCCGATCCCCTCGCGCACCTGGCGGTACTCGGGCAGCGAACGGCCGGCCTGCCGCATGAACCACACGGGGTGGCGGTCGGGGCGCTGGCCGCGCAGCGCGCAGAGGAGCGGGCTGGCCACGGTCGAGCGTGACGGATCCTCGGTGCGCAGCGGGTGCTCGGCGGGCAGTGCCGGGACGGCCGCGGGGGTCTCGGGGGTCTGGGACAGGGCGGACATGCCCCCAGTGTCCCACCGGTCGTGTCGCGGTGGCACATCCGCGTCCTCCGTGAGCGTCGTCACACTGGCCGACGGCACCCGGGTCAGGTCCGCCTTCCCGGACGGGCGGGGCGGTCGGGGCTAGACTTGGCCCGCTGTGACTGTCTTCTCTCTCGTCGCCTCCCACCATGATCTGGACCTGGACACGGTCGCCCGCCTCAGCGCCGGCGCGACCGGGGTCGGGCCCGCCCTGCCCGGCAGCGGTGCGGCGGGCGCCGTCGTGCTGGCCACGTGCAACCGCGTGGAGATCTACGCCGAGGCCGACGGGGCCGGCGTCGAGGCCGCTCGCGCGGGGCTGCTGTCCGCCGTCGCCGCCTCCACCTCCCTGCCCGACGAGGACGTGCACGCCGCGTTCCGCACACTCGACGCCGACGCCACGGCCCGTCACCTCTTCGAGGTCGGCGCCGGACTGGACTCCGCCGTGGTGGGCGAGCGCGAGATCGCCGGTCAGGTCCGACGCGCCCTGACGGCGGCCCAGGAGGCCGGCACCGCCTCGGGTCCGCTCGTCCGCCTCTTCGAGTCCGCCACGCGCACGGCCAAGGACGTCGGCTCCCGCACGGCGCTCGGCGCGGCCGGCCGCTCGGTCGTCTCCGTCGCCCTGGACCTCGCGGAGGAGCTGCGCGGTCTCACCGACGCCGCGGCCCAGCGCGACTTCTGGGCCGGGGCCACCATCCTGCTGATCGGCACGGGCGCCTACGCCGGCACCACGCTCGCGCAGCTGGCGGACCGGGGCGCGACCACCGTCGGCGTGCACTCGGCCTCGGGCCGCGCGGAGCAGTTCGTCGCGGACCGCGGCGGCTGGGCCCTCGCGCTCGGCGGCGAGGCCGTGGCCGGCGCCGTCGCCGAGGCGGACGTGATCATCGGCTCCTCCGGCGGCGAACGCCAGATCAGCCCCGAGCGCCTCCAGGAGCTGCGCAAGGGCGGACGGCGTCCGCTCACGGTGGTCGACCTGGCCCTCTCGCGCGACTTCGACCCGGCGGTCGCGGACCTGCCGGACGTCGATCTCATCACCCTCGAGTCGGTGCGGCTGGCCGCACCCGAGCAGGCCCAGGTCGCCGTCGCGGAGGCCCGCGCGCTCGTGGACGACGCCGTCGAGGAGTACCGCGCCGCGCAGCGTGGCCGCAGTGCCGACGCGGCGATCAAGGCCCTGCGCCGCCACACCCTCGGTGTGCTCGACCGGGAGCTCGAGCGCGTGCGCGCCCGCCACGGCTGCACGGCGGCCGCCGAGGAGGTGGAGTTCGCCCTGCGCCGCATGGTGAACCAGCTCCTGCACGAGCCCAGCGTGCGCGCCAAGCGGCTCGCCGCCGAGGGCCGGCTCGACCGCTATGAGGACGCCCTCGAGGCGGTCTTCGGGATCGAGGCCCCCGGCCGCCCCGCCCCCGCCGTGGGCACGGTCGAGGCG
>NZ_LR732370.1:1362028-1385132 GCF_902506395.1 Micrococcus sp. 116
CCCCGCCGCCACCGCGCCCGACGAGCCCGGGCGAGGCCGTCGTCTGCCCCGGCACAAGCGTCGCCGCCAGCTGCTGGACTGCGCCCGCGCGGTCTTCGCCGCCGAGCGGTACGCGGGGGCCTCCATGGAGCAGATCGCCGAGCGGGCCGAGGTCTCCAAGCCGGTCCTCTACCAGCACTTCCCCAGCAAGCACGAGCTCTTCCTCGAGCTGTTGGACGCCGAGGTCGCGAGCCTGCGCGCGCTCCTCGAGGCGGCGATGGACACCCGCCGGGACAACCGCGAACGGGTGCGGGCCACCGTCGCCGCCGTGTTCGAGTACATGGCCTCCCCCGAGCGGACCCACCGCCTCATCTTCGACTCCGGCATCGACGCGGACCCGGAGGTGCGCACGCGCAGCGAGGCCGTCCACCGGCTGCTCTCCTCCGAGGTCGCGCGCACCATCCGCGCGGACACCACCGTAGCCGAGGCCGAGGCCGAGGTGCTCTCCCGCGGACTCGTCGGCTATCTCCTGGGCGCCGCCCGCCACTGGGCGGACCGGCTCGACGCCGACGCCCGCCCCGCCGCCGCCGAGATGGCCCGCACGGTGGACGCGCTCGTCTGGCGCGGCCTCGCCTCGCTGCCCTCCGCGGACGACGCGCCGCGCTGACCCGGCCGTCCGGCCCGTTTCGCCCGCGGGTGAACCTCGTGGGCGCCCGTCCACCCCGCCGAGCGGTCCCGTAGGCTGACGGTGGACCGCACAGGACGCGACGAAGAGAAGAGGTTCCCCATGGAGATCCGCATCGGTGTGCAGCACGTCGGCCGCGAGGTCGTCATCGACAGCGAGCAGTCGGCGGACGAGGTCCGCTCCCTCGTGGACGCCGCCGTCGCCGACGGCACCCCGCTGGTCCTGGCGGACGCCAAGGGCCGCCAGGTGGTCGTCCCCGGCGACCGCATCGGCTTCGTGGAGATCGGCGCGAAGAAGTCGGGCCCGCTCGGGTTCGCCGCCTCTTGACCCGCCCGCACGCCCCGGTGATCCGCCGGGGCGTGCGTCGTCTCGGCCCCCTGCCCAGGAGCATCGCCATGTCGCCTCACGCCCTCGGCCTCCGCGGCCCCGCCGACCCGGCCCTGCTCGAGCGCCTCGCCGCCCTGCGGACGGAGCTCGAGCTGCCGCCGGCCTTCCCCGCCCCCGTCCTGGCCGAGGCGGAGGCGGCCGCGCGTGAGGTGCACGCGGGCCTGACCGGGAGCCCGGACCACGCGGACCGCACGGCGCTGCCGTTCGTCACCGTGGACCCCGCCGGCTCCACGGACCTGGATCAGGCCCTGCTCCTGACCCCCGCCGACGACGACGGCATCCTCGTCCGCTACGCGATCGCGGACGTGCCCGCCTTCGTGGCCCCGGGCGGCGCCGTGGACGCCGAGGCCCGCCGCCGCGGCCAGACCGTCTACCTGCCCGACGGCCGGGTCCCCCTGCACCCGGAGGTGCTGAGCGAGGACGCCGCCTCCCTGCTCCCCGACCGCGAGCGCCCGGCGTTCGTCTGGACGTTCCTGCTGGACGCCGCGGGCGCCGTCGTCGAGACCGGCCTCGAACGCGCCCGCATCCGCTCCCGGGCGCAGCTGACGTACGGGCAGGTGCAGGCCTTCCTCGACGCACAGCCGGGGGCGCAGGCGCAGACGACGCCGCGTCCCGGGGTCACCGACGCGGACCGGGCCGCCGCCGAGGGGTGGCCGGCCGAGGTGCGCGACTCGCTGACGCTGCTGCCGGAGGTGGGCCGACGGCGGGCCGCGCAGGAGGCCGCCCGCGGCGGCGCCTCCCTGAACCTGCCGGACCAGGAGGTCCGTGTCACCGAGGACGGGGCGCACGAGCTCGTGCACCGGGCGCCGCTGCCGGCGGAGGAGCACAACGCCCAGCTCTCCCTGCTGACCGGCATGGCCGCGGCCGAGCTGATGCTGGCCGCCGGGGTCGGGATCCTGCGCACGATGCCGGCGCCGGACGCCGAGGCCGTCGCCGCCTTCCGAGAGCGCACACGCGCCCTGGGCGCCCCGTGGGACGAGGGCCAGGACTACGGCGCCTACCTGCGTTCCCTCGACCCCGCCGACGCGCGGCACCTGGCGGTGCTGCACGCGGCGACCGGGCTGTTCCGCGGCGCCGGGTACACGGCCTTCGACGCGCAGGCCGAGGACCCGGCCCTGCGCACACCGCCGGATGAACCGGCCCAGGCCGCGCTCGCCGCCCCCTACGCCCACGCCACCGCTCCGCTGCGCCGGCTCGTGGACCGCTTCGTCCTGGCCCTGTGCCACGCCCATGCCATCGGCGCCCCCGCCCCCGCATGGGTCCGCAGCGCCCTGCCCGCGCTGCCCGCCCTCATGGCGGACTCGTCGCGCCGGGCCTCGGCCGCCAGCCGGACGGCGGCGGACCTCGTGGAGGCGGCGGCGCTCGAGTCCCGCGTCGGCGCGGAGCTCGAGGGGATCGCGGTGCGCGAGGCGAAGGACGGCACGGAGGTGTGGCTGCTCGACCCGGCCGTGAGCCTGCGGGTGCCGGGCAGCGTCCCGGCGGGCACCCGGGTGCGCGTGCGGATCGAGGGCGTGGACCGCGCCTCGGGTGCGATCACGGCCGCGGGGGTAGACTGGCCGCACAGCTCACGCTGACCCAGGATGACCGGTCGCTCTCTGATCACCCTGACCCGCCGCCCGCGCCCCTGACGCCCGGGACGGCACCATGACCTGCCGGATCCGGCACGGCCCGCCTCGCACGGCGCGCCCGGCCCGGTTCCACGGGGCGCCGCCCGTCGGCCGCTCCGCGTGCTTGCCTCGCGATCGGCTTCCGCTTGAACCGCGCGCACGGCGGAGCCGGGCCTCCCGCCCGCCGTGACGACGCCCGACCAGGAACGCGAGTCGCCATGACCCAGAACTCCGAGCACACCCCCGCCTCCGCCGACCTCGACCCGACGGTCGCCGCGATCGCGGAGGACATCGTCACCGAGGACGCCGTGCCCGTGGCCCCCGAGCAGACCTTCGCCGACTTCGGGGTGCACCCCGCGATCGTCGAGGCCCTGGAGGCCAAGGGCATCGTCCATCCCTTCCCCATCCAGGCCATGACCCTGCCGGTCGCCCTCGGCGGCCACGACATCATCGGCCAGGCCAAGACCGGCACCGGCAAGACCCTCGGCTTCGGCATCCCCGCACTGCAGCGCGCCATCGGCCCGGGCGAGCCCGGCTGGGACGGCCTCGAGGCCAAGGGCACCGCGGGCGCCCCGCAGGCCCTGATCGTCGCCCCGACGCGCGAGCTCGCCGTCCAGGTGGCCGGCGACCTCACGGCCGCCGCGGCCCGGCGCCCCCTGCGCATCGCCACCATCTACGGCGGCCGCGCCTACGAGCCGCAGATCGAGGAGCTGCAGCGCGGCGTCGAGATCGTCGTCGGCACCCCCGGCCGCCTCATCGACCTGATGCGCCAGCGCCACCTGCGCCTGGACCTGGTGAACACGGTGGTGCTGGACGAGGCCGACGAGATGCTGGACCTCGGCTTCCTCCCCGACGTCGAGACCCTGCTCGCCGCCGTCCCGGCCGTGCGTCAGACCATGCTGTTCTCGGCCACCATGCCGGGTCCCGTGGTCGCGATGGCGCGCCGCTACATGACGCAGCCGACCCACATCCGCGCGGCGGACCCGGAGGACGAGGGCCTGACGAAGAAGGACATCCGTCAGCTCGTCTACCGCGCCCACCACATGGACAAGGACGAGCTCGTGGCCCGCGCCCTGCAGGCCGAGGGCCGCGGCCGGACCATCATCTTCACGCGCACCAAGCGCACGGCCGCTCGCGTGGCGGACGAGCTGACGGCGCGCGGCTTCGCGGCCGGCGCGCTGCACGGCGACCTCGGCCAGGGCGCCCGCGAGCAGGCGCTGCGCGCGTTCCGCAACGGCAAGGTGGACATCCTCGTGGCCACCGACGTCGCGGCGCGCGGCATCGACGTCGACGACGTCACGCACGTGTTCAACTTCCAGGCGCCGGAGGACGAGAAGACCTACGTGCACCGCGTGGGCCGCACGGGCCGCGCCGGCAACAAGGGCGTGGCGGTGACCCTCGTGGACTGGGAGGACATGCCGCGCTGGTCCCTGATCGACAAGGCGCTCGGCCTCGGCCAGCCCGAGCCGGTGGAGACCTACTCCTCCTCCCCGCACCTGTTCTCCGACCTCGGCATCCCGAAGGGCACGAAGGGCCGTCTGCCGCAGGCCAAGCGCGTGCTCGAGGGCCTCGAGGGCGAGACGCTCGAGGACCTCGGCGGCCCCGAGGCGAAGCAGCGCGACGGCGGCCGCGGACGGGGTCGCGACGGCGGCCGTTCCCGTGACGGCGAGCGCGGCGGCCGAGGCCGGGGCGGGCGCTCCGGCGAGGGCCGTGACCGGGCGCGCGGCGGAGGCCGTGGCGAACGGAACCGGGGCGGCCGCTCCGGCGAGGGCCGTGACGATGCACGCGGCGGAGGCCGCGGCGAGCGCTCGGGCCGCGGGCGTGGTGAGGCACCCGCCGAGCAGCGCGCCGAGGGCCGGGGCCGTGGTCGCGGCGAGGGCCGCGAGCGCACCGCCTCGCGCTCCGAGACCCCCGCGGCCCGGACGTCGGAGCCGGTGGCCGGCGTCGAGCTCACGGAGGCCCGCCGGGCCGAGCGCGCCGAGGCCCGGGCCGAGGCCCGTCGTCGCCGGGGCGGCCGCTCCCGCACGCGGCGCCGCAACGGCGAGGTCGTGGACGGCTGACCCTCCCTTCCGGGCCCCCGGGAGTCTTCTGCACGAATGACCCTTCCGACCGCCGTGCAGGCGGCCGGAAGGGTCATTCGCGCAACGGATCCTCCGCCGTCGCCCGGGCCGTCCGGGCTCAGCCGCGGATGATCGCCGTGCCGGTGCCCTGCCGCTCGATCTCGGCGAGCACCTCCGCGCCCGTGGTGTGCTCGCCGATCGGATTGGGCTTGCCGGTGCCGTGGTAGTCGGACGAGCCGGTGACGAACAGTCCGTGCCGGTCCGCGAATGCGCGCAGCCAGGTGCGCTCCTCCGCCGGGTTGTCCCGGTGCTCGACCTCGACCCCCGCCAGTCCGGCCTCGGCCATCTGCTCGAACACCTCGTCGCCCACCACGCGGCCCCGCATGCGCGCCCGGGGATGCGCGAACACCGGCACCCCGCCGGCGGCCCGGATGAGCGCGACCGCCTCGGCCGGGTCCGGGGCGAAGTGCGGCACGTAGTACTTGGACCGGCCGGCGAGGATCTCCCGGAACGCCGCGGAGCGGTCCGGGACGGCCCCGATCGTCACGAGGGCGTCGGCCAGGTGGGGCCGGCCGATCGTCGCGTTCTCCGCCGCGTGCTCCTGGACCAGCTCCCACGTGATCGGGAAGTCCGCGCCCAGGCGCCGCACCATCTCCTGCGCCCGGATCAGCCGCGCGTCGCGGGCCAGGCCGACCTCCCGCAGCAGGGCGGGGTCCTCGGGGTCGTGCAGGTAGCTGAGCACGTGCACGCTCACGCCGTCGGCGGAGGTGCAGGACATCTCCATGCCGGGCACGAGCGTCAGCCCGGTCTCCCGCGCGGCGTGGGCGGCCTCGGCCCAGCCGGCGGTCGTGTCGTGGTCGGTGAGCGCGAGGCCGTCCAGCCCGGCCCGCGCCGCCGCACGCACCACGTCGGCCGGCGGCTCGGTGCCGTCGGACTCGGTCGAGTGCGTGTGCAGGTCGTAGCGGGCCATGGCGGCCATGGTACCGAGACCCGCGCGCGGCGGCCCCGACCCGCCCGCGCCCACCGGTGCCATGATGGGGGGCATGACCGATGCCGCACAGCACCCCGCCCAGACCGCCCGCCGCCACCCCCGAGGCGGGCGCCGACGGCACCGGCGCGGTGAACCCCCAGCCGCTGGCCGAGCGCGTCGACAACCGCTCGCAGCGCCCCGCCTCGAACGCCTTCCGCGACTTCATGGCCTCCGACTGGGCGCCGTCGTCGGACGCCCTGCCCGACGCCGACGCCTCGGCCCCGTACGCCGCCCGGCGGCGGGCCGCCGTGTCCGCGCGCTTCCCGGGCGAGCGGATCGTGGTGCCGGCCGGCCGCCTCAAGGTCCGCTCGAACGACACCGACTACCGCTTCCGCGCGCACTCCGCGTTCGCCCACCTGACGGGCCTCGGCGTGGACCACGAGCCGGACGCCGTGCTCGTGCTCGAGCCCGCGGACCCGGGCACCGGCGACGACGGCACGGACCACACCGCCACCCTGTACTTCCGTCCCCTGGCCGGCCGGGACACCGAGCAGTTCTACGCGGACTCGCGCTCGGGCGAGTTCTGGATCGGCCCCCGTCCGACCCTGGCCGGCCTGGCCGCCCGCACGGGCCTGCGCACGGCGGGGCTCGAGGAGCTCGAGTCCGCCGTGACCAAGAACGTGGCCGCGGACGGCACCGCGGTGCGGCTGCTGGCCGAGACCGACCAGGACGTGGACGCGCTGCTGGCCGCCGTCCGGACCGAGGCCGGCGTGGACCTGACCGCCGCGGCCGAGGCCGACGCCCAGACCGCCGAGTTCCTCTCCGAGCTGCGCCTGGTGAAGGACGCGTGGGAGGTCGAGCGGATGCGCGCCTCGGTGGCCGCCACGATCGCGGGCTTCGAGGACGTCGTGCGGGCCCTGCCGCGCGCCGTGGGCCACGACCGCGGCGAGCGCGTGGTCGAGGGCGCCTTCTTCGCCCGCGCCCGCCTCGAGGGCAACGACCTGGGCTACGACACGATCGCGGCCTCCGGCAACAACGCCACGATCCTGCACTGGATCCGCAACACGGGCGCCGTGCGCCCGGGTGAGCTGCTGCTGCTCGACGCCGGCGTCGAGGACGACTCCCTCTACACCGCGGACATCACCCGCACCCTGCCCGTGTCCGGCACGTTCACGGACGTGCAGCGCCGCATCTACCAGGCGGTCCTCGACGCCGCGGACGCCGCCTTCGCGATCGTGCGCCCCGGCATCCGGTTCCGCGAGCTCCACGCCGAGGCCATGCGGGTGCTCGTCGACCGCCTCGACGGCTGGGGCCTGCTGCCGGTCTCGGCCGAGGTCGCGCTATCGGACGAGGGCCAGCACCACCGGCGCTGGATGCCCCACGGCACCTCGCACCACCTCGGCCTCGACGTGCACGACTGCGCGCAGGCCAAGCGGGAGCTCTACCTGGACGGCGTGCTCGAGCCGGGCATGGTCTTCACGATCGAGCCGGGTCTGTACTTCAAGGAGGAGGACCTGGCCGTCCCCGAGGAGTACCGCGGCATCGGCGTGCGCATCGAGGACGACATCCTCGTGACCGAGGACGGGGCCGAGAACCTCTCCGCGGTCCTCCCCCGCACCCCGGACGAGATCGAGGCCTGGATGGCGCGGCTCCAGGCGTGATCCGGCGCGGAGGGCGCCCCTAGGGTTCGGACCATGGGTATCGACCTGACCACCGAGCTCACCGCCCTCCGCGACCGCCTCCTCTCCGCCGAGGCGGAGCACGCCGACCTCATCTCCCGCGTCCGGGAGCGCCACCGGGCCTCGGCCCGGAACCTCGTGCACTACGTCGCCCTGCGCGGCACCGACCTGCGGCCCCTGCAGGAGGCGCTGAGCGACGCCGGACTGTCCTCTCTGGGCCGCATGGAGGCCGGCGTGCTGGGCCACGTGGACGCGGTGCTGGCCGCCGCCCGCGCGCTCGACGGCGACCCCGCCCCCGCGCCCGAGGACGACGCCCTGACCTCCGCCGAGGGCCGCGCCATCCTCGCCCGCAACGCGGCGAGCCTGCTCGGTCCGGCCCGCGGCGACCGGGACGCGCGCATCATGGTGACCATGCCCTCCGAGGCCGCCACGGACCCAGAGCTCGTGGCCCGGATCGCCGAGGCCGGCATGGACCTGGCGCGCGTGAACTGCGCCCACGACGACGAGCAGGCGTGGGCCGCCATGATCGCGGCGGTCCGCCGGTGTGCCGGTGCGGGCCGGCCCGCACCCCTGGTCGCGATGGACCTGGCCGGGCCGAAGGTGCGCACCGGCCCCATCGAGCCGGGACCGCGCGTCGTGAAGGTGAAGCCCGCCCGGGACCCCTCCGGGATCGTCACCGAGCCCTCCCGCGTGTGGCTCGCCGCCGGGCCCCACGACGCCGTGGCCACAGCGGACCGGCCGGACGGCGCCGTCGTCGTGCCGCTCGCGGACCCGGAGGGGAAGACCCTGGCGGTCCTGCAGCGCGGCGACGAGATCGAGCTGACCGATGCGCGGGGTGCACACCGCAGGCTGGAGGTCGAGCAGGTGGACGGCGAGGGCGTGCTCGTGCGGGCGGAGAAGACGGTCTACTGGGCGACGGGCACGGCGCTGACGACGCCGCACGGACCGCTCGAGGTGGGCCAGCTGCCCCCGCTCGAGCAGTCCATGCGCGTGCACGAGGGCGAGGAGATCGTGCTGACCCGCTCGCTCGAGCCGGTCCCGGCGGTCGACGCGCCGCCCTACCGGATCGGCCTCACCCTGGCGCAGGCGTTCGCGGACGCGGAGGTCGGCGACCGGGTCTCCCTCGACGACGGACGGATCGGCGCGCGGATCACGGCGGTGTCCGACGACGAGATCACCCTCGAGGTGACCCAGGCCGGCCCGCGCGGGGCGAAGCTCAAGGCGGAGAAGGGCGTGAACTTCCCGGACACGCACCTGGCCATCCCGGCCCTCACGGACGAGGACCTCGCCCACATCCCGTTCGCGGCCCGCCACGCGGACATGGTGAACATGTCCTTCGTCCGCTCGGCCGAGGACGTGGCCCAGCTGATCGATGCGCTCGAGGCCGAGGACGCGCCGGACGTGGACATCACGCTGAAGATCGAGACGGTGGAGGCCTTCCGTCAGCTGCCGCGGATGCTGCTCGAGGCGATGCGCTGGCGGGACGTCGGGGTGATGATCGCCCGCGGCGACCTGGCGGTGGAGGCCGGCTTCGAACGCATGGCCGAGCTGCAGGAGGAGATCCTGTGGCTGTGCGAGGCCGCGCACGTGCCCGCGATCTGGGCCACCCAGGTCCTCGAGTCCCTCGCCAAGACCGGCCTGCCCTCACGGGCGGAGATCACGGACGCCGCGATGGCGCAGCGGGCCGAGGCCGCGATGCTGAACAAGGGCCCGTACATCGACCGCGCCGTCACCGTCCTCGGCGACATCCTGGGCCGGATGCACGGTCATGCGAGCAAGAAGCGCGACATGCTCCGGCGACTCGAGTCCTGGTCCCTCTGACGGGGCTCAGCCGCGCGGTTCGTCCTGGGGCCGGGGCGGGTGGCCGCCGCGCGCCTCGATGAGCTTGGCGACCTCCTCCGGGGGCAGGGTCACGCCGTAGGAGCGGTCCAGGCCGGTGGGCGCGGTGTCCGCCTCCGGAGTGGGCCGGGCCGACGCCTTGGCTCCGCCGGGGGCCGGCGCCGCGTGGGACCCGCCCGACGACGGCGCGGCGGCCGGGGTGGCCTGCACGGACCCGCCCCCGGCCTCCTCCGCGGCGGGGGCGGGCGCCGGCTGCGGGGCCGGCTGCGGCGTCGGGGCCGCGGCACCGCCCAGGCCCAGCTCCTGGCGGGCGCGGGCGGCGTGGTCGAACGCGACCACGAGGTCGAAGGCCGTGGGCACGACGGCCTGCGAGGACGCGAAGCCGTGCTGGCCCCGACGCATCGCGAAGCCGATCACGCCGAAGATCAGCCACACCGCCAGGCCCAGCAGCATGGAGGTGAGGATCTGCCCCGGGCCGGCCTCGGGGGCCAGCAGGTAGAGGAACACGCCGATCAGTCCACCGAAGAACACGCCGCGCACTCCCGCGGACAACGCCACCTGGGCGTAGTTCAGCCGGCCGCGCACCCGCTCCACGACCCGCAGGTCCTTGCCCACGATCGACACGGCGCTCACGGGGAAGTCCGTGGCGGCGAGGCGGTCCACCTGCTCGCGCGCCTGCGCGTAGGTGGCGTAGGTGGCCAGCAGCTCTCCGCGGGGCAGGCCCTGCTCGGCGCCGGGCTGAGGGTTGGACATCATGAACGACATGGACCCATTGTGCCCGGCCCGGCGCCCGGGCGGGCGGCGGTCCGCCGTCCGCGGACACGGAGCCGCGGCCCGGCACGCCGTAGGCTGGGTCGGTGAGCTCCCCCAAGATCTTCGTGGCCCGCCTGCTGGGCCTGGACGTCTTCGACCCCCTCGGCGACCGCCTGGGACGGCTGCGCGACGTCGTCGTGCTGGACCGCGGCCCCGCCGCAGCCCCGTTCGCCACCGGCCTCGTGATCGAGGTCCCCGGCAAGAAGCGCGTCTTCGTCCCGATGACGCGGGTGACGTCCATGGACTCGGGCCGGATCATCACGACCGGGCTGATCAACCTGCGCCGGTTCTCCCGCCGTGGCGCCGAGCAGATGGTGGCCGCCGACCTCTTCGACCGGAAGGTGCGCCTCTCCGACGGGTCGGGCGAGGCCTTCCTGGAGGACATCGGGCTGGAGCAGCAGCGCAACGGCGACTGGCTGGTCTCGGACCTGTACGTGCGCCGCATCGTCGGCCGCGGCCCCTTCGGCCGCGCCCAGCGGGGCGAGCACCTCCTGCTGAACTGGGACGAGGCCCGCTGGACGGCGCAGGCCGACCCGCAGGGGGCCACGAGCTTCCTCGCCGCGCACGAGGACCTCAAGCCCGCCGACCTGGCGGACATGCTCCACGACATGTCGGAGAAGCGCCGCGTCGAGGTCGCCAGCGAGCTGCAGGACGAACGCCTCGCGGACGTGCTCCAGGAGCTGCCCGACGACGACCAGGTGCAGATCCTCTCCCAGCTGGACATCGACCGCGCCGCCGACGTCCTGGAGGAGATGGACCCGGACGACGCGGCGGACCTGCTCCACGAGCTGCCCGACTCCCAGCAGGAGCTGCTGCTCGAACGCATGGAGCCGGAGGACGCCGAGGACGTCCGGCGCCTGCTCGAGTACGAGGAGGGCACCGCGGGCTCGCTCATGACCCCCGTGCCGGTCATCCTCCCCCCGGAGGCCACCGTGGCCGAGGCCATGGCGACCATCCGACAGCAGGAGATCTCCCCCGCGCTGGCCTCGCTCGTGATCGTGGCCCGGCCGCCCCTGGAGACGCCGACGGGCCGGTTCCTCGGCGTCGTCCACTTCCAGCGCCTGCTGCGGTACCCGCCGCCGGAGGCGATCGGCAACATCATGGACAAGGACCTCGAGCCCGTCTCGGACCTCGCCCCCATCGCCCATGTGACCCGCGAGCTCGCGACCTACAACCTCACGTGCATCCCCGTGGTGAACGAGCAGGACCGCGTCGTCGGGGCCGTGAGCGTGGACGACCTGCTCGACCACATCCTGCCCGACGACTGGCGGGCCATGGACCTCGACGACGCCGAGACCCGCCCCGCAACCTGACCCCCGCGGCCCGCCGCCGCACGACACCGGAGGTGTGAGCATGACCCAGACCGCGCGAGACCTGCGCCCGGGCCGCGGCACCGGCCTGGACACCCCGCTGAGCGCCAGCGGGCGCCGCGTGCCCCGGCTGGCCCCGAACCCGGACGCCTTCGGCGAGGCCACCGAGGGCATCGCCCGCTTCATGGGCACCCCGCAGTTCCTCGTCTGGATGACGCTGTTCTGCGCCGCCTGGCTGGGCTGGAACACGTTCGGCCCGATGGAGTGGCGGTTCGACTCCGCCGAGCTCGGCTTCACCGCGCTCACGCTCATGCTCTCCCTCCAGGCGTCCTACGCCGCACCCCTGCTCCTGCTGGCGCAGAACCGCCAGGACGACCGGGACAGGGTCGCGCTGCGCGAGGACCGTGACCGCGCCGAGCGCAACCTCGCCGACACCGAGTTCCTCACCCGCGAGATCGCCGGTCTGCGGCTGGCCGTCCAGGAGGTCGCCACGCGCGACTTCGTGCGCGGCGAGCTGCGCGGCGTCCAGGACGACCTCAGGGACGACCTCCGCGAGGCGCTGCGCGCCGAGCTGCGGGAGGAGATCCGGGAGGAGATCCGGGAGGAGATCCGGGAGGAGCTGCGCGCCGGCCTCCCGGGCGCCGAGGCCCAGCCCCGCAAGAACAAGAAGACCAAGGGCCGCGGCCGGGATGCGCGGCGCGGCGACGCCGGCGCCGAGCCCACGACCACCACGCTCGCCACCCTCGCGGCCCAGGAGGCCCGCGAGGCCGGGGGGTCCGGTCCGGCGGCCGGTCCCGCCGACGGTGCGGGCCCGGTGGACGGGGGCGGCCGATGAGCGCCCTGGGCCTGCCCGTGCCCGAGGTCCGCACCGACCTCGAGCGCCGGGTGCTGGAACGGCTCGCCACGGTCCAGGACCCCGAGATCCGCCGCCCGATCACCGACCTCGGCATGGTGGAGTCGGTCGTGGAGACCGCCCCGGGCGTCGTCGAGGTCGCGGTCCTGCTCACGATCGCCGCGTGCCCCCTGCGCGGGACGATCCAGACGGACGTGGCCGCCGCCGTCGCCGTCGTGCCCGGCTGTGAATCCGTGGACGTTCGCGTCGGGGTCATGGAGCCCGAGCGCCGCCTGGCGCTGCAGGACGCCCTGCGCGCGACTCGGCCGACGAACCCGTTCGGGGAGGGGACGCTCACGCGCGTCCTCGCGGTGGCCTCGGGCAAGGGCGGCGTGGGCAAGTCCTCGGTCACGGCCAACCTCGCGGTCGCGCTCGCCGCGCGCGGGCTCGCCGTCGGCCTGATCGACGCGGACGTGCACGGCTACTCCATCCCCGGGCTCCTGGGCGTGACCGGCACCCCGACGAAGCTGGACCGGATGATCCTGCCCCCCGTGGTGCGGGACGTGAAGGTCATCTCGATCGGCATGTTCCTCGACGCGGACCGGCCGGTGGCCTGGCGCGGGCCGATGCTGCACCGCGCGCTCGAGCAGTTCGTCACGGATGTGCACTGGGGCGACCTGGACGTCCTGCTCGTGGACCTGCCCCCGGGCACCGGGGACATCGCGATCTCGACGGCGCAGCTGCTGCCCGCCTCGGAGCTGCTCGTGGTGACCACGCCGCAGCACGCCGCCGCGCAGGTGGCCGCGCGCGCCGGTCAGCTGGCGGAGCAGACGGGCCAGACCGTGGCCGGGGTCGTGGAGAACATGGGGCCGATGACCCTGCCGGACGGCACCGTCCTGGATGTGTTCGGAACCGGCGGTGGCGCCGAGGTGGCGGAGCGGCTGTCCGGGGTGCTGGGCACCCAGGTGCCGCTGCTGGGCACCGTTCCCCTGGACCCGGCGCTGCGGGCGGGCGGCGACGCCGGCGACCCCGTGGTGGTGTCCGCGCCGGAGAGCCCCGCGGGCCGGGCGCTGGCGGAGATCGCGCAGCGGCTGGCCGTGCGGCCGCGCGGGCTGGCCGGGCGGCCGCTGCCGTTCACCCCGCGCTGACCTCGGGTGCCGGCGCCCCGGCCGGGGCACCCGACGCGCGCGACGGCGTCAGGTCGCGTCGACGTCGAAGGGGGCGGGTGCCAGCCCGAGCAGCTCGAGGGGGTCCGGTGCGGTCTCCACGGCGGCAGGACGCTCCTCGGCGAGGGCCTCGGCGCGGCCGGAGGCCATCAGGGCTGCGGCGGCGCCGCCCACGGCGGCCGCCCCGGCGGCGGGCGCGGTCGACCGGGTCTGTGCGGCGGCACCGGACTCCGCGGCGGCGGTGCTGCCGGCCCCGGCGGGGCGGCGGAAGAGCGTGCGCGGATCCATGTCCGCCAGGTCCTGGCGGGTGAGGCCGCCGTGCACGTCCTCGGCGCTGACGCCCGTCGCCTGCGCCGCCCGGGACGCGGGCGTGGACGAGCCGCCGGCAGGCTCGCGGAGCGCGTCGCGGATGATGCGGCGCGGGTCGTACTGGCGGGGGTCGTACTTGCGCCAGTCCACCTCGTCGAAGTCCGTGCCGGTCTCCTCCTTGAACTGCGCCTTGGCACCCTCGGCCTTGTCGCGCATGACGCGCAGCCAGTCGGTGAAGGCGCGCGTGTACTCGGGGAGCTTCTCCGGCCCGAGGATGACGATCGCGAGCACCGCCAAGATGATGAACTCGCCGCCGTTGATACCAAACACCCTCCCAACTCTACTAGAGCGGCACCGCCCCACAGCCCGGAGCCGCGGGGGCGGGGCGGCTCAGCCGCGGGGGCGCGGCACGGCGTCCGCGATGCGTTCGAGGCCTCGCTCGAGGCGTTCCTCGACGGCGTCGCCGCCGCCCAGCTCGAGCACCCGTGCCCGCTCGGAGACCAGCAGGTGGGTGAGGACCGCGTCGGCGCGCTCGTCCGGCAGGCTGGCCTCCACGCGGTAGGCGGCCTGGGGCGTGGTCAGCTCGGCCGTCCAGCCGTCCTGCTCCCCCGCCGGGACGATCCGGTAGACGCCGCCGCCGGCCAGCCGACGCTCCTGTGCCCCCGTGCTCAGGGGCGCGGTCGAGGCACAGCCCTCCGGGGTGGCTCCCTCGATCCGGGGTCGGCACTCGCGGACGGTCACGGTCGGCTCGTCCCGGCCCCAGCCGACGACGACCTCCACGTCCTCGGCCGTCTGGGTGGTGTCCACGGTGAGCGGCTCCAGTCCGGCCCCCACGAGGGAGGGCACCGTCCAGCCCTGACCCCGCAGCTCCGCGACGGTGCCGCGCCGGTCCGTCGACGCGGTCCCGGCCGCCGGCAGGGCGACGGTGTCCGTCGGGGCCGTGCGCTGGGCCGTGGTGCGGGGCGCGCCGGCCACCCAGACCGCGGTGAACAGCCCGCCGAGCAGGACGACGAAGGTCAGCAGCCCCACCACCAGGCGGCCGGAGACGCCGCGGGCGCGCAGCACCGGGGCGACGACGGCGCCGGCCGGACGCTGGTGCACCGTGCGGGCGGCGTCGAGCACGCGGGCCCGGGCCTGGACGGTGGCGCGGCACTCGGGGCAGCGGTCCAGGTGGCGGGCGATGCGCGCCCGGGACGCGGCGGGGAGGGAGCCCTCGAGGTAGGCGTCCATGTGGCGCTGGGTGTGTCGACGTCCCATGCGGCCACCTCCTCGGTCCTCGCGTCCTCGGTCCGGCGAACGGCCTCCCGCACGGCGGGAGCCGGTTCGTGCCGTGTCCCATCATCGGCCCGCCTCCTGGGAGAACACTGGGTCCCGGCCGCGTGCCGGCCCGTACACTGGCCCGCGTCGCCCGTGCCGCGGGCGAGGTCCCGCCGTCGTCGTCCCGGAGTCAGCCATGAGCGCCCTGCAGCCCCAGCCCACCGACAAGCACGCGTCCTGGGCCTGGTCGGAGAGCCGGGCCACCGAGGACGACGTCGTCCTGCGCGCCCGCGAGCGCGCCGCCGAGCTGGACGTGCCGCCGGTGAGCGAGGGGACGGCGGCCCTGTTGACGGTGCTGGCGGCCACACGGGCCCCCGCGGCGGTCGTGGAGGTGGGCACGGGCGCCGGCGTCTCGGGGCTCGCCCTGATGCGCGGTCTGCCCGAGCGCACGGTCCTCACCACCGTGGACCCGGACGCGGAGGCCCAGCGTGCGGCCCGCGAGGCGTTCTCGGAGGCCCGCCTGCCCACGAGCCGCACCCGCATGATCACGGGGCGCTCCCGGCTCGTCCTCCCCCGGCTCACGAGCGGCGCCTATGAGATGGTCCTGGTGGACGGGGACCCGGCCGCGCGTCAGTTCGACGTCGAGCAGGCCGCGCGCGTGCTCGCCCCCGGCGGCGTGCTCGTCGTGGTGGACGCCCTCGACGGGGACCGCGTTCCCCGGCCCGCCGTGCGCGACGAGTCCACCGTGTCCGCCCGGGCGGTGGACCGCCTCATCCGGGAGGACGAGCACTGGCTGTCCGCCGTCGTCCCCTCCGGCACGGGCGTGCTGATCGCGGTGCGCCGCTGATCCGCGGCGTCGCCGGGGACGCGGACGCCCCGCGCACCGTGACGGTGCGCGGGGCGTCCGCGTCGAAGGGGTCCGGGCTCAGGCCTGGATGACGCCCTCGAGGCACTCCTTGAGCTCGCGGGCCTCGTCCGCGTTGATCTCCAGCACGAGACGGCCGCCGCCGTCGATCGGCACGCGCATGATCAGGCTGCGCCCCTCCTTGGTCACTTCCATGGGACCGTCCCCGGTGCGGGGCTTCATGGCGGCCATTGCGACTTCCCTTCTGGATGATGTTCCCGTCACGGCGTCCGGCGACCGCGGGAGCGGGCGCTGTCCGGACGCCTCCGGCGCCCCCGCACGCGGGCGTGCGCGAGGCCGGTCACATCACCATTATCGCGGATTCCGCGTGCTCGCGCCAAACGATGGCCCGCACCGAGCCCGGCCCGCGACTCAGGCGCGCCCCGCCGGATCGCTCCGGGACGGGTCGGCGGCCTCGAGCTCGGCCACCCGGGCCCGCAGTGCGGTCGCCTCGTCCTCACGCTCCGCGAGGGCGTCCCGCAGCCGCAGCAGGACGGCGTCCACCTGGTCCCGCTGGTAGCCGGGCACCGCGACGGCCAGCCGCAGCAGGCCGACGTCCGCCGCGCGCGGCCGCTCCGGCAGCAGCACGGGGTGCCCGGGCGTCCTCCCGGCCGGGTCGCCGGCCCGGAGCGTGAGCCGGCCCGCGAGGGCGGCGGCCAGGGCCGCCAGCACGACGACGAGCACGGCCACGAGGACGATCCACTGCGGCCCGCTCACGCGTCGGCCCTCCCCGCCGAGCGGAGCACGCACGCGACGGCCTCCTCCGCCGTGTCCACGAGCTGGACGAGCTCCGGGTCCTCGGGCGAGATCATGCCGCGCTCCACGAGCGTGCCGCGGATCCAGTCCACGAGCGGGCCCCAGAAGCCGCGGTCCACGAGGACCACGGGGAAGCGGGTGACGGTGCCGGTCTGCACGAGGGTGAGGGCCTCGAAGAGCTCGTCCAGGGTGCCGAGGCCGCCGGGCAGCACGATGAACCCCTGCGCGTACTTGAGGAACATGACCTTGCGGACGAAGAAGTAGCGGAAGTCCACCCCCACGTGCACCCAGGGGTTCAGACCGGTCTCGAACGGCAGCTCGATGCCCAGGCCCACGGACTCTCCACCGGCCTCGTGGGCGCCCCGGTTGGCGGCCGCCATGGTGCCGGGCCCCCCACCGGTGATGACCGTGTACCCGGCCCGGGCCAAGCGGGTCCCGACCTCGTGGGCCAGGGCGTACTCGGCGCTGCCCTCGGGCGTGCGCGCCGAGCCGAACACGGAGACCGCGGGACCCAGCCCCGCGAGGGTGCCGAAGCCCTCGACGAACTCGGCCTGGATGCGCAGGACACGCCAGGCCTCGGACGTCGTCGAGGCGACGTCGGCGGCGGGGCGTGCGGCGTCGCCGGGCCGCCGGCCGTCGAGGAGGAGCTGGTCGAACGTGGGGGTGCGCGCCGCCTCCCCGCGCAGGACCTGCCCGCCGCGGCGGACGCGCTGGGGCTTGGCGGCGACGTCGCCGCCCGAGGGGTGCTCATGTGGGGCCATGGCGCCAGCCTAACGAGCCGGCGGGCCGCCGGGGCCGGCGTCGCACGGCGCACCGCGCCGGGTGTGGCGTGCGCTATATTCCACTGGCATGACGCAGATCACGCCTGAGCAGCCCCACGGCGCCCACCTCCCCGACGAGGCCGGTGTGCGGCGCCGTCGCGGTGCCGCGGGCGATGACCTGATCGTCCTCGAGGGCGTCAACAAGCACTTCGGCGACTTCCACGCCCTCCGCCAGATCGACCTGCGGATCCCGCGCGGCCAGGTGGCGATCGTCCTCGGCCCGTCCGGCTCCGGCAAGTCGACGCTGTGCCGCACGATCAACCGGCTCGAGACCATCGACGACGACGGCGGCCGCATCCTGATCGACGGGCGGCCGCTCCCCACCGAGGGCAGACAGCTCGCCCAGCTGCGCGCCGAGATCGGCATGGTCTTCCAGTCCTTCAACCTCTTCGCGCACAAGTCGATCCTGGAGAACGTGACCCTCGGGCCCATCAAGGTGAAGGGCAAGCGCCGGGCGGACGCCGAGCGGCACGCCATGGAGCTGCTCGAGCGCGTGGGCGTGGCCCAGCAGGCGAGGAAGATGCCGGCCCAGCTCTCCGGCGGGCAGCAGCAGCGCGTGGCCATCGCCCGTGCCCTGGCGATGGAGCCGAAGGCCCTGCTCTTCGACGAGCCGACCTCCGCCCTCGACCCCGAGATGGTGCAGGAGGTCCTCGACGTCATGGTCCAGCTCGCCGAGGGCGGCATGACCATGGTCGTGGTCACCCATGAGATGGGCTTCGCCCGCAAGGCCGGGGACCGCGTGGTCTTCATGGCCGACGGCGCCATCCTCGAGGACACCGACCCCGACACCTTCTTCACGAACCCCCGACACGAGCGTGCCCAGGACTTCCTGGGCAAGATCCTCGCGCACTGACCCCGTCCCCCGTCGCACCCCACCGCACCGAACCAGAGGAGAGCACCATGCTCCGCACGAAGCTCCTGACCCTGTCCGCCGTCACCGCCGCGGCCGCGCTGTCCCTCACCGCCTGCGCGCCGTCGTCCTCGCAGGGCGGCGGTGGCGACGCCGCCGGCTCGTCCTCGGCCGGCGAGTCGACGTCGTCCGGCTCCGGCGAGAGCCTGCGCATCGGCATCAAGTTCGACCAGCCGGGCCTGGGCTACCGCGAGGGCTCGGCCCAGCCCACCGGCTTCGACACGGACGTGGCCCGCTACGTGGCGGACAAGCTCGGCGTGGCCGAGCAGGACATCGAGTGGGTCCAGACCCCGTCTGCGAACCGGGAGAACGCCCTGGAGAACGGCGAGGTCGACATGATCTTCGCGACGTACTCCATCACGGACGCCCGCAAGGAGCGCGTCGCCTTCGCGGGCCCGTACTTCGTGGCCGGCCAGGACCTGCTGGTCCGCGCGGACGACACCGCGATCACCGGCCCCGAGGCCCTCGACGGGAAGAACCTCTGCTCCGTCACCGGCTCCACCTCGGCCCAGAAGATCAAGGACCAGTTCGCCTCCGGCGTGAACCTGGTGGAGCAGGGCGGCTACGCCGAATGCGTGACCTACCTCGAGTCCGGCCAGGTGGACGCCGTGACCACGGACGACATCATCCTCGCGGGCCTGGCCGCCGCCGACGCCAACAAGGGCAAGTTCAAGGTCGTCGGCAACACCTTCACCACGGAGCGCTACGGCGTCGGCCTGCCGAAGGACTCGGAGCGCTGCGAGGACATCAACGAGGCGATCAAGGAGATGAAGGACTCCGGCGAGTGGAAGAAGGCCCTCGAGTCCAACACCGAGGGCACGGGCTACACCTACGACGAGACGCTGAACTCCGGCGAGGACGCTGAGTTCGAGCCCTGCGCCTGACGGCCTCCTGCGCCGGGTGGGCCGAGGGCGTGACCTGAACCGTCACCCTCGGCCCGCCCGGCGGCTCCCCTGCCCGTCAGCCCTGTCCCGACCCTCGGAGAAGACATGGAATCGATCTCCTCGCTCCTCGCGGACTACGGCGCGGACATCCCGCTCGCGTTCTGGACGAACATCAGGCTCGCGTTCCTCGCGACCCTCGGCTCGTTCGCCCTCGGCGTGGTGCTCGCCCTGTTCCGCATCTCGCCCGTCCCCTCGCTGCGCGCCCTCGGCACCGGCTACGTCAACGTGGTCCGCAACACCCCGCTGACGATCATCATGCTGCTCGGCGTGCTCGCCGTCTGGGGGCAGCTGAAGGTCAGCTTCTCGTCCGACTTCACGCTGAACTTCTTCATCTACGCCGTGATCGCGCTCTCGCTCTACCACGCGGCGTTCATGTGCGAGGCGATCCGCTCCGGCGTCAACACCGTCCCGCTCGGGCAGGCCGAGGCCGCCCGCTCCATCGGCCTGGGCTTCCTGCCCGCGGCCCGCCACGTGATCCTGCCCCAGGCGCTGCGCGGGGCCATCACCCCGCTCGGCAACACCGTGATCGCGCTGACCAAGAACACCACCGTCGCCGCCGCGGCGTCGGTGGCGGAGGCCTCGGGCCTGATGAAGCGCATGATCGAGTTCAGCCCGGACGTGATGGTGGCGATCTTCCTGACCTTCGCGATCGGCTTCTGCCTGATCGTCATCCCCATCGGCCTGCTGACCACGTGGGCCTCGGAGAAATGGGCGGTGGCCCGATGAGCGCCCAGGCCTCCGTCCTCTTCGACGCCCCGGGCCCGATCGCCCGCCGGCGGATCCTCCTCGCCAACCTCGTCGCCCTCGCCGCGGTCCTGACCGTGGCGGTGCTCGTCCTGATCCAGATGAACGCCACCGGCCAGCTCTCCGGCCGCCGCTGGCTGGCCGCCGTCGACGGCGACGCGTGGCGGAACTACTACCTGCCGGGCCTGCAGTTCACCCTGCAGTCCGCGGGCATCGCCGTGGTCACCTCCGTGGTGTTCGGCCTGGTGTTCGGCTTCCTGCGGCTGGCCCCGTTCGGCCCGATGCGCTGGCTGGCCGCCGTCGTCGTCGAGTTCTTCCGGGCCGTGCCGGTGCTCGTGATGATGGTGTTCTTCTACCAGCTGTTCGCGCAGGTCGCGCGCACCGGGGCGATCCAGCCCCAGGACGGCCCGTACTACGCGGTGATCGCGGCGCTGACCCTGTACAACGGGTCCGTGATCGCGGAGCTGGTGCGCTCCGGGGTGCGCTCGCTGCCGCGCGGCCAGCGCGAGGCGGCCGCGGCGGTGGGCATGACGAGCATGCAGTCCCTGCGGCTCGTGGAGGTGCCCCAGGCCCTCATCGCCATGCTGCCCTCACTGCTGAGCCAGTTCGTGGTGATCCTCAAGGACTCGGCGCTGGGCTACCTCATCGGCTTCTTCGAACTCCTGCAGTACGCCCGCCAACTCGGCTCCGGCAACGGCAACATCCTGCAGTCCCTCGTGGTGGCCGCGGTGATCTTCATCGTGATCAACTTCCTCCTCACCTGGGCGGCCACCCGGCTCTCGCGGCGGCTGTCGTCGCGGACGGCCGGCGACGCCAGCACCCCCACGACCCCGCTCGTCGGGGCGTCCACGGCCACGGCGGCCTGACCCGGCGGCGGGCGCGGCGGGCCCGCGGGTCCGGCGGGTGGCGGCGGCCGACGTCGTCGGGTCAGCCGGCCAGCCAGGCCGCGAGCGCCGCGAGGCACGCGTGGACCGCCTCGCGGGGCACGTGCTCGTCGTCCGTGTGGGCCAGGAGGGCGTCGCCGGGGCCGAAGTTGACCGCGGGCACGCCCAGCTGGGAGAACCGCGCCACGTCCGTCCACCCGTACTTGGGCTGGGGCTCTCCCCCGACGGCGGCGACGAACGCGGCGGCGGCCGGCCGGTCCAGACCGGGGCGGGCGGCGGGCGAGGCGTCGTCGATCCGCACCTGGGCGTCCCAGTCCACACCGGCCCCCTCCAGCACCGCGCGGACGTGCGCGTGGGCCTGGTCGAGGGTCTTGTCCGGAGCGAACCGGTAGTTCAGGTCCACGGACGCCTCGTCCGGGATGACGTTGCCCGCGACGCCGCCGGCCACGCGGATCGCGTGCAGCCCCTCCCGGTACTCCAGGCCCTCCACCGTGACCGTGGCCGGCTCGTACGCCGCCAGGGCGGTGAGCACGGGGGCCAGCTTGTGGATCGCGTTGTCGCCGCGCCAGGCGCGGCCCGAGTGCGCCGCGACACCGGAGAAGGTGACGCGGTACCGGCACGTGCCGTTGCAGCCGCCCTCCACGACGCCGTCGGTCGGCTCGAGCAGCACCGCGAAGTCGCCCTCCAGCAGCTCGGGGGCCTGGCGGGCCACGCGGGCGAGGCCCGAGAGGTCCGAGGAGACCTCTTCGTGGTCGTAGAACACCCACGTGACGTCGTGCACGGGGGTCGGGCCGTCCGCGCGGCCGAAGCGGCCGGCCAGGGCCAGCTGCACGGCGACGCCGGACTTCATGTCCACGGCTCCGCGGCCGTACAGCACGTCCCTGTCCCACGCCGAGGGCACGGTCCCGCGCGAGCCCGGCACGGTGGGCAGGGGCACCGTGTCCAGGTGCCCGGCGAGGATCACGCGGGTCGGCCGCCCCAGAGCGGTGCGGGCGACGACGGCGTCCCCGAACCGCCGCACCTCGAGGCCGCCGAGGGCGCGCAGGGCCTGCTCGACGGCGTCGGCCAGCGGCCCCTCCTCCCCCGAGACGGAGCGCACGTCCAGCAGGATGGCGGTGAGCGCCGCGACGTCGAGGTCCGGATCGGCGAGGTCGGGCAGGGGCACGGGGGTGAGACTCATGTGTCCAGTCTACGGACGGGCCTCTCGCCGCCCTGCAGCGTGCCCCGGCCGCTCATTAGGCTGAGGCGCATGACCCAGACCGCTGCACAGCAGCCCTCCCCCCGTCTCGTCTCCGGCCACGGCCTGGCCACCACGGCCGCCGACGGCGCCGTCCTGGACGTGTGGTTCCCCGCGCCCGTGGCCGGTCCGCTCTCCGCTGCGGACGCCTCGCTGCGCGACACCCTGCGCGCCCTCGCCGCGGACGACGCGGACCGCGGGACCACGCAGGCCGTCGTCGAGCTGGAGGTCGACCTGGACGCCGCCCCGGCCTCCACCGCGGACGCGTGGCTGCGCCTGCACGTGCTCTCGCACCGCCTGGTGCGGCCGAACGAGCTCAACCTCGACGGCGTCTTCGGGCTGCTCACCAACGTGGTGTGGACGAACCACGGACCCTGCGCGGTCGCGGACTTCGAGCTGACGCGGGCGAGGCTGCGTGCCCGCGGCGCCGTGCAGGTGTACGGCGTGGACAAGTTCCCGCGCATGACGGACTACGTCGTGCCCTCCGGGGTGCGCATCGGCGACGCGGACCGGGTGCGCCTGGGCGCCCACCTGGCCGAGGGGACGACCGTGATGCACGAGGGCTTCGTGAACTTCAACGCGGGCACCCTGGGGCATTCGATGGTGGAGGGCCGGATCTCGGCCGGAGTCGTGGTGGGCGACGGGTCCGACGTCGGAGGCGGCGCGTCCATCATGGGCACGCTCTCCGGCGGCGGCACCCAGCGGATCGTGATCGGCGAGCACGTGCTGCTCGGCGCGAACTCCGGCGTGGGCATCTCCGTCGGCGACGACTGCGTGGTCGAGGCCGGTCTGTACGTCACCGCAGGCACGCGCGTGATCGTGCTGCAGGACGGCGAGGCGGCGCGGACCGTGAAGGCCGTGGACCTCTCCGGCGTGCCGAACCTGCTGTTCCGCCGCAACTCCACCACGGGCGGGGTCGAGGCCCTCCCCCGCGCCGGCCGGACCGTCGAACTGAACGCGGCGCTGCACGCGAACTGACCCGGCACACCCGGCCCTCCCCTCCCCCGTTCC
>NZ_LR732370.1:1385232-1422328 GCF_902506395.1 Micrococcus sp. 116
CCCCCGTTCCTCCCCGCGTTTTCCGCCGCGTTGGGGGGCGATTTCCGGTGGTATCCCGCCGGGATAACGCCCAGTATCGCCCCCGGAACTCCCCGGCGGCCCGGGGGCGGGAAGACGACGACGGCGGCACGCGGCGCGGGCCGTCGGCTCCTGCACAGCGGCGCTCGCCCCGCGCGTCGTCCCCGTGCCGCGGCCAGCGCGCCCCGGGCGCCCCGCCGGCGTCGTCCGATGGGTGCATGCCGCGCGTCGTGACTCCTCTGCCGCCCGACCAGCCCGCCGTGCTGTTGGCCACGGACCTGGCCCGACTGGGGCTGCCGCCCGACCGCGCCCGCCGGTCGGACCTGGAGCGGGTCGGGCAGGGCTTCCACCGGCAGCGGGCACGTCCTGGCACGGGCTGGGCCGACCTGGGCCTGACCGAGCCCGGGCACGGCTTCTCCCCCGATCACCTCGCCGCGCTTCTGCGCCGGCGCCCGGATGCCGTCCTCTCCCACGAGACCGCGGCCCACCTGCACGGCCTGCCGATGCCCGCGCGAGCCTGGCGGCGGCGCGACCCGGCGACGGGCGAGCTCGAGGCCGACCCGCCGGTGCACCTCACCGTGGCTCGGGGGACACGACGCGTCCGGCGGGCCGGGCTGATGGACCACCGCAGGCCGCTGGCGCCCGAGTTCGTCACGCACGTGCACGGCCTGCGCGTCACCACCGTCGATCGCACCTGGCTGGACCTGTGCTCCCTGACGCCCCCGTGGACGTTCGAGGACCTCGTGGCCGCCGGCGACCACGCCGTCAGGCACCCGTGGACGCCCGCGGGCCGGACGGATCCGGCCACCACGATCGCCGCGCTGCGGTCCGCGCTGCGCGCGTCCGGACGCTTCCATGGCCGCCCGGCCGCCCGGGAGGCGCTGGATTCCGTTCGCGTCGGGGCGGACTCGCCGCCCGAGACCCGCCTGCGCCTCGCCCTCGTGGCCGGCGGGCTGCCGGAGCCGGAGCTGCAGGCCGCGCTCGAGCCCGGGGACCCCTTCTCCCCCGTGGCCGACCTGGCCTACCGTCACGTGGGCCTGGCCCTGCAGTACGACGGTGCGGGGCACCGCACGCGGGAGCAGCAGGCGCGCGACGCCCGCCGGGACCGCTACGGCCAGGCGCGCGGCTGGACGACGCTCCGCGTCACCTGGGCGGATGGGCGCGAGGACTTCCGTGGCGTCGTCGCGGTGGTCCGACGCCGCCTCGGCCCCTCCGCCTCGACGTGAGCACGCTCCGGCGAACGCATTGGGGGCGGTTTCGGGTGGTATTCCGTCGGAATACCACCCGAAACCGCCCCCCAACGCAGGGTCAGCGCCCCCGGGTCAGCGCTGCGGGTACTGGCGCAGCTGCTCGCCCACGTAGATCTGGCGCGGGCGGCCGATCTTGGTGGCCGGGTCCTCCATGAGCTCGCGCCACTGGGCGATCCAGCCGGGCAGGCGGCCCAGGGCGAAGAGGACGGTGAACATCTTCTCCGGGAAGCCCATGGCCTTGTAGATCACGCCGGTGTAGAAGTCGACGTTCGGGTAGAGCTTGCGCTCCACGAAGTAGTCGTCGGCGAGGGCCTTCTCCTCGAGGCGCTGGGCGATCTCGAGCAGCTCGTCGTTGCCGCCCATCTTGCCCAGGATGTCCTCGGCGGTCTTCTTGATGATCTTGGCCCGCGGGTCATAGTTCTTGTACACGCGGTGGCCGAAGCCCATCAGGCGGACGCCGTCCTCCTTGTTCTTCACCTTCTCCATGAAGTCCTCGGGCGTGATGCCCTCCGACTTGATCTTCCGGAGCATGTTCAGCACGGCCTCGTTGGCGCCGCCGTGCAGCGGGCCGTAGAGGGCGTTGATGCCGGCGGACACCGAGGCGAACAGGTTGGCCTGGGTGGAGCCGACCAGGCGCACCGTGGAGGTGGAGGCGTTCTGCTCGTGGTCGGCGTGCAGCATGAGCAGCAGGTCGAGGGCCTTGACCACGTCCGGGTCGATGTCGTATTCCTCGGCCGGCACGCCGAAGCACAGGCGGAGGAAGTTCTCCACGTAGTTCAGCGAGTTGTGCGGGTACATGAACGGCTGGCCCAGCGACTTCTTGAACGCGTAGGAGGCCAGCACCGGCAGCTTGCCCAGCAGACGCACGGTGGAGATGTGGACCTGCTCCGGGTCGTGCGGGTCCAGGGAGTCCGGGTAGAACGTGGACAGCCCGGACACGGAGGAGGACAGCACCGGCATGGGGTGCGCGTCCCGCGGGAAGCCGTTGAAGAACAGCTTGAGGTCCTCGTGCACCATGTTGTGGCGCAGGATGTTGGTCTCCCAGGCCTCCAGGGTCTCCTTGGACTCGGGCAGCTCGCCGTAGATCAGCAGGTAGGCCACCTCCATGAAGGAGGAGTGCTCGGCGAGGTCCTCGATGGCGTAGCCGCGGTAGCGCAGGATGCCCTGGTCACCGTCGATGAACGTGACGGCCGACTTGGCGTTCGCCGTGTTCATGAAGCCCGGGTCGTAGGTGACGTCGCCGGTCTCCTTCAGGAGCGGGGCGATGTTGATGCCGTTGTTGCCCTCTGTGGCGTACTCGACGCCCAGGTCCAGGCTCTGCTCGCCGACGGTCAGCCGGACGGACTCGTGATGGGTCACGGGTGTGCTCCCTCGTCTTCTCTTCTCGATGGCCCGGGTTCGCGCGCCGATGTGGGCGCGCCCACACAGGGACGACTCTGCTCCAAACTATCAAGGACCGGCCCGGGGCGCGCGGTCGTTTCCCCCGACGACGGCCCGCGGCCCCGGCTCAGCCGGTCCGCGGCCCGCGGGCGGTGAGTCTCGCCGCGGCCCGGGCGACCGCCTCGTCCGTGGCGGTGATCGCGACGCGGACGTAGCCGTCGCCGCCGTAGAACACGCCGGGCCCGGCGATGATGCCCAGGTCCGCCAGGTCGCCCAGCAGATCCCACGAGTCCTGCGCCGTGGCGTCGGCCGGGTCCAGGTCCGCCCGCCGGGTCCACAGGTACAGCCCCGCCTCGGAGTGGTCCACCGTGTGGCCGGAGGCCTCCAGCGCGGTGCGCAGCGCGTCCCGACGGCGGCGGTAGCGGTCCTTCTGCTCCGCGACGTGCGCGTCGTCGGCCAGGGCCACGGCCATCGCGTGCTGCACCGGGGCGGGCACGATCATGCCCGCGTGCTTGCGGGTGTTGACCAGGGTCGCCACGAGCTCCGGATCCCCCGCGGCGAACGCGGCGCGGTAGCCGGCGAGGTTGGACTGCTTGGACAGCGAGTAGACGCTCAGCAGGCCCGTCAGGTCGCCGCCGGAGACCTCGTCGGACAGGATGCAGGGCACGACGGCCCCGTCCCACGCGTCCCAGCCGAGCTCGGCGTAGCACTCGTCCCCGCACACCACGGCGCCCACGGCACGGGCGGCGTCGACCGTGCGGCGCAGCGCCGCCGCGTCCAGCACGGCGCCGGTGGGGTTGGCCGGCGAGTTGGTCCACACGAGGCGCACCCGCTCACGCACCTCGGGCGCCAGCGCGTCGAGGTCGTCCGCGGCCACGGCCTCCGCCCCGGCCAGCAGCGCGCCCACCGCATAGGTGGGGTAGGCGGCCTCGGGGTGGACGACGACGTCGCCTGCGCCGAGCCCGAGCAGCGTGGGCAGCCACGCGATGAACTCCTTCGACCCGACCGTGGGCACCACGGCCGCCGGGTCCAGCCCGGGCACCCCGCGGCGCCGGGCGTACCAGTCGACGACGGCGCGACGCAGGGCGTCCGTGCCGTGCGTCGTCGGGTAGCCGTGCGCGTCGGCGGCCTCGGTCAGGGCCCGGCGGATCAGCGCCGGCGTCGGATCCACCGGCGTTCCGATGGACAGGTCCGCGACGCCGTCCGGGTGGGCGGCGGCACGCTCACGGTAGGGGGTGAGCGTGTCCCACGGGTAGTCCGGCAGCGTCAGCATGGGGCTCAGGCGTCGGCGTTCTGCAGGGGCAGGGCGGAGATGATCGGGTGGTCCTTGGCGATCATGCCCAGCTTGGCGGCCCCGCCCGGGGAGCCCAGGTCGTCGAAGAACTCGACGTTGGCCTTGTAGTACTCGGCCCACTCGTCGGGGGTGTCGTCCTCATAGTAGATGGCCTCGACGGGGCACACCGGCTCGCACGCACCGCAGTCGACGCACTCGTCCGGGTGGATGTAGAGCATGCGCTCACCCTCGTAGATGCAGTCCACGGGGCATTCGTCGATGCACGCCTTGTCCTTGACGTCCACACACGGCAACGCGATCACGTAGGTCATGGCTGACCGTCCACCTCTCTCTGGGCACGGGGTTGCGGGGCTGCGGTCCAGGGTACTCGCTCCCCCGGACGCGTTTCGCGGGCGGTCACAGTGGCCCGGCGGGGGCGCGTGGCGGCCTCGGCGGCCTCCGCGGGTCGGCGGTCCAGCCGCCGGCCCGCGGCCAACAGGACCATACCGAGCACCGGCTGGCCGACGTTCCAGGCCACGGAGGCGACGACGGCGCCCGGCGCCGCCGCCCACAGGCCGGCCGTCCAGGACAACCCCAGGGCGTCGTCCACCGGCAGGCGCTGCAGGGCCAGGACGGCGGTGAACGCGCCGGCGACGACCGCGGCCCCCGCCGGCAGGGCGCGCCCGCCGCGGCCCGCGCGTCGGACCATCCACCAGCGCTGTGTCGAGCCGACGAGCACGAGCGCCAGCACCGCACCCCAGGGCAGGGTCCAGCCGCCCGGCAGGGAGGCCAGGTTCAGATGGACGGCGGTGCCGAGCGCGCCGGCGACGACGCCGAGCAGCGTCCCGCCCACCACGTCGGCGGGCCGGGCGCGGCGGCGGGGGCGATCAGGCACGGGCGCGGGCGCGCGCGGCCTTCAGGCGCTCGTTGGCGTCCAGGACGACCTTGCGGATGCGGATGTCCTCGGGGGTGATCTCCACGCACTCGTCCTCGCGGGCGAACTCGAGGGACTCCTCGAGGGTGAGCCGGCGCGGGGGCGTCAGGCCCTCGAACGACTCGGAGGAGGCCGCACGCATGTTGGTGAGCTTCTTCTCCTTGGTGATGTTCACGTCCATGTCGTCGGCGCGCGAGTTCTCGCCCACGATCATGCCCTCGTACACCTCGGCGCCGGGCTGCACGAAGAAGGTGCCGCGCTCCTGCAGGTTGATCATGGCGAACGGCGTGGCGGTGCCCGCCCGGTCGGCCACGAGGGAGCCGTTGGTGCGGTACTCGATCTCGCCGGTCCACGGCTCGTAGCCGGCCGCGTAGGAGGAGGCGATGCCTGCGCCGCGGGTCTCGGTGAGGAAGCGGGTGCGGAACCCGATCAGACCGCGGGCCGGGACCAGGAACTCCATGCGGATCCAGCCCGTGCCGTGGTTGGACATCTCCTGCATGCGGCCCTTGCGGGCGGCCATGAGCTGCGTGACCGCGCCCATGAACTCCTCGGGGATGTCGATGGTCATGCGCTCCATCGGCTCGTGGACCTTGCCGTCCACGGTCCGGGTGACCACCTGCGGCTTGCCCACGGTGAGCTCGAAGCCCTCGCGGCGCATCTGCTCCACGAGGATGGCCAGGGCGAGCTCGCCGCGGCCCTGCACCTCCCACGCATCCGGGCGTTCGGTGGGGAGCACCTTGAGCGAGACGTTGCCGATCAGCTCCTTGTCCAGGCGGTCCTTCACCTGGCGGGCCGTGACCTTGGCGCCCTTGACGCGGCCGGCCAGCGGGGAGGTGTTGATGCCCACGGTCATGGAGATGGCCGGGTCGTCCACCGTGATCAGCGGCAGCGGCTTCGGGTTCTCCGCGTCGGTGAGGGTCTCGCCGATCATGATGTCCTCGATGCCGGCGACGGCGACGATCTCGCCCGGGCCGGCCTCCTCCGCGGGCACGCGCTCGAGGCCCTTGGTGGCCAGCAGCTCGGTGATCTTCACGGTCTTCAGGGCGCCGTCCTGGCGGGCCCACGCGACCTGCTGGCCCTTGCGGAGGGTGCCGTTGAAGATGCGCAGCAGCGCGAGGCGGCCGAGGAACGGGGAGGCGTCCAGGTTGGTGACGTGCGCCTGGAGGACCTCGCCCTCGGTGTAGGACGGGGCCGGGATGTGCTCCATGATCACGTTGAAGAGGGCCTCGAGGTCCTCGGCCTCCGGCAGGGCGCCGTCGGCGGGCTGGGTCAGGGAGGCGCGGCCGGCCTTGCCCGAGGCGTAGACGACGGGGACGTCCAACACCGAGTCGAGGTCCAGGTCCGGGTCCTCCTCGGCCAGGTCCGAGGCCAGGCCGAGCAGCAGGTCCATGGAGTCGGAGACGACCCCGTCGATGCGCGCGTCCGGGCGGTCCGTCTTGTTGACCACGAGGATCACGGGCAGCTTGGCCGCGAGGGCCTTGCGGAGCACGAAGCGGGTCTGGGGCAGCGGGCCCTCGGAGGAGTCCACGAGCAGCACGACGCCGTCCACCATGGACAGGCCGCGCTCCACCTCGCCGCCGAAGTCGGCGTGGCCGGGGGTGTCGATCACGTTGATGGTGACGGTCTCGCCCTCGGGGGCGGACGGGCCGGAGTAGAACACCGTGGTGTTCTTGGCGAGGATCGTGATCCCCTTCTCCTTCTCCAGGTCCCCGGAGTCCATGACCCGCTCGGCGACGTCGCCGTGCGTGTTGAAGGCACCGGTCTGGCGCAGCATGGCGTCCACCATCGTGGTCTTGCCATGGTCCACGTGGGCCACGATGGCCACGTTGCGCAGATCGGAGCGGCGGGTTTCGGTCGAGGTCATGGGCGTCCTGTCCGGTTCGACATCAAAGGGGTGGAGGCGCACGACGACGGCGGCCCCCGTGCGATTGTACGCGCAGGGGCCGCCGTGGACAGGCGGGCCGGTGGGCCCGGGGCCGGCGGCGGGACGCGCCCGCCGCCGACCCGCGCGGTCAGTAGACGCCCTCGCCGAGGGAGGCGAGGAACTCGCGGCGCTCCTGGCGACGCTCCGCCTGCTGGTCCGGGTCCGGCACGGGCGCCGCCGCCAGGAGGCGACGGGTGTACTCCTCCTTCGGACGGTGGAGCACCTCCTCCGTGGGGCCCTGCTCCACCTGGCGGCCGTCCTTGAGGACGAGCACCTTGTGGGCCAGCATGTCCACCACCGCGAGGTCGTGGGACACGAACAGGCACGCGAACTCGTAGCGCTGCTGCAGCTCCGCGAACATGTCCAGCACGGCGGCCTGGACGGACACGTCGAGGGCCGAGGTCGGCTCGTCCGCGATGAGCACCTGGGGGTCCAGGGTCAGGGCGCGGGCGATCGAGATGCGCTGGCGCTGACCGCCGGAGAGCTCGTGCGGGTACCGGTTCACCACGGAGCGCGGCAGACGCACCGCGTCCAGCAGCTCCTCGGCGCGGGCGAGGCGCGAGCGCCGGTCCCCCACCTTGTGCACGACCATCGGCTCGGTGATGATGTCGCCGATCGGGAACCGCGGGTCCAGCGAGGCCGCCGGGTCCTGGAAGACCACGCCGATGTTCTTGCGCAGGGCGCGCTGCTCGGCCTTGGGCATCGTCGCCAGGTCGTGGCCCTGGATGCGCAGCGAGCCCTCCGCGATGGTGAGCAGGCCGAGGACCGACTTGGCGATGGTGGACTTGCCCGAGCCGGACTCGCCCACCAGGCCCAGGATCTCGCCCGGGGCCACCTGGAAGCTGACGTCGTGGACCACGCGGTTCTTCTTGCCGCGGTGGTCGTACTCGAGGTGGAGGTTCTCCGCCTCGATCGCGTACCGGGCCTGCGTCTGCGTGGCCGTGACCGGCTCCGGCTCTGCCACCTCGAGGGGCTCGCCGAGGCGCGGCACCGCCGAGAGCAGCTTCTGGGTGTACGGGTGCCGGGCGTGCTGGAGCACCTGGTGCACCGAGCCCTGCTCCACGAGCTCGCCGTGGAGCATCACGCACACCCGGTCCGCCATGTCCGCCACCACGCCCATGTTGTGCGTGATGAGCAGGATGCCGGTGTTCATCTTGTTCTTCAGGGAGCGCAGCAGCTCCAGGATCTCGGCCTGGACCGTCACGTCGAGCGCCGTGGTGGGCTCGTCCGCGATGATCACCTTCGGCGAGCAGCTGATCGCCATCGCGATGACGATGCGCTGGCGCTGGCCGCCCGAGAACTGGTGGGGGTACTGCTTGAGCCGGGTGGCGGCGTCGGGGATGCCCACCATGGTGAGCAGCTCGACGGCGCGCTTGTCCGCCTCGGTGCCGTAGGCGATGCCGTGCAGCTCGAGGGCCTCCGTGAGCTGGTCTCCCACGGTGAGGACGGGGTTCAGGGCCGTCATGGGCTCCTGGAACACCATCGCCACCTCGTCGCCGCGGATGTCGCGCAGCTGCCCCGGGGTCATGGTGAGCACGTCGCGGCCGGCCAGCTGCACGGAGCCGGTGACGTCCGCATTGCCCGGGAGCAGGCCCATGGCGGTGGCGCTCGTGACGGACTTGCCGGAGCCGGACTCGCCCACGAGGGCGACGACCTCGCCGGGTTTGACGTCGAACGTCACGCCCTTGACCGCGTGCACCTCGCCGAACTCGGTCGCGAACTTCACGTCCACGTCGCGGAAGGCGAGCACCGGCTCGCCGCCCAGGTCGTCGTGGCGGGCCACGACGCCCATCGCGCTCGTCGCGGGGCCCGGAGGCACGCCGCCGGCGCCGGAGGAGCCGGGCACGGCGGCGCCGCGCGCCTCGAGGTCTGCCGACGACGCCGCGTGCGAGCCCTGCCCGTCGGCGGTCACGTCGTTCTCGTTCTTCTTGCCGAACATGGATCGGCCTTTCTTGTCGTTCGCGCTCATCGCTGACCGTCCTCGTCCGCGTCGGAGATCCGTGCGGACCCGCCGGCCTCCTCCACGGGGGCCTCGATCCGACCGGCCGTCGGGGCCGCGGCCAGACCGCCCGCCGTCGTCGCACCGGCCTCGGTGGCGGCCGCGCGGCGGCCGAAGAAGCGGGGCCTGCGGTGGGCGCCCGCGCCCTGGCGCGGGTCGAAGGCGTCGCGCAGGCCGTCGCCGAGGAAGTTCACGGACAGGGCGATCGCGAGGATGATCATGCCGGGCCACCAGAACAGCCACGGACGGGTGGTGAACGCGTTCTGGTAGTCGGAGATGAGCAGGCCCAGGGACGAGTCCGGCGCCTTCACGCCGAAGCCGAGGAAGGACAGCGAGGTCTCCAGCAGCACCGCGCCCGCGATCGCGAACGTCGCGTTCACGACGATCACGCCGATCGTGTTGGGCAGCAGGTGCTTGAAGATCAGGCGGCCCGGCTTGGCGCCCATGGCGACGGCGGCCGCCACGAACTCCTTCTCGCGCAGGGACAGGACCTCGCCGCGCACGAGGCGGGCCAGGGACGTCCAGGACACGAGGCCGAGCACCACCGCGAGCGGGAGGATGCCCATCTTCATGCCGCTGGCCATCTGGCCGAGCACCGCGGCGAGCACGAGCAGCGGGATGACGATGATCAGGTCGGTCAGGCGCATCAGGACGGAGTCGACCCAGCCGCCGAAGTACCCGGACACGGCGCCGACGATCGCGCCGATCACGGTGGAGAGCAGGCCCACGATGGCCGCGATGATCATGGACTGCTGGGTCCCGCGCATCACGAGGGCGAAGTAGTCCTTGCCCGTGGTGTCCTGGCCGAAGGGGTGCTCGCCCCAGCGGAGGCCCTCGCCCCCGAAGGCCTGCGGCACGACCGACAGCGTCGGGCGACCGCCGTTCACCACGGAGGCCGCGGCCGTGTAGGACTTGTCCCACCAGCCGGGGATGCCGGCGAAGCCGATGGAGGAGAACGCCATCAGCGTGATGAAGACCAGCACGATCAGGGAGATCATCGCCGCCTTGTGGCGGAAGAACCGCTTGCGGACCAGGGCGCCCTGGGAGTAGGACTTCCCGGCCTTGGCGCGGAGCTTGGCGTCCTCCGCCTCCGCGAGGTCGAAGATCTGCTTCTCGTCGAGCTGCGCGCCCGTCGTCGAGGAGTTGTTGGTGGTCATCTGGCTCACACTCGAATCCGGGGGTCGAGGACGGCGTAGAGCACGTCCGCCACGAGGTTCATCAGCACGGCGGCGGTGCCCGTCACGAGGAAGAACGCCATCACGGGCATGGGGTCCACGTCGTGCAGGCCGGTGGCGAACAGCTCGCCCATCCCCTTCCAGCCGAACACCTGCTCCGTGATCACGGCGCCGCCGATCAGGCCGGCGAAGTCGAAGGCCATGATCGTGGTGATGGGGATCAGCGAGTTGCGGAACGCGTGCTTCAGGATCACCTGGCGCTCCGGCAGGCCCTTGGCGCGCGCGGTGCGGATGTAGTCCTGACGCGAGACCTCGAGCATGGAGGAGCGCGTGTACCGCGAGTACGTGGCCACCGAGATGATGGTCAGCAGGATGGTGGGCAGCAGAAGCTGCGCACCGCGGTCCAGGAACACCACCCAGAAGTGGGCGTCCAGGTTCGGGGTGCCCGAGCCGATCGTGGAGATCGGGCGCGGCTTGACCTTCAGGAAGGTCGGCCAGTAGTTCATCAGGTGTTCCGCCACGATCGCCACGCCCATGATCAGGGCGGTCACCAGCGAGGCGGACACGGCCGAGCCCTGGGAGAAGCCGCCGAGCAGGCGGCCCACCAGGATGGCCACCAGCACGAGGATGACGCCGAGGCCGGCCAGCAGCAGTGCGGACGGCGTCCGCCACAGCAGGCCGTAGGTGGCGTAGTAGGCGACGAGGCCGATCGCGGCCGTGACCAGGGCCGCCTTGAGGACCGATCGGTTGCGCAGACCGGAGATCACCGCGGTGGCGCCGACGGCGGCGGCCAGGCCGATGACCAGCTGCACGACCGGGCCCATCTGCGGATGCCGCCAGAAGTCGACGGCGAACAGCACCCAGCCGGCGAGCAGGATGAACGCGGCGGTGGCGCCGAACGTGAAGGCGCGCCGCCTGAGGTCGCCCGCCATGACGGCCTGCAGGACCAGGCCCGCGAGGACGGCGACCCCGATGAGGAGGGGCCAGTTCAGCTCGGGGCTGCGGATCCAGTCGTTGAACCGGATCCCCATGTACTCCTTCAGGAGCACGGCCGCCCAGAACACGGGCAGCGAGAAGAAGAGGAAGATCAGGAACGTGACCACGTAGTCGAGGCCGGAGTACTGGCGGATCGCGGTGACGATGCCGATCGCGATGCCGATGATGATCGCCAGGACGGTCGCGAGCACCACGAGGCGCAGCGTGGAGGCCGCGGCGTTGCTCAGCAGGTCGGCGACGGACTGACCGTTCCGGCTGAGGCCGAGGTCGCACTGACCGGTGACGCAGCCGCCGATGCCCTGGAGCCAGTCCCAGTACCGGGCGTACCAGGGCTGGTCCAGCCCCATGAATTCGGTGCGGGCGGCGATGAGTGTCTCGCGGTTGGGGTTCTGTGACTCTCGCAGGTCCTGGAGGGGGTCACCCGAGTGGGCCACGAGGAAGAAGAGCAGGATCGACGCGCCGAACAGCACCAGGAGGGAGCTGCCGAGGCGCTTGAGGATGAATTTCAGCACAACAGGGGGTGACCTTCCGTGCGAGTGCAAGGGAAAGGGAGGGGTGCGGGTTCGCCGCGGTTCACGGCCAGAGCCCGGCCGGTGCCCGGCCGGGCTCTGTCCTCGATCCCGACGCCGGCGGTCCGCGGGAGGCGGACCGCCGGGTCAGAGGTCAGCGGGGTGTCACTCCTGGACGCGGACCCACTGCTCCACGTTCCACAGCGCACCCGACTGGGCGGCGGTGTCGCGCACGTTGGCGACGTCGGCCTTGTGGCCGACCAGACCCGGGTGAGCGTACAGCGGGATGGCCTGGAAGTCCTCCCAGAGCAGCTTCTCGATGGTCTTGACCTGCTCCAGCTGCTCGTCCTCGTCCAGCGAGGTGGCGAGCTTGTCCCAGGCCGCGTCCACCTCGGGGTTGTTGTAGCTCTGCTGGTTCTGAGCGCCGTCCGACTGGTAGATGTTCGCGCCGGAGGCCTTCTGGCCCGAGCCGGCCCAGGCGTAGAGGGCGGCGTCGTAGTCACCGGCCGGCATGACCTCCTTGAAGAACACCGGCGAGTTGGTGTCCTGCACGTCGAAGCCGGCCTGGTCGCAGGAGCTCTTGATGAGCGCGACGGTCTCGGTGCGACGCTGGTTGCCGGCCTGGTAGCCGAGGCGGACCGTGGGCGTGGAGACGCCCGACTTCTCGACGAGCTCCTTGGCCTTCTCGATGTTCGGCTGGTCCATCTCCTCCGGGTAGGCCGCGTCCACGACCTCCTGGTAGTTCTCCTGGAACGGGAACACCTCACGGGCGTTCATAACCTGGGCGTCCGCGTAGATCGGCTTGATCAGGTTGTCCACGATCTGCTGACGGGGCAGGCAGAGGGCGAAGGCCTCGCGCAGCTCCGGGGAGTCCGCGAAGACCGAGCCCTCGCCGCGGTTGTAGTCCACGTGCTCCCAGGTCAGCTGGTCACCGGTCTGGACGTTGACGTCGTCGCCGAGGCCCTCGAGCTGCTGGAGGGTGTCCACGGTGGCCTGCGGCTCGATGACGTCGAGGTCGCCGTTCTGCAGGGCCTGCACGTGGGTCTTCGGGTCGGCGAAGCGGAGGACGAGCTCCTTGGTGGCCGGCGGGGTGCCCCAGTACTCGGGGTTGGCCTCGAGGGTGATGGACTGGCCGGCCTGCCAGCCGCCGTCCTTGAACTTGTAGGGGCCCATGGAGGGCACCAGCGAGGCGTCCGGCAGCTCGCCGGGGCTGAAGTCCCAGCCGTCGTTCCAGAACTCGGCCGCCGGGGTGAGCGCCTCGACGTCCTTCTCCTTCGCAGCGGTGACGAGCTCCTCGAAGCTCATGCCCGCCTCCTTGGCGACGATGTGCGCCGGCAGCGCGGTGCTGATGAGGATCTCCCAGTCCGCGTAGGGCTCCGGGTAGGTGACGGTGAACTCCTTGCCGTCGGCCTCGCCCTCGGGCGCCTCCGGGATGTACTTGCCCTGCTCGAAGGAGATCGAGTCGAACAGCGGGGTCTCGGAACCCTCGGCCTTGACCGTGTCGTTGTTCGCGGCCCAGTGCACGATGAAGTCGCCGGCGGTGACGGGGGTGCCGTCGGACCACTTGGCGTCGTCGCTGATGGTGTACTTCACGGTCAGCGGGTCGTCCGAGGTCTTCTCGTACGTGCCGAAGTCCTCGTTCGGGATGATCGAGCCGTCGGTGCCGAAGTACCAGAAGGACGAGAACATGCGGTCCGCGACGGCCGAGTTGTACGTGGTGTACGTGTTCGACTGCAGGCCGTTGTAGGACAGGAAGTCGTCGGCGCCCACCGAGTAGGCGATGGAGCCGTCCTGGGTCTTGACGTCGCCCAGGTCGGCCATCTCCGGCCCGGAGGCCTCGGCGGTGAGCTTCTGGCCCTTGTCCCCTTCGATGACGTTGCCGGCGCCCGAGTCGCCGCCCTGGCCGGCGCCGGAGCCGTTGCTGGATTCGCCTGCGTTGCCGCCGCCCGGGGCGCACGCGGAGAGGATGAGGGCCGAGCCGGCGGCCAGGGCCGCGGCAGCGGAGAGCTTCGTGTACTTCATGGAAGGTGCTTCCGTTCATGAGAGGTGCAAGGACGTCGCGCGCCCGCATCCCTGTGGGGATCCGATGGTGCGAGACGACCCCCGGGCCGTTCCGCCGAGACGGGACGTTCCGTGAGATGGACCACACTGTAGCGGGCACATTCCGATTCGCGAAAGTCCGGATCCGGATCAGTCTCAGCCGTGGCGCACAGCAGTCAGCGACGACGGTCCGCCAGCAGAGTCCGCACGGCCCACGCCCCGCCCATGCCGTGGACGCCGGCGCCCGGCGGGGTGGAGGCGGAGGCCAGATACAGCCCGGTCCGACCCGCCCGGTGCGGCCGGGGCGACGCAGTGGGGCGCAGGAGCGCGCGCGCTCCCGCGAGCGATCCCCCCGCGATGTCGCCGCCCACGAGGTTCGGGTTCCACACCTCCAGGTCGGCCGGGCGCATCGCGACCGCGGCCTGGATCCGGTCCCGGAAGCCGGGTGCGTGCCGCTCCACCTCCGCCTCGATCAGCGGACGGACGTCGCCGGGGTGGCCGTGGGGCACATGGGCGTAGGACCAGACGACCGTGTGCCCCCGGGCGGGCCCGGTGGCCCGTGTGGGGTCCGCCGCCTGCTGCTGACAGAGCATGACGAAGGGCCGCGCCGGCATCCGGCCGGCCGCGACGTCGTCCTCGGCCCGCCGGATCTCGGCGGCGGTCCCGCCCAGATGCACCGTCCCCGCGCCCGCGAGCCGGGCGTCGCGCCACGGGATCGGCCCGTCGAGCAGGAAGTCGACCTTGGACACGGACGGCCCGGGGCGCCACCGGCGCAGGGCCGCGGCGTAGCGCGGCGGCAGGCCCGTGCCGGCGACGCGCAGCACCTGGCGCGGGGTCAGGTCCAGCACGACGGCGTCCGCGGCGGGCAGCGCGCGCAGGTCCGTGACCTCGTGGCCCAGGTGCAGCCGCCCGCCGTGCGCCCGCAGCACCGCCACGAGCGACTCGACGATCGCCCCCGACCCGCCGCGCGCCACCGGCCAGCCCGAGCTCATCCCGAGCGCGCCGAAGAGCGCACCGAACGCCGCCGTCAGGGGCCGGCTCGAGGGCAGGATCGCGTGGGCCGCCGAGCCCGTGAACAGGGCGCGAGCGGCCGCCGTGCGGAACATCGCCCGGCCCAGCAGATCGGCCGGCCACGGGGCGCGCAGGCCGAAGCGGGCCATCGCCACCGGATGGGGCGGGGGTCGCAACACCGGGCCGAGCGCGCCCGCCAGGATCTCGTCGACGTGGTCGACCAGGGCCCCGTGCACGGCCCGCCAGGCCCGCGCGTCGACGCCGAGACCCACGGCGGTGGCCTCGAGGTCCCGGTGCAGGAGGGCGGCCGGCCCGTCCGGCAGCGGATGTCCCATCGGCACGGCCGGGTGCAGCCAGGCGAGCCCGTGGTCCGTCAGCCCCAGCTCCCGGAACACGGGGCTGGCGACGCCGAACGGATGGCCCGCCGCCCCGAGGTCCACCACGGTCCCCTCCCCCAGCACCGGCGCGGACGCGCACGCACCGCCGGGCACCGGGGCCCGCTCGAACACGTCCACCTCCCAGCCCTCGCGGGCCAGCAGGGCGGCGGCGGTCAGGCCGTTGGGTCCGGCGCCCACGACGACGGCGCGGCCCGGCTCGACGCCCCGGGGCAGGGCGAATCCGGGGCCGGTGGCGGTTTCGGTCATGGTCTCCTCCTGTAGTCCCTAGGATGGTCGCACCCCGCCCGCCGCCCGTCAGGAGGCCCTCCCCCGTGGACCCGTTCTGGACCGCGCTCGCTCTCACGACGTTCGCCGGGCTGGCCACGGTGCTGGGCGGCGTCCTGGCGATCGTCGGACGCGCGCCCTCGGGCCGCGGGCTGGGGGCCGCCCTCGGCCTCGCCGCGGGCGTCATGCTCGCGGTCTCCTTCCTGGAGATGCTGCCGGCCGCCGTCGAGGGGCTGGGCGGGGCGGTCGGCCCCGCGGCGACCGCCGTCGCGGTGGCCGCCCTGATCCTCGGCGCAGGCTCCTACGTGCTGCTCGAGCGCGCCGTCCCCGACCCCGTCTCGGAGATGCCGGGCGACGTCGACGACCCGGCCGGCCTGGACCGGCGGCGGATGCTGCGCCTGGGCACGGTGACGGCCCTGGCGATCGGCCTGCACAATCTGCCGGAGGGCTTCGTCACCTTCGCCGGCACCCTGCAGGATCCGTCGGTGGGCCTCGCGCTGGCCGTCGCGATGGCCGTGCACAACGTTCCCGAGGGCGTGGCCGTGGCCGTGCCCGTGCGGCAGGCCACCGGATCGCGGCGCAAGGCCTTCGCGTGGGCCGCGTTCACGGGGATCGCGGAGCCGCTGGGCGCGCTGATCGGCTGGCTGCTGCTGGCCCCGTTCCTCACACCCGCGCTCCTGGCCGCCGTCTTCGCGGCCGTGGCGGGCGTGATGGTGACCGTGAGCCTCGACGCGCTGCTGCCCGCCGCCCGGGCGGCCGGGGGCCGCGCCGCGGCGCTGGGCGGCGTGCTGCTGGGCGTGGCCGCGATGGCCCTCTCACTGGACCTGCTCTCCTGAGCGCCGGGGGGCCGGTCAGTTCACGAGGGCCGGCTGCAGGACCGCCTCGGCCTCGCGCACCTCGCCGTCGGCGGTGCGCCACTGGACGGTGATCCGGTCCCCCACGTTGTGGTCGTTGACCAGGCGGGACATCCGGGAGGCGTCGTCGCCGACGGTCCGCCCCTCGATCTCGAGGATGACATCGCCCTCGACCAGGCCGATCTGCTCGGCGGCGGAGCCCGCGTCCACCTGCATGACCACGACGCCGACGTCGGGATCCGCGCCGACCATGATGCCCAGGGCGCCGTCCGCACCGATGCTCACGGTGTCCGTCTCCTCGCCCGAGAGGACCTGGTCCGCCACGTCGAAGGCCACCTCCAGCGGGATCGCGAAGCCGTCCACCTCGTCTGCGGTGGTCCCGTCGCTGGCTGCCACGGTCACGCCGACCACCTGGCCGGCGTCGTCCACCACCGGGCCGCCGGAGTAGCCGGGCACGACGTCCGCGTCCGTCTGGATCAGGCCGGACAGGCGCGCGTACTGATCGGTGCCCTCGGCCGCGGCCATGATCGAGCGGTCCGTGCCGAGCACGGTGCCGCGCACGGCCGTCAGATAACCCTGGCCTCCGCCGTTGCCGACGGCGGCCACCTGGTCCCCGCGCCGCACCGGGTCCAGCGAGACGCTGGCCACCGGCAGGTCTGAGACGCCCTCGACGTCGAGCACCGCGATGTCGTGCTCGGCATCGCGCCCGAGCACCGTGGCCGTGTGCCGCGCGCCGGTGTCCGCGACCACCACGTGCACCTCCGAGGAGTCCTCGACCACGTGGTAGTTGGTCACCGCCAGCCCGTCCGGGGAGAGCACCATGCCGGTCCCCGTGCCGGTGCGGGCGCCGAGAGCGGTCTCCACGAGGAGGATGCCCGGGGCGTCCGCGACCGGCTGGCCCGGGTCCAGGGACGAGCCGTCGTGGGCCGATGCGGACCAGTCCACCGTCACGCCGTCGTGGACGTGGGTCAGGCCCGCCGCGAGCTCGCCCGCCTCCCGGGCGGGGGCCTCGGCGGCGGGCACGGTCGGGGCGGAGTCCGCGGCGACGTCGACCATCCGGCCGGCGAGGAGCGCGGTGAGGCCCCCGGCCAGAACCAGCGCCCCGAGCACGCCGAACAGCGCGATGACGAACGCCAGGGGCGAGCGTCGTGCGCGCGGCGGCCAGCCCGGCGGCGTCACGCTCAGCCCCGGGCGGCCGCCAGGGCGGCCTCGTAGTCCGGCTCCTCGGAGATCTCGGGGACGAGCTGGGCATGACGGACCACGCCGTCGGCATCGACCACGACGACGGCGCGGGCCAGCAGGCCCTCGAGCGGACCGTCGGTCATGCGCACGCCGTAGTCGCCGCCGAACGACGAGCGGAACACAGAGCCGCTGCGGACGTGGTCGATGCCCTCGACCGAGCAGAAGCGCGCGGCGGCGAACGGCAGGTCCGCGGACACGGCCACGACGGTGGTGTCCCCGAGGTCCGCGACGCGGGAGTCGAACTCGCGGACGGAGGCGGCGCACACGCCGGTGTCCAGGGACGGGAAGATGTTCAGGATCACGCGGCGGCCGCGCAGCTCCCGCAGGGTCACCGGGGACAGGTCCGCCCCGGTGAGGGTGAAGTCGGGGGCGGGGGAACCCACCTGGGGCAGCTCACCGACGGTGTGGACGGGGGTGCTCTTCATGTGGGTCGTCGCCATGGGGACAGCCTAGGATGGGCGCGGCCGGACGGGAGCACTCCCCGCCCGGCTCGGCGGACGGCGAACACGGAGGGACCGACCATGACCGAGCCCATGACGTCCAACGTCACCGACACGGCCCTGCTGTTCGAGGGCGGGGGCATGCGCGCCGCGCTCACCTCGGCCGTGGTGGCGGAACTGCTGCGCGAGCGGATCCACGTGGACTTCGTGGCCGGCATCTCGGCGGGCTCGTCCAACGCCGTGAACTACCTGTCCCGCGACCCGGCCCGTGCGCGGCGCTCATTCGTGGACTTCGCCGACGATCCTCGGTTCGGCAACTGGCTGAGCTTCGTGCGCGGCAAGGGCCTGTTCAACGCCGAGTACATCTACGAGCACGCCGGCCTGCCCGAGGCGGACCTGCCCTACGACTTCGCCACGTTCCGCGCGAACCCCGCCCGGCTCGTGCTGGGCGGGTTCGACGCCGCGAGCGGCGAGACCCGCTGGTGGGACCGCTCCGACATGACCACCCTGACCGACCTGATGGTCCGCGTCCGCGCGTCGTCCACGATGCCGGTCCTCATGCCCCCCGTGCACGCCGAGGGCACCGTGTTCGTGGACGGCGCCCTCGGCGTGGACGGTGGGATCCCGCTGACCGCGGCGGAGGACGCGGGGTTCGAGAAGGTCCTCGTGGTCCTGACCCGGGAGCGCGGGTACGTGAAACGGCCCGAACGGTTCCCCTCGTTCTACCAGCGCACCTTCCGGCGCTACCCCGCCGTCGCGGACGCCCTGCTCACGCGCTGGCGCCGGTACAACGCGACCCGCGAGCGCCTGTTCGAGATGGAGCGGCAGGGACGGGCCTATCTGTTCGCGCCCGAGACCATGCCCATCGCCAACGGCGAGCGGTCCGTGGCCAAGCTGGCCGCCGCCCACGAGCTCGGCCTGGACCAGGTGCGCCGCGAGATGCCGGCGATCCGCGCGTTCCTGGGGCTGCCGACGTCCCGTTGAGCCGCGCCTGATCCGATCGGCGGGTCAGGCCTCGGCGCGGGCGGCCGAGTCCGGCAGGCCGAACACCGAGTCGAACGCGTAGGCGTACACCGCGGCGTAGACGAGGAAGAACACGAGCAGGCCAGCCTCGATGAGGAACGCCTCCCCCAGCCCGATGCCGAGGATCAGCGCCACCGCGGGCACGAGGAACACGATCAGCCCGCCCTCGAAGCCGACGGCGTGGGCCACGCGCACCCACCAGGGCCGGCCCGTGATCCCGAGGCGGCGTTCGAGGGTCTCGAACACCGAGTTGAACACGATGTTCCACAGCAGGGCCACGGTCGAGGACACGACCGCCACGGCGAGTGAGGGCCCGCCGCCGTTGCCGAGCGCCGCCAGGATCACGGTGGTGAAGAGGATGGCGAGCAGCTCGAAGACCACCGCGTAGACCACGCGGCGCAGCAGGGGCGTCCGGAACACGCGGCGGCGCACGAGCGCGTCCCGGCCTCCCGGGCCCCGCGGCACGTCGGAGGGCGGCGTCGACGCGGGGTCGACGCCCGGGCGGGCGCGGCGGGTCTCGGACACGGCGCCCAGCCTAGGGCTGGCACCGCAGGGCGCCGAATCCGGCGGAACCGGCCGCCCGCCGTCGTCGCTCCTCGATGAGGGGCGGGCGCGCCTTCACCGCGCCCCGGCCGCCTGCCTAGAGTTCGAGGCATGAAGCTCACCGATGACCTGCTGCAGAAGTTCAACGACCAGATCACCCTCGAGTTCGAGGCGTCCATGGTCTACCGCCAGCTCGCGATCGCCGCCGACGACCTGGACCTGTCCGGGATGGCCGCGTGGCTGCGGCACCAGGCGGACGAGGAGATCGTCCACGCGAACAAGTTCATCGACCACGTCGCCGACCGGGACAGCTTCCCGACGATCGGCGCCATCCCGGCCCCGCCCGTGCAGGCCGGCCTGTCGGCCCTGGAGATCTTCCGGGCCGCGCTCGCGCACGAGCAGAAGGTCTCCGAGGCGATCCGCGAGCTGTACCGGGCCACCGAGTCCGCGGGCGACCTCAACTCGCGCCCGCTGCTGAACTGGTTCCTGGACGAGCAGATCGAGGAGGAGGCCACCGTCTCCGAGATCGTGGGCCAGCTCGAGCTCGTCGGCGATGACGGCTCGGGCCTGCTCCGCATCGACGGCCGCCTGGGCTCCCGTCCCGTGGAGACCACCGAGAACGACGCCTGAGCCCACCGGCGGCCTCGTCGGCCGCGCACGCACCGGCCCGGTCCCCCACGGGACCGGGCCGGTGCGTGTCCGTCCCCGCCGCTATGCTCGACCTGCGCCCTGCCCGCGCACCGGCGCGCCCGTCGGCCCCACCCCAGGAGGAACCATGGTCGGACTCGTAGCCCTGCTCGACGACGTCGCCGCCCTCGCCCGCCTCGCCGCCGCGAGCGTGGACGACGTGGCCGCCGGAGCGGGACGCGCCGCGGCCAAGGCGGCGGGCGTGGTGGTCGACGACGCCGCGGTGACCCCGCAGTACATGGCCGGCGCGGCCGCCGCCCGCGAGCTGCCGATGATCTGGCGGATCACCAAGGGCTCCCTGCGCAACAAGCTCGTGTTCATCCTGCCCGCCCTGCTGCTGCTCGACTGGCTCGCCCCCTGGATCCTGCCGTGGCTGCTGCTGGCCGGCGGCACCTACCTGTCCTATGAGGGCGCGCACAAGGTGTGGGGCAAGCTCACCGGCCACGGGCATGCCGACGACGAGGAGCCCGCCGTCGAGCGGGGTCCGGAGGCCGAGGACACCGTGGTGCGCGGGGCCATCACCACGGACTTCATCCTGTCCCTGGAGATCATGGTCATCTCCATGAACGAGGTGGCCGACCTGGGCTTCTGGATGCAGGCGGCGATCCTGGCGGTGGTGGCCGTCGTCATCACCGCGGGCGTGTACGGGGTGGTGGGGCTGATCGTGAAGATGGACGACGTCGGCCTGCACCTGCACCAGAACGCCTCGACCTCCGGCGGCCGCTCATTCGGCGCCGGGCTGGTCAAGGCCATGCCGCACGTGCTGCGCGTGGTGACCGTCATCGGCACCGTGGCGATGCTCTGGGTGGGCGGCCACATCGCCCTCGTGGAGCTGGACGCGCTGGGCGTGCCGTGGCCCTACGCCGTGCAGCACGGGATCGTCGAGCCCGTCACGCACGCCGCCGGCACGTTCCTCGGCTGGCTCACGGAGACCGCGACGTCGGCCGTGTGGGGCCTGCTCTGGGGCTCGGTCGCGCTCGGGGTGGTCCTGCTCGTGGGACGCCTGCGCGGGAAGAAGGCCGCGCCCGCCCACTGACGCGGCGGCCGACCGGTCCACTCCCACCCGCGCCCGACGCCGAGGCCCGCAGACGCGCCGCTACGCACGGAACGTAGCGGCGCGTCTGCGGGCCTCGGCGCTGTCTCCGTCTCCCGACGGGCCCCGTCAGTCGGCGGTGAGGAAGGTGCGCACCGCGGAGACGAAGGCCTCGGGCTGGTCGGCGTGCAGCCAGTGGCCGGCGTCACGGACGGTCACGCGCACGACGCGCGGGAACAGCTCCTTCATCCGCGGCACGTCCTCATCCTGGACGTAGTCCGACTCGGCGCCGGCCAGCCACAGGACCGGATGGTCGAACACGCGCTCCGGATCCTCGGGGACCACCGGGTCCGGGAACGAGCCGATCTCCCGCAGGTGCTCGAAGAGCATGGCCACGTTGGGCTGCCACGCGAAGTGGCCGGCCGTGCGCCGCAGGTTCTGCAGCAGGAAGCCGCGCACCCGCGCGTCGTGGACGTGCTCGGCCATGGCCGCGTCGGCCTCGGCCCGCGAGTCGTACGCGTCCAGGTCCATGCGCAGCATGGTGCCCAGCAGGTGCACGAACTCGTCCGTGGCCTGCGGTGAGAGCCGCGGGGAGATGTCCTCCACGATCAGCCGGTCCACGAGCTCCGGGTGCCGCAGGGCGAGCACCATCGCGACCTTGCCGCCCATCGAGTGGCCCAGCAGGTGGACCGGCCCGTCGGCGGCGAGGCCGGCGCGCAGGTGGGCGGCCACCCGGTCCGCGATCTCGCGGTAGTCCACCCGGTCCGTCCAGGGCGAGGCGCCGTGGTCCGGCAGATCGATCAGCTCCACCGTGAAGTCGTCGCCCAGCTCCTTGGCCGGGCCGGTGAAGTTCCGGCCCCGGCCCATGAGGCCGTGCAGGAACGCGACGCCGCGCGGGCCCTCCCCGATGCGGGTGGAGGCCAGGGGGGCGTCGGACGGGTCGGAGGCGGCGGCGGTCGTGTTCACCCGACTCAGGCTAGCGCGGGACCGCGCCGGCACCTCCCCCGCCTTACAGTCATCTCGACCCTCTGAGATGGGCGCGAACAGTGTCATACTGACCAGAACAGCCCCGCCAGTCCGCCCCGGGAGGTCCCATGCCGGTCGCTGAGGTCCGCGTCAGCGTGGCCGTGTCCACGGCCGTCTTCGGCGTGCGCCCGGACCCGCACGGCGTGCCCCGCCTCTGTGTCGCCCTCGTCCCGCGGATGCGCGAGCCGTTCCTGGACCGGTGGGCGCTGCCGGGCGCGTGGCTCGGCGCGGACGAGGAGCTGGCCGACGTCGCCGCACGCGTGGCCGCCGAGTGCGTGCCCGGTCCCGTCCGTCGCCTCGAGCAGCTGGCGGCGTTCGGCGCCGTGGACCGTTCCCCCACCGGACGCGTCCTCACGGTGGCCCACTGGGCGCTCAGCCCCGTCCTGGACGACGACGGCGCCGCCCCGGCGTCCCGCCCGGACCCGGACGTGGCCGGGCTGCCCATCGGGGTCCATGTGCGCTGGCACCGGGCCGACGCGCCGCCCGCGCTGGCGTTCGACCACGCCCAGATCCTGGCGGCGGCCGTGGCGCGTCTGCGCGCGGACCTGCCGCGAGCCGGCGTCGGGCACGCGCTGCTGGGGCCCTCCTTCACCCTTGCCGAGCTGCGCGCCGTGCACGAGGCCGTCCTCGGCCGCGGCCTCGACGCCGCCAACTTCCGCCGCGCCACCCTCGCCGCCGGGACCCTCGAGGAGACCGGCGAGGTCCGCGGCGGCACCCCGCACCGCCCGCCCAAGCTCTACCGGTACCGGCCCGCCGGGCCCGGGACCGACCCCGATCCCGCCGGGCCGGATGCCCGCCGCTGACCACCAGCCCCGACCCAGGAGTCACCCATGACCACCCCGACCGGGACCACCGCCTCGGTGGCCCGCACCCTGACCCTGATCGACAAGGACGCCGCGCGCGGCTCCTCGTGCTCCCCCGACCTGACCCGCGGCCCCTGGGCGTTCGACGCCGGCCTGCCCGCCTACGGCCCCGGCGCATCGCAGGACGACGCCGTCCCGGCCGACGCCCCCGTGCAGGGCCGCATCCCCGAGGAGTACCAGCGGGCCTCCGACGAGGAGCTCCACGCCCGGATCAGCGCCGCGCGGCAGACGCTCGGCGAACGCGTCGTCGTGCTGGGCCACTTCTACCAGCGCGACGAGGTCGTCCAGCACGCCGACTTCGTGGGCGACTCCTTCCAGCTCGCGCGGGCCTCCCAGGGCCGGCCCGAGGCGGAGGCGATCGTGTTCTGCGGCGTGCACTTCATGGCGGAGACCGCGGACCTTCTCTCCACCCCGGACCAGGCCGTCATCCTGCCCAACCTCGCCGCCGGCTGCTCCATGGCGGACATGGCCGACCTGGACTCGGTCGAGGACGCGTGGGAGCAGCTCGAGGCGGTCTACGGCACCGAGCCGGACGACGACGGGCGCGTGCCCCTGCTGCCCGTGACCTACATGAACTCCTCCGCGGCCCTCAAGGGCTTCGTCGGCGAGCGCGGCGGCATCGTGTGCACGTCCTCCAACGCCTCGGCCGTGCTGGACTGGGCGTTCGAGCGTGCCCAACGCGTCCTGTTCTTCCCGGACCAGCACCTGGGCCGGAACACGGGCCGCGCCAGGGGGATCCCACTCGAGCAGATGCCGACGTGGAACCCCCGCCTGCCGCTGGGCGGGAACTCCGAGGACGCCCTGCGGGACGCGAAGGTCCTGCTGTGGCACGGCTTCTGCTCGGTGCACCGCCGCTTCACCGTGGCGCAGATCGAACAGGCCCGCGCCGAGCACCCGGACGTCCAGGTGATCGTGCACCCCGAGTGCCCCCTGCCCGTGGTGGAGGCCGCGGACTCCTCCGGGTCCACCGACTTCATCGTCAAGGCGATCCAAGCGGCGCCGGCCGGCTCGACCTTCGCGATCGGCACCGAGATCAACCTCGTGCAGCGCCTGGCCGCCCAGCACCCCGAGCACACGATCTTCTGCCTCGACCCCGTGATCTGCCCGTGCTCCACCATGTACCGCATCCACCCCGGCTACCTCGCGTGGGTGCTCGAGGAGCTCGTGGCCGGCCGCGTGGTCAACCGGATCACCGTGCCTGCGTCCGTCGCCGAGCCGGCCCGCACCGCGCTCGAGCGGATGCTGGCCGTCGCGCCGAAGCAGTCGGCCGCGCAGTCCGCCGGGGCCGGGACGTGACCCCGGCCGACCGCGCCCCGGCGACGCCGGCCCCGCAGCCGGACGTGGAGCGGATCGTGGCCGCCGCGCTCGCCGAGGACGCGCCCTGGGGTGATGTCTCCTCGGAGGCCTTCGTCCCGGAGCAGGCCCGGATCACCGCGCGCGTGGTGGCCCGCGAGCCCGGGGTGCTCTCCGGCACGAACGCCCTCGAGGCCGCCTTCCGGCTCGTCGACCCGGCCGTGTCCGTCACCCTGCACCTGGCCGACGGCGCCGACCTGTCCCCCGGCGCCGTCGTCGCCGAGGTCGCGGGCCCCGCCCGCTCGGTGCTGCGCGCCGAGCGCGTGGCGCTGAACCTCGTCCAGCGCCTGTCCGGGATCGCCACGACGACGGCCGCCCACGTGGCCGCCGTGCGCGCCGGCGGCGGGCACGCGCGGGTGGTGGACACCCGCAAGACCACCCCGGGTCTGCGCGTGCTCGAACGGCAGGCGGTGCGGGACGGAGGCGGGCACAACCACCGCTTCAGCCTCTCGGATGCCGTGATGCTCAAGGACAACCACCTGGCCGCGCTGGGGTTCGGCAGTGCCGGCGACCCGGGCGAGGCCCTCACCGCGGCCCTGCGCGCCGGGATGGCCCGCCTGCCGCACACCACCCACGTGGAGGTGGAGGTCGACCGGCTCGAGCAGATCCCGGCGGTGCTCGCCGCCGGGGTCGACACGATCATGCTGGACAACTTCTCGCCGGCCGAGCTGCGGGCCGGCGTCGAGCGCGTCGCGGGCCGCGCCGTCGTCGAGGCCTCCGGCGGGGTGAGCCTCGAGACGATCGGGGCGATCGCGGCCACGGGCGTGGACGTGATCTCGGTGGGAGCGCTGACCCATACCGTCCAGTCCCTGGACCTGGGCCTGGACGCCGTGGTCGAGGAGGTCTCGCCGCGCCGATGAGCACCACCCTCGACCTGGACCACGCGGCCACCGCGCCCGTCCGGCGCAGCGCGCTGGAGGCGATGTGGCCCGCCCTCACCGGCGTCTACGGCAACCCGTCCTCGGCGCACGAGGCCGGCCGGGCGGCGGCGGCCCTGCTCGAGGACGCCCGCGCGCGGGTGGCCCGCGCGATCGGCGCCCGGGCCGGGCAGGTCGTGTTCACCTCGGGCGGCACGGAGGCCGACGCGCTCGCCGTGCTCGGCACGGTGCGCGCCCGGATCCTCGCCGGACGCCCGGCGGGCCACGTGCTGACCACGGGGATCGAGCACAGCGCGGTGCGGCAGTCCTGTGACCAGCTGGCCCGGCTGCACGGCGTCGAGGTCGAGCACCTCGCGCTGGACCGTGACGGCCTGACCTCGGCGGACGACCTCGCCGCCCGCCTGCGCCCGGACACCGCGCTGGTCAGCGTGCACCTGGCCCACAACGAGGTGGGCACGGTGCAGCCGGTGGCCGAGCTGGCCGCCGTCGCCCGGGAGGCGGGCGTGCCGCTGCACGTGGACGCGGTGCAGGCCGCGGGGCAGATCCCGGTGGACGTGCGCGCCCTCGGGGCGGATCTCGTGGCGCTGTCCGGGCACAAGGTCGGCGGGCCCAAGGGGGTCGGCGCGCTGTGGGTGCGCCCGGGTCACGCCCTGGAACCGCTCGTGCCCGGTGGCGGCCAGGAGCGGGGCCGGCGGTCCGGGACGCAGAACGTGGCCGGTGCCGCCGGGTTCGCGGCGGCCTTCGAGGAGGCCGAGGCGGAGCGCGCCGCGGCCGCGGACGCGTGGTCCGGGCTGCGGGACCGGTTCGCGGCGCGCGTGCTCGACGGCGTCCGGGCGCTCGTGCCCGACGCGCGGCTGACCGGCCATCCCGCGCGGCGGCTGCCGCGTCACGCCTCGTTCGTGCTGCCCGGTGTGAACGGCGAGTCGGTGCTGGAGGAGGCGGCCCGCCGGGGCGTGCTGGCCTCGGCGGGGTCCGCGTGCTCGGCCCACGACGCCGAGCCGTCCCCGGCCCTGCTCGCGCTGGGCCTCAGCGAGGACGAGGCGCGCACGGCCCTGCGCTGCACGTTCGGCCCGGACGCCGACGCCCCGCTGCTCGAGGCCGCGGCGGACGCGATCGTCGACGCCGTCCGGACGGTCGCCGCCCTGCGCTGAGCGGCCCCGGGCCGGTCGACCCCGCTGCCGCCGGGGCCGGCGTCGGAAGTTCACCCGAGGGTCAGCCCGAGGCCACACACCCGGGGGCCTGGCCGAGTCCGGCCGTTCGCGCCTGCACGCCACGCTGCGCGCGGTCGACGAGGACGGGCTGGTGCTGCGCGGCCGCTTCGCTCGCGGGCTGACCCTGCGCTCCGGCTGGGTCGACGGGGCCGCCGACCACACCGCGAAGATCCTCGCGGACACGCTGCCCTCCGGCGCCCGCTTCGAGGTGACGTACGCGTTCGAGGACGAGGCCGGCCGCCTGGGCGAGTCGGCCGTGGCCCGCTTCACGACGGCGCCCGGCGAGCGTGGCAGGAGTACATGCCGATCGCCGACTCCACGGCCCTGCACCGCGGCTCCGGCCTCGCGCCCACCCGCATCCACCGCAGGATCCCCCGCGGCGCGACGCTCGACGTGTTCGCCCTGGACATGCGCACCCACAAGGGCGAGAACACCCAGCGTCTCGAGACCCACGAGACCCCGATCCTGGGCGAGGAACAGCTGCAGTGGCTCATCCGCGGGCTGCGCGCGGCGTTCACCGACTTCGAGCCGTTCTGGGAGTTCGTGGCCGGCCCCATCAACGCCGGATCGTCCGGCCCGAACACGCTGGACGGCACCTTCGGCCCGCGCCTGGACTTCGAGGCGCACGGGCCGGTCATGGGCTCGCCGCGCTCCGGCGAGCACCAGTACTTCGGCCACGTCGAGATCCCCGAGGACGGCCGCGAGTTCCGGGTGCGTCTGATCAACGCCGTCGGCCGGACGGTCTACTCGCGCACGCTGACGGCTGCCTGATCCGCCGTGCCGGCGGCGTCGGCGGACCGTCAGTCGGTGATCAGGCCCTCCTCGCGGAGCCAGTCCCACGCGACCTGGGTGGGCTCCTCGCCGTCGACGTCCACCCGGGCGTTCAGGCGCGCGGCCGTCGCGTTGTCCAGGCGCGCGGTCACGGGCGCCAGCAGGTCGGCGATCTCGGGGTGCTCGGCCAGGACCTCCTCGCGCACGATGGGGGCCGCGTTGTACTTCGGGAAGAAGCTCAGCGGGTCCTGCAGGGTCGTCAGGTCCAGCGCGGCGATCCGCCCGTCCGTGGAGTACGCCTCCCCGAAGGTGCACGACCCGTCCGCCACCGCGGCGAACACCGCCCCGATGTCCATCTGGCGCAGCCGGGATCCGGTGGGCCGTTCGATCCCGTAGGCCTCGAGCATGGGCAGGAACCCGTCGTTGCGGGCGGCGAATTCGGCGCTCACGCAGAAGGACTGGTCCTCCGTGGGGAGGTCCTTGATGTCCGCCAGGGTCTCCAGGCCGAGCTCCTCCGCCCGGTCCTGGCGCACGGAGAAGGTGTAGGTGTTGTCGAGTTCGGCCGGCGGCAGCCACACCAGGCCCTGCTGCGCGTCCTCGTCCCGGACCGCGGCCCACTGCGCCTGGGCGTCCGGGATCGGATCGGTGTGGCCCAGGTACGTGATCCAGGCCGTCCCCGTGTAGTCCCACTCGACGTCCACGACGCCTGCGACCTGGGCCTGGCGCGCACTGAGCGAACCCGGCATGTTGGTCAGATCCTCGACGTCGGCCCCCGCGGAGCGCAGCAGGATCGCGGTGATCTTGCCGAGCACGACGCCCTCGTTGAAGTTCTTGGAGCCCACCGCCACGTGGGCGCCCTCGAGGTCGATCCCGGCGACCTCGCCGGCGGGCGTGCCCGAGGGCAGGTAGCCGCCGGCGGTGCTCAGCCCGCACCCGGACAGGACCAGGGAGGCCGCCAGGCCGAGCGCGGCGAGCGCGGCACGAGCGGGGGTCCGGCCGCGGCGGCGGGATGGGATGGTCGCGCGCGAGGTGGTCATGCGAGCCCCCTCGGGGTGGCCAGCGTCTCGACGAGGCGGCCGATCCACTCGATCATCAGGGCGAGGGCGGCCACGAGGATCGCCCCCGAGACGAGCAGCGGGAAACGGAACAGGACGATCCCGGTCTGGATGAGCAGGCCGAGGCCGCCGGCGTCGATGAACGTCGCGAACGCCCCGGTGCCCACCAGCAGCACCAGGGCGGTCCGCAGACCCGCCATGATCACGGGCAGGGCCAAGGGCAGCTCCACCCGGAGCAGGGTCTGCACCGGCGACATGCCCATGCCGCGGGCCGCCTCGACGACGGTGGGGTTGACGCCCCGCAGCCCGGCCAGCGTGTTGGCCAGCACGGGCAGGAACGCGTAGAGGGACAGGGCCAGCACGGCGACCCGGAAGCCGAACCCCCACGCCATGGCGAGCAGGACGATCACACCGATCACCGGGGCGGCCTGACCGGCGTTGGCCAGCCCCATGGCGACGGGGGTGAACCGCCGGGCGGCGGGTCGGCTGAGCAGCACGCCGAGCGGGATGGCCGTCGCCACGACCAGAACGGTGGACACGCCGACGAGGGCCAGGTGCTCGGCGGTGAGGCGCAGGACGGCGGGCCAGGTCAGCAGCCGGGCCTCGACGTCGTCGAGGGCGGCCCCGCGCACCCAGACGGTCCACCCGATCAGCAGGGCGGCCACCAGCAGCGGCAGGCCGATCAGGAGCAGGCGGTCCTCGGCGGAGGCCGCACGCAGCCGGGCGATCATGGCCGAGCCTGCTCGTCGCCGGCGCGGGCGTGCGCGCGCAGTGTCGGATAGTCGAGCAGACCGATGACCGTGCCATCACGGACCACGGCGATCTCCTCCGCCGGGGCCGTGACCAGCGCCGCGAGGGCCTCGCTGATCGGGGTGGCCGCGTCGAGCACGGGCCCGCCCGGCAGCGGGCCCGTCGGGTGCGGTGCGATCGGGCGCAGCGGCAGCGAGTCGACCGACCGCAGCCCCAGCCGCTTGAGCCCCGCCCCCGACCCCACGAAGTCGGCCACGAACTCGGTGGCCGGCCGAGCCAGGACCTCTTCGGGGGTGGCGTACTGGGCCACGTGCGCGCCGGGTTCGAGCACCAGGATCCGGTCGCCCAGGAGCACGGCCTCATCCACGTCGTGGGTGACCATCACGATGGTCTTGCCCACCCTGGCCTGGATGTCGAGCATCTCCTGCTGCAGGCGCTGGCGGGTGAGGGGGTCCACGGCGCCGAAGGGCTCGTCCATGAGCAGCACGGGAGGATCCGCCGCGAGGCCCCGGGCCACGCCGACGCGCTGCTGCTGTCCGCCGGACAGCTCGCGCGGGAAGCGGTCCCGATAGATCGCCGGGTCCAGGCCGACGAGCTCGAGCAGCTCGTCCACACGGTCGGCGATGCGCCGGCGGTCCCACTTGAGCAGGCGCGGCACCAGCCCGACGTTCTCGGCGACGGACAGGTGGGGCATCATCCCGCCGCCCTGCACGACGTAGCCGATCTGACGGCGCAGCCGGGTGGGGTCACGGCGTGTGATGTCCTCCCCGCCGATCAGGATCCGCCCGGAGGTGGGTTCGATGAGGCGGTTGATCATCTTCAGCGAGGTGGTCTTGCCGCAGCCGGACGGACCGACGAACACCACCGTCTCCCCCGCGGGGATGACGAGGTCCAGGGCGTCCACGGCGGGACGGTCCTGCCCCGGATAGAGCTTCGTCAGGGACTCGAGACGGATCTCGGCCCCGGCGTCACGGTCGGTGCTCATGCGCGCAGTCCCTTCGAGATGGTGAGGCGGCCGAGCAGCACGAGCAGCCCGTCCAGGACGAGGGCGACGACGACGATGCCGAGGGTGCCCACGAGGGCGTAGTTCAACGCGTTGGCGCCGCCCAGGGAGACCAGCCCCGTGAAGATGTACGAGCCCAGTCCGGGCCCCAGGACGTAGGCCGCGACCGCGGCCACGCCCATGCCGAGCTGGCCTGCGACCCGGATGCCGGTGAGGATCACGGGCCAGGCCAGCGGGAGACGCACCCGGGTGAACAGCGCCACCGGCCCCATGCCCATCCCCCGGGCGGCCTCCAGCACCTCCGGGTCCACGCCGCGCAGACCCACGAGCGCGTTGCGGAGGATGGGCAGCAGGGCATAGAAGACCACCACCACGACGGCGGGGACGGTCCCGATGCCCACCAGGGGGATCAGGACGCCGATGAGCGCGAAGGAGGGCAGGGTCAGCCCGACGGCGGTGAAGGCGTTCGCGATCGGGGTCAGGGCCTTGATCCGCGTGGCGATCACGGCCAGTGCGATGGCGAGCACGGTGGCGATGGCCAGCGCCTGCAGCACGAGCCACCCGTGCTGCCAGGCGCGGAAGAGGATGTCCGGCCAGCGTGAGGCGAGGAACTCGCTCATGCCGCCTCCACGCCGACAGCGCGCCCCTGGGCGGCCCGGGCGTCTGCGGGGTGGGGCAGGACCGTCATCGTCGTCTCCTTCGGTCCGGGTGGGGCGGGCGTGCTCTTGCACGCTACCCGAGACGGTGGCACTCCCTGTGTTCTGCACCACGACGGGGGTCACCGGCACCGCCGCGGACGGCCCGACGACCAGGCGACGGGCAGGACGGCCTGCGCTAGCGTGTCGGCCATGTCTCGCTCCCACTCCGACGCCCTCGACGCGTCCGGCCCCGACTCCGGGGGCGCCGTCGTCGCGCCCCGCCGCCGCGTCGGCCTGCTGCCCCGCATCCTCCTCGCGATCGTGGCCGGCGTCCTCGTCGGCCTGGTCGCGCCGACCTGGCTTGTGCAGGCCTTCGCCACCTTCAACGGCCTGTTCTCGAACTTCCTGGGCTTCATCGTCCCGGTGCTGATCCTGGCGCTCGTCGCCCCCGCCATCGGCGACATCGGCCGGGGCGCGGGGAAGCTGCTGGCCCTGACCGGCGGCATCGCCTACGGCTCCACCCTGTTCGGCGGCTTCGGCGCCCTGCTGGTCTGCCTGCTCGTCTTCCCGCTGATCCTCACACCCGGGTCCTTCGAGGCGATGGCCAACCCCGAGGACGCGCTGCTCGGCCCGCTGTTCGAGGTGCAGATGGACCCGCCCTTCGGCGTGATGACGGCCCTGCTGCTCGCGTTCGTGCTCGGCATCGGCCTGACGACGCTGCCGCGCGGTGCCCTGCACGAGGGCTTCGACCAGCTGCGATCCATCATCGAGCGGGTCGTCATGGGCCTGATCGTGCCGCTGCTGCCCGTCTACATCTTCGGCGTGTTCCTGAACATGACCGCCGCCGGTGAGGTCTTCAAGGTCATCACCACGTTCCTCGGTGTGATCCTGCTGGTCTTCGGCCTCACCGTGGTGCTGCTGCTCGTCCAGTACGTCGTCGCGGGCGCGATCGCGGGCCGCAACCCGTTCACGGCCCTGAAGACGATGCTGCCGGCCTACGCGACGGCCCTGGGCACCTCGTCCTCGGCGGCGACCATCCCGGTGACCCTGCGCCAGACCCTGCGGCTCGGCGTGCGCCGGCCGATCGCCTCGTTCGTCGTGCCGCTGTGCGCGACGATCCACCTGGCCGGCTCCACGGTGAAGATCGTCTCGTTCTCCATCGCAGTGCTGTTCCTCTCGGGCCAGGCGATCGACATCCCGGTGTTCGTGGGCTTCATCTTCATGCTGGGCGTCACCATGGTCGCGGCGCCCGGCGTGCCCGGCGGCGCGATCGTGGCGGCCTCGGGCCTGCTGTCCTCGATGCTCGGCTTCACCGAGCCGCAGGTCGCGCTCATGGTCGCCACGTACATCGCCATCGACTCCTTCGGCACCGCCACCAACGTGACCGGCGACGCCGCCATCGCGATGATCGTCGACAAGATCGCCGGGGACCGTCTCATCGAGGACTCCGCGGACGAGGGCCTGGAGCGCCGCGACGACGAGGAGGTCGCCACCGGCGCCGACGCCGGCTGACCCGCCCCGCACACACCACGGCCCCTCCCTGTCCGCAGCTCAGGGAGGGGGCCGTCGTCGGGACGGGCGGTGTCAGCCGCGCAGGTCCCGCTCCGCCTCGGCGCGCACCGCGCGCCGCTGCCCCGGGGAGCGCACGACGACGTCGCTCATCTCCTCGAGCGTCTTGCCCTTGGTCTCGGGGACGAAGGCCGCCACGAAGGCCAGGGACAGCGCCGCCATGACCGCGTACAGGCCGTAGGCGAGGGTCAGGCCGATGTCCGCCAGCCACGGGAACGTGGTGGAGACGGTGAAGTTCGCCGCCCACTGCGCGGCGGCGGCCACGGCGAGCGCGCCGGCGCGGATGCGGTTCGGGAACATCTCGCCCAGCAGCACCCAGACCAGCGGACCCCAGGTGGCGCCGAAGAACACCACGAAGGCGTTCGCGGCCACCAGCGCCACGGTGGACCACGGCTGCGGCAGGGACACGGACTCGGCGCCGCCGGTCTCCGCGAAGGAGAAGGCCAGTGCCATCAGGCCGAGGCTGACCGTCATGCCGGCGGAGCCGGCGATCAGCATGGGGCGACGGCCGACGCGGTCCACCAGGGCGATCGCGATGAGGGTGACGGCGATGTTCGTGACCGAGGTGATCACGGTGACCGTGAGGGCGTCCGACTCCCCGAAGCCCACCGAACGCCACAGGGTGGTGGAGTAGTAGAAGATCACGTTGATGCCCACGGCCTGCTGGAAGACGGAGAGCAGGATGCCGATCCACACGATCGGCTGCAGGCCCGCCGACGGTCCACGCAGGTCCGCCAACGACTCGCGGCGCTCCGAGTCCAGCGAGCGCCGGATGTCCTCGATCATCAGGTTCACCCGGTCCACACCGGTGAACTCGTGCAGGACCTCGGCCGCCTCGTCCGTGCGGCCGCGGGCGACCAGGTAGCGCGGGGACTCCGGCAGCTTCAGGGCGAACAGGCCGTACAGCACCGCCGGGACGGCCTCGGCCAGGAACATCCAGCGCCAGGCGTCGACGCCGAGCCAGAACGGCTGCGCCGCTCCCCCGGCCATCGTCGCGAAGAGCGCGTCCGTGAGCAGCGCGGCGAAGATGCCAAGGACGATCGCCAGCTGCTGGAGCGAGCCGAGGCGACCGCGCACATGCGCCGGGCTGACCTCCGCGATGTACGCCGGAGCGATCACGGACGCGGCGCCCACGCCCAGGCCGCCGACCACGCGCCAGAAGATCAGGTCGACCACGCCGAACGCCAGGCCCGAGCCGATGGCGGAGACCAGGAACAGGATCGCGGCGATCACCATCACGGGCACGCGGCCGCGGCGGTTGGCGATCGGCCCGGCGAACCAGGCGCCGAGCGCGCAGCCGATCAGCGCCGAGGAGACGGCGAAGCCCGTCAGACCGGCGCCGAGGCCGAACTGCCCGGCGAGGGCGTCCACGGCACCGTTGATGACGGAGGTGTCGAAACCGAACAGGAAGCCGCCGAGCGCGGCGGCGACCGAGATGCCGACCACCTTGGCGTTGAGGCGAGACGTCGCGGCGCCGCCGGACCGGGTCGCTGTCATGGTGGGTCCTCTCTGGGGGGCGCCCGACGGCCCGCTGCGCGCCGGTGCGTCCGCACAGTGTGTTCTCCGCTCAGCGAGCGTGCAAGTCGCACAGCCCCTCGCCCCGCGCAGAGGAGGCGGCGGGGCAGAATGAGGGCCATGTTCGTCGTCCTGGGCCCCGCCCCCGCCTCCGTCGGCAGCCCCGGCACCTGGTGGGCCCTGGACGGGGAGGGCGAAGACGCCGCTCCCCTGGGATCCTGCGCCGCCGGGTCCGTGGCCGGGCTCGTGGCCGGTCTGCCCGCCCGCCTGGGCGTGGACCCGAGCACGGTCCGCTGGGTGCTCGCCGACGTCGGGACGGAGTACGCCGCCTGGCTGGTGGCGGGGGTGCGGGTGGATCGGTGCTGGGACCTGGCCCTCGTCCAGCGGATCCTGCGGCACGCGGCAACGGCGCCGGGCAGCGGGGTGCGTTACACGCCCGTGGCGCAGCTCGAGGTCGCCGACCCGACGGAACCCGAGCGCCCGGCGCGGGTGCCCGCCGGTCAGGAGTCCTTCTTCGACCTGCCGGACGAGTCCGGCCCCACCCCGGACGTCACCGTGCTCGCGGCCGAGCTGGCCGCGCAGCGGGCGGCCGTCGAGGGCTCAGCCCACCCCCACCGGCTGCGGCTGCTCGCGGCGGCGGAGTCGCAGGGCGCACTCGTGGCCGCAGAGATCCGGGCGGCGGGTCTGCCGTGGGACCGGGGCGTGCACGAGGCGCTCCTCGCCGAGCAGCTCGGCCCCCGGCCTGCACCGGGCGAGCGTCCGGCCCGCCTGCAGACCCTGGCCGAACGCATCGCCGAGGTCCTGGGCTCCCCCGGGCTGAGCCCCGACTCGCAGCCGAGCCTGCTGCGGGCGCTGCAGACGGCGGGCGTGGCCGTGGAGTCCACGCGGCAGTGGGACCTGAAGCACTGGATCGACGCCGGCGGCGCGGAGCGCGAGGCGCGGGCCGCGCTGCTCGCGCCGCTGCTGGAGTACAAGGCCCTGGCCCGGCTGTGGACGGCCAACGGCTGGCACTGGCTGGACCAGTGGATCGGCGACGACGGCCGGTTCCACGCCGCCTACCTGGTCGGCGGCGTGGTGACCGGGCGGTGGGCCGCCCACGGCGGTGGGGCCATGCAGATCCCAGCCGGGGTACGCGACGCCGTCCGCGCAGACCCCGGGTGGACGCTGACCGTGGCCGACGCCTCCCAGGTGGAGCCGCGCATCCTCGCCGCGATGGCCGCCGACGAGGCGCTGGCCCGTGCCGGGACCACGCCCGACCTGTACCGGGAGGTCGCGGAGCAGGGCCGGGCGGCCGGCACCGCGCTGGCCGACCGCGGGCGCGCGAAGATCGCCCTGCTGGGTGCGATGTACGGCTCGACGACGGGCGACTCCGCGGCGCTCATGCCGCACCTGCGCCGGCTCTACCCCCGAGCGATCGGCCTGCTCGAGCGGGCGGCCACCGTCGGCGAGGGCGGCGGCCAGGTGTCCACGTGGCTGGGCCGCTGGTCCCCCGCACCGGGGCGGAAGTGGCAGGAGTCCGTGTCCGACGTCGGCACCCAGGCCGCCGAGTCCGCGGCCCAGCGACGGCGGCGCTCCCAGGGCCGCTTCACCCGGAACTTCGTGGTGCAGGGCACCGCGGCCGAGTGGGCGCTGTGCTGGATGGGCGAGATCCGCCGTCGACTGCGCTCGGCCGGCATGCGCACGGAACTCGTGTTCTTCGTCCACGACGAGGTCGTCCTGCACGGCCCGGCCACGGAGGCCGAGGCCGTGCGGACGGTCGTGGCGGAGTCCGCGAGCGCCGCCGGCCGCCTGCTGTTCGGTCCCGCCCCCGTGGACTTCCCGCTCACCGTCTCCAGCGTGGGGTCGTACGCGGACGCGAAGTGAGCGACGGGGCGGCAGGGCGACGGTCGCGGTCATGGCCTCCGTGCGCCGCACCGGGCCGAGGACCCTCGGACCTGGCACGATGCGGGACGAGGGCCGATCCTGGAGAGCGCCCGAGACACCCTTGTGAAGGAGACCGCATGCCCGTCGCCCCGCGTCCGTCCGACGGCGCCGCGTCCTCGGTCTTCACCCCGCACCAGCAGCGCATCCTCGCGGTGCTCCTCATCCCGATCTTCATGTCCCTGCTGGCCGTGTCCAGCATCAACGTGGCCCTGCCCGCCCTGCAGCGGGGCCTGGACGCCAGCGACGCGGAGCTGCAGTGGGCCATCTCCGGCTACACCCTCGTGTTCGGCATGGTGCTCGTGCCGGCGGGCCGGGCGGGTGACCTCTTCGGCCGCCGCCGGCTGTTCCTGGTGGGCCTCGGCGTGTTCGCGCTCGGTGCGCTCCTGTCCGGCCTGGCGCCCACGGGCGTCCTGCTCGTGCTCGCGCGCCTGGTCATGGGCGTGGGCGCGGGCCTGCTCAACCCGCAGGTCACCGGCTTCATCCAGGGCGAGTTCTCCGGCGCCTCCCGCGCCCGGGCGTTCGGGGCGCTCGGCGCCGTCGTCGGGGTGTCCGTGGCGGTGGGGCCGCTGCTCAGCGGCGGGCTCATCGCGTGGCTCGGCGGCGACCTCGGCTGGCGCGCGACCTTTCTGGTGAACGTGCCCATCGCCCTCGGCGCCCTGATCGTGGCCCGCCAGTGGCTGCCGCGCACCGTCCCCGAGCGGGCGCGGCGTCCGGACCTGGACCCGGTCGGCGTCGTCCTGCTGGCCGGCGCCCTCGTGGCCGTCATGCTCCCGTTCCTGGACCGGGGGCTCGGGCCGTGGCGGTTCGTGCTCGTGCCCGTCGGCATCGGCCTGGCCGCCCTCTGGACGCGGTGGGAGGCCCGCTACGCCCGACGGGGCCGCGCCCCGATGGTGGACCTGCGCCTGTTCCAGACCCGCAGCTTCGCGTGCGGCGCCCTGCTGATCGCCATCTACTTCACCGGCTCGACCAGCATGTTCGTCGTGATCGCCATGTTCATGCAGAACGGGCTGGGCTACCCGGCGCTGCACGCCGCGCTCATCGGCCTGCCTTCGGCGGTCATGTCGAGCGTGATGTCCACCGTGGCCGGGCGCGTGGTGCTGCGCACGGGCCGGAAGATCGTCGTCCTCGGCATCGCGCTGGCGCTGCTCGCCGTCGTGGGCTCCATCGGGGTGGCGTGGGCCAACCGGGAGTTCGGCCTGAGTCCGTGGTGGCTGCTGCTCACCCTCGCCATCTTGGGTGCCGGGCAGGGGCTGGTGGTCTCCCCCAACCAGACCCTCAGCCTGGCCGAGGTCCCGCCGCGGCACTCCGGCACGGCCGGCGGCGTCCTGCAGACCGGCCAGCGCGTCGGCACGGCCGTCGGCACCGCCGTGATCGTGGGGGTGTTCCTGGGCGTCGCCTCCGGTGCCGACTGGGACGGGGCGTTCATGGCCGCCTTCGCGCTGGTGGCCGGGTGCATGGCCCTCGCGCTCCTCGTCGCACTCGCGGACCTGCGCGGACCACGGACGGCGGCCCCCCGTGGCTGAGCCCCGCCCCGGCGACGTGCGCGTC
>NZ_LR732370.1:1422428-1434396 GCF_902506395.1 Micrococcus sp. 116
CCCCGGCGACGTGCGCGTCACCCCCGGCCCCGGCGCACCCCGCGGGCTGATCATCCCCGCGGGCGAACTCGTCGAACGCTTCTCCCACGCCTCCGGCCCGGGCGGTCAGGGCGTGAACACGGCGGACTCGCGGGTCCAGCTCAGCCTGGACCTGGCGGCCACCTCCGCCCTCGACGACGTCCAGCGCGCCCGCGTCCTCGCGCGGCTGGCGCCCCGGCTGGCCGGGACGGTCCTCACCGTCAGCGTGGCGGAGCACCGGGCCCAGTGGCGCAACCGGGTGGCCGCCCGCGAGCGGCTCGCGGCGCTGCTGCGCGAGGCCCTGGCCCCGCCGACGCCGCGGCGGGCCACGACGCCGACGCGCGGCTCCCGGCGGCGCCGCCTGGAGGCCAAACGCCGTCGCTCCGAGGTGAAGCGCACGCGCCGCCGCCCCGGCCTCGACTGAGGCCGCTCGCCCGCCGGCCGCGCGGGCTCAGACGCGGGTGTTCTGCGATTCCGGGGCCAGGGGCGCGTGGGCGGGGTTGGACAGGGAGAGCACGACGGCGGCCACGCGCGGGTGTTCGAGGAGGGCGTCCTCCACGCGCTGGAGCAGGACCGCGGCCTCGCTCTCCCGCTCGTCCCCGGCCAGGTCCACGGCCCCGACGACGAAGAGCTTCTCCGGGCCGACGTACTCGAGGTGCAGGTAGCTCACGGAGAGCACCTCGGGCCGCTCCAGCAGCCAGCGCAGCACCCGGGTCCGGATCACCGGGTCGGCGACCTCGCCGACGAGGAACGCCATGTTCCGCGAGAGCAGGAAGATCGCGACGACCCCGAGCAGCACGCCCACGAGGATCGAGCCGGCGGCGTCCCACCGGGGGTCCCCGGTGAGCTGGTGCAGGGCGAGGGCGGCGGCCGCGATGGCCAGGCCGATCAGGGCCGAGGCGTCCTCCACCCACACGGCGCGCAGGGTGGGGTCCGAGGTCTGGCGCAGGAACGTGGCATCGCTGATGTGCCGCCGCTCCGCGTCGCGGCGGACGCGCCGGTGCGCGTTCAGGAACGAGATGCCCTCGAGCACGAACGCGACGGCGAGCACGATGTACGCGATCGTGTACTCCGCCTCCTCCTCGGGGGCGGACCAGGCCGTGATCCCGTGCCAGACCGAGACCGCCGAGCCCACCGCGAACAGGCCGAAGGCCGCGACCATCGACCACACGTAGGCCGCGCGCCCGTAGCCCAGCGGGTGCCGCGCGTCGGGGGCTCGGCCGGCCCGACGCTCCGCCAGCAGCAGGAAGACCTCATTGCCGGCGTCGGCCCAGGAGTGCGCGGCCTCCGCCACCATCGCGGCTGAGCCGGTGACCGCGCCCACGATCGACTTGACGACGGCGATCACCGTGTTCACGCCGAGGGCGATCAGGACGGTCAGCAGGCTCTCGCCGCCGGACTCGGCGGCGGGCGGGGCGACGGCGGGCGGGGTACGGGTCATCCCCCGAGTCTGCCCCTGCAGGCGGGTGCCGGGCCAGGCTCGCCATGTCCGGGTCCGCCGGTCCGGGAGCGCGAGAGGGGGTCCACGCGGATCGGCGTCGCCGAGCCCGTGAGGTCTCCGCGTGCGCGGCCTAGCGTGGGGCCATGACGGATTCTCCCCTGCACCTCGACCGCCCCGACGCCCCCCGCATCATCGTGCTCGGCGCGACGGGCTACGCCGGATCCCTCGTCGTGGACGCCCTCGTGGCCCAGGGCGCACGGCCCGTGCTGGCGGGCCGGAACCGGGACTCGCTCCAGCACGCGGCGAGGCGGCACGACGGGCTGGAGGTCGCCGTCGCCGACGCCGGGGACCCCGCCTCGCTGAGGGCCCTGGTCACGGAGGGCGATGTGCTGGTCTCCACGGTCGGCCCCTTCGAACGCTACGGCCGACCGGTCGCCCGCGCCGCCGCGGAGCGGGGCGCGCACTACGTGGACTCGACCGGTGAGGTCGGCTTCGTGAAGGACCTCAAGGCGGACCTGGACGCCACCGCCCGACGCACGGGCGCCACCCTGCTGCCCGCCCTCGGCTTCGACTACGCGCCGGGCATGCTCGCGGGCGGGCTCGCGCTGGCGGAGGCCGGTGGACGCGCACGGTCCCTGCAGATCGGCTACTTCGCCGACGGCGAGCTGGACCCGCGCGTCGACCTCAGCCACGGGACGCGCCAGACGATGGTGGGCGCCCTCACCGAGCGGACGATCACGTGGCGCGGCGGGCGGCTGGCGACCACGGGCCCGGCCAGCCGGTCGGCCGTCTTCCGGGTCGACGGGCAGGACCGCCGCGGCGTGCTGTTCGGCGGCACGGAGTCCCTGTTCCTGCCGCGGATGCAGCCCGGCCTGGACGAGGTCGAGGTCTTCAACGGCTGGTTCCCGGCGCGGCCCACGCAGATCGGCGCCGCCGCCCTCGGCGCGGTGGGGTGGCTCCCCGGCGTCGCCCGCGGCGTGCAGGCCCTGCTGCGGCCCCTGGCCGGCGACCCGGGTGGCCCCGACGCCGCAGACCGGGCCCGCACGGGCTCCCGGGTCGGGGCGATCGCGCGCGACGCGGCCGGCCGCATCGTGGCGGACGTGCACCTGCGCGGCCCCAACGCCTACACGTTGACCGGGGACCTCATGGCCTGGGGCGCCCGGCAGCTCGCCGCAGGCCGGGCCCGCGAGGCCGGCGTCGTCAGCCCGATCCAGGCGTTCGGCCTCGACGACTTCGAGACGGCCTGCACCGCGGCCGGTCTGGTGCGGGCATGATCCCGACGACTGACCCCGCCCACGGCCCTCAGCGGGGGCGACGCCGGGGGCGGCTGATCCAGGCCAGATAGGCGCTGCCACCGGTCAGGGCGGCGCCGCCGGCGGCCACCACCGGCCCGGCGAAGCGGCCGAGCCGGTCCCTGTACGCCACGAGCACGTTCGTGCCGCCGGTGATCATCGCGGCCACCACCATGGCGGCCACCACCCGGTCGCCCGTCCGCTCGAGGCGCGTCACGAGCGGCTCGAGCTCGCTCGCGCGGACGGTGACGTCGATCCCGCCGTCGTCGATGCGTTCCATCACCTTGCGGGCGTACTCCGGCAGGTCGATGCCGAGCTCGGCCGCCGCGATCGTGGCCCGGCCGATCCGGCCCGCCACCCGCCGGGGGTCGAGGTGCTCCCCCACGAGGCGCAGGGCGAAGGGGTCGAGCACGCGGGTGTAGTCGAAGCCGGGGTGCAGGCGGCGGCCGATGCCGTCCACGATGATCAGCATCCGCAGCAGCTGCACGAGCTCGGGCGGCAGGGACAGCCGGTGACGCCGCACGAGGGCGAAGATCTCCGAGACCAGCTGCGCCACGCGGATGTCCTCGAGCTCGCGCCCCTCGAGGCGGCCGATGATCCGGGCCACCTCCAGCCGGAGCCGACGGCGGTCCACCGGGCCGCGCGGCGGGGCGATGTCCAGCAGGGCCCGCACCAGTCCGTCGGTGTCCTGCCGGGCCAGCGCCATGGCCAGGCCCGCGAACCGGCGCCGGAGGGACGGGGAGATCCTCCCGACGGAGCCGAAGTCGATGAACCCGACGGTCCCGTCCGGTTCGATGAACAGGTTGCCCGCGTGCGGGTCCGCGTGGAACACGCCGTGCTCGAACACCATGGCCAGCAGCACGTCGGCGGCCCGGTACGCCAGCTCCTCCCGGTCGATGCCGGCGGCGTCGAGTCCGGCCAGGTCGTCCACGCGCAGCCCGGAGAGCTCCTCCATGGTCAGCACGCGCGAGGTGGTCAGGTCCCACTCGATCCACGGGAACCGCACGCCCGGGGTGTCCCGGAAGCCGGCGGCGATCTCCTCGCAGGCCCGCGCCTCCACCACGTAGTCGAGCTCGGCGCGCAGCGAGCGGTCGAACTCGTCCACCATGGACGGCACGTCCAGGTCGGCGAAGGTCCGTGAGGCCCGCGACCACGTGGCCGCCAGCGTCCGCAGGATCTCCAGGTCCGCCTGGACCTGCTCCACCACGCCGGGCTTGCGGACCTTCACGACGACGGCGCGTCCGTCGTGCAGGCGCGCGCGGTGGGCCTGGCCGATGGAGGCGGTGGCCAGGGGCACCCGGTCGAACCGGGCGAACAGGGTGTCGACGTCGGCGCCGAGGTCCTCCTCGACCGTCCGGGCGACGGCCTCGAAGGGCACCGCCGTCGTGCTGTCCGTCAGGCGGGCGAACGCCGCGCAGTAGGCCTCGGGGAACAGGTCCGGGCGCGCCGAGATCAGCTGCCCGAGCTTCACGAAGGTGACGCCCAGCTCCTCGAACGTGCGCACGAACAGCTCGGGGCGGGCCTCGGCGTCGATGCCCAGGTGCGGCTCCCCCTCCTCGAGGGGCAGCCACCGGGAGAGCCCGGCCTGCACGGCCGAGGCCCTGAGGCCGTTGCGGGCCATGACGTGGGCGATCTCGCGGTAGCGCTGCAGGTGGAGGGCCATGACGCCCACGCTACCGACCGCGCGGAGGGGTGAGCCTCGCCGCTCCGTCGGCGTACCGCAGGGCGCCCGGCCGGATCCGCGCGTCGGCCCCGATCCGCATCCCGTCCGCGAGCGCGCCCGCCGCGCGCAGCTCCCGCAGCCGCGCCAGCACCCGGTCCCGCACGTCCCACGGGCTGATCGTGTTGACGTTGATCTTGGTGGCGCCCTCGAAGCCGGCGAGTGTGGAGACGCGCCACTTGAGCATCACGCGCCAGGGCATCGGGGACGCGACGCCGGGCGGGCGGGTGTGCCATTCCTCGTTGGAGGGGACCTCGGGCCCGGTGGCCGCGTGGGCGGCGTGCAGCAGGTCGGACACGGCGCGCAGCTCGGCCGCGGACTGCCGCCACGGCTGCCCCACCGGGCTCGTGGAGTAGACCTCGACCGTCGGATACCGGTGGCCGAAGCCGGCGAACATCACGGCGTGCTCGTCGGCGGCGATCACGAGGTCGTGCGCCACGGCCACGTCCAGCGCGGCGTGGTTGAACACCTGCGGGTCCTCGCGCAGCCGGTCCAGGGCGGCGGCGTTCTGCGCGCCGACCTCGTCGATGGCCACGAGCTGCTTGTGCAGGTGGTCGAAGGAGGCGCCGGCGGGCTTGAGCCAGTTCTGGAACACGGAGACGTACCGCACGGCGGGCGTGGTCGCGTAGAGGTCCCGCATCGCGTCGGCGGTCAGGGCCAGGAACGCGTGGTGCTCGTCCGGGGTGAGGGTGCCCGAGGAGGCCAGCTGGTGGTCGTCCACGGCGCCGTCGACGAAGTGCCGCCGGGCGATCACCACGTCGTGCGTGCCGCCGAAGAACCCGGCCGACGCCGCGATCAGCTCCGCCTCGGACATCGCCGCCGCCTCCTCGGCGGAGCGGCCGGAGGCGCGCAACTTCGCGGCGACGACGGCGCGCACGTGGGCGCGGCCGGCCTCGGTGGCCAGATACTCGTCACGGCGGCGGCGCGCGTCCGGGGGGAGTTCGTGGCCGTGGTTGAGACGCCAGTAGTCGTAGCTGAGGATCTCGAAGAGGTTGGGGACCCGGCGGAAGGCCGGGATCGTCTCCTCGAGCCGCTCCGCGGCCGGATGCCGCAGGATCTGCCAGGCCGGGGCGCCGTCGTCGGCCCTCGTGGAGACGATGCGTGACTTCTCCGGCGGCGTCTCCAACAGGCGGTGCTCGCAGAAGGCGCAGTGCCGGCCGTGCTGGGCGGGGTCGAGCGGCTGCGGGGCGGGCCGGACGAGGCCGAGCGGGCGGTGGCCGCGGCCCGGCACGGTCCAGACCTCGGTGCCGGTGAAGGGGTTGCGCTGCTTGACGGTGCCGTCCGGCAGTCGGGTGAGGGGCTCGCTCACAGACGGGTGCACGAGGCCAGGATACGAGGCGGTGCCGGCCCGGGCAGACCGGCGGCCAGGTGCCCGCCGGTCAGAACTCGAGCAGCACCTTGCCCTTGGCGTGGTGGGACTCGAGACGCTCGAACGCCTGCTCCCAGTCGGCCAGGGGGTAGCGGCTGTCCACGGTCACGGCCAGCTCGCCGGCGTCCACGAGCCGGACGAGCTCGGCCAGGCCCGCCCCGTCCGGATGCATGAGGAAGAACTCGTAGGTCACCCCGGCCTTCTTCGCGGCCCGGCGCACCTTGGCACTGGCCACCCGGGAGACGACGGCGGCCAGCGGCCGACGCGACGGGCGCGCGGTCTCACGAAGGCTGCCGGGGCTCGGCGGGCCCGCGATGGTCACCAGCCGGCCGCCGGGCTCGATCGAGCCGAGCAGCTCGGCCATCTGATCACCGCCGATGAGGTCGAACACCTTGTCGAAGCGCTCGCCCCCCTCTGCGACGGTGCGGGCGCGATAGTCGATCACCGCGTCGGCGCCGGCCTCGCGGACGTACGGCTCACCCGCCGCGGAGGCGGTCACGGTCACGTGCGCGCCGCGCAGGTGTGCCAGGCGCGTGGCGATCAGCCCGACGCCGCCGGCGGCCCCGGTGATCAGCAGCCGCTCCCCGGGCTGCAGGCCCAGGTGCTCCGGGCCGAGTGCCTGCTGGGCGGTCAGGCCGGCGAGCGGCAGGCCGGCCGCGTCCGTCAGGGGCACGCGGGCGGGCGCGGCGGCCACCCAGTCCGCGCGCACCGCGGCCAGCTCGGCGAACGCCCCGTGGCCGGAGGGGTCCACGCGGGTGATCACCGCGTCACCCGGGGCGAACGCGGTCACCCCGGCGCCCACGGTCTCGACGATGCCGCTGAGCTCGTTGCCGGCGACCGTGGGGAAGTCGTCGGGGGCGATGGCCTTGAAGTCGCCTTCGCGATGCATCGCGTCGACGGGGTTGAGGCCGACCGCGCGGGTGCGGATCAGCACCTCACCGGCGCCGACCGTGGGGGCGGGGACGTCGGTGAGGGCCATGGCCTCACGGCCGCCGTAGGACTGGAGGACGAGTGCTCGCATGACGCCGAGCCTAGGCGCGCCGCCCCGGAGTGCCGAGCCCTGTTCGCCGTCGCGGATCACGCGGGCCGGGCTCGGTGACCTCCGGCGTGATCATCCCCACGGCCACCCGTGACGCGGGTACGCTGATCGCTGTTCCACGTCACAGCGCTCTCGCTCGACTCGTCTCACCCGCACGGAGGCCTCACCCATGTCGTCCCGCATCCACCACCCCGGCCTCCGGTCGAAGGTGATGTCCGCCGCGGAGGCGGCGGCGTTCATCCAGCACGGCACCACCGTGGGCATGAGCGGGTTCACCGGGTCCGGCTACCCGAAGGCCGTGCCGATGGCGCTGGCCGAGCGGGCCAAGGAGCTGCACGCGCGCGGCGAGGAGTTCCGCATCAACCTCCACACGGGGGCGTCCACCTCCGCGGAGATGGACGGCGCGCTGGCCGAGGCGGACGCCGTCGCGCTGCGCACCCCGTTCCAGTCGGACCCGACGATGCGCGCCAAGATCAACGCGGGCGCCATCGAGTACATCGACACGCACCTGTCCCACCTGGCGCAGACCGTGTGGAACGGCTTCTACGGGCCCATGACCACCGCGGTGATCGAGGTGTCCGGGATCCGCGAGGACGGCCGTCTCGTCCCCAGCTCCTCCGTGGGCAACAACAAGTCCTGGATCGACCTGGCGGATCAGGTGATCCTCGAGGTCAACTCGTGGCAGAGCGAGGACCTCGAGGGTCTGCATGACGTCTACTACGGCACCGCGCTGCCCCCGCACCGCTCGCCGATCATGCTCACCCACCCCGCGGACCGCATCGGTGAGACGTACCTGCGGTGCGATCCGGCCAAGGTGGTGGCCGTCGTCGAGACCCACGCCCCGGACCGCAACTCTGCCTTCAAGCCCGCCGACGCGGACTCGATCGCGATCGCCCAGCACCTCGTGGAGTTCTTCGAGCACGAGGTGGCCCAGGGCCGGTACGACGAGCGGCTGCTGCCGCTGCAGTCGGGCGTGGGCAACATCGCGAACGCGGTGATGTCCGAGCTGGTGAAGTCCCGGTTCACAGGCCTGTCCGCGTTCACCGAGGTGGTCCAGGACGGCATGCTCGACGCCCTGGACTCCGGCACCCTGGCGACCGCGTCCGCGACCGCGTTCTCCCTGTCCACCGAGGCCGCCGAACGGTTCAACGACAACGCCGCGAAATATCGGGACAAGCTGATCCTGCGCACCCAGGAGATCTCCAACCACCCCGAGCTCGTGCGCCGGCTCGGCATCCTCGCCATGAACGGCATGCTCGAGGCCGACCTGTACGGCAACGTGAACTCACGCACCTGATGGGCACGAAGATGATGAACGGTCTCGGCGGCTCCGGCGACTTCGCCCGCAACGCGTTCACCTCGTTCTTCCTCACCCCGTCCACGGCCAAGGGCGGGGACATCTCCTGCATCGTGCCGATGGTCTCGCACGTGGACCACACCGAGCACGACGTGCACGTGGTGGTCACCGAGCAGGGGCTGGCCGACCTGCGCGGCCTCTCCCCCAAGCAGCGCGCCCGCACGATCATCGACACGTGCGCGCACCCGGACTACAGGGAGCAGCTGCGGGACTACTTCGACCGCGCGATGCGCGGGTCGGACGGCCTGCACACCCCGCACCTGTTGGGCGAGGCCCTGTCCTGGCACCAGCGCTTCCTCGAGACCGGGACGATGCGTCAAGGCTGACGGCCCGCCGGACCGGACACCTGCGGAACGGGCCGCGCCTCGCGACGGGTTGACGTCATGCCGGCTCCGGGCACGTGCCCGGAGCCGGCCCAGGGCCGCAGGACCGGCGACGGCGTCAGCCGCGCCCGCCCTGCTCCCGCTCGGGGATTCCCGCGGCCCACAGGGCGGCCGCGATGAGGGCGGGCTGGCCGAACAGCCGCGCCAGGCGGCGGCCGTCGGTGTCCAGCCCGAAGCCGTCCTTGCGCTCGGCGTACTGCCCGATGTTCCCGGGGTAGATCGCCGTGTAGAAGGCCGCCAGGGCGGTGCCGGTCAGGCGGCGCTGCCCGGGGAGCGCCAGGAGAGCGGCCCCGAGGCCGATCTCGGCCACGCCGGATCCGAGCACCACGAGGTCCGCCGGGAGCGGGACCCACGAGGGCACCTGGGCGCGGAACTCACGGCGCGCCACGGTGAGGTGGGACAGCCCCGCGGCGGTCATGAACCCGCCGAGGCCGAGGCGGGCGGCGGTCTGGGAGAGGGGGGCGGACTGCCGGCGCTTCGTCATCACGCCTCCCCGAGCTCGAGGACGACGTCGATGTTGCCCCGGGTGGCGTTCGAATAGGGGCACACCTGATGCGCCTGCTCCATGAGGGCGCGGGCCTGGTCCGCGGGGACGTTGGGCAGCACGACCTCGAGGGTGACCTCCAGGCCGAAGCCCTCACCCTGGCGGCCGATGCCCACGCGCGCGCCGACGGAGGAGTCGGTGATGTCGGCACGGGAGGCCCGGGCGACCATCTGCAGGGCCGAGTGGAAGCACGCGGCGTAGCCGGCGGCGAACAGCTGCTCGGGGTTGGTGCCCTGGCCGGAGCCGCCCATCTCGGTGGGCACCGCGAGGTCGAGGTCGACCCGCCCGTCGGTGGTGCGGACATGGCCGTCGCGGCCGGCGCCGGTGCTGAGCGCCTCGGCGGTGTAGATGGTCTCCATGAGAGGTCCTTTCATCCGCCCGCCCCGTGCGGGACGAGTCGGATCCAGCCTGCCACCCGGCTAGGTCGCGCGCAACCAAGTCGCTCCCCAGCGACCACTAGAATCGCTTCCATGGATGCCGCGCCGACCCCCAGCCTCGCCCTCGAGGACCAGCTCTGCTTCGCCCTGCACCGGGCGGCGCGCGCCGTCACGCGCGGCTACGGCCCCCTGCTGTCCCGCCTCGGCCTCACCTACCCTCAGTACCTCGTGATGCTCACCCTGTGGCAGGCGGAGGGTGACGCCTCGGCCGAGACGGATGCGTCGACACCGGACGCCGGGGCGCTGGGAGTCGGCGCGCTGCGAGACAGGCTCGGCATGGACAACGGCACCATCACGCCTCTGGTGCGGCGCCTGGCCGGCATGGGGCTCGTCACGCGGGAGCGCGACGTCCACGACGAGCGACGCGTGCTGGTCCGGCTGACGGACGAGGGGCGGGCGCTGCGGGCGTCCGCCCGGACGGTCCCGGTGGACGCCCTCACCCGGATCCCCCTCGACACCACCGAGCGCCAGGTCCTCATGGACCTGCTGAACCGGATCACCGAGGCCGCCGGGCCGCGCTGAAACGGCGGGAGCGGCCCGCGCGGAGCGCGGGTCAGCGCACCCGGTCCAGGATCGCCCGGGCGACGGCGTCCGCCTCGCGCTCGGGCAGCCAGTGGTCCGCGTCGAGCTTCACGAACCGGTACTCCCCCGCCACCTGCCCGGCCGTGAGCTCGGCGGCCCGCGGCCCCAGGGCCGCGTCCCGGGTGCCCCACACGTACGTGGTGGGGACCGACACGGGCGCGCTGCTCGTGGTGGTCACCAGATCCGGGTTCGCCCGATACCAGTTCACCGGGCCGCGCAGGCTCTGCGGGGTGGAGAACCGGCGGGCGTAGTGCTCCGCCCCGGGGACCTGCCCCCGCTGCAGCAGGGAGCCCAGCCTTCGCGAGAGGATCCGTTCGGGGAGGGCCGGTGCCTGGAAGGCGGCGATGTACCAGCTGCGGCGCAGCTGGTCCGGGCCGCGCAGGGCGCGGGCCAGGGCGGCCGGGTGCGGCGTGGACAGGACGGTCAGGGACGCGACGCGCTCGGGGTGGGCGGTGGCCAGCGCCCAGGCGACGGCGCCGCCCCAGTCATGGCCGACGACGTGGACGCGCCGCGCCCCCGCCGCGTCCGCCAGCGCGACGGCGTCCCCCACGAGCGCCGGGAGGCGGTAGGCCGCCGTCGCCCGCGGCGCGGCCCCCGGGGAGTAGCCGCGCTGGTCCGGCGCGAGGGTGCGCAGCCCCGCGGCGTGCAGCAGCGGCTCGACGTGCCTCCAGGACGTGGCGTCCTGCGGGAAGCCGTGCAGCAGCAGGACCACCTCCCCCTCGGCCGGCCCGCCGTCGCGGACATCGAAGGTCAGGCCCTGATGCCGGAAGGTGTCCATGCCGCCCCCGAGTGCGCCGTCGCTCGTCACAGCCGGACGACCATCTTCCCCGTGTTGGCGCCCTCGAGCAGGTCGATGAACGCCTGGGGCGCGTTCTCCAGACCCTCCCGGACGGTCTCGTCCCACTGGATCTTCCCGTCGGCGACCCACGGGCCCACGCGCTCGAGGAACTCGGGACGGACCTGCGCCGCGTACTTCTGCAGGACGAAGCCGCGCAGGGTCAGCCGCTTGCCGATCGCCAGGGCGAGGTTGCGCGGGGCCGCCGGCGGCTCCGTCGAGTTGTACTGGGCGATCGCACCGCACATCGCCACGCGGCCGTCGACCCGCAGCGCGGCGATGGCGGCCTCGAGGTGGTCGCCGCCCACGTTGTCGAAGTAGACGTCGATCCCCTCCGGCGCGGCCTCGGCCAGCAGGTCCGTGGGCGAGCCGTCGTGGTAGTCGAACGCGGCGTCGAAGCCCAGCTCCTTCACCCACGCCACCTTCTCGGGCGTGCCGGCCGAGCCGACGACGCGCGAGGCGCCCAGGAGGCGGGCGATCTGGCCGGCGACCGAGCCGACGGCCCCCGCGGCGCCCGAGATGAACACGGCGTCGCCCTCCTGCATCTCGGCCACGTGCACGAGGCCGGTGTAGGCGGTCAGACCCGTCATGCCCAGCACGCCCAGGTAGGCGCTGTCCGAGAGCTGGGAGGTGTCCACAGCCTGGACGGTGTCGCCGTCGAGGACGGCGTGCTCGCGCCAGCCGAGTCCGTGGAGCACGGACGTGCCCTCCGGCACGTCCGCGTGGCGCGAGGCGATCACGGTGCCCACCGCGCCGCCGTCGAGGGGGGCGTCGAGCTGGAACGGGGGCACGTAGGACTCGACGTCGTTCATCCGGCCGCGCATGTACGGGTCCACGGACATCACGGTGTTGCGCACGAGGACCTGGCCCTCGGCGAGCTCGGGGAGCTCGACCTCCGTGAGGCGGAAGTTCTCCGGCGTCGGGGCGCCGTGGGGGCGGGAGGCGAGGTGG
>NZ_LR732370.1:1434496-1469274 GCF_902506395.1 Micrococcus sp. 116
GGTGGATCTCGCGCGTGCGGGTGGGGGTGCTCATCGAGTGGTCTCCTCGGGGTCGAAGTGGTGGGCTCGGCGGGGGGTCAGCGCGCGAGCAGGTCGAGGACGCGGCGGGCGGCGTCGGCGGAGGAGGCCGGGTTCTGGCCGGTCACCAGGGTGCCGTCCGTGACCACGAAGCTCTCCCCGTCCGGGCCCTTGCGGTAGTCCGCGCCGGCGGCGATCAGCGAGTCCTCGACGAGGAACGGGACGACGTCCGTCAGCTGGGCGGCCTCCTCCTCGCCGTTGGTGAACCCGGTGACCTGACGGCCGCGCACGAACGGGGTGCCGTCGGCGGCGGTGATCGGGTGCAGGATCCCGGGCGCGTGGCAGACGAGGCCGAGCGGGCGCCCGGCCGCGTCGCTGTCGAGGATGATCCGCGTGGAGTCGGCGTCGGACACCAGGTCCCACAGCGGGCCGTGACCGCCCGGGTAGAAGACGGCGTCGAACCCGTCCACGTCCACCTGGGCCAGGGGCGTGGTGTGGGCCAGGGCGGCCTTGGCCTCCTCGTCCTGGTCGAACCGGCGGGTGGCGTCGGTCTGCATCTCCGGCTGCGAGCTCGTCGGGTCGATGGGCGGCTGGCCGCCGCGGGGCGAGGCGAGGGTGACCTCGTGGCCGGCGTCCGTGAAGACGTAGTAGGGCGAGGCGAACTCCTCGAGCCAGAACCCGGTCTTGCGGCCGGTGTCGCCCAGCTGGTCGTGCGAGGTGAGGATCATCAGGATGCGGGACATGTCTGGGGGCCTTTCGTCGGTGGGGACTGCACTCTCATGGTCGTACGCAACCGAATCTCGGGCAAGGGTGACGGTGCCCACCGGCCTCACGCCGCGGCCGCCGCGCCCAGGACATCAGCGCTCCGTCACCCGCCCGTCCTGGACCTGCCAGCGGCGGTCGGTGCGGACGGTGTCCAGCATGCGGCGGTCGTGGGTGACGAGCATCAGGGCGCCCTCATAGGTCTCCAGGGCCTGTTCGAGCTGCTCGATGGCCTCCAGGTCCAGGTGGTTGGTGGGCTCGTCGAGCACCAGGACGTTCACCCCGCGGGCCTGGAGCAGGGCCAGGGATGCCCGGGTGCGCTCGCCGGGCGAGAGCTCGTCCACGGGGCGGTTCACGTGGTCGGCCCTGAGGCCGAACTTGGCCAGCAGGGTGCGCACCTCCCCGGAGGCCATCTCGGGCACGAGCGCCTCGACGGCCGCGGCGAGCGGGACGGTCCCGGCCAGCAGTGAGCGCGCCTGGTCGATCTCCCCGATCTGCACGCTGGACCCCAGGGCGGCCGTGCCCTCGTCCGGGGCCTGGCGGCCCAGCAGCCCGCGCAGCAGGGTGGACTTGCCGGCCCCGTTGGGCCCGGTGATGCCGATCCGCTCTCCCGCGTTGACCTGGAGGGACACCGGGCCGAGCGTGAAGCCACCCAGCCGGAACACGGCATCGTTGAGGGTGGCGACCACGGAGCTGGAGCGCGGCGCCGCGCCGATGGTGAACTCCAGCCTCCACTCCTTGCGTGGCTCCTCCACCTCCTCCAGGCGCGCGATGCGGCTCTCCATCTGCCGGACCTTCTGGGCCTGCTTCTCGCTCGACTCACTGTTGGCCTTGCGGCGCAGCTTGTCGTTGTCCGGAGACTTCTTCATCGCGTTGCGCACGCCCTGGCTGGACCACTCCCGCTGCACGCGGGCGCGGGAGACGAGGTCCTGCTTCTGCTCGGCGAACTCCTCGTACTTCTCCCGGGCCTGGCGGCGCAGGGTGGCCCGCTCCTCGAGGTAGGCCTCGTAGCCGCCGCCGTAGACGCGGTTGGTGCGCTGGGCGAGGTCGAGCTCCAGGACGCGGGTGACGCTGCGGGCGAGGAACTCGCGGTCGTGGCTCACCAGCACGACGCCGCCGCGCAGCTCCTGCACGAAGGCCTCCAGGCGGGTCAGACCGTCGAGGTCCAGGTCGTTGGTGGGCTCGTCCAGGAGCACGACGTCGAAGCGGGAGAGCAGCAGCGCGGCGAGGCCGACGCGGGCGGCCTGCCCACCGGAGAGGGAGGTCATGAGGACCTGTTCCGGGGAGGCGGAGAGGTCCAGACCGAGGTCGGCCAGGACGGCGGGGATGCGCTCCTCCAGGTCCGCGGCGCCGGAGGCCAGCCAGCGGGTGAGGGCGGTGTTGTAGCGGTCCGCGGCGGCGTCGGTGACGTCCGGGTCGGCCAGTGCCTCGGCAGAGGCGTCCATCTCGCGGGTGGCCTCGGCGCAGCCGGTGCGGCGGGCGATGTACCCGGCCACCGTCTCCCCCGACACGCGCTTGTGCTCCTGCGGGAGCCAGCCGACGAAGGCGTCCGAGGGGGCGAGGGACACGGTGCCGGCCTGCGGGGCCAGGTCCCCGCCGAGGATGCGCAGCAGCGTGGACTTGCCCGCGCCGTTGGCCCCCACGACGCCGACGACGTCCCCCGGCGCGACGGTGAGGTCGAGCGCGTCGAACAGCGTGCGATGGCCGTGGCCGCCGGCCAGGCCGGAGGCGACGAGGGTGGCGGTCATGCTTCTCCTGGCTCGGGTGCGCTTCCCTGGGGCGGGTCACCGCCACACTGTCACAGATCCCCCGGGGCACCGCCCCCGGGCCCCGACTCCCGGATCTGCGGCGCGCTTCCTTCCTTGCCCTGACAGGGGGAGAGTCATAGCGTCGCCAGGGTCAGGTGCGCGGCTCCGCGCGGCGCACACGGCGCTCCAGAGAGGGAAGGCAGAGCACTGATGACTGACCCGGTGAAGTACACGCCCGACATCGAGCATTCGGTCGACCGCGAGGAGGACCTGACCCGCGAGATCCTGGCCCAGATGGGCGCGGCACAGCGCCGCGCGGCGGGAGAGCACAAGCACGCCCACCGCGACGCCCACGCCAAAAGCCACGCCGTCCTCAAGGCCACGCTGGAGGTGCACGAGGGCCTGGCTCCCGAGCTGGCGCAGGGCATCTTCGCCCGTCCGGGCACCTACGAGGCGGTGGCGCGGCTCTCCTCCGCACCCGGGGACATCCACACCGACCGCACTCCCGCCCCGCGGGGCTGGGCCTTGAAGGTGCTGGGGGTGGAGGGCAAGCGGCTGCTGCCGGATCTGGACAGCCACAATCAGGACTTCCTCATGGTGAACTTCCCGACGCTCGCCTTCGGCACCGTGGCCCGCTACAAGGAGATGCTGAGCCTGCTGGAGAAGAACTCCCAGTCCCCCGAGCTGCTGCAGCGCCTGACGACGGGCGCCGCGCGCGTGGTCCGGGGTGCGGTGGAGACCGTCGGGGGGACCCCCAGCGCCACCCTGGAGGGCCTGGGGCGGGACAACGCCCACGTCCTCGGCGAGACGTACTTCACCCAGGGCGCCCTGCGCTACGGGGACCACGTCGCGAAGATCTCGCTGGCCCCGGCGTCCGAGAACGTGCGCGCCCTGACCGGTCAGGACATGAAGGTGGAGGACTTCTCCTCGATCAGCGAGATCGTCGCCGACTTCTTCTCGCGTGAGAGCGCAGAGTACGTCCTGCGGGCGCAGCTGGCGACCGACCCGGAGCGCATGCCGGTGGAGGACGCCTCCGTCCTGTGGGACGAGGAGGAGGCCCCGCACCAGCCCGTCGCCACCCTGCGCATCGAGGCGCAGGAGAGCTACAGCCATCCCCGCCGCGTCTACGGCGACGACGCCCTCACCTTCAACCCCTGGAACGGCGTGGTCGAGCACCAGCCGTTGGGCTCCATCATGCGCGTCCGCAAGCGCGCCTATGAGCAGTCCACCCGCTACCGCCACGAGTTCAACGACCGCCCGGCCCCCGAGCCGGCGACGCTGGACGAGATCCCGGACTGATCCCGGCCTCGCCCCTCACCATTCATCCCGAAGGATTCTCGAAGGAGGACCTCATGAACGACCGCCCCGACCCCCGACTGCAGGACGAGAGCCGCCTCGACGCCGTCAAGCGCGCCGTCGAGGACGTCGCCCAGGACGCCCCCACACTGGCCAAGATCGCCCTCGAGGCGATGATCCGCGAGCACAACCCGGACCTGTCCGGCACCGCCGACTCCGCCGGCCGCGTGGGGATGCGCTCGGGCAAGGTCTCGGAGCTGACCGCGATCGCCCGCCTCAAGCCGGGCGGCGCCGAACGGCTGCAGCGCATCTTCGACCTGACCCGCGGCAACATGGACGGCGCGCAGCGCGTGTCCACGCTCCACGACATGCGCTTCGTCTTCTTCGACGACAACACCCGGATCCTCTTCGCCACGGCCTACGACGGCGACTGGGATGCGTACATCAACGACTTCGCCACCAAGATCCCCGAGCTGATGGACCTCCTCTTCCAGAACGTGGAGGGGTGGCCCGGCATCGACAGCCCGGCCGTGAAGGACTTCATCGCCGAGCACCAGATCACCGCCTCCGGGTGGTTCGTGGCGAACCCGCAGGTCACCGTGGTGGACACGCGTCGGCTGCAGCGCACTGAACACGCGGTGAACACCTTCCTGGACCAGATGGCCGGGCGCACCGACCTGGACGAGGACACCGCGGCCGCCCTGAAGCAGCTCACCGACACGATCTCCACCCCCGAGGCGGTGGACTACTGAGATGGGCGTGCTCAAGGAGCTGAAGGAACGTTTCGAGCGGGAGCGCGTCGAGCTGGACCTGGACGACATCCAGGGCCTGGTGCTGCGGTCGCGGCCCGAGCCCTACGTGGGCGCCCACGCCATGCTGACCGTGGAGGAGGCCGAAGGCGGCCGGGACTTCGTCCGCCGCCTGGCCGAGCACGTCACCTCCGCGCAGGACTGGGCCGACGACCTGCAGTCCTGGACCGGCGTGGCGATCAGCTTCGCCGGCCTGCGCGCCCTGGGGCTGCCCGAGGACTCCCTGTCCAGCTTCCCTTTGCCCTACCAGCAGGGGATGGCTGCCCGCGCTCAGCAGCTCATGGACACCGGGCCGAACGCCCCGGAGCACTGGGACGAGGCGTTCACCCAGGACGCCTGCCACATCGCGCTGACGATCTACGCGGCCGACGCCGATGCCCTGGACGCCGCCCTGGACCAGGCGCGGCAGGTGCTGGAGCACTCCACCGGAGTGACCCTGGTGGCCACCCACCGGTTCGGGGTCGACGAGCTGAACAAGAACCCCTTCGGCTTCCGGGACTCCATCTCGCAGCCGACGGTGGCCGGCAGCGGGGTGCGGCCACAGCCGGGCCAGGAGCGCTCCATCTCCGCCGGCGAGTTCATCCTGGGCGAGAACAGCGAGACCGGCTCCCCGCTGGCCGTGCCGCAGCCGGATGTGCTGGGCCGCAACGGGACCTACGTGGTGCTGCGCAAGTTCGCCAGCCGGGTGGGCGCCTTCAACGAGTACCTGGCCTCGCAGAGCCCGGACCCGGAGGAGCAGCACCGGATCGCCGCGAAGATGTTCGGCCGGTGGCGCAGCGGCGCCCCGCTCGTGCTCTCCCCGGATCACGACGACGAGGCGCTGGGCAACGACCCGGAGCGGCGCAACGACTTCACCTTCGAGGACGACCCGAAGGGCCTGATGTGCCCGCACTCCAGCCACATGCGTCGCCTCAACCCGCGGGACAGCGACCTGTCGATCATGACGGACGTGAACATCAAGCGGATCATCCGGCGCTCCTCGACCTTCGGTCCCGGGTGGTCGCCGGAGGTGAGCTCGGCCGACGACGCGAAGGAGGACCGCGGGATCTACTTCATCTTCATCAGCGCCCGGGCCTTCGACACGATCGAGTTCATGCAACAGGAGTGGATCAACGGCGGCAACTTCGTCGACCTCGGCTCCGAGCGGGATCCGATCGTCGGTCTGCACGAGGACGACCCCACGGAGGGGCAGTTCACCATCCCCGCCGAGCCGGCCCGCAAGCGCATCGACGGCATCACCACCTTCAACCGGATGGCCGGGGGCGAGTACCTCTTCATGCCCTCGCTCAGCGCCCTGCGGTGGATCGGTGAGGCGGGCTGGACCTCCGAGCAGTCGGACGCCGAGGCATGATGCAGCCTCCGTCCCCGGGCGGCCCCGCAGGCGCCCTGCCGTGGCAGGTGGACCTCGACTGGCTGTGGGGCACCCCGCCGGGCAACGACGGCTCCCCCGCGACCCTGCGGCTGGACGTCGTCGGCCCCGGGGCGGCCAGGGCCGCCGCCGCGTGGCTGAGCTCCCTGCCCGGGGACGAGGACGGCGTCCGGGGCAGGGGCGGCTGGCGTGCCGACCCGGGCGAGCAGCCCGGCGCGGACGACCACGCCGTCCTGCTGCTCACCTCGGCCGGTGAAGACGTGGCGGACGGGCTGGAGGACGCCGCCGACGACGCCCACGCGGCGCTGGCCGCCGTCGAGGGCCTCACCCTGCGATGGACTCCCCTGCCCCGTGACCCGTCGCACTGAGGCGCGTCCGTCCCATCAGTAGGCTGGAGTGATGGCGACGGTACTTCTCGTGCGGCACGGCCGCACCACGGCCAACGCGACCGGACTGCTGGCGGGCCGCACTCCCGGGGTCAGCCTGGACGATCACGGACGGGAGCAGGCGGCCCGCACCGCGGACCGCATCGCGGCCGTGCCCGTGGCCGCGGTGGTGGCCAGCCCCCTGGAGCGGTGCGCGCAGACGGCCCGCGCCCTCCTCGATCGCCAGCCGGGGGCGGTGCCCTCGCTGGTCGACGACGACCTCACCGAATGCGACTACGGCCGGTGGCAGGGACGCGCGCTCAGCGACCTGGCCACCGAGCCCCTGTGGGCGACGGTGCAGACCCAGCCGTCCGCCGTCGTCTTCCCCGGCGGGGAGTCCATGGCGGGCATGCAGGCCCGCGCGGTGGCGGCGATCCGCCGGCACGACGCCGCGGTCGAGGCCGAGCACGGGCCCGGGGCGGTGTGGGTGGCGGTGAGCCACGGGGACGTCATCAAGTCGATCCTGGCCGACGCGCTCGGCACGCACCTGGATCTGTTCCAGCGGATCGAGGTGGGACCCGCCTCCGTGTCCATCGTGAGCTACGGCCCGAACCGCCCGCGGGTCTGGGCGATGAACACCGACGCCGGGGACCTGTCCTGGCTGGCGACCCTCGGCCCGTCCGACGACGCCCCGGTGGGCGGCGGCGCAGGCACGGGCGCCGGTGCAGTGGACGAGCAGACGCCTAGGATCGTGGCATGACTGATGCACCTGCCCCCGCCCATGAGTTCGACTGGCCGGATCGGGTCGTGATCGGGACGCTCGGGCGTCCCGGCGCCCGCACGTTCTACCTGCAGGTGCGCACCGGGCCCCGGCTGGTGAGCCTGGCGCTGGAGAAGCAGCAGTCGGCCCTGATGGCGGAGATGATCGACGAGATCCTCGACGATCTCATGGCGCTGGAGGGCAACCCGCACAGCGTCCCGGCCAGCACGCCCGTGGAACTCGTGGACAACGATCCGCTGGACCCGGTGCAGGAGTGGTTCCGGGTGGGGGCCATCGGCCTGGGCTGGGACCCCACCACCGCGCAGGTGCTCATCGACGCCCACCCCCTCTCTGACGACGACGCCGACCCGGCGCCCGAGGCGGACGCCGAGGCCGTGCGCGTACGGATGCCCGTCGGCGCCGCCCGGGCGTTCGCCCGGCGCACCCGGGAGGTCGTGGACGCCGGGCGACCGATCTGCTCGGACTGCGGCCAGCCCATCGACCCCGACGGCCACGACTGCACTCTCCCCGACTCCTGATGCGCGCCGCGGACGTGCCCGCCGGCGAGCTGTCGTCCGGGGAGCTGACGCTCACCGGCCGCATCACGACGGCGTCCAACGCCACGTTCCTCGGCGCGATCGGTGACACCCCGGTGGTCTACAAGCCGGTGGCCGGCGAGGCCCCGCTATGGGACTTCCCTGCCCGAACCCTGGCCCGCCGCGAGGTGGCCGCGCACCTGGTGTCCGAGGCGCTGGGGTGGGACATCGTGCCGCGCACGTGGCTGCGCGACGGCCCCTTCGGCGAGGGCATGGTGCAGCTCTGGCAGGAGCAGGATCCTGAGCAGGACGCCGTGGACCTGTTCCCGGCGGACGAGGTGCCGGCCTCGGGGTGGCTCACGATCCTGGAGGGCGAGGACGAGGACGGGAATCGGCTGGCCCTGGCCCATGAGGACTCGGCGGCGCTGCGCAGCATGACGGTGTTCGACGTGATCGTCAACAACGCCGACCGCAAGGGCGCCCACATCCTCGCCATGCCCGGCGGTCACCGGTACGGCGTGGACCACGGGCTGACCTTCCATGTGGAGGACAAGCTGCGGACCGTGCTGTGGGGGTGGCTGGGCGAGGCGCTGAGCGAGGAGGAGCGCGACGGCGTCGCCCGGGTTCTCGACGGGCTCGACGGTGAGCTGGGGCGGGGGCTGGCGGGGCTGCTCAGTGCCGAGGAAGTCGAAGCCCTCGCCGAGCGTTGCGCCGGCTTACTCGACGACGGGATCTTCCCTGCCCCGAGCGGGCTGACGCCGGCCGTGCCCTGGCCGCTGTTTTGACGGGCCTGAGGCGTCAGCGCGTCCGCAGGGACGGCGGGCGCACTCAGTCCACGAGCCCCGCCGCGGCACCGGCCGCACGGTAGTCCGCGGCGAGCGAGTCCACGGTGGCGTGGGCGTTGAGCCCGCTGGGGTTCGGTGCCACGAACAGCCGCGTGCCCGGCCACGGCGTCTCTTGCTCCCCCAGCGCCGCCTTCGGGCGTCCGAACGCCTGCCGGTAGGCCGTCACCCCCAACACGGCGACGACGGCCGGCGCGTGCGCGGCCACGAGCGCGTCCAGGCGGGCGGGGGCGGCGGCGAGCTCCTCCGCGGTGAGCTCGTCGGCGCGGGCGGAGGCACGCGGGACGAGGTTGGAGATCCCGATGCCGCGGGCGTGCAGCTCGGCGAGGTCCTCGGCCTTGTAGCCGTCGGAGGCGTCGATCAGGTGTCGGGTGAGCCCGGCACGGTGCAGGGCCGGGTAGAAGCGGTTGCCGCGGCGGGCGAAGTGCGCACCGGTGGCGGCGGTCCACAGGCCGGGGTTGATGCCGATGAACAGCAGCCGCAGCGGGTCCGGCAGCAGGTCGGGGACGGTGCGGTCGCGGAACTGCTGAAGCTCGGCCTGGGTGAAGCGCATGTCAGTAGTGATACCTCACCTGGAGGATGATCAGGTCCTCGCCGTCGACGAGGTAGACGAGCCTGTGCTCCGCCGTGATGCGCCGGGACCATGCCCCGGCCGCGCCGTACTTCAGCTGCACGGGCTTGCCGATCCCCTCGAAGGGATCACGCAGGGCGGTGTTGATGAGGGTGTTGATCCGTGTGAGGACCTTGCGGTCCGTGGTCTGCCAGTGCGTGTAATCCTCTCAGGCGGAGCGGTCCCACACGAGGCGCACTCAGGCGTCCCCGTCCATGCGGTCCAGTGCGTGCTCCTCAACGCTCCCTGCGCGGGCGCGCTCGTAGGCATCCAGCAGCCGGCGCGCATTGGCAGGAGAGCGGAAGAGGTAAGCGGTCTCCTGCCAGGCGGCGTACTCGTCTGCGGCCATGAGGACGGCGTTGCCCTTGCGGGAGACGATCTCCACGGCGTCGCGGTCCGCGTTTACCCGCTCGATGAGCGGGAACAGGGTCTTGCGGGCTTCACTGGCACTAATGGACATGCGGGCCTCCCCAGGCGCGTCGTGGTACCTGCTTATGGTACCAGTCGGTGAGGTGGAACTCAGGAGGCACCCTGTGGGATGCAGAACTCCTTGCCCTCGTGGTCCGGGGGCCCGGCGACGGCGTCCCCTGCTCTCCCAGGAGCACCTTGGGCTTCCCGAATGACCGCCGGTAGGCAGTTAACCCCAGCACCCCGACGATGGCGGGCGCGCGCGAGACCATGAGCGCGTCGAGGCGAGCGAGCCGTGGAGACCTCCTGTCGCGTCGGTTCGCCGGGGCGGATGACGCAGCCGGCGGGGTCGACGTCGTGGGCGCGGAAGTTGTCGAGGGCCTCGTCGAGAACAGCCCTGATCTCCGAGACGATTCGCTCCGCAATCTCGATTGAGATGTCCACATCCGCTCTCCTGACGCAGGCCCCCGCGGGCCGTTCTATTGTCTTGAGGGCCATCGAGGCGGCCGAACCCTGTTCGCCAGAACATCGCCGTTGAAGTCCCATCGGCCCTAGGCCAGCGGGAACCGCCCGATCACCTTGTCAGCCAACACTTTCGTGCGCGCCTCGATGTCATCAGCGGTCCACGACTCCCGAGTGGCGAGCTCGGCGTTCAACGAGAAGCCGTTCTTGTAGCCGATGGGCAGGCCCTTCGAATCCTGGCGGTCACGCTTCTCAACGAAGGATTTGTTGCCGAGATTGCTGTTGTAGGCCGTGATCGTGAGGTTCCCCAGCCTGTGCCGGTGCTCCTCCTGCACCTGCGCAGCAACCTCTTTGCCTCCGAGCATCTCCTGCCATGCGGCGGGCAGATTCTCACCCTGCGGGAGGATGTGTTCGATCGTCCAGACGAAGTGGTTCTTCTCCTGCCGCCACAGGTCCGCCCATGTCTCCTTGGTCATCGCATCCTCGGCCAGGGTGGTCAGCACGAACCGGGCGACGTCGGTGTTCTCTTCGTAGATCCGACCGAGGAGCCGGGCTCGGAACTCCTCGTCGGAGGCTGAGACGCTGTTCAGCTTCTCTCTGACGACCTTCAGAACGTCATTGCCACGGGCGTCACCCACAGCGTCGATGGTCGTCATGAAGAGCTTCGCCAGCGCGTAAGTGGGCGGGTAGCCGGTGAGGTTGCGGCGAACGAAGAAGTTTGTGAGGCGGTCAACGACCGCCTCGACCTGGGCGTCGGTCAACTCGAGTTCGTCCTGCTTCGTCATGAGCCACATCAGGAGGACGTAGGACGGCGCACCCTGGGCGCGCATGAGCCGCTGGAAGGCCCGGTCGAGGGAGGTCGGCTGGTCGAGCTCCACGACGCAGTTGATGCGGCCGTAGATCTTGCTCGCCTCGACGAGGGCGTCGACGACTTTCTTCAGGTTCTGCTCCAGGAGCTTCTCGTAGACACGGATCAGGTTGGACTTGGTGGCGACGGAGGCGTTGGGGACGTCGGGGAGCTCCGTCTTGAAGGCGTTGTAGTAGTGCCGCAGGAAGCGCTCCTGGGTGGAGTAGCTGTCGCCGAGGCTCGTCAGCATGTCGTTCCAGTGTTTGAACGCCTGGTCGACATTCATGATCTGCTTCTTCTCGGACTCGGCCAAAAGGTGGTTCTTGATCAGATCCACGGGCGAGAGCGGCATACCGCGGTTGTTCAGCGATTCGAAGAGGACGAACGCGTCGGCGTGGCTGGCGACCTCGATCTTCACAATGACCGCCTGCAGGGCCGCCTCGTGCACCCTGAGCGCAGCCTCCGTCTCGGACAGCTCCTCCGTCTCGGCGAGCTTCAGGATGGCGGCGCGGAAGTAGCGGTAGCACTTCGCGATCCGGCGGCTGGGGTAGTACGGCTTCCACTCGCCCTCAACGGGCAACCCGGCGCCTTCTAGCGTCTTGAGGTAGTCGAAGAGGTTGTGCCCTTGCTTCTGCGGTCTCACCCGCGGCTGCTGGTCAGCCTTGCGGACCAGCTGGCGACCGAGGTTCGTAACGTCCGTTCGGGTGTCGTCATCGAGCTCGTCGATGTGCTCCTTGAGCACGGAGTAGACCGCAGCAAGGAGCAGGGTCAAGGTCGTCAGTCGTTGCTGGCCGTCGACCACATGCAGGATGTTGCCCTCGAGCGGGTCCGTGGTCTGGTCGAGCGTGATGATCGTCCCCAAGAAGTGGGCGCCTTCGGCCTCGATCAGATCCTCGAACAGGTCCTCCCACTGAGCCTTGTACCAGGAGTACTCACGCTGATAGGGCGGGATCCGGTACAGCACGTTCCCCTCGTGGCTGAAGAGCGTGTGAACCGGGTACTGGTTCGCGGACTTAATCACGTGACACCTCCGACTTGCCGATGATGCCCAAGACTGTCAGACCTCGCCGACCTCCGCCTTGTCCGGAGCCCCGGCACCTGACTCGTGCCACTGGGTGTGTCATGTTGGGAAATCGGCACTCGACCTGGTCGTCCCCAGGGAGGTCTTGGCACATCATTCGCTATCGCACGCCGCGTGTAGTCCTTCGTCGGTGCTGCCATATAAGGTAGCCACCAAGGATGCCGGCGCTCCTAGCGAAGATCAGGCATCCTTAGACACCTTGGGCCACACGGCCCAACGCAGTCGACGGCGCCTTACCTGTGCGCTCGGGATAGGAGTGGCACATGGGGAATCTGGGCGCATACCAGGACATCGTGGTCAAGGCGAAGGACGCGGGTGGGGTGGAGATGCTCATCGAGAGCATAGAGAAGTCGGCAGCATTGAAGGCGATGCCGAAGGCTTTTGCGGTGGGGGTCGGATTCACCGCGGCGACGGCTCTGGGAGTCACTGCGATCATAAGGACGTACTCGAAGCGCAGTGCAGCGCACGAGGCTGAGGCAGACCGCGCGAAGGCCCAACTGGCCACCGACCTCGACGAAGAGTTGGGCAGCGGTCAGCTTCAACCTGAGGACGGGACGGACACTGAGAAGTCAAGAGATGACTCTGCTGGTCCGGAAGACAATTCATGAGCACCTGGCGCTGGGGCGTCGACGGCGAGAACGCCAGATCTGTGGCCTGCCCCCTCTGCGGAGCTGCCGTGGGCGAGATGTGCGTGACCAGCAGTGGGCGCACATCATCGAGTTTCCACGGTGACCGATTCGCTGCGAACGAGACCGAGAGTGACCCGCTGTGCCGCTACTGCCGCCGTCCCCAATCGGAGCACACAGGACCGGACCTCGAAACCTGTCCCTGAACCTGAACCACCTCCGTTCAGCAAACCGCTCGTTGCTGTGAGCCAACGCCAGGACCCGCCAATACGGAAGACATCAAGCAGTCTCCCGCCTACGCCGCAACTGGTAGCGGCCGGTGCCATCAGCACCGCAAACTCGGCTGTAGAACGGGCGTTTCTCGCCTCATCGAAGGACGGGTGCCGGTGCCCGTCCTTCGCCATCAGCCGTCGTGGTCCGATGCGCGGGAGACAAGGCGTTGAGCCTCCCTGTCGTAGAAATAGCTGACGATGTCCCCGGAGATGATCAGGTCGATCGCTTGGTCGATCACGCTGAGGGGGGCGACATACCACTCGGACGGGTCGTAATTTCGACCCTTGCGGTCGGCTTGGGTGAGGTCGAGACGGACGTCGGCGAAGACCCGGTGCAGGAGGTTTTCGAGCGCCGAAGCCCTGAGGTTGTAGGTCCGGTAGTCGGCCACGACCTCGACCGGGGCCATGAGGTAGGTCGGCGACGTCTCGGCGTTCTTGATCCGTGCCTCGACCGAGCCCCGGGTGAATCCGATCTTGTGCAGGTTGGTGAGCTCTGCGATCTGAGGATCCGTGCTGAGAGAGCGCAGGACGTAGATGTGACCGCTGGCAGCGTCACCCTCGAGGATCTCCTCGTCATCGCTCAGGCCGGTTTGGACGATCGACTGACCCTCCTGCTCGAACAGTCTGATGGAGAGAGACTGCCGGTACATCGAGGACTCGGTGCCGTTCTCGAAGATCACGCGCAGCCGCTGCTTCTGCTCGGCCTTTCCGCCGACGATCATTTCGCGCGTCTCGCCCACCTCGGCGACGAAGAGCATCACCCCGTTGAGGACGAAGAACCGGCCCTCGGTGACCGTGCGCAGACCCTTGAACGAGGCGAGCTGCACCGTCCCATCGGCCAACTCGGCATGCTTGGTCTTGAACAGGTGCTCGAAGCGATCGAAATCGAGGCACTTCTTGCGCTTCGCGACCGAGTCGGCCTCATCGGGCGCCTTCCGCACCGGCAGATCGGAGACATCCAGGAGTCCCGAGTCGTCCCCGAGCAGGTCGAGGTCATCGTCCCCGAGCAAGTCATCGATCGACGCAGGCGCCTCGGGCACCTCCAGCAGCCCGAACTCATCCAGATGCTTCAGGGCCGCGATCTTCTCCTCGTTCGCGAGAATCCCATCGAGGCGAGCCCCGAGCTTGCGTTCGGCGATCTCGCGGGTCGTGGAGTCCGGAATCCGACCGTGCGTCCGTCGGAACTCCACCACTTCCAAGAACGCCCGCTCGAGCCGGTCCGTCGCCGTGACCTTGACCGGCTTCTCAGGCGCGTCCAGGAGCCCGTCGACGTCGGAGTCCAAAATGGCGTCGATGCTGGAGGGGAGCGCGAAGTCGACAGGTCCCACGCTGTCCTCCCCTGTCATGCCTCGTCCGCCATCTGTGTCGCGCGCTCTGCGGCCTCGCGCTCCTGCTTCTTCTTCTGCAGGAACAGCAGCACCTCCGCGTAGCGCTTCTCGGTCGGCTCGTCCGAGCGTACGTTCGGCTTCCGACCGTTCACCTTGGCCCACTGCTGGATCTTCGGCCACGCCGCGAGTGCTTCTTCTTCGGTGATCTCGACGCGGGTTGCTGTGATCGCGTCGGAGATGATCCGCAGCACCGATGGCGTGACGGACTTCGAGATGACCTCGAAGGCGCGCTGGAACGGGTTGACCGAGTCGATGAGGTTGATGTTGATGTCGTCGATGTTCACGAACTTCTCCGACATCCGGATGAAGCGCTTGTCACCAACCTGACGGACCTCGCCGTTCTTCACCACCGAGTCGACCACGACCTGCTGCCGCAGTTCCTCGACCTGCGTCTCGTCCAAGTCGGGGTACTTCTCCCGGATGATCTTGGGGATCAGGACCTTGTTGGCCGTCTCCGCGTCCACCGATCCGAAGGCAGCCTTCGCGAACGTATCGTCCTGCAGGATGGTCGCCTTCAGATCGTTGAGGTCGGTCTCGACGATCTGTTTCACCCGCTCGGACGAAGGCTCCTTGAACCCCTTGATCCTGATGACGCCGGGCGGGGTCGCGTCGTCGTCGCCGGTGCGCTTGGTCTTGAACTCGAAGTTCTGCGCAAGCACCTGCTCCATCAGCAACGAAGCAGTGATCGCCTTGAGCATGTTGTTGACCGACACCTTCACCTCACCCTGGGAGGCATCCGGCTCAGCAATCAGGTTGGTGAACTGCGCGTGGCCCTTCCCCGGGGAGTCGCGGGTGACACGACCGATGATCTGGATGACCTCGGTCAGCGAGGCGCGGTAGCCGACCGTCAGGGCGTGCTCAGCGAAGGGCCAGTCGAAGCCCTCCTTCGCCATGCCGAGCGCCAAGATCACGTCGACGGCGCCGGCATCCTTCGATGCCACCGTCGACAGGTAATGCAGGGTGTCGGCCCGCTTCTTCTGGTCGGTGTCGTCGACAAGGTCAGCCAGCCGCAACATCGCACCCGTGTCGGCCCGGCGGATCGTGATGATGCCCGTGTCCGGGTCGGTCGACTCGACGTGGCCGATCGAGTCAATGATGAACCCGACTTCTTCGATCTTGTCCTTCGTGGACTCACCAGAGTTCACGTTGGGGATGTGGATGATCGTCTTCCGGTCGAGGTCAAAGACCTCGCCGATCGCGTCGGTGTACCGCCCCTGGTAGAAGTGGTGGCCGATTCCAAGCGAATGCAGGTGCTGGTACCCGTTGAGCTGGTCGTAGTAGTTGAACGTGACCGGCGTGAACCGGGCCTCGTCCTCAGCGGACAACACGGGCACCGAGTCACCGCGGAAGTACGATCCGGTCATAGCCACGATGTGCACGTCGGAGCCGTTCATGACCTCGCGCAGCAGCGCACCGAGGCGACTGGACTCGGTGTCGGCGGAGACGTGGTGGAACTCGTCGATCGCCAGCACCGTGCCGTCGAAGGCGTCCGGGGTGAGCTTCTCGCATGCGAACCGCAGCGTGGCGTGCGTGCACACCAGGATCGAGTCTGGACCGTTGAGGAAGTCGATGAAGGCGCCGACCTTGCCCTGTGACGACCCGGGGTCGCACAGGTTGTGTTCGGGCCTGACCTCCCAGTCGGCGAAGAAGCCGAACTTCGTGAGGGCGGTCGAGGCGAACGATCCACCAATCGACCGCTCCGGCACCGCGACGATGACCTTTTCGCGACCCTGGTTGTAGAGCTTGTCGAGAGCGATGAACATGAGCGCACGGGACTTACCCGACGCCGGCGGCGCCTTGATCAGCAGGTGCTGGGCGTCGCGCTTGGCGAAGGCGCGCTGCTGCATCTCCCGCATGCCCATCGCGTCAGTGTTCACCGAGGCACCCGTCTGGGCGTAGGTCACATCGACGATGTTGACCGGCTTCTTGATCGCGTTCACTTGCGTGCACCCCTGGTCTTCTTTGTCGGTGCCTTGGCGGCCTCAGCTGCAGTCATGGCCTCATACATAGCGAAGAGGTCCGACAGTCGCTGCTCGTCGGTCTCGTAGTCGCGCTTGGAGTAGATCGAGTCGACCAGCGCGTCGACCTCGGCATGAGCTTGGCGAAGGTCGTCGGGCATGAGGTCTGGGTCGTACAGCTCCGCGAGCGTCTTCTCGCAGTGGTACTCGCGTACGTCGAGCACACGCAGCGCTGCGACAGTGAGCTGCTCCTTCATCGCGTCAGTCAGCGCCGGAATTGGAAAATTGTTGTAGACGATCGTGTTCGAGTACTGATAGCTGCTTTCGAGGCGGCCAGAGACAGATCTCATCCAAGTCATGTGCATCAGCGACGTCACTAGTGCAAACGCCCAATAGGACGTGTCGTACATAACGAGGGCTTTATTTGATCCAACCACCTCCGGACCTACATATCCAATTGGTACGTACGTGCGCCGTTCGGAGGAGATGCTCGGGACGATGATGGAGTCAGACGGCTTGTGTGCGAAGTAGTAGAACCGATTCGGGTGTGCGGCCAACGCCTTTGTGGATTTCTCCGTACTCCTGCTTCGGTGAGCGCGCACCCCCTCAAGCCGCCGCTGCACCTCTGGGATCAGAATCGCATCTGCGACTTCTTGATCAGAAATTACAAGGCACCAGCGGGTCTTCCCCTTGATGAATTCATCAGCCCCACAATAGCCCTTTATGTATGAGGCTGCTTCAGGTGCCTTCGCAATGAGGGCGAGTCTCTCGTGGTCGCTCAGGATGAGATTGCCACCGTCGTTTGGCATCGATCCGTACCCGAGACGCGGCATCCCCTTCCCGAGTGGGGAACTTCGTCGACTCAGCCAGATGTCAGGCCCATCCGCAAGGTACGGATTGATCCGACTGACACGGTGCTGAATCTCATCCGTGTAGATGTATTTGGGATTCCCCGACTTCGCACGAAGCCCGAAAACAATACACGTTACGCCGGCTCCGCCTTTGGCCTTGTTGGACCAAGAGAAGGATGTGTAGGCGTAGGATATTTCCAAGTCATCCTGCAGGACGTCCGGCCAGAGAAGTGCAACTTGTTCGCCCTGGCTAATCGAGTTCGTCGTCACGAATGCGAGCTGGGCGGTCGTCCCACGAATGTATTCGGCCCCCTTTATAACCCACCCAGACACATAGTCAAGACTCTTGTACCGCGCTGAGATTTGGGCCAGCTCCCGCTTGTGTTCAGCGGACTGGTTACGACTGCCTAGGTAGGGAGGGTTCCCAAGTAGGTAGATCTCGCCACTCCCCTTGTTGGGGCAAGCCAGCCGCCAGTCCACAGTCAGGGCGTTTCCTTGCCGAACCTGTCCGGTCTCCTTGAGAGGGATCAACGGGATAGAGACGCGAAACTTCTCCTTGAATTCTGTGTTCATCTGGTGCTTGGCGATCCAGAGCGAGAGGATCGCGACCTCGACCGCGAAGTCGTCGATCTCGATCCCATAGAAGTTCTCGATGTTGATCTTCGACTCGGCGAACAAGACTTGGTGTCTAGGGTCGAGTTCCGCAAGCCGCTCGAGGATCGCGTGCTCGACCTTGCGCAGTTCCTTGTACGCGATGACCAGGAAGTTGCCGGACCCACACGCTGGGTCGAAGACCTTGATGGCGCTGATCCGATCCAGCAGTGCCTCGAGCTTCTTGACGTTGTCGAAGCCGGCGTCCAGTTGTTCCCTGATGCCGTCGAGGAACAGCGGCTCGATGGTCTTGAGGATGTTCGGTACCGAGGTGTAGTGCTGGCCGAGGTCCGAGCGCTTCCCGGGCGAGACGATGGCCTGGAACATCGATCCGAAGATGTCGGGATTGATCTCGCTCCAGTTCAGCGTGCCGAGTTCGATCAGTCGGTCACGGGCCGCCTTGGTGAACGTAGGCACGTCTAGGCCGGCACTCATCGTGAAGAGCCGGCCGTTGACATAAGGGAAGGCCGCCAGGTGGTTCGGCTTGTCGGCCGGGTCCTCGGTGTCCAAAGCGGTGAACAGCGCCGCCAGGAAGTCGTGGACGTCCGACCCGTCGGCCTGGGTGTGTGATCCGACCGCGTTGACGAACTGGCTCTGGGTGAAGATGCCGGTGTCCTCGGCGAAGAAACAGAACAGCAGCCGGGTGAAGAAGACGTTGAGGGCGTGGCGCCCGTGCGTCCCCTCCATCAGGCCCGGGTTGGCGGCGAGCAGCTCGTCGAAGAGCTTGCCCATGCGCTCGGCTGCCTTGACGTCGGCGTGGGACTCGGCGACGTACTGCGCCTTCTCCATGCCGGCCCAGGGCAAGAAGAAGGCGAAGTGCTGGTCGATGTCCCGGATCGGGATCATCAGGTTCTCACCGGTCTTGGTGTCTACCGCGAGCAACTCGTCGTAGTCGGTGACGATGACGAAGCGGGTGCGGTATCGAACCACGGCTGGCGACGTCTTCAGCTCGTCGATCACCGCGAGAGGATCGCCGGTGGTCTCCTTGAAGTACACGACGTTCTTCTGCGCCACCTCCGTGGCGGGGTCCTCGGCGACGCTGAGCGACCCGTTGCGCAGACGCGTGACGTTGCCCTGCGGCTTCCCGTATGCCAAGAGCAGTTCGAATATGAACTCGCGGTCGTAGGAATCGCGACCGCCCAGGGGAGCGACGCGCTCCTCTATGGCCTTCAGGTTCAACCTCGCCACTGCAGTCCCTTCGTCAGGTACACGATCGTGCACTCACCACCCTAAGGTCGGAGGCTCACCGCGATCAGCAGGCTCTCCGATCACCGACAACCCAACCGAGCAGGTAGCCGGCTACGTCGCCGCGGTAGCGGTATCGTCGGGGCCTTTCGCTGATCTGGCGGTGACTCCAGCGGTGACGTCGATCCCGATGCAGCCATGACTCGCTGCACTGTCGGTCACATGAAGCTTCATGCATCGGCCGCCCCGATGTGGGCGCCTACTGCACGAGATCGACCGCGTCAGGATCGAGCGTCGCAAACGCTTCCCGCATCTCTGTCGTCACGTCCAGGCCCAAGCTCTCAACCTGACGCAGCGTGGCCTGCCGCCCATTCGTGTGTCGGCTGTATGGGGCAACGGCCTCAACAGAGTCGGCATCGACTTCGCGCGCGAGCACGAGTTCAAACGTCTCTGCCGCGAAGATCAGGAACACCGCAGTGTCGAAGTCGAAGCTCCGAAACGGGCTGAACTTCCCCGACCGCCCGACCACGCGGCCACCCATTGCCTTGACCTGGACCCGGCGACCACTCTGATCCGTCACGTCGTGCGACTTCGTCGAGTTGGGTTCTAGGACACCACCCCGCGCGGCCAACACCACCTGCTAAGCGATGTCGCCCAGCGGCTTGTTGTTGGTACGCACCAGACCACGCCCGCGCAGTTCGGAGACAATGGATGCCTCGAGTTGAAGTAACTCCCTCACCCGAAGGGTTTTGAGATCCGGGACCCCATCCATTGCTTTCGTGGCTCAGGAGCTCAAACGTTGAACCGGAACTCCACCACGTCCCCGTCCTTCATCACGTAGTCCTTGCCCTCCATGCGCACCTTTCCGGCGGCCTTGGCATCCGCCATCGAGCCAGCGGCGATCAGATCATCGAAACTCACGATCTCCGCCTTGATGAACCCGCGCTGGAAGTCGGTGTGGATCACGCCGGCGGCCTCGGGCGCCGTCGCGCCGACCGGGATGGTCCAGGCGCGCGTCTCCTTGGGGCCGGCGGTTAGGTAGGTCTGCAGGCCGAGGGTGGAGAAGCCCACGCGGGCCAGCTGGTCCAGCCCGGACTCGTCCTGCCCGGCCATCTCCAGCATCTCGGCGGCCTCCTCCTCGGAGAGCTCCACGAGGTCGGACTCGAGCTTGGCGTCCAGGAACACGGCGTCGGCGGGGGCCACCAGATCGCGCAGCTCCTGCTGCCTGGCCTCATCCCCCAGCACGCCCTCGTCCGAGTTGAACACATAGATGAACGGCTTGGCGGTGAGCAGGCTCAGCTCCCGCAGCCGGTCCATGTCCAGCTTGTCCTTGTCCTTCGCGGCGAAGATCGTCTCGCCCCGCTCCAGCACCGCGAGCGCGGCCTTGAGCGCCTCGAGGTCGGCGGGCTCCTTCTTCTTGCCCTTGACCTCCTTCTCGACGCGCGGGATCGTCTTCTCCACGGTCTGCATGTCCGCGATGATCAGCTCGGTGTTGATGGTCTCCATGTCCGAGGCCGGGTCCACCTTGCCGTCCACGTGGACGACGTCGCCGTCGTCGAACGCGCGCACCACCTGGGCGATCGCGTGGGCCTCACGGATGTTCGCCAGGAACTGATTGCCCAGGCCCTCCCCCTCGGAGGCGCCCTTCACGATGCCCGCGATGTCCACAAAGGACACCGTGGCCGGCAGGATCCGCTCGGAGCCGAAGATCTCGGCCAGCTGCGGCAGCCGCTCGTCCGGCAGGTTCACCACGCCCACGTTCGGCTCGATCGTCGCGAACGGGTAGTTCGCCGCGAGCACGGTCTGGCGCGTCAGCGCGTTGAACAGGGTCGACTTGCCCACGTTGGGCAGTCCCACGAATCCGATAGTCAAAGCCACAGTCCGGCAGTCTACCGGCGGGTCCGCCGCGGCGGACGCGTCCCGCACCAGCCCCGTTCCGTGGGCAGAACCAGCAGCCCCGCCCGCTCCGTGGGCAGGAAGCGCGCTCTCCCCTGTTTCGGGGGCAGAACCGGCAGGGTTTTCGCGTCCGTGGGCAGAAACCTTCGCTCTCCTGCCCACGGAACCCAGAGGCCCGGCGGCCACGGGGCCCGGCAGCCCCAGCCCCCCGCCCCCACGCGCCCACGGAACCCAGAGACCCGCAGCACCCAGCACGCATCCCCGCCCAGATGACCGATCCGTAGGGTGGACGGGCCGCCCAGACCCCGACGAGANCGCGGCCGGTCCGGGTCGGGAGCATCGGGGCGATCAACTCCCATTGGGCGTCGGAGAGCATCTGGAACCGGGACATGTCCCCAGGGTCTCAGCTGACTCGTGCATCTATTCTCAGACACGCCCTAGGTGTAAGAGGTCATGACGTTGTTGACTCGGGCCGGGGCCAACGAGGCCGGAGGAGCGTCTCCGCAGGAGGTATGAGGCCGATGGTAGTTGTAGTGGTTCACCCACACCGCCAGGGCCTCACGCCGAGCTTGCTCTGAGGAGTACGGGCGGGCGTAGAGGACCTGCCCCCACGCGCCCACGGAACCCAGAGACCCGCAGCACCCAGCACGCATCCCCGCCCAGATGACCGATCCGTAGGGTGGACGGGCCGCCCAGACCCCGACGAGAGGACGCACACCTGTGTCTGCCGACCAGAGGACGACAGCCGAGACCGCAGGGCCACCGGGTCCCCCCCTCGCCAAGTCCCGCGGCACCGTGCGCCTGCGCTCCAACGACTACCGGGACAAGCCGGCCGTGGACCCGCGCTACTTCACCGACCCGGAGGGCCATGACATGGCCGTCGCGGTCGCCGGCATCCGGCTGGCCCGGGAGATCGTCTCCCAGCCGGCCATGGCGGCGTGGGCGGGGCGCGAACTGGCCCCGGGCGTGGACGTGCAGACCGATGAGGAGATCGCCGACTACGTGCGCCGCACCCACAACACCGTGTACCACCCGGTGGGCTCGGTGCGCATGGGCGCCGACGACGACGCCATGAGCCCCCTGGACGCCCGCCTGCGCGTCAAGGGCGTGACGGGTCTGCGCGTGGCCGACGCCTCCGTGATGCCCGAGCACGTGACCGTGAACCCCCAACATCACGTGCTTCATGATCGGCGAGAAGGCGGCACAGCTGATCCTGGCCGACCGCGCCTGACCACCACGCGGAAGCGGCGGGCCCCCGGTGGGGGCCCGCCGCATCTGCGTTCGGGGGAACGGGCCGCGCGCCGGTCACGCCGGCCACGGCTCCGTCAGAGGGCGATCACTCGCCGGAGGCCTCGGCGGCGGAGCCCTCCACGGCCTCACCCTCTACGGCCTCGCCCTCCACCTGGGCGGCGGAGCCGGTGTGCTTGACCTGGATCTTGCGCGGCTTGGCCTGCTCGGCCACCGGGATGGTCAGCAGCAGCACGCCGTCGCTGTAGTCGGCCTCGATCTTGTCCAGGGCCAGGCCCTGGCCGAGGTTGAGCTGGCGGGCGAAGGTGCCGGCCGGACGCTCCTTGGTGAGCCAGCGACGGTCCTCCCCGGCGGGGGCCTCCTTGCGCTCGGCGCGGACGGTGAGCGTGCGCTCCTCGACGTCCACGTCGATCGAGCTCGGGTCCACGCCCGGCAGCTCCACCTCGGCGACGAACACGTCGCCCTCGCGGTAGAGGTTCATGGGCATGGAGGCGGCGCCGGAGGTGCGGGCGAAGCCGGTCATCAGGCGCTCCATCTCGCGGAACGGATCAATGGGACGAGCCATGGTCGATCACTCCTCATGCAGGGCGGGCCGCTCCGGTTGAGCGGCGACTGTCCTGTGCAACGCCGTCCCCCCACGGGGTATTCCACGGAGTTGAGTCAGTCCCGCTCAACCCTGTCCAGGACGGTCCGGAACGCGGCCTCCGCCGTCTCGCCGTACGGCACGAACAGCACCTCGTCCACGGTGCCGCCCACCTCGTCCGCCATCGCGTGGCAGGTCTCGACGGCGATCCGCGCGGCGTCCTCCATGGGCCAGCCGTAGATCCCCGCGGAGATCGCCGGGAACGCGACCGTCCGGGCGCCGAGCCCGGCCGCCACCTTCAGGGACTCGCGGTAGCACGAGGTGAGGGTGTCGGACTTGTCGATCGTCTTGGCCCACACCGGGCCCACCGTGTGGATGACCCAGCGCGCGGGCAGGCGCCCCGCCGTCGTCGCCACGGCCTGCCCGGCGGGCAGCCCCTCCGGCAGGTCGGTCTCGCGCAGGCGGCGGCATTCGGCCAGGATCTCGGGACCGCCGCGCCGGTGGATGGCGCCGTCCACGCCTCCGCCGCCGAGCAGGGTGGAGTTGGCGGCGTTGACGACGGCGTCCGCGTGCGTGGCCGTGATGTCCCCGGGGGCGATGGTGAGCTGCATGGGTTCACGCTAGGCGCGGGTGGGCGCCGTCGGACAGGGCCGGTAGCCTCGGCCCCATGAGCACCCCGACGCCCACCGGACCGACCCCCACGCCTCCCGGCGGCGAGCTGCTGCCGCTGATCAGCCTCGCGGTGGAGCACGTGTTCGACACGCTCGGCCGGCAGTCCGTGTTCGCCCCGACGATCCTCGCCGTCGCCGCCGACGGCCAGCGCGGCATGTGGGAGCACCCGGACCTCGAGCCCGAGCAGGCGGCCGCCACGGTCGCGAAGATCACCCCGCGCCCCACGCGGGCGGTGGCCGTGTTCGACGGCGAGATCGAGACGGCGGACGGACCCCGCCCGGCCGTCGCGGTGGAGGCCTTCGACGCCGCCGCCCTGGCCTCGACCCGCATGGTCTTCCCGTATCTGCCCGGCGTGGCCGCGGCGGGCATCGCCGCCCGCGTCGACGGCGACCCGCAGGTCGTGGCCAACGGCCCCAACCCGCTCTTCGGCTGAGCCGCCCGCCACGACGACGGCGCGCCGCGGCCTACCGTGTCCGTGCGGCCTGCGAGGGTGGGGGCATGGAGATCCTCAGCCTGCTGCTCGCCCTCATCCTCGGACTCGTGCTGGGCGCCCTGGTGGGCGCGTGGCTCATGTGGCGCCGGGCGGCCGGCGGCGGTGAGGAGGCCCGCCGGGCCCAGGCCGAGCTGGCCGCGCTGCGCACCGAGCACCAGGGGGCGCGAGAGGAGCTCGCGGCCGCCCGGGCGGAACAGCGCGCGCTCACGGCCGCGCGCGCCGAGGATGCCGAACGCCAGCGCGCGGAGTCCCAGGTGATGTCCACGCTCGCCCCGCTGGGCCAGCGGCTGGCGGACCTCCAGGAGCAGGTGAGCGTGCTGGAACGGGATCGGGCGTCCCAGTTCGGCCGGCTCGGGGAGCAGCTCCGCGCCGCCGCGGCCACGGACCGGGACCTGCTGAACCAGACCACGTCGCTCATGGCCACGCTCAAGTCCACCTCCGCGCGGGGCCACTGGGGCGAGGCGCAGCTCCGGCGGGTCGTCGAGGCGGCAGGCATGCTCCACCACGTGGACTTCACGGAGCAGGCCACGCTGTCCGGCAAGGACGGCGAGCGCCTCCGCCCGGACCTCGTGGTGTCCCTGCCCGGCGGCAAGGCCATGGCCGTGGACGCCAAGGCCCCCATCGGGGACGCGCTGGCCGCCGAGGCCCTCGCGGACGAGCCCGGCGAGGAGGCGTACGAGCGGCGCCAGGCGCTGGCCGCCCAGCACGCCGCGGCTGTGCGCCGCCACGTGGACCAGCTCTCCGCGAAGTCCTACTGGGCCGGCCTCGAGCACTCCCCCGAGCTGGTCCTGTGCTTCCTGCCCGCCGAGTCGCTCCTGGCCGCGGCCCTGGATGCGGACCCCGGGCTGCTGGACCACGCGTTCTCGCGGAACGTCGCGCTCGTCGCCCCCGTCTCCCTCCTGACCGCCCTGAAGTCCGTGGCCTATGCCTGGCGGCAGGACACCCTGGCCGAGAACGCCCACACCGTGGTGGCCAGCGCGAAGGACCTCTACGAGCGCCTCGGCACGCTCGGCACCCACCTGGACCGCATGGGCGGCTCCCTCAAGACCACCGTGGACCGCTACAACCAGCTCGTCGGCAACGTCGAATCGCGCGTGCTCCCCGCCGCCCGGCGCCTCCGCGACGCCGACCCGGGCCTGGCCCCCACGCCGGACATCCGCACGCTCGAGTCCGCGCCCCGGCCCCTGGCCGCCCCGGAACTGGTCGCGGGCGTGGAGGAGGACGAGCTGCGCCGTCGTCGGCAGGAGTCGGCGCGGGAGGCGTGAACGGGGCCGGGGCGCGGACTCCGTCGCCGAGATGGGGTCGCCTTCTGGTGATCCAGATCACTTGATACGGTGAAACTCACAGAGAATTGCCAGGCCGCGCCGAGGGCCTGACTTGATGAGGAGGCCCCGTGGAGTCCCGATCGACCCCCCGCCGAGCAACGTCAACGAGCACGTCTCCCGCTTCAACCCCCGAGCGGCCGCCCAGGAGTTCGAACACGAGCTCTCCCCGGGCATGCGTGACGAGCCGCTGACCGGCGGCGAGAACGTCAAGCGCATCATCGGCCTCGTGGCCGGCCCCCTGCTCGCCGTCGCCCTGTTCCTGCTGATGCCGGGCGACCTCGGCGTCTGGCCCCGCCTCGTCGCCGCCACCGCCGTGCTCATGGCCGTGTGGTGGATGACCGAGGCCCTGCCCATCCCCGCCACCGCCCTGCTGCCGCTCGTCGTCTTCCCGCTCGGCGTGCCCGCCGAGGAGTCCGACGGCGGCATCACCTTCGACGCCGTCGGCGCGAGCTACGGCAACAACATCATCTTCCTGTTCATGGGCGGCTTCATGCTCGCCCTGGCCATGCAGCGGTGGAACCTGCACCGGCGCATCGCGCTCGGCGTCCTGAAGTTCATGGGCGCCAGGACCGTGAACCTCGTCCTGGGCTTCATGATCGCCACCGGGTTCATCTCCATGTGGGTGTCCAACACCGCCACCGCCGTGATGATGCTCCCCATCGGCGTGTCCATCCTCGTGCTCGTCCAGCGCTACGGCACGGACGGCGCCCTGACCGCGGACGAGGCAGTAGACCAGGCCGACCGCCCCGCAGCGCCCGCATCCGCGCCCGGCGAGGCCCCCACGCAGGCCGAGATCCGCTCCCTCACGAAGACGAACTTCGGCACCGCGCTCATGCTCGGCATCGCCTACGCCGCGTCCATCGGCTCGCTCGGCACCATCATCGGCACCCCGCCCAACACCCTGCTCGCGGGCCACATGGCCGCCGAGCACGGCGTGGAGATCGGCTTCGGCCAGTGGATGCTGGTCGGCGTGCCGATCGCCGTCGTGCTGCTCTTCGCGTGCTGGTTCCTGCTCACCCGCGTGCTGTTCCGCCCGGAGATCGACGTGGTCCCCGGCGGCCGCGACCTGATCGCCACCGAGCTGGCCCGCCTCGGCCGCATGAGCGCCCCCGAGGCCAAGGTCCTCGCCGTCTTCATCCTCGCCGCGCTGGCCTGGATCACCGTGCCGCTGATCTCCGAGTACGTCCTGGACCTGACGTCCCCGCTGCTCTCGGACGCGGCCATCGCCATGGTCGTCGGACTCATCCTGTTCCTCCTGCCGGCCGGCGGCGGGGCCGGGCGCGGCGTGCGCCTGCTCGACTGGGAGGCCGCGAAGGAGCTGCCGTGGGGCGTGCTCCTGCTATTCGGCGGCGGCCTGGCCCTGTCCGGTCAGTTCTCCAAGTCGGGCCTGTCCACGTGGCTCGGTGAGCAGGTCAAGGGCCTCGGCGACATCCCCGTGTGGGTGCTCGTGGTGATCGCCGCCGTCGGCATCCTGCTGCTGACCGAGATGACCTCGAACACGGCCACCGCGGCCACGTTCCTGCCCGTCGCCTCCGGCGTGGCCCTGGGCACCGGCGTCGCCCCGCTCATGCTGGCCGCGCCCGTCGCCCTCGCCGCGACCTGCGCGTTCATGCTGCCCGTGGCCACCCCGCCGAACGCCATCGCGTACGGCTCCGGCTACGTGACCATCGGCCAGATGGTGAAGGGCGGCGTGTGGCTGAACATCATCGCCGTCGTGCTGATCTCCATCGCGTCGATGACCCTGCTCGTCTGGGTCTTCGGGCTCTGAGTCCCTGACCACCCGCCGGCCCGGAACGCCGAGGCCCGGGCACGCCGAGGCCCGCAGACGCGCCGCTACGCCGGCGTCGTGACGGCGAGTCTGCGGGCCTCAGCGAGGAGACGAGGGGCGCGGTCAGGCCTCGGCGTCGCGGCGGCGTCCGCCGAGCGAGCGGGACTCGTCGCCCACCCGCTTGAGTTCGGCGCGCAGCTCCTTGGGCAGGGAGAAGATGATGTCCTCCTCGGCGGTCACCACCTCGTCCACCTGCCCGTAGCCGTACTCGGCCAGCAGCGCGAGCACCTCCTGGACCAGCACCTCGGGCACGGACGCGCCCGAGGACAGGCCCACGGTGGCCACGCCCTCGAACCAGGACTCGTCCACCTGGTTGGCGAAGTCCACGCGCTCGGCGCGGGAGGCCCCGTACTCCGCGGCGACCTCCTTGAGGCGCACCGAGTTCGAGGAGTTCGCCGAGCCCACGATGATCACCAGGTCGCACTCCGGCGAGATCGACTTGATGGCCGCCTGCCGGTTGGAGGTGGCGTAGCAGATGTCGTCCGAGGGCGGGTCCTGCAGGTTCGGGAACCGCTCGCGCAGCACGGAGACGATCTCGAGGGTCTCGTCCACGGAGAGCGTGGTCTGGGAGAGCCAGATCAGGTTGTCCGGGTCCTCCACCTGGATGGTCTGGGCCTCGGCGACGTCGTTGATCACCGTGGTGTGCTCGGGCGCCTCGCCGAACGTGCCCTCGACCTCCTCGTGGCCCTCGTGGCCGATCAGCAGGATCTGCTTGTCCTGCTTCGCGAAGCGCACGGCCTCGCGGTGCACCTTGGTCACGAGCGGGCACGTGGCGTCGATGGTGCGCAGGTTGCGCTGGGCGGCCTCCTCGACGACGGCCGGGGACACGCCGTGCGCGGAGAACACGGTCAGGGCGCCCTCGGGCACCTCGTCCAGCTCGTCGACGAACACCACGCCACGCTCGGTCAGGGTGTCCACGACGTGCCGGTTGTGGACGATCTCCTTGCGCACGTACACGGGGGCGCCGTGGTGCTCGAGGGCCTTCTCGACGGCGACGACGGCGCGGTCCACGCCGGCGCAGTAGCCACGGGGGGCGGCCAGCAGCACGCGCTTCTCACCGGACACGGGCGCGGCCGCCTCGACCTCCTCACGGGGACGACGGACGCGCGGGACCTGCGGCATCCCGAGGCCGACGGCGGACGGACGGGCGGAGACGGAGGGAGCGGACATGCCCTCCATGCTATCGGCCGGGACGCCGACCGGGCCCGGGCTTCGCCGCGGGCTCAGCGCGACGTGACGTCGGCCGCGGTGTGGGAGCGGCCCACCACGGGGGAACCGTCCGCCCGGGCCGCGCGGACCCGGCCACGCCGAGCGACCCCGAGCTCCGCCAGGGCCAGCAGCAGGCCCGCGGCCAGCACGATCCAGCCCAGGGTGGTCAGGGTCTGGGGGTAGGGGGCGACGGCGGCCGCGAACGCCGGGCCTGAGGCGTCCTCCATCTGCTGGACGAACGCGGCCACCCCGGGGGAGGCCCCCTCGGGCGCCGTGAGGTGGACCGCGTCCGGACCCAGGCGGGCGCCGCCGATCAGCCCGCCGGCCAGGGCGACCGCACCCGCCACGGCCACGGCGAGGCCCCGCCGTCGTCGGGGGGCGAGCAGCAGGGCGCCCACGAGCGCCAGCACGGAGGCGGCGGCGGCCCAGCGCCAGTGCGCGGAGGCGTCCACCCAGCGGTGCACGGTGGCCCGGTCCGTGCCGGCCAGGGCGTCGATGCGCGCGTCCATGCGCAGCGCGGTGCTGTCCCGCAGCTCCGCGGCGCGGTCGTACAGGGGCGCCAGCAGGGTGTCCGCGGCCCAGTCGCCGACGTCCGCGCCCACGATCGTCTCCAGCAGCGCCTGCCCGGGCAGGTCGAACCGGTCCTCGCGCAGGTCACGTTCGATGTCGCCCAGGGCGGCGGTGATCCCGGACTGCGCGACGGGACCGAACGGGATGGTCACGTCCGCGCCCGAGCCGGGCTCGTCCGCGCCCTGCGGGTCCTCGAGCTGGGCGAGCCAGGCGCGCCGGGCCTCGTCGGCGGTGTCGGACCAGCCCTGCACCACCTGCGGGTCGTCCGCCACGCGCTGGGCCAGCGGGCGCAGCAGGTCCTCGGCCGCCTGGGCCAGCGGGTCCGGCACCTGCTCGGGGACGGCGTCGTGCACGACGTCGTCGATCACCCCCGGCACGGCGGCGCGGACCTCGGGGTCCACGGCGACCTGCTCCGTCACCCCGCGCAGCAGCTCCGGGCGGTGCGTCGCCTCGTCGACGAGGGCGCCGGCCGTCGCGAGCACCGCCAGCAGGCCCGCCAGGGCTGCGACGAGGAGGCTGAGGGTGGTGCGCATGGGGTCCTTTCCATTCCGTTCCGACCCCGTCGAGCGTACCGATCCTGGCCGGAGGTTCCCCGGTCTGAGCACCCGACCGGGTCGGCGGCGGCCCCGGGGGGACACCGGGGCACCGTCTTGCGCGTCCGGCGAGGGCGGTACGGTGGGCCCGTGCCCGGGCGGACCGGGCGCGGACAGGAGGGACCCGGATGGACCACCCCGTGACCGAGGGCGCCTCGGCGACGTCGGACGTGCCCGTCTCGGCACCCGCCCGCGCGGGCGAGACCTCCGCCGAGCGGCCGTGGCCCCTGCGCCGGCTCTCCGAGAACCTCAAGGCCCACATCGAGCGTGCCCCCGCCACGTGGATCGAGGGCCAGCTCATCGAGTTCAAGAACAACCGCGGCAACGTCTACATGACCATGCGGGACCTCGAGGAGGAGGTCTCCCTGCCGCTCACCGCCTGGCGGAACGTCGCCATGACCCTGGACGGGACCGTCCAGCAGGGCTCCCGCGTGGTGGCGCGCGTGAAGCCGAACTTCTGGCTCAAGGCCGGGCGATTGTCCATGAACGTGCAGGAGATGCGCCCGGTCGGCCTCGGCGATCTGCTGGCCCGCGTGGAGCTGCTGCGCCGGGCCCTCGCCGAGGAGGGGCTGACCTCCCCCGCGCGCAAACGGCCCCTGCCCCTGCTCCCCCACCGGATCGGGCTCATCACCGGCCGCGACTCGGACGCGAAGCAGGACGTGCTGCGCAACACCCTGCTGCGCTGGCCCGCCGCCGAGTTCGAGATCCGCGAGGTCGCCGTGCAGGGCGCCGAGGCCCCTCGACAGGTGGCCGCCGCGCTCGCCGAGCTCGACGCCGACCCGGCCGTGGACGTCATCGTCATCGCCCGCGGCGGCGGCGCGCTCGAGGAGGTCGTGCTCCCCTTCTCGGACGAGGCACTGGTGCGCGCCGTGGCGGCGGCGCGCACGCCCGTCGTCTCGGCGATCGGCCACGAGGCGGACCGCCCGGTCCTCGACGACGTCGCCGACCTGCGCGCCTCCACGCCCACGGACGCGGCCAAACGGATCGTCCCGGACGCGGCCCAGGAGGCCGCCGGGCTCGCCGACGCGCGCCTGCGGCTGGCCTCGGCCGTCGAGCGCCGCGTGCACGCCGAGGCCGAGGGGCTCGCGGCCCTGCGCTCCCGGCCCGTGCTGGCCCGCCCGCACGTGATGGTGGACACGCGGCAGGAGGAGACGGACCGGTGGCGCGAGCGCGGCCGGTCCGCCCTGGGCCACCGGCTCGTCCGCGAGGAGGACGCCCTCACGCAGCTGCGCGCCCGCGTCCGCGCCCTGTCCCCGCAGCGCACTCTCGACCGCGGCTACGCCGTGGTCCAGCACGCCGGGCAGGTCGTGCGCGACGCGGACCAGGTCGCCCCGGACGACCGGCTCGACATCCTCGTGGCGGCCGGGCGGATCGCCGCGGACGTCGTCGCGACGCATCGGACCACCCCGACCCCATCCCACGAGAGGACACGACAGGCATGAGTGAACAGGGCATGGAGCAGACGCAGGACGCGGGCCGCCCCAGCGGTGTGGAGGGCTTCACCTCCGCGGACGTCTCGGACGTGGCCCGCATGAGCTACGAGCAGGCGCGCGCCGAGCTGGTGGAGACCGTGGGGAGGCTGGAGGCCGGTGGCGCCGGCCTCGAGGAGTCCCTGGCCCTGTGGGAGCGCGGGGAGGCGCTGGCCGACCGCTGCCAGGCCTGGCTCGACGGCGCCCGCGCCCGCCTCGACCAGGTGCGCGGCGAGGCCGCCCCCGACGCCGACTGATCCCGCCCCCCACTTTCGTTCGGGAAACGGCGGCCTCCGCGGCGCTTTCGTTCGAGAAACGGCGGCCTCCGCGGCGCTTTCGTTCGAGAAACGGCGGGGGCGGGGGCCAACGGCCCCCGCCCACGCGGCTTGCTCCCGACGTCGGTCAGGCGGTCTGGTCCTCGTGCTTGCCCTCGCCCAGCTCCTCCACGAGCTTGGCGTTGAAGGCGTCGAGGTCGTCCGGGGTGCGCGAGGTGGTCAGCCCGCTGTCCACGACGACCTCCTCGTCCACCCACTGGGCGCCCGCGTTCTTCAGGTCAGACTCCAGGGACGCGTAGCTGGTCAGACGGCGGCCGTCCACGACGCCGGCCTCGATCAGGGTCCACGGGGCGTGGCAGATGGCCGCCACCGGCTTGTGCTGCTCGAAGAAGGCACGCACGAATGCCTGGGCGTCCGTGTCGATGCGCAGGGCGTCCGCGTTCAGGGTGCCGCCCGGCATCACGAGGCCGTGGAAGTCCTCGGCCTTGGCGTCCTTCACCGTGGTGTTCACCTCGAAGGACTCGCCGTGCTCCCAGTCGGACTTCATCGCGGTGATGGTGCCGGACTTCGGGGAGACGAGCACGGGGGTCGCACCCGCGGCGATCACGGCCTCCCACGGGGAGGTCAGCTCGACCTGCTCGACACCGTCGGTCGCGAGGAACGCGACGGTCTTGCCGGACAGCGGGGCGTTCTGGACAGCGTTCTCAGTCATGAGTGCACCTTTCGGATCGGGTCCGGCGCGCCTCTGCGGCGCCCGGTGTTCCTCCATCCACTCACCGCGGCCCCGGGCTTGGCAAGGTCCGACCACCACTGCACCGCCCACCGCGACGACGGCGGCGCTCAGCCCGCCAGCAGGCGACGGCGGGCCGCCGCGACGTCGAAGTCGGCCTCCGGCCAGTCCAGCCCCATCCCCTGCAGGGTCTCGATGATCAGCTGCTGCACCGCCAGCCGCGCGAACCACTTGCGGTCCGCCGGCACGATGAACCACGGCGCGTCCTCGGTGTCCGTCCGCTCGATCGCGATCCGGTACGCGTCCGTGTACTGGTCCCAGTACGCGCGGTCGTCGAGGTCGCCCTCGCTGAACTTCCAGTGCTTCGTGGGGTCGTCCAGGCGGGCCAGCAGGCGCTCGGCCTGCTCCTCCGGCGAGATCCGCAGCATCACCTTGACGATCCGCGTCCCCGCGGCGCGCACGGCCGCCTCGAACTCGCGGATCGCCCCGTAGCGCTCCTCCACCTCGGCCAGCGGGGAGAGCCCGCGCACGCGGTGCACGAGCACGTCCTCGTAGTGCGAGCGGTCGAACACGGAGACCAGGCCGGGCCGCGGCAGATGCGGTCGGATGCGCCACAGGAAGTCGTGGGCGCGCTCCTCCGGGGTCGGCACCTTGAACGCGTGCAGGTGGACGCCCTGCGGGTCCATCGCCCCGATCACGTGGCGCATGATCCCGCCCTTGCCGGCGGTGTCCATGCCCTGCAGGATCACCAGCAGGGACGGCACCTCTCCCACGGGCGCGTCGCGCACCGACTGGGCGAACAGCAGCTCCTGCAGGTCGGCGAGCGCCCGGCCGCGCGCGGCCAGGTCCTTCTTGCCCTTCGCCTTGTCCCCGCCGTAGCCGGGCGTCGCGGCGGCGTCGACGTCGGCCGGGCCCCGGACCTCGTCCCCGCGGCGGGCGGCGAACAGCTCCCGCGCGGGGGCGTCGAAGACGCCGTCGTCGTCGGTGGCGCGGGCGGGCCGGCCCGCCGCGGTGGCCGGGGTGTCAGCCATGGCGCTCCCTCCAGTCCTCGAGGAAGTCCTCGAGGCGGTCCAGGGCCACGCTCAGGTCCTTCACGCTGGGCAGCGTGACGAGCCGGAAGTGGTCGCTGTGCGGGTAGTTGAACGCCCCGCCGTGCGAGACGAGGATCTTCTTCGCCCGCAGCAGCTCGATGACGAACGCCTCGTCGTCGTCGATCGCGTAGACCTCCGGGTCCAGCCGCGGGAACAGGTAGAGGGCGCCGTGAGCCGGCTGCACGGACACGCCGGGGATGGCGTTCAGGCGGTCCTGGGCGAGGTTGCGCTGCTCGAGCAGTCGACCGCCGGGCAGGACGAGGTCGTTGATGGACTGGTAGCCGCCCAGTGCCACCTGGATGGCGTGCTGCGCCGGCACGTTGGCGCACATCCGCATGTTGGCCAGCAGGGTCAGGCCCTCGAGGAAGTCGGCGGCCCGGTGCTTCGGCCCGGACACGGCCACCCAGCCGGAGCGGTAGCCCGCCACCCGGTACGCCTTGGACAGGCCGGAGAACGTCAAGGTGAGCACGTCGTCGGACAGGCCGGCGGCGTTGATGTGCCGGGCGCCGTCGTAGGTGATCTTCTCGTAGATCTCGTCCGCCATGAGGACGAGGTTGTGGCGGCGGGCCACGTCCACGATGCCCTGCAGCACGGCGCGGGAGTAGACCGCGCCGGTGGGGTTGTTCGGGTTGATCAGGACGATGCCCTTGGTGCGCTCCGTGATGAGGGACTCGATGTGCTCGAGATCGGGCTCCCAGCCCTCCTCCTCGACGCAGCGGTAGTGCACCGCCCGGCCCCCGGCCAGGGTGGTGGCGCCGGTCCACAGCGGGTAGTCGGGCGAGGGGACGAGGATCTCGTCGCCGTCGTCGACCAGGGCCTGCAGGACCATCGTGATCATCTCGGACACGCCGTTGCCGATGAACACGTCGTCCACGCCGATGTCCCGGATGCCCCGGGACTCGTAGTACTGCGAGACGGCGGTGCGCGCCGAGTAGATGCCCTTGGAGTCCGAGTAGCCCTGCGCGTGCGGTAGGTGCTGGTGCATCGCCGCCAGGACGGCGTCCGGCGCCTCGAAGCCGAACGGGGCCGGATTGCCGATGTTCAGCCTCATGATCCGGTGGCCCGCGGCCTCCATCCGCTGCGCCTCCTCCAGAATGGGGCCGCGCACGTCGTAGCGGACGTTCAGCAGCTTGGCGGACTGGCGGATCTGGCGGGGATGCGGGGTCGGCATGCCCCCATCATGGCACCCCCCGGGCGGTGTGCATCACAGTCGCGGTCGTGCGACGCGGGCCGGCACCCCTCCCCCGTGCGGGCTCAGAACCAGGAGCCGCGGGGCACGAACCAGTCCTCGGGCGCGTCCTCCAGGCCGTGGTCCACCAGCCAGTACTGCGCGGCCTCGGCGACCGGAAGCGGGTCGTCGCCCGTGGTGAGCCGTTCGAGCTCGCGCAGGCCGTCGCCGTCGAGGGCGGACATCACCTCGGCGATGCGCCGTTCGGCGTCGTCGTCCAGCGTCGGGGCGGAGCCGACGGCGGTCAGGCGCCCCTCCGGGAGCACGCGGCCGTCGTCCTCGAGCGGGATGAGCGTGTTCGCGTCGATCTCCGGATCCGTCCCGGTCAGCAGCGCGACCTGGGCCTCGTCCGCGACGACGGCGGCGGTCGGGTCCTCGGTGTCGGCCAGCCAGGTCTCGGGCCGGCAGCCGGCGAGCCGGTCCAGGCGGGTGCGCAGGGCCGCGTCTGCCTCCGGGTCCGCCGCGGCGGTCAGGGGCGGGGGTGCGACGGCGGTGAGCGACTCGCACCGGCCGTTGAGGTCCGTGATCGACTCGAGCTCGAGCCGGGCCGCGGTGGTCTGGGTGACGGCCGCGGTCAGGCGCAGCACGCCCGCCGACGAGGACAGCGCCGTCGGGGCCTCGGCCTGCGGCGTCCCCGCCGCGGCCGTCTCCTCGGCGAGCAGCGTCTCCAGGACGCGCCCGGCCGCCGGGGCGTCGGCCGCGGGGTCGCCGACGGGCAGCGGGG
>NZ_LR732370.1:1469374-1470439 GCF_902506395.1 Micrococcus sp. 116
GGGCGGCGGTCGAGGCGGTGGCCGAGGGGGTGGGCACGGCGTCCGCGGACGTGTCGGCCTCCGTCTCGGCCGGCGTCGACGACGGGGTCGACGTCGGCGTCGGCGGGGACGGCAGCGCCGCTGCGGGGTCGGCCGCGGCGGCCAGGGCCAGGGTGTCCACGACGGCGACCGTGTCCCCGCCGGCGGCGGACCACGCGGGCTGCTCCACGGCGACGCCGTCCTCGTCCGCCACAGCGTGGCCGTGCAGGCGCAGGTGACGGGCCAGGACCGCCGCGACGGCGGCCTCCAGGCCCTCGCTGTCGTACACGACCGTGATCGGGGTGCCTGACGCCGAGGGCGTCGGCGGGGCGTCCGCCTGCGGCGCGCACGCCCCCAGGGCCAGCGACAGCACGAGGGCGGAGGCGGCGAGTCCCGTCGGGCGGCGGTGGCCGGGACCGCTCACGCGGCCACCCCGGCACGGGCGAGCGCCTCGGTGACCCAGGAGGCGGTGCGCAGCTCGCTGAGCTCCGCGAGGTCGAACCAGCGCGCGTCCGTCGAGGATCCGCCGACCTCCGGGCGCAGGACGCCGCCCGTGATGCGGGCGGTGTAGACGACCTGCACGGTGAGCAGCGGCAGCGGCTCGCCCCGCAGGCGCTTCTCCACCGGGATCGTCCGGGTCGTGACGCCCAGCAGGCCCGTGAGCTCGGCGGTGTGGCCGGTCTCCTCCCAGACCTCGCGCAGGCACGCCTCCTCCGGGCTCTCGCCGAGCTCGATGCCGCCGCCGGGCAGCGTCCACTGCAGGTACTCGGGCCCCTGCCACGAGCTGAGCAGGACGCGGCCGCCGTCCACGATCAGGGCATAGGCGCCGGCGCGCGTCTGGAACGGGCCTGCGGGGTGCGCTCCGGCGGCGTCCGGGGCGGCGGGGGTGGTGCTCATGGCTGCGGTCTCCTGGCGGCGGTGGGACGGTCCGCGGCGGGCGACGCCGCGGGCCCGGCCAGTCTACGAGCACCGCCCACCGCGAACAGCGGCACGGTCCACCGACCCGCGCCCTAGGCTGGAGGACCACCCGTCCCACCCCCCGGAAGG
>NZ_LR732370.1:1470539-1481721 GCF_902506395.1 Micrococcus sp. 116
CCCGGAAGGAGCCGCGCCCGTGGACACCCCGCAGGACCCGCCCCACCGGGACGACCCCTCCGGCGGCCCCGTGGAGCCGGCCGTCGACGCCGCCCTGGACCGGGTGCGCGCCCTGCTCCGGGTGCGCGCCCTGCTCCGGCAGGCCCGCGGCACCGCGGCGCCCGACGCCCCGACCGCCCTGGACGCCCGCGGCTGGTGGGAGCTCTCCCTCGAGGCCGCGCTGCGCGACGAGCCCCGGGAGTCCGCCCGCCTCGCCGACTCCGGTCTCGCCGCGCTCGTGCCCGGCCAGGACGACGTCCGCCTCGCCCTGCTGCGGGCGCTCGCCGTCGCCGCGGGTCAGGTCGGGGACGAGGCCGCCCTGACCCGCTGGGTGGAGGCCCGGGCGGCGCTGCTGCGCCACCTCGGCCGGCCCCGGCAGGCCGGGCTCGAGTCCCAGCTCGGCGCCGCCCTCGTGCGCGATCCGGACACGGTCGAGGCGGCGGTGCTGGCCGGCGTCGTGGAGGACGAGCCGGGCGCTCCCGGCGAGGACCCCGGGGACACCGTCCTGCCCGAGGCCGCCCTGGCCCTGGCCGTGCACCGCGTGCACACCGGGGACCTGGACGCCGCGCTCGAGCTGGCCCGCCGCGTCATCGGCGTCCTGGGCGGGCTGCGCGCGGCCGGTGCCCTGCTGCCCACCGGCTCGTGGTCCAGCGCGCATCTGCTGCTCGCCCGCCTGCACCTGTGGCGGGGCGAGCACGCCGAGGCGGACGCGGCGGCCGCCGTCGTCACCGCGCTGCCCGCCGCCCGCGCCGTCCTGGCCTCCGCCACCACGGTGCGGGCGATCGCCGCCCACGAGCTGGACCGTCCGACGGCCGCCCTCGACCTGGCGCTCGAGGCGGCGGAGCGGATGGCCTCGGTCGGGCTGCGGCGCGGCGCCGCCTCCGCGGCGGCCCTGGCCGGGCGCGTGGCCGGCGACCTCGACGGATACGAGGAGGCCGCCGTGACCGCGTGGGAGCTGGCCTCCGTGCACGCGGAGAAGGCCGAGGCGCCGGAGGCCTCGAGCCTGAGCTACTGGTGGGCGCACCAGCTCGTGCTCGCCGGCCGCGCCGACGAGGCCGAGCCCCTGCTCGCCCGGCTGGTGCGCCGCGAGGCCACCCACGGCCGGGACGTCGAGCAGGCCCGCGCCCTCGTGGACCTCGGCCACGCCCACCACGACCAGGACCGCGCCGAGAACGCGCTGCCCCTGTGGCGGGAGGCGGCCGGCCTGTTCGAGGCCCACGGCCAGTGGGAGGACGCCGCGCGCACGCTCCTGGCCGCCGGCGCCCTCGTGAACCGCGAGCGCGACGAACGCACCCGGCCCTCCGCCCTCGACCTGTTCGAGCGGGCGGTCGCGGCCGCGCGTCAGGCGGTGGACGAGGACCCGGCGGTGCTGCCGGCCGCGCTGCACGCGCACGGGTACCTGCTGTGCGAGTCCGGCCAGGCGGAGGGCCTCGACCTCCTCGAGGAGGCGCTCGCCCTCGTGCGGGACGCCGGCGCCGACTGGCAGGTGGCCGACTACACGGACACCCGCGCCCGGGCCCTGTGGTCGCTCGAGCGGGGGCCGGAGGCGATCGCCACCGCGCTGCAGGCCGCCGACCTGTTCACGGCCGCCGGGGACCGCGAGGGCGCCGCGCAGGCCGAGCTCTTCGCCGCCTACGTGGTGGCCGAGGACGGCAGCCCCGAGCAGGCCGCGACGCTCTTCCGCCTGGTGTGCGACTCCACCGACTCCACGCTCGTGCGCCTCGGCGCGCTCACGGGCCTGCACCAGTGCCTGTCCGCCTTCGGGGACCACGACGGCGCCGCGCGCGTCCGGGACGAGCTCGACGCGCTCCGGGAGGGGCTCGGCGCGGACTGACCGCCGCTCGAGGGAGTGGCCCGGCCCGACGGCCCGGCCAGACGGTGGCGGCAGCCGTCGCGGGTCAGAGGCCGACGCGGGCCAGGGCGGCGTCGGCGGCGGCCCGGCGGGCGGACCGCACGGCGCGGGGCGCGGTCGGCTGCGCCGCGAGGGCGGCGAGCACGGTCGCGACGCGGGCGGCCAGCGCCACCTCGTCGACCTCGCTGCGGGCGTGGCGCCGGAACCGCTCGGCCACGGCGCGCAGCGCGGCGCCGCCGGCGCCGAGGTCCACGGCGCCCGCCTCGAGATGGGCGATCAGGACGGCCCAGTCGTCCACGCGGTGTCCCATGCCCAGGTCGTCGGCGTCCAGCACGCCGGTGATCCGCTCCCCCGCCGCGTCCACGTGCAGGTTCCCCGGGTGCAGGTCGCCGTGCACGGGCACGCGCGGGCCGGGGTCCCCGGCCGCGAGCGCCGCGCGGAGCCGCTCCACCCGGGCGGCGGCCTCGTCCTGGGCTTCGGGGTCCAGCACGACGGCGGCCCACGTGGCGTGCTCGAGCAGGACGGCGGGTCCGCCGTCGTCCGCGTCGTCGCCCCCGGCCGCCCCGGCCGTGGGGCCCGCCGGGCCGGGGGGCTCCTCGGGCACCGGCGGCAGCCGGTCCAGCAGCGCGGCGACCCGCGCGGGGTCGAGGGCGGCGGCCTCGGGTCCGGCCAGCAGCGCCCGCCAGGGCAGGCCCGGCACGCTCGCGAGTGGGAGCACCCCGCGCTCCGGCGCCGCGCGGACGGCGGGCACCGGCACCCCGGCCGCCCCCGCGGCGGCCATGCGCCGGGCGACCCGTGCGGCCCGCGCGGGCGGGAGCACCTTCAGGAACGTGCGGGCCACGACGCCGTCGTCGCCGGTCGCCTCGACGGCCAGGACCGCCCGGTCCCGCGGCCGGTAGCCGCGCCACGTGAGGCGGGCCCGGCCCGGCGCCGTACCGAGCAGGGCCGCGAGCGCGTCCGGGTCGGCGGTCAGCGTGAGGCCCGGCAGGACGGGGTCGGCGGGGGCCCACCACCACAGGGTGCCGTCCTCCAGGATCCCGCGCTCGCCCGGGACGGGCGAGCGCGGGATCCTGGAGGACGGCACCCTGTGGGTGACGGCGCGGTCCGCTGCGGGGGCGGCGGCGGAGGCGGTCACCACCACGGGCTCGGCCCGGGGTGCGGCGGGCGCGGCGGCCGGACGCGGCGCCTCGGTCTCGAAGGCCAGCACGGTCTCCAGCACGCGGCGGTCCCGCTCGGGGTCCGCCGCCGGGGCCTGCCGCTCCTCGGCCGCAGGGGCGGCGGGGCGCGCCGGGACGACGACGGCGGCGGGCCGGGCGCGACGGGTGCGGTCGCGGACCGCGAGGGCCCGCAGTCCGGCCAGCCCGGCCACGGCGAACAGGAGCGACCAGCCGGCCAGGGACAGCGTGCCCGCGCCGAACGCCGCGGCGAGCCCGGCCACGAGGAACACGAGCAGGGCCACGAGGGCGGCGAGGAACAGCGCCGTGCGCCCCCACCGGATGTGCAGGCCGGTCCGGCCGCGGGCGGTGCGCGCCGCGTCGGCGGCGGCGCTCAGGCGGCCCGAGAACCGGGCGGTCAAGGCACGGACGGCGGGCGAGCTCTGCAGGCGGTGCATGAAGGACCTCGGCATCGACGGGCGGGCGGGGGCGGACGCGAGACGATGGCGGCGCAGCACGAGCCGCCAGGCCAGGAAGGCCACGAGGGCCACGATGACCAGCGACGCGCTCACCCGGGCGTCGGCCAGCGCGTCGAGCGCGGCCTGCACGGCCCTCGTCGGCGCGGTGGTCTCGTCCATGCGGTCAGCCTAGCGCCGGGGGCGGACCGGTCCGGCCATCGCGGCGTGTCCGCACTCGGCGTGTCCCGTCGACCGCTCAGGGGCGCGGCCGGGAGGCCAGCCACCGGGCCAGCAGGCCGTCGGGGACCTCCTCGGCGGTCACCGCGAACGTCCGGTGGTCCCGCCAGGCGCCGTCCACGTGCAGGTACGCGCGCCGCAGGCCCTCGTCGCGCAGGCCGAGCTTCGCCACGACCCGCAGGCTGGCCGCGTTCTCCGGGCGGATGTTGACCTCGACCCGGTGCAGACCGGCGCTGCGGAACGCCCAGTCCGTCGCCATGGCCACGGCCGTCGGGGTCAGCCCCCGGCCGGCCTCGCGACGGTCGATCCAGTAGCCGATCGAGCCGGAGAGCACCGAGCCGTACTGGATCCCGCCCAGGGACAGCAGCCCCACCAGGCGGTCCCGGTCCGGGCGGTCGTCGTCGAGGGCCATGCCCCACGTGTAGGCGCTGCCGTCCCGGCCCTGGCGGCCGTGCCAGCGGACCATCTGCCCGAACGACGCCGGACCCGCGCCCGGCACGGGGCTCGTCGCGTCCCACGGCGTCAGCCACTCCCGGTTGTGCGCCCGCTGCTCCTCCCACGCCTCCCGGTCCCGCCGCCGCAGCGGCCGCAGGGCGAGGGTGCCGTGCCGCAGGGTCACGGGCCAGGGGGAACGCTGCCAGGACATGGCGTCGATCCTATGCGCGGCCGGGCGCGGCACCGGTGCGGCGGGCATCATGGGGACATGCGCACTCCCCCTCCCGTGCCCGAGCCCGCCGCCACGGGCCCCGTCGCCGGCGTCGACGACGTCGTGGACGCCAAGGCCGCCCTGCGTGCGCGCCTGCGCACCGCCCGCCGCGACCGCTCCCCTGCGCGCCGCGCCGCCGAGTCCGCGGCCGCCGTCGAGCACCTGTGGGCGTGGCTGGGCCCGCGCGTGGCCGCGGCGACCGCGGACGGGACCGCCCCGGTGGTGGCCACCGTGCTGCCGATGGCCACCGAGCCGGACACCGGTGGGCTGCGCGCCCGCCTGCTGGCCGCGGGGGCGCGGGTGCTCGTCCCCGTGATCGAGCCGGAACGACGCCTGAGCTGGGCCTCCTGGCACCCGGGCGTCGCGACGGCGCGCGCCGCGAACGCCCCCGTGGACGAGCCCGTGGGCGAACGGCTCGGGACCGACGCGCTGGCGGCGGCGACCGCGGTGGTCATGCCGGCGCTCGCGGTGGCCGAGGACGGGATGCGCCTGGGCCAGGGCGGGGGCTACTACGACCGCTTCCTCGCCGAGCTGCCGCGGAGCGTGCCGACCGTGGCCCTCGTGTTCGAGGACGAGCTGCTGCCGGCAGGCGCCATCCCTGCCGAGCCCACGGACCGGCCCGTGGACGGCGTCGTCACCGCGGCCGGGATGCGCTGGGTCTGAGCCCGGCCCGCGGCGCGGAGTAGCATCGGGGGTCGGATCCCCCCAGAACCGCGCGCCCCGGCGCGCCCCGAGCGAGCTGGAGCTGAGCATGCCCACCTACGCCTACCGCTGCAAGGACTGCGGCCACGCCTTCGACGTCGTCCAGGCCTTCACCGACGACGCCCTCACCGAGTGCCCCGCGTGCGGCGGCGTCCTGCGCAAGCAGTACGGCTCGGTCGGCGTGAGCTTCAAGGGCTCCGGGTTCTACCGGACCGACTCGCGCTCCGGCACCGGGGGCACCGGCTCGGCCGGCGGATCGACCTCGGACTCGGCCGCCGGGTCCTCGACGTCGTCGACGTCGTCCTCGTCCTCCGCCGCCGCGGACTGACCCGGCCGCACCGGGCCGGCTCAGCCCCAGTGGGGCGGGCGCTGCTCGCGCAGCCAGCGGTCACGCTCGGCCTCGGCCGCACCGGTCTCGACCCCGGCCCTGTCCCCGGTCGGTGCGGTCGCCGGCGACGTCCCGGCCTGCCCGCTCAGCCGGGGCATCTCGGGCAGGCGCGGCTCGCGGCCGTCGGCGGCTGCCGGGCCGGTGCCCGGGGCGTCCGCCCGGCGCGGGCCGCGGCGGCGCGGCGCGCCGTCAGCGGACATCGTCGTCGGTCTCGTCCGTCTCGTCCGCCGGCTCCACGCCCAGCCGGTCGGCCAGCTCGCGGGCCACGGACTCCGGGTCCGCGAACACGTCGATCGCCCACAGGGTCCGGGGCTCCCAGCCGCGGGCCTCGAGCCCCTCGGGCAGGGTCCGCGAGCGCTGCCGCACCGTGAGGGCGCGGTACACCTCGCCGCCGTCGCCGGCCAGGGCCAGCGGACGGGGCGCCTCGTCCGCGCGCGGATCGAGCACGGCCAGGTCCATGACGCCGGCGTAGCGGGGCAGGACGCGGGCGCCGTGCTCCTCGAGCCGGTCGCGCAGATCGGCCAGCAGCGGATCGCCCACCGTGCCCACCGGGTCCGCGGCGTCGTCGCCCAGGTAGGCCTCGAGCAGCCGCAGGAACCAGAGGGCGCCGCCGTCGAGCCGGTCCTCGTCCAGGTCCGCGGCGCGCAGCGCGGAGACGAGGTGCAGGCGCCGGCGGGCGCGGGTGAGCGCGACCGTGACCATGCGCTCGCCGTCCGGGTCGGAGAAGGCGCCGAAGTGGTGCACCACGCGCCCGTGCGGGGTGCGGCCGTAGCCGGGGGTGAGGATCACGGCGTCGCGCACCACGGAGGCGGCGCGCACGACCGGCACGATCACGAACGGCTCGGCCTCGGCGGCGTCCTCGCCGCGGCCGCGGGCGAGGAACTCGTGGGCCCACGGCGCCTGCGCGGCCGTGGCCTGCACGGCGGCGGCCACGCGGCGGGCGTGCTGCTCGGACACCGTGACCACGGCCAGGGACTGCTCGGGCCGGTCGCGGATGTGCTCGAACACGCGCTCCACGGTGCGGGCGACCTCGGCGTTCGTGGACTCGACCACGTCGCCGCCGGTCATCGGGATGCCGGTGCCCTCGGGCAGGTACTCGGCCGTGACGGCACGATCCCGGCCGGTGGCCTCGCCCGCGGTGGGCAGCGCGTCCAGGGCGCCGTCATAGGCGAGCGCGGAGAGCAGGCGCACCAGGCGCCGCTCGAGGGGACGGTGCACGGTGCGCAGCGGCAGGGTGGGCAGCACCTCGTCCAGCGCGTCGTGGGCCGAGCGCAGCGGGCGCAGGGGCCCGGCGGTCGCCGTCGGGTCCACGGAGACCTGGAACGACTGCGGGCGCCCGATCACCGGGTCGCCGAGGGCCACCACCTGGGGCGCGCGGGTGAGCGCGCCCATCGCGGTGGCCAGGGCGGTCGCGTCGGCCTCCAGCAGCACGACGACGTCGGCGCGCCACTCCGGGGGGAACTCGGACAGGGCCATGGGCGAGGTGGTGACCACCGGCACGAGCGGCTGCAGGAGCTCGGGGGTGATCGTGGCCAGGGACTCGACCGTGGGGCTGCCCTGCTTGAGCAGGGTGCGCAGCACGGCCGCGTCCGCGCGATAGGTGCGCAGCGCCTCCCGCCAGCGCGCGGCCAACGCGGCGGAGAGCCGGGCGCCGCCGCGCTCGAGATGGGCGCGGTCCAGGTCGCGGAACCCGCGCTCGACCTCGGTCAGGTCCGCCCCGCTCATCATGGCGAGGAAGTCGTCCCCGGAGATCATCGCCTCGAGGGCGGACTGCCACCACGCGAGCTCGAGCTCGGCGGTCAGGGCCTCGGTGGGCACTTCCCGCTCGCGCAGGTCCTCGAGCAGCTCCGCCAGGCCGTGGTCGCGCAGGCTGTCCAGCACGAGGGTGCGCTCGGGCAGCGTGGCCAGGGTGTCGCGGTCCGCCACGAGCCCGTCGACGGCGGCCACGAGGTCGTCCACGTCGCGCTCGTCCAGCGGCCCCTCGGCCACGGCCTCGGGGGCGAGGACGCCCTCGAGCCGGCGCAGGTGCTCGCGCACCTGGCCGACGTGGCCCATCACGTGCTCGCCCTGGTCCGGCACCTGCGGGGGCGTGCCCGGCTCGGCGGCGTGGCGGTTCCAGTCCTGCAGGACGGCGGCGGCGTCCACGAGGGCGCCGTGCAGGTCCGTGGGCTGCACGCCCGGGCGGACCGCGTCCTTGGCCGCGCGGCGCAGGCGGGACCGGGCCACCGAGGACATCTCGACCAGGTGGAGGCGCCGCCACGAGCTGGTGGCGGTCGCCGCGACCAGCTGGGGCACGTCGAGGGAGAACACCTCGGGGGTGAACTCGGTGAGGGTGCGGGCCACGCGGCGGTAGAGGTCCGCCTGCTCCGCCCAGCCGGCCACCGTGCGCTCGGGGCGCAGGCCGGCCTGGGCGGCGGCGGTGTCCACGGCGCGTCGGGTGGTGTGCAGGGCCGCCGCCAGCTCGTCGGCCAGCTCCGAGGCGGCCTCGGTCTCCTGCACGTTGCGCACGCGGGCGCCGAACCAGCGGCTCTCGGTGGCGGCGGCCGAGAACGCGCCGAGCTCCCCGGCGCGCACGAGCTGCTCACCCACGGCCTGCCGGTTCACGGTGGAGTCCAGCACGGAGCGCTTGAGGCGCACGGTGGTGGCCGGCGGCGTCTCGAGCCCGGTCAGGGCGGCCAGGGCCTGCATCGCCTGGAACGGCGAGCAGCCCCAGCGGGGGCGGACGTGGTGCAGCGAGCCGACGTGCTCCTGCAGCCGGCGCCGCCGTTCGGTCAGCGCGGCCTCGTCCCGGGCGGTGTCGGGGTCCACGGCCCGCTCGGAGCGCAGGACGGCCTGCACGAGCTGGCGGCGGAGCAGCTCGGGGTCCGCGTTGGCGGGCACATCCAGCGCGATCGAGCGCAGGTCCGCCTCCTCGAGGCGGTCGAGCACGTCGGCCAGGGCGGCGGAGCGCTCGGCCACGACCAGCACGCGCCGGCCCTCCCAGGCCAGGCGCGCGGCCAGGGCGGCGGCGGTCTGGGTCTGCCCGGTGCCGGGGGCGGCCGCCACCACGAGGGAGTCCCCCGCCGCGGCGTGCTCGAGCACGCGCGCCTGGGCGGCGTCGACGTCGACGACGAGGCGCTCGTCGGCCGGGGCGACGTCGTCCTCCGCGGGCGCGCCCGTGGGCTGCAGCGCCGGCGGGCGCGGCACCATGCCGGTGCCGGCGTCGTACAGGGCCTGCACGACCGGCAGATCCTCGAGGGAGGCGGGCAGCGAGGCGGTCTCGCCGAGGTCCGCGAACGTGGAGACGAGCAGGCAGTCCTCGATGTGCAGGTCCGCGATCGCGGCGGTCTCCTCGCGCAGGCGGGCGAACGCGGGGGCGGGCTCGAGGCGCGCCGTGGCGTAGGCGGCCTGCTGGTACGCCTCGGGGTCCAGGGCGATGCCGTGGTGCCGGCGCAGATTCCGCACGAGCGCCGGGTTCAGGCGGGCCGGCTCGGTGATCTGGACCTCCAGCTCGTCCCGGCCCCGGGCGCCGCGGCGCACCGTCAGGGCCACGCGGGCCAGCAGCACGGGGGCGGAGCGGCGCTCCCGCCGGCCGTCCTCCTCAGCCGTCCACGTGGCCACGCCCACGGCGAGCGCCCCGACGTCGATGCCGCGTTCCTCCGCCAGCTCGCGGACCTTGGCGCGCAGGCCGAGGGAGACCTCGTGCGCCGCGTCCAGCACCGGGCCGGCCGGCAGCAGGGTGGACAGGCGGGTGCGCCGCCCCAGCAGCAGCTGCGAGACGCCGGAGGAGTTCGCCTCCGTGAGGTCGATGCTGTTGGCCGCCGAGGGCGCGAACCGCAGCATCGTGTCGTTCTCGGCACCCGAGCCCAGGGAGGACACCCAGGCGGCCGGGTCGGGGCGGGTCTGCCCCTCGTCGGGGCGTGCGGCGGCGCGGGCGCGGGCCAGGCGCGGGAACTCCTGCTCGGTCACGTGCGTGCGGTCCTTCCTCCGTCGCCTGGGTCCAGGCGGTCTTCGTGCGGACGGCCGCCCCGGTCAGGGGCGGCCGGATGCGGCGCCGGACGCGCCGCTCACTCCCACTCGATGGTGCCCGGCGGCTTGCTGGTCACGTCGAGCACGACCCGGTTGACGCCGTCGACCTCGTTGGTGATGCGGTTCGAGATGCGGGACAGGACGTCGTCCGGGATCCGTGCCCAGTCCGCCGTCATGGCGTCCTCGCTGGTGACGGGGCGCAGGACGACCGGGTGGCCGTAGGTCCGGCCGTCACCCTGCACGCCCACGGAGCGCACGTCCGCGAGCAGCACCACCGGGCACTGCCAGATCTGGCGGTCCAGCCCGGCCGCGGTGAGCTCGGCGCGCACGATCGCGTCCGCGCGGCGCAGCAGGTCCAGGCGCTCCTGGGTGACCTCGCCGATGATGCGGATGCCCAGACCCGGGCCCGGGAACGGCTGGCGGTGCACGATGCCCTCGGGCAGGCCGAGCTCGGCGCCCACGGCGCGGACCTCGTCCTTGAACAGCTCGCGCAGCGGCTCGCACAGCTCGAACTCGATGTCGTCCGGCAGGCCGCCCACGTTGTGGTGGGACTTGATGTTGGCCGCCCCGTCCCCGCCGCCGGACTCGACGACGTCCGGGTAGAGCGTGCCCTGCACGAGGAAGCGGACCTCGGTGGCGTCCGGGTCGTGCTCGGACTCGAGGACGATGTCCGCCTGCGCCTTCTCGAAGGTGCGGATGAACCGCTCCCCGATGATCTTGCGCTTGGCCTCGGGGTCGGTGACGCCGGCCAGCGCGGACAGGAAGTCCTCGCGCGCGTCCACCATCACGAGGCGGGCGCCGCCGTGGGCCTCGCCGAAGGCCTGCTCGATCTCGGCGGACTCGCCCTCGCGCATGAGGCCGTGGTCCACGTAGACGCAGGTGAGGCGGTCGCCGATGGCGCGCTGCACGAGGGCCGCGGCCACGGCGGAGTCCACGCCGCCGGACAGGCCGCAGATGGCCCGCTTGTCCCCGATCTGCTCGCGGATGCGCTCGACCTGCTCCTCGATCACGCCGCTGGCCGTCCAGTCCGCGCCCAGGCCCGCACCCACGTGCAGGAACTTCTCGAGCACCCGCTGGCCGCGGGAGGAGTGGCCCACCTCGGGATGCCACTGCACGCCGTAGATGCGGCGCTCGCGGTCCTCGAACGCGGCGACGGGGGCGCCCGCGGTGGAGGCCGTCACGGCGAAGCCCTCGGGCGCCTGCGTCACGGCGTCCCCGTGGGACATCCACACGACCTGCTCGAGGTCCTGGTCCGCGAACAGCACGGAGTCGGCATCCACCGAGTCCAGGCGGGTGGAGCCGTACTCCCGGGTGCCGGTCTTGGCCACGGTGCCGCCGAGAGCGTGCGCGATCGACTGGAAGCCGTAGCACAGGCCCAGCACGGGCACCCCGGCCTCGAGCAGCGCCGGGTCCAGCTGCGGGGCGCCGGGCTCGTACACCGACGACGGCCCGCCCGAGAGGATCAGCGCCGCGGGCTTACGCTCCAGGATCTGCGCCGCCGGGGTGGAGGCGGGCACGACCTCGGAGTAGACGTTGGCCTCGCGCACACGACGCGCGATGAGCTGCGCGTACTGGGCGCCGAAGTCCAGCACCAGCACCGTGGGCATCACGTCGCTGAGCGGGGCGGGGGTGTCGGGG
>NZ_LR732370.1:1481821-1526320 GCF_902506395.1 Micrococcus sp. 116
GTGTCGGGGTGGGGGGCGTTCTGCGTCACCCGTCCAGGATAGTCGAGGCGCTCAGTAGCGCCGCGCGGCGTCCGGGAAGCGGTGCAGCTCGTCCCGGACCACGCGGGTCATGCGCTTCTCCACCACGAAGGACAGGAACGGCACGACGCCGCCGCCGGCCATCGCCAGCAGACGCAGCGGCTCCCAGCGCATCAGGGACCACAGGCGGAACGAGGCGAGCAGGTACACCACGTACATCCAGCCGTGGGCGATGAGGATCAACAGGGACAGGTTCACTCCCCCGGTCACGCTGTCCGTGGGGTGCAGCCCCAGGCCGTTGGCGTCCCCGTCCACGGTGGTGCCGCCCGCGTAGAGCTCCACGTGCATGCCGTACTTCAGCACCATCTCCGCCACGAGCAGCAGGAGCATGATGCCGGTGATCCACGCGCACACCACGTAGAGGCGGGTGGCGGAGCGGATCTGCTGCTGGGTGCCGGCGAAACGGCGCTGCTCCCGGCCCGGCCGCGGGGGCGGCTCGGGCAGGTCGGCCTCCGTGATGTCCTCGGGATCCGGCAGGCTCGCCGGGTCCACCGGCTGGGGGCCGGGGCGCTGGGTGCTCATCGGCTCTGCTCCTCTCGGGGCCCACGGGGGCCCGGGTCGCGGGGGTCGGGGCGCGCGGCCCCGTCGTCGTCGTGGTCCTGGCGTGGGTGCGCCGCGGCCTGCGCCGCGACGGCCCGCTCCTTGGCCTCGCGCGCGGCCGCCCGGCGCCGCTCGAGCTCCTCGGCGCGCCACTGCGTGGCCCACTCCTCGTCGAGCCGGCGCTCGTGCTCGTCCCGGAGGTGGTCGTCGCGGACGAACCGCCACCACAGGAACAGGGCGAAGCCGGCGAACAGTATCCACTCCACGGCGTAGAAGACGTTGAGCCAGATGATCTGGGTCTCCTCCGGCTGCGGGGCCACCCACACCGGCTCGAGCCCGCCGGGGCCGGCCGCGCCCGTCTCGGCGCCCGCGGCGTCGACCATCTGGAACGCCGCGACGTACGCCGCGTAGGACGGCTCGTCCCACACGTTCACCAGCTGGGCCGGGGCCAGGCTGCGGTACAGGAGCCGGTCGGCCGTGTCCTCGGCCGCGGCCTCGCGCGGCAGCGGCCCGTCCGGGGGCAGCAGGCGCCCGGTGACGGTGACCTGCCCGGCGGGCGCGGGGTCCACGACGTCGGCGTCGGCCGACCAGCCGCGGACCACCGGGACGACCTCGCCGTCCGGGGCGCCGGCCACCCGCAGGGCCGTGACCGTCCAGTAGCCGTCGCGGCCGTTCAGCAGGCGCGGGCCGACCAGGACGTCCGTGCCGGGCACGAACTCCCCCTCGACCGTGACGACCTGGTCGGCCTGCGAGCCGAGCAGGGCCTCGTAGGGGCGCACGTGCTCCAGGAACGGCACGGCGTGCTCGGTCTGGGTGCGCGGCGGCGGTGCGTTCGTCTCCGCGGACTCGAACTGCCACTTGGACAGCGCCACGAAGACCGCGGCCGCCACGAGGGCCAGCACCAGGGTGGCCAGCCAGACGGGCTTGAGGGCGGTGCGCAGCACGCCGTATCAACTCTTCCGGTCGGGGGTGCCGCCATGCGGCGGCGGGGATCAGACGGTCTGGGTGGGGGTCACGAGGACCTCCACCTTCTGGAAGTCCTTGAGCTCGGTGTAGCCGCAGGTGGCCATGGCGCGCTTCAGGCCGCCCATCAGGTTGGACGTGCCGTCCGCGTGGCGGCCGGGCCCCCACAGGACCTCCTCGAGCGGAGCCACCTGGCCCACGTGGGTGCGGTGCCCGCGCGGCAGCTCCGGGTGGGCGGCCTCGAGGCCCCAGTGCCAGCCGCCGCCGGGGGCGTCGGTGGCGCGGGCCAGGGCGGCGCCCAGGACGACCGCGTCCGCGCCCATGGCGATCGCCTTGACGATCTCCCCCGAGGTGGAGACGCCGCCGTCGGCGATCACGTGCACGTAGCGGCCGCCGGACTCGTCCATGTAGTCGCGGCGCGCCTCGGCGATGTCCGAGATGGCCGTGGCCATCGGCACGCGGATGCCCATGGCGCGGCGCGTGGTGGTGGACGCGCCGCCGCCGAAGCCGACGAGCACGCCGGCCGCGCCGGTGCGCATCAGGTGCAGGGCCGGCGTGTAGCCGGCCGCCCCGCCCACGATCACGGGCACGTCCAGCTCGTAGATGAACTGCTTGAGGTCCAGCGGCTCCTGGGTGGAGGAGACGTGCTCGGCCGAGACGGTGGTGCCGCGGATGACGAACAGGTCCACGCCCGCCGCCACGACGGTGCGGTAGAACTCCTGCGTGTTCTGCGGGGTGAGCGAGCCCGCGACGACGACGCCGGCCTCGCGGATCTGCGCGAGGCGCTCGGTGATCAGATCGGGGCGGATGGGGGCCGCGTAGGCCTCCTGCAGCTTGCGGGTGGCCTCGGTCCCGGCCGGGCCGGCCTCGAGGGCGGCGATCTCCTCGAGCAGCGGGCGCGGGTCCTCGTGGCGGGTCCACAGGCCCTCGAGGTTGAGGACGCCGAGACCGCCCAGCCGCCCCATCGCGATGGCGGTCTCGGGGCTCATCACGGAGTCCATGGGCGCACCGATCACGGGCATGTCGAACGTGTAGGCGTCGATGCGCCACGTGAGGCTGACGTCCTGGGGATCCCGGGTGCGCCGCGCGGGCACCACGGACACGTCGTCGAGGGAGAAGGCCCGGCGGCCGCGCTTGCCGCGGCCGATCTCAATCTGGTTCGTCACCGGGCCAGCCTAGCCCAGGCGCCACGGGGGCGGCGCCGACCGTGTCGTCGGCGCCGCCCCGTCCGGGGGCTCCCCCCGGACCCGACGTGCGGGTCAGCGCGAACGGTAGTTCGGGGCCTCGACGGTCATCATGATGTCGTGCGGGTGGGACTCCTTCAGGCCCGCCGCGGTGATGCGCACGAAGCGGCCGTTCTCCTTGAGATCGGCCACCGTGGACGCGCCCGTGTAGAACATCGTCTGGCGCAGGCCGCCCACGAGCTGGTGGACCACCGAGGCGACCGGGCCCCGGAAGGGCACCTGGCCCTCGATGCCCTCGGGGATCAGCTTGTCCTCGTCCGGCACGTCCGCCTGGAAGTAGCGGTCCTTGGAGAAGGAGCGCGTGCCGTTGCGGGTCTGCATGGCGCCCAGGGAGCCCATGCCGCGGTAGGTCTTGAACTGCTTGCCCTGGTAGAACACGAGGTCGCCCGGGGACTCGGCCGTGCCGGCCAGCAGGGAGCCGAGCATCACCGAGTCGGCGCCGGCCACGAGGGCCTTGCCGATGTCACCGGAGTGCTGCAGACCGCCGTCGGCGATCAGCGGGACGCCCGCGGGGCGCGTGGCCTTGGCCGCCTCGTAGATGGCGGTGATCTGCGGGACGCCGACGCCGGCCACCACACGGGTCGTGCAGATCGAGCCCGGGCCCACGCCCACCTTCACGGCGTCCGCGCCGGCGTCGACGATCGCCTTGGCGCCCGCGTAGGTCGCGGCCTGACCGCCGATGACGTCGACGTGCGCGGCCGCCTTGTCCTTCTTCAGGCGCGCGATCATGTCCAGCACGCCGTGCGTGTGGCCGTTCGCGGTGTCCACCACGAGGGCGTCCACACCCGCCTCGACGAGCGCCATGGCGCGCTCCCAGCCGTCGCCGAAGAAGCCGACGGCGCCGCCGACGCGCAGGCGGCCCTCGTCGTCCTTCGCGGCGTCCGGGTACTGCTCCGCCTTGTCGAAGTCCTTGATGGTGATCAGGCCGGTCAGGCGGCCCGCATCGTCCACGAGCGGCAGCTTCTCCACGCGGTTCTGGGAGAACAGGCGGATGGTCTCGGCGCGCGAGACGCCCTCCTGCGCGGTGATCAGCGGCATGCGGGTCATGGCGGTGTCCACCGTGCGGGTGGCCCACTCCTCGCGCGGGATGAAGCGGGTGTCGCGGTTGGTGATGATGCCCAGCAGCGTCATGTCCTCGGCCACCACCGGCAGGCCCGAGACGCGGTACTGGGCGCACAGCTCGTCCAGGTCGGCGAGCGTGGCGTCGGGGCCGATGGTCACGGGGTCCTTGATCATCCCCGACTCGGAGCGCTTCACGGTGTCCACGTGGCGGACCTGGTCCTCGATGGACAGATTGCGGTGGATGATGCCCATGCCGCCCTGGCGGGCCATGGCGATGGCCAGCGGGGCCTCGGTCACGGTGTCCATCGCCGCGGAGACGATGGGGATGTTCAAGCGGATGTTGCGGGTCAGCCGGGTGCCCGGGTCCGCGTCCGCGGGGATCACGTCCGTGGCGTTGGGCAGCAGCAGGACGTCGTCATAGGTGAGGCCGAAGAAGCCGAAGGGATCCGAGGAGGAGTGGACGGGCTCGGGGCTGGGACCGGTGCTGGTGTTGGTCACGAAGGCGCCTTTCGGGACGGGTGTTTCCGCGATTCTATGCCCGGGGGTCAAACCGGCGACCCGGGTGCGGGCCACATCACAGGACCCCCGCGCTGGGCCACGCGGGGGCGAGACGGACGTCACCACGACGTCACATGGAGCAATCCGTTTCGGCGTCATGGTATTAGACCGCCTAACCTCCCCGGATGAGCACCGCACAGTCCTCCCCCGCACCGGCGCCCCGACGCCGGCTCCCCGCCTGGACGTCGAACTTCGGCTGGCAGATCGCCGCCGCCCTCGTCCTCGGCCTCGTCCTGGGCCTGATCGCCCGCGCGACGGGGCACACCTCCGAGCACCCGACCTGGCTCGGCGAGACGCTGGCCACCGTCGGCAGCATCTACATCAGCCTGCTGAAGGCCACGGTCGTCCCGCTGGTCTTCTTCGCCGTCGTCGCCTCCATCGCCAACCTGGCCCAGGTGACCAACGCGGCCCGCCTGGCCGCCAAGACCCTGCTGTGGTTCGCCATCACGAGCCTCATCGCGGTGCTCATCGGCCTCGCCGTCGGCGTCGTGCTGCAGCCGGGCGTGGGCACCGGCCAGACCGCGCCGGCGTCGTACCAGGCCAAGGACGTCGGCTGGCTCGACTTCCTGACCTCCCTGGTGCCGGCGAACTTCCTCGGCCTGACCGTCAAGACCACGGCGGGCGAGGACGGCGCGCTCGCCTCCTCCCCCACGTTCAACGTGCTGCAGATCCTCGTGATCGCGATCGTCGTGGGCGTGGCCGCGCTCAAGGTCGGCGAGAAGGCCGCCCCGTTCCTCACGTTCTCCCGCTCGGTGCTCGCGATCATCCAGAAGCTGCTGTGGTGGATCATCCGCCTGGCCCCGATCGGCACCATCGGCCTGCTGGGCAACGCCGTGGCCTCGTACGGCTGGTCCACGATGGGCACGCTGGCCAAGTTCGTGGTGGCGATCTACGTGGGCCTGGCCCTCGTGATGCTCGTGGTGTACCCGGTGCTGGCGCGCCTGCACGGGCTCTCCGTCAAGCAGTTCTTCACCGGCGTGTGGCCGGCGTTCCAGCTCGGCTTCGTCTCCCGCTCCTCCCTCGGCACGCTGCCCGTCACCCAGCGGGTGGCCGAGCGCAACTTCGGCGTGCCCACCGGCTACGCCTCCTTCGCCGTCCCGCTGGGCGCCACCACCAAGATGGACGGCTGCGCCGCGATCTACCCGGCCGTGGCCGCGGTGTTCATCGCCCAGTTCTACGGGATCGACATGAGCCTGAGCCAGTACGCCCTCGTGGCACTCGTGTCCGTGCTGGGCTCGGCCGCGACCGCCGGCACCACCGGCGCCACCGTGATGCTCACGCTCACGCTGTCCACCGCCGGGCTGCCCCTCGAGGGCATGGCCCTGCTCCTGGCCGTCGACCCGATCGTGGACATGGGCCGCACCGCCCTCAACGTGTCCGGCCAGGCCCTCATCCCCGCGCTCGTGGCCTCCCAGGAGGGCATCCTCGACCGGGACCGCTACGACGCCCCACGCGGCGACATCTTCGGCGAGGACGAGGAGGAGATCGTCGAAGCCCGCGCCCACGCGACCGCCGACTCCCGCGCCCAGCTCGTCGGCACCCCGGAGCCGCGCGCCTGAGTCAGCGGCCGGACGGGCCTGCTCCGGCGGGCCCGTCCGCGCCGTCCCCGTCCCCCTCGTCCAGGTACTCGCCCAGCACGTAGTCGTCGTCCACGGGGTTCCCGTCCTCGTCCGTGCGGCGGTACCAGTCGGTGATCTCCGCGGCGGTGGAGTCGAACCCCTCGCCGGCCGCGTACCAGCTGCCCGGCGGGGTGCGCTCCACCGTGAACGCGAAGTCGTCCCCGTACTCCACCAGGCCCCGCACCGTCGCCTTCTCGACGGCGGCCCGCTGGTACCGGTCACGGATCGCGAAGGGGTCGTTGGCCAGTTCGCGCTGGAGCGCGACCGCCATGAGGACGAGCACCACGGTGAACGGCAGCGCCGTGATGGTGATGAGGTTCTGCAGGCCGGTGAGCGCGGTGTCGCCGCCGGTCAGCAGCATCACGACCGCGATGCCCGCCATGCACAGCGCCCAGAACACCGTGATCGTGCGGCGCGGGGCCGGGGCGCCGCGCTGCGAGAGCTGCGAGTTCACGATCGAGGCGGAGTCCGCCGTCGTGATGAAGAAGACCGCCAGCATGACGATCACGACCGGGGCCACCAGCCCGCCGCCGGGCAGCTGGTCCAGGACCACCCAGAAGATCTCCGCCGGCGCGGGCAGCGAGGCGGCCGTGCCGTCCAGCGCCACGGAGCCCTGCGTCCGCTGCAGCCAGATGGTGGTGCCGCCGATGATCGTGAACGCGCCGACGATCACCGCGGCCGGGATGAACAGGGCGCCGAGGACGTACTGGCGGATGGTCCGGCCCTTCGAGATCTTCGCCATGAACACGCCCACGAACGGGGCCCAGCTGACCCACCACGCCCAGTAGAAGATCGTCCAGCTGGAGAGGAACTCCTGCATGTCCTCCCCCTCGGCCATCGAGGCGCCGAGGGCGTCCGGGGCGGAGGAGACGTAGTCCATCAGGACGCCGGGCACGATGTTCAGCAGGAACGCCGTCGGGCCGACGACGAAGAAGAACAGCGCCAGCCCGAGGGCGAGCAGCATGTTGATGTTGGACAGCCACCGGATGCCGCGGGCCACACCGGACACCGCCGAGAAGATGGTGCCGATCGTGAGCACCACGATGATCCCCAGCGCCACCGTGTTCCCCGGCGCCGACCACCCCGAGACGATCTCCACGCCGCGGCCGATCTGCAGGGCGCCGATGCCCAGCGAGGCCGCCGTGCCGAACAATGTGGCGATGATCGCGAGCCCGTCGATCAGGCGCGCGCCGACCGAGTCGCTGCGCTGGGAGTCGCCGAACAGCGGCGCGATGATCAAGCTCATCAGCGGCACCCGGCCCCGGCGGTAGGACACGTAGCCGACCGACAGGCCGACGATCGCGTAGATCGCCCACGCGTTCACGCCCCAGTGCAGCGCGGCCTGGGCCAGCGCGCCCGTCACCGCCTCCTCGCTCCCCGCCTCGTACGCCCCCGGGCGCGGGGCCAGGTAGTAGGTCAGCGGCTCGTACGGGCCGAAGAAGATGATGCCGATGCCGATGCCGGCCGCGAAGAGCATGGCCGACCAGCTCGCCGTGGAGTACTCGGGCTTCTCCCCGTCCAGGCCCAGCGGGATCTCGCCGTACCGGGAGAACGCCAGGACCAGCAGGAACACCACCATCCCGATGGCCAGCAGGACGAACAGCCAGCCGGCGTGGACCATCACCCAGTCGAGGGCCGCGCTCGAGACGGCCAGCACGGCGTCCGGCTGCAGCACACCCCACACCACGAAGCCGACCACCAGCAGGCCGACGACGGCGAGGATCACCCGGTCCACGCCGTAGCGCACCCGGCGGTCCTCCACGGACACGCCCGGCACGAGGGCCGGGTGGATGCCGTGCGGATAGGAGAACTCGCGGACGAAGCGGCGCAGCCGGGGCCGGGCCGGGGTCCGGGTCGGGTGGGACCCGGTGGGACGGGGCGGCGTGGGTGTGTCCATGGGCACACCCTAGAGGGCACCCCGGACGGCCGGCGTCTCCCGCCCGGACGACGACGGCCCCTCACCCGGGCGGGTGAGGGGCCGTCGTCGACAGCCGGCCGCGTCAGGGCCGACTCAGGGGTCAGTGCTGGTGGTCGGCCTCGTCCTCCTCGGCGGGCTTGTCCGCCACGAGGGTCTCGGTGGTCAGCACGAGGGCCGCGATGGAGGCGGCGTTGGCCAGCGCGGAGCGCGTCACCTTGACCGGGTCGATCACGCCGTCGGCGATCAGGTCGCCGTAGACGCCGGTCTTCGCGTTGAAGCCGTGGTTCGGCTCCAGCTCGGCGACCTTGGAGACCACCACGTAGCCGTCCTCGCCCGCGTTCTGGGCGATCCAGCGCAGCGGCTGCTTCAGGGCCTTGCGGACGATGTCCACGCCCACGGCGGCGTCACCGGTCAGGGCCTGGACGTCGGCGTCGGTGTCGAGCACGGTCAGCGCGTTGATGAGGGCGGTGCCGCCGCCAGCCACGATGCCCTCCTCGAGGGCGGCGCGGGTCGAGGACACGGCGTCCTCGATGCGGTGCTTGCGCTCCTTGAGCTCCACCTCGGTGGCGGCGCCCACGCGGATCACGCCGATGCCGCCGGAGAGCTTGGCGAGACGCTCCTGGAGCTTCTCGCGGTCCCAGTCGGAGTCGGTCGCGGCGGCCTCGGCCTTGATCTGGGCGATCCGGGCCTCGACGTCCTCGGGCGCACCGCCGCCGTCGACGATGGTGGTCTCGTCCTTGGTGACGGTGATGCGGCGGGCGGAGCCGAGCACGTCCAGGTCGGCCTGCTCGAGCTTCATGCCGAGGTCCGGGGAGACGACCTGGGCGCCGGTGAGGATCGCGATGTCCTGCATCATGGCCTTGCGGCGGTCGCCGAAGCCCGGAGCCTTGACGGCCACGACGTTCAGGGTGCCGCGGATCTTGTTCACCACGAGGGTGGACAGGGCCTCGCCCTCGACGTCCTCGGCGATCACGAACAGCGGCTTGTTGGCCTGCAGGACCTTCTCCAGCAGGGGCAGCAGCTCCTGCACGTTGGAGATCTTGCCCGAGTTGATCAGGACGTAGGCGTCCTCGAGCACGGCCTCCTGACGCTCGGCGTCGGTGACCATGTACGGGGACAGGAAGCCCTTGTCGAACTGCATGCCCTCGGTGACGTCCAGCTCGGTGGAGGTCGTGGAGGACTCCTCGATGGTGATGACGCCGTCGGTGCCGACCGTGTCGAACGCGCGGGCCAGCAGCTCGCCGACCTCGTCGTTCTGGGCCGAGATGGCGGCCACGTGGGCCACCTCCTGGCCCTCGACCGGGCGGGCGTTCTCCTGCAGGCGCTGCTCGACGGCGGCCACGGCCACCTCGATGCCCTTCTTGACCTCGCCCGGCGCGGCGCCGGCGGCGACCTGGCGCATGCCCTCGTTCACGAGCGCCTGGGCCAGCACGGTGGCGGTGGTGGTGCCGTCGCCCGCGATGTCGTTGGTCTTGGTGGCGACCTCCTTGGCGAGCTGGGCGCCCATGTTCTCGTACGGGTCCTCCAGCTCCACCTCACGGGCGATCGTGACGCCGTCGTTGGTGATGGTGGGGGCGCCCCACGCCTTGTCGAGCACCACGTTGCGGCCCTTGGGGCCGAGGGTGACCTTGACGGTGTCGGCGAGCTTGTCGATGCCGGCCTGGAGGGCGCGGCGTGCGTCGTCGTTGAAAGCCAGCTGCTTGGCCATGACGGACGCTCCTTTCGTTCAGGGAGTCAGGGGGTGCGGGGACGCGAGGGGCCCGGGGCGCGCGCACCGGTGCGGTGCGCGCCGCTCACCGGGCCCGTCGCGGCGGGGTCACTTGGTGACGACGGCCAGCACGTCGCGGGCGGAGAGCACCAGGTACTCCTCGCCGCCGACCTTGACCTCGGTGCCGCCGTACTTGGAGTACAGCACCACGTCACCCTCGGCGACGTCGACCGGCACGCGGTTGCCGTTCTCGGCGACCCGGCCCGGGCCCACGGCCACGACCTGGCCCTCCTGCGGCTTCTCCTTGGCGGTGTCCGGGATCACGAGGCCCGACGCGGTGGTCTGCTCGGCCTCCAGGGGGCGGACAACGATGCGATCCTCGAGGGGCTTGATGGAGACAGACATGCTGCACACTCCTTCTTCGTCGACGTGCGGCTCCGGCGGGCTCGCCGGTCCGCTGATGCTGTGGTCTGCGGGTGCGCCACGGGCGTCAGACCCTCCGTCGTCGCGGTGCCGGACGGTCCACCTCGGGCATTGGCACCCGGTACCCCCGAGTGCCAGTGCCCACTCTACTCCGGGTTCTGGCACTCCTTCAACATGAGTGCCAGCCGTGTCCCCGCCGTCCGCCGTGGGCGGAGGGCGCGGGGCGCGGTGCGGTGGGATGCCGTGGGGAGCCAGTCGCCACCCTCCGTGGGCAGAAACCGCACCCCCGCCCGTCGCGTGGGCAGCATCCGCAGGTTTTCGATCTCCGTGGGCAGAAGCGCCCTCTCTTCTGCCCACGGATGTTGCGTGGGCGGAACTCCTCGCAGTTCTGCCCACCGAGCCATGACGACGTCGTCCCGGCGGGACAACCGGCCGCCGCCGAGTCCTGCACAGCCGGCCCACCCTGCGCTGGTGTGCACAGACACGCGGCCCGCCCGGCCGTCGTCAGGCCGACCGCGTCAAGGTCGACCCATGTCCTTCGCCCCCGATCTCCCCCTCGTCCCCGTCTTCACCACCCGCGACGTGCTCGAACGCGGTCTGCCGCCCAGCCGGGTGCGGCGGTCCGACGTCCTCCGCCTCGCCCGCGGCATCCACCGTCGCCGTGACATGCCGCTGCGCACCTGGGAGTCTGCCGGGCTCCCGCCGCCGCACCACGGGGTCGGCCTCGACCTGCTGACCGCCCTCCTGCGGTCCCGTCCCGACGCCGTTCTCTCCCACGAGACGGCGGCGCACCTCCACGGCCTCCCGCTTCCCCCGGGCGGGGCCACGCGACGCGCCGCCGTCGAGATCACGTTGCACCGCGGCACCGCACGGGCGCGGATCCCCGGCGTCATGGAGCACCGCAGACCCCTGCCCGCCGGCCACGTCACCTCCGTGCTCGGGCTACGGGTGACGACGCCGGAACGGACCTGGCTCGATCTGTGCTCGATCGGCCACCCCTGGGACGAGGCATCCCTCGTGTCGGCGGGTGACCACCTGGTCCGTCACCCCTGGTCCCCGCGCGGCCGGCGGCCTCCCATCACCACGGTCACCGCGCTGCACGAGGCGATGCGGCCGCTCGGGCGGTTCGTCGGAAGACCGCGGGCGACGGCGGCGCTCGAGCGCGTACGGGTGGGTGCCGACTCGCCGCAGGAGACCCGGCTGAGGCTGGCGCTCGTCGAGGCGGGGCTGGGCGAGCCGACGCTGCAGCACGTGTTCGACCCCGGGCGGCGGGACGCCCCCGAGGCCGATCTGTGGTTCGAGGACTGCCGGCTCGTCCTCCAGTACGACGGCGAGGTGCACCGGAGTGCCGAGCAACACGCCCGGGACGCCCGGCGAGACCAGTACTACGCGGAGCGTGGGCAGATGACCCTGCACGTCACGGGCCGGGACGTCGGCGAGGGATACGCGCGGGTGATCGAGGCCGTCCTCAGACGACGGGCACAGGTCTCGAACGGCTGGGATGCCTGACGTCGTCGTCGCGTATGGCCCTGCCGTCCATGCGCAGGGGTTCCGTGGGCAGAAGCGAGGGTGCTTCTGCCCACGGAACCTGGAAACACGCGGGTTCTGCCCCCGGAAGGCGAGACCCGGCGGGTTCTGCCCACGGAACGCTCGCGTCGGCCGGGCACCCGACCCCCGCCCGGACCGACCCGGGCCGACCTCACCGTCGCCCCGCTCAGTAGTACACGGCCAGCGGCCCGTGCGGTCCGTCCACCACGCTGCAGGGGGTCTTGAAGATCCGCTCCAGCACCTCAGGGCACAGGATCTCGGCCGGGGTGCCGGTCTCCACCACCTGGCCGTCGCCCATGGCCACGATCCGGTCGGCGTAGTGGGCGGCGAAGTTGATGTCGTGCAGCACGATCACCACGGTCCGGCCCAGCTCGTCGGCGGCCCGGCGCAGCTGCTGCATCATCTGCACCGAGTGCTGCATGTCCAGGTTGTTCAGCGGCTCGTCCAGCAGCACGTACTCGGTGTTCTGCGCCAGCACCATCGCCACGTACGCCCGCTGCCGCTGGCCGCCCGAGAGCTGGTCGAGGTACCGGTTCTCGAACGGGCCGAGGTTGAGGAAGTCGATCGCGTCGGACACGTGCCGCTCGTCCTCCAGGGTCAGCCGGCCGCGCGTGTACGGGTAACGCCCGAACCCCACGAGCTGCCGCACGGTCAGCCGCGTCACGAAGTGGTTCTCCTGCCGCAGGATGGACAGGGTCTGCGCGATCTTCCGGGACGGCGTCGTGGTGATGTCGTGCCCGCCCACGGCGATCGTCCCGGCGTCGGCGTCCTGCAGCCGGCCGATCATCGTCAGCAGCGTGGACTTGCCCGCCCCGTTGGGCCCCACGAGCGCGGTCACTCCCCCGGCCTGGATGTCCAGGTCCACGGGTCCGATGCACACCTCATCGCTGTGGCGCTTCACCACGCCGCGCAGCTCGATCACAGACGTCCCTTTCTCATCACGACGACCAGGAAGGTGATGCCGCCGATCAGCTCGATGACCACCGTGACCGCACCCCCCGCGTAGAACACGTGCCGCAGCACGAAGTAGGCGCTCGTGAGCACCGCGTACCCGGCCAGCGCCGCCACCGGGAGGATGAACCGGTGGTCGTGGGTGTCGACGAGGCTGTACGCCAGCGTCGCCACGAGGAACCCGAGGAACGTCATCGGGCCCACGAGCGCGGTGGTCATGGCCATCAGCACGGAGACCAGCAGCAGCGTCACCATGAGCTCGCGCCGGTGGTGCAGGCCCAGGTTGGTCGCGGCGTCGGCGCCGAGCGCCACCGTGTTCAGGCGGCGGGAGCGCAGCCACAGCAGCGCGCACACGACGACGGCGATGGGCGCGGCGATCGCCACGTACTCGGTCCGGGCGTTGGAGATGTTGCCGAAGAGCCGCGCGCTCAGCAGGTCGAACGAGTTCGGGTCCAGCAGTCGCTGCATGAACGTGCTCAGCGCGGCCAGCCCGCCGCCCAGCACCACGCCCACGAGCAGCATCAGATGGACGCTGCCGTAGGGCCGGGAGAGCAGCCACGAGTACAGGGCCGTCGCCAGCGCCACCATGAGCGCGGCCTGGGCGAGGAACGGTCCCACCCCGGTCAGCACCGCGACGCCCGCGGCCCCCAGCACGTACACGGCGGCGGTCGACACGGCGGTGTAGAGCGCCTCGAACCCCATGATCGAGGGCGTGATGATGCGGTTGCCCGTCACCGTGTGGAAGCTGACGGTCGCGAAGGAGTGGCACAGCGCCACGATGCCGATCACGCCCAGGGACTCCACGCGCATCCGCGCGATCATCCAGAACGCGCGCGAGCCGGGCTCGGCCTCGTTGCCCCACAGCAGGACCCCGGCGGTGGAGAGCACGGCGACGGCGGCCAGCACCGCGACGACGACCGCATACCTCCGGCGGTCGGCGGCGGTGACGAACGCGCCGGACCGGCGCGGGGCGTCGGCGTCGACGGGCCCGGCGGCGGTGGCGCCGCCGAGCGGGGCGGGGAGGCGACCCGGGGCGGTCGCGAGCGGCTCAACCATGCTTGGCCTGCCTCAGCAGCAGGGCGAGGAACACGATCGCGCCCACGAGGCCCAGGATCAGCGAGATGGGCACCTCGAACGGGGCGATCACGGTGCGCCCGATCAGGTCGCAGACAATCACGATCCACACGCCGACCATGACCACCCAGGGCAGATTCGTGCGCAGGTTGTCGCCACGGACCATGGACACGAGGTTGGGGACCACGAGCCCCAGGAACGGGAGGGCCCCGATCACCACGGTGACCACGCCGGTGGCCACGGCCACCATGGCCACGCCGGTGAGGATCACGGCGTCGTAGTTGAGGCCGACGTTCGTGGCGACGTCCTTGCCGAGGCCGGCCACGGTGAAGCGGTCCGCGATGACGAAGACCGCCACGCACACGATCAGCACGAGGAAGAGCAGCTCATACCGGCCGCGGACCACGGAGGTGAACGAGCCGGCGAACCACGCGCCCACCTGCTGCAGCATGTCCGTCTGGAGGGCGAGGAACGTCGAGGCGGCGCCCACGACGGCGCCGAGCATGATGCCCACGATCGGCACGATGAGGGAGGACTGCAGGCGCACACGCCGCAGGAAGAGGAAGAACACGAGGGTGCCGACGAAGGCGAAGAGGATGGCCCCGGCCATCCGGGTCACCAGGCCCGCCCCCGGCACGAGCACCATGGTCACCAATAAGCCGAGACCGGCCCACTCGGTGGTGCCCGTGGTGCTGGGCTCCACGAAGCGATTCTGCGTCATGAGCTGCATGATCAGCCCGCACATCGCCATCGAGGCGCCGGCCAGCACGAGGGCGACCGTGCGCGGCACGCGCGTGATGGCGAACATCTCGCGTCCGCCCTCCGCGCCGACGTCGTACACGCCCACGAACAGCGAGACCACGATGAGGGCCGCGGTCACCACGACGCCGACCAGCAGCGGCCAGGTGCGCTGCCAGCGGGTGCGCTCGGGCCGCAGGACGGCGGGCGGGACCCAGCACACGCGGTCGCCCCGCCCCGGCTCCTCGAGCCGGGGCGGGGCGTCGGCGACGTGGTGACGCACGTCGAGAGTCACTGCGCGCCTTCGAAGGCCTTCGCGAGGTCCTCCATGACGGTGGTGTGGTTCTGGATGTCCTCGGCGACGTAGAAGTCGGCGGGCAGGTAGACGATGTTGCCCTCCTTCACCGCGGTCACGTCCTGGAGGGCCTCGGAGCGCTCGATCAGCTCGGCGGCGGTGGCGTTCTCCTCGCCGATGGCGGCGTCGCGGTCCATGACGATCAGCCAGTCCGGGTTCGACTTCGCGATGGCCTCGACGGAGATGTCGTCGCCCTGGTGGTTGTCGGTGCCCGACTGCTCGAGGGCCGGGGTCAGCTCCAGCATGTCGAAGAACGGGCCGATGGCGCGACCGGTGCTGGGCGCGACGTACGACAGTTCGCCGCCCGAGGCGATGAGGCCCATGACGGTCTGCTCGGGGTCGTAGGCGTCCTTGGCGCGCTGGGTGGCGGCGTCGAAGTCGGCGATGAGCTTCTCGGCATCGGCCTCGTGGCCGGTGGCCTCGCCCAGCAGGGTGGTCAGCTCCTTCAGGCCCTCGTCCATGGGGGTCTGCGTGACGTCGAAGTCCGTGTCCACGACGGCGGCGTCGCCGGTCAGCTCGTCGATCTCGGCCTTGCGCTCGTTGAACCGCTGGCCGTTGAACACGACGTCCGGCTCGGCGGTGACGAACAGCTCCATGTCCGGCTCCCGGTGGTTGCCGATGTCGGCGACCGAGTCGTCCTGGAGGTAGGAGGGCCCGCCCTCGCCCTTGTACATGATCTGCTTCGGCGCGGCCGACAGCTCGACGCCCCAGTCGTCCAGCGTGCGGAAGGTGCGGTTGTCCGTGGCGATGACGGAGTCGACCTCCTCCGGCAGGGTGACCTCGGCGCCGGACATGTCGGTGACGGTGACCCCGGCCGCGATGCCGCCCGAGGCGGCCGAGGAGCCGCCGGCGGCGCTCGCGGAGGCCGAGGACTCGCCGGAGGCGCTCGCGGAGGACGAGCCCGTGGCCGCGCCGCCGGCGGAGCAGCCGACGAGGGCGAGGGCCGCCACCGAGGTCAGGGCGAGACGGGCGAGGCGGGGGGCGCTGACGGAACGCGGCATGGTTCTCCTTCTGGGCGGCGGGGCTGCCCCGGGATGAGCAGTCGGGGTGGTGGGCGCGCTCCCGTGGAGGTGAGCCTTGCCTCAGTCGAATACCGTACACGAGGGTGCCGTAATCCCCCAACGGGGGTTCGACGGCTCCCGCCGCCCGGGGCCCGCGGCCTCGAGCCCCGTCAGTCCAACGGCGTCACCTCGAGGGCGAACCGCGACCGACCCACGCGCGCCAGCACGAGGGTGGCGTGCCGTCCGGCCCCGCCACGCCGGCCCGGCTTCGCCCCGCCGAGGACGGCGCGACGCACCTCCTCGGGCGTCTCGCGGATGCCCCGCTTCTTCACGTCCAGCCGGCCCACCCCGGTCTCCTTCGCCCAGCGCCGCAGGGAGGCCAGGTGGAAGCCGTGCACCGCCTCGATCCGATGGGCGCGGGCCAGGCCGTCCCGCACCGGCTCGGGCGCGACGAGGTAGGCCAGGTGGGGGTCCAGCTGCCGCGTCGGCACGGGCCAGGACGCGGCCAGGTCCGTCACGAGTCCGGCCCGGATGACGGCGCCGTCCGGCTCGTGCAGGACCGCGCCGACGAGCCCCGCCATGCCCTCCTCCCCCACGGCCTCGACCTCGGGCGAGTCGCCGAAGTCCGCGCCGGAGACGAGCTGCGCCGTCGTCGTCTCCCCGCCCCGGACGGTCATGACGCGCGCCGCCCGCCGCACCCCGGGGCGGGCCGCCGCGTTGAACCACAGGGCGGCCTCCACGACGTCGCCGTCGACGCTCACCCACTCGGCCTCGGCGCCCGCCGGCACGGCCTCGTGCGGGAGCCCCGGGCCGAGCTTGACACCGACCGGGACGCCCGTCGCGGCGATGTCCGTCACGACGCTCAGGGGCGGGGAGAACGCCTCGGGGTCGAACACGCGCGCGGACCCGCCCCCGCCGACCTGACGGCGTGCGGGGTCCAGCCACACCGCGTCCGCCTCGGCGGGCACGTGGGCGCGGGCCCAGGCCACGGCGTCGCCGTGCACCACGTGCGCGCCGGGGAGGCCGGCCAGGTTCACCTCGGCGGCCGCGGCGACGACGGCGTCCCGCTCCACCGCCACGACGTCCAGGCCCCGGTCGGCGAAGGCGCGCGCGTCCAGGCCGAGACCGCAGCCGAGGTCGGCGACGCGCCGGGCCCCCGCGGCCGCCAGCCGGTCCGCATGCAGGCCCGCGACCAGCGGGCGGGTGGCCTGCTCCAGGCCGTCGCGCGTGAACAGCATCCGGCGCGCCTCCGGCCCGAGGCGGGCCTCCGCCCGGGACCGCAGCGCGGCCTGGGTCAGCGCGGCGGCCACGCGCTCGGGCGGGTGCCCCGCGGCGCGCAGGCGGGAGGAGACCGCGAGCGCGTCGGCCTCGCGGTACCCGGCGAGGGAGTCGAGCAGTGCGCGGCCCTCCGGCTCGAGGACGGGGGCCAGGGCGGTGTCGTCCGCCTCCGAGGCGGCGGCCGTGGGGCGCGGCGAGCGGGAGGCGGGGCGGGGACGGGCCATGCCCCACACCCTAGGTCCGGAGCGTGGACACCGGGCACAGACCGGGCCGGGGCTTCTAGGATGGGCGGCATGACTCTGCCCTTCGCCGACTCCGCGCAGTCCACTCTCGGAATCGAGTGGGAGCTCGCGCTCGTGGATGCCGTGTCCGGCGAGCTGCGCTCCGAGGCCCCGGACCTGCTGCGCACCCTGCATGCGACCGAGGGCCTCGCCGAGGACGACGTGAACCCGCACATGACCAGCGAGCTGCTGCAGAACACGGTGGAGCTCGTCACGGGCGTGCACGAGCGCGTGGACGCCGCGACGGCGGACCTCGGCCGGATCGCCGCGCGTGTGGCGGACGCCGCGGCTGCGCGGGGCATCTCCCTGTTCTGCCAGGGCACGCACCCGTTCGCGGACGCGATCGCGCAGCCCTCGACGCCCAGTGAGCGCTACGACCGCATGCTGGATCTCACCCAGTACTGGGGTCGGCAGCTGCTGATCTTCGGCGTGCACGTGCACGTGGGCCTGGACGACGTCTCCAAGGCCATGCCGGTGGTGAACGGCCTGGTCAACCGCGTGCCGCACCTGCTCGCACTCTCGGCCTCGTCCCCCTTCTGGGCGGGCACGGACACGGGCTACCAGTCCCAGCGCACCCTCCTGTTCCAGCAGCTGCCCACGGCCGGCCTGCCGTTCCAGTTCCAGGAGTGGGAGGGCTTCGAGCGCTGCGTGGCCCAGATGGAGCAGGTGGGCATGATCGCGGACGTCACCGAGTGCCGCTGGGACGTGCGGGCCGTGCCCCGCCTGGGCACGGTGGAGATGCGCGCGTGCGACGGCCTGGCCACGCTCGAGGAGATCGCCGCCGTGACCGCCTACACGCAGTGCCTCGTGGATGACCTGTCCGCGAGCCTGGAGCGCGGTGAGACGGTCGAGGTCCTGCCGCCGTGGCACGTGCAGGAGAACAAGTGGCGCGCCGCCCGGTACGGCATGGACGCCACCGTGATCGTGGACGCCCGGGGCACCCAGGTCCCGCTGGCGGAGCACCTGCCGGCGGAGATCGAGCGACTGACCCCGGTCGCCGAGCGGCTGGGCTGCGCGGCGGAGCTCGCCGGCGTCCAGGCGATGATCGACGACGGTGGCGCCGCGCGTCAGCGTCGCGTGGAGGCACAGGCCCTGGCCGGCCCGCCGGCCGCGGGTGAGGACACGGATGACGCGGTGGCCCCGTTGCGCGCGGTCGTGCTGGACGCCGCCGCCCGCACCCGCGCGTCGCTGGACGGCCGCACCGGCTGAGCGGCCGCTCCCCCGGCGAGGTGGCCGCCCCGCCGCGCCTCCAGGCTTCCGCCGGCCCGCCCGGCGCGGCTACGGTCCCACCATGCGAGCACTCACATGGCAGGGAAAGCGCAACGTCACCGTCGAGGACGTCCCGGATCCTCGGATCCAGGAGCCGACGGACGCGATCATCGAGGTCACCTCGACCGGCATCTGCGGGTCGGACCTGCATCTGTACGAGGTCCTGGGGCCGTTCATGGACGCGGGGGACGTGATCGGCCACGAGCCGATGGGCATCGTCCGCGAGGTCGGGTCCGAGGTCACCCACATCCGGCCCGGTGACCGGGTGGTCGTGCCCTTCACCATCTCCTGCGGGCGGTGCTGGATGTGTCAGCGCGGGCTGCAGTCCCAGTGCGAGACCACCCAGGTGCGGGAGCAGGGCTCCGGCGCCGCACTCTTCGGCTACTCCCGGCTCTACGGCTCCGTCCCCGGCGGACAGGCCGAGCTGCTGCGTGTGCCCCACGCGGACTACGGCCCCGTGAAGGTGCCGCACACCGGCCCGGATGAGCAGTGGCTGTTCCTCTCGGACGTCGTCCCCACCGCCTGGCAGGGGGTCCAGTACGCGAACGTCCCCGACGGCGGCACGCTCGCGGTGCTCGGCCTCGGCCCCATCGGTCAGCTGGCGGCGCGCATCGGCGTGCACCTGGGGTACCGGGTGATCGGTGTCGACCCGGTCCCCGAGCGCCGCGCGATGGCGGCCCGACACGGCATCGAGGTCCTGGACGCCGACGGCGGCGAGGCCGAGGTGCTCCGCGAGCGCACCGGCGGCCGCGGCCCCGACGGGGTCGTGGACGCGGTCGGCATGGAGGCGCACGCCTCCCCGGCGGGGCATGCGGCCCACACCGCCGTGGGCCTGCTGCCCGACGCGCTCGGCCGGGCGGCCATGAAGACCGCCGGCGTCGACCGCCTGAGCGCCCTCCACACCGCGATCGACGCGGTCCGGCGCGGCGGCACGGTGTCGCTCTCCGGGGTCTACGGCGGCATGAAGGACCCGATGCCGATGCTCACCCTGTTCGACAAGCAGGTCACCCTGACGATGGGCCAGTGCAACGTCCGTCGCTGGGTGGACGACCTGCTGCCCCTGCTCGACGACCCGTCCGACCCCCTCGGCGTGCTCGACCTGACCACGCACACCGCCCCGCTCGAGGACGCGCCCGCCCTCTATGAGACGTTCCAGAAGAAGGAGGACGGCTGCATCAAGGTGGTCCTGAAGCCGTGAGGATCGTCGTCCTGGGCGCGACGGGCAACGTCGGCACCGCTGTCCTGCACCGCCTCCAGGCCGCGGACGAGGTGAGCTCGATCGCGGGCGTGAGCCGGCGCGGCCCGGACCGGGCCGGAGCGCCCTACGACGGCGTCGAGTGGCACCGCCTGGACGTGGCGGAGCCCACGGCGGCGGGGCGGCTGCGCGAGATCGTGGCCGGCGCCGACGCCGTCGTCGACCTGGTGTGGGTGATCCGCCCCAACCGCGACCGCGACCACCTGCGCGCCGTCAACGTGGCCGGCAACGAGCGGGTGTTCCGGGCCGTGGCCGAGGCGGGCGTGCCCCACCTGGTCTACGCGTCCTCGGTGGGCGCGTACGGGCCCGGGCCGAAGGGCCGCGCCGTGCCCGAGTCCCATCCCACCACCGGGGTCCCCACCTCGCACTACGCCGCGCAGAAGGCCGAGGTCGAGTCGATCCTCGACCGCGTGCAGGCCGAGCACCCGGAGCTGCTGGTGACCCGGCTGCGCCCCGGGCTGATCTTCCAGTCCGCGGCCGGGCCCGAGATCAAGGACTACTTCCTGGGCGACCTCGTCCCCGCCCGGCTGGTCGCCCGCCTGCGCACTCCGGTGCTCCCCTTCCCGCGGGGCCTGCGATTCCAGGCGCTCACGGCCCAGGACGTGGCGGACGCGTACTGGCGCGTGATCGCCCACCGGGCGGGCGGGGCCTTCAATGTGGCCGCCGACCCCGTGCTGGACGCGCACACCATGGGCACCGTCCTCGGGGCGCGCCGCATCCTGGAGTTGCCCGTGGGCCTGTTCCGAGCGGCCGCGGCGCTGACCTACCGGGCACGGCTGCAGCCCACCGACCCGGGGTGGGTGGACATGGCCGCGGCAGCGCCCATCATGGACACCACGGCCCTGCGCGCCGCGACCGGCTGGTCCGAGACCACCGACGCCCGGGAGGCGGTCCGCCTCGTGCTCGACCATCTCGACGGCGCCGAAGGCCTCGGCAACGCCGGGCACCGCTCGCACTCGCCCACGGAATGAGGACGATGACCATCACCCGCCGGGCCGCCCTGACGGGCCTGCTCGGGGGCGTCGCCCTCGGGTTCACCGCCTGCACCTCCTCCGGCTACCCCGCCGACCCGGACGGCACCCTGGACCGCGTCACGGGCGGGGTGCTGCGCGCCGGCGTCGTGCACCACCCGCCCCACGTGGACGCCTCGGGCGCCGAGCCCGTCGGCCCCGAGCCCGACCTGATCCGCGGCTTCGCGGCGGCGCACGACGCACGCGTCGAGTGGACCGTGGCCGGGGAGGAGGCGCTCATGACCGCGCTGGAGAAGGGCGACATTGACCTGGTGGCCGGCGGCCTGACCTCGGCGTCCCCGTGGACGTCGCACGCGAGCATCACCCGCGACTACGCCGAGGCGGAGGGTCCGGACGGCGAGCCGGTGAAGCTCGTGATGGCCGTGCCCCTGGGTGAGAATCAGATGCTCAAGGCCCTCGAGGCGTACTTCGACCAGCGCGCAGCGGAGGAGGCCCGATGACGCGGCGGGACACCCGGGAGACGGGGCCGAGCGGGCGCCGGTTCGGCGCCACGGAGCTGCCCCCGGAGATCGAGCGCGTGGTCCAGCAGGCCAAGCGGCTCGAATGGGCGACGCTGGGGGTGATCGTGGTCACGATCGTCCTCGTGGCGTTCGTGATGGGCTCCTCGCAGGCCATGCGGGCCGCGTGGATCGAGGACCTGCTCTCCCTGATCCCGCCGATCGCGTTCCTCGTCGCCCTGCGCGTGGCCCGCATGGCCCCGACGCGGGCCCGGCCCTACGGCTCTCACCGGTCCGTCGGGGTGGGGCACCTCGTGGCCGCCGTCGCCCTGTCCGTGATGGGCGTGGTCCTCGTCGGCGACTCCCTCCTGGGCCTGGTGACGGCGGAGCACCCGCCCATCGGCACGTTCGACCTGTTCGGGCATACCGTGTGGCAGGGCTGGTTCATGATGGCCGTGATGGCCCTGTCCGTGCCCGGGCCCATGATCCTCGGCCACAAGAAGCTCAAACTGGCCGAGCAGCTCCACGACCGCGTGCTGTACGCGGACGCGGACATGAACAAGGCGGACTGGCAGACGGGCGTGGCCACCATCGTCGGCGTGGCCGGCATCGGCCTGGGCTGGTGGTGGGCGGACTCCGCTGCGGCGATCTTCGTGGGCGTGAGCATCGTGCTGGACGGCTGGAAGAACCTCAAGGAGGCCGTCACGAACCTGGCGGATCGCCGCGCCGCCACGATCGACGGCGCCCGGCCGCACCCGCTCATCGACCGTGCTGAGCGGGTCGCCTGGGCGGAGCCGTGGGTGCGCCATGCGGGCGCCCGCGTCCGGGATGAGGGCCACGTGTTCCACGTGGAGATGTTCGTGGTGCCGCACGAGGGGGCGGACGTGACGGTGGGCCGCTGCTGCGCGCTGCGGGACGCGATCGCCGCCCTGGACTGGAAGCTGCAGGACGTCGTCGTCGCCCCGGTGGACGAGCTGCCTGCCGAGGTGCACGGTGGCCGGTCCGGGGAGCATCAGACGGGCGAGGAGTAGCCCGGGCCTCAGCCGTTGAGGAACCGTCCCTCGAGGGTGGCGGAGGTGATGCGCTGGATCTCGCGCTGCTGGTCGCCGGTCCTCTGGCGCAGGGCGTGCATCTCGGCGGCGTCGACCGCCGGCAGGTGCGGCGCGAGCTGTTCGAGGACGTGCCACATCGCGGACTTGGCCTGGAGCATGCCCTGCAGCAGGTCCAGTTCGATCTGCGTCCAGCCGGAGCCGCGCGTGCGCAGCGCGTTCACGGGGTTGAGTCGTCCGCCGACCTCGGCCGCCGCGCCGGCGGCCCGGTCCACGAGGGGGGGTGCGGAGACCCAGTTCGCCGATGAGCGCCTCCAGGCGGTCCTGGTCGTCCTGGACGGCGTCGCCGAGGCGGCGCAGCGCGGCCTCCTGCGAGGTGCCGGCCCAGGTCTGCTCGGCGGCGCGGAACGCCTTCACACCGGAGCGGGAGCCGAGCAGGTGCTGATTGAGGAAGTCCTCCAGCATCTGCTCGTCCACGGCGGCGGAGGTGGACTCGGGGCGGGGGTGCTCATGGCCGGTCATGGGCCCTGTCTACGGAACGCGTGGGCGTGGCGGCAAGAGGCCGGGCGCGCTCAGACGCTGACGACCTCGACCGGCTGTCCCGGGTCCGCGCCGAACCACGCGTCGGAGGGGGCGACGCCGTCGCGCACCAGGCGTGCGCCGAGCGCGGCGACCATCGCCCCGTTGTCGGTGCACAGGTTCACGGGCGGGACGGTGAGCTCGATGCCGGCGGAGCGGCACCGGTCGGCGAGCAGGGCGCGCAGGCGCGAGTTCGCCGCGACGCCGCCGCCGAGCATCAGGTGGGTGAGCCCGTGCTCGCGGCAGGCGCGGACGGCCTTGGCGGTGATCACGTCCGCGACGGCCTCCTGGAAGGAGGCGGCGATGTCCGCGCGCGGCACCTCGAGGCCGCGGGCCTCGAACTGCTCCACGGCGCGGGAGACGGCGGTCTTCAGCCCGGAGAAGGACCAGTCGTGCCGGTGCGGGCCGGGCTCCTCGGCGCTGCCGACGAACTTGCCCGCGGTGAGCCCCCGCGGGAAGCGGAAGGCCGTCGGGTCGCCCTCGGCGGCGAGCCGGTCGATCACGGGGCCCCCGGGGTAGCCCGCCCCGATGAGCCGGGCGACCTTGTCGTACGCCTCGCCGGCCGCGTCGTCGATGGTCGAGCCCAGCAGCTCGACCTCGGCGCTGATCCGGCCCACGCGCAGGATCTCGGTGTGCCCGCCGGAGACGAGCAGCGCGCCCAGGTCCGCGGGCAGGTCATCCCACTGTGCGGGCCGCACGCCGTCCAGCATGCCCACGCCCACGTGCGCCACGAGGTGGTTGATGCCGTAGAGGGGCGTGCCGAGGGCCGTGGCCAGCGCCTTCGCCCCCGCGACCCCCACCATGAGCGCGCCCGCCAGACCCGGACCGGAGGTGACGGCGATCGCGTCGAGGTCCTCGAGGGTGACGTCGGCGGCGTCCAGGGCGCGGCGGATCGTGGGCACGAGGGCCTCGAGGTGCGCGCGGGCGGCGATCTCCGGGATCACGCCGCCGAAGCGCACGTGCTCCTCCACGGAGGAGGCGACCTCGTGGGCCAGCAGGGCGGTGCCGCGGACGACGCCGACGCCGGTCTCGTCGCAGGAGGACTCGATGCCGAGCACGAGGGGGGCTGCGGTGGCGGTGGGCATGGGCTCCAGTCTAGTGAGCGGCCCGGTCACAGGGCCTTGCGCATGATCACGGCGTCCTCGCCGCCCGGGTAGTAGCGGCGGCGCACGTGCAGCTCCTCGAATCCGTGGCGCACGTAGAGGCGCCGGGCGGCGGCGTTGGAGGCCCGGACCTCGAGCATGAGGGCGCTCGCGCCGCGCACCGTGGCCTCCGCGGCCATCCAGCGCAGCTGGGCCGCGCCGATCCCCCTTCCCTGCGCCGCGGCGACGGTGCCCACGGTCTGCACGTCGGCGACGTCGCCGACCACCATGATCCCGCCGTAGCCGACGATCTCGCCGGGGGCGGGGCCGTCGTCGTCCGCGGAACCGGGCGCGGCCACGTCGCGGACGACCACGCGGTAGTCCCGGGTGGGCGGGCGGCCGTGCGCGTCCCGTCCGCCGGCGGGGCCGGTCTGGGCGAGCTCCTCCTCGTAGAAGTGCGCGGGCCAGGCGTCGAGCGGGAAGAGGGTGGCCTCGTGGGCGAGCACCTCGGGGATGTCCCACAGGGTCATGGGGCGCAGCAGGTATCCGGGCGGCAGCCCGTGCGCGTCCTCGGCGGGGCTCCCGTCACCGGACGGGGCCGGCTCGGCCGGGCTCACGCGCCCGCCCGCTTGCGGGGGCCGGGGACCTTGGCGTCGGACTCGCGCAGGTAGAGCGGCTCGGCGGGCACGAGGCCGCGGCCGCGCCGCAGGGCGAGCTCGGCCACCTGCCCCACCCCGACGGCGGACGGCGTGGCCGACTCCCAGTCCGGCACCGCGCGCAGCGCCTCGGGGTAGAGCCCGGCCCCCGCGCCGTAGACGGGCAGCGGGGTGACCTCGTCCGCCGGCGAGACGAAGGGGCCGTGCAGCAGCGTCGGCTGCCCGCCGACCTGCGCGTAGTGGGCCCAGTAGACCTCGCGGCGGCGGGCGTCCGTGGCGACCACGAACTCCTCGATCCCGTGGCGGAAGGCGTCGACGCCGGCCGCGTGGGCGAGCGCGTCGAGGCTGCGGACCCCGTGCACGGGCACGTCCCACGCCAGGCCGAGGGCGGCCGCGGTCGCCAGACCCGCGCGCAGCCCCGTGAAGGGTCCGGGGCCGACGCCGACCGCGAGCGCGTCCAGCGCGGTGCCGGTGACGCCGGCCTCGCCGAGCACGGTCTGCACCGCGGGGGCGAGCACCTCGGCGTGGGCGTGGGTGTCGTCCGTGGCCCAGTGCGCGAGCTCCTCACCGTCCCGCACGACGGCGACGGAGGCGGCGGCGGAGGAGTCGATCGCGAGGAGCAGGGCCATGGCGGCCAGTCTACGGAAGCACGACGCCGGCCCAGCGCGGGCCGCGGCCGGTCACGACGGCCGAGCGCAGCTCCTCGGCCTGGCCTCCGTCCTCGTCGGAGAAGTCGGTGACGATGCCGTCGTCGCCCTCCCCCGCCGGGGCCGCGGGAGCGTCCTCACCCCCGCGGGCCCGGACGATCTCGATGTCCAGCCATGAGGCGTCCGGGTCCTCGGGGAACCCGGCGAGGGACTCGGCCATGCCCCGGCCCCACTCGACGACGGTCACGGAGCGGTCCACGCTCGCGTCCAGGTCGAGGTCCGTGAGCTCCCCCGCCGAGCGCAGCCGGTACGCGTCCACGTGCACGAGGTCCGGGGTGCCCGCCGGGGCGTCGGCCGGGGCGGGGTGGACGCGGGAGAGGACGAACGTCGGCGAGACCACGCCGGAGGCCACGCCGAATCCGCTGGCCAGCCCCTGGGTGAAGGTCGTCTTGCCCGCGCCGAGGTCGCCCGTGAGGATCAGCACGTCGCCGGCGCGGAGCACCCCGGCGAGGGCGCGGCCGAACGCCCGGGTGCCGTCGGCGCCCTCGAGCGGGACCGTCGCCGTCAGCACGGGCTCGGGCAGGGTCGGGCCGGGGGCGGGGAACTCGTGGTCGCTCATGGGCGGGCCTCCTGGGTCGACGTGGGGTCCACGTGCTGACGGTCCACGCGGCCTCCGATGCGGGTCACCAGCTCGTAGTTGATCGTCCCGGCGGCCGCGGCCCACTCCTCCACCGGAATGCCGGAGGCCGGTCCGAACAGCTCGACGGCGTCGCCGGGCGCGTCCGCGGCGTCCGGGCCGAGGTCCACCACGAACTGGTCCATCGCGATGCGGCCCACCACGGGGACGGTCCGGCCGCCGACCTGGACGCGCGTGCCCTCGACGACGCGCGGGACGCCGTCGGCGTAGCCGACGGGCACGAGCCCGAGGGTGGTGGGCTCCGTCGTGACGTGGCGGAATCCGTAGGACACGCCCTGCCCGGCGGGGACGGCCTTGACGTTGGCGAGGACGGTGACGAGGGACATGGCCGGGCGCAGCCCGAGCTCGGCGGCGGTGACGTCCGCGAACGGGGAGAGCCCGTACAGGCCCAGGCCGACGCGCACCATGTCCAGGTGCGTGTCCGGCCGGGCGAGGGCGGCGGGCGTGTTGGCCAGGTGGCGCAGCAGCGGGTGGCCGAGCGTCTCGGCGGCCTCGGCGGCCATCCGTTCGAACCGCAGCAGCTGCGCCGTGGTCTCGGCGGCCCGGTCCGGCTCGTCCGCCACGCCGAGGTGGGAGAACACGCCCTCCACCCGCACGAGGCCCGCGGCCTCGAGCTCGGCGGCACGCGCGACGAAGGCGGGCCACCGCTCGGGCGTGCAGCCGTGGCGGCCCAGGCCGGTGTCCGCCTTCAGGTGCAGGACCGCGCGGGCCTCGGGTCCGGCCCCGCCGCGGGCCCGCAGCCCGCGGACGGCGGCGGCGGCGGCGTCGAGGTCCCAGCCCGAGACGCCGAGGGTCACCTCCGCCTCCACCGCGGCGGCGAAGTCCGTGGCCCCGGTGTGCAGCCACGCGAGCACGGGCAGGGGCACCCCCGCCGCGCGCAGGGCCAGGGCCTCGCGCACGTGGGCCACGCCGAGCCGGTCCGCGCCGGCGGCCGCGGCGGCGCGGGCGACGGCCACCGCGCCGTGGCCGTAGGCGTCGGCCTTGACGACGGCGGTCAGCAGCGGCCGGCTGCCGTCGGGGCGCCGGATCCGCTCCCGCAGCACGCCCACGTTGTGCCGGACGGCCGCCAGGTCGATGCGTACGGCGCGCTCCGTGTCCGCCGGGTTGACGTCGGCGAGGCTCATCGGACGGCCTCCGGCTCGGCGTCGTCCGGCCACCACAGGCGCGCGACGCGCGCGCCCAGCGCGGTCGGCAGCGTGGCCGTGGTGATCCGCCCGGCGCGGGCCTGGTCGGCCCCGGCCTGGGCGTGCAGCCAGGCGGCGGCGGCCGCGAGCCGGGCCGTGGGCGCCGGGCCGGGATCCTCCCCGGCCCGGCGCGCCCGCGAGCGCCGCGCCACGTCCGCGGCCAGGACGGCACCGATCGCCCCGGAGAGCACGTCGCCGGTGCCGCCCATCGCGAGGTCGGGCCCGCCGCCGGTCACGACCCACGCCTCGCCGTCCGGGGCGACCACGAGGGTGCGCGGGCCCTTGAGCAGGACGGTGGCCCCGTGCGCAGCGGTCCACGCCCGCAGCGCCGCGAGCGGGTCGGCGGCGTCGTCGCCGTCCGCGGGGACGCGCTCGCGCAGCCGGGACCACTCCCCGGCGTGCGGCGTCAGGACCACGGGCGTGCCGGCCGCGCGCAGCGACCGCAGCTCGGCGGCGGTGACCAGGTCCAGGGCCGAGGCGTCGGCGACCAGGGCCGCCTCCGGCCGTTCCTCGAGCGCGGCGAGGACGCCGGCCCAGCGCCGCCGCGCGTCGTGCTCGGTGTCCAGGCCGGGGCCGGCCACCCAGGCGTCCGCGCGCGACGGCTCGGGCCCCTCCGCCGAGACCAGCGCCTCGGGGTGGGCGGCGAGCACCAGGTCCCGGGTGGTCTGCGGGCCGGCGTGGTGCACCATGCCCGCGCCCGTCTGCAGCGTGCCCGCGCTCGCGAGCACGGCGGCCCCCGGGTAGCGCTCCGATCCGGCGACGACGGCCACCACGCCGCGCGTGTACTTGTGGGCCTTGGCTGCGGGGGCCGGGTGGGCGGTCCGTGCGGCGGCCTCGTCCATCACGCCCAGCCGCGCGGCCGGCGACGTCGGCAGGTGCGGTCCCAGCCCGATGTCCACCACGTGCACGGTGCCCGCGCGCGCCGCCCCCTCCCCGAGGACGAGACCGGACTTGAGGGCGCCGAACGTCACGGTCGCGTCCGCGCGGAGGGCCTCCCCCCGCACCTCGCCGGTGTCCGCGTCCACGCCGGAGGGCACGTCGCACGCCAGCACGAGCGCCTCCGCCGGCAGCGCGCGCGCCGCGGCGGGCAGCTCATACTCGCCGGTGAAGCCCGTGCCGAGCACGCCGTCCACCACGAGCGCGGCCTCGGGCGGCACCGCGTCCGCGCGGCGTCCCCCGGCCGCCTGCAGCGCAGCCCAGCCCTCGGCGTGCCAGCGCGGGGCGCCGTCGTCGTCCCGGCGGACGGGCACGGCGACCGCGGCCACGCCCCGGCGGCGCAGGAAGGCGAGGGCGAACAGCGCGTCCCCGCCGTTGTTGCCGGGGCCGACGAGGGCGGCCACGGTCGCCCCGGCCACGGGGCCGCGCTCACGCAGCAGGGCGGCGGCGTGCTCGGCCAGGGCCCAGGCGGCCGCGCGCATCAGCTCCGGGCCGCGCCCGGCCGCGAGCAGGGGCTCCTCGGCCGTGCGCACGGCCGAGCCGGTCACGGCGATGCGGGTCAGGTCATCGGCGGTCATGCGGACTCCTCCTCGGCCGCGCGGCGTTCGGCGACCACGTAGGCGGTGGCGACGTCCCCGTCATGACTGAGGGAGAGGTGCCAGTGGGTGATGCCCAGGGCCTCGGCCTGGGCCTGGACGGTGCCGGTCAGGTGCACGGTGGGGCGGCCGTCGCCGTGGTCCGGGCGCGGGATCCAGCAGTGGTGCCACATCATCCCGGGCGGGGCGCCCATGGCCTTGGCGACCGCCTCCTTGGCGGCGAAGCGCGCGGCCAGCGAGCGCAGCGGCAGGTCCCGCTCGTCCTCGGTGAACAGGCGTGCGCGCAGCGCCGGCGTGCGCTCGAGCTGCGCCCGGAACCGCGGGACGTCCACCACGTCCACCCCCACGCCGACGATCACATGCTCACGCCGGGCAGCTGCTGGTCGCAGCCCGGCGTGCTGCGGTGGCCGCTCGACCTGGCCAAGCGACTGCGCGGGCAGCCCGCCGGGCGCCCACGACGACGGCGCCGGCCTCGTCCCCGACGGGCTGCCCGCGCAGTCGCTTGGCCAGGTCGAGCGGCCACTGCAGCACGCCGGGCAGCTGCTGGTCGCAGCCCGGCGTGAGCATCGCCTTCCCGTAGGCCAGCACGCCGTAGACGCCGTGCTGCAGGCGGCCGAGCCGGTCGAAGCCGGCGTCGAACGCGTACAGGGACACACGGCCCTCCTCGGGGGTGAAGCACCGCTCCGCCAGCAGCCGCGCACGCTCCACGTGCTGGTGGAAGGTGAGCACGCCCAGGTGGTGCAGGCCGAGTTCGCGCATGCGGTCGGCCGCGTGGATGACCTCGCCCTGGGTGGTCACCGGATCGGGCGCGAAGCACTCGACGCTGACGCCTTCCAGCCGCGGGTCGCGCTCCTCCGGGCCGCCGCACAGCTTCTCGTGCCCGTCCGGCCCCAGGTACGCGGAGACGAAGAGCCGGTCGGTGACACCGGACGCGGCGAGCTCGATCGCGGCGTCGTAGACGCGGGGCTGGCTGTAGAGGACGAGGAGGGCGTCCACGCGCGGTGCGTCGTCCGGGTGCGGGTCCGTCACGGCGTGCGTGGCCCATCCCGCGCCGAAGGCCAGTCCCAGCGCCGCCAGGGTCGCCACGGTGGCGCAGAGGGCCCGCGCCCACCGCGGCAGCCCACGGCGGACGCGCCCCCGGTCGGCCTGCGCGCTCATGCGCCCTCGGGGACCTGCCGCAGCACGACGGTGGAACGGGCCTGGACCTCGAGCACGTCCCCGGCACGCACGCGGGGGTGCGAGCCGCTCGGGGCGACGTGGGACGAGGTGTCCACGACGACCTCCCACTCGGCTGGGAACGTGGGCCCGGGCAGGGTGTACGGCACGGGCTCCCACCACGCGTTCATGAGGACGTAGAAGTCCCGGTAGGGCCCCTCCCCGTCCTCGTCCCCGCGGGGGAGCGTGTGCCCGTTGAGGTAGAAGCCGAGCGACCGGGCCTCGGCGCCCCAGTCGTCCTCCGTCTTGGCGGTCGCGTCCGGCTCGAGCCACACGATGTCCGGCAGGGGCGCCTCGATGTCACGGGCCGCGGGGCGACCGTCGAAGTGGTGGCGACGGCGGAACACCGCGTGGTCACGGCGCAGCGCGATCAGGTCGCGGGTGAACGCCACGAGCGAGTCGTCCATGGCGGACCAGTCGATCCACGAGATCTCGTTGTCCTGGCAGTAGACGTTGTTGTTGCCGCCCTGGGTGCGGCCCAGCTCGTCGCCGTGGCTGATCATGGGCACGCCCTGGCTGATCAGCAGGGTGGCCAGGAAGTTGCGGCGCTGGCGGGCGCGCAGCGTCACGACCTCGGGGTCGTCGGTCTCCCCCTCGACGCCGCAGTTCCACGAGCGGTTGTGCGCGTCGCCGTCGTTGTTGTCCTCGCCGTTGGCCTCGTTGTGCTTCTCGTTGTAGGAGACGAGGTCACGCAGCGTGAAGCCGTCGTGGGCCGTGACGAAGTTCACGGACGCGCCGGGGCTGCGCCCGTCCCCCTCGTAGAGGTCCGCCGAGCCGGTCAGGCGCGTGGCGAACTCGCCGAGCGTGCCGGGCTCGCCTCGCCAGAAGTCGCGCACCGTGTCCCGGTACATGCCGTTCCACTCGGACCAGAGGCCGGGGAAGTTGCCCACCTGGTAGCCGCCCCAGCCCACGTCCCACGGCTCGGCGATGAGCTTGACGGTGCGCAGCACCGGGTCCTGGCGGACCACGTCGAAGAACCCGGAGAACATGTCGGGGCCCTGCTCCCCCTCCACCCGGGTGAGGGTGGTGGCCAGGTCGAACCGGAAGCCGTCCACGTGCATCTCGGTGACCCAGTAGCGCAGGGAGTCCATGACCAGCTGGAGGGCCTTGGGGCTGGAGAGGTCCACCGAGTTCCCCGTGCCGGTGTAGTCCATGTAGTGCCGCTCGTCACCCTCGACGAGGTGGTAGTAGCCGGCGTTGTCCAGCCCGCGCAGGCTGAGCATGGGGCCCTTGTCGTTGCCCTCGGCCGTGTGGTTGTAGACCACGTCGAGGATCACCTCGAGACCGGCGGCATGCAGGTCCTTCACCATCTGCTTGAACTCGCGGACCTGGCCGCCCACCTCCGAGGAGGAGGCGTAGGCGGCGTGCGGGGCGAAGAAGCCGAGCGTGTTGTAGCCCCAGTAGTTGCTCAGCCCCTTCTCCTGCAGGGTGGCGTCGTTGACGAACTGGTGCACGGGCATCAGCTCGACGGCGGTCACCCCGAGCTCGGTCAGGTGGCGGACCACCTCCGGGTGGGCCATGCCCGCGTAGGTGCCGCGCAGCTCCTCCGGGACGGCGGGGTGCAGCTTGGTCATGCCCTTGACGTGGGTCTCGTAGATCACCGTGTCCGTGAGCTCGACGGCGGGTGGGGCGTCATCGCCCCAGTCGAAGTCCTCGGCGACGACGACGCCGAGCATGCTCGTGCCCAGGTTGTCCGAGGTGTCGATGCGGTCCGGCTCGTCGAAGTCGTACGAGTGGTGCTGCTGGCCCCACTCGTAGTCGCCGGTGAACGCCCGCGCGTACGGGTCCACGAGGATCTTGGCCCGGTTGTGCCACAGGCCGCGGGCGGGGTCCCAGGGGCCGTGCACGCGGTAGCCGTAGCGCTGCCCGTGCCCGATGCCCGCCACGTGGGCGTGCCATGTGGTGCCGTGCCGCTCCTCGAGGGGGATGCGCGTCTCCGTGCCGTCGTCGGCGACGAGGCACAGCTCGACCGCCTCCACCTCGCGGGAGACCGCGAGGGCGAAGTTGGTGCCGGTCTCGTCCACGGTGGCCCCGAGGGGGTACGGCTGGCCGATCTCCACTGTGTGCATGACTCTCCGGGGTCTCGTCGTGCGGCCCGCCGGGTGCGGCGGGCCTCCTCGGGGAGTCTACTGGCGCGGGCGGACACCGTCCCGGGACGTCGATCCGCTCAGACGAGTCGGGCGCCCCGGGCGGCCATGTCCGCCACGGCACGGCGCGAGGCGGCGGCACCGCCGCGGACCAGGCGGTCGCGGGAGGCCGGGGCGTCTGCGGCATTGGCCACGAACGCGGTGCGCATCAGCGCCAGCTCCTTCGCGAACACCTCGTCCCAGCCCTCCTGCCAGTACGGCCGGCCGATGTAGGTGAACGCGAACGCACGCTCGCCGTCACGGGAGCACAGGGCCAGGGAGACGGAGCCGAAGCCGGCGCCGTCGTGGCCGACCAGCACCTCGCCGGCGTGCTCCGGCGCGGGGTCCGCGACCAGGAACAGGCCGTAGCCGTAGCCGGCCTGGGCGGCCGGGCCGACGGGGGTGACCATGAGGTCCACGGTCTGCTGCGAGACCAGCTCGCCCCGCATGAGGGCCTGATAGAAGCGGGTGACGTCCGCGGCGGTGGTGTTCACCGCGGCGGCGGAGGCGAAGATCGACTGATCGATGGTCTCGAGGGCCTTGGCCTCGTGCGGACGCACGGCCGCGTCCTGCATCTCCGCGCCGCGGACGAGGGTGCCGTGCTCGAGGCGGGTGCGGTGCATGCCGGCGGGGCGGAAGACGCGGTCCCGGATGAGCTCGGGCATCCGGCGGCCGGTGACGGCCTCGACCATCATCTCCACCACCACGTAGCCCGTGTTGGAGTAGCCGTAGTCGGTGCCGGGCTCGAACCACCAGTCGGCCTGCTTCGCCAGGTCGACGAGCTCACGCTGGCCGTAGGAGCGGGAGACGACGTCCGCGAGCTCGTCGAAGTCCAGCTCGAAGAGGGACTGGCCCCGCATGATCACCCAGATGGCGTCCGGCATGCCGGAGGTGTGGTTCAGGAGCATCGAGAGGGTGACGCGGCCCTCGACGTCGGGCCACAGGCCCGGGAGGACGTCGCCGATCGTGGAGTCCAGGGACAGGGTGCCGCGCTCGACCTCCTGCAGGGCGACGGTGGCGACCATGCCCTTGGTGACCGAGGCGATCCGGGCCACCGAGTTCGCCCGCGCCGGGGCGTTCGCGTGCAGGCCGCGGGTGCCGGAGGCGGTGTCGAAGCGGCCGTCCGGGCCCACCACGGAACAGACGGCGCCGACGGCGGGCCACTGCACGACGGCGTCGAGGGCGGCCTGGATCGCCCGCTCGTCCAGGCCACGGCCGGAGCGAGGGTTCGGACCCTGCGGGGCGGCGACGGCGGAGGAGGCGACTGCGGAGGGCAGCGCGAGGCCGGCGAGGCCGGCGGCCATGCCCTGGGCGAACTGGCGGCGGGTGGGGCGCATCGAGGCGTCCTTTCAGGAAGTGTGACGTAGGTCACCCAGTCGGGTGTGGTCACACTCTAGCCCGCGACGCCGCTGCGACGGGGACGAGCGCGGGCCGCAGGAGCCCGGAAGGCGGACGGCGCCCGTCCCCGGAGAGGGGGCGGGCGCCGTCGTCGCTCAGTCGGAGCGCGTCACTCGACGGTGACGGACTTGGCGAGGTTGCGCGGCTGGTCCACGTCGTAGCCCTTCGCCGTGGCGAGCTCGAGGGCGAAGATCTGCAGCGGGACCGTGGTCAGCAGCGGCATGAGCATCGGCTGGGTCTCGGGGACCTCGAAGACGACCTCGGCCTGGCCGCGCACGGCCGCGTCGCCGCGCTCGGCGACGGCGAAGGTGCGGGCGCCGCGGGCGCGGACCTCCTGGATGTTCGAGACCACCTTGGCGTGCAGCGAGTGACGGTCCAGGGGCGAGGGCATGACCACGAAGACCGGCTGGCCGTCGTCGATCAGGGCGATCGGGCCGTGCTTGAGCTCGCCCGCGGCGAAGCCCTCGGCGTGGATGTACGCGAGCTCCTTGAGCTTGAGCGCGCCCTCCATGGCCACCGGGTAGCCGACGTTGCGGCCGAGGAACAGGACGGAGGTGGCGTCGGCCATCGAGCGGGCGAGCTCCTTGACCTGGTCCTTGGCGGCGAGGATCTCCTCGATCTTGTCGGGGATCGCCCCGAGGTCCGCCAGGATGTCCTTGATCTGGCCGCTGAACAGCTTCTTGTTCAGCTGGGCCAGGTACAGGCCCAGCAGATAGGCGGCGGTGATCTGCGCCAGGAACGCCTTGGTGGAGGCGACGGCGATCTCGGGGCCGGCGTGCGTGTAGAGCACGGCGTCCGACTCGCGCGGGATCGTGGAGCCGTTGGTGTTGCAGATGGACACGGTGCGGGCGCCCTGCTCCTTGGCGTAGCGGACCGCCATGAGGGTGTCCATGGTCTCGCCGGACTGGGAGATGGACACCACGAGGGTGTGCGGGTCGATGATCGGGTCGCGGTAGCGGAACTCGTGGGAGAGCTCCACCTCCACGGGGATCCGGCACCAGTGCTCGATGGCGTACTTGGCCACCGTGCCCGCGTAGGCGGACGTGCCGCACGCCAGGACGATGATCTTGTCGACGGCCTTGAGCTCCTCGGGGTCGATCCGCAGCTCGTCCAACATCAGGGCGCCGGCGGCGTCCGTGCGGCCCAGCAGGGTGTCCTGCACGGCCTGGGGCTGGTCGTGGATCTCCTTCTCCATGAAGGTCTCGAAGCCGCCCTTCTCCGCGGCCGAGGCGTCCCAGTCCACGGTGAAGCGCTTGCCCTCGGCGGGGCCGCCCCGGAAGTCCGAGATCTCGACGGCGTCGGCCGTGATCGTCACGACCTGGTCCTGCTCGAGCTCGATGGCCTCGCGGGTGAAGTCGATGAAGCCGGAGACGTCCGAGCCCAGGAAGTTCTCCCCCTCGCCCAGGCCGACGACGAGCGGCGAGTTGCGGCGCGAGGCCACCACGCGGTCGGGGTGGTCCACGTGCACGGCCAGCAGGGTGAAGGCACCCTCGAGGCGCTGGGAGGCCAGCTGCATGGCGCGGGTCAGGTCCTGGCCGGCCGCGTGCCGGTAGACGTCGGCGAGGAGGTGGGCGGCCACCTCGGTGTCCGTCTCGGAGAGGAACTCGACGCCCTTGGCGAGCAGCTCCTCGCGCAGCTCGGCGTAGTTCTCGATGATGCCGTTGTGGATGAGCGCCAGCCGGCCCTCGTCCGCCACATGCGGGTGGGCGTTGCGGTCGGTGGGGCCGCCGTGGGTGGCCCACCGGGTGTGGCCGATCCCGACGAGGCCGGTGGGGATGGGGTGCTCGGCGAGCTCCTCGGCGAGGTTGGCGAGCTTGCCCGCCTTCTTCCGGTGGTACAGCTGACCGCCGTCCACCACGGCCACACCGGCGGAGTCGTATCCGCGGTATTCAAGACGACGCAGGCCCTCCATCAGGACGTCGAGAGCGCCGTGCTCACGATCCGACTGGGGCTGGCCGATGTATCCGACGATTCCGCACATGCGCACGAGAATACCGGGCCGGACCCGACTTCGGCGCACGGCGGGCCGGGTCACTCCGTCCGGGACGAGAACCCCGCGGGGTTGGCCTCCTGCCAGGCCCAGAGGTCCCGCACCATCGCGGTCACATCGCGTCGGGCGTGCCAGCCCACCTCGGCGCCGATCGCGTCCACGGCGGCGCACGACTCGGCGATGTCCCCGGGCCGGCGCTCGACCACGCGGTAGGGGATGCGGCCGCCCGTGACCGCCTCGAAGGCGCGCACCATCTCGAACACGGTGACGCCCTCACCCCGGCCGATGTTCCAGACCCGGGTCGTCGTACCGCCCCCGGTCGCCACCCGGGCCGCGAGCCATTCGAGCCCGGCCACGTGCGCCTCCGCGAGGTCCATCACGTGGATGAAGTCGCGCACGGCGCTGCCGTCGCGCGTGTCGAAGTCCGCGCCGAACACCCGCAGCTCGGGGTACGCGCCGGAGGCCACCCGCGCCACGAAGGGCATGAGGTTCGCCGGCACCCCGCTCGGGTCCTCGCCCAGCCGCCCGGAGGGATGCGCGCCGACCGGGTTGAAGTAGCGCAGCATCGCCAGCCCGCCGCCGTCGATCATGGCGCAGACGTCGCGCAGCACCTGCTCCGCCATGAGCTTGGAGTGCCCGTAGGGCGAGACCGGGTCTGTGGCGGCGTCCTCGGCGACCGGCACCGGCGCGCGGTCGCCGTACACGGTCGCGGAGGAGGAGAACAGGACCGTGCGGGCGCCGGCCGCGAGCGCGGCCTCGGCGACGGCGGCCGTGCCGCCCACGTTCACGTCGTAGTAGGCGGCGGGGCGGGTCATCGACTCGGTGGGCGACTTCAGCCCGGCGAAGTGCACGAGTGCGGCCGGGCCGAAGTCCGCGAGCGCCCCGCGGTAGTCCTCGGGGCGGCGGATGTCGGCCACGTGCAGGCGCAGCCGCGACCCGCCCAGACGCGTCCCGGCGAGCTCGGCGACGCGCTCGAGCGCCGTCGTCGTCGCCGTGACCAGGCTGTCCAGGACGAGGACGTCGTGGCCCGCCTCGAGCAGCGTGAGCACGGTGTGGGATCCGAGGTATCCGGCACCGCCGGTCACGAGAACGCGCATGGGCCGATCCTATCCGGGCCCTGTGACGTCACGCGGGGGCCCGCTCCGGGCGGGCCGCGGCCATAATGGATCGGGTGACCTACACCCCCCCGACCTCCGAGCTGCCCCTCGTGGGCCCCGAGGAGCCCGCGGACGCCGTGCCCGACGGCCACCAGCGCTCCCCCTTCGTGGAGCTGGACCGCCAGACCTGGGCCCGTCTCGCCTCGGAGATGGCGCAGCCCTTCGACCAGGCGGACGTGGAGCGTCTGCGCGGCCTCGGCGAGCATCTGTCCCTGCGCGAGGTTGCCGAGGTCTACCTTCCGCTCTCGCGCCTGCTGAGCATCAACGTGGAGGCCTCCGCGGCCCTGCGCAGCGCGACCAACGCGTTCCTCGGCGAGCGGACGGGGCGCACCCCGTACGTGATCGGGGTGGCCGGGTCGGTCGCCGTCGGCAAGTCGACGACGGCGCGTGTGCTCCAGGAGATGCTGCGCCGCTGGCCGACGACGCCGCGCGTCGAGCTGGTCACCACGGACGGCTTCCTGCACCCCAACGCGGTGCTGCACGAGCGCGGCATCCTGTCCCGCAAGGGCTTCCCCGAGTCCTACGACCGCCGCGCGCTGCTGCGCTTCATGGCGGACGTCAAGTCCGGGGCGCAGGAGGTGCGCGCGCCCGTGTACTCGCACATCACCTACGACATCGTGCCGGGCGAGGAACAGGTGGTGCACCGTCCCGACGTGCTGATCGTGGAGGGACTCAACGTGCTGGCCCCGCCGCGCACCCGGGCCGACGGCACCGCCGGGCTCTCCGTCTCCGACTTCTTCGACTTCTCGGTGTACGTGGACGCGCGCGCGTCCTGGATCCGGTCCTGGTACATCGACCGGTTCATGGGTCTGCGCTCGGGGGCCTTCGCCGACCCGCGCAGCTACTTCCACCGGTACTCCTCCCTGTCGGACGCCGAGGCTCAGGCGACGGCCGAGTCCATCTGGGACTCCATCAACGGCCCGAACCTCGAGCAGAACGTGCGCCCGACCCGCGGGCGCGCCCGGCTGGTGCTCACGAAGAACGCGCAACACGAGGTGACCCGCGTGCTGCTGAGGAAGGTCTGACCCATGCGTCGCACCCTCCCTCTCGCCGCGCTGGCCGCGCTCGCGCTGCTCGTGGCCGGTTGCGGCACGCCCGCCGCGGGCCCGTCCTCGGCGACGCCGGCTTCCGGCTCCGCGAGCGCGGCCGCGTCGTCCCGCGCCGCCTCGAGCACGGCGCCGTCGTCGAGCACGCACGCCGACCCGGCCGCCCTCGACGTCGTCGTGAACAAGACCCGCCCCGTGGCTCCGCCCGACTGGGCGCCCTCGGATCTGGTGGCCGTGCCCGGCAGCGAGCTGTCCCTGCGGGCGGAGGCCGCGACGGCGGCCGGTGACCTGCTGGATGCCGCCGCGGCGGCGGGCCACCGCCTCACCACCCTGAGCGCCTACCGCTCGTACGACTACCAGGTCCGGACGTACGGCCACTGGGTCGACGAGCTGGGCCGCGCCGAGGCCGACCGCGTCTCGGCGCGTCCGGGGTACTCCGAGCACCAGACCGGCCTGGCCTGGGACGTGGGCGACGCCGCGACCCCCGCGTGTGACCTGGAAGCGTGCTTCGGCGACACCGCCGCGGGCCGCTGGGTGGCCGCGCACGCCGCCGAGCACGGGTTCGTCATCCGCTACCCCGGCGGGGCCGAGGACGTGACGGGCTTCGCCCACGAGCCCTGGCACCTGCGCTATGTCGGGTCCGCGGAGGCGGCCCGGGTCGAGGCGGTCGGCGGCGTCCTCGAGACCGCATGGGGCCTGCCTCCGGCGCCGGACTACGCGGACTGAGACGCACGGCTCGCTCGACGCTGTACCGCGCCGCCTTCGTCACACGTAGGATTCTCGCCATGCTCCAGGGATTCAAAGACTTCATCATGAAGGGCAACGTCCTCGACCTCGCCGTCGCCGTCATCATCGGCGCCGCCTTCGGCAAGATCGTGAACGCGCTCGTCGAGGCGGTCCTCATGCCGCTCATCGCCGCCGCCGTGGGCTCGCCGAACTTCGACTCGTTCGCCGTGCTGACGGTCAACGGCAACGACGTGAAGTTCGGTGTGCTGCTCACCGCCATCGTCAACTTCCTGCTCATCGCCGCGGCCGTGTACTTCGCCATCGTGATGCCGATGAACAAGATGGTCGAGGCCCGCAACCGCCGCCTCGGCATCGACCCCGCCGAGGAGGAGGTGCCCGCCGACGTCGCCGTGCTCACCGAGATCCGCGACCTGCTCGCCGAGCGCCGCGGCGGCCCCACCTCCGGGACCACCGCCCTCTGATCTCCCCCTGTCCGACGCCGAAGGGCCCGGGACGACTCACGCGAGTCGCCCCGGGCCCTTCCTTCATGCCCTCGGCGGCACCGGGGCCGTGCCCTCAGGGCCGCGACGTCGTCCGGTCCGCGCTGGACCCGGCGTCCGGGGCGACCTCCGAGTCCTGCCGGTCCGGATCCAGGCACGGCAACCACTCCACGGGGGCGCTCTGCCGCGCACACACGGGCGCGTCCACGGCGAGGAACGCGGCCGACCACAGGACCGCCAGCCCCGCGAGCAGCCCCGCGAACAGGGTCCAGCGGCGGGGCCGGGGGGCCGCGTCCGACGTCATCGGTCCGGTCAGTCGTGCAGGCGCAGCTCGCGCTGCACGACGTCGGCCAGCACCTGGGCCTCCCGGCCGGCGGTCTCCTCGTCCGGGGCCTCGACCATGACGCGCACGACCGGTTCCGTGCCCGACGGGCGCAGCAGCACGCGGCCGGTCTCGCCGAGGCGGGCCTCCGCCTCGGCGACCGCCGCCTGGACGGCCTCGTCCTCGGCGGCGCGGGACTTGTCCACGCCGCGCACGTTCACGAGGACCTGGGGCAGCCGGTCCATCACCGCGGCCAGCTCGGAGAGCGGGGTGCCGGTCTCGGCGACGCGCGAGGCGAGCTGCAGGCCGGTGAGGACACCGTCACCGGTGGTGGCGTGGTCCGAGAAGATCACGTGGCCGGACTGCTCGCCGCCGAGCGAGTAGTCGCCGAGCTTCATGCCGGCCAGGACGTAGCGGTCGCCCACCTGGGTCTCGACGAGCTGGACGCCCTCCCGGCCCATGGCCAGCTTCAGGCCCAGGTTGGACATGACGGTCACGACCAGGGTGTCGTCCCGCAGGACGCCGCGGTCCTTGAGGGCCACGGCCATGACGCCCATGATCTGGTCGCCGTCGACGACCTCGCCGCGCTCGTCCACGGCGAGGCACCGGTCGGCGTCGCCGTCGTGCGCGATGCCGAGGTCCGCGCCGTGCTCGCGCACGGCCGCCTGGAGCTTCTCGAGGTGGGTGGAGCCGTAGCCGTCGTTGATGTTGAGCCCGTCCGGGGACGCGCCGATCACGACGACCTCCGCGCCGGCGGCGCGGAACGCCTCGGGCGAGCAGCCGGCGGCCGCACCGTGTGCGCAGTCCAAGACGACCTTGAGCCCGTCCAGCCGGTGCGGGAGGGTCTGCAGGAGGTGGAGGACGTAGCGGTCCTCGGCGTCCGCGAAGACGCGCACGCGGCCCACGTCCGCGCCCTGGGGCCGCCGCGGCGTCACGCCCTCGAGGTGACGGATGATCTCGTCCTCCTGCGCGTCGGTCAGCTTCTCGCCGCCGCGCGCGAGGAACTTGATGCCGTTGTCCGGGGCCGGGTTGTGGGAGGCGGAGATCATCACGCCGAAGTCGGCGTCCAGGTCCCCCACGAGATAGGCGGCGGCGGGGGTCGGCAGCACGCCCGCATCCCACACGTCCACGCCCGAGGACGCCAGGCCCGCCTGCACGGCGGCCGCGATGAACTCACCGCTGATGCGCGGGTCCCGGGCCACGACGGCGACCGGGCGTCGGCCGGCGTCGAAGGCCTCCGCGCCGAGGACGGGCGAGGCGGCCTGGGCCAGCTGGACGGACAACTCCACGGTGAGGGTCTCGTTGGCCAGGCCACGGACGCCATCGGTTCCGAACAATCTCGACATGATCAGTCAGTGTAGGGGCCGCCCCTGCGGCCTGCATCACGGGAGGGTCACGAAACGGGCCGGGGGGCGGTAGCATCGGACCGGTCGAGCCCCCGCGGCCGCGCCCGTCCGCTCACATCCGCCCGGGAGGCCCCGCCCCGAACCCGAAGGACCTCGATCCATGCCCGACGTGACCCCGCCCCCGCCCTCCCGTTCCTGGACGCGCCGCAGCGTGCTGGGCGGCACGGGCCTGGCGATCGCCGCCGGCGTGGCCGGCTGCGGGCGTGATGAGCAGGCCGAGCAGAGCTCGGAGGGCGACGAGCAGGCCACCCGCCTGCCCGCCCCGGACATCATCACCACCGCGCAGTGGGGCGCCATGCAGCCCAACTACTACCTGCAGACCCTGAACGAGCGCCCCTCCTACCTGGTGATCCACCACACCACCACTCCGAACGTCACGGACGGCTCCCGGGAGGCGGCGGAGAGCATCGCGCAGGTGATCCAGAACGCGCACATGGGCTCCGCGAACGACTGGGGCGACACCGGGCAGCACTTCACCGTCTCCCGCGGCGGCTTCGCGATGGAGGGCCGCCACGGCTCCCGGCACGCGCTCGAGGGCGGACAGACGTTCATGCTCGGCGTCCACGCGCTCGGTTTCAACGCGTATGCGCTCGGCATCGAGTGCGAGGGGCTGTACATGCTCAACCCGCCGCCGCAGAGCCTCTACGCCGGCCTGGTGCCGCTCGCCGCCTACATCTGCCAGCAGTACGAGCTGCCGCCGTCCCGCATCATCGGCCACCGCGACGTCACCGCCACCAGCTGCTGCGGCGACGCGTTCTACGCCAAGCTGCCGATCCTGCGCGAGGACGTCCGCCTCTCCCTGGCCTCGGGCGAGTACCACGTCTCGGAGGACTTCGGGGCGGACAACCTCTTCGACGACGCACACGTCACCCCGGAGTACCTGGAGGAGGAGCGCGGCTGAACCCGCACCCGCCCCCGCACACGACGGCGCCCCTCACCGGAAGATGAGGGGCGCCGTCGTGTGCGGCCCGGTCAGCGCACGCGCGGGAACGATCCGCCGAAGACCTCCCCGTACTCGGCCAGCTCGTTGGCCGGGCCGCAGACCTGCGGGGCGGGGCGGTGGACGATGCGCTCGTCCTTGTCCGGGTAGGGCAGCGTGTGCCGCACATGGCGGATGGCCTCGAGGCGGGCGCGCTTCTTGTCTTTCGACTTCACGACGGTCCACGGGGCGTCGGCCGTGTGCGTGTAGAAGAACATGGCCTCCTTCGCGTTCGTGGAGTCGTCCCACTTGTCCAGGGAGGCCAGGTCGGTGGGCGAGAGCTTCCAGCGACGCACGGGGTCGGTCTCCCGCGCGGCGAAGCGGTTGAGCTGCTCACGCTGGGACACGGAGAACCAGAACTTGATGATGTGCACGCCGGAGTTGACGAGCATGCGCTCCAGCTCAGGGGTCTCGCGCATGAACTCGAGGTGCTGGATGTAGCGCTGGAAGTACCACTGCGGGGCCTCCTCCTCCGTGGGCTTCTCCAGGGTCACGGTCCGGGCGCCGCGGGGGTTGAGGTGCTCGTTGAAGCGCTTGATGGCGCCGCCCTTGCCGGCGGCGTCGCGGCCCTCGACGATGATCAGGACCTTCTGGCCGGTCTGCTTGACCCAGAGCTGCATCTTCAGCAGCTCGATCTGCAGCTCACGCTTGTGTCGCTCGTCGCTCTTGAGGCTGAGCTTGGGCTTGTACGGGTAGCCCTCACGCCAGGCCTGCGGGTCCGGGGTGGGGTCTTCTTCTCCCCGCCGAGCTTGCGGCCGAGCTCCCGGATCTCGTCCACCTCGGCGGCGTCGTCACGGGTCACGGCGAAGGGGGCCTGCGCGGTGTGCTCCGTGCCGTGCTCGCCACGGGTGCGGGGGTCGGGCGTAGGACTCGTGTTCTCGGCCACGGCGGCTCCTGAGGGTGTCTTCGACCGGACCGCGCACCGGACGGGCGAGCGGCCCGTCATGGCGTCGTCGCCATGCGTCTTCATATTACCTCTGGGTCAGGTGCCGCCGGCCCACGGAGACCGCGGACGCCCCGCCCCGCTCGTGAGGAGCGGGACGGGGCGTCGGCGGGGGCACGGTGGGGACACCGTGCGGCGCAGGATCAGCGCTTCGAGAACTGCGAGGCCTTGCGGGCCTTCTTGAGGCCGGCCTTCTTGCGCTCGATGACGCGCGCGTCGCGGGTCAGGAAGCCGGCCTTCTTGAGCGCCGGGCGGTTGTGCTCGCGGTCGATCTCGTTGAGGGCGCGGGAGATGCCCAGGCGCAGCGCACCGGCCTGGCCGGAGGGGCCGCCGCCGTGGATGCGGGCGATCACGTCGTAGGCGCCGGTCAGCTCCAGCAGCGTGAAGGGGTCGGAGACCTCCTGCTGGTGCAGCTTGTTCGGGAAGTAGTTCTCCAGGGCGCGGCCGTTGATGGTCCACTGGCCGGAGCCGGGGACGAGGCGCACGCGGGCCACGGCCTCCTTGCGGCGGCCGACGGCGGAGCCGGGCACGGTCAGGGCCGGGCGCTCGGAGGCGGCGGGGGCCTCGGCGGTGGCGGTGGACTCAGAGGTGTAGCTCGTCAGCTCCACGTCGTCGTTCTCGTTGATGCTCATGGTTCTCCTCAGGGAAGGTCTGCGTCAGTGGCCCGCCGGGGTCACTGGGCGACCTGGCCGATCTCGAAGGTCTGGGGCTGCTGGGCGGTGTGCGGGTGCTCGGCGCCCTTGTACACCTTCAGCTTGGAGAGCTGCTGGGCGGCCAGCGAGTTCTTCGGGAGCATGCCCTTGACGGCCTTCTCCACGGCGCGGACCGGGTTGGTCTCGAGCAGCTCGGCGTAGGACTGCGACTTCAGGCCGCCCGGGTAGCCCGAGTGGCGGTAGGCGCGCTTCTTCTCGAGCTTGGCGCCGGTGAGGGCGACCTTCTCGGCGTTCACGATGATGACGTAGTCGCCCATGTCCATGTGGGGGGCGAACGTCGGCTTGTGCTTGCCGCGCAGGAGGGTGGCGGTGTGGGAGGCCAGGCGGCCGAGGACGACGTCGGTGGCATCGATGATGTGCCACTGACGGTCGGCGTCGCCAGGCTTGGGAGAGTACGTACGCACGTTGTCTGCCTTCAGGGTCGGTGGTGGTCCACAGCACCTGCCCGCCGGGTCGTGATTCCGGCGCGCTCGCGCTGTCAGTTCTCCGTGCGCGCCGGTCCCCCAGGTGAGGGCTGGAAGGCGTCCGGGCCCGATGCCCCGGGGGTGCGGCGCGAGCTGAAGGCCATGCAACTGAGCCACTCGCGGCACGACGCATCCGGGTGCGGGCATGCGCAACGTCCACCCATCCTACCGAACGCGGGCCCCGGAGCCAAAAGCCGCCACCGCGGGCCACCCGGCTCACAGGGTCCGCTTCGCCCGGGTGTCCTCGGCGCGCCGGCGCAGCTCCTTCTCCTCGTCGGGATAGCCGACGGCGTGCAGCGTCAGCCCCCCGGGCGGGGCGAGGCGCACCTCGGAGTCGCGGGCCGGCCTCGCCACCCGGTGCGCGAGCCAACCGGGCTCGCGTGCCCCCTCCCCCACCTGGAGCAGCGCCCCGACGATCGCCCGGACCATGTTGTGGCAGAACGCGTCGGCCCGGATCCGGACGCGCACGACGCCGTCCTCATCGCGTCGCACCTCCAGGTGCTGGACCTCGCGGATGGTCGTGGCACCCGCGCGGGGCCGGCAGAAGGACAGGAAGTCGTGCAGTCCGAGGACGGCGTCGGCCTCCAGCGCCATGAGGCGATCGTCCAGGGCGGCGCCGTGCCAGTGGGTGAAGCCCCGCGTGCGCGGATCACGCGCGGCGGGTGCGTCGTCGATCCGGTACTCGTACTCGCGCCACAGCGCGCTGAACCGCGCGTCGAAGCCCCCGGGGGCCCGCCGCGCGTGATCCGCGCACGCG
>NZ_LR732370.1:1526420-1575978 GCF_902506395.1 Micrococcus sp. 116
TCCAAGCAGAGGACGGAATACGAGAGGCTCAGGAGTCTCGGGGGCTCGGAGATGTGTATAAGCGACCGCCCGGAGACCACCCCGCCGAGGCGTCGGGTGAGGGAGGTGGCCGGCTCCAGGCCGGGCCGGCCGCGGGTCAGGCCCGCCCACTCCGCCTCGGTCAGGTCGAGGTGGACGACCTGGCCGCGCGCGTGCACCCCCGCGTCGGTGCGTCCGGCGACCACCGTGCGCACGGGCCGGCGCAGGATCCGATCGAGCCCGTCCTCCAGCGCACCCTGGACCGAGTCGAGACCGGGCTGGCGGGCCCAGCCGTGGAAGGCGCCGCCGTCGTAGGCCAGGTCCAGGCGGACGCGCACGGACGCGGGATCCCCGGGCGCCGGCGGGGCGTCCGGGCGGTGCTGCTCGCTCATGCTGCTCCTCACGCGGGGCGGGACCGGGACGGCAGAGGGCCGCCCACCGAGTGGTGGGCGGCCCTTCGCCGATGCGTCGTCACGGGGACGGACGCGGACTCAGGCGATGGCGTCAGGCCATCTTCTGGGCGGCCTCGCCACCGGCGGGCTCGAAGCCCGCGGCCTTGGCCTCCTCGACGGTGGAGAACCAGACCTCGGCGGTGGTCTGGTCATACCAGCGCGAGCCGGGGACGTGGTACTTCTTCGAGCTGGCGTTGCCCTTGATGGTGGCCTCGGCCGGAGCCGAGCCGTCCTCGGTGGTGGGCACGGCGCCGTCGATCTCGGCGGCGGCCTCCTGCGACTCGGCCACGGTGACCTCCTCGGTGGCGGCCGGGTCGACGGCCTCCACCGGGGTGGACTCGGCCGGGGCGGCCGGCGCGGACGCAGCGGCCTGCTCGGCCTCACGCACCACGGCCTGCTTGCCGGAGATCGGGTCCATGATCAGCTCGATCACGGCCATGGGCGCGTTGTCGCCATGGCGGTTGCCGATCTTGGTGATGCGGGTGTAGCCGCCGTTGCGCTCGGCCATCGCGGGGCCGATCACGGTGAACAGCTCGTGCACGACCGCCTTGTTGGTGCGGTTCTTGGCGGCGATGAGACCCTGCACCTTGCGGCGGGCCGGCAGATCACCCTTCTTGGCGAAGGTGATCAGGCGCTCGGCGTACGGGCGCAGGCGCTTGGCGCGGGTGAGCGTCGTGGTGATCGACTTGTGCTCGAACAGCTGGGCGGACATGTTCGCCAGCATGATGCGCTCGTGGGCCGGGCTGCCGCCCAGACGCGGACCCTTGGTGGGGGTAGGCATGGTGTTTCTCCTCGGGTGGGACCCTTCAGCCGGCTGCGGCGTCGGGTCGAAGATGTCAGGTGGTGCGGAATCGGCTCAGTAGTCCGAGAACGGGTCGTCGTCCATCTGGCGCGCGTGCGCCTGCGGGTCGTAGCCGGCCGGCGAGTCCTTGAGGGACAGGCCCAGCTCCTGGAGCTTCTCCTTGACCTCGTCGATGGACTTCGCGCCGAAGTTGCGGATGTCCATCAGGTCGGCCTCGGACCGGCCCACGAGCTCGCCCACGGTGTGGATACCCTCGCGCTTGAGGCAGTTGTACGAGCGCACGGTGAGCTCGAGGTCCTCGATCGGCTGGGCCAGGTCGGCGGAGCCCTCGACGACCTCGGGCTCGTCGCCCAGGTCGATGCCCTCGGCCTCGACGTTGAGCGAGCGGGCCAGGCCGAACAGCTCGACCAGGGTGGAGCCGGCAGAGGCCACCGCGTCACGCGGCAGCATGTTCTCCTTGGTCTCCACGTCCAGGATCAGACGGTCGAAGTCGGTGCGCTGCTCCACACGGGTGGCCTCGACCTTGAAGGTCACCTTGAGGACCGGGGAGTAGATGGAGTCGACCGGGATGCGGCCGATCTCCGCATCCGCGGACTTGTTCTGGGCGGCGGTCACGTAGCCGCGACCGCGTTCGATGGTCAGCTCCATGTCGAACTTGCCCTTCGCGTTCAGGGTCGCGATGTGCAGGTCCGGGTTGTGGATCTCGACGCCGGCCGGCGCGGTGATGTCCGCGGCGGTGACGACGCCGGCCCCCTGCTTGCGCAGGTAGGCCACCACGGGCTCGTCGTTCTCCGAGGAGACGGAGAGCTTCTTGATGTTGAGGATGATCTCGGTGACATCCTCCTTGACTCCGTTGACGGTGCTGAACTCGTGCAACACGCCGTCCACGCGGATGCTGGTCACGGCAGCACCGGGGATCGACGAGAGCAGAGTGCGGCGCAGGGAGTTGCCGAGGGTGTAGCCGAAGCCGGGCTCCAGGGGCTCGATGACGAACCGGGAACGATGGTCGGAGACGACCTCTTCGGTCAGCGTGGGGCGCTGTGCAATGAGCACGGACATTTCCTTTCGGCGAGCGTCCGCCATATGACGCACGCGGTGGGTGGAAACGAGGACGGGGTGGGGGCAGGTCCGCAGACCTGTCCGCGCCCGCCCCGGGCGGGGACGGACGCGGACACAGCGCTCAGGTCAGACGCGGCGGCGCTTCGCCGGGCGAGCGCCGTTGTGGGCCATGGGGGTGACGTCCTGGATGGACCCCACCTCGAGGCCGGCGGCCTGCAGGGAGCGGATGGCGGTCTCGCGGCCCGAGCCCGGACCCTTCACGAAGACGTCCACCTTCTTCATGCCGTGCTCCTGCGCACGCTTGGCGGCCTGCTCGGCGGCCATCTGCGCGGCGTACGGGGTCGACTTGCGCGACCCCTTGAAGCCGACCTCGCCGGACGAGGCCCAGGAGATGACGGCACCCGTGGTGTCCGTGATGGACACGATGGTGTTGTTGAACGTGCTCTTGATGTGGGCCTGGCCCACGGTGATGTTCTTGTTGGCCTTGCGACGCGGCTTGCGGGCAGCCGATGCGCGAGTCTTGGGGGGCATGTGATTCTCCTCCGGGAAAGCTGCTGGTGCTGATGCTGCGGGCGGGGCGTCCGGACGTGGACGCGGTCACCGCCGGTGCAGGATCACTTCTTCTTGCCGGCGACCGTCTTCTTGGGGCCCTTGCGGGTACGGGCGTTGGTCTTCGTGCGCTGGCCGCGCACCGGCAGACCGCGGCGATGGCGCAGGCCCTCGTAGGAGCCGATCTCCACCTTGCGACGGATGTCGGCGGCCACCTCGCGGCGGAGGTCACCCTCCACCTTGTAGTTGCCCTCGATGTGGTCGCGCAGCTGCACCAGCTGCTCGTCGGAGAGGTCCTTCACGCGGACGTTCGGGTCGATGCCCGTGGCGGCGAGGGTCTCCTCAGCGCGGGTCTTACCCACACCGTAGATGTACGTGAGTGCGATGATCACGCGCTTCTCGCGCGGAATGTCAACGCCTGCAAGACGAGCCATGTGGCCGTCCTCCTGTTCTTCTGCAGCAGGGGTCTGCACCAGGGACGTCCCGTACGACGCGGCACTCGGCCACGCGGACCCGTCGTCGCGGCGCCGGGGAAGATCCGGCGTGCTCCGCGGCGGGCGTCCGCCGTCGTCGGTCTCCGGCCCCTGCGGCCGGAGGTGGGGGCCCTCCCCTCACGGGGTGGACCGCTGTCCCTGCTGTTCGGCCCGATGGCCGGTGGGTGGTGTGGTCAACGCGACGGCGTCGCTCCCCGGGCTCCCGGGGAGGCGATCAGCCCTGGCGCTGCTTGTGGCGCGGGTTCGAGCAGATCACCAGCACGCGGCCCTTACGGCGCACGACCTGGCACTTGTCACAAATCCGCTTCACGCTCGGCTGAACCTTCACGGCTCTTCCTCCTGCGCTCGCTTGGACGGGGGTTCTTACTTGTATCGGTACACGATCCGACCCCGGTTGAGGTCGTACGGGCTAAGCTCCACCACGACGCGATCCTCGGGGAGGATGCGGATGTAGTGCTGACGCATCTTTCCGGAGATCGTGGCGAGCACGACGTGCTCGTTCTGCAGACGGACCCGGAACATCGCGTTCGGCAATGCCTCCGACACCGTGCCCTCGACCTCGATGACACCTTCCTTCTTAGCCATGTCCTCCACAATCGTCATGCCCCGGGCACGGCCGCGGAGGGCCGGATGACGGGGCGGGAACGGGTCTGCTCGCCGGCGCACACGAGTGCGCGCACACGAACAACGTTCGATGATACCGCATTCTCGGCCTGAGAACCAGCACAGACGAGGACGGCCGCCCGGTCCGCCGGACGGGCGGGACGGACGGCCGACAGCTCGGGCCCCTCACTCCCCCGGCGGGACCGGGACCACGCCGAACCGGGCGAGCTCGGAGGCGCCGCCGTCGGGAGCGGTGAGCACCCACACGCCGGCGTCGTGCCGGCAGACCGAGTGCTCCCACTGGCTCGCGCGGGCGCCGTCGAGGGTCACCACGGTCCAGTCGTCCGCGAGCACCTTCGTGTCGATGGAGCCGCGCACCAGCATCGGCTCGATGGCGAGCGCCAGACCGGGGCGGATCTTGGGCCCCCGGTGGCCGGTGCGGTAGTTGAACACGTCCGGCGGCAGGTGCATGGCCGAGCCGATGCCGTGCCCCACGTACTCCTCGAGGATGCCGAGCTCCTCGCCCGGCTGCGCGGAGACGAAGTCGTCGATGGCGTCCCCGATGTCCCCGACGTGGGTGGCGGAGGCGAAGGCCGCGATGCCGACCCAGAGTGCCTCCCGCGTGATCGCCGAGAGGCGCTCGTCGGCCGGGTCCGCGGTGCCGGCCGCGGAGGAGCCCAGGATCACCGTGCGGGCCGAGTCCGCGTGCCAGCCGTCCACGATCGCGCCCCCGTCGACCTTCAGCACGTCGCCGGTCTGCAGGACCCGGTCCCCGGGGATGCCGTGCACGACCTCGTCGTTGACCGAGGTGCAGATCGAGGCCGGGAAGTCGTAGTAGCCCAGGAAGTTGGAGGTCGCACCGCGTTCGGCCAGGACGCCCGCGAACACGGCGTCCAGCTCCGCGGTGGTGACGCCCGGCGCGGCCGCGGTCAGCGTGGCGTCCAGGGCCTCGGACAGGACCACCCCCGCGCGCTGCATGGCCTGCAGCTGGGGGGCGGTCTTGAGCTCGAGCGAGCGGCAGCCGATCACGGGGTCAGGACTCCGCGCCCGGCTGGATCACGGGCAGGGAGCCCGTGGCTGCGCGCACGGAGTACACGGCCTGCAGCAGGCGCTCGGTGACGTCGTCGATCTGCCCGGTGCCGTCCACGCGGGCGACGATGCCGCGCTCCACGTACTCCTGGATGACGGACTCGGTCTCGCGGTGGTACAGGTCCAGGCGGTGCTCGATGACCTCCTGGGTGTCGTCCGCGCGGCCCTCGATCTCGGCACGCTTGAGCAGGCGCTCCACGAGCTCCTCGTCGGGCACCTCCAGCTCGACGACGGCGGACAGCGACAGGCCGGCCTCGGCGAGCATGGCGTCCAGCGCCTCGACCTGGCCCTTCGTGCGCGGGTAGCCGTCCAACAGGAAGCCGTGCTCCGCATCGGCCTGGGCGATGCGGTCCGCGACCATGCGGTTCGTGACCTCATCGGGGACGAAGTCGCCGTTGTCGATGTACTTCTTGGCCTCGACGCCGAGCGGCGTCATCGACTTCACGTTGTGGCGGAAGATGTCACCGGTGGAGATCGGGACGATCCCCAGCTTGTCGGCGATCCGGGCGGCCTGGGTGCCCTTGCCGGAACCGGGAGGGCCCATGAGCAGCATGCGGGTCATCGTGTGTTCCTCACTGTCGATACGGACGGCGTTGCGGGATCGGGTCGGGGCTCAGCGCAGCAGGCCCTCGTAGTGGCGCTGCTCCATCTGTGCGCTGACCTGCTTCACGGTCTGGAGGCCGACGCCCACCATGATGAGGATGGACGTGCCGCCGAGCGGGAAGTTCTGGCTGGTGCCGATCACCGCGAAGGCGATCAGCGGGATCATGGCCACGATACCCAGGTAGAGGGCGCCCACGAGCGTGATGCGGCTGATGACGTACTGCAGGTAACGCTCGGTGGGCCGGCCGGCGCGGACGCCGGGGATGAAGCCGCCGTAGCGCTTCATGTTGTCCGAGATCTCCACCGGGTTGAACGTGATGGACACGTAGAAGTACGTGAAGCCGATGATGAGCAGGAAGTACAGGGCCATGTACACCGGGTGGTCGCCGGGGCCGAAGTACCGGCTCAGCCACGTGATCCACGGGGCCGGCGCACTGCCGTCCTGCGGCGTGTTGAACTGGATGAGGATGCTCGGGAGCATCAGCACGGAGGAGGCGAAGATGACCGGGATGACGTTGGCCATGTTCACCTTGACCGGGATGTAGGTGCTCGACCCGCCCACGGTCCGCGAGCCGATCTGCCGCTTGGCGTACTGGACCGGGATCCGGCGCTGCGACTCCTCCACGAAGACGATGGCCAGCATGGTGAGCAGGCCGATCCCCATGACGATCGCGAACACGCGCCAGCCCTGCGTCTGGACCACCTGGCCGAGGCCGGCCGGGAAGCCCGCCGCGATGGAGGTGAAGATCAGCAGGGACATGCCGTTGCCCACGCCGTTCTCGGTGATCCGCTCGCCGAACCACATGACGATGAGACAGCCGGTGGTCAGGGCGATGACCACGAGCAGCACCGTGAGGATGGAGCCGTCGCGCAGCAGCGGCAGGCTGCATCCGAGCAGGGCCCCGGTGCGGGCCAGCGAGGCCATCGTGGTCGCCTGCAGCAGGGCGAGGGCGAGGGTCAGGTAGCGGGTGTACTGCGTCAGCGTCGCCTGGCCCTGCGGGCCCTCCTGGTGGAGCTGCTCGAAGCGCGGGATCACCACGCGCAGCAGCTGCACGATGATCGACGCCGTGATGTAGGGCATGATGCCGAGCGCGAAGACGGACACCTGCAGGAGCGCCCCGCCCGAGAACATGTTCACGAAGGAGTACAGGCCGCCCTGGGCGTTGCCCGCCGCGAGACACTGCTGCACCGCCGGGTAGTCCACCCCGGGGGCCGGCACGAAGGCGCCCATCCGGTAGACGGCGATGAGCGCGAGCGTGAAGGCGATCTTCCGCAACAGGTCAGGCGTCCGGACGATCCGGGCGATGGCCTTGAGCACGAGTCCTCCTGCGGTGGTCCTGTGGGGCGCGCGCCGGCCGCGGGGCGGGGCACGAGACGGCGGCCACACCGGGGCGGCCGCTGTGCGAGTCTACACGGATGGACCGAGGGCCCTGGTCCGGAGCGGCTGCTCCGGGCCAGGGCCCTCGGTGGATGGGTCGGCGTGTCAGAGGGTCTCGGTGGACCCGCCGGCGGCCTGGATCTTCTCCACGGCGGACGAGGAGAAGGCGTTCGCCTTCACCTGCACGGCCGAGGTGATCTCCCCCGTGCCCAGCACCTTGACGGGCTGACCGCGACGGACGAGGCCCTTGGACACGAGCGCGTCCACGGTGACCTCACCGCCCTCGGGGAAGTGCGCGGAGAGCTTGTCCAGGTTCACGACCTGGTACTCCGTGCGGAACGGGTTCTTGAAGCCGCGGAGCTTCGGCAGACGCATCTGCAGGGGCAGCTGGCCGCCCTCGAAGCCCGCACGGACCTGGTAACGGGCTTTGGTGCCCTTGGTGCCGCGACCGGCGGTCTTGCCCTTCGACGCCTCACCGCGACCCACACGGGTCTTGGCGGTCTTGGCACCGGGGGCCGGACGCAGGTCGTGGACCTTGATGGCGTCGTTGTCAGCCATTGTTGACCTCCTCCACGGACACCAGGTGCGGCACGGTGTTGACCATGCCGACCGTCACCGCGTCGGCCTTGCGGGTGACCTGGTGGCCGATCCGCTTCAGGCCCAGCGAGCGCAGGGTGTCCCGATGGTTCTGCTTGGAGCCCGTGACGCCGCGGGTCTGGGTGATGACCAGGGTGGCGTCCGAGGGCTGGATGTTCTTGCGGGTGGGCTCAAACACGGCTCACGCACCTGCCTTCGCGCTCTTCTGGGCGCGATCGTTCTCCATGGTGCGCAGCATCGCATGGGGGGCGATCTCGTCCAGGGCCTTGCCGCGGCGGGCGGCGACGGCCTGGGGCTCTTCCAGCTTCTTGAGGGCGTCCACGGTGCCGCGCACGATGTTGATCGCGTTCACGGAGCCCATGGACTTGGACAGCACGTCGTGGATGCCGGCGCACTCGAGCACGGCGCGCACCGGACCGCCGGCGATCACGCCGGTACCCGGGGAGGCCGGGCGGAGCAGCACGACGCCGGCGGCGTCCTCACCCTGCACCAGGTGCGGGATGGTGGAGCCGACGCGGGGGACGCGGAAGAAGGACTTCTTGGCCTCCTCCACGGCCTTCTGGATCGCGGCGGGGACCTCCTTCGCCTTGCCGTAGCCGACGCCGACGGTGCCGTCGCCGTCACCCACCACCACGAGGGCGGTGAAGGAGAAGCGGCGGCCGCCCTTGACGACCTTGGAGACGCGGTTGATGCCCACGACGCGCTCGAGGAACTGGTCCTTCTCGTCGTCCTGGGCGCCACGACGGTTGCGGTCGTCGCGACGGCCGCCACGACGATCGCCGTCACGGCCACCGCGGCCGCCGTCGCGACCGCCGCGGCCACCGGTGGCGCGCTCGGTGGTCTGGCTCGCCGAGCCCGACCCGGTCTCGGAGACGGTGGTCTCGGTGCTCTCGGTCACCTGAGTGTCCTTCTGGTTGATGTTCTCGGTCACAGCTGCAGCCCACCCTCTCGCGCACCGTCGGCCACGGCCGCGACGCGCCCGTGGTACTTGTTGCCGCCGCGGTCGAAGACCACGGCCTCGATGCCGGCCGCCTTGGCACGCTCGGCGACGAGCTCGCCCACGCGCTTGGCCTTGGCCGTCTTGTCGCCCTCGAGCGCACGCACGTCGGCCTCCATGGTGGAGGCGTACGCGAGCGTGCGGCTCTGCGTGTCGTCCACGACCTGCACGAACATGTGCCGTGCAGAGCGGTTGACGACGAGGCGGGGACGGACGGTGGTGCCGGAGATCCGCTTGCGCACCCGGAGGTGGCGGCGGGTGCGGGCGTTGAACTTGCCCTTGCCCTTCACCTTCAGAGTAGACATCACTTACCTGCCTTTCCGGCCTTGCGGCGGATCTGCTCGCCCGCGTAGCGCACGCCCTTGCCCTTGTACGGGTCGGGGCGGCGCAGCTTGCGGATGTTGGCGGCGGTCTCGCCGACCTGCTGCTTGTCGATACCGGCGACGGTGACCTTGTTGCCCTCCACCGTGAAGGTGATGCCCTGGGGCGCCTTCACCGGGACGGGGTGGGAGTAGCCCAGGGCGAACTCGAGGTCCTGGCCCTTGGCCTGCACGCGGTAGCCGGTGCCGACGACCTCGAGCTGCTTGGAGAAGCCGTTGGTCACGCCCTCGACCATGTTGCTGATGAGGGTGCGGGTCAGACCGTGCAGGGAGCGGGACTCACGCTCGTCGTCGGGGCGGGCCACGGTGACCTGCCCCTCCTCGAGGGTGGCCGTGATGGGCGTGGGCAGCGAGTGCTCGAGCTGGCCCTTGGGGCCCTTCACGGAGACGCGGTCGCCGTCGATGGTCACATCGACGCCGGCGGGGATGGTGATCGGGAGACGTCCGATTCGAGACATGTCAGTTCAGCCTTTCTTCCGTCTTGCCCGTCACCAGACGTAGGCGAGGACTTCTCCGCCCACGCCCTTCTTGGCGGCCTGCTGGTTCGTGAGGAGACCAGAGGAGGTGGACAGGATGGCGATGCCGAGGCCGCCCAGCACGTGGGGCAGGTTCGTGGACTTCGCGTACACGCGCAGGCCCGGCTTGGAGATGCGGCGCAGGCCGGCGATCGCACGCTCACGCTGCGGGCCGAACTTCAGGTCGATGGTCAGCTTCTTGCCGACCTCGGCCTCCTCCTCGCGCCAGTCCTGGATGTAGCCCTCGGCCTTGAGGATCTCGGCGACGCGAGTCTTCAGCTTCGAGGACGGCATGGACACGGTGTCGTGGTAGGCCGAGTTTGCGTTGCGCAGACGGGTCAGCATGTCTGCGACGGGATCGGTCATGGTCATGTGGGCTTCACGCCCTTTCTCGCCGTGGTTTCCGCCACCGGTTCACCGGTGGAGGACCTGTGGCGTGGAGGTCTTACTGGTCGGTCTTGAACGGGAAGCCCAGCGCCTTCAGCAGCGCGCGGCCCTCGTCGTCGTTCTTGGCGGTCGTCACCACGGTGATGTCCATGCCGCGCACGCGGTCGATCTTGTCCTGATCGATCTCGTGGAACACGGTCTGCTCGGACAGGCCGAAGGTGTAGTTGCCGTTGCCGTCGAACTGGCGGTCGGACAGGCCGCGGAAGTCACGGATGCGCGGCAGCGCGAGCGTGACCAGGCGGTCCAGGAACTCCCACATGCGATCGCCACGGAGGGTGGCGTGGGTGCCGATGGGCATGCCCTCACGCAGCTTGAACTGCGCGATGGACTTGCGGGCCTTGGTGATCATCGGCTTCTGGCCGGTGATGGCGGTGAGGTCGGTGACCGCGCCGTCGATGATCTTGGAGTCCTTGGCGGCCTCGCCGACGCCCATGTTGACGACGACCTTCACAAGGCCCGGCACCTGCATGACGTTCCCGTACTGGAACTGCTCCTGCAGGGCGTCGCGGATCTCCTCGCGGTACTTGGTCTTCAGACGCGGGGTGACCTTCTCGGTCTGCTGCACCTCGGTCATCACAGCTCCTTCCCCGAGGCCTTGGCGAAGCGGACCTTCACGGTCTTGCTCACGCCGTCCTTCTCGACGGTCTCGAAGCGGTAGCCCACACGGGTCGGCTTCTTGGTCTCCGGGTCCACCACGGCCACGTTCGAGATGTGGATCGGGGCCTCGACGACCTGCAGGCCGCCCTCGGTGGAACCGTTGTTGTCCTGGCCGGCGCGCAGGTGCTTGGTCACGCGGTTCACGCCCTCGACGAGCACGCGCTCATCCGTCGGGAACACGCGCAGGACCTTGCCCTGCTTGCCCTTGTCCTTGCCACTGATGACCTGGACGAGGTCGTCCTTCTTGATCTTGGCCATGAGGTCAGATCACCTCCGGGGCGAGCGACACGATCTTCATGAACTTCTTGTCACGCAGCTCGCGACCCACGGGGCCGAAGATGCGCGTGCCACGGGGCTCGCCGTCGGTCTTCAGGATGACCGCCGCGTTCTCGTCGAACTTGATGTACGAGCCGTCGGGACGGCGGGACTGCTTGCGGGTGCGGACCACCACGGCCTTGACGACGTCGCCCTTCTTGACGTTGCCGCCGGGGATGGCGTCCTTCACGGTGGCGACGATGGTGTCGCCGATGCCTGCGTAGCGGCGTCCGGAACCGCCGAGAACACGGATGGTCAGGATTTCCTTCGCACCGGTGTTGTCGGCGACCTTGAGCCGCGACTCCTGCTGGATCACTTGTCTCTCCTAGCGTCGCGCCGGTTCTCCCCCACGATGGGCGAGCCTTGCGGAACGGTTGAACGGGCATCCCGGGACGCTTACCCCTCCCCCGAGGCGGGCCGCCCGCCGTCGTCCCCCGGCGACGCGTGTTCAGACAGCGTCGGGGAGGTCGAGAGCGGAGGGGCGCGCAGGGCAGGGCCGAGGCGGATCCGGGATCGGCGTGCGCGGCCCTCGGCACACAGGATGGATGGTCCTGCCAACGAGAGGGCGCACGAATATCAGAGTCTAACGCACAAGGCCGCCCCGTGCCAGTGCACGGGGCGGCCCTCTGCGTCGCCGGCCCTCAGGGGGCCGGGTCGATCACTTGGCGCGCTCGACGATCTCCACCAGACGCCACCGCTTGGAGGCGGACAGCGGGCGGGTCTCGGCGAGGCGGACGCGGTCGCCCACGCCGGCGGTGTTGTCCTCGTCGTGCGCCTTCACGCGCTTCGAGGTCTTCAGCACCTTGCCGTAGAGCGAGTGCTTCTTGCGGTCCTCGACCTCGACGACGATGGTCTTGTCCATCTTGTCGGAGACGACGATGCCACGGAGGGCCTTGCGGTAGCCGCGCTCCTCGGAGACGGCCGGGGTCTGCTCGGTCACTTGGCAGCCTCCTCGTTCTTCTCGGCCTGCGCCTCGGCGGCGACATCGCCGCGGATGCCCAGCTCGCGCTCGCGCAGGATCGTGTAGATGCGCGCGATGTCACGCTTGACGGCCTTCAGCCGGCTGGCGTTGTCCAGCTGACCGGTGGCGGCCTGGAAGCGCAGGTTGAACAGCTCCTCCTTGGAGGACTTCAGGGCCTCCAGCAGGCGGGCGTTGTCCATCCCGTCCAGGGACTCGACGTTCAGATCCTTGGTGCCGATCGCCATGGGATCACTCACCACCCTCTCGACGGATGATACGGGCCTTCAGCGGCAGCTTGTGGATGGCCAGGCGGAGCGCCTCGCGGGCGACGTCCTCCGTGACACCCGACAGCTCGAAGAGCACGCGTCCGGGCTTGACGTTGGCGACCCACCACTCCGGCGAGCCCTTGCCGGAGCCCATGCGGGTCTCGGCGGGCTTCTTGGTGAGCGGACGGTCCGGGTAGATGTTGATCCAGACCTTGCCGCCACGCTTGATGTAGCGGGTCATGGCGATACGGGCGGCCTCGATCTGACGGTTGGTCACATAGGCCGGCGTGAGCGCCTGGATGCCCCACTCGCCGAACGTCACGGTGGTGCCGCCCTTGGCGGCGCCGGAACGCTTGGGGTGGTGCTGCTTGCGGTGCTTGACGCGACGGGGGATCAGCATCAGGCGTTGCCTCCTTCAGCGGGAGCGGCGGCCGGGGTCTCGGCGCCGGCGCCGGCGTTCTCCTGGCGGGGAGCACGCTCGGCGCGATCGTTGCGACGACGACGCTCACCGCCGCCGCGGCGCTCGCCGCCACGGCCACGGCCGGAGGGCTGCGCGGCCTCCTTGGCCGCGAGCTCCTTGGCGGTCAGGTCGCCCTTGTAGATCCAGACCTTCACGCCGATGCGGCCGAAGGTGGTCTTGGCCTCGAACTTGCCGAAGTCGATGTTCGCGCGGAGGGTGTGCAGCGGCACGCGACCCTCGCGGTAGAACTCCGAGCGGCTCATCTCGGCGCCGCCGAGGCGGCCGGAGCACTGGATGCGGATGCCCTGCGCGCCGGCGCGCATGGCGGACTGGATCGCCTTCTTCATCGCGCGGCGGAACGCCACGCGCGAGGCGAGCTGCTCGGCCACACCCTGCGCCACCAGCTGGGCATCGGTCTCGGGGTTCTTGACCTCGAGGATGTTCAGCTGGATCTGCTTGCCGGTGAGCTTCTCGAGCTCACCGCGGATGCGGTCGGCCTCGGCGCCGCGGCGGCCGATCACGATGCCCGGACGCGCGGTGTGGATGTCCACGCGCACGCGGTCACGGGTGCGCTCGATCTCCACCTTGGAGATGCCGGCGCGCTCCATGCCGGTGGTCATCAGCTCGCGGATCTTGACGTCCTCCTTGAGGAAGTCAGCGTAGCGCTGGCCCTCCTTGTGGGAGTCCGCGAACCAGTGCGAGACGTGGTCGGTGGTGATGCCGAGGCGGAACCCGTTGGGGTTGATCTTCTGGCCCATTGTCAGTTCCCACCCTTCTCGTCCTTGGACGCGACGACCACGGTCACGTGGCTCGTGCGCTTGTTGATGCGGTACGCGCGGCCCTGAGCACGGGGCTGGAACCGCTTCATGGTCGGGCCCTCGTCCACGAAGGCCTCGGTGATGTAGAGGGCGTCCTCGTCGAAGGCCTGGCCCTCGCGGTCCGCCTTGACGCGGGCGTTCGCCACCGCGGAGGCCACCAGCTTGTACACCGGCTCCGAAGCGCCCTGCTGGGCGAACTTCAGGATGGCCAGTGCTTCGGTGGCCTGCTTGCCACGGACCAGGTCGACGACGCGCCGGGCCTTCATCGGCGTCACGCGCAGGTGGCGCGCAATTGCCTTGGCTTCCATTGCTTCTCTCTTTCGATTCTCGAGAAGGTCAAGCGTGCTGTGCCCTCAGGCTCAGCGGCGCTTGCCCTTCTTGTCGTCCTTCACGTGGCCGCGGTAGGTCCGGGTCGGGGCGAACTCGCCCAGCTTGTGACCCACCATGGACTCGGTGACGAACACCGGGACGTGCTTGCGTCCGTCGTGGACCGCGATGGTGTGACCCAGCATGTCCGGGATGATCATCGACCGGCGGGACCAGGTCTTGATGACGTTCTTGCTGCCCTTCTCGTTCTCGGCCAGAACCTTCAGGTAGAGGTGCTGATCGACGAAGGGGCCCTTCTTCAGGCTGCGAGGCATGTCTTCCCTGCTCCCTTATCGCTTGTTCTTGCCGGTACGACGGCGACGCACGATGAGCTTGTCGCTTTCCTTGTTCGGACGACGCGTGCGGCCCTCGGGCTTGCCGTTCCGGTTGACGGGGTGACGACCGCCGGAGGTCTTGCCCTCGCCACCGCCGTGCGGGTGGTCGACCGGGTTCATGACGACGCCGCGGACGGTCGGGCGGACGCCCTTCCAGCGCATGCGGCCGGCCTTGCCCCAGTTGATGTTCGACTGCTCGGCGTTGCCGACCTCGCCGATCGTGGCGCGGCAGCGCACGTCGACGTTGCGGATCTCACCGGAGGGCAGGCGCAGCTGGGCGTACTTGCCCTCGCGGGCGACCAGCTGCACGGACGCGCCGGCGGAGCGGGCCATCTTGGCGCCGCCGCCGGGGCGCAGCTCCACCGCGTGGATGGTGGTGCCCACGGGGATGTTGCGCATCGGCAGGTTGTTGCCGGGCTTGATGTCGGCGTTCGGGCCGGCCTCGACCACGTCGCCCTGCTTCAGCTTGGCCGGGGCCAGGATGTAGCGCTTGGCGCCGTCCGCGTAGTGCAGCAGCGCGATGCGGGCGGTGCGGTTCGGGTCGTACTCGATGTGCGCGACGGTGGCGGGCACGCCGTCCTTGTCGTGGCGACGGAAGTCGACCAGGCGGTACTGGCGCTTGTGGCCGCCGCCCTTGTGACGGGTGGTGATGCGACCGGTGTTGTTGCGGCCGCCGGTCTTGTGCAGCGGACGGAGAAGGGACTTCTCCGGCGTGGACCGGGTGATCTCTGCGAAGTCGGCCACGGACGAGCCACGCAGGCCCGGGGTGGTCGGCTTGTACTTACGGATAGCCATGTGTCAGTTCCTCGATTAAGTGGTCTCCGCACGCCGATCAGGCGAGCGGACCTCCGAAGATGTCGATGGTCCCGTCCTTGAGCGTGACGATGGCACGCTTGGTGGACTTGCGCTGGCCCCACCCGAAGCGGGTGCGACGGCGCTTGCCGGAACGGTTCAGGGTGTTGACCGAGGCCACGTCGACGTTGAAGATGCGCTCCACCGCCTGCTTGATCTCGGACTTGTTGGAGCGCGGGTCGACCAGGAAGGTGTACTTGCCCTCGTCGATCAGACCGTAGCTCTTCTCCGACACGACGGGAGCGATGATCACGTCGCGGGGATCCTTGTTGATGGAGCCGCTCACTGGGCATCCTCCTTCTTGGCGCCGGAAGCCTGGGCCACGTACGCCTCGTAGGCCGCCTGGGTGAACACGACGTCGTCGGAGACGAGCACGTCGTAGGTGTTCAGCTGGTCGGCGTACAGGGTGTGGACCGCGGGCAGGTTGCGGGCGGACAGGGCGGCGACGTCGTCGGCCCGGTCGATCACCAGCAGCACGTTCTTGCGGCCGGTGTTCAGGGACGCGAGGCCCGCCTTGGCGGCCTTGGTGGACGGGGTGGTCCCGGACACGAGGGCCTCGATGACGTGGACGCGGCCGTTGCGGGCGCGGTCCGACAGGGCACCGCGCAGGGCGGCGGCCTTCATCTTCTTGGGGGTGCGCTGCGAGTAGTCACGCGGGGTCGGGCCGTGGACGACGCCACCACCGGTCATGTGCGGGGCGCGGATGGAGCCCTGACGTGCGCGGCCGGTGCCCTTCTGCTTGAACGGCTTGCGACCGGCACCGGACACCTCGCCGCGGCGCTTCGTCTTGTGCGTGCCCTGACGGGCGGCGGCGAGCTGGGCGACGACGACCTGGTGCATGAGCGGCACGTTGGACTGCACGTCGAAGAGCTCGGCGGGCAGATCGACCTGGACGGTCTTCACGGAGTTCTCAGCCATGGTCTCAGGCTCCCTTCACGGCGCTGCGGACGAGCACGACCTGGCCCTTGGAGCCGGGCACCGCGCCCTTGATCAGCAGGAGGTTGTTCTCCACGTCGATGCCGTGGAGGGTCAGGTTCATGGTGGTCTGGCGCACGGCGCCCATGCGACCGGGCATGCGCTGGCCCTTGAACACGCGGCCGGGGGTGGACGCGCCGCCCACGGAGCCGGGCTTGCGGTGGTTCTTGTGCTGGCCGTGCGAGGCGCCCACACCGGCGAAGCCGTGGCGCTTCATGGCGCCGGCGAAGCCCTTGCCCTTGGTGGTGCCCACGACGTCGACCTTCTGGCCGGCCTCGAAGACCTCCACGGTCACGTCCTGGCCGAGCGAGTACTCGGCGGCGTCGGCGGTGCGCAGCTCGACGAGGTGGCGACGCGGGGTCACGCCGGCCTTCTCGAAGTGACCGGCCAGGGGCTTGGTCACGCGGCGGGGATCGATCTGGCCGTAGGCGATCTGCACGGCGGTGTAGCCGTCGGTCTCCTCGGAGCGCAGCTGGGTGACGACGTTCGGGTCTGCCTTGACCACGGTCACAGGGATGAGCTTGTTGTCCTCATCCCAGACCTGGGTCATGCCGAGCTTCGTGCCCAGCAGGCCCTTGATGTTCTGGGTGTTGGTCATAGTCTCTCAGCACCTCCCTCTCAGAGCTTGATCTCGATGTTGACGTCCGCGGGCAGGTCCAGTCGCATGAGCGAGTCGACGGCCTTCGGGGTCGGGTCGATGATGTCGATGAGCCGCTTGTGGGTGCGCATCTCGAAATGCTCGCGGCTGTCCTTGTACTTGTGGGGAGAACGGATAACGCAGTACACGTTCTTCTCCGTCGGCAGCGGCACGGGGCCGACCACCGTCGCGCCTGCGCGCGTGACCGTGTCAACGATCTTGCGGGCCGAGACGTCGATGACCTCGTGGTCGTACGACTTCAGCCGGATGCGGATCTTCTGTCCCGCCATGGCGTCACGCCTCTCTCGTCGGGTGTGCTGTTCCTGTCCCTGTGCGGCGGATCGTGCCCGCCTTCTTGTCCTCCACCCGCGCGGGGCGAATCCGGTCGGACCGGGTTCCTCGCCGCCGCCGGACTCCGGTCCACGCGGTCGGGCGTGTCGCATTCCTGGGAGGGCACACGCCTGTGGCGGGTCGGAGTGGTGACGTCACATCTGGGCCGAGCTGCCGCCGCGAGACACACGACGACAGCGCAATGGCGCTTGAGCAACCGAATCAGTATAGACAGAAGCGGGCCCAGTCCGCCAATCGGCGGGCCGGGCCCGGCGGTCCCCCGGGCTCAGCGGCCCCACTCGGTGGGCGGGCCGGCATTGAGCAGCAGGGTGAAGACGACGGCGACCACGGCGACCGCCAGGAGCGCGCTGACCACCGGATGGCGCAGCACCACGACGAGAAGCCGTTCGAGGGGCCCCCGCTCCCCCGGCGCGCGGTCCACGACCTGCCACCGCGACGCCGGCTCGCCGCGCCGCCGCTGGGCCCGCTCGAACGGGACCGTCATGAACGGGACGATCGTCGAACCGAGGCCGAGGAGTCCGCGGGCCACGGGCCACCGCCCATCGATCCACACGGCGACCGTCACCACGAGGTAGCAGAGGAACACGAAGCCGTGGACGCCGCCGGCGATCGGCACCATCCGCTCCGTGACTCCGCCGTACTTGAGGCCCATGGCGATCAGCAGACCGGCCCAGGTGAACATCTCGGCCATCGCCGTGACGGCGAAGAGGCGGCGCGGGCCGGGCAGGCTCATCGCTCCAGCTCCCCGCCGCGGTTCGCGCGCCGGATGCGCCGGGCACGGTCGATCTCGGGACGGAAGGTCCGCAGCGCCCAGCGCACGGCCACGACGGCCACGGCGAGCACCACGATGAGGATGAGCAGTTCAGGCATGCTCCCCAGCCTAGCCGCCGCCGCCGCGCCGTCGTCGGACACGGCGACGCCCCCGCCTCCGGGGGACCCGGAGACGGGGGCGTCGCGCGTCAGCGGCTCAACGGAGCCACGAGACGGGATGCGTCAGATCACTTGGTGATCTTGGTGACGCGGCCGGAGCCCACGGTGCGGCCACCCTCGCGGATGGCGAAGCCGAGGCCCTCCTCCATGGCGATCGGCTGGATGAGCTCGACCGACATCTCGGTGGTGTCGCCGGGCATGACCATCTCGGTGCCCTCGGGCAGCGTGATGACGCCGGTGACGTCGGTGGTGCGGAAGTAGAACTGCGGGCGGTAGTTCGAGTAGAACGGGTTGTGACGGCCACCCTCGTCCTTGGACAGGATGTAGACGTTCGCCTCGAAGTTGGTGTGCGGGGTGATGGAGCCCGGCTCCACCACGACCTGGCCGCGCTCCACGTCGTCGCGCTTCAGGCCGCGCAGCAGCAGACCGCAGTTCTCGCCGGCCCAGGCCTCGTCGAGCTGCTTGTGGAACATCTCGATGCCGGTGACGGTGGTCTTCTGCACGTCGCGGATGCCGACGATCTCGACCTCGGAGTTGATCTTCAGGGTGCCGCGCTCGGCGCGACCGGTCACCACGGTGCCACGACCGGTGATGGTGAAGACGTCCTCGATCGGCATCAGGAACGGCTTGTCCTTGTCGCGGACCGGGTCCGGGATGAACTCGTCCACGGCCTCCATGAGGTCCTCGACGGACTTGACCCACTGGGGGTCGCCCTCGAGGGCCTTCAGACCGGAGGTGCGGATGACCGGGGCCTCGTCGCCGTCGAAGTCCTGGGAGGACAGCAGCTCGCGGACCTCCATCTCGACGAGCTCGAGGAGCTCCTCGTCCTCGACCATGTCCGACTTGTTCAGGGCCACGAGCAGGGCCGGCACGCCGACCTGGCGGGCCAGGAGCACGTGCTCACGGGTCTGGGCCATCGGGCCGTCGGTGGCGGCGACCACGAGGATCGCGCCGTCCATCTGAGCGGCGCCGGTGATCATGTTCTTGATGTAGTCGGCGTGACCGGGGGCGTCCACGTGGGCGTAGTGACGCTTCTCGGTCTGGTACTCCACGTGGGAGATGTTGATGGTGATGCCGCGCTGACGCTCCTCGGGGGCGGAGTCGATCGTCGCGAAGTCACGGGCCTCGTTCAGGTCCGGGTACTTGTCGTACAGGACCTTCGAGATGGCGGCGGTCAGCGTGGTCTTGCCGTGGTCAACGTGGCCGATGGTGCCGATGTTGACGTGCGGCTTCGTCCGCTCGAACTTTGCCTTTGCCACTAGTTCCTCCTAAGAACTGGTTCATCGTCAAGAAGACTGCTCAGCCGCCTGCGACGTGCTGACAACTTGACTGAGTCTACTCGGATGGTGCGGGGTTGGGGAAATCCCGGCCTCACGAGGGCCAGTCCGGTTCCAGGCCGTCGGGACCGCCGGAAGCGGACCGGACCTGACCCGTCCTGATCGCGGACCGCCGCGCCGGGGAGGGCGGTCCGGTCGCCCCGGGCCGGCCGCGGCTGCGGCGGCCGACCCGGGGCAGGTCGTTCAGAGCAGGTGACCTGCGGTCACTCGCCCTGGGACTTCTGGATGATCTCGTCCGCCACGGCCTTGGGGACCTCGGCGTAGGAGTGGAAGGTCATCGAGTACACCGCGCGGCCCTGCGTCTTGGAGCGCAGGTCGCCGATGTAGCCGAACATCTCCGACAGCGGCACGAGGGCGTTGACCACCTTCACGCCGGTGGCGTCCTCCATGGACTGGATCTGGCCGCGGCGGGAGTTCAGGTCGCCGATGACGTCGCCCATGAACTCCTCGGGGGTGCGGACCTCCACGGCCATCAGCGGCTCGAGGATGATCGGGTTGGCCTTGCGGACACCCTCCTTGAAGGCCTGGGAGCCGGCGATCTTGAACGCCATCTCCGAGGAGTCGACGTCGTGGTACGCGCCGTCGAGCAGGGTGGCCTTCACGCCGACCATCGGGTAGCCGGCCAGCACGCCGAACTGCATGGCGTCCTGGATGCCCGCGTCCACCGAGGGGATGTACTCGCGGGGCACGCGACCGCCGGTGACGGCGTTCTCGAACTCGTAGACCTCGCCCTCGGCGGTGTCCAGGGGCTCGAAGGACAGCTGCACCTTGGCGAACTGGCCGGAGCCGCCGGTCTGCTTCTTGTGCGTGTAGTCGACCTTGTCGACCTTGCGCTTGATGGTCTCGCGGTACGCGACCTGGGGCTTGCCCACGTTGGCCTCGACCTTGAACTCGCGCTTCATACGGTCCACGAACACGTCCAGGTGGAGCTCGCCCATGCCGCCGATCTCGGTCTGGCCGGTCTCCTCGTTGAGGTTCACGCGGAACGTGGGGTCCTCGGCGACGAGCTTCTGGATGGCGGTGGAGAGCTTCTCCTGGTCACCCTTGGTCTTCGGCTCGATGGCCACGGAGATCACGGGCTCCGGGAAGGTCATCGACTCGAGGATGATCGGGTTCGCGGGATCGCACAGGGTGTCGCCCGTGGTGGTGTCCTTGAGGCCGATCACGGCGTAGATGTGGCCGGCGACCACCTCGTCCACCGGGTTCTCCTTGTTGGCGTGCATCTGGAACAGCTTGCCGATGCGCTCCTTCTTGCCCTTGGTGGCGTTGAGGATCTGCGCACCGGACTCCAGGCGGCCGGAGTACACGCGGATGAAGGTCAGCGTGCCGAAGAAGGGGTGCGTGGCGATCTTGAAGGCGAGCGCCGAGAACGGGGCCTCCTTCGACGCCTCGCGCTCCAGCACCTCCTCCTCGTCGTTCACGGCGTGGCCCTTGACGGAGCCGGCGTCCAGCGGGTTCGGCAGGTAGGCGACCACGGCGTCCAGCATCGGCTGCACGCCACGGTTCTTGAACGCGGAGCCGCAGAACACCGGGTAGGCCTCGGCGTTCACGGTCAGCTGGCGCACGCCGGCCTGGATCTCCTCGACGGTGAGCTCCTCGCCCTCGAGGTACTTCTCCATGAGCTCCTCGGAGGTCTCGGCGACGGCCTCGACGAGCTCGTTGCGGTACTCCTCGGCCTTCTCCTGGAGCTCGGCGGGGATCTCGCGGGTCTCATAGGAGGCGCCCATGGTGACGTCGCCCTTGGCGTCACCCGGCCACACGAAGGCCTTCATGGAGAGCAGGTCGACGACGCCCACGAAGTCGTTCTCGGCGCCGATCGGCAGCTGCATCACGAGCGGACGCGCGCCGAGGCGCTTCACGATGGTGTCGACGGTGAAGTAGAAGTCCGCGCCCAGCTTGTCCATCTTGTTGACGAAGCAGATGCGCGGGACGTTGTACTTGTCCGCCTGGCGCCACACGGTCTCCGACTGGGGCTCCACGCCCTCCTTGCCGTCGAACACGGCGACGGCGCCGTCGAGCACGCGCAGCGAGCGCTCCACCTCGACCGTGAAGTCCACGTGGCCGGGGGTGTCGATGATGTTGATCTGGTGGTCGTTCCAGAAGCAGGTCACCGCGGCGGAGGTGATGGTGATGCCGCGCTCCTTCTCCTGCTCCATCCAGTCCGTCGTCGCGCCGCCGTCGTGGGTCTCGCCCAGCTTGTGGTTGACACCCGTGTAGAACAGGATGCGCTCGGTGGTGGTGGTCTTGCCGGCATCGATGTGGGCCATGATGCCGATGTTGCGGACCTTGTGCAGGTCGGTCAGCACGTCCTGTGCCACGGTGTCTCCCTTGGTCGGGTGGAATGGGGGGGCTCGTGAGGTGGATGCGGTGGGTGGCCCGTCCGAGAGGACGCACCTGCGGCCCGAGGCGCGGATCGCGCGCCCCGGGCCACACGGATCACCAGCGGTAGTGGGCGAAGGCCTTGTTGGCCTCGGCCATCTTGTGGGTGTCCTCGCGACGCTTCACGGCGCCGCCCAGGCCGTTCGAGGCGTCCAGGATCTCGTTCATCAGACGCTCGGTCATGGTCTTCTCACGGCGGGCCTTGGAGAAGCCGACCAGCCAGCGCAGGGCCAGGGCCGTGGAGCGGCCCGGCTTGACCTCGACGGGCACCTGGTAGGTGGCGCCGCCGACGCGGCGGGAGCGCACCTCGAGGGCCGGCTTGATGTTGTCCATGGCCTTCTTGAGGGTGGCCACGGGATCGGCGCCGTTCTTGGCACGGGCGCCCTCGAGCGCGCCGTACACGATGCGCTCGGCGGTGGACTTCTTGCCGTCGACGAGCACCTTGTTGATCAGCTGCGTGACCAGCGGGGAGCCGTAGACGGGATCGACGACGAGGGGGCGCTTCGGCGCAGGACCCTTACGAGGCATTACTTCTTCTCCTTCTTGGCGCCGTAGCGGGAGCGGGCCTGGCCGCGGTTCTTCACGCCCTGGGTGTCGAGGGCGCCGCGCACGATCTTGTAGCGCACGCCGGGCAGGTCCTTCACACGACCGCCGCGGACGAGCACGATCGAATGCTCCTGCAGGTTGTGGCCCTCGCCGGGGATGTAGGCCGTGACCTCGATGCCGCCGTTCAGGCGCACACGGGCGACCTTGCGCAGCGCCGAGTTCGGCTTCTTGGGCGTGGTGGTGTACACACGGGTGCACACGCCACGACGCATGGGGTTCCCCTGCAGGGCAGGGGCCTTCGTATTGACGACCTTGGGTGAGCGGCCCTTGCGGACCAGCTGCTGAATCGTAGGCACTCTTCAGCCTTCCTGTGTTTCGGTGATCGCTGACGTGATCGACCGGCGCCCGGGGCGCCGGCTGCTCGTTCCTCTGCTCTGCCTCTCCCTGTGGGGGCTCGCAACGAGCAGACGTCCGCAGGCGTGCAAAAGTGTGGCATCTGCCGCGCAATGACCCCGCGACCCGGACAGCGTCCAATTTGCCACACGAAAAACAATCCTTGACAGCATAGCACGCCCCGGCGCCGTCGACGAGCCGGCCCCGCACGCCAAGGGGCCCGCCGCTCCCCCGCGTGAGCGGCGGAACGGCGGGCCCCCTGGGGGACGGGGATCAGGCGCGGAAGTCGCCCCCGCGGTCGTAGTCGTCCAACGAGACGGCGTGGAAGTCGTTCTCGCCGAGCGACTGGTCCAGACCCGGGTAGTCGAAGTCCGCGAAGCCGGCCGGCGAGGCGAACAGGTTGGCCTTCGCCTCCTCCGTCGGCTCCACGACGGTCTTCGTGTAGCGGTCCAGGCCCGTGCCGGCCGGGATCAGCTTGCCGATGATCACGTTCTCCTTCAGGCCCAGCAGCGGGTCGGACTTGCCCTCCATGGCCGCCTGCGTCAGGACGCGGGTCGTCTCCTGGAAGGACGCGGCCGACAGCCACGAGTCCGTGGCCAGCGAGGCCTTCGTGATGCCCATCAGCTCGTCGCGGCCGGAGGCCGGCTGGCGGCCCTCAGCGACGGCGGCGCGGTTGGCGGCCACGAAGCGCGCCCGGTCCGTGAGCTCGCCCGGCAGCAGGTCGGTGTCACCGGACTCGATGACGGTGATGCGACGCAGCATCTGCCGGACGATGACCTCCACGTGCTTGTCGTGGATGCCCACGCCCTGGGACTGGTACACGTTCTGCACCTCGTCCACGAGGAACCGCTGCGCGGCCCGCGGGCCGAGCACGCGCAGGACCTGCTTCGGGTCCACGGCGCCGGCCACGAGCTGCGTGCCCACCGGCACGTGCTCGCCGTCGGCCACGAGGATGCGCGCACGGCGCAGCACCGGGTAGGCGATCTCCTCGGAGCCGTCGTCCGGCGTGAGCAGCAGGCGCACGGACGCCTCGGTGTCCTCGATGGTCACGCGGCCGGCGACCTCGGAGATCGGGGCCACGCCCTTCGGGGTGCGGGCCTCGAAGAGCTCCTGGATGCGGGGCAGACCCTGCGTGATGTCGTCGGCCGAGGCCACACCGCCGGTGTGGAACGTGCGCATGGTGAGCTGGGTGCCCGGCTCACCGATCGACTGGGCCGCGATGATGCCGACGGCCTCGCCGATGTCCACCAGCTGGCCGGTGGCCATGGAGCGGCCGTAGCACTTCGCGCAGGTGCCCACGGCGGACTCGCAGGTCAGGACCGAGCGGACCTTGATCTCCGTGACGCCGGCGGCCACCAGCTCGCCGATCAGCACGTCGCCCACGTCCGCACCGGCCGAGGCCAGCACCGTGCCGTCCTCGCCCGTGACGTCCTGGGCCAGCGTGCGGGCGAAGGCCGAGTTCTCGACCTGCTCGTGGGCCACCAGCTCGCCGTCGGCGTTCGGGGCGGCGATCGTGACGGACAGGCCGCGCTCGGTGCCGCAGTCGTCCTCGCGGACGATGACGTCCTGGGACACATCGACGAGACGACGGGTCAGGTAGCCCGAGTTCGCGGTCTTCAGCGCGGTGTCCGCGAGGCCCTTGCGGGCGCCGTGGGTGGCGGAGAAGTACTCGAGCACGGACAGGCCCTCGCGGTACGAGGACTTGATCGGACGCGGGATGATCTCACCCTTCGGGTTGGCCACGAGGCCGCGGATGCCCGCGATCTGGCGCACCTGGAGCCAGTTGCCTCGCGCACCGGAGGACACCATGCGGTTGATGGTGTTGAGCTCCGGCAGGCCGTCCTTCATGGCCGCGGCGACCTCGTCGGTGGCCTTGTTCCAGATGTCGATCAGCTCGGAGCGACGCTCGTCGTCCGCGATCAGGCCCTTGTCGTACTGCTGCTGCACGCGCTGGGCCTGCTCCTCGTAGCCCTCCATGATGGCGGCCTTGTCGAAGTCGGAGGTGATGTCCGAGATCGCCACGGTCACACCCGACCAGGTGCCCCAGTGGAAGCCGGCGTCCTTGAGGTTGTCCAGCGTCTGCGCGGTGACGACCATCGGGTAGCGCTCGGCCAGGTCGTTGACCAGCTGACCGAGGGTGCCCTTGGTCGCCTGCTTGTCCAGCCACGGGTAGTCGTCCGGCAGCAGCTCGTTGAACAGCACCTTGCCCAGGGTGGTCTCGATGAGGGCGATCTCGCCCTCGGACCAGCCCTCGGGGGCCGGCACGTCCGCCGACGGCACGAAGCCCTCGACGCCGATCCGCGCGGGCGCGTTCAGGTGCAGGTCGCCGCCGTCGAACGCCATGATGGCCTCGCCGACGGTCGCGTACAGGTTGCCCGCGCCGACCTCGTCCGGACGCACCGTGGTGAGGTGGTTCAGTCCGATGATCATGTCCTGGGCCGGCACGGCGACCGCACGGCCGTCCGAGGGCTTCAGGATGTTGTGGCTCGAGAGCATGAGCAGGCGCGCCTCGGCCTGGGCCTCCGGCGACAGGGGCAGGTGGACCGCCATCTGGTCGCCGTCGAAGTCCGCGTTGAACGCGGAGCAGACCAGCGGGTGCAGCTGCAGGGCCTTGCCTTCCACGAGCTGCGGCTCGAAGGCCTGGATGCCCAGACGGTGCAGGGTGGGGGCGCGGTTCAGCAGGACCGGGTGCTCGGTGATGACCTCCTCGAGCACGTCCCAGACCTGCGGACGGAAGCGCTCCACCATGCGCTTGGCGGACTTGATGTTCTGCGCGTGGTTCAGGTCCACGAGACGCTTCATCACGAACGGCTTGAACAGCTCCAGCGCCATCTGCTTCGGCAGGCCGCACTGGTGCAGCTTGAGCTGGGGACCCACCACGATGACCGAGCGGCCCGAGTAGTCCACGCGCTTGCCGAGCAGGTTCTGACGGAACCGGCCCTGCTTGCCCTTGAGCATGTCGGAGAGTGACTTGAGCGGGCGGTTGCCCGGGCCGGTCACCGGCCGGCCGCGGCGGCCGTTGTCGAACAGCGAGTCCACGGCCTCCTGCAGCATGCGCTTCTCGTTGTTGACGATGATCTCGGGCGCGCCGAGGTCGAGCAGCCGCTTCAGGCGGTTGTTGCGGTTGATCACGCGACGGTACAGGTCGTTGAGGTCGGAGGTCGCGAAGCGGCCGCCGTCCAGCTGCACCATCGGACGCAGCTCCGGCGGGATCACCGGGACGGCGTCCAGGACCATGCCCTCGGGCGAGTTGTCCGTGGTCAGGAACGCGTTGACGACCTTCAGGCGCTTCAGGGCGCGGGTCTTGCGCTGGCCCTTGCCCGTCTTGATGGTCTCACGCAGCATCTCGGACTCGGCCTCGAGGTCGAAGGTCTGCAGGCGACGCTGGATCGCCTCCGCGCCCATCGAGCCCTCGAAGTACTGGCCGTACTTGTCCCGCATGGCGCGGTACAGACCCTCGTCGCCCTCGAGGTCGGCGACCTTGAGGTTCTTGAAGCGGTCCCAGACCTGCTCCTTGCGGTCCAGGTCCGCGTCCGCGCGCTTGCGGATCTGCGCCATGGTCTTGTCCGCGGCGTCGCGGGCCTTCTTCTTCTCGGCGGCCTTGGCGCCCTCGGACTCCAGCTTGGCCAGGTCCTTCTCGAGGTCGGCGGCCACCGCGGCGATGTCGGAGTCACGCTGGTCGGCCAGGACACGGGTCTCCTGGTCGTACTCGGCCTGGAGGTTGGCCAGGTCGCGGTGCCGGGCCTCCTCGTCCACCGAGGTGATCATGTACGCCGCGAAGTAGATGACCTTCTCGAGGTCCTTCGGCGCCAGGTCCAGCAGGTAGCCCAGGCGCGAGGGCACGCCCTTGAAGTACCAGATGTGGGTGACCGGCGCGGCCAGCTCGATGTGGCCCATGCGGTCGCGGCGCACCTTCGAGCGGGTCACCTCGACGCCGCAGCGCTCGCAGATGATGCCCTTGAAGCGCACGCGCTTGTACTTGCCGCACGCGCACTCCCAGTCACGGGTGGGGCCGAAGATCTTCTCGCAGAAGAGTCCGTCCTTCTCCGGCTTCAGGGTGCGGTAGTTGATGGTCTCCGGCTTCTTGACCTCGCCGTAGGACCAGCGGCGGATGTCCTCCGCCGTGGCCAGGCCGATGCGCATCAGGCCGAAAGAGTTGTCAGTGGACATGCTGTTCACGCTCATGCTCCGGTGAACTCCCTTGGTTCAGTGGTTCTCAGGTGACGTCTTGTGGATGCGGGATCGGGCCCGGCTCAGACTTCCTCCACCGAGCTGGGCTCGGCGTGGGAGAGGTCGATGCCCAGCTCCTCGGCGGCGCGGTAGACCTCGTCCTCCGCGTCGCGCATCTCGATGGCCTGGCCGTCGGCGGAGAGGACCTCCACGTTCAGGCAGAGGGACTGCATCTCCTTGATGAGCACCTTGAAGGACTCGGGAACACCCGGCTCCGGGATGTTCTCGCCCTTGACGATGGCCTCGTAGACCTTCACGCGGCCGTGGATGTCGTCGGACTTGATGGTCAGCAGCTCCTGGAGGGTGAACGCCGCGCCGTACGCCTCGAGCGCCCACACCTCCATCTCGCCGAAGCGCTGGCCGCCGAACTGGGCCTTACCGCCCAGCGGCTGCTGCGTGATCATCGAGTACGGGCCCGTGGAACGGGCGTGGATCTTGTCGTCCACCAGGTGGTGCAGCTTGAGCATGTACATGTAGCCCACGGACACCGGGTCCGGGAACGGCTCGCCGGTGCGGCCGTCGAACAGCTGCGCCTTGCCGCTGTCGCTCATGAGACGGTCGCCGTCGCGGGTCACGTTCACGTGGCCGAGCAGGCCCGTGATCTCGTACGCCTCGGCGCCGTCGAACACCGGGGTGGCCACGTTGACCGGACCGGACTGCCGCGGGAAGTTCGGCAGGTCCTTGATCCACTCCGGCTCGCCCTGGATGTCCCAGCCGCGCGAGGCGGCCCAGCCCAGGTGCAGCTCCATGACCTGGCCGAGGTTCATGCGGCCGGGGACGCCGAGCGGGTTCAGCACGATGTCCACCGGGGTGCCGTCCGCCAGGAACGGCATGTCCTCGAGCGGCAGGATCTTCGAGATGACGCCCTTGTTGCCGTGGCGGCCGGCCATCTTGTCGCCGTCGGTGATCTTGCGCTTCTGCGCCACGTAGACGCGCACCAGCTGGTTCACGCCCGGGGGCAGGTCGTCGTCCTCGTCGCGGTCGAAGATGCGCACGCCGATGACGGTGCCGGACTCGCCGTGCGGCACCTTCAGGGACGTGTCGCGGACCTCGCGGGACTTCTCGCCGAAGATCGCGCGCAGCAGGCGCTCCTCCGGGGTCAGCTCGGTCTCGCCCTTCGGGGTCACGCGGCCGACCAGGATGTCGCCGGCCTCCACCTCGGCGCCGATGTGGATGATGCCGCGCTCGTCGAGCTGCGAGAGCACCTCCTCGGACACGTTGGGGATGTCGCGCGTGATCTCCTCGGCGCCCAGCTTGGTGTCGCGGGCGTCGACCTCGTGCTCCTCGATGTGGATCGAGGTGAGGACGTCCTCCGAGACCATGCGCTGGGACAGGATGATCGCGTCCTCGTAGTTCAGGCCCTCCCAGGGCATGAACGCGACGAGGAGGTTCTTGCCGAGCGCGAGCTCGCCGTTGTCCGTGGCGGGACCGTCGGCGATGATGCTCAGCGGCTCCACCCGCTCGCCCTCGGAGACGCGCACCCGCTGGTTGTAGGCGTTGCCCTGGTTCGAGCGGGCGAACTTCATGATCGGGTAGTGCGTGGTGGTGCCGTCGTCGTTCATGACGGTCACCAGGTCCGCGGCCACCTCGGTCACGACGCCGCCCTGGGTGGCCGTCACGGAGTCGCCCGCGTCCACGGCCACGTACTTCTCCATGCCGGTGCCCACGTAGGGGGCCTCGGAGCGGAGCAGCGGCACGGCCTGACGCTGCATGTTCGCGCCCATGAGCGCGCGGTTGGCGTCGTCGTGCTCGAGGAACGGGATCAGGGCGGTGGCCGCCGACACCATCTGGCGCGGGGACACGTCCATGTAGTCGATCTCGTCCACGGTCGAGAGCACGGGCTCGCCGTCGCCGCCGCGCTGGCGGCAGAGCACGAGCTCCTCCTCGAACCGGCCGTCCTCATCCACCGGGGCGTTCGCCTGGGCGATCTGGAAGGCCAGCTCGTCGTCGGCGGTCAGGTAGTCCACGGTGTCCGTGACCCGGCCGTCGACCACGCGGCGGTACGGGGTCTCGATGAAGCCGAAGGAGTTGATCCGGCCGAAGGTCGCCAGCGACCCGATGAGGCCGATGTTCGGGCCTTCCGGGGTCTCGATGGGGCACATGCGGCCGTAGTGCGACGGGTGGACGTCACGGACCTCCATGCCGGCACGGTCGCGGGACAGGCCGCCCGGGCCGAGCGCGGACAGGCGACGCTTGTGCGTCAGGCCGGCCAGCGGGTTGTTCTGGTCCATGAACTGGGACAGCTGCGAGGTGCCGAAGAACTCCTTGATCGCCGCCACCACGGGGCGGATGTTGATCAGGGTCTGCGGGGTGATCGCCTCGACGTCCTGGGTGGTCATGCGCTCGCGCACGACGCGCTCCATGCGGGACAGGCCGGTGCGGATCTGGTTCTCGATCAGCTCGCCCACCGCACGGATGCGACGGTTGCCGAAGTGGTCGATGTCGTCGATCTCCACGCGCACATCCACCGGCTCGCCGTCGCGCGTGCCCTTGATGACGGTCTCGCCGGCGTGCAGCGCGGCGATGAAGTGCACCATCTGGACGATGTCGTCCTCGGTGAGCACAGACGCGTTGGGGTCGCCGAGGTGCACGTCCACGCCGAGCTTGCGGTTGAGCTTGTAGCGGCCCACCTTGGCGAGGTCGTAGCGCTTCGGGGTGAAGTACAGGTTGTTCAGCAGCGTCTGCGCGGCGTCGACGGCGGCCGGCTCGCCCGGGCGCAGCTTGCGGTAGATGTCGAGCAGGGCCTCGTCCTGGTCCGCGGTGCCGTCCTTCTCGAGGGTGGCGCGGATGGAGTCGTAGTGGCCGAACTCCTCCAGGATGCGGGACTCGGTCCAGCCCATGGCCTTGAGCAGCACCGTCACGGGCTGCTTGCGCTTGCGGTCGAGGCGGACGCCGACCTGGTCACGCTTGTCCACCTCGAGCTCGAACCAGGCGCCGCGCGAGGGGATGATCTTCGCGGAGAAGATCTCCTTGTCCGAGGTCTTGTCCGGGGTGCGCTCGAAGTAGGCGCCCGGGGAGCGGACCAGCTGGGAGACGACGACGCGCTCGGTGCCGTTGATGATGAACGTGCCGTTGCGGGTCATCAGCGGGAAGTCGCCCATGAAGACGGTCTGCTGCTTGATCTCGCCGGTCGTGTTGTTCATGAACTCGGCCTTGACGTACAGCGGGGCGGAGAAGGTCGCGTCGCGATCCTTGCACTCCTCCTCCGTCATCTTCGCGTCGGCGAACTCGGGCTCGGCGAAGGACAGGGACATGGTGCCCTGGAAGTCCTCGATCGGGGAGATCTCCTCGAAGATGTCCGTCAGTCCCGAGGTGACGGGCACGGAGTGGTCGTCGGCGGCCAGGGCGGCGTCCACGCGCGCGGCCCACCGCTCATTGCCGATCAGGCGGTCGAACGACTCGGTCTGCAGCGCCAGCAGGTCCGGCACGTCCAGCGGCTCGGAGATCTTGGCGAAGGAGACGCGTCCGGCGGAGGCGCCGGATCGCGGGGAGACGGTAGCGGTTTCGTTGGAGGTGCTCGAGGCGACCACGTAGGATCCTTCCACAGGCCTTCTGGGTTCCGTTCGCTCCCCTGCCGCGAGACGGCGGCGCCGGCCCACCGCTATATGAAGGCCGTGCGGAACCGTGCGGGCCACGGCGGGACGCGAGGTCCTGCGGGCGGCACGGAACAGGGGAGATGCAAAGATCCATCCTATCCGCGCCCGTCGCCCCTGTCCAGCCGGGGGTGCGTGACCCGGGACGCCACGAGGCCCCCGGTCCGCAGCGCGGGTCCGGGGGCCTCGTGAGGAGGCGTGATGCGGCTCAGGCCGCGATCATCACTTGAGGGTGACGGTGGCGCCGGCGCCCTCGAGCTGCTCCTTGGCCTTCTCGGCGGTCTCCTTGTTGACGCCCTCGAGGATGGGCTTGGGAGCGCCGTCCACCAGGTCCTTGGCCTCCTTCAGGCCGAGGGAGGTGAGGGCGCGCACCTCCTTGATGACGCCGATCTTCTTGTCGCCGGCGGCCTCGAGGACGACGTCGAACTCGTCCTTCTCCTCGGCGGCGGCGGCCTCGGCACCGCCGGCGGCACCGCCGGCGGCGGCCACGGCCACGGGGGCGGCGGCGGTGACGTCGAACTTCTCCTCGAACGCCTTGATGAACTCGGACAGCTCGATGAGGGTCAGCTCCTCGAACGCGGCGAGCAGCTCTTCGGTGGTCAGCTTGGCCATGATGGCTCCTTTACGGGTACGTCTTGACTACGTGTGAAGTGGTGGGCCGTGCAGCCCGGGGCGGACTGCTCAGGCAGCCTCGCCCTGCGCGGCGCGCAGCGCCTCGACCGTGCGGACGGTCTTGGACAGCGGCGCCTGGAACAGGGCGGCAGCCTTGGACATGCTGCCCTTCATCGCGCCGGCGAACTTGGCCAGCAGCACCTCGCGGGACTCGAGGTCCGCGAGCTTCTTGATGCCGGCCTCGTCCAGGGGCTGGCCATCCATGTAGCCGCCCTTGAGCACGAGCTTCTCGTGATCCTTGGCAAAGTCACGCAGGGCCTTCGCGACGTTGACCGGGTCCCCGGTCACGAACGCGATCGCGGTGGGACCGGACAGGTGAGCCTCGAGGCCCTCCAGACCGGCGTCCTTGGCCGCGATCTCGGCCAGCGTGTTCTTCGCCACGGCGTAGGTCGCGTCCTGACGGATGGAGTCGCGCAGCTGCTTGAGCTCCGTCACCGTCAGGCCACGGTATTCCGTCAGAACAGCGGCGCTGGACTCACGGAACAGGTCCGTGAGCTCAGCCACCGCCGACTCCTTCGCGGACGTCGCCATGGCACTCCTCTCGATGATGCGTGGGAACCGCCACCCCGAGACGAGAAAGCGCCCCGTGCAGATGCACGGGGCGCAGCAGGAGCATCGACGCGGCCGGACCCGGAGGGTCGACGTGCGGATGCGAGCGTGGCTCACGTTCACCTGCGCGGGCCGTCTCCGTCAGGGAGATCCTTCGGTGGGCTCTGCCCGGAGGCAGGGCACCACGACCGGCGGTCTTCGGTAGGCACCAGCGTACACGTCCGGGGCGGGCCCGCAAAATCGACCCGGGACGACGCCGGCCGGTCGTCCCCGCTGCGGGGACGACCGGCCGACGTCGTGGGCCCCGATCACCGGGGCCGCGTGGCTCAGAGCTCGGAGGAGTCCACCGAGGTCACGTTCGGGTCCATGGGCACGCCCGGGCCGAAGGTGGTGGCCACGGTGGCCTTGGAGATGTAGCGGCCCTTGGAGGAGGACGGCTTCAGACGCAGGACCTCCTCGAGGGCTGCGGCGTAGTTCTCCACCAGGGCCTTGGCCTCGAAGGAGGTCTTGCCGATGATGAAGTGCAGGTTGGAGTGCTTGTCGACGCGGAAGTCGATCTTGCCGCCCTTGATGTCGGCCACGGCCTTGGCCACGTCCGGGGTCACGGTGCCGGTCTTGGGGTTCGGCATCAGGTTGCGGGGGCCGAGCACCTTGCCCAGACGGCCGACCTTGCCCATGAGCTCCGGGGAGGCCACGGCGGCGTCGAAGTCCACCCAGCCCTCGGAGATCCGGGCGATCAGGTCGTCGTCGCCCACGACGTCCGCGCCGGCGGCGCGGGCGGCCTCGGCGCGGTCACCGGTGGCGAACACGACGACGCGGGCGGTCTTGCCGGTGCCGTGGGGCAGGCTCACGGAGCCGCGGACCATCTGGTCGGCCTTGCGGGGGTCGACCGAGAGGCGGAGGGCCACCTCCACGGTGGCGTCGGTCTTGGAGGGGTTGGTCTCCTTGGCGAGGCGGATCGCCTCCACCGGCGAGTACAGATCCTCGCCGATCGCGGCCTTGGCCGCCTTGTATGCCTTGCTGCGCTGTGCCATCTGCGTTCTTCTCCTTGTGCAGTCGTGGTCTGCGGGCCGCGCTCGGCCCTGCCACTGGAAGGGGGTGGGGGTGGGCGTCAGCCCTCGACGGTGATGCCCATCGAGCGGGCGGTGCCCGCGATGATCTTGGCGGCGGCCTGGACGTCGTTGGCGTTCAGGTCCTCCATCTTGGTCTGGGCGATCTCCTCGCACTGGGCCTGGGTCAGCGTGCCGACCTTGGCCGTGTGCGGGGTGGCGGAGCCCTTGGCGACGCCGGCGGCCTTCTTGATGAGCTCGGCGGCCGGCGGGGTCTTGGTCACGAAGGTGAACGAGCGGTCCTCGTACACGGTGATCTCGACCGGGACCACGTTGCCGCGCTGCGACTCGGTGGCGGCGTTGTACGCCTTGCAGAACTCCATGATGTTCACGCCGTGCTGGCCCAGGGCGGGGCCGATGGGCGGGGCCGGGTTGGCGGCGCCGGCCTGGATCTGAAGCTTGATCAGACCGGTGACCTTCTTCTTGGGAGCCATGAGTGGATCCTTCTCTCACTGGGGGACCCTCGGCGCAGGAGCGCACCGGGGGCGGTGGCCGCCGTGGCGCGGCGGCCGGTGCCGCGTCCGGGCCGGCAGGCGGCCGGCCCGGTGCGGAAGCGTCGGGTGTCCTCAGATGGCCTTGGTCACCTGGTTGAAGGACAGCGTCACGGGGGTCTCGCGCTCGAAGATCGAGACGAGCACCACGAGCTGCTGGGCCTCCGGCTTGATCTCGGAGATCGTGGCCGGGAGGGTCTCGAACGGGCCGTCGTTGACGGTGACCGACTCGCCGACCTCGAAGTCCACGTGGATCGCGGGGGCGGCGGGCGCGCCGGACTCGGCCGCGGCGGGGACGGCCAGGCCGGCCTTCTCGGCGGCGCGGGCGGCCTCCTGGATCACGGACGGGGCGAGCATGTCGTACACCTCGTCCAGGCTGAGCGGCTGCGGGTGGTGGGCGTCGTTGCCCACGAAGCCCGTGACGCCCGGGGTGTGCCGTACGACGCCCCACGAGGCGTCGTCGAGGTCCATGCGGACGAGCACGTAGCCCGGGATGCGCACGCGCGAGACGATCTTGCGCGTGGTGTTCTTGATCTCCACGACCTCCTCCATGGGGACCTCGATCTCGTAGATCGAGTCCTCCATGTCCTGGGTCAGGATGCGGGCCTCGAGGTTCGTCTTCACGCGCTTCTCGTAGCCGGCGTAGGTGTGGACGACGTACCAGTCGCCGGGCTGGCGGCGCAGGCGGGTGCGCAGCTCCTCGGCGGGGTCCACGGCGGGCTCGTCGTCGGACTGCTCCTCGACGGGGGTCGGTGCGTCCTCGCCCTCGGCGACGGCCAGGTCGGCCTCCTGCACGGTGGCCTCGGCGGTCTCGTCACCGCTGCCGGCGACCTCGTCCAGGGCGTCCTCGACGGGCGTGCCGGCGTCCTGCGCGGTCTCGGCGGTCTCCTCGGCCACGGCGTCCTCCGACATCGGGACGGACTCCTCGGCGGGCTGACGATCCAGTTCCTGCTCGGACACGGTTCCTGCTTTCTGCTGACGGACGGCGGGCCCTGCCGTCGGGGAGGGCCCTCACGGGCGTGCGGGGGACGCGTCCTGCGACGTCGGGACCGTCCGCGCCGGGCTCAGAGGCCGCCGGCGCCGAACAGGAGACCCGCCACGGTGCCGAACACCCAGTCCAGCCCCATGACCAGCAGGATCATGAACGCCACGAAGGCGAGCACCACTCCGGTCGTGCGCAGCAGCTCCTCGCTCGTGGGGGTGACGACCTTGCGGAGCTCGTCCACCACCTGGCGCAGGAACAGCGCGATCCGCGCGAACAGCCCGCGACGCTGCCTGCTCGGCGTGGGGGCGGGCCCCCCGCCGTTCGCCGCCATCTCAGTCACGTGGCCTCACTCGTCGGATCGCCGAATCGCTTTCTACACGTCCGATGCCGAGCACGAGGCCCGGCATCGAGCAGGGCAGACAGGACTCGAACCTGCAACCTGCGGTTTTGGAGACCGCTGCGCTACCAATTGCGCCACTACCCTTCGAACCGACGGAGCCGACCGAACCCTCGCGGGATCGACCGCGAACGCGGTACCGGAGATCCAGGATACGCCATCGGGCGGCGGGAGTCGAACGGGCCCCGGGCAGTCAGTACCCTGGCAGGACGGAGCCCCGCTCCGCCCCGCCCTCCCCGTCGAGCTCGAAGAAGGTCCTCATGGCCGCGCCCGCCCGCCGCGTCTCCGCCCGTCTGTCCGCCATCGCGCCCTCCGCCACCCTCGCCGTCGACGCCCGCGCCAAGGAGCTCAAGGCCGCCGGGCGCCCGGTGATCGGCTTCGGCGCCGGCGAGCCCGACTTCCCCACCCCGGACTACATCGTGGAGGCCGCCGTCGCCGCGGCCCGGGACCCGAAGAACCACCGCTACTCCCCCGCCGCCGGCCTGCCCGAGCTGCGCGAGGCGATCGCGGCCAAGACGCTGCGCGACTCCGGCGTGTCCCTCGAGGCCGCCCAGGTGCTCGTGACCAACGGCGGGAAGCAGGCCGTGTACAACGCCTTCGCCGCCCTGCTGGACCCGCAGGACGAGGTGCTCGTCCCCGCCCCCTACTGGACCACCTACCCGGAGGCGATCCGCCTGGCCGGCGGCGTGCCGGTCGAGGTGTTCGCCGGCCCCGAGCAGGGCTACAAGGTCACCGTGGACCAGCTCGACGAGGCCGTCACGGACCGCACCAAGGTGCTCCTGTTCGTCTCCCCCTCCAACCCCACCGGCGCCGTGTACTCCCCCGAGGAGACGGCGGCGATCGGCCGGTGGGCACGGGAGCGGGGGCTGTGGGTGGTCACCGACGAGATCTACGAGCACCTGACCTACGACGGCATGCCGTTCACCTCGATCGTCCGCGCCGTGCCCGAGCTGGCGGAGCAGTCCGTGATCCTCAACGGCGTCGCCAAGACCTACGCCATGACGGGCTGGCGCGTCGGGTGGATGGCCGGCCCGCTGGACGTGGTCAAGGCCGCCACGAACCTGCAGTCCCACGCCACCTCGAACGTGGCCAACGTGTCGCAGCGGGCCGCGCTGGCCGCCATCGCCGGCCCGTTGGACGCCGTGGCGGAGATGAAGACGGCGTTCGACCGCCGGCGCCGGGCCATGGTCGAGGCCATGGACGCCGTGCCGGGCTTCCACTGTCCCACCCCGCAGGGTGCGTTCTACGCGTATGTGGACGTGCGGGAGGCGCTCGGGAAGACCTACCGCGGCGGCGTCACCCCCACGACGTCGGCCGAGCTGGCCGCCTTCATCCTCGACGAGGCGGAGGTCGCCGTGGTCCCCGGCGAGGCGTTCGGCCCGTCCGGCTACCTGCGACTGTCCTACGCGCTGGGCGATGCGGACCTCGCCGAGGGCGTCGAGCGCATCCGCGCCCTGCTCAGCGCCTGAGCCGCACACCCCGCCCCTGAGCCCCGCGACGCCGCGTGCCGCGGGGCTCAGGCGTATCCGCGGCGCGCGGCCCAGCGGGTCAGCTCGTGGCGGTTGGAGAGCTGGAGCTTGCGCAGCACGGAGGACACGTGGGTCTCGACCGTGCGGTCCGAGATGAACAGCTCCGCCCCGGCCTCCCGGTAGGTGTAGCCGCGGGCAATCAGCCGCATGACCTCCCGCTCCCGTGCCGAGAGCCGGTCGAGGTCCTCGTCGGGGGCCGCAGCCCCGCTCGCCGCCGCGGCGGGGACGAGCGGGGGCGCGGGCGCCGTGCCGCGGAAGGCGTCGAGGACGAACCCGGCCAGCCGGGGCGAGAACACCGCGTCGCCGTCGGCCACGCGGACCGCCGCGTCCGCCACCTCCGCGCCGGAGGCCGTCTTGGTGATGTAGCCGCGGGCCCCCGCACGGATCACGGCGACGACGTCCTCGGCCGCATCCGAGACGGACAGGGCCAGGAACCGCTGCGCGGGTCGGCGCGCGAGGACGCGCTCGGCCACCTCCGCTCCCCCGCCGCCGGCCCCGCCGGGCAGGTGCACGTCCAGCAGCACCACATCCGGCGCCAGGTCCAGCACGGTGCGGACGGCCTCGTCCACGTCCCCGGCCTCGCCGACGATGGCCAGTCGGTCCGGGTCCAGGTCGGCGCGCAGGCCGGAGCGGAAGATCGCGTGGTCGTCCACGATGACGGCCGTGCGCGGGGCGGGGTCGGTCATGGGTGCTCCTGTCCGGTGCGCGCTCGCGCACCCTCGGGCTCGGCCAGCGTCAGGTGGACCTCGGTGCCGCCCGGGCCGGACCGGATGCGGGCGGTCCCGCCGGCACGCTCCATGCGGCCGAGGATCGACTCCCGCACGCCGAGCCGGTCGGCCGGGACCGTGGGCAGGTCGAAGCCGGGGCCGCGGTCCCGGACGAACACCTCCGCGACGGTGCGGCCGCGGTCGTCCTCACCGGCCTCCGCGAAGACCTGCGCGTCGCCGGCGTGCCGGGCCGCGTTCTGCATGGCCTCGCGCGCCGCGGCCGCGAGCGGCTCGAGCCACGCCCCCGCGGCCCGCCCCACGGCCACGACCTCCACCCGGGCCCCGTGGGCGTCCTCGACGGCGGCGGCGTGCTGGTCGAGCGCCTCCGCCAGGGAGTGCGGGCCGCCGCGGGAGTCCAGGGCGAGGAACTGACGCAGCTCACGCTCCTGGGCGCGGGCCACCCGGGCCACCACGTCCGCGTCCTGGGCGCGCCGCTGGATGAGGGCGAGGGACTGCAGCACCGAGTCGTGCAGGTGCGCCGCGATCTCGGCGCGCTGGGCCTGCACCGCGAACGCGGTCCGCTCCGCGTCGCGTCGGCGCAGCCAGGCCAGGGCGTAGGGCATGGCCACCAGCGCCGCGCCGGCGAGCATCGCGACGGCGGCCAGCAGAGCCCGCCACAGCTCGCCCGAGCTCACGGCGCCCAGGACGATGGCCAGCACCGCCAGCAGCACGAGGGCCGTGCCGAGCACGAGGCGGACCAGTCGTCCGCTCCGCCCGGCCCGGGGCCCGCCCGCCAGGTCGAGCTGCATCCAGGCCAGGCCGAGGCCGATCACGAGGACGGCCACCGGGCCCACGAGCGCCCAGTCGACGGTGAGGCCGAGGCCGTCCGCGACGGTCAGCACGCCCACGCCGAGCACCACGGCGGCCAGCAGCACCGGCCAGCCGCCCTCGCGCACCCGCTCGAGCACCTCGGGGGCGCGACCACGCAGGGTGGGGGCGTCGGCGGCGGGGGCGCCGTCCGGACCCTCCTCCGGCATGAGCAGCCAGAGCCACACGTACAGGGCCAGGCCCGCGCCGCCCAGCAGGCTCAGCAGCGCCAGGGCCGCGCGGACGCGGCCGGCGGGCATCCCGAGGTGCCGGGCGAGCCCCGCGGCGACGCCGGACACCGGACGGTCGGCCCCGTGCCGCATCAACGGCGGACGCGGGGCCGGCGCGGGCGCGGACGGGGTGGGCATGCCCCCATCCTGCCGTGTCGGACGGGGCGGCACATCCGGGGAGGATTCCGGGAGTTCCCGGATGGGCGGGGGCCGCAGGCGGACGAGGATGGAGACATGACGAGCACACACGACCCGTTCACCGGCCCCGGCCCCCACGTCGCCCCCGACGGAGCCGCCTCGGGCGAGACCGGCCCCGACGGACTGGACGCCCTGCCGGGCTGGCTGCGCCGCGCCGTCCTGAGCTGGGGCGTGCGCCGCTCGCCGGCCTCGTGGGTCGGCGGGGTGCTCGGCGGGGTGGCCGAGCGCTACCGCATCGACCCGCTGCTCGCCCGCGGCGTGTTCGTCGCCGTGTGCATGGTCTCCGCGGGCCTGGGCCTGCTGGCCTACGCGGCCGCCTGGGCCGTGCTCCCCGACGCCGACGGACGCGTGCAGTTCGGCCGCCTGCGCCGCAGGGAGTGGCAGGACGCCACCGTGGCCATCGGCGTGATCGGGGCGATCGGCGCCCTCAACCTGCTGCTCGGCGCCGGGTTCACCCTCATCGCCCCGGCCGTGGGCGGCCCCGGCTCCCTCCTGGGCCTGGGCGCGCTGGCCGTGCTCGTCTGGTGGCTCGTGACCCGCTGGGACGGCCGGGCGCAGGCCCGCGTGGCCCCGGGCCGGGTCCCCGACGCCGACCAGCCCGCCCACGCCGTGCCGCGCCCGGCCTGGTACGTCGGCGGAGGTCCGCGCGAGCGGGCGGCCGAGGTCACCGACCCGCACGGCTTCCGCCCCGAGTGGATCGACCCCGCGACCGGCACCTGGCGCGACCACGTCCACTCCCGCGAGCGGCGAGCCGCGACGCGCCTGGCCGAGGAGGCCCCCCGGGCGGCCACCGCCCCGACCGGCTCGGGGTCCGCAGCCACGGCCGCGAAGCCGCGCCTCGGGCCGATCGCGCAGGCCGCCACCTACGCCGGGGCCGTCCTCGCCGCGCTCGCCGCCCTCGGGATCAGCCTGCTGCTCGGCGTCGGTCCGACCCCCACGCTGCTGGCGGTGCCCATGCTCGTCGCCGCGCTCGCGGTGATCGCCCCCGTCCTGCTGGGCGCTCTGCTCAGCGGCCGTCGTCCCGGCACCCTCGGCCCGGCGAGCGGCATCCTCGTGGGTGCGACGGCCCTCCAGGTCGCCGTCCTCGTGGCCCTCGGCTGACCCGCCGCCCGTCGCCCGTCCCCTGACGCGACGCGGCGGGCACGCCTAGGGTGGTGCCGACCCCCACGAGAACGCCCGAGAGGACCCCCATGCGCGTCGGAATGCTCACCTCCGGAGGCGACTGCCCCGGCCTCAACGCCGTCATCCGCTCCGCCGTCCTGCACGGCATCAAGTCGTACGACATGGAGATGGTGGGCATCCGCAACGGGTGGTCCGGCCTGATCGAGAAGGACGTCGAGGACCTGCCCCGCTCCCGCGTGCGCGGCCTGGCCCGCACCGGCGGCACCATCCTCGGCACCTCCCGCACGCACCCCTACAACGCGGAGGGCGGCGGCCCGGAGAACATGCTCCGCAACCTGCGCGAGCTGGACATCGACGCCGTCATCGCCATCGGCGGCGAGGGCACCCTGGCCGGCGCGAACCGCCTGGCCGCGGACGGGCTGCCGATCGTGGGCGTGCCCAAGACGATCGACAACGACCTGCAGGGCACCGACTACACGTTCGGCTTCGACACGGCCGTGCAGATCGCCACGGACGCCATGGACCGGCTGCGCACCACGGGCGAGTCCCACCACCGCTGCATGGTCGCCGAGGTCATGGGCCGCCACGTCGGCTGGATCGCCCTGCACTCGGGCATGGCCGCCGGCGCCCACGCGATCCTCATCCCCGAGGTCCGCACCCCGATGTCCCAGGTCGCCGAGTGGGTGCAGCAGGTCCACGACCGCGGTCGCTCCCCGCTGGTCGTGGTGGCGGAGGGCTTCGTCCCCGAGGGCCACGACGACCCGCTGGCCGAGGCCGGCGTCGAGGCGTCCGGCCGGCCGCGTCTGGGCGGCATCGGCGAGTGGGTGACCCGCGAGATCGAGGAGATGACGGGCATCGAGACGCGCAGCACCATCCTGGGCCACATCCAGCGCGGCGGCGCCCCCACCGCCACGGACCGCGTGCTCTCCACGCGCTTCGGCATGGGCGCCGTCGACCTCGTCGCGCAGCGCCGCTGGGGACAGATGGTGGCGGCCAACGGCACGGAGATCATCTCCATCCCCATGAGCGCCGCCCTCAAGGGCCTCAAGAAGGTGCCGGTCTCGCGCTACGACGAGGCGAAGATCCTGTTCGGCCGGTGAGACCCGACCACCCCGCCGTCGGCGTGCTGGCCCTCGGGCTGGCGCGTCGGCTCGGCCTGCCCGACACCGCGCTGCTGCCCGGCGACGCCCCGGCGGCGGGCGCCGAGCCGCGCCGCATCGAGGTGGTCCGGCCGGATGGGGCCGAGGCGGAGGTGCTGGCCCTGCCCTGGGCCACCGTCGTGGCGGGGCCGGCGTGGTTCACGCGTGCCTGCCGCGGCGTGCCCGCCGAGGCGCTGGGCGTGGAGTCGGCCCTGCTGCGGACGGCGGTGCGGGCCGCCGCCGGGGAGGCGGTGCGCTCGCGTGGCGAGTTCACGCTCTACGCGACCGAGGAACCGCCGCCGGTCGACCCCTCGCGCACCGTCGCCGTGTCCGACGACCCCGCCCACGTCCACGCCGTGGTCGCGCAGGCCCCCGCAGACGACATGGCCGAGGCGGGTGTCCCCTCCTGGGAGTCCTCGGTCGCGCTCGTTCCCGACGACGGCGCGGGACGGGCGATCGAAGCCGCGGTGGCGGCGGCGGGGCATCGCGTGACGGGCGGCGTGCTGGCCTCGCTGGGCACCCTCACCCCACCGCGGCTGCGCGGTCGTGGGCTCGGCCGCTACGCGGTGGCCGTGGCGATGGACCGGGCGGCGCTGGAGGGGCTGCTGCCGTTCGCCGAGGTGCTGGCGGGCCACACAGCCGCGCACCACGTGGCGATCGCCGTCGGGCTGGAGGCGGCGGGCACGCGGACCGTCCTCGCGCTGGACTGAGCCGGCGAGTCGGTCAGCGCAGGCGGCCCACGCCGCGCGGTCGGCCGACGACCTGCCCGGCGTCCGGGGACACGAGCGGCTCCTGGCTCGCGGCGATCCAGCCGCCCTCGGCGGCACCGTCCTCGCCGGGAGCGTCCTCGCGGACCAGCAGCTCGGCGTCCACGGGCACCGTGCGCTTGAGCAGCGCCAGGGCGACGGCGCCCGCCTCATGGTGCTGGGCCGCGGCGGTGACCGTCCCCACCGGACGGGCGGCGGCGCGGGCCTCGGGCGTGTCCTCGGCCGGCCGGAGGATCACGGGGGCACCGTGCTCGGGGAGCGCGTGGACGGAGCCGTCCAGGAGCAGGCGGGTGAGGCGGCGGGGCGGGCGGCCCAGGTTGTGCACGCGCGCCACGGTCTCCTGACCGCGGTAGCAGCCCTTCTCGAGGTGCACGGCGGTGCGCAGCAGGTCCAGCTCGTGCGGGATCGCGCGGTCGTCCACGTCGAGGGCCCGGCGGGGGCGGCCGGCCTCGATGCGCAGCGCCTCGGCCGCCGTCGTGCCCGCCAGGGACCAGCCCGCGAGCACGCCCGTGCCGAGCGCGCGGACGGTGGCCTCGAGGTCGGCCCGGGTGATGAGGTACTCGCGCCAGGACCAGTCCGCACCCGGGTGGGTCGCCGGATCCGGATCGGCCGTGTAGGCCCAGCCGCCCGCCCCGACGCGCGGCCACGGGTCCAGCCACACGGTGCGGTCCTCCCAGCCGGGCACGGGCGCGGTGGCGCCCACGACGGCGACCGCCCCGGTGTGGTCCCGCAGCGTGACGTCGTGGGAGAAGCGCATCGAGGTGAGCCACGCGGCCAGGCCCGGGCCGTCCTCGCGGTCCGTGACGAGCCAGGCCGCGGTACCGTCCTCGAGCAGGTGGGCGGCGTGCTCGATCCGCCCCTGCACGTCGAGGAAGAGGATCTCGGTGCTCGTGCCGGGGGGCAGCGTCTCGACGTGCTGCGTGCCGAGCGTGTGCAGCCAGCTCAGCCGGTCCGGGCCGGACACGGAGAGCACGGCCCGGTGGGAGAGGTCGACCAGGGCGCGGCCCCGGGCGAGGGCGCGCTGCTCTGGCAGGGGGCGACCGTAGTGCGCGGCGACGCCGGCGTCCGGGCCGCGGCCCTCGACGGCGCCGCCGGCCGGCCCCTGCGGCTCGGCCACGGCCAGGTCCAGCAGCGGGCTGCGGGAGGTCGTCACGACTGCTCCCCGCGAGCCCCGCGAGGACGCTCGGCCCCCGGAGCGAGCCGACCCTCGGCCGCGCTCGGCATGCGGTCCAGGATGGCGGAGGCGTGCGCCTCGAGCTCGGCGCCCGCGGCGTCCGCGACGTCCCAGCGCCAGAACAGCTGCCCGTTCACGAGACCGGCCATGCGGGTGGCCCGGTGGTACGGGCCGGCGGCGGAGCCACGCAGGACCGCGTCCGTGGCCAGCTGCAGCTGCGGGCCCTTGATGCGGCCGTAGTACAGCTCGGACAGCGAGCCCGGATGCGTGATGGTGGCGGTCAGGCCGAAGCCCTCGTCACCGGCGCGCAGCCGCTCGACGTCCTCGGCGGAGCGGAACGCGGGGACGATGTCCGCCGGGCGCATGCCGGGGCCGACGTCGCCGTCGCGCCGCGCCCGGTCCACCTGCCAGAAGCCGGACTCCACGGTCAGCGGACGCAGCAGCGTGCCGTCCGCCTCGCACAGCCACGACTCGGCGCGGTACTCCACGAACGGCAGACCGTGCTCGGTGAAGTCCACCCGCTGATAGAAGATCTCGGTCCCGGCGGAGCCGTCGCCGAGGCGGCCCTGGCCCTCCCAGCTGCCGATGAGCCAGGACAGGGGCGCGAGCTCGGGGGTGAGGTCGTACGGGAGTTCAGTCGCCATGGCAGATCACGGCGCGGCCCGACAGCGGGCCGCGCGTCCTCAGCGCTGGCCCTTGAAGAGGCCGCTGATGACGACCGCGGCGACGGCGGCCATGCCCAGGCCGGCCAGGACCACGAGGGCCAGGAAGAAGATCTCGAGCGCAAGAAGGGTATCCATGCGGGACATCCTACCGAGCGGGCCCGACCTGTCAGGCCAGGAAGCCCACCATGACGTGCGCCACCACGCCGGCCGCGCCCACGGGCGCCAACGCGAGGGCGTAACCCGCCCGGCGCGGGCGCAGGGTGGTGCCCACCGGCCGGTCCTCGGGTCGCGGCCGCGACGACGGCGCCGTGGCGGCGGTCAGGGACACCAGCACGGCCACCGCGAGCGCCGCGGCCGTGACGGCCGGCCGGTCCCGGGCGCCCACGCCGGCCAGCGCCGAGACGGGCCAGGCGAGCACCGTGCCGAGGGGGATGACGACGAGCGCCAGGACTCCCGGCCGGCCCTGCATCCACGGGGTGAGGCCGACGAGGGAGACCGCGGCCACCGTGACCGCCAGCGTGATGACCAGCCCGGCGACCGCAGGGGTGTCGCTCCAGCGTGAGACGGCCACCCAGCACGCCGTCACGACGGCCATGAACGCCCCGCCCATCGTGGCGACGGTGGACTCGAGGCGCAGCGGCCGGCCGGTCCCGCGCACCAGCTGGACGACGAACGAGGCCATGGTGCTCCAGGCGACGACGACGGCGAGCGGCTCGAAGAGCGTCCAGGCCCCGCTGTGGCCGTCCTCGAGCGGCGGCCACAGCAGCATGAGCAGCACCGCGATGCCCCCGGCGACGGCCAGGGTGACGCTGAGCGAGAGGCGCGCGGGCGCCCCCATCTGCCGCGGCCAGCCCCAGGCGATGACCAGGATCACGACGGCGGCGGCGAGGGCGGCGGGGACCGGGCCCAGCAACGCGGCACCGCCCAGGACGAGGGCGGCGACGGCCGCACTCAGGGCCATGGACAAGCGCATCACCTGCCCCATCCTGCCAGGTGCGCACCGGCTGGGCCCTGGGCGGGCGACGGCGGGGCGCACCTCGCGGGCCACCGTCCTCCTTCCGTAGGGTGGCCGGCATGGCCGAACACCCCACCCCCACGACCTCCGACGCCGACGGCATGCCGCGCGTCGTCACCCCGCGCCCGGAGGAGGCGAGCGCCGTCCTGGACCTGGCCGACCGTGCCGGGGCGGCGGACGGCCATCCCCCGCTCTCGGACCAGACGCGCGTGCTGCTCGCCCGCGGCGGGCAGCTCTGGTGGGGGGCCACCCGGGGCACGGACGGGACGATCGACGGGGCGGCCGTGCTCGTGCCGGAGGGCGCGGCGGCCGTGCTCGAGCTCGTCGTCGATCCGACCGCACGCCGCACCGGACGGGGGACCGTCCTGGCCGACGCCGCGGCCGCCGCGGTCCGGGACCTGGCGCGGGAGGCGACCACGAGCGTCTGGGCCCACGGCATGCTCCCGGGGGCGGTCCGGCTCGCCCGGCGGCACGGCCTCGAGCCCGTCCGCGAGCTGCGCCGGATGCGCCTGTCGCACGCGGCGCTCGCCGCCCTGCCGGAGGTGCGGCTCGCCGACGGGGTGGCCCTGCGCGGCTTCGTCCCCGGCCAGGACGAGCAGGCCTGGCTGGACGTGAACGCCGCCGCCTTCGCGGACCACCCCGAACAGGGCAGCCTGACCCGCGCCGACCTCGACGACCGCATGGCGGAGGACTGGTTCGACGCCGACGGCCTCCTGCTCGCCGCCCGCGAGGCGGACGGGCGGCTGCTCGGCTTCCACTGGACGAAGGTGGAGCCGGATGCCGGAGCCGACGGCCCGCGCGTCGGGGAGGTGTACGCCGTGGGCGTCTCCCCCGACGCCCAGGGCCTCGGCCTCGGTCGGGCCCTGACGCTGGCGGGGCTGCACCGGATGGCGGAACAGGGAGTCGACGTCGTGGACCTGTACGTGGACGCGGACAACACGGCCGCCGTCGCGCTCTACGCGTCCCTCGGCTTCGAGCTGTTCGCCGCCGACGCCCAGTACCGCCGCCCCTGAGACCCTCGGGCGGGGGCCGGCCGGGCACATCCCGGCGGCCTCGTATCCTGGTGTGGCCGGCCCCCGCGGGGTCGGCCACGCCCCGTGCCCTGCCCCAGCAGTCGTCGCGGCCGCCGCACCCCGAGAGGAACCCGCCCCATGCCCTCGTCCCACGCCGACCGCGTCGCCCGCTGGTCCACGGAGGACCGTGTCTCGGAAGGCCCCCGCGCCGAGGTGCTGGCCGCCGGCATGCTGCCGTGGCGCCGCGTGCCCGGCGGCCTCGAGGTGATGGTGATCCACCGGCCCCGCTACGACGACTGGTCGTGGCCCAAGGGCAAGCTCGATCCGGGTGAGACCCTGCCGGAGTGCGCGGTGCGCGAGCTGCGCGAGGAGGTCGGCCTCGAGCTGCGGCCGGGCATCCCGCTGTGCGTGACGGCGTACGAGGTGCCCGGCAAGCGGGGCGCACGTCAGAGCAAGGAGGTCTGGTACTGGGCCGCCGAGGTCGACGGCCAGCGCGCCCTCCCCGACGGCGACGAGGTGGACGAGGTCCGCTGGGTCGGGCCGGACGAGGCCCGGCGGCTGCTGACGAACGACTCGGATCACGAACCGCTCGACCTGCTGCTGCGTGCCGCCTCCCGGGGGCGCCTGCGGACCGTGCCGCTGCTGGTGCTGCGCCACGCCAAGGCCAAGCCCCGCTCCTCGTGGTCCCGCGCCGAGCAGGAGCGCCCGCTGGCGGCGACGGGCCGGCGGCAGGCGCTCGCCGTCGAGGGCCTCGTGTCGGCCTGGCGGCCGGAGCGGCTGGTCTCCTCCCCGTGGCGCCGCTGCGTGGAGACGCTGGCCCCGCTCGTGAAGTCCAGCCGGCTGCCGCTGAAGACCAAGGGCGCGTTCACGGAGACCACGGCCCGGGAGAAGCCCAAGAAGACCCGCAAGGTGATGGCCGAGCTCATGGGCCGCTCCCGGCCGCTGGTCGTGTGCACGCACCGGCCGGTGCTGCCGACCCTGTTCGAGGTGGTCGAGGACGCGGCCGCCGGCCAGGCGGACCGCGTGCTGCGGGCCCTGCCGACCGAGGATCCGTGGCTGCGGCCCGGCGCTGTGCTGGTGGCGCACCGCGCGCTCGACCTCGACGGCGACGTGGTGGCCGTCGAGGTCTACGACCCCTGGGACGACTGAGCCGCCCGCGCCGGCCTCGGCCCGCACGACCGGGCCACCGTTGAGCGGGCCCGCCCCCGGCCCTAGGCTCGGGTCATGGAGAACACCGCCGCCCAGAGCCAGCCCGAGAAGATCGTCCACGAGCGCCTCACGGTGACCCGGGACCCGGACCGTCAGCGCTTCGAGCTGCGCCAGGACGGGACCTTCATCGGGTTCCTCGGCTACGACCAGGAGACCGTGCGCGGCGCGGACGGCGAGGACACCGTGGTCCTGCGCCTGCAGCACACCATCATCGACGAGCAGTTCGGCCGCCGCGGTTATGCCCGCGCCCTCGTGACCATGGTCCTGGACCGGCTGCGCGCGGAGGGTGACCGGATCGTGCCCGAGTGCTCCTACGTGGAGGACTACCTGCGCCGCTACCCCGAGTACCAGGACATGGTCTTCCACGGCTGACCGGGGGCGGGGCCCTGCCCTGCCGGTACCCGCCTCCGCCGGGCCGTCGACGACGCTCAGCGCGTCCGCTCGGATCGCTAGAGTGGGCCGGGTGAGCATCCCCACCCCCTACGAGGACCTCCTCGCCGACGTGATGGCCCACGGGGCCGTCAAGACGGACCGGACCGGCACGGGCACGCGCAGCGTGTTCGGCCGCCAGCTGCGCTTCGACCTGGCCGAGTCCTTCCCGCTGATCACGACCAAGCGCGTGCACTTCAAGTCGGTCGCGCTCGAGCTGCTGTGGTTCCTGCGCGGGGACTCGAACGTGCGGTGGCTCCAGGAGCGCGGCGTGCGGATCTGGAACGAGTGGGCGGACGAGGACGGCGAGCTCGGCCCCGTCTACGGCGTGCAGTGGCGCTCGTGGCCCACCCCGGACGGGGGCCACATCGACCAGATCGCCAAGGTCGTGGAGCAGATCCGGACGAACCCCGACTCGCGCCGGCACATCGTCACCGCGTGGAACCCCGCCGAGGTGGACGAGATGGCGTTGCCGCCGTGCCACGCGCTGTTCCAGTTCTACGTCTCCCCCGGTCAGGACGGCGCCCCCGGGCGGCTCTCATGCCAGCTCTACCAGCGCTCGGCGGACCTGTTCCTCGGCGTGCCGTTCAACATCGCCTCGTACGCGCTGCTCACGGTGATGGTCGCGCAGCAGACCGGGCTGACTCCCGGCGAGTTCGTGTGGACCGGCGGGGACGTGCACATCTACGCGAACCACGAGGAGCAGGTGCGCGAGCAGCTCTCCCGCGAGCCGTACCCGTACCCGCGGCTGCGGCTGCGGCGCACCCCCGCGTCGATCTTCGACTACGACTACGAGGACTTCGAGGTCCTCGACTACCGTCACCACCCCACCATCACGGCGCCGATCGCCGTCTGAGCCGAGGATGCGCAGCGACCCCATGAGCCGGGCCACCCGTCCCACCGAGCCCGTGATCGCCATGATCTGGGCCCAGACCCCCGAGCGCGTCATCGGTCGCGACGGCACCATGCCGTGGCACGTCCCGGAGGACCTCGCGCACTTCCGGGCCCACACGCACGGCCACCCCGTGATCATGGGCCGGCGCACGTGGGAGTCGTTCCCGGCGCGCTTCCGCCCGCTGCCCGGGCGCACGAACATCGTGGTCTCCCGCACCCTGACGGCCACCGAGGAGGCCGGCGCGGAGCTGCGGGCCGCGGGCGCCGTCGTCGTGCCGGACTTCGGGGCGGCCCTGGCCGCCGCGGCCGAGGCCGACGGCTGTGACACCGTGTGGGTGATCGGCGGGGCGACGCTCTACGAGCAGGCCCTCGACGTGGCCTCGCGCGCCGAGGTGACCGTGATCGACGCCGACGTCGACGGCGACACGCACGCCCCGCTGCTCGACGCCCGCTGGCGGCGCACCGCCGTCGAGCCCGCCCCCGACGCGTGGCTGGACTCCGCCTCCGGCCCGCGCCACCGCTTCGAACGATGGGAACGCGACTGACATGGCCCCGACCGACTCCGACCAGCGTCTGCTCTCCCCGCAGGCGGTCTCGTTCCTCGCGCTCGTCGTCCTGCCCGTGCTGGCGTTCGTGTGCGCCGTGTTCGGGCTGATCCTCGTGCTGCAGGGCAAGACCATCGCCGGGCTGGTGTTCCTGCTCGTGCTGACCCAGGTGTTCGCCGTGGGCGGTTTCATCGCGTGGAACAAGCGGAAGCGCGCGCAGCAGGGCCGCTAGCCTGGAGGGCATGACTTCCGCTGCCCCCGCATCTGTGAACGCCCCCGACGCGGCCGCCGTGCCCACCGTGGGCCTGGTCGGCTGGCGCGGCATGGTGGGGTCCGTCCTCCTGCAGCGCATGGCCGAGGAGGGCGACTTCGCCCGTATCCATCCCGTCTTCTTCTCCACGTCCAACGCCGGCGGTCCCGCGCCCGTGCTCGAGGGCATGGCCGGTGACCCGGGCGTGCTCCAGGACGCGTACGACGTGGACGCGCTCAAGGCCCTGCCCGTGATCCTCACCGCGCAGGGCGGGGACTACACGCAGGCCGTGTACCCGAAGCTGCGCGCCGCCGGCTGGGACGGCATCTGGATCGACGCCGCCTCCACCCTGCGCATGGCGGACACCTCCGTGATCGCACTGGACCCCGTGAACCGCGGCGTGATCGACGCCGCCCTGGCGAACGGGACGAAGGACTTCATCGGCGGCAACTGCACCGTCTCCTGCATGCTCATGGGCCTCGGTGGCCTGTTCAAGGCGGGCCTGGTCGAGTGGGGCACCGCCATGACCTACCAGGCGGCCTCCGGCGGCGGTGCCCGGCACATGCGCGAGCTGCTCATCCAGTACGCCGAGCTGGGCGGCGCGGTGCGGGCCGAGCTGGCCGATCCGGCGTCGGCGATCCTCGAGATCGACCGCAAGGTGATCGAGCTGCAGCGCGACGGCCTGGACTCGACGCAGTTCGGCGTGCCGCTGGGCGGCTCGCTGATCCCCTGGATCGACTCCGACCTGGGCGACGGCGTCTCCCGCGAGGAGCGCAAGGCCTACGACGAGACCAACAAGGTGCTCGGACTGACCGGGGCGGACCGGATCCCGTTCGACTCGCTGTGCGTGCGGATCGGCGCCATGCGCTCCCACTCGCAGGCCCTCACCCTCAAGCTCACCCGGGACGTGCCGCTGGACGAGGTCGAGCAGATCATCGCCGCGGACAACGAGTGGGTGCAGGTGGTGCCGAACACCAAGGAGGCCACGGTCACCGACCTGACCCCGATCGCCGCGACCGGCACCCTGCAGATCCCCGTCGGCCGGCTGCGCAAGCTCAACATGGGTCCCGAGTACCTGTCGGCGTTCACCGTCGGCGACCAGCTGCTGTGGGGTGCGGCCGAGCCCGTGCGCCGCATGCTGATGATCGCCACCGGCAACCTCTGAGCCGCGACGCCGGCGCGGCGGCGCGCACCCGGCCCAGCCCCGGCCCCCGTACC
>NZ_LR732370.1:1576078-1594629 GCF_902506395.1 Micrococcus sp. 116
TTTTCGTTCGGGAAACGGCGGGTGTTCGGTCGTTGTCGTTCGGGAAACGGCGCCCGCCCCGCCAAGGGGCGCCGTTTCCCGAACGAAAGCACTCCTGAGGGCGCCGTTTCCCGAACGAAAGTGAGGGGTCAGAGGCTGGTGCCGATGATCATCGGCTCGGGGTGCAGCTCGACGCCGAAGCGTTCGCGCACGCCGTCGCGCACGGTGCGCGCGACCGTCAGGACGTCCTCGGTGGTCGCGTCGCCGCGGTTGGTCATGGCGAGGGTGTGCTTCGTGGACACCGACGCGCGGCCCCCGGCCAGGCCGGTGCCGTCGGCTCCGCGGCCGTCCGGCCCGCCCTCGCGGGGGGCGACCTCGGGCAGCCCGAAGCCCTTCGCGAAGCCCGCGCGATCGATCAGCCAGGCCGCCGAGAGCTTCACGAGCGGCGTCCCGTCCTCGGCCTGGCCGGCGGCGAACGCCGGGGCGCCGTCGGGCAGGGAGGCCCGCACGGACGCGGGCACGATCGGGTTTGTGAAGTAGCTGCCCGTGGACCACGTGTCCGGGTCCGCCGGATCGGACACCATCCCCTTGGCGGCGCGCAGGGCCAGCACCTCGCGGCGGACCACCGCGAGCGGGGCATGGGCGCCCTCCTCGACGTCGAGCGCGGCCGCCAGCTGCCCGTAGCGGACCGGCGCCGTCGGCTCGGCGTCGGAGGAGGCGCGACGCAGCCGCAGGTCGATCGAGAGCACGATCCACCGGGGACTCGGCGCGCCGGTCTCCAGCATGGAGCGCTTGATCACGGAGTCGCGGTAGCCGAAGCGCAGGTCCGCGGGCGTCAGCTCGACGACGTCGCCCGCCTCCCGGTCCCACGCGCGCAGGGCGACGAGCACCTGCGAGACGTCCGCGCCGTACGCGCCGACGTTCTGCACGGGCGTCGCGCCGGCCGAGCCCGGGATGCCCGAGAGCGCCTCGATCCCGCCGAGCCCGTGCGCCACGGTCCATGCGACGGCGTCGTCCCACGGATGGCCCGCCGCGACCCGCACGACGACGGCCTCCCCCTCGTGGTCCGCGGACCGGGCCCCGTCGCCGGCGGGCGGCGTCTCGCCCTCGCCGGGCAGCGGCCCGTCCAGCACGTGGATGCCCTCGAAGGCCAGCCGCACGACGGTGCCGGGGAAGCCGGCGTCCGCCATGAGGGTGTTGGAACCGCCGCCGAGGACGAACAGGGGCTCGCCCGCCGCGTCGGCGGCGCGCACGGCCTCGATCGCCTCGGCCTCGGTGCGCGCGGTGACCCACGCGCGCGCAGGCCCGCCGACGCGGGTGGTGGTGTGGTCCGCCAGCCGCTCGCTCACGCGCTCTCCCCCGCGGGGTCGGCCAGACGGACCACGGCCTGCGCCTTGGTCAGCACGCGCGGCTTCGCCGCGTCCGGGTTGGTGACGTTCAGGTCGATCCGCACGGTCCCGGCGGCCTCGTCCACGGCGCCGACCGTGCCGACGACCTCGAGCGTGGCGCCGGGGACGGGCGCGCCGTCGTCGTCCGTGCGCCCCGTGGTGTCCGCGACGGGCACCATGCCGGTGAAGCGGGTCTGGTAGTCGACGACGGCGCCCGGGTCGCCCGCCCAGTCCGAGACGAGCTGCACGGCCGCGCCCATGGTGAGCATCCCGTGGGCGATGACGCCGGGCAGGCCGACGTGCTCGGCGAACGACGGGGACCAGTGGATCGGGTTGCGGTCGCCGGAGGCACCCGCGTAGGCGACGAGGTCGGCGCGGGTGAACGTGACGGTGCGCGTGCCGACCACCTCGCCCCGGGCGAGGTCGGACAGGCGGGGGGCGGTGCTCATCAGGACTCCTCTCCCCGGACCAGCAGGGTGGACGTGACGGTGGAGACGGGTGCGCCGTCCAGATCCGCGATCTCTGTGACGGTGGTGACCATGCGGTTGCCGCCGAGGGACTTCACGGCCTCGACCCGCACGGTCGCCACGACCTCGTCCCCGGCCACCAGCGGGCGGTGGTGGACGAAGCGCTCGTCCGCGTGGACCACGCGCGAGAAGTCGATGCCCAGCTCGGGATCGGCGACGACGGCGGCCTCGGCGCGCTGGGCGATGACGACGGCGAAGGTCGGGGGGGCGACCAGGTCGGCGTGTCCCAGGGCCCGGGCGGCCGCGACGTCGTGGTGCGCGGGATGCTGGGCCTGCACGGCCTCGGCGAAGCCGCGGACCGCCTCACGACCGACCTGGAAGGGGGGCGCGGGCGGATAGCTCCGCCCGGCGACGTCGGGGTTCACGCTCAACTCGGGCCTCCTGCGGGACGGTTCTCGACTGCCGTCCAGCCTAACGGCCGGGGCGCCGCTCCCCCTGCCGGCGGGCGGCCTGGCGGAAGCGCACGAGCTGAGCGGACAGGTGAACGGCGACGCCCGCGCCGAGCACGCCCAGGGCGGTCCCGGAGACGGCGAGGCGTCCGGTGGTGCCGCCGACGACCGCCAGCACGATGCCCACGAGGAACAGCGCGGAGCCGGTCAGCACGAGGGTCCGGTACAGCCGGGAGCCGTGCTCCCACGGGGAGACGAAGCCGCGGGGCGCGGCGGTGCCGCGGGTGGGCTGGTGGGCGGGGCGACGCGTGGACATGCCCGCCAGGCTACCGGGGCGACGGACGGGCCCCGGAACGCGAAAGGACCCGGCCCCTCCGAGGAGGTGACCGGGTCCGTCCGATTCCGTAGCGGCGGGGGGACTCGATCCCCCGACCTCACGATTATGAGTCGTGCGCTCTAACCAGCTGAGCTACGCCGCCACGACACGAGAACGCCCGCACTCACGGTTTTCACGCCGCGAGGGCGGGCTCTCATGTCAGAGCCCCGACCGGGAATCGATCCCGGGACCTCCATCTTACCAAGATGGCGCTCTACCACTGAGCTATCGGGGCAACGAGGTGAGACTCTACCAGGGCCCCGGGGCCGATGCAAAATCGGCCCCGGTCACGGCCTCCGGCGGGGTCGGCACCCCGGCGGAATCAGCGGCGGGCGCCCCGATCCGAGCGCTCCTGGGCGCCCCAGCGGGGCTTGCGGCCGCCGGGGCGTCCCCTGCGGTCGCCACGGAAGCTGCGGTCGTCCCGGTCCTTGCGGAAGCCGCCACGATCCTCGCGGGAGCCGCGGTCGTCCCGGTCCTTGCGGTACCCGCCGCGCTGGCCGCCGTCGCGGTCCCCGCGGAAGCCGCCGCGCTCGCCGCGCTCGCCGCGGTCCTTGCGGAAGCCGCCGCGGTCCTCGCCGTCGCGCTCGGCGCGGGTCGGGCGACCGGTGTCCTTGCGCAGGCCGAGGCGACGGCCGTTGATCTCCGCGTTGGCCGCGGCCTCGAGCTGGGCCGAGGTCAGGTCCGCCGGCAGCTCGACGAGCGAGTGGTTGCCGCGCAGGTCGATCGCGCCGATGGCGGAGGCGGGCAGGCCCACCTCGTTCGCCAGCGCGCCCACGATGTTGCCCGGCCGCACGCGGTCCTGGTGGCCGACGGCGATCCAGTACGTCGCGTTGCCGGCCGCGGGCTCCCGGGCCGGGCCACGCGAGCCGCGGCCGTCACTCGTGCCGCGCTCACGGCCGCCGTCGCGCCCACCCTCGCGGCCGCCGTCGCGGTCCTTGCGGCCGCGGGCGCCGCCGAACGGGATCTCCTGCTCGCGGGCCAGCAGCGGGCGGCCGCCCTGGGCCATCATGCCCAGTGCGGCGGCCACGCGCGCCGGCTCGGCCTCGTGCTCGTCGACGTACGCGGCGACGATCTCACCGAACACCGCCAGCTCCTCCTCCGAGGCGCGCTCGAGGGTGCGGGTGATGCCGTCGGCGAAGCGGCGCTTGCGGGCCGCGTTGACGTCGGCGACGGAGGGCACGGCCATCTCCTCGACCTGCTGGCGGGTGGTCCGCTCGATCTGCTTGAGCAGGAAGCGCTCACGCGGGGTCATGAAGAGCACGGCGTCGCCCTGTCGGCCGGCGCGGCCGGTGCGGCCGATGCGGTGCACGTAGGACTCGGCGTCCTGCGGGATGTCGTAGTTGACCACGTGCGAGATGCGCTCGACGTCCAGGCCGCGGGCGGCGACGTCGGTGGCCACGAGGATGTCCACGCGGCCGGCCTTCAGGTCCTCCACGGTCTTCTCGCGCTGCTTCTGGGCGACGTCGCCGGAGATGGCCACGGCCTTGAACCCGGCGCGCGTGAGCTTCTGGGCGAGCTCCTCGGTACCGGCACGGGTGCGCACGAAGGCGATGACGCCGTCGTGCTCCTCGGTCTCGAGGATCCGGCTCAGGGCCTCGAACTTCCACTGGTGACCCACCTGCAGGTAGCGCTGGCGGATCGTGGCGGACGTCGTCGACTGACGGGCGACGGCCACCTCCTCCGGGGCGTTCAGGTACTGGGCGGAGATGCGGCGGATGGCCGGGGGCATGGTGGCGGAGAACAGCGCGGTCTGCTTCGTGTCCGGGGTGGAGGCGAGGATGCGGTCCACCTCCTCCGCGAAGCCCATGCGCAGCATCTCGTCCGCCTCGTCCAGCACGAGGGTCTGCAGGTCGGAGAGGTCCAGCGAGCCGCGCTCGAGATGGTCGATCACGCGGCCCGGCGTGCCGACGACGACCTGCGCGCCCCGGCGCAGTCCGGCCAGCTGCGGGCCGTACGGGGAGCCGCCGTAGACCGCGAGCACGGAGACGTCGTCGAGATGCTTGGCGTAGCTGTCGAAGGCGTCGGCCACCTGGAGGGCGAGCTCGCGGGTCGGGGCGAGCGCGAGCACCTGCGGGGTGTCCGCGCGCCCGGTCACGTCCGTGGTCTCGGCGAGGCGGGACAGGGCCGGCAGCGCGAACGCGCCGGTCTTGCCGGTGCCGGTCTGGGCCAGGCCCACGACGTCGCGGCCGTCCAGCAGCAGCGGGATGGTCGCCTCCTGGATCGGCGAGGGGCGGGTGTAGCCCAGGTCCTCGACGGCGGCCAGCACGCGGGCGTCCAGGCCGAGGTCCAGGAAGGTGGGGCCGGCGGGCCCGGCCGGGGCCTCGGGGGCGGCGGGCTCGGCGGCGTCGACCTGCGGGACGGTCCCGGTGGCCTCCTGCTCCGCCTCGGCGAGCTCGGGGGCGACCTCGGCGGTGGTCTGGGGATCGAGGATGTCGGACATGGGTCCTCCTGTGGGGATGCGCGGGCGCACGCCGGAGGACGTCGGTCGCGGGTCGACGTCGTGGGGCGCAGGGGCCAGCTGGGTCAGATGATTCCGTCCACCCGGCAGCCCCCGAGGGCCACGACGTTCGTGACCCGCACACACATCTGCACAGACATCTGCAGTCCGGCGTGGCACACGCGTCCACGCTCATTCATCACAGGGGGAGAGACCGGATCCGGTCCGCCCAGTCTACGCCACCGGATCCCGGGCCGGGCTGTGCCCTCGGACACCCCGGTCGCTCACCGGCCGGGGCGATAGGCTCGGCAGGTGCCCCAGAACAGCGAAGACCGCCCCCTCGCCCGCGGGCTCGGCCGGGCCGCCGGCCGCGCCGCCCAGTCCTTCCGGGAGAATCAGCGGGCCGACGACGCACGGCTGCGCGCCGAGCGCGCCCGCCTCACCGCCGAGGACGAGGAGCGCCTGGAACGGCGCCGCGCGGACCGCGAGCGCGACCTGGTCGCGCGGGACGCGGCCGAGTCCGACGCCGGCCTCGTCCACCCGCTCCTGAAGGTCGCGCGCCTCTACTGGCTCGCGGTCACCGTGGTGCTGATCGGCATCGCGGGCGCGTTCCTCTGGAACGGGGCCCGCGCACAGGACAGCGGCGAGCCCGTCATCGATCCGCTCACCGGCATGGAGTCGGTGGGCGTGCTGGGCGGCGCGACGGGGCAGTTCACGATGGGCACCGCCGTCGCCCTGCTGGCCGCGGCGTCCCTGTGGGGCTGGATCGGTCTGCTGCGCCGCCGTCGTTCGGCGATCGGGACCCTGACGTTCATCGCCGTCCTGCTGGCCGCCCCCGCGTTCCTGCGGGCCAACGGCCTGCTGATCATCCTCGCCGTCGTGATGCTCCTGGGCGCCGCGCTCGTCTGGCTGCCGCCCGTGCGCTCGCGCGTGCGGCGCTGAGCCCGCGCGTCCCGCCCCCGCCGCCGGGCGGCGGCGCCGCTCAGTCCTCCACGGGACGGGCGGAGGCGACGACGGGCCGGGCCGTGGCGAGGTCGTACTCCATGACCTGACGGCCGCCGATCCACACGCGCAGGGCCCGCTGCATGACATCGAGCGGGTCGCCGGACCAGAGCACCAGGTCGGCATCCTTGCCCACCTCGAGGGAGCCGATGCGGTCGTCCAGCCCCAGCACGCGCGCGGGATGCAGGGTGATGGCGCGCAGGGCGGTCTCCCGGTCCAGGCCCTCCTTCACCGACAGCGCCGCCTGGTAGACGAGGAAGTCGATGGGCACCACCGGGTGGTCGGTGATGATGCTGATCTCGACGCCGGCCCGCGCCAGACGGCCCGGGTTGCGCATCGAGCGGCCCCGCAGCTCCGGCTTGGACTTGGTGGTGAACAGCGGGCCGATCAGCACCGGCACGCCGCGGGCCGCGAGCTGGTCGGCCAGCGGGTGCGCCTCGGTGCCGTGGTCCAGGACGAGGTCGTAGCCGAACTCGTCGGCCAGGCGCAGGGCGGTGGCGACGTCGTCGGTGCGGTGGCAGTGCTGGCGCCAGGGGATCGTGCGCTCCAGGACGAGGGCGAGGGCGTCGAGGTGGGGGTCGCGGGTGAAGGGCTTGTCCTCGCGCTCGGCCTCCGCGCGGCGGGCCATGTAGCCCTGCGCCCGCAGGAACGCCTCGCGGATCACGAGGGCGGTGCCCAGCCGCGTGGACGGGGTGCGGCCCTTCTCCTTGTAGACGTTCTTGGGGTTCTCGCCGAGGGCGGACTTCACGCCCGAGGGACTGCGCAGCACCATCTCGTCCACGGTGCGTCCGTGGGTGTGCAGCGCCACCGCCTGGCCGCCGATCGGGTTGCCCGAGCCGGGGTTCACGTTCACGGTGGTCACCCCGCCGGCCAGGGCGTCCTTCCAGCCCGGCTCGTTCGGGTCGACGGCGTCGATCGCCCGCACCCCGGCCATCACCGGGTCCGTCATCTCGTTGACGTCCGCGGTCGCACCGACCTCGCCCTCGGCGTGCATGCCGAGGTGGACGTGGGCATCCACGAAGCCGGGCAGCAGCCAGCGCCCCTCGCAGTCCACCACCTCGGCGCCGTCGGGCGCCTCGACGTCGGGGCCGAGCGCGGTGATCCGGCCGTCCTCGACGAGCAGGGCGCCGTCGAACGGCTCGGCGGCGACGGGGACGACATGGGCGTTGACGAAGGCGGTGAGGGTCATGCCCGTCACACTACGCCGCCCCGTGCTCCCCACCCGTGCGCTAGACCTCTGGCGGACGTCGGCGGGTCAGAGGCTGCCCAGAGCCCGCTCCAGGTCCGCCACGAGGTCCTCGGCGTCCTCGATGCCCACCGACAGGCGCAGCAGGTCGTCCGGCACGGCCAGCTCGGTGCCGGCCACGGAGGCGTGGGTCATCTCCGCCGGGTAGTTCATCAGCGACTCGATGCCGCCCAGGGACTCGGCGAGCTGGAACAGGCGGGTCGACTCGGCCACGCGGCGGGCCGCCGCGGCGCCGCCGGACAGGCGCAGCGAGACCATGCCGCCGAAACCGCGCATCTGCCGCTGCGCGAGCTCATGGCCGGGGTGGTCCGGCAGCCCCGGGTAGAGCACCTGGGAGACCTCGGCGCGGCCGGTGAGCCACTCGGCGACCGCCTGGGCGTTGGCCTGGTGACGGTCCATGCGCACCCCGAGCGTCTTGAGGCCGCGCGTGGTCAGGTACGCGTCCATGGGCCCGTTCACGGCCCCCGCCGCGAACTGCTGGAACTTCACCTGCTCGGCGAGTGCGGCGTCCGGGATCACGAGCGCCCCGCCGATCACGTCCGAGTGGCCGCCGATGTACTTCGTGGTGGAGTGCACCACCACGTCCGCGCCGAGGGCGATCGGGGACTGCAGGTACGGCGTCGCGAAGGTGTTGTCCACCACGAGCAGGGCGCCGTGCGCGTGGGCCGCCTCGGCGACCGCGGCGACGTCGGAGATCTTCATCATCGGGTTCGACGGGGTCTCCAGCCACACCATGACCGGCCCCGCGGCGGCGGCGCGCTCGACGGCGGCGGCGACCTGCTCGGCGTCCCCCATGTCCACGACGACGTGCTCCACGCCCCACGGGGCGAGCACGCGGGAGATGAGGCGGTAGGAGCCGCCGTACACGTCGTTGCCGAGCACGATCGTCATGCCCGGCCGGCCCGCGCCCATGATCAGCGCGGTCTCCGCGGCCAGGCCGGAGGCGAACGTGAGGCCGGTGGCCCGGGGGGCGCCGGACTCGTCGACGCCGGCCTCGAGCGCGGCCAGCTGCTCCTGCAGCGCGTCCCGGGTGGGGTTGGTGCCGCGGCCGTAGTCGTAGCCGCGCCGCAGCTCGCCGACGGCCGTGGGCGCGTAGGTGCTCGAGAGGTGGATCGGCGGGACGACGGCGCCGAACACCTCGTCCAGGTGCTGGCCCGCGTGCACGGCGCGCGTGCCGAAGCCTCCCCCCTGGGGGTGGGCGGCGGCGTCTTCGGCGCCGGTGTCGGGGGTGGTGGCGTGCGGGTCCTCGTGGACGTTCTGCTCGGTCATCTCGGGAGCCTCCTCGGAGAGATCGGGTCGGGTGGGGCGGGCGCGGCCGGTGCGGCCGGCCTCAGGCGGTGACGTGGGCGAGGACGTCGTGCAGGGTGACGACGCCCTGGACGCGGCCGGCCTCGAGCACCAGCAGCACGGGGTCCTGGGCGAGGCGCCGGGCCACGGCGCGCAGCGGGGTGCGCGCCCCCAGGCAGGGCAGCACGGGGCCCATGACGTCGGCCACGGGGGTCTGCGCGGTGGCCCGCCCCTCGGCGAGGGCGTCCGCGAGCGCGGCGGAGGAGACGGTGCCGCGGACCTCGCCGATCCGCAGGTCGTGCCGGGGCTCGAGGATCACGGGCAGGGCGTCGACGCCGTACCGGTTCATGGTCGCCACGGCGTCCGCCACCGAGGTGGTCGGGGCCGCGGTGACGAGGGTGGGCACGGAGCCCGGGAACAGGTCGGCCTTCTCGGTCAGCAGCTCCCCCGCCGTCGCGGACCAGCGGTCGGCCTCGGCGGGGGCGCCCGCGCGGGTCGCCGGCTCGGCGTCGGCGTGCTCGAGCACCTCGACGGGCGTGCCGGCCCCGCCGGCGGCCCCCGTGGCGCCGTCGTCGTCCATCTGCGGGACCGCCGAGCGGGTGCGCCCGCGCGCCCACGCCGGCAGCACGGTCTCGCGGACGTCGTAGTCGAAGCCGCGCTCGTCCATCCACGGGTCGTTGAAGATCTTGGCGAGGTAGCCGCGGCCCGAGTCGGGCAGCACGATCACCATGACGTCCTCCGGGCCGAGCTCGCGGGCGGCGCGCAGGCCGGCGACGACGGCCAGACCGGAGGAGCCGCCCACGAGCAGGCCCTCCTCGGCGGCGAGGCGGCGGGTCATGGCCAGGGCCTCGGCGTCCTCGACGGCGATGACCTCGTCCGGGACCGCGGGGTCGTAGTTGTCCACCCACATGTCCTCGCCGACACCCTCGACGAAGTAGGGCCGGCCGGCGCCGCCGGAGTACACCGAGCCGCTGGGGTCCGCGCCGATCACGCGGACCGGACCGGACGGGCGGTCCGCCGAGACCTCCTTGAGGTAGCGGCCGGTGCCCGTGATGGTGCCGCCCGTGCCGGCGCCCATCACGACGTGGGTGACGCGGCCGGCCGTGTCCTCCCAGATCTCGGGGCCGGTGGTCTCGTAGTGGGAGGCCGGGGCGGCGGGGTTGAAGAACTGGTTGGGCTGATAGGCCCCGGGGATCTCCCGCACGAGGCGGTCGGCGACCCCGTAGTAGGACTCCTCGGACGTCGGGTCCACGGCGGTGGGCGTGACGACGAGCTCGGCGCCGTACGCGCTGAGCACGTCCCGCTTCTCTTGACCCACCTTGTCCGGGGTGACGAACACGGTGCGGTAGCCCTTGAGCTGCGAGACCAGGGCCAGCCCCACGCCCGTGTTGCCCGAGGTGGGCTCCACGACGGTGCCGCCCGGGCCGAGCAGGCCCTCGCGCTCGGCCTCCTCGATCATCTTCAGCGCGATGCGGTCCTTCACGGAGCCGCCGGGGTTCAGGTACTCGACCTTCACCAGGACGGTGGCCTCGATGCCCTCCGTCACGGAGTGCAGCTTCACGAGCGGGGTGTGCCCGATCAGCTCGAGGACGTTCTCGGCGTACTGCATGGGCTGCGCAGGGGTGGGCGCGGGGGTCTTTTCACTCACGCACCCCACGCTACGCCAGGGGCCGGACGCCGAAGGAGGGCTCCGGACACGCGGGGCAACGCCCGGCGTGCGCGCCGTCACGGCCGACGTCGTCCTGTCCGGGCCCGGGTGTACGGTGCGGGCATGACCGCCCCGGACGCCGAGCGCCGCGTGCGCGTGCCCGTCCCCGTGGACGTCGCGCTCACCCTGCGCCCCCTGCAGCGCGGTGCGGCCGACCCCACGGTCCGCGCCACACCGCAGGGCGTCTGGCTCACTCTGCGCTCCCCCGCCCCGGACGTGGCGTCGGACGGCCCGGGCCGGCCGACGTCGTTGCTGGTCTCCGGCGTCCGGGAGGCCGCAGGGGGCGGCACCGCGGTGACGGCCCGCGCGTGGGGCGCGGGCGCGAGCGCCGCCGTCGCCGGCGTGGAACGCCTGCTCGGCCTGCACGACGACGGCTGGGACGCCTTCGACGCCCTGCTGCGGCCGGACTCCGGCGCGCCCGCGCTGCCGCCGCACGTGCGCGAGGCGCGGCGGATGCGGGCCGGGCTGCGGCTGCCGGCGGCGGGCGCGCTGTCCCGGCAGCTGCTCACCGCCGTGCTCGAGCAGAAGGTCACCCACGACCAGGCGCGGCACGGCTGGCGCACCCTCGTGCGGCTGGCCGCCCGGATCGACGACGACGGGCCCGCCCCCGGCCCGGTGCCGCCGGGGATGCTGCCGCCGCCGACCCCGGCCGCCGTCCTGCGGATCCCCTCGTGGGACTGGCATGCGCGGGCCTGGGTGCAGCCCTCCCAGTCGCGGACCATGCTGGAGGTCGCCCGGCGGGCCGCGAGCATCGACCGGCTCGGCGACGCGGTCGCCCCCGGGGACACGGCCGGGGTGGCCGCGCTGGCCCGGCGCCTGGAGTCGGTGCCCGGGATCGGGCCGTGGACCACGGCCGAGGCGCTGCAGCGCAGCCACGGGGCGGCGGACCTCGTCTCCGTGGGCGACTACCACCTGGCGCAGTACGTGGGGCAGGTCCTCACGGGACGCCGGACCGACGACGCCGGGATGCTCCGCCTGCTCGCGCCATGGGCCGGGCACCGGCAGCGGGTGGTGCGGATGATCGGGCTCTCCGGAGAGCGCAAGCAGGCGTTCGGGCCCAAGCTCGCCCCGGCCGACCACCGCGCCCACTGACGCGACGCCGGGCCGGCCGAGGCCGTGCCGGCGCGTCCGCGCGACCCCTCCGCTCCTGCACAGGCCGCTGCTCCCGGCGTGTCCTCCCCAGCCCCGGCCGGGTCCGGCCGGCCGCCCGCCCCGGGTTCCTAGCGTGGGCGATGCCGCTCCGACCGGTGCGGCGCCGCCGGGACCCTGATGAGTCCCCACCCGGGAGGAGACCGCCATGACCACCGCCTTCGAGCCCCGCCCGCACACCGCCGCCGCCCCGCGCGAACCCGACCCGCACGGCCCCGGCACGCCCGGCTCCCTGCGTCCGGGCGAGCGCGGCTCCGTGCTCATCGTGACCCGCCACCCCGACCCGGACGAGGCCATGCGGCACGCGATGGCCTGGATCACCGCCTTCGAGGAGGACTGCGGCCTCGTGCTGGACACGGACGAGACCGCGCTCTACGCCGTCGGCCGAGCGGGCGACCTGGGTGAAGCCCTGCGTCGCGGCCCCCTGGTCCACGAGGACGGCAGCCCCGCCGACACCTCCGCGTTCGTGGACGCGGTGCTCGCGGACGGCACGTGGCGCCTGCGCGACGCCGACCCGCGGGCGTGGTCGACCACGTACCGTGCCACGATCCTGGGCGCCGCCCCCGAGGCGGTCTGCACCATCTGGGACGTGTTCCCGCTGCCCGCCGCCTGAGGGTGACGGTCGTCGTCAGCCCGCACCCTGGGCGTGGGCCTGGGCGTGGGCCTGGGCCTGGACGACCTTCGCGCCCTCTTCGCGCAGCTCGACCTTGCGGACCTTGCCGGAGACGGTCATGGGGAAGGCGTCGAGCACGCGGACGTAGGCCGGGATCTTGAAGTGCGCGATCCGGCCCGTGGCGAACTCGCGGACGGCGTCCACGGTGAGCGGCTCGACGCCGTCCTTCATGATCACGCAGGCCATGAGCTGCTCGCCGTACTTCTCGTCCGGCACGCCCACCACCTGGACGTCCTGGATGTCCGGGTGGGTGTAGAGGAACTCCTCCACCTCGCGCGGGGAGATGTTCTCGCCGCCGCGGATCACGAGGTCCTTGATGCGGCCCTCGATGCGCACGGAGCCGTCCTCGTCCATGGAGGCGAGGTCGCCGGAGTGCATCCAGCCGTCGGCGTCCAGCACCTCGGCGGTCTTCTCGGGGGCGTCCCAGTAGCCGAGCATCACGGAGTAGCCGCGGGTGCACAGCTCGCCCGTGGCCCCGCGCGGGACGACCTCACCGGTGGCGGGGTCCACGATCTTCGTCTCCACGTGGGGCATGGTGCGGCCGACGGTCTGGGTGCGCACCTCCAGGGAGTCGTCGCGGCGGGTCATGGTGGACACGGGCGCGGTCTCCGTCATGCCGTAGCAGATGGCGACCTCGGACATGTGGAACCGGTCGATGACCTTCTTCATCACCTCGACGGGGCACGTGGAGCCGGCCATCACGCCGGTGCGCAGCGTCGTCAGGTCCAGCTCGTCCGCCTCGGGCCGGGCGAGCATGGCGATGAACATCGCCGGCACGCCGTACAGGCTCGTCGCACCGGTGGCGGCCACGGCCCGCAGCGCGGAGACCGGCTCGAAGCTGCGCGCCGGGATGACGGCGAGCGAGCCGTGGGAGACGGTGGCGATCACGCCGATCACCATGCCGAAGCAGTGGAAGAACGGCACCGGGATCACCACGGTGTCCTCCTCCGTGTAGCCCAGCAGCTCACCGATGTGGAAGCCGTTGTTCAGCACGTTGCGGTGCGTCAGCGTGACGCCCTTGGGGAAGCCGGTGGTACCCGAGGTGTACTGCAGGTTCACGGGGTCCTCCGGCCGGGTGGCGGCCTCGCGCGCGGCCAGGTCCTCGTCCGAGACCCGCGCGGCCCCGGCCAGGAAGGCGGCCCACGTGCCCTCGGCCACGGGATTGGCGGCGTGCCGGCCGGCCACGTCGCCGGTCTGCACGTGCGCGTAGGCGTCCTCGCCGCTCCCGGCCGGCAGCATGATCAGCTGGCGCAGGTGCGGCGCCGACTCACGGGCCACGACGCGCGCGGTGGCGGGCGGATCCATGCGCGCGTCCGCGCGGGCCACCACCAGCCCGCGCATGTCGCACTGCTCGACCACGTAGGTCAGCTCGTGGGCGCGGTACGCCGGGTTGAGGTTCACGAGGATGACGCCGGCACGCGCCGCGCCATAGAGCAGCGAGACCCACTCGGCGACGTTGGGGCTCCACATGCCGATCCGGTCCCCCGCCTCGTAGCCCGCGGCCATGAGCGCCTTGGCCACCGTCACGGACTCCTCACGCAGCTGCCCGTAGGTCCAGGTGCGGCCGGTGGCCGGGTCCCCGTCCGGTCCACACTCCAGGAGCGCGGCGCGGTCGGCGAACCGGCGGGCGGTGTCGTCGAGGTTCTGGGCCAGAGTCTGCGCGAGGAGCTCGACGTCGGTCGGTCCCTGGGTGAAGGACTCGGGGGCGGTGGACTCGGTCATCGGGCGCTCCTCGCGGACGGTCGGGCGACGCCGCACGGCGTCACGATGCACGGCCGTGCCGCCGCCGGACCGCAGAGGGCATCGGATGTGACACGGACCACAGGCAGGCTACGTCGCCTGGCGGGAGGCCGCCACCTCCCGGGGCGGGCACGCGGGGCGTGCCACGGCCCCGGACGGCAGAAGACCCCGGGACCGTGTGGTCCCGGGGTCTTCGTTTCGGTGGCAGATACTGGATTCGAACCAGTGAAGGCAGTGCCAGCTGATTTACAGTCAGCCCCCTTTGGCCGCTCGGGAAATCTGCCGTGCCACCCGGCGGCTGCTGGGCGTCTCGAGGACGACCGCACCGGTCGGGCGAGAGTCGACTGTACAGCATCCCTGCGCCACGCCGCCAATCGACCCGGGACCGCGTCCGTCGTCCCCGGTAGGCTGGCCCGCAGAGCGCCGCGCGCGGCCCCGCAGTGGCCGTCGTCGACGGGCGCACCCCGTCCGCAGACCCTGAAGGAGAGCACCCGTGGCCAGCGATTCCACGTTCGACGTCGTCAGCAAGGTGGACAGCCAGGAGGTGTCCAACGCCCTGAACCAGGCGCAGAAGGAGATCGCCCAGCGCTACGACTTCAAGGGCGTCGGCGCCGAGATCGACTTCTCCGGCGAGAAGATCCTCATGAAGGCCTCCTCCGAGGAGCGCGTCAAGGCCGTCAAGGACGTGTTCGAGTCCAAGCTCGTCAAGCGCGGCATCTCCCTCAAGTCCCTCGACGCCGGCGCCCCGTTCGCCTCCGGCAAGGAGTACCGCATCGAGGCGACCATGAAGGAGGGCATCGACCAGCCCACCGCGAAGAAGATCACCAAGCTGATCCGCGACGAGGGCCCCAAGTCCGTCAAGGCCCAGATCCAGGGGGACGAGCTGCGCGTGTCCTCCAAGTCCCGCGACGACCTGCAGTCGGTCATCGCGATGCTCAAGGACTTCGAGGACGCGGACCTGCAGTTCGTGAACTTCCGCTGATCCGCACGCCGCCTCCCCTCCGATCCCACCAGGAGTCCCCATGCTGTACCTGATCGACCCTCGCGGGGCCGTGTGGTCCGCCGACACCACGATCGGCCGGGCGCGGGCCCGGGCCCGCGTGGACGGCCGCCCGGTCGACGACCTGAAGTTCACCAAGGCCGCCATGCTCCTGACCTTCGACGACCATGTGGACCTCGCGCTGCGTCACGGCATCGCCGCCCCGCGCGGCCTCCTCCTCGACCACGGGTTCGTGGCCCAGGTGCTCGCCCCCGCGAACCTGAAGGCCCAGCGCGCCAACCAGGACGCGATCGCCGAGCAGCTCGCGGTGGTGGAGCGTCGCACGGAGGACGTCGGATCGCTGCGCTCCCACCGACACGCGGCCGCCTACGAGGGCGCGGACCAGAATCTGGAGCGCCGCATCAAGAAGGCGGAGGAGGCGGCCCGCGAGTCGCTCCAGGCGGCCCCGGACGAGGACCTCGTCCGCCACTGGACGCGCCTGGGTGGCGCGGTCCCGGCCACGCTCCAGGCCGACCGCGACCGCTGACCCGCCGGCCGCCGTCGTCGTGGTGCCTCCCGCGGACGGCGGCTCAGGCTGCCGCGAGCCAGACGTTTCGGCGGTTTCGCGGCCCGATCTGCAGCAGAATCATCTGGCTCACGGGCAGAAACGTCTGGCTCGGCGCTCCTCGGCGGTCGCGGGCTCGCAGCCTCCCGCCTCGTCACCGCCACGGAACCCCGCGCCCGCTCAGGGCGTGGGGTTCCGTGCGTCGTAGCGCAGGAAGCCGGGCTGCCACCGCATCAGCGCGCTCACGCCGAGCATGCACAGCACACCGCCGGCCAGCAGGGTCGGCCCCTCCCCCAGGCCCACGGACGCACCGCCGGTGATCAGCTCGCCCAGGCGCGGCCCGCCCGCCACCACGACGACGAACACGCCCTGCAGCCGGCCGCGCAGGTGGTCCGGGGTCGCGGACTGCAGGATCGAGCCGCGGAAGACGCCGGAGAGCGAGTCCGCGGCCCCGCCCACCGCCATGCACAGCGCGGCGAGGGCGAACGCGAGCGTGAGGCGGGGATCGCCGTCGGGCAGGGACTGCGCCCACCACACCACGCCGCCGAACGCGGCCACCGCCGCGCCCCACACGAGGATCGAGACGTACACGCCCCAGCCCTGCGCATGCAGGCGTGTGAACGGGGCGGAGAACAGTCCCGCGAGGAACGCGCCCGCCGCCATCGCGGCCAGCAGCACGCCGACGGCGGCCTCACCGCCGCCGAGCACCACGGCGCCGATGGCGGGCAGCAGGGCGCGCGGGAACGCCGTCGTCATGGCCACGATGTCCGCGAGGAAGGTCATCCGCAGGTTCGGTCGCGAGCCGAGGAAGCGCAGGCCCTCGACCACCGAGGCCAGGCCCCCGCGCGTCCCCGAGGCGGCCGCGGCCTCGCCCCGCTGCGGCGGCAGGGACGGCAGCCGCCACACGGCGTACAGGGCGGCGAGGAAGGTGACGACGTCGATCGAGTAGGTCCACGCGTAGCCGACCGCCGCCACGAGCACGCCGCCCAGCACGGGGCCGACCATCAGGGCCACGGAGAACGTCATCATGTTCAGCGCGTTCGCCGCCGGCACGAGCGGCAGGCCCACGAGCGCGGGGATGATCGCGCCGCGGGTGGGCTGGTTGATGCCGGACGCGCCGGAGTGCAGGGCCACGAGGGCGTACAGCACCGGCACCGACTCGAGCCCGGCCCAGGCCTGCGCGGCGATGCCGACCGTGGTCAGCCACATGACGGCCGACGAGGTCAGTGCGACGCGGCGGCGGTCGTGCCGGTCCGCGATCGCGCCGCCGTACAGGCCCGCGACCACGAGCGGCACGAGCGCGGCGAGGCCGAGCAGGCCCACCGCGAACGAGGAGCCGGTCAGGGCGAACACCTCGAGGGACACCGCCACGAGCGTGAGCTGCGTGCCCACGTACGCGAGCGTGTTGCCGAGCCACAGCCGCCGGTAGGCGGGTGAGACCCGCAGCGGGGTGATGTCGACGAGGAGGCGGGCCACCCCGGAAGCCTAGCGCCGGGGCGGCCAGGGCCCGCCCCGGATCAGGCGGTCGGGACGGAGGCCCCGTCGCGGGAGATGCGGGTCATCTCCTCCCGGTCCACGACCTTCACCCGCTCCCGCGCCACCGGACCGGCCTCCGTCGCCTGCGCACCCAAGGACTTCTCGTGGTCATCCAGAGCATGCCAGCCGGCCCACGTGGTGTACGGCACCTCACGGGACTCGAGCAGCTCGATCACCGACTCCTCGGAGGGCTCCTGGGCCGTCCACAGCCCCGGCTCGTCCTCGATCAGATGCGTGATCGTCTCCAGGGAGTCACCCTTGGTGTGCCCGATCAGGCCCACCGGGCCCCGCTTGATCCACCCCGAGGCGTACAGCCCCGGCACCGGGGCGCCGTCCGCGTCCAGGACCCGGCCCTGCGCGTTCGGGATCACCCCGCGCACCTCATCGAACTCCACCCCCTCCACGGGCGAACCGAAATACCCCACGGCCCGGTACACCGCCTGCACCGGATAGTCCACGGTCTCCCCCGTCGGACGGACCCCACCGGAACCGTCCAACTCCATCCGACGCATCCGCAGACCGTCCACCCGGCCGTCCCCGTCCTCGTCCAGGAACTCCTCCGGGGCCTGCAGGAAATGCAGATGCAACCGACGCGAGGCGCTCTGCTGACGGTCCTCCTGCTCCATGAGCCAGTTCGTCAGCGTGCCCACCATGGTGCGGACCTGGTTGTTCTCCTCGATCGCCTTCTCCGAGGCCTCATCGAAGTCGAAGTCCTCCTCGTACAACACGATGTCCACATCCCGGGAGTGCGCCAGCTCCCGCAGCTCCAGCGGGGTGAACTTCACCTGCGCCGGCCCACGCCGGCCGAACACGTGCACGTCCGTGACCGGGGAGGCGGCCAGGTCCCGGTACACGTTGTCCGGGATCTCGGTGGGCAGCAGGTCCTCGGCATGCTTGGACAGGATCCGGGCCACATCCAGGGCCACGTTCCCGTTGCCGATCACCGCCACCTGCGTGGCCTCCAACGGCCAGTGCCGCGGCACATCCGGGTGCCCGTCATACCAGGACGCGAAGTCCGCGCCACCGAACGAGCCGGCCAACTCCACCCCCGGCACGTCCAGGGCCGCGTCCCGCACCGCCCCGGTGGAGAACACGATCGCGTCGTAGTGCCGACGCAGATCCGCCAGGCTCAGATCCGTGCCGTAGTCCACGTTGCCCAGGAAACGGATGTCCCCGCGGTCCATGACCTTGTGCAGAGCGGTCACGATCCCCTTGATGCGCGGGTGGTCCGGGGCCACCCCGTAGCGGATCAGACCGAACGGGGCCGGGTACCGGTCGAACAGGTCGATGCTGACGCGGAAGTCCCGTTCCTCCTTGGTCAGGATGTCCGCCGTGTACACCCCGGCGGGTCCGGCACCGATGATGGCGATGCGCAACGGGCGGTCAGGGCGAGCGGTCACGGCGGGTGGGTCCTTTTCGACGACGGCGGGGCACGCCGGCAGGACGCAGGGCGGGGCCCGGCGCCGGCGCGCGGGATCGACCCCCCAGTCTACCGCCGTGACCGGGAGGAACCTGGGTGAGAGTGCTCACCCGGACCGTACAGTGGTCCGCGTGAGCCCCTCCTCCCCCG
>NZ_LR732370.1:1594729-1678347 GCF_902506395.1 Micrococcus sp. 116
CACCGGTGCCCTGCCCACCGTCTCCCCCGCCCCGGCCGACGACCCGCGCGGGCTGGCCCTCGGCTTCACCGCCTACTTCGTGTGGGGCCTGCTGCCGCTCTACATGGCGATGCTCGCGCCCGCCGGGGCCCTGGAGATCGTGGTGGTGCGCATCGGCTTCGCCCTGATCTTCTGCCTGCTGCTGCTGACCGTGATGCGCCGCCTGCGCGAGCTGGGGACGGCGCTGGCCACGCCCGGCCGCTGGGGCACCACGGGTCTGGCCGCCGGGATCATCGCGGTGAACTGGCTGCTGTACGCGGTCTCGGTCACCACGGGCAACGTGCTCCAGGCCTCGCTGGGCTACTTCATGAACCCGCTGGTGAACGTCCTGCTCGGCGTGCTCTTCCTCGGGGAGCGGCTGCGGCGGGGCCAGTGGGTGGCCGTCGGGATCGCGGTGGCCGCCGTCGTCGTGATGTCCGCGGCGATGGGGCAGGTGCCGTGGATCGCGCTCGGGCTGGCCACCTCGTTCGGGCTCTACGGCTTCGTGAAGAAGCGCTTCCCCTCCCCCGTGCACGCAGTGACCGCGATGACCGCCGAGACCGTGGTGCTGATCCCCGTGTTCGTGGTGGGCAGCGTGCTGCTGGCGCAGGCCGGGCTGCTCACCACGGTCACCGAGGGGCCCGGCCACTTCTGGCTCATGGCCGGGCTCGGCGTGTTCACCGCCGTTCCGCTCATCCTGTTCTCGGCGGCGGCCCGCTCCCTGACGCTGACCACGCTCGGGATGCTGCAGTACACGGCGCCCATCCTGCAGTTCCTCGTGGCGGTCACGGTGCTCGGCGAGCAGATGCCCGCGGCCCGCTGGGCGGGCTTCGGGCTGATCTGGCTGTCCCTGGCGGTGTTCACCGTGGACCAGCTGAACGCCTCCCGCCTGCAGCGTCGTCCGGTCCGGGTTAGACGGGGCGCGCACGCCTAGACTGACGGCATGCCCGCCAAGCCCCCCGCCCCCGTGTACCTCCCGGCCTTCCAGCGGCTCGTCCCGGACCTGTTGGGCGACGCCTGGGCCGAGGACGACGGCCTCGCCCCCGCCGACGTCGACGCCCGGCTGGCCCAGTCCCCCGCGGCGGAGCAGCTCGGCGCCGGGCTCATGATCCCGGCCGCTCTCCGCGAGTTCTACCTCGCCCTGGGCAACTGCGGCGACCTCATGGAGACGGACCACTACGTGTGGGACCCCGAGGACCTCGAGGTGCGGGACGGCTTCCTCATGTTCCTGGAGGACGCGGACGAGACGGTCGTGTGGGGCCTGCCGGTGGACAACCTGGCGTTGCCGGACCCGCTGGTGTGGCGGCGCTCCGCCGGTGCCGACGCGCCCGAGGGCGAGTGGCAGGACGAGGGCGGCACCTTCAGCGAGTTCCTGACGGACCTGCTCGCGTGGACCTTCGAGGACCCCGAGGACGACGACGAGGGGCCGGACCGGTGACCGCGCCCGCCCCGGTCTCCCACGCCCCGGACGGCTACGTCTGCCCGTTCTGCGGGCTCGTGGCCGGCGACGTCTCCGACCCGGGCAACCGCTGCGAGCTCGGGGACACCGTCTACCAGGACGAGGACCTGCTCGTGCTGATCGCCGTGGACGGGTTCGGCGACCACGAGGGCCACGCCATGGTCTGCCCGGCCGAGCACTACGAGAACCTCTACGACCTGCCCCCGCGCGTGCTGCAGCGCATCGCCCTGATGGCCCAGCAGGTGGCGCTGGCCATGAAGCGCGCGTGGGCCCCGGAGGGGGTCTCCACGCGCCAGCACAACGAGCCCGCCGGCAACCAGCACGTGTGGCACTACCACCTGCACGTGTTCCCGCGCTTCGAGGGGGACATGCTCTACCGGCAGCTGCGCCACCCGGTGGCCCCGGAGGTCCGCGCCCTCAAGGCCCGGGAGCTCGCGGCCGCGCTGGACCCCGCCCCGACCCGCCTGGACTGAGCAGCCGCCCCGGAACGAGGCGGCGACGCCGCGGAGCCGCGGACCACGGTGTCAGGCCGAGCGCCCGACCACGTAGTCGGCGAACGCCTCGAGCGCCGTCTTCACGGCGGAGTCCGGCAACGGGGCGAGCGCCTGCTTGGCCTGCTCCGCCCAGCCGCGGGTGATCGCCCACGCCTCGTCGATGGCGGGGTGGCCCGTGAGCGCGGCGACGGCGGCGGCCAGCTGCTCGTCGGTGTCGAGCGGCCCGTCCACGAGCGCGCGCACCCGGCGGGCGTCCTCCGCCTCCGGCCCCTCGCCCTGCGCCGCGCGGGCCAGCAGCAGCGTGGTCAGGGTGGGCACGCGCTCGCGCAGGTCCGTGCCGGGGACCTTGCCGATCCGCTCGGCGTCGCCGGTGAGGTCGATCAGGTCGTCGGCGAGCTGGAAGGCCAGGCCCACCTTCTCGCCGTACGCGCGCATCACCTGGACGGCGGCCTCGTCGGCCCCGCCCAGCAGCGCGCCGAGCATGCCGGCCGCGGCGATCAGCGAGCCGGTCTTGCCGGAGAGCACCGCGTAGTAGTGCTCGATCGGGTCCGCGCCCTCGGCCGGGCCGCGGGTCTCCCACAGCTGGCCCTGCACGAGGCGTTCGAAGGTGTCCGCCTGGATCTGCACGGGCCGCGGGCCGAGCTCGGCCATGAGCTGGGAGGCGCGGGCGAAGATCAGGTCGCCGGCCAGGATCGCCGCCGAGTTGCCCCACAGCCGGTGGGCGGCGGGGGCGCCGCGGCGCACGGGGGCCTCGTCCATCACGTCGTCGTGGTACAGCGTGGCCAGGTGCGTCAGCTCCATCACGACGGCGGCCTGGCGGGCGGGCGCGTCCACGTCGGCGACCTCGCCGGAGGCCAGGGCGGGGTCGCCCAGGAGGGAGGCGAGCACCGTCAGGACCGGACGGACCCGCTTGCCGCCGGCGGCCATCAGGTGGTGGGCGGCGGTGTCGGAGAACAGGTCGTCGAAGCCGAGGGCGGTGTCCAGCTGCTCCTCGACCTGCTCGAGCGCGGTCAGCACGACCTCCAGGACACGGCCGTGCTCGGCGAGGGGTTCGAAGCCGGAGGGCAGGGCGAAGCCGGGGTCTGCGGTGGTCACCGGGCCAGCCTACCCAACGGCGCGCCGCCCGCGGTCGTCAGCGCGGGGGTGAGCGCCTCGAGCACGCGGACGGCCCGGTCGACGGCGTCGCCGCCCCGCGCGTCCACCGTGTTGCCCATGACCTTCACCGCGGCCCGCAGCAGCGGGGGTGCGGCCATCCCGGCGCCCAGTGCCGCCTTCATCACGCGCGGATCGCCGATCAGGCGGGCGAACCGGGCGCCGAGGGCGAAGTGGCGGCCCCACAGGTGCTGGGTGATCACCGGGTAACGGGACAGGATCGCGTCCGCGGCGCCGTCGGTCCCGGCCGCGTGCGCCTGCACCGCCAGGTCCGCGGCGAGGCGGGCCGCCTCCATCGCGAACCCGATGCCCTCGCCGTTGAACGGGGACACCATGCCGGCCGCGTCGCCCACCAGGAGCATGCCCGGCACGTGCTGCGGGGTGCGGTTGAACGCCATCGGCAGGGCCGCGCCGAGGATCCGCGAGGTGCGCGTCTGCTCGGCGATCCCCCAGTCCGCGGTGAGCGCCCCGGTCCAGGACTTCAGCAGCCCGCGGTAGTCCAGCTTCCCGAACTGCGGGGAGGTGTCCAGGATGCCCAGGCCCACGTTCACGGTGCCGTCCGCGAGCGGGAACAGCCAGCCGTAGCCGGGCAGCGGGTTGCCCTCGGCGTCCGGCAGGCGCAGCCAGGACTCCATCCACTCCCCCCGGTCGCCGGGCGGGGCGGGGATCGCCCCGTCGACGGCGGCGCCGGCGGTGTAGTAGGCCCGCACGGCCACGCCCATGGGCCGGTCCTCGCGGCGGTGCAGGCCCGCGGAGACGGCGGCGCGGGCGGAGACGCCGTCGCACGCGAGCACGATCGGTGCGGTGAAGCGGGCGGTCTGGCCGGTCTTGCGGCCGTTCGGCGCGATCAGCTCCGCGTCCAGCCCGACCACGCGTCCGGCCTCGTCCCGCACGACGCCGGTGACGGCGTGCCGCTCGCGGACCTCGGCGCCGCGGGTGCGCGCCAGGTCCGCCAGGAGGGCGTCGAAATCGCGTCGGGTGCGCGTGAGCGCGTAGTCCGGCCACGTCTGGGTGGGTGCCCACGGCACGTCCACGCTGCGCTCGCCCGCGCGCAGCCGCAGGCCGCGGATGACGCGCCAGCCGCCGTCGTCGCCGGGCTCGCCCCGGTGGGGCACGCCGAGCAGCTGCAGCTCCCGGACCGCCTGCGGGGTCAGGCCGTCGCCGCAGACCTTCTCACGCGGGTGCGCGGTCTTCTCGAGCACCACCACGTCCAGCCCCGCCGCGGCGAGGTGGGCGGCGGCGGTGGCGCCGGCGGGGCCGCAGCCGGAGATCAGCACGTCGGCACGGCGCACGACGGCGGGGGTCGAGGCGGGCGCGGGCGACGTCGGCGTGTCGGTCACTGGGGGGCCTCCTCGGCGGCGAGCTCGGCGGTGGGCGCCCTGTCCGACCCGGTGCGCGGCCGGCGTCCGGCGCGGGGTCCGGGACGGGGCACGCGGGCGGGAACGTGGCGCGCACCGCCGCGGCCAGGGCGGCGGCGACGCGCGGGCGGTCGGCGCGGTCGCAGCGGACCTCGAGCAGACGCCGGCCGCGCACCGGGTCGGACAGGGCCCGGACGAGGTCGACGCGGTCGGTGACCCGCGTGTGCGGGAGGCCGTACGCGGCGGCCAGGGCGGCCAGGTCCACGCCGTGCGGGGTGCCGAAGAGCCGTTCGACGGGGTCCGCCATGCCGGGCGCCTCGGCCACGGCCCCGTGTTCGAGGCTCGCGAAGATCGCCCCGCCGTCGTCGTTGACGACCACGAGGTCGAGGTCCGGCTCGGTCTCGGTGGGGCCCACGAGCAGGCCGCCCGCCTCGTGCAGGGCGGTGAGGTCGCCGAGCAGGGCCACGGTCCGCCGTCCGCGCGCCAGTGCGACGCCCGCGGCCGTGGAGACGGTCCCGTCGATCCCGGCGAGCCCGCGGTTGGCGTACACCTCCGCGTCCGGCGCCGAGGGGGGCCGCCAGGTCAGGTCCACGTCCCGGATCACCGAGGACGAGCCCAGCACGAGCGGACCCCGGACCATGGCGGCGCTCACGTGCGCCACCGTCTGCGGGCTGAGCCGGTCGCCGGCGTCGGTGGTGACGAGCGCGTCCTCCACGGCGGCCTGGGCGCGCATCGAGGCGTGCTGCCACGCGGCGAGCCAGCCGGGCTCGCCCTGCCCGGCGAAGGCGGCGAGCTCCTCGAGGGTCTCCACGGGCGTCTCCCGGCGCCGGCCCGGCTCGAACCACGGTGCGGGCTCGGGGGCGTGCAGGGCCGTGGCGACGTCGGGGCGGGCCAGCAGGGCGTTGACCGTCCGGGTGAGCGTGGGCCGGCCGAACAGCACGACCCGTTCGATGCGGGCGGCCAGGGGGTGTGCGTCCGCGTCGCGCCCGCCGGCCGCGCCCAGCAGGAGCGGATAGGCGGCGATGGCGTTGGCGGAGAACCGCGCGTTCGACGACGGCTCGGCCAGCAGGGGCAGGCCCAGGGACAGCGCGAAGGCCGCGGCCGCGGGGCCGGCGCCGTGGCAGGCCAGCACGACGGTGCGCCGCTGGTCCAGGCGGGCGACGTTCAGCTCGGGCAGCCCCGAGAGCACCGCCCCGGGCGCCCGGTAGGTCGACGCGGCGGCGGCCGGGCTCGCGCCGGTCGGGGCGACGGCCGGAGCAGGGGTGTGCGGCGCCGCGGCGGCGGCGCCCATGGCGGCCGCCTCCTCAGGGCTCGGCACGAGCGGGTCGCGGAAGTGCAGGTTCAGGTGGACGGGCCCGGCCGGGGCCTCTGCCATCGTCACCGGACCGGGCGCGCCGTCGTCGGAACCGGCCTCCGCGACGACCCCCTCGGCCGCCAGCAGGGCCCGGCGCACGGTGGCCCGCACGTGGCGCAGATGCTGCTCGGCATCCACGCCGTCGGCGGCGTCGCAGCCGAGGGAGGCGGCATGGCGGACGTGCGTGCCGAACACATCCCTCTGGCCCGTGGTCTGGTTTGCGCCGGTGCCGTGCAGCTCGGGCGGACGATCCGCGGTCAGCGCGATCACGCGCGTGCCGGCGTGGATGGACTCCATCAGGGCGGGCAGCAGGTTCCCGACGGCGGTGCCCGAGGTGGTCAGCACGCCCACCGGGCGCCCCGAGGCCAGCGAGAGCCCGTGGGCGAGGAAGCCGGCCGAGCGCTCGTCCACCCGCACGTGCAGGCGGACCTCGCCGGCGCGCTCGAGGGCCGCGAGCGCGTAGGCCAGCGGGGCGGAGCGGGAGCCGGGGCAGACCACCGCGTCCCGCATGCCGGCGTCGATCAGGGCGGTGGCGACGGCGCGCGCCACGGAGAGGGAGTCGACGGAGGTCATGGTGGCCACCAGTCTAGGCCCGGGCGCGGACGGGCCCCGGACGCGGCGAGGCCGCCACGGTGACGCGGTGGCGCCGGCCGTGACGGCCTCGTCGAGGGTCCTCGCGGAGGCGGGGGTCAGCCCTTCGGGCCCTTGCCGTTGCCGTTGCCCTTGCCGTTGCCCTTGCCGTTGCCGTTGCCGTTGCCCTTGCCCTTGTTGCCCTTCTCCTTGCCGGCGCCCTTGCCGATGCCGTTGTTCCCGGTGGCGTTGAACACCTGGACGACGCACGGACGCGGGGCCGCGACCTTGTCGCCCACCTGGACCGGGCCGGTCGGGCTCAGGAAGTCCGGGAAGGAGGAGGTGTGCGCGCCCCAGGTGCCGTCCTCGCCCGGGTGCTGGACGTTGACGAACACGGAGTTGTCGCGGTCGTGGATCACGGGGCCGCAGGTCTCGGCGTCGCGGGGGACGGCGAGGAACTGCTGGACGCGGCCGCGCTCGGCGCCGTCGAGGGTGACCTTGTGCAGCGCGTCGGCGTAGCCGATGGTGCCGGGCTGGCCGTCGGTGGAGATCCAGAGGTTGCCCTCGGAGTCGAACGCCAGGTTGTCCGGGCAGGAGATCGGGGAGACCTTCTCCTTCGGGTAGCCGGCGAAGTAGGCCGAGGAGGAGACCGCCGGGTCGCCGGCGAGCAGCAGGATGACCCAGGTGAAGGTGGTGGAGGTGTGATCCCCGCCCCGCTCGGTGATCTCGATGACGTGGCCGTCGCGGTTGCCGATGACCGGGTTGGCCTCGTCCACGGCGGTGCGCTTGGTGTTGTTGGTCAGGGCCGCGTAGACCTTGCCGGTGACCGGGTTGGTCTCGACGTCCTCCGGGCGGTCCATCTTGGTGGCGCCCATCTTGTCTGCCGCGAGGCGGGTGTAGACGAGGACCTCGGCCAGGGACATGCCCGGGACGAAGGACGTCTTCTCGTCGGCCAGGGCGATCCACTCGCCGGAGCCGTCGAAGGCGCCGTCCGAGGGCAGGGTGCCCCTGCCGTCGATCTGGGCGGCCGGGGAGTCGCCGGAGAACTTGGCCACGTAGAGGGTGCCCTTGTCCATCAGGCGCATGTTGTGCTTCTTGTCGCCCTCGCGGACCTTCTCGGCGGAGACGAACTTGTACAGGTAGTCGTGGCGCTCGTCGTCGCCGGAGTAGACCACGGCGTGGCCGGACGGGGAGATCACGGCGGTGCCGGCCTCGTGCTTGAAGCGGCCCAGGAGGGTGTGCTTCACGGGCGTGGAGGTCGGGTCCTCGGGGTCGATCTCGACGACCCAGCCGAAGCGGTTGGCCTCGTTCTCGTAGCCGGGCTTGGTCAGGTCGAAGCGGTCGTGGACCTTCTCCCAGCCGCGGCTGGTGGCGGCGGCGGAGATGCCGTAGCGCTTCTCCTCGGCCGTGCCGCGGCCCTTGAAGTACTGGTTGAAGTTCTCCTCGCCGGAGAGCACGGTGCCCCACGGGGTGGTGCCGCCGGCGCAGTTGTTCAGGGTGCCCAGCACGCGGGTGCCGGTCGGGTCCTCGACGGTCGTGAGCAGCGCGTGGCCGGCGGCCGGGCCGCGGACCTCGAACTCGGTGGTGCCGGTGATGCGGCGGTTGCGGCGGCCGCCGCGGACGTACTCCCACGGGGCGCCGCGCTTGGCGCGCTTGAGGTCCACGATGGACAGGCCGTGGGCCTGGAGGCCGACGTTGACGACGTCCTCGAAGTTCGAGGCGATGTACTCCGGGGAGAACATGATGTTCTCGTTGGTGTACTCGTGGTTGGAGACGAGGTAGCCGGAGCGGTCGTTGCCGCCGTCGGTGATGATGTTCAGGTAGTCGTTGTTGTAGCCGAACTGGGCGGCCTGCGACGCACCGGTCTGGTGCTCGATGTCGAACTCCGGGGAGTCGGCGAACAGCGGGTCGCCCCAGCGGATCACGGTGCCCCAGTCGTAGCCCTCCGGCACGGTCATGGTGTCCACGGTGCGGCTCACCGGCGCGATGGGCTCGAAGGGGAGCTTGCCGCCGCCGGTCGGGCGCCGGCCGTTGTCCGCGAGCGCCTCGGGGGCCTGGGCCACCTGGGAGCCGATGACGACGGCGGCGGCGAGACCGGTGCCGCCGACCAGGGCGGAGCGGCGCGAGATGGCGGTCTCCGCGATCTGCTGGAAGGTCGGGTTCGCCGAGGTGTTGGGCACCGGGTGGGCGCACGCGTTGCCGCACTTGAGCTCGCACGTGACGGCGGAGCGGTTGCCACGGGTGTGGCCGGCCATGGGGAGGAGGCGCTTCAGCATGACGGGGTCCTTCGCGTCGTGGGGATGGTCCGGGGTCCGGTGCCGGGCCGGAGACGACCCCGGGGTGAGACCGGCCGGGGCCGCCATCACCTTGGCCCCTCGCTCCGAGCGGCGAGCCACGCCCAGGTGGCCGCGAGTTGAACTCTTCCCGGCCGCCGGATTTCGCCCCGTCGACATGCTGTAATCCGGCTCACATGCCCCGCGTCGACGGGGACCGGGCGGGCTCGTCAGCCCTGCGCGGCCAGCACCGCGTGGGCCGCGCGCAGGCGGTCGGCCCACCACGCCTGCCGCGTCCCGTCCGCCCGGATGCGGTCGAGCAGCTCCGGGTCGGGGGCGGGTGCCCGCTCCCCCGGTGCCGGGAGGGCCCCCGCGCGCGGGCGCCAGGCCGGGGCGACGACGTCGTGCTCGAAGAGGGCCGCGGTGCCGAGCCCGCACGCGTGCGGCAGGGACGGCAGGCAGGCGGCGAGCGCGGCGCCGCCGGCGATGCCCACGGAGGTGTCCAGCGCGGAGGAGACCACCGCGGGCAGCCCCGCGGCCGCCACGATCGCCGCGGCGCGGCGCACGCCCCCGAGCGGCTGGACCTTCACCACGATCAGGTCCGCGGCCCCGGCGGCCGCGACGGCGAGCGGGTCCTCGGCCTTGCGGACCGCCTCGTCCGCGGCGATCGGGGTGGGGACGCCCCGGGCGCGCAGCTCCGCGCGGACCTCCGCGAGGGCGGTGATGCCGGGCACGGGCTGCTCCGCGTACTCGAGGCCGACGTCGGCCAGCGCGGTGAGCACGTCGACGGCCTCGGCGGGCGTCCAGCCGGCGTTGGCGTCGACGCGGACCTGCGCGTGGGGCAGCAGCGCGCGCACCCGCCGCACGCGGGCCAGGTCGGCCTCGCGGCCGCCGGGGACGAGACCGCCCTCGGGTCCGTGCTCGGCCACCTTGACCTTGACCGCGGTGATGCCGTCGCCGTAGCGGGCCAGGACGGCCTCGACGTCGTCCGCGGCCACCGCGGGCACGGTGGCGTTGACGGGGACGGTCTGGCGGACCGGGGCGGGCCAGCCCTGCCAGCCGGCCTCGATCGCGGCGGCCAGCCACGCGGCGCACTCGTGCGGACCGTACTCCGGGAACGGGGAGAACTCGGCCCAGCCCGCCGGGCCGCGCAGCAGCAGGGCGTGGCGCAGGTCCGTGCCGCGGAACCTCACGCGCATCGGCAGGGCGACCGCGACGGCGTCGGCCAGCAGCTCCTCGACGCTCGGCAGGGCGGGACCGCCCGGCGCGCCGGGCAGCGGGGGCAGGGCGGGGGCGGTGCTCATGCGGCCAGTGTAGGAAGGGCGCTCGGCTCCCGTTCCGACGGGCGCCGGCAGCGTGGGGCGCCCGGGACGGCGCCGAGGCTCAGACGGCGCGGAGGTAGCCGAGGGCGCGGGCCAGGTCCACGGCGCGGTCGTGGGCGCCGAGCACCCCCTCCAGGCCGGCGACGACGGCGGCCGTCACCTCCTCGGTGAGATGCCAGTCGGCGGTGAACGGGTCGTCGAAGCGCGCCCACGCCGTGCCCACGGCCGCGAGCGCGCGGGTCATCTCGGTGAGGTCCCGGAAGACCGGTCGCGGCTCGTCCAGGCGGTCCTCCCAGCCCTCGTCTCCCGGGGCCATGAGCACCTGACCGGTGGAGGCCGCGTGGATGAACGGGTCGGCGCCCTGCTTGGCCACCACGGTCCAGTCGTCGTTCCAGTCCACCAGCAGCGCACCGGTGCGGTGGTTCCACCGGTAGCCGGCCTGCTCGTCCCACAGGCGGTCCAGCGGGAAGAACATCACGGGCAGGCCGAGGGTGTCGATCTCCAGCCACTCCGGCCCCACGTAGCGGTAGAAGTCGGCCAGGTCCGGGGCGAGGGGCTCCTCGGCGGCCCACTCGATGGGCTCCTGCCGGCTCAGCCGGCCGAACGGGGCCAGGGCGTCCCGGGCGGCCAGCAGGTCCTCGGCCGAGAGACGGGGCCGGGCGCCCGGTTCGACGCCCGGGCCGGGCGCCGAGCCGGTGGAGTCGCGGAGGGCCGGGCGATGTCCGTGGGCGGGGGGCACGCGGGTCATGGCCCCAGGCTAGGCAGGCGGCTCCGGGGCGCGGAGGACGGGACGGCGACGGGGGCGTGACCGTCCGATGAAGCCTGCATGACCCCGCGCCCCGCGCCGCCTCCCCTCGTGGACGTGGTGGCTGGCGCTGGCCGCGTGCGTGGCCGGCGTCGTGCTGGTCTACGCCGCCCTGGTGTGGTCCTCCGCCGGCCAGGTGCTCGAGTACCAGGTGTTCCGCGCCGTCGAGGAGCGCTACGCGGACACCGTGCCGGACGTGACCTCCCAGGTGGTGCGGATCCTGCCGCTCGCGTTGGCGGTCGGCATGGCGCTGGCCTCGCTCGGCGCGCTCGCCGTGGCCCGGTGGCGGCGGCGGGGGCTGCTCGCCCTCCTCGTGCTGGCCGGGTCCAACCTCACCACGCAGCTGCTCAAGGCGGCGCTTCCGCGGCCCGAGCACGCCGACGGGGTCCCGTGGTCCGGCGGCAACTCACTGCCCTCGGGCCACATGACGCTCGCGACGGGCGCCGCGGTGGCCGCGCTGCTGCTCGTGCCCGCCCGGTGGCGACCTCTCACCACCGTCCTCGGCGCCGTGGTGAGCTCCTGCACCGGCGCCGTCGCCTACACGGAGGCCTGGCACCGGCCGTCGGACATGGCCGCCGCGGCGCTCGTGTCCGCCGCCTGGGGCCTGCTCGCCGTGCCGTTCGCCCGGTACGACGGCGCACCGCGGCCCGTACCGCGCGGCGCCCGCGGCGTGGAGGCCACGCTCTGGTCCCTGGGCGTCGCGGGCCTGGCGGCCGGGCTGACGCTGCTGGCCCTCACCCTCGACACCCCCGCGACCAGCGGCGCAGGCCCCCACCCGGCGGCCGAGCCGGCCGGGATCCTGCTCAGCGCCTCCCCCGCGGTCCTGCTGTGGGGCGCGCTCGGCACGGCCTTTCGCCGCGGCCGCGCGGACTGACCCCTCCCCGCACGCTCACCGCACCCCCACCACGCGACGAGCCCTGCGATGTGGCGGCCTTCCGCGAGGTATGGCCGCCACATCGCAGGGCTCGTCCGGGGTCGGGGCGGGCGGGGATCGTCCGGATCAGATCCGGGCGAGGGCCGCCGTCGGGTCGTGGAGGCAGTCCGCCACGAACGTGAGGAACGCGCTCGCGGTGGCGCCGTCGGTGACGCGGTGGTCGAAGGTCACGGTCATCTCGGTGACCTTGCGGACCACGATCTCCCCGTCCACGACCCACGGGCGGTCGATGATCCGGCCGATGCCGAGCATCCCGACCTCGGGCACGTTGATGATCGGCGTGGCGCCGTCCGTGCCCAGCGGGCCGTAGTTGTTCAGCGTGAACGTGCCGCGGGTGAGCTCGGCCGGGGCGGCCCGGCCCGCGCGGGCGCGGCTGACGGTGTCGTTGACCGCGGCGGTGAGCTCGTCCGCGGACAGCTTCTCCGCGTGCTCGACGGACGGCACCATGAGGCCGCGGTCGGTCTGCACGGCCAGGCCGAGGTGGACGCCGTCGACCTCCACAATCTCGTCCTTGCCGTCCGCCCCCGCCTCGATGCGCGCGTTCATCACCGGGTACCGGCGCAGGCCGGCCAGGGTGAAGCGGGCAATCAGGCCGAGCAGCGAGGGCGCGTTCTCCGAGTCCTTCGCCTTGAGCGAGGCCCGCAGCTCGAGCAGGGCGGTGACGTCCACGTCCAGCCACGCCGTGACCTCCGGGACCTCGCGGCGCGAGCGGGAGAGCTGGTCCGCGATCACCTTGCGCACCCCCGAGATCGGGGTGCGGGCGACGACGGCCAGGCCGGTCCGCCCGTCCACGGCGCCCGGCTGCGCGGCGGCCTCGGCCGCCGGGACGGCTGCGACCAACGGGGCCTGGGCCGGGGCGGCCTGCGGGGCGGAGCCCTCGGCCGCGGCGAGCACGTCGGCGCGGGTGATCAGGCCGTCCGGGCCCGTGCCGGTCAGCGCGGCCACGTCCACGCCCTTCTCGCGGGCGAGCTTGCGGACGATCGGGGAGGTCACGCGCGGGGCGCCGGCCCCGGCCGTGGGGGCCGGTGTCGGGCGGGCGGCGCCGCGGCCGCGCTTGGACGGACGGCTGCGGGAGGTGGCCCTGTGGCCGGAGGTGCCGTAGCCGATGAGCACGGCGCCGGAGGCCTCGTCGTCGGAGCCGGCGACGTCGCCGTCGCCGCCGCGGGCCTTGTCCGGCTTCGGCTGGACGCCGGCCATCTCCTCCTCGCGGTAGCTCAGCGCGCCGGGGCGGGCGGCCTCGGCAGCGGCCGCACCGGTGGCCGGCGGGACGGCCAGGGCCTCGGTGCCGGCGGCGGGCGCGGAGCCCTCACCGGACTCGCCGGCCGCGCCGATGGTGATCAGCGGGCTGCCGACGTCCATGGTCTCGCCCTCGGCGCCGTGCAGGGTCAGCACGGTGCCGGCGTACGGGCTCGGCACCTCGACGAGGGCCTTGGCGGTCTCGACCTCGACCATGGGCTGGTCGACGGCCACGGTGTCGCCCTCGGCGACGAGCCAGCGGACGATGTCGGCCTCGGTCAGGCCTTCGCCCAGGTCGGGCAGCAGGAAGGTGTTGCTCATGCGCGGGCCTCCTCGGCGTCCAGGTCCCAGTTCAGGTCGTCGATCGCGTCCAGGATGCGGTCGATGTTCGGCAGGTGGTGCTCCTCGAGCTTCGGCGCGGGGAACGGGATGTCGAAGCCGGTCACGCGGCCCACGGGCGCCGCCAGCGAGTGGAAGCAGCGCTGCTGGATCCGGGCCACCAGCTCGGAGGCCACGGACGCGAAGCCCTGCGGCTCGGCGACGACGACGGCGCGGCCGGTCTTGGCGACCGAGGCGGCCATCGTGTCCTCGTCCAGCGGGTTCACGGTGCGCAGGTCCACGACCTCCACCGAGAGCCCCTCCTCCGCGGCCGCGTGGGCGGCGGCGAGGCAGGTGGGGACGGAGGGGCCGTAGGAGACGAGGGTGACGTCCGTGCCCTCGCGGACGACGGCGGCGCGCGCCCAGGCCTCGCCGTGCTCCTTCTTGTCCTCGACGCGGGCCCAGCCCTCCTCGAACTCGGCGCGCAGCTGATCGAGGTCGAGCTCGGCCTTGGTCCAGTACATCTTCTTGGGCTCCATGAAGACCACCGGGTCGTCCAGGCGGATGGCCGAGCGCAGCATCATGTACGCGTCCTTCACCGAGGCCGGGGTGTACACCTTCAGGCCCGGGGTGTGCGCGTAGTAGGACTCGGAGGAGTCGCAGTGGTGCTCCACGCCGCCGATGCCGCCGCCGTAGGGGATGCGGATGGTGATCGGCATGGGCGTGGCGCCCTTGGTGCGGTTGCGCATCTTGGCCACGTGCGAGGCGATCTGCTCGAAGGCCGGGTACGCGAACGCGTCGAACTGCATCTCGATCACGGGGCGGGCGCCGCCGAGGGCCATGCCCACGGCCATGCCCGCGATGCCGGACTCGGCCAGCGGGGTGTCGAAGCAGCGCTCCTCGCCGAAGCGCGCGGTCAGCCCGTCCGTGATGCGGAAGACGCCGCCGAGGGTGCCGACGTCCTCGCCGAACACCACCACCATGTCGTCGGCGGCCATCTCGTCGGCCAGCGCCGCGTTGAGCGCGGCGGCGAAGGTCAGGGTCGCCATGCTCAGGCCTCCTGGTTCTCGGAACGGGACAGCTCCTCGGCCAGCTGCGCGCGCTGGGCGGCGAGCTGCGGGGTCTGCACGGAGTAGACGTGGTCGAACAGCTCGAGCGGATCGAGCTCCGTCTCGGCGTTCATGGCGTCACGCAGCTGCTGCGCGACGTCCTCGGCGTCGCGGGCGATCTGGGCCGAGACCTCCTCGGTGAGGGCACCGGTGGACTCGAGGTAGGCGGTCATGCGGCGCAGCGGGTCGCGCGCCTCCCACTCCTTCACCTCGGCCTCGTCGCGGTAGCGCGAGGGGTCGTCCGTGTTGGTGTGCGCCTGCATGCGGTAGGTGTCCGCCTCCACGAGGAAGGGGCCCTGGCCCTGCCGGCACAGCTCCACGGCGCGGCCCAGCACGGCCAGCAGGGCGCCGAGGTCGTTGCCGTCCACGCGCTCGCCGGCCAGGCCGTAGCCCACGGCCTTGTGGGCCAGGGACGGGGCGGCCGACTGCTTGGCGAACGGCACGGAGATGGCGAACTTGTTGTTCTGCACGAAGAAGATCACCGGCAGCTTGAACACGGCCGCGAAGTTCAGCGCCTCGTGGAAGTCGCCCTCGGAGGTGCCGCCGTCGCCGACCATGGCCAGGCACACGACCTCCTCGCCGCGCAGGCGGGCGGCCTTGGCCATCCCGACGGCGTGCAGCATCTGGGTGGTCAGGGGCGTGGACTGGATGGAGACGTGGTGCTTCTGGGGGTCGTAGCCCTGATGCCAGGTGCCCTGGTAGGCCACCATCACCTCGAGCGGCGGGACGCCGCGGGCGATCACGGCCACGGTGTCGCGGTAGGTCGGGAACAGCCAGTCGTCCTCGCCCAGGCAGACGGCGGCGGCGACCTCGGAGGCCTCCTGGCCATGCGAGGACGGATAGACGGCCATGCGACCCTGGCGCACCAGGGCGTAGGCCTGGTCGTTGACGCGGCGGCCGATGACGAGGTGGCGGTAGGCGGCCAGCAGCTCCTCGTCGGAGGGCAGGGGATACTCGTGGCCGGGCTCGGTGCCCTGCTCCTCCGGGGCCAGCAGAGTGCCGTCCTCGCCGATCAGCTGGATGCGGCGGGCGGCGGGGAGCAGGTACTCCTCGAGGGAGATGCCGAAGGCGGCGCCGGCGTTCGGGCGGGTCTCGGCCTCGTCGGTCCGGACGGCCCCGGGCACGGCGGGGGTGGGGTCACTCATGGCGGGTCCTCTCGATCTGTGGCCTTCAGTGTGCCCAAGAGGATCAATGTGTCGCGCGCTCGCCCGTGATCACGAGACAATCGGGTGCAAACCAGGCACTCCATCGGACGAACTGCTATTGTGACTCGTGCCACGTAGACGGTCCGCCGCCGCGTGGCCGACCCCGTCCGCCCCGCCCCAGGAGGAGCCATGGCCGCCGAGCCGCTGGACCGCGTGGACCGCGCGATCGTCCGCGAACTGACGCAGGACGGGCGGATGTCCGTCGCGGCCCTGGCCGAGCGCGTGCACATCTCCCGCGCGCACTGCTACTCGCGTCTGAACCGCCTGCAGGACGCGGGCGTGATCACAGGCTTCACCGTGCGGGTCGACCCCGTCAAGGTCGGCTTCGGGGCCTCCGCCCACGTGACCATGAAGCTGCGTCAGCACGACTGGCGAGAGCTGCGCGCCACGCTTCTGGCCATCCCCGAGGTCTCCCACGTCTCCCTCGTGGGCGGGAACATGGACGTGATCCTGCTGGTCCGCGCGCGGGACCCCGCCGACCTGCGCCGTGTGATCTTCGACGAACTGCAGACCCTGCCGAGCGTCGTCGACACGCAGACGTACATGGTCTTCGACGACCAGGCCTCCGGGCAGACCATCCCCCCGGACGAGACCGCCGACTGAGCCGACGGTCCGGCGCCCCGGTCAGCGCGAGCGCACGACGACGGGCGGCGGGTCCGCCACAGCCCCCGGCCCGCGCGGCAGCACCGCGGCGAACACGACCGCTCCGACACCGCAGACGACCGCGAGGGAGCCGACGCCGACGGCCAGCCCGGCCGCGGCGGTCGCCCCGGAGAGCAGCAGCGGCCCGGCGAGCATCCCCGCGTCGGACATCGAGCGCCACAGACCGAGGAACGGGGCGCGCGCGTTCGGCGGCGAGTGGTCCGCCCCGAGGGTCATCACGATCCCCGCGCCGAAGCCGTTGCCGATGCCCAGCAGCACCGCCGCCGCCGCGAACGCCGTCGGCTCCCGGGTGAGGCTGATCGCCAGGAACCCCGCCCCCAGCAGGGTCAGGCACGGCACCGCCACGGCGCGCCGGCCGAAGCGGTCCATGAGCCGGCCCGAGGGGTAGAAGAGCAGCAGGTCCGCCGCGCCGGCCAGGCCGAAGACGAGCGACGCCGTCGCCGCGTCCAGGCCCAGGTGCGTGGCCCACAGCGGGATGACGGCGTTGCGCGCCGCGCGGGCGGCGGAGACGGCCACGACACCGAAGCCGGCCGTGAGCAACGCCCCGCGCCGGGCGCGCGCCACGTCCCGCAGCCGGGGTCGACCGGCCGGGCCGGGCTCCTCCCCCGCCGCCGGATCGGACGCCGGCACCGGCAGATCCCGGATCCGCAGGCACAGCAGGGCGCCGACGGCCATGGCCGCGGCGGCCGCGGCGAACGCGCCGTCCAGCCCGAGCGGGGCCTGCGCGGCGGCACCCAGGAACGGGCCCAGGAACGTCCCGATCCGCACGGTCCCGCCGAGCGTGGACATCGCGCGGGCCCGGTGCGTGGCCGGCACCGCCACCGCCAGGTACGCCTGGCGGGCCAGGTTGAACCCGGCCCCGGCCATGCCCACGGCGAGCACCGCGGCCAGGAACAGCGCCAACCGCCCCGGTTCGGCCACCCCCGCCGCCGACGGCCCGGAGGACACCCCGGCCGTCGTCGCCCAGGCCAGACCCGCGCCGACCGTGCCGAGCCCGGCGGAGACGACCATGGTGACCCGCTCCCCCGCCCGGGCCGCGAGCGCCGAGGCCGGCCCGTTGGCCACGAGCGAGCCGAGCCCCACCAGCAGCACGACGGCAGCCGCCCGCGCCGCGTCCAGGCCGAGGGCCAGCGCCGCCACCGCGAGCGCGGGCGTCATGGCGCCCAGGCCGACGGCGTAGACGGTGGAGGGGGCGTAGATCTGCACGGCGTCGCGCAGCGCCTCCCGGGTGCGGGCGGCGGAGGCGGAGCGGGGACGCATGCCCGCGAGCGTAGCGGGACGGCACGCGCGCGATCGTCGTGGGACCGGGTCACTACGCTGGTGCCATGGCCTCCCGCACCGCCTCTCCACCGCCCTCGCCCGCCCCGTCCCCCGCCGCTGCCCGCGGCGCCCTGGACCGGTACTTCCGCATCACCGAGCGCGGCTCGTCGGTGGGCCAGGAGTTCCGCGGCGGCCTCGCCACGTTCCTGGCGATGAGCTACATCGTGGTGCTGAACCCGCTGATCCTGTCCGGGCCCGACTCGGCCGGGAACACCCTGGGCATCCCCGCCGTGGCCGCCGTCACCGCGCTCGTGGCGGGCGTCATGACCATCGTCATGGGCGTGTGGGCGCGGCACCCGTTCGCGGTGGCCGCGGGCCTGGGCGTCTCCGCGTTCGTCTCCATCACCATCGCCACGACGCCGGGGCTCACCTGGCCCCAGCTGATGGGCCTCGTCACCCTCGCCGGTCTCGTGATGCTGCTGCTCGTGGTGACCGGCTTCCGCCGTGCCGTGTTCGACGCGGTCCCGGAGGCGCTGAAGTCCGGCATCGTGGTGGGCATCGGCCTGTTCATCGCACTGATCGGCCTCGTCAACGCCGGGTTCGTGCGGCGGCTGCCGGACGCCGCCGACACCACGGTCCCGGTGGGCCTGGGCACGGGCGGCGAGCTCGAGGGCTGGCCCGTGCTGGTCTTCGTCGTCGGGCTGCTGCTGACCGCGGTCCTCGTGATCCGCAAGGTGCGCGGCGCCATCCTGATCGGCATCGTCGCGGCGACGATCCTCGCCAACGTGCTGGAGGCCGTGTTCCACATCGGCCCCTCCGTGGACGCCGACGGGAACGCCGTGCCCACCGGCTGGTCCCTGATCGCCCCCTCCCTGCCCGAGTGGACCGCCCCGGACCTGCACCTGCTCGGCAGCGTGGACCTGTTCGGCGCCTTCACCTCCGTGGGCGGGCTGATGGCCTCCCTGCTCGTGTTCGCGATCCTGCTCTCCGTGTTCTTCGACGCGATGGGCGTCTCCGTGGGCCTGGCCCGCGAGGCCGGCACCGTGAACCCGGACGGCTCCATCCCCGACCTGAACCGGGTGCTCGCCGCGGACGCGCTCGCGGTCGCCGTGGGCGGCGGCGCCTCCGGCTCGGCACACCAGATCTTCGTGGAGTCCGGCACCGGCATCGGCGAGGGCGCCCGGACCGGCCTGGCCTCCGTGTTCACCGGCCTCTTCTTCCTGGCAGCCGTGTTCCTCTCCCCGCTCATCCACCTCGTGCCGTTCGAGGCCGTGGCCCCCGCGCTCGTGGTGGTCGGGTTCATGATGTGCCAGCACGTGGTGCAGATCGACTGGTCCGACCCGGGCGCGGCCTTCCCCGCGTTCCTCACGTTCATCCTCATGCCGTTCACCTACTCGATCGTCAACGGCATCGGCGCCGGCGTGGTGGCCTACGCGGTGATCCGCACGGGCCAGGGCCGCGGCCGCGAGGTGCACCCGCTGCTGTGGTTCGTGGCGCTCGCGTTCGTCGCGTACTTCGGGCTCGGCGTGGTCCGGGCATCGCTCGGCCTGAACTGACCCGCCACCCCCGACGGCGGCGCACCGGACCGGTGCGCCGCCGTCGTCGTGTGCGGCGCGGGGTGTCGGCCCCGCCCCGCGCGACGTGATGGGATGGGCCGCATGCCCCAGACCACGTCGCACGCCCCCGTCCCGCCGTCCGTCTCCGCCGAGCCCGTGACCCGCCGCCACCACGGCCACACGTTCCAGGACGACTTCGAGTGGCTGCGCGGCAAGGCGGAGCCCCGCGTGCTCGAGCACCTGGCCGCCGAGAACGCGTACACCGAGGCCGTGACCGCGGACCAGGCGCCGCTGCGCGAGGCGATCGTCGGCGAGATCAAGGCCCGCACGGTGGAGACGGACCGCTCCGTGCCCGCCCGCCGGGACGGGTGGTGGTACTTCGTGCGCACCCGCGAGGGCGCCGAGTACCCGATCCACTGCCGCGTGCCCGCACGCGACACCGGCGACCTCGAGGCCGACTGGACCCCGCCCGTCATCACCCCGGACGCCGCCCTGCCGGGCGAGCAGGTGATCCTGGACGGCAACGCCGAGGCCGAGGGCCACCCGTTCTTCGCGCTCGGCGGCCTGCACATCAGCCCGGACGCCACCCGGGTGGCCTACGCCGTGGACCACACCGGCGACGAGCGCTTCACCCTGCGCGTGCGCGAGATCGCCACGGGCGAGGACCTGCCGGACGCGGTCGAGAACGTGGCCCACGGCGTCCGCTTCGACCGCTCGGGCACCCGCGTGTTCTACACCGTGTGGGACGACTCGTGGCGGCCGTACCAGGTCAAGGCCCACGTGCTCGGCACCGACCCGGCCGAGGACGTGCTCCTGCACGAGGAGGCCGACCCGGGCATGTGGACCGGCTTCGAGGGCGTCGCCGACCGCACCCAGCTGCTGATCGGCGTCGGCAACTCGGAGGTCTCCGAGACCCTCGTGGTCGACCTGCCGGAGGACCCCGCCGCGCCCCTGCCGGCCCCGCGCGTGCTGATCCCCCGCGCGTGGCGGATGCTCGCCGACGTCGAGCCCGTCACCGACGCCGACGGCGTCCGCCGGCTGCTCGTGGTCCACGACCGCGCCCTGGACGACGACGGCGCCCCCGTCGCCGCGCCCAACGGGATGCTCTCGGTGGTCGCCGAGGCGGACGTCGCCGACCGCGGCGCCTGGCGCACCGTCGTGCCGCACCGCGAGGACGTGAAGGTCGACGGTGTCATGGTCACCCTGACCCACGCCGCCCTGGCCGTGCGCCGGGAGACGACCCCGCGCGTCGTCGTCACCGAGCTGGACGCCGTGCTGGCCGGGCAGGCCGCGCACTGGCGCGAGCCCGCGTTCGACGAGGAGCTCTACGCGTGCCATCTGTCCGCGACGGCGGCCGAGTCCCCGTTCCTGCGGCTGGCCTACACGTCCTGGATCACGCCCGCGCGCGTGCTGGACGTCTCGGCGGCGACGGGCGAGGTGCACCTGCGCCGCGAGACGGAGGTGCCCGGCTACGACCCGGCCGACTACGTGGCCGAGCGCGTGTGGGCGCCGGCGTCCGAGCCGTCGTCGGTGACCGGGGAGGACGTGCGGATCCCCGTCACCGTGATCCGGCGCCGCGACGTGAAGCCGGACGGGACGGCCCCGTGCGTGGTGTACGGCTACGGCTCCTACGAGATGTCCATGGACCCCGTGCTGGGTGTGGCCCGGCTGTCCCTGCTGGACCGGGGCGTGGTGTTCGCGGTCGCGCACGTGCGCGGCGGCGGCGAACTGGGCCGGCGCTGGTACGAGGACGGCAAGAAGCTGGCCAAGCGGCACTCCTTCACGGACTTCGTGGACGCCACCCGGCACCTCGTGGACCTCGGCTGGGCGGACCCGGCGCGCGTGGCCTGCATGGGCGGCTCGGCCGGCGGCCTGCTCATGGGCGCGGTGCTGAACCTCGCGCCGGAGCTGTACCGGGCGTGCCTGGCGGTGGTGCCGTTCGTGGACGCGCTCACCACCATCCTCGACCCGGAGCTGCCGCTGTCCGCGCTCGAGTGGGAGGAGTGGGGCAACCCGATCGAGGACGCGGCCGTGTACGAGGCCATTCGTGCCTACACCCCGTATGAGAACGTGCGGGCGGTGGACTACCCGGCCATCGCCGCGGTGACCTCACTGAACGACACCCGCGTGCACTACGTCGAGCCGGCGAAGTGGGTGGCCCAGCTGCGGCGGACGGTGACGAGCGACCAGACCACGCCCCTGGCCGAGGGCGGCGCCCCGATCCTGCTGCGCACCGAGATGGACGGCGGCCACGGCGGCGCGTCCGGCCGGTACCAGGGCTGGGAGGACACCGCGTGGGAGTACGCGTTCCTGCTGACGGCACTGGGGGCCACGGAGCGGGTGGACTGACCGGCCCGCCCGGCGATCCGGCCCCTCTCTCCGGGGAGCTGCAACCCTCACCGATTATCGAGGATGCCAGCGATACCCCTATGCTTTGAAGCACCGTGAATCGAACGCTGCGCTGACGCTGGGCAACCTGCCCGCCGGGCGGCTCCCCTACCATCGGAGAAACCCATGTCCTTCACGGACCCTCAGTCACCCGCCTCGCCCCCTTCCCTGTCCCGCCGTACCGTGGCCCACGGACTGGCCTGGACTGTTCCGGCCGTGGCAGCCGCCGCCGCAGCCCCGGCTTTCGCCGTCTCATGCGCGAACCCGGCCGCGTTCACGGGCAGGTTCACCCAGGCCAACGTTTATGGGACGCCCCCGTCCACCTACACGTGGTCAGCCGCAGGCCGCACTCCCATCACCCTGTCCCTGAACACCGTCGCCGACAGCGGCAAGTCTCTGACGCCCAACAACCTCACCTCGGCCGGCGGCATCAACCAGGGCTACAACGGACTCGGAGACCTGAGGGCGGACGGTCTGCTGCTCCAGCAGTCCGGCTCTGGCGGGCAGAGACTCACGATCACGTTCAGCCGCCCCGTGACCAACCTCCAGTTCACGATTGCCGACGTCGACTGGCTGGACAAGGGGTACCGTGACGCCATCGTGCTCGACCCCGAACCCACCAGCGTGACCAACGGCCCCCCCCCTGCAGGGCAACGGGACGACCGGATCGCCCGTGAGGGCCGTGTCAGCCGGTGAGGTCAGGTCCGACACCGAGGCGAACCGGTCCGTGGTCACCTACGCCGGCCCGATCAACTCCTTCACTCTGTACTTCGCGTCCACCGATGGAACGACGGCCCAGCAGATCTTCCTCACCGGCCTGACCTTTTTTGCCTGCTGAGGTCGTCCGATTCAGGGAGGAGACCCCAGCCGCCCTCGCGCCTCTGGTACACAAGCTGGCCGATTGCCTGTTGCCACACGAGCACTTGGCCGGCTTCGCGCACCCGGGCGCTTAGTCAATTTCCCCTCGAGCCCCGATTCTATTTGGGAACTGGGAATTTCCCAGAACACTTTCATTCGGGAAACGGGTGCTTTAAAGGGCAGGTTGAAGTGGTGGATGCGACAGGATTTGATGGAATAATCTGGAAAAGCATGCTGCGTTTCTCTCCTGAGTTCGCCCAGACGTTTTGAGCGAGGAGCCCACGGCGGCGCCCGCCCGCGTCCGGGCACCGTCGCCGGCCCCCGTCCCCCACGGTGACACACATCACCTCGAGCGGTGGGGGTCCGGGGGGACACCTAGACTCGATGCCATGACCCCGCACAGCCCCGAGCACCCGGACCGCGACCGGCTTCCGGACAAGGTCTCCGACATCTTCGACCCCACGCGCTGGCGCGTGGTCGAGGGCTTCGACTTCGAGGACCTGACCTACCACCGCCAGGTGGAGCGCGACGCCGACGGCCGCTGGGTGCGCGACCTGCCCACGGTGCGCATCGCCTTCGACCGCCCCGAGGTCCGCAACGCGTTCCGGCCCGGCACCGTGGACGAGCTCTACCGCGCCCTCGACCACGCCCGCATGACCCCGGACGTGGGCACGGTGCTGCTCACCGGCAACGGCCCCTCCCCCAAGGACGGCGGCCACGCGTTCTGCTCCGGCGGGGACCAGCGCATTCGCGGCCGCGACGGCTACCGCTACGCCGAGGGGGAGACGGCCGAGACCATCGACCCGGCCCGCGCCGGACGCCTCCACATCCTCGAGGTCCAGCGCCTGATGCGCACCTCCCCCAAGGCGATCATCGCCGTCGTGAACGGCTGGGCGGCCGGCGGCGGCCACTCGCTGCACGTGGTCGCGGACCTCACCCTCGCCTCCCGCGAGCACGGGAAGTTCAAGCAGACGGACGCCACCGTGGGCTCCTTCGACGCCGGCTACGGCTCGGCCCTGCTCGCCCGGCAGGTGGGCCAGAAGCGCGCCCGCGAGATCTTCTTCACGGCGCGCGAGTACTCGGCCGAGGAGATGGTGGCCATGGGCGCGGTGAACGAGGCCGTGGACCACGAGCGCCTCGAGGAGGTCGCCCTCGAGTACGCCGCGGACATCAACCGTCAGTCCCCGCAGGCCCTGCGCATGCTCAAGTTCGCGTTCAACCTTCCCGACGACGGCATGGCCGGCCAGCAGGTCTTCGCCGGCGAGGCCACGCGCATGGCCTACATGACGGACGAGGCCGTGGAGGGCCGGGACGCGTTCCTGCAGAAGCGCGACCCGGACTGGTCCGCCTTCCCGTACCACTTCTGACCGACCACCACGGCAGGACGGAGACCCGCCCATGCTCGCACTGCTCAACGACCAGCCCATCCTCGTCCTCATGGCCACGGTCGCCCTGGGCGCCGCCGTCGGCACCATCCCCCTGGGCAAGATCCGCCTCGGCGCTTCGGGAGCACTGTTCGTGGGCCTGCTCGTCGGGGCGGTGCTGCCCGACGTCGGCGACCGGCTGGCCCTGTTCCAGAGCTTCGGCCTGGCCCTGTTCGCCTACCTGATCGGGCTCGGCGCCGGCAAGGTGTTCTTCCGGGACCTGCGCCGCAACCTGCCCCTGATGCTGGCCGCCGTCGTCGTGGTGATCCTCACCGCCTTCACGGTGCACCCCCTGGCCGCGCTGCTGCACATGGACCTGCCGACGGCGATCGGCGTGTGGACGGGCTCGCTCACCGCGACGCCGGCGATGGCGCTGGCGAACCAGCTCACCGGCGGGCAGGCCCCGGCCGTGGGCTACGGGCTGTCCTACCTGGTGGGCGTGGTCGGCACCATCATCGCGATCACCCTGCTCGCCGCCCGCCCGTGGAACAGCTCCCCGCGCGATCCGGCGCCGGTGACCGACGGCAAGCTGCGCTTCACCGCCGCGGCCGCCACCTCCGCCCTCGCCGTGCGGGAGATCCCCGGGATCTCCGACGGGCTGGTGCGCGTGGTGGCGCTGCGCCACGGCGGCGTGGCCCGGATCGCCGGCTCCGCCGACCGGATCGAACCCGGGGACGAGGTCGTCCTGGACGGCACGGAGAAGAACATCGACGCGGCCGTGCAGGCCTTCGGCCGCCGCACCGACGCCGACCCGGCGCAGGTGATGAACCCGCTGCAGACCTCCATGGTCATCGTCACGGCCCGCCCCCTGGCCGATCGCCGCCTGGGCACGCTGTCCCTGCGCGAGCGCTTCGGCACCGACGTCGCCCGGCTGCGGCGCGACGACGTCGAGTCGCTGGCCACCCCGCAGACCGAGCTCAAGGTCGGCGACCGGGTGCTCATCGTGACCACCGCGCCGCGGATGGAGGCGGTGCGCGACTTCTTCGGCAACTCGACCCGGGGGCTCTCGAACCTGGACTGGATCTCCCTGGGCACGGGCATGGCGCTGGGCTACCTGCTGGGCATGGTGACGATCCCGCTTCCGGGCGGGGCCTCCTTCTCCCTCGGCCCGGCGGCCGGGTGCATCCTCGTCGGCCTCGCCCTCGGTGCGATCGGCCGAACGGGACCCACGGTGTGGGAGCCGTCCACGGAGATCGCGCTGACGCTGCGGCAGTTCGGCCTCATGCTCTTCCTGGGCGTGGTGGGCCTGGCCGCCGGCCCGGCGTTCATCGAGACGGTGTTCACCCGGGTCGGCGGGCTGGCCATCCTGATGTCCGCCGTGCTCACCGCGCTGACCGCCGCCCTGCTCATCGCCGCGGCACGGCTGCTGGGGCAGTCCGTGGATCGCACGTTCGGGGCGCTGGCGGGCATCACGGGCCAGCCGGCGATCCTGGACTACGCGCTCTCCCGGTCCACCGACGCCCGCGTGACCGAGGGGTACGCCCAGCTGTTCGCGCTGATCATGGTGGTCAAGATCGCCACCGTGCCGTTCCTGCTCTGACCGGCCGGGCGGATCAGGCCCACCGGGCGGGTCCGTCCGACCGCCGGGCCTCCTACACTCGGGGCCATGCCCGCCACCGCCGACGCCCTCGCCCGCGCCACGGACGCCCTCGCCGCGGCCTTCGACGGCGGCGCCCCCGTCGAGCTGACCGCCGACGGCGCCGCGCGCCCCCGGCCCGAGGCCCGCGACCCGCGCCGCTGCGGGGACCCGGACGCCGTCGCCGTGGTGCGCACCTCCGGGTCCACGGGCACGCCGAAGCAGATCGTCCTGACCGGCACGGCCCTGCGCGCCTCGGCCGCGGCCACGGCCCGGCGGCTCGGCGGCGAGGGGGCGTGGCTGCTGGCCCTCGGCGTGCACTACGTGGCCGGGCTCGCCGTGCTCTCCCGCTCGATCGCGGCCGGGACCGCACCCGTGGCCCTGCCACCGGGCCCCTTCACCCCCGCGGCGTTCGCCACCGGGGCGGCCGCCCTGCCCGACGACGCCGGCCCCCGACTCGTCTCGCTCGTCCCCACCCAGCTCGCCCGCCTCCTCGCGGCCGACGCCGACCCGGCCGGACGGGCGGCCCTGCGCTCCTTCGACCGCGTGCTCGTGGGCGGCGCCCGGCTCGATCCCGCGCTGCGGGCCGCGGCCGAGGCGGCGGGGGTGCGTCTCACCGCCACCTACGGCATGGCCGAGACGTGCGGCGGCTGCGTCTACGACGGCGTGCCGCTGCCCGGCGTCGCCGTCGCGGTGGCCCCGGACGACCCCGACGCCCCGCCGCACGTGCGCCTGGCCGGGCCCATGGTGGCGGCCGGCTACCTCGACGACCCCGCCCGCACCGCCGCCCACTTCGTCCCCGCCGCGGACGGCGCCCGCGCCTTCCTGACCGAGGACACGGGCATGCTCTCCCCCACCGACGACGGCGGCGTGCGGCTGGCCGTGACCGGCCGCCTGGACGACGTCGTCATCACGGGCGGGGTGAAGGTGTCCGCGGCGGCGGTGACCGCGGTGCTCGAGGCGCACCCGGGCGTCGCGGCGGCCCACGTGGCCGGCGTGCCGGATCCCGAGTGGGGCGCCCGGCTGTGCGCCGCCGTCGTGCCCGCCCACCCGGCCGCGGCCCCCGACGAGGCCGTCCTGCGCGCCCACGTGCGCGAGGCGCTGGGTGCGGCCGCGGTGCCCAAGACGTGGCTCGCCCTCGACGCCCTGCCGTTGCTCTCCACCGGCAAGACCGACCGGCAGGCCCTGGCCGCCCGGTTCACCGCCGGCTGAGCGTCACCCCGCCCGCGTGGGAGAATGACCCGGGCCCGGCCGACGTCGGGCCCCGGCCGCGCTCCGCCGTCGACCCGGCCCGCCGCGCGCCGATCCCCACCCCGCTCCCCAGGAGGAACCCCCGCCCATGGCCGCCACGCTCTCCCAGTGGGTCGCCGCCGCGCGCCTACGCACGCTGCCCATGGCGATCGCCCCCGTGATCGTCGGTTCGGCCGCCGCCGCGGAGCTCGGCTCCTTCCACCTCGGCGCGGCGCTGCTGGCCCTCGTGGTGTCGCTCGCCCTGCAGATCGGCGTGAACTACGCCAACGACTACTCGGACGGGATCCGCGGCACCGACGACGACCGCGTCGGCCCCTTCCGGCTCACCGTCTCCGGGCTCGTGCCCGCGGCCCAGGTGAAGCAGGCGGCCTTCGCGTTCTTCGGCCTCGCCGGGCTGGCCGGCCTGGGGCTCATCCTGCTCTCGGGGCACTGGTGGTTCCTGCTGGTCGGCGTCGCCTGCGTGCTGGCCGCGTGGTTCTACACCGGCGGGAAGCGGCCGTACGGGTACCTCGGCCTCGGTGAGGTGTTCGTGTTCGTGTTCTTCGGGCTCGTGGCCGTCCTCGGCACCACGTACACCCAGGCCGACACCGTGAGCGGCCTGGCCTGGGCCGGCGCGATCGGCTGCGGGCTGATCTCCACGGCCCTGCTCATGGTCAACAACATCCGGGACATCCCCACGGACCGCGAGGTCGGGAAGATGACGCTGGCCGCCCGCCTGGGCGACGGGCCGGCGCGGGCGTCCTACGGCGTCATGCTGGCCGTCGCCCTGCTGCTGCCGCTGTTCTGGGTGGCGGCGCACCCGGGGCTGCTGCTCGTGCCGATCGGCGGCCTGCTCGCGATCCGGCCGATCCGCACGGTGCTGCGCGCCGACGACCGCCGGGCGCTGATCCCGGTGCTGCGCGCGACCGGCGTGATCGGGATCGTCTACGCGATCACGTTCACCCTCGGCGCGCTGCTCTGAGCCGCACGGGATGACGGCGGCGTCGGCGGCGGCGGCATCCGCCCCGTCGCCCCGCGGGGCTCACTCGCGGAACCGGCCCTCGGTGTAGGCGTCCTCGGCGTCCGCATCGGCGGTCTCGGTGCGGCCCCGGCGGCCCGGGCGGCCCTCCCACGCGGCGGACAGGTCCTCGGTGGCCCCCGTGCGCAGGCGACCGAGGAAGAGGTAGCTGACCGCGAACGTCAGGATCGTGGCCGCGATCACCCCGAAGATCATCCCGAGGTCCATCACGTAGTAGAACAGCGCCCACAGGGCGACGAAGACGACCACGCGGACCAGACCGTAGAAGAAGATGCGCACCGGTCCATCCTACGAGGACGGACGGCCCGTCCGCCGACCCCACAGCCCGCGCCTAGACTGGCGGGATGGGCCGCTTCATCATCCCCGCCGCGATCATCCTCGCCGGACTGACCCTCTACGCGCTGTTCGAGGCGCTGCTGACCCCCGCCCGCGAGGTGCGCAGCCTGCCGAAGACGGCGTGGGTGGCGGTCATCGTGCTCGTGCCGCTCGTGGGGCCGCTGCTGTGGCTGCTGCTCGGGCGCGCCCGCCCGGCCGGCGCGGGCGGACGGGCCGCACCCCGGCCCTCCGGAGCCCCGGACGACGACGAGGCGTTCCTGCGCAGCCTGCGCGTGCAGCGCCGCCAGGACGCCCGTGAGCAGGACCTGGACCGCCGCGAGGCCGAGCTGCGCGCCCGCGAGGAGGAGCTGCGCCGTCGTCGGGAGCAGGGCGACGACGACGCCGACCCGGAGGGCGACGGGCCGCGCGCCTGAGGGGCCCCGCCGGACTCAGCCGGGCAGACCCGCGTACGAGTGCAGGCCCGGGAAGTACGTGTTGACGATCGTGTAGTTGAACACGATGCACAGGAAGCCCACGATGCTCAGCCAGGCCGCGCGGGCACCGGTCCAGCCGCGGGTGGCCCGGGCGTGCAGGTACGCCGCGTAGACCACCCAGATCACGAAGGACCAGACCTCCTTGGTGTCCCAGTTCCAGTAGCGGCCCCACGCGGCCTCGGCCCAGATGGCGCCGGCGATCACGGTGAACGTCCACATCACGAAGGCGATCGCGTTGAGGCGGTAGGACCAGTTCTCGAGCCCCTGCGCGGCCGGCACGAGGCGCAGGAACGCCCACGAGCGCTCGCCCGCCGCAGCGCGCTTCTCCGCGCGGTCCTGCAGCAGCTGCAGCACGGACATCGCGGCGGTCAGCGCGAACAGCGAGCTGGCAAGCACGGCGATGGATACGTGGATGACGAGCCACGGCGTCTGCAGCGGCGGCTGGAGGTGGCCCACCGGCGTCGGGAAGCCCATGGTGGCCGCGCACATCATCGCCACGACGATGCCGGTGACGAACGTGCCCACGAAGCGCAGATCCTTGCGCAGGAGGAACAGCAGGTAGACGGTCGTGATCACGAGCGCGCCCGTGGTCATGAACTCGTACAGGTTGCCCCACGGCACGCGGGAGGCGGCGAGGCCGCGGGCGACGACGGCGAACGCGTGCAGCGCCCAGCCGACGGCCAGCACGGCCACCGCCACGTTGGCGACCGGGCGGCGGCCGCCGCCCGTGTAGTCCATGTCCTCGTCCACGAGGGCGCCGTCCGCGTCGACGCCGCGCTCGGCGGCGCCGGTCGGACGGGCCGCGTCGGAGGCGCTCGCGCCGACCGCCGTGGACCCGCCGACGGCGACCCCCACGGTCTCGCGGGCCGGAGCGGTGCGCACCTGCCCGCGCTGGGCCGCGAGGTCGGCCTCGAGGCGGCGGATGGTGGCCGAGGCGGTGGCCATGTCGATGGTGAACAGGATGAACGCCGCCGCGTACACGAGCGCGGCGATGAGCATGAAGAGGTCGCTGTACAGCGCCAGCTGCTCGTTCACGGGGGCCGTGGGGTTGAACACTGTCAGTCTCCTGATCGGGCGTCGGCGAGGTGTATAAGAGCCAGGTGGGGGTGGACTGGGGGGCGGCACCGGCCGCGGCGTCGTCGGCCGTCTCGGTGGCGGCGACGATGGGCCACCACTTCTCCATGGCGGCGCGCAGGGCCACGTGCTCCTCGTGGAGACCGAACTCCTCGCCGCGGGCGAGCAGCGCGTACTCCACGCGGGTGCGGCCGTCGTCGTCGGTGCGGGCACGCACCCACACGCGGCGACGGCGGACGAACAGACTGATCGCCAGGCCGAGCAGGGCGGTGCCGGCGAACACGCCGACGCCCCACTTGCCCGGGTCGTAGTGGATGTCCAGGCCGACGTAGCGGCGGACGCCGTCGAAGCTGATGGAGCCCTTGCCCTCGGGCAGCTCATACGTCTGGCCCGGGCTGAGCACGATGCCGCCGTTCTCGTTGGTGCGGCTGTTGAGCTCGGTGAGGGATGCGGTGTCCAGCACGTACACGTTCTGCGGGCGGCCGGTGTCCAGGCCGAGGTCCCCGTAGTACGAGTTCAGCTGCAGCTCCGGGTTGAGCAGCTCGGGGTCGGCCGAGAAGGCGGCGCCCTTCTCGTCCTCCACCGCCGTGGGCAGGAAGAAGCCGACGAAGCCCAGCTGGTCCGGCCGCGCGTCGGGGACCTTGATGGTGGCCTGCGAGCCGTAGTTCTGGTCGAACACGCGGGTGACCACGGGGCCCTGGAAGGCCACGTCCCCGGCGCCGTCGCGGATGGTCACCACGGGCGCGTAGCCGTTGCCCACGAGGTAGACGCGCACGCCGTCGATGTCCAGCGGCTGGTTGACCTTGAGGATCTGGCGCTGGAGCTCGGCCTCGCTGCCCTCGCGGACCTCCATCACGGCGGTGTAGTCCAGCGGCTGGCCGTAGTGGGTCTCGGACTCGCGGTCGAACACGGCGTCGAAGGAGTCGAGGGTGAGGGAGAACGGCTGGAGGTCGTCCGCGCTGAAGTAGGTGCCGGGGGTGAAGGAGTCGTAGGCCACGAGGTTGTTGGCGAAGCCCTCGCCCTCCACGATGATCTTCTGCCCGCCGTACTTGGTCATGCCGCCGTAGGCCATGAACACGAGCACGCCGATCAGCGAGACGTGGAACAGGATGTTGCCGATCTCGCGCAGGTATCCGCGCTCGGCGCCCACGGACGCGCCGCCGGCCTCGGGGCGGTGCTCCACGCGGTAGCGGCGCTTGCGCAGCCACGCCTGGGCTCTGGCCACGGCCTCCTCGGGGCTCGGGCCGCCCTCCTCGAGGACGACGACGCCGGAGGCCGGCAGGCGCGTCAGGTTGCGGGGGGTGCGGGCCGGGGGCTGGCGCAGGGCCTTGGCGTGCTGGATGGCGCGCGGCCACACGCAGCCCACGAGGGAGACGAACAGCAGCAGGTAGATGGCCGAGAACCAGACGGAGTTGTAGACGTCGAAGAACTGCAGGGCGTCCAGGACGGGGCCCCACACGGGGTTGTCCTCGATCCACTGGTCCACGATCTCGGGGCCGGCACGGCGCTGGGGCACGAGGGAGCCGGGCACGGCGGCGACGGCGAGCAGGAGCAGCAGCATGAGCGCGGTGCTCATGCTGGTCAGCTGGGTCCAGATCCAGCGCAGGGTGCCCGCCAGGCCGAGGCGCGGCAGGGTGACGGGCTCGGAGCGCGTCCGGGCGGCCTTGGAGCTCACAGGGGCATCTCCCATTCGTTGGCGAACCACAGCTGCAGCTGCGTGGTCCAGGCGGTCCAGACGCCGGTGACCATGAGCAGGCCCAGCGCGATCAGCAGGGCGCCGCCGAGGCGCATGATCAGCACGCGGTGCCGCGTGAAGAACCCGACCGCCCGCATGCCGCGCTCCATGCCGAGGGCCATGAGCACGAACGGCAGGCCCAGGCCGAGGCAGTAGAGGAAGGCGAGCAGGGCGCCGCGGCCCACGGAGCCGGAGCTGGCCGTGGACATGGCCAGGACGGCGGCCATGGTGGGGCCGATGCACGGCGCCCAGCCCAGGCCGAAGGTCATGCCCAGCAGGGGCGCGCCGACCAGGCCGGCGGCGGGCTTGAAGTGGACGCGGCGCTCCTGCTGAAGCCGGCCGCCGCCGCCGAGGAACACGAGGCCCATGAGCATCACGAGCACGCCGAGCACGGGGGTGACCCAGGCGCCGTCGCGCCGCAGCCAGACCATGGCCTGGGTGAACACCACGGTGATGCCCACGAACACCACGGCGAACCCGAGCACGAACAGCACGGAGCCGAGCACGAGGCGCCCGCGGCGGCGGCTGGTGAGCACGTCCCCGCCGAGGCCGGTGACGTACCCGAGGTAGCCGGGCACGAGCGGCAGCACGCACGGGGAGAGGAAGGAGATCAGGCCGGCCAGCACGGCGATCGGCGCGGCCAGCAGCAGGGAGCCGTCGAGGGCGATCTCGGCGAAGGGGTTGCTCTGCATGGACACGGCGGCCGGGTCAGGCCGCGGCCTCGTCCACCACTGTGGTGAGCAGGGCGCGCAGGGTGGACTCCTCCACGGCGCCGAGCACGCGGGCGGCCACGCGGCCCTCGACGTCCAGGACGAGGGTGGAGGGCACGGCCTGCGGGGGCACGTAGTCGGTCATGTTCAGGAGCACGTCCCCGCGGGCGTCCTCGATGGACGGGTAGGGGATCTCGAAGGTGCGCTCGAAGGCCTGCGCGGTGGTGACGGTGTCCCGGACGTTCACGCCGAGGAACCGCACCCCCTGCGGGGCGAACTGCTCGTGCAGGGCCACGAGGTGGGGGGCCTCCACGCGGCACGGGGCGCATGCGGCGTACCAGAAGTTCAGCAGGGCCGGGGCGCCGCGCAGGCTCGCGCCGGTCACGGGGGTGCCGTCGAAGAGCTCGGCGGCGAACTCCACGGGGGCGCCGCGCTCGGCGGGGGCGATCTCCAGGACGGAGCCGTCGCCGGCGATGTAGTTCTTGCCGTCCGCGTTGCCGGCCTGCTGCGTCAGCGAGTCGTCCCCCGAGCACGCCGCGAGGACGGGCGCGAGGCCGAGCAGCGAGAGGCCGGTCAGCACGGTGCGACGGGACGGACGGGGGGTCTGCATGGCGGGCTGCCTTCCAGGGGACGCGCGGGGCTGGATTCCGGGGACCTGGGGAGTCTACTGTCCGCCCCGCATTCTGACTGAACCCTGGACGTCACACCCCCACCCCGTGGGAGGCCACGGACGGCGTCGTCGACGCCGGCCGCCGTCGGGGCCTCAGGCGCCCGGCAGGGAGGAGGCGTCCTTCAGCAGGGCCTGGTTCGGCTCGCGGTACTCGACGCGCGGCACCCTGCGCCCTTCCTCGTACACGAGCGAGGTCACGGAGGTCAGCGAGCACTCACGCCGGCGCGGGTCGTGCCACAGCGGACGGCCCTCGACGGCCAGGCGCGTCACCCAGATCGGCAGCTGGTGCGAGACGAGCACGGACTCGGCGCCGGGCCCGTCGGCGGCCACGGTCTCGCCGCGGAGCCGGTCGACGACGGCCAGCATCCGGGCGGCCTGCGCGCGGTACGGCTCGCCCCAGGACGGGCGCAGGGGATTGCGCAGCCGGGGCCACAGCCGCGGGTTCCGCTTCAGCGACGCCGCCACCTGGGACATGCCCTCGAAGGCGTTCTCCGCCTCGATCAGGTCCGGCTCGGTGACCAGCGGCAGGTCGAACGCGGCCGCGATGGGCGCGGCGGTCTGCTGCGCGCGGGTCAGCGGGGAGGCGGCGACGACGGCGGGCGCCCGGCCGGTCTGCGCGGCGCGCTCCTCGAACCACGCGGCCACGCCCCGGGCCATCTCGTGGCCGAGCTCCGAGAGCCCGAACTCCGGCAAGCGGCCGTAGAGGACACGATCGGGGTTGTGGACTTCTCCGTGGCGGACCAGGTGGACGGTGGCGAGCGTCTGCATGGGGCAAGTCTGGCAGAGGCGGACCGGTGGCCCCGGCGGTAGCGTGGGGCACAGCTCGGCGCGACCGCGCCGCCACCCCCGTCCGCACCGAGGCGCCGCGAGCGTCGGCGTCGCTAGGAGGCCCCATGTCCGGCACCTCGCCCACCGATCCCCACGGCAGCCAGAACCCGTACGGCTCCGACCCGTACGGCGCCGCCCCGCAGGGGCCGACCCCGGGCTCCCCCGACCCGTCGGGCGCGAGCCCGTACGGCCAGAACCCCTACGGCGCACCGCCGGCGGCTCCGTACGGAGCCCCGGGCCAGGCGGGGATGCCCCAGGCCCCCTCCCCCCACGGCCCGGCCGGCTGGCAGTCTCCCGGCCCGGTCGAGCTGCCCCCGCGGCCGCGTTCCCTGACGGCCGCGTTCTGGCTGATCGTCTCGGGCGGCCTCCTGCTGCTGGCGACGACCCTGCTGGCGGCCTTCGCCATCACCCAGCCGGAGGGCCAGGCCGCGATCCAGCAGGAGCTGGACCGGTCCGTCGAGCAGATGAATCTGCCCGCCGACCAGGCGGAGCAGATGCGCGCCATGACGGACGGGATGCTTCCGGCCCTCGCCACGACGGCGGCCGTGTTCGGCGTGCTCGCGTTCCTCGTCTACCTGTGGGTGGCGTTCGCGATCCGCGGCGGCTCGCGCGCCGCGCGCATCGTCGGAACGGTGCTGGCGTCCTTGTCCGTGCTGGTGCTGGTCTCCAACGCGGTGATGGGGGCGTTCAGCTCGCTGGACCTGGTGTGGGTGGGCCTCGGCGTCGCCGGCATCGTGCTCGCCTACCGCCCGGACGCCACGGAGTACATGCGGCTGAAGGCCTGGCAGCGCTTCGCGCGCCGCTGAGCCCGCTCAGGCCCGCGGGGCGTCCAGGAGCCGGCCCAGGCGGGCCGGGTCCACGCGCCAGAAGTCGCGCTGGACGCCGTCGACGAACAGCACGGGCACCTCGTCCGCGAACCGCTCGAGCAGGGCCGGGTGCGCGGCGCCGTCGACGGCCTCCCAGGCCTCGCCCCGCGCGTCGCACACCTGCGCCACCGTGGCCTCGGCGTCGGCGCACAGGTGGCAGCCGGGCTTCACGAGCAGCTGGACGCGGGCGGTGGCGGCGGGCAGGTCGGCGGTCATGGCCCCCACTCTACGGATCGCCGTCCACGACGAAGCCGCCGCCCCCGGAAGGGGACGGCGGCTTCGTCTCGTCAGCGCCCGGAGGGCGCGGGCGTCACTTCTTGTTGCGACGCTGGTGACGGGTCTTGCGAAGCAGCTTGCGGTGCTTCTTCTTCGACATGCGCTTGCGGCGCTTCTTGATCACAGATCCCATGGGGACTCCTTGAATCGGGGCGAGGGTCGGCGGTCGTGGGACCGCAGGCATCCGGGGCGCCGGACACGCCGACCCGCATTCCACCGGATGTGGAACGCCTGGAAACGTTCTCGGCCACAATACCGGCCGCACGGGCCGCGGTCGAACCGGGACGCGGGCCGTCTCAGTCGAACCAGGGGTCCAGCCCGTGCAGCGGGAACACCTCGCGGCGCGTGGCCATGATCGACTGGTCCACCGGGTCGGCCGGGTCGTAGCCCACCTCCCACGAGCGCCACCACACATCCGCGTCCTCGCCCATCACGGTGGGGATCCGCTCGGCGTCGTCCCCCTCGTGCACGGACATGTCCCCGGTCAGCTCGTCCGCGGTGAGGGTCCGGACGTGCTCGATCCAGGCGGCGGGGATCTCGCTCTTCACCGGGATCGGGGTCTGCAGGACGGCGGCGGTCAGGTGGGCCCACGCGCGCGGCACCACCCGCAGCGGGTTGTAGCCGCCGCCCCCGGTGGCCAGCCACCGGCCGTGCGCGAACCGGTCGGCCCAGTCGCCGACGTCGAACGCGAGCTGGCGCTGGCCGTCCACGCTCAGCCGCAGGTCGGCGAGCGGGTCCGTGCGGTGACCGTCGCAGCCGTGCTGGCTGACCAGCACGTCCGGGGCGAACGCCTGCAGCAGCGGGGGGACCACGGCGTGGGCGGCGCGCAGGAAGCCGGCGTCGCCGGTGCGCGGGGGCAGCGCGACGTTCACCGCTGTGCCCTGAGCGGCCGAGCCGCCGATCTCGTTGGCGAAGCCCGTGCCCGGGAACAGGCTGATGCCCGTCTCGTGCAGGGAGATGGTGAGCACGCGGGGGTCGTCGTAGAAGATCGACTGCGTGCCGTCGCCGTGGTGCGCGTCCACGTCGACGTAGGCGACGCGCTCCGCGCCGAGGTCCAGCAGGCGCTGGATGGCCACGGCGCAGTCGTTGTAGATGCAGAACCCGGACGCCGAGGACCGGGCGGCGTGGTGCATGCCGCCGGCGAAGTTCACGGCGCGGTCCACCTCGCCGGACCAGATCGCCTCCGCGGCGACGAGGGAGCCGCCCGCGATCCGGGCGGCGGACTCGTGCAGGTCCGGGAACACGGGACAGTCCTCGGTGCCCAGGCCGAAGCAGCCGTCCTCGTCCGACGACGTCGCCGCGGCCCGGCGCACGGCGGCGACGTACTCGGGATCGTGGACGAGGGCGAGCTGCTCGTCCGTGGCCACGGGCGGCTCCACGATCCGCACGTGGGGCGCGTCCAGCAGGCCGAACGCCTCCACGAGCCGGTGCGTGAGGTCCAGCCGCAGGGGCGCCATCGGGTGCTCCGCGCTGAACCGGTAGCGGAGCAGGCTGGAGTCCCACACCACAGCGGCGGGGGTGGGAGCGGGAGGGGTGGACGTGGTGCTCATCACGGTCCAGCCTAGGGCTCCGGGCGGCACGGTGGCGACGAGCGCCTCGGATGTCTCACCCACGTGACGCGCGGGCCTCAGGGGCGCGCGATACTGGGAGCCGGTCCGTTCCCCGTCCCCGTGCAGGAGGTGCCCCGTGGCAGGTCCCCGTCCGACCCCGCACGCCCGCCGCCACGGCGGGGTGCGCCGGCCCGGCGGACTCCCCCGGCCCGGCCAGGCCTCCACGCTGGAGTCCTCGACCGACCTGCGCACGGCGCTGCGGCGCTCGGGCCGTGCCGTCAGCTCGGTGGTGGGCGGCTCCCCGGCCCGCGCCGCCCTCTCCGCCTTCGCCCTCATGGCCCTGGTGTTCACCGGGCTCCTCGCCCTGCCGTGGGCCGCGGCGGACGGCCACGCCACCCCCCTGCACGACGCCATGTTCACCGCGGTCTCCGCCTTCTCCGTGACCGGTCTGACCACCGTCAACACGGCCGAGCACTGGTCCCCCGCGGGCCAGGTGATCATCCTCGTGGCCATCCAGATCGGCGGCCTGGGCATCCTCTCGATGGCCTCGCTGCTCACGTTGGCCGTCTCCCGGCATCTGGGCCTGAGGTCGAAGCTGGCGACGCAGCAGGCGGGCATGACCTCCGGCAGTCTCGGCGAGGTCGGCCAGCTGCTGCGCGTCGTCGTCGTGACGGTGCTGACCGCCGAGGCCGCGCTGGCGCTCGTCCTCGTGCCGCGGTTCGCGGCCATCTCCGGCTCGTGGCTCACCGGCCTGTGGCACGGTGTCTTCTACTCGGTCAGCGCCTTCAACAACGCGGGGTTCACCCTGCACGTGGACGGCCTGCCGGAGATCATGCACGACCCGGTGGTCATCACGGTGCTCGGCGTCGGCGTGTTCCTCGGCGCGCTCGGCTTCCCCGTGGTCATGGTGCTGCTGGAGAAGGGGTGGCGGTTCCGGGAGTGGAACCTGCACACCAAGCTCACGGTCGAGGTGACGCTGGCCCTGCTGGTGCTCGGCGCCGTCGCCCTCTTCTTCTTCGAGGCGGGCAACCCGGCGACCCAGGCCGGCATGGGCTTCTGGCAGCGGGTCGGGCACTCCCTGTTCGGCTCCGTGATGACCCGCTCCGGAGGCTTCGCGATCGACGACACGAACGCGCACCAGCCCGAGTCCCTGCTGCTCATGGACGCGCTGATGTTCGTGGGCGGTGGGTCCGCCTCCACCGCGGGCGGCATCAAGGTGACCACGCTGGCGATCATGTTCCTCGCGATCGTGGCGGAGGCGCGCGGCGACCGCGAGGTGACGGCGCACGGCCGCACGATCGCCCCCGAGTCCCTGCGCGTGGCCATCGCGGTGCTCGCACTCGGGGCCACCCTCGTGCTCGTGGCCACTCTGGCGCTGGTGCACATCACCGACGAGTCCCTCCAGCGGCCCCTGTTCGAGGTGATCTCCGCGTTCGGCACGTGCGGGCTCTCCGTGGGCGTCTCCGCGGAGAGCCCACCGGCCGGCAAGTACGTCCTGACGGCCATGATGTTCGCGGGCCGCGTTGGTACGATCACGTTCGCCGCCGCCCTCGCCCTGCGCCAGCGGCGCGTGCTCTACCGCTACCCCGTCGAGAGGCCGGTCATTGGCTGACACCCCGCAGCGCACCGATCCCAACGCCCCCGTGCTCGTCGTGGGGCTGGGCCGCTTCGGCGCCGCCACGGCCGAGGAGCTCGTCGCACAGGGGCGCGAGGTGCTCGCCGTCGAGCGGGACCCCGTCCTCGTGCAGCGCTACGCCCCCTCGCTGACCCACGTGGTGGAGGCGGACGCCACCGACTCCGAGGCCCTGCGCCAGCTCGGTGCGCAGGACTTCTCGACGGCGGTGGTCGGCGTGGGCACCTCCATCGAGGCATCGGTGCTGATCACCGTGAACCTCGTGGACCTGGAGATCCCGCACATCTGGGTGAAGGCGATCAGCGAGGCGCACGGCACGATCCTCAAGCGGATCGGGGCGAACCATGTGATCTTCCCGGAGCACGACGCCGGCGTGCGCGCCGCCCACCTCGTGAACGGGCGCATGCTCGACTTCATCGAGTTCGACGACGACTTCGCGATCGTGAAGATGTACCCGCCGGCCGAGTGCGTGGGCTTCACGCTCGCCGAGTCCCACGTGCGCTCCAAGTACGGCGTGACCGTGGTGGGTGTGAAGACCCCGGGCGAGGACTTCACCTACGCCCAGCCGGACACCCGGGTGGGCCCGCGCGACACCCTCATCGTCTCGGGCCACACCGACCTCATCGACCGGTTCGCCGCCCGGCCCTGAGGCACGCCGGAGCCGTCAGGCCCCGAACTCCTCGGCCATCTCCTTGTCGCGCTGCGCGGCCGCGTCCATGGCACGGTTCACGAGGTCGCCCATGCCGCCGTCCAGGAACGCCTCCACGGCCTTCTCGGTGGTGCCGTTCGGGCTCATCACGGCCTTGCGCAGAGCCTCGGCCCTGGCCCCCTCCTGCTGGAGCATGATGCCGGCGCCCTTGACGGTGGCCGCGGCCATGGCCTCGGCGGAGGCGGCGTCCAGTCCCATCTCCGCACCGTGGGCGGCGATCAGCTCGGCCAGCAGGAACACGTAGGCCGGGGCGGAGCCGGCGGTGGCCACCACGGCGGAGAGCTGCTCCTCGGCCACCGGCACCACCAGGCCGGAGCCCTCGAAGAGAGCGCGCACGGCGGTGGTCTGCTCCTCGGTGACGCCCGGCCCGGGGGCCACGCCCACGACGCCGGAGCCCACCGTCAGGGGCGTGTTCGGCATGGTCCGCACGATCGGCTGCCCCGCCGGCAGCACGGCGGCCATGGTCGCGGCGGTGACGCCGGCTGCCACGGACACCACCACGGTCTCGGGGCGCAGCGACGGCGCCAGGTCCGTGAGGGTGGCGACCATGTCCTTCGGCTTCACGCCCACCAGGACGATGTCCGCCTCAGCGACCGCGGCATGGTTGGCGCGTTCGTCCCGCTCCTGGGAGGTCACGGTGACGCCGTGCTGCGCGGCGGCCTTCTCGGCGGAGGCGGCGGAGCGGGTGGTGGCGGTGACGTCCTCGGCGCGCACGGCGCCGGCGTCGAGGGCTCCGGCGAGGATCGCGCCGGTCATGGTGCCCAGGCCCAGGATGGTCAGCTTCATGGTCGGTCCGTCTCCTTCGTGGTCGGGCGCGGAACGCCGTCGTCGTCGTGGTGGTCGGTCCCGCCGGCGGCCAGGTGCTCGCGCGCGAAGGCGAGCGAGGCGGCCAGCTTCTCCTCGCGCTGGCCCGCGTACTCCACGCCGCGGGTGCCCACCTCCACGCACACCGCACCGGCCAGGCCCTCGGCCGCCAGGTGGCGCAGGGTCTCGGCCACGCGCTGCGTGCCCTCGCCGGGGAGCAGGTGGTCGTCCTTGCCGGAGTCGTTGCCGTCGGTGAGGTGGACGTGCCGCAGCCGCGGGCCGAGCTCGCGGACGGCCGCCAGGGAGTCCGCCCGCGCGATGGCCGCGTGGGAGAAGTCCCAGCAGATGTGCTCGTACGGCTCGGGCAGCGGGTTCCAGTGCGGCAGGTACATCTTGGCCTCGCGGCCGTAGGCCCGCCACGGGTACATGTTCTCCACCGCGATCACCACGCCGGTCTCCGCCATGAGCTCATGGATGCCCTCGGCGAAGCGCACCGCGTACGTGCCCTGCCAGCGGAACGGCGGGTGGGCGACCACGGTGGCCGCACCCACGGCCTGCGCCAGCTCCACGGAGCGGCGGATCTTGGACCACGCGGAGCCCCAGACCTGCTGCGTGAACAGCAGGGTGGGGGCGTGGATGGAGTCGATGGGCATCCCGTGACGCTCGGACAGCCGCGTCAGCCGCCGCGCGTCCTGGCTCCACGCGTTGTGCGTGACCATGACCTCCACGCCGTCGTAGCCGAGGTCCTCGGCGGTGGCGAACACGTCCTGGGTGCCCAGGGGGAACACGGACGAGGAGGACAGGGTCACGGGGATGTCCGCGCCGAAGCGCGCCGCGGGGGCCAGGTGCGCGGTGGCGTCCGCCATGCTCAGCGCACCCCCAGGCTCAGTCCCGGCAGGAGGGTGTCCGGGTTGAGGTTCACGTGGCCGACGCCGGGCCGGCCGTCCCGGGTGAGGTGGCCCTCGAGCATGAGCGCGTCGAGGCGGTTGAGGATCAGGCCCTCGCGCAGCGCCCACGGGCAGATCTCGAGCTGGGCGATGCCGAACGTGCGCATGGCCGTCAGCGCGACGATCGCCCCCGCGAACACCTGGTGCGCGCGCACGTCCGAGACGCCGGGCAGCTCCGCCCGCTCCGCGACGGTCATCGCCGCGAGGCGGTTCACCCACAGGTGCAGGTCGTCCGCGCGCAGGTGCCGCTTCACGAAGGGGCCCGCCGCCGACGGCGCCGCCCCGGTGATCCGGGCGAGGGAGCGGAACGTCTTCGAGGTGGCGGTGACCACCACGGGCGACTCGATGCGCGGGAAGGCCGTATACGCCTCCTCGAGTCGCTTCTCCACGTGCTTGCGGAGCTTCTTCACCGCCTTGGGGCTGGGCGGGTCCTCGAGCACCCAGTCGCGGGTGAGGCGGCCGGCGCCCAGCGGCAGGGACAGGGCGTGCGAGGGCAGCTCGTCCTGGCCGTAGGCGATCTCGAAGGAGCCGCCGCCGATGTCGAAGTTCAGGATGGAGCCGGCGCCCCAGCCCTGCCAGCGGCGCACGGCGAAGTACGTCATGGCCGACTCCTGGTCCCCCGTGAGCTCGGAGAGGTGCACACCGGTCTCGGCCTGCACGCGGGCCAGCACGGCGGCGCCGTTCGCGGACTCGCGGATCGCCGAGGTGCAGAACGAGATCATGTCCTCCGCCCGATGCTCCTCCGCGAACGCGGCGGCCTCACGGACGAAGTCCACGAGCTCCCGCTGTCCCTCCTCCGTGATCGCCCCGTCGGCGTCCTGGTAGCGGATCAGCGGAAGGGAGCGCTTGTGCTCCGCGTAGGCGACGGGGCGGGCCCCCGGGTGGGCGTCCACGAGCAGCAGGTGGACGGTGTTGGACCCGATGTCCAGGACGCCGAGGCGCATGGCGCTCAGGCCTTCTTCCGCGCGGTGGTCTTCTTGGCCGGGACCTTGCGCGCCGCCGGCTTCTTGGCACCGCCGCGGGTGGCCGGGCCCTTGGCGCGCTTGTCCGCGAGCAGCTGGTAGGCCTCCTCCGCCGTGAGCTCCTCGGGCTGGCGGCCGCGCGGGACGGTGATGTTGGTGACGCCGTCCGTGATGTACGGGCCGAAGCGGCCCTCCTTCACAGTGACCTTCTTGCCGGAGACCGGGTCCTCGCCGAACTCGGCCAGCGGCGGCTTGGCGGCCCCGCGGCCACGCTGCTTCGGCTGGGCGTAGATCTCGAGGGCCTGCTCCTGCGTGATGCTGAAGATCTGGTCCTCGGACTCGAGCGAGCGCGAGTCCGAGCCCTTCTTCAGGTAGGGCCCGAAGCGGCCGTTCTGGGCGGTGATGACCTCGCCCTCGGCGTCCGCGCCCACGACGCGCGGCAGGGACATCAGCTGCAGCGCCTGCTCGAGGGTCACGGTGTCCACGGACATGCTCGTGAAGAGGGAGCCGGTGCGGGGCTTCTCCTTGGCCGGCTTCTTCTTCGGCTTGGGCTTGCCGTTCTTGTAGTACTCGGTGGGCTGGGCGTCGAGCCAGGCCTGCAGCTCCTCCTCGGTCATCTCGGGGATGACCTCGGTGACGTAGGGCCCGTAGCGCCCGTCCTTGGCGACGATGGTCCGGCCCGTCTCCGGGTCCGTGCCGAGCTCGCGCTCGGAGGGCTGGGCGGTGGCGAACAGCTCCTCGGCCTTGGCCGGGGTGAGCTCGTCCGGGGCCAGGTCCTCGGGGACGTTGGCGCGCGGCGGGGTGGCGCCCGCCTCCGCGTCGGCCGGCAGCGACCGCTCCAGGTACGGACCGTACTGGCCCACCCGCAGGGTGATGTCCTCGGTGATCGGCAGCGAGTTCACGGCCCGCGCGTCGATCTCGCCGAGGTTGTCCACCACGTGCTTGAGGCCCTCGACGCCCTTCTCCGTCTCCGCGGCGGGGGCCCCGAAGTAGAAGGTCTGCAGCCAGGCCTCGCGGCCGAGTTCGCCCGCGGCGATCCGGTCGAGGTCGTCCTCCATGCGGGCCGTGAAGTCGTAGTCCACGTACTTCGCGAAGTAGTCCTCGAGCAGGCCGATCACCGCGAACGCGGTCCACGACGGGACGAGCGCGGTGCCGCGCTTGGACACGTAGCCGCGGTCCATGATCGTGGAGATCGTCGGGGCGTACGTGGAGGGACGCCCGATCTCGCGGCGCTCCAGCTCGGCGACGATCGACGCCTCGGTGTAGCGGGCCGGCGGGGAGGTCTCGTGCCCGGTGGCCTCGATCGGGTCACCGGTGAGGCGCTCGCCCTGGGCCACCTGCGGCAGTCGGCGGTCCTTGGCCTCCGCGTTCTCGCCGTCGACCTCGGCGTCCCGACCCTCCTCGTACGCGTCGAGGAAGCCCTTGAACGTGATGACCGTGCCCGAGGCGCTGAACTGCGCGAGGCGGCCGTCCTGCGCGGTGGCCGAGAGCCGCAGCGTGGCGGTGTAGCCCTTGGCGTCGGCCATCTGCGAGGCCACGGTGCGCTTCCAGATCAGCTCGTACAGGCGGAACTCGTCCGGGCGCAGCTCGGCCTTGACCTGGGCCGGGGTCCGGAAGGAGTCCCCCGCGGGCCGGATGGCCTCGTGGGCCTCCTGCGCGGTCTCGTTGCGCTTGGCGTAGACGCGCGGCTGGGCCGGCACGGCGTCCGCCCCGTAGAGCTCGGTGGCCTGGCGCCGGGCGGCCTGCACGGCCTCCTGCGAGAGGTTCACCGAGTCCGTGCGCATGTACGTGATGTAGCCGTTCTCGTACAGGCGCTGGGCCACCTGCATGGAGACGCGGGAGCTCATGCGGAGCTTGCGGGCGGCCTCCTGCTGCAGCGTGGAGGTGGTGAAGGGGGCGGCCGGGCGGCGGGTGTACGGCTTGTCCTCCACCGAGTCGACCGTGAAGTCCGCTCCGCGCAGACCCTCGGCCAGCGAGCGGGCGCCGGCCTCGTCCAGGTGGGTCACCTTCTTGCCGGCGGAGGCCTTGAGCCGCCCGGTGTCGTCGAAGTCGCGGCCCGTGGCCACGCGCTCGCCGTCCACCGTGCTGAGGCGGGCCGTGAACGAGCTGCCCACGGCGTCCGCGGCCTGCGCGCCCTCGGCGACGGTGAAGGTGCCCTCCACGCCCCAGTACTGCGCGGAGACGAAGGCCATGCGCTCGCGCTCGCGCTCGACGACGAGGCGGGTGGCCACGGACTGCACACGGCCCGCGGAGAGGCCGCGGGAGACCTTGCGCCACAGCACCGGGGAGAGCTCGTAGCCGAAGAGCCGGTCGAGGATGCGGCGCGTCTCCTGGGCGTCCACGAGGGCCGTGTCCAGCTCACGGATGTTCTCCAGGCCTCGGCGCACGCCCTCCTCGGTGATCTCGCCGAAGGTCATCCGGTACACCGGCACCGTGGGCTTGAGGGTGTCCAGCAGGTGCCAGGCGATGGCCTCGCCCTCGCGGTCCGCATCCGTGGCGAGGTAGAGGGCCTCGGCGTCCTTGAGCTCGCGCTTGAGCTCCGTGACCTTCTTCTTCTTGTCCGGGTGCACCACGTAGTACGGGGTGAAGCCGTGCTCCGTGTCCACGGCGAACTTGCCGAACGGGCCCTTCTTCATGTCCGCCGGCAGGTCCGAGGGCTTGGGGAGGTCGCGGATGTGCCCCACGGAGGAGTCCACCACCCAGCCGGAGCCCACCGCGTTGAGGTACTTCGCGATGGACTTGCTCTTGGCCGGGGACTCCACGATGACCAGCTTCTTGCCCTCGGGCACGGAAGCGGTCACGGAAGCGGGGGTAGTGGACAACGGGTCCTCCTGGGACGGGATGGCTGCGGGTCCGGGGCCGACGCGAGCCGACCCGTGTCCGCCGGGGGCGGACGTCCCCACATCGTAGGGCGCGCTGACCACGATAACGCCCGGAGCCTGACAGGCCCCTGGGCGGGCCCCGTCCGCCGGACACGGGCTCGGGTCCTCCTGCCCGCCTCCGGACACTCAGCCTATGCTCAGGCCATGCATCCTCGTCGGTCCCGCGCCACGTCCCACACGGTCCAGGGTGCTGTCCACGTCGCCCGGTCCGCAGGCTCCGGCCTCAGGCCTGTGGGTCCGGAGAAGGACACGTCGGGCTCGGGCACGTACTGCCACCACCACGGCGACAACCGCAAGCCCGAAGGCGTCCACGCGTTCGACGGCGTGGCCGGGCAGGAGAGGTGTTGACGGCCCCGGGGTCGACGGCGGACCTCGTCCGCCGCTGGGAGTCCGCGGCTCGGCCGAACCCCACGGCGACGGACGTGGGCTCCCTGCTGGAGAAGTGCTACCGCGCGAGACCTCTGGCACGCGAGATCCTCTCGGGCGGCCATCTGCAGCACGACGAGGAGCTGCGCAACCACACGGAGAAGCTCCTGTGGACGGTCACGGACACCGTCACCCTGCTGCACTTCGCCCGGCACGCCTTCGGCTCCCTCGATGCGTATCTCCTGCACCTCGAGTCGGAGCGGGAGGACGCGGACGCGGCAGCCGAGTGGGACGAGGGCGCCGAGCGTGCCGACGTCGCCTACTGGACAGGGCTGGAGAGTCAGGTCCCCCAGGAGGACCACCCCTACGGGCTGGTCCTCACCCAGCACGCACTGGGTCAGCGCGTCACCGCGATCCTCGAGGTCGAGGACGGGGCGGTGACCGGCTTCACGGTGGAGGGCGTGCTCGGGCAGATGGTGGACGAGCACCTCGAGGGACTCGTGGGCTTCCCCGAGCCGGACCCGGACTTCGGCGAGGCCGTGCCGGTGATGCGCCGCGGGGATCCCGACGACGAGATGTTCGTGCGCCATCTGCGCCACGCTGCGCGGCTCGGCTTGATCTGAGATGTGGGCCGGGCCGTCCGCTCAGCCCTCCACGAGGAAACCGTCCTCGTGCAGCTCCCGCAGCGCGGCCAGCAGGCCGGCCCGGCCCGCTTCGTCCAGCTCCAGCAGCGCGGCGACCGCGCCCACCAGCTGCCCCACGGACAGCTCGCCGTCGCTGGCCGAGAGGACGCCCGCCGTCGCGGTGTCCAGGCGCGCCACACGCCGGAACCCGGAGCCCTGACGGGCCAGGATCACCTCGGGGTGCTCCGCCCCGAACCGCTGGTGGCGCTCCTCGGTCACGTCGGATGCCACCCGCAGGTGCAGGCCGCGCAGCGCGGCCAGGGCCGGGTCCCCGACGTCGACCCCCGTCCCGGCGCCCGCGGCCAGCCGGTCCCGGCGGGCGACGGCGGCGGCCCACGCGGCGCCGAGGGCCTCGTCCACGGCCTGGGTCAGCTCCTCGGCGACCACCCACCCCCGGCCCTGGGAGCCGTCCGCGGCGGGCCGACGCAGCCACACGTGGCCGAAGCCCACGCCCGCGACCCCGCGCGCGGCGAAGTCGTCCAGGTACCCACGGTAGGCGGCCTCATAGGCGGGCGGGTCGAGCTCGAGCGAGGAGTCCTGCAGCCACGTCTCCGCGTAGCCCGCGGGGTCCTGCCGGTCGCGCTGGATGAACCAGGCCTGCATCCCCGACGCCAGCCACGAGCGCGGGCGCGCGTCCCAGGGTGCGGTGTCGGCGTCGGCGGTGTCTCCCGCCGGGATCTCCCAGTTGGCGAGCAGCTGCGCGGTGCCGCCCTCGGCGAGCACGTCCGGCAGGGCCGCGATCAGCTCCGCGACGATCCGGTCGCCCTCGCGGCCGCCGTCGCGGTAGGTCAGCACGGGCGCGTCCGGGTCCGTGCGCGGGGTGATCACGAACGGCGGGTTCGAGACCACGAGGTCGAACCGCTCCCCCGCCACCGGCGCCAGCAGATCGCCGGCCGCCAGCCGGACCCGGTCCTCGAGCCGCTCCCGGTCGAGGCCGAGCACGTCCGCGTTGAGCAGCAGGTTGAACCGGGTGAAGGCCAGGGCGCGCTCGGACAGGTCCGTGGCGGTGACGTGGTCGGCGTGGGCGAGCAGGTGCAGGGTCTGGATCCCGCAGCCCACCCCCACGTCGAGGGCGCGGGCCACGGGACGGCGCTGCGTGGCGCCGGCGAGCGTGAGGGAGGCCCGACCGACGCCGAGCACGTGCTCGGGAGGCAGCGGGCCGCGCCGCTGCAGGGCCGTCAGGTCCGAGGCGATCCACATCCGGCCCGGCTCGTCCGCCTCATACGGCGAGAGGTCCACCGCGCCGCGCACGCGTCCGTCCGGCCCCTCGACGACGAGCCCGGCCGCCACGGCCCCGGCCAGGCCGAGGCTGGGCAGGGCGGCGTCGAGGTCGGCGGCGGGGACGGGCTCGCCGAGCAGCCAGGCCCCGACGGCGGCGGCGAGGGCCCGCGTGCCGTGCCGGTCGCCGGGGCCGGCTGCGTCGTCGTGCCGGTCGGGGCCCGCCAGGTGACCGGCGACGACGCGGCGGGCGGCCTCGGCGTGCTCGCGGTCCAGGGCGAGCGTGGCCACGGGTCCGAGCAGCCCCTCGACGGCGGCGGTGGTGAACGGCAGGGCCGCCAGGTCCGCGGCGAGGGCCACGGCCGTGGCCGGTGTCAGCCGCGGGGCGGGGGGCGACGGAGGTGTCGGGACGGGACTCATGNGGGGAGCGGCTCACCCCCGCCCAGGTGGACGCACTCGTCGCCGAGCGCGCCGGCACCGCGAACCCCGTGCGCTTCCTCGACGGCCGCAACACGGTGGAAGCGGCCATCGGCCGATTCGACGGGGCCGTGGTCCCGGACGCGCACACCACCCGCGACCTGCTCGCCGCCGTCGACTCCGGGGCCCTGGACCACCTCAAGGCCGCGCAGCGGACCTCGAGCGTGGTGCAGGCCGGGTCGGCGCAGTTGCGCAGCGCCGAGGTCGGGGCCTGGCACGTGACGCACCGGCCGATGGTCTCGGCGTCGGCGGTGAAGCGGGTGGACAGGCGTCGGTCGAACACGGCCAGCTCGCCCCGCCACAGTCCGGCGTCGCCGCGGGCCTCGCCGTAGCGGACGATGCCGCCGTCGAGCTGGTAGACCTCGGCGAAGCCGCGGTCCTTGAGCAGGGCGGAGAGGACCTCGCAGCGCACGCCGCCCGTGCAGTAGGTGATCAGCGGCGCGTCCTTGAGGTGGTCCAGGGCCCCGGAGTCGACGGCGGCGAGCAGGTCGCGGGTGGTGTGCGCGTCCGGGACCACGGCCCCGTCGAATCGGCCGATGGCCGCTTCCACCGTGTTGCGGCCGTCGAGGAAGCGCACGGGGTTCGCGGTGCCGGCGCGCTCGGCGACGAGTGCGTCCACCTGGGCGGGGGTGAGCCGCTCCCCCGTGCCGACGACGCCGTCCGCGTCCACGGAGACGCGCTCGGGGGCCCCGAACGCGACGAGCTCGGGCTTGAGCTTGACGGAGAGGCGGGGGAAGTCCGCCGCCGAGCCGTCCGACCACTTCACCTCGAGGTCCCGGAACGCCGGATGCTCCCGCGTGCCGCGCACGTAGCGCTTGACCGCGTCGACCGGTCCGCCGACGGTCCCGTTGATCCCCTGCGACGACACGATGATCCGGCCGGTCAGGCCGAGGGACGCGGCGAGCGTGCGCTGCCACAACCGCACCGCCTCGGGGTCGGCGAGCGGGGTGAACCGGTAGTACAGCGCGATGCGGGAGAGGGGGGCGGTGCTCATCGAGGTCCAGGCTAGTGCGCGACCCCGGACGTGACGGCCGTGCGGGACGGGCGGGACCTGGCCCGCACCGGCCTCACGCCTTACCCTTCAGACATGACTGAGCATCTGGATCCGGCACTGGTCGACACCTGGTTCGCGGCCTGGTCGCGATCGCGCGGCTACCGCATCAGCCAGGAAGCGGGGCGACGCGCGGCCCTGCGCACCCCTCGCCCCGCCCGCATGATCCCCGGCGGCTCCGGTCGCGCCACGGTGGACGTGCCGGCCACGTGGGAGTACGTGGTGGTGAACCCCTCCCGCGCGGAGCTCGAGGACCTGCGCGAGGCGGTGCGGGACCAGGAGCAGATTCTGCTCACCGTGTTCGGCGACGCCGGCGAGGACCCGAAGGCCATGGGTCTGAAGGCCCAGGCCGAGCCGGAGCGCTTCATGACCATGGACATGGACCCCGAGCTGCAGGACGTGGAGCCCCCGCTGCTGCCCGAGGGCTATGAGGCCCGCGTGGACCAGCCGATGGAGGGCAGCCGTCGCCTGCGCATCCTGGCCGTCGGCGCCTCGACCGCGCCGGAGGGCGAGGAAGAGCTCGCCGCCCTCGGCTGGGTCACCGAGGAGGACGGCACCGCCGTCTACGACCGGATCTGGACGTCCCCGAACCACCGTCGCCGCGGCCTCGGCTCCCTCGTGATGCGCTACCTCACCTCCGAGGTCATGAGCGAGGGTGAGATCAGCCGCGGCCTGCTCGTCGCCTCGCCGGACGGGCAGAAGCTGTACCGCCACCTGGCCTGGACCGACCTCGGCCCCGTGTCCATCTGGGGTCGCGGCCTGGCCGAGGACAACCCCACCGCCGAGCACACCGGCACCATGGGGGCGTGACCGGCCACCTCCCGGAGCACGATCCCTGGGCGGATCCCGCGGGCGGCTGGGGGCCGCCCGGCACGGCGGACGCCGCGCCGGGCGTGGACGACGCCGCCCCGGACTGCTCCGGACCGGAGCCGCAGCCCGTCGGTGAGGTGGTGGCCGACGTCGTGGCCGGGCTGTCCGTCACGGCACCCGGCGACCTGCGCCCGGACACGCCGGCGGGGGCCGGACTCCGTGCGGCGCTGGGCCGGACCGGGCTGCCCGAGCAGATTCGCCACGTCACCGAGCTGCCCGCCCGGCAGGCCCGGCACACGGACTGGCCCGCGGACGCGCCGGAGGGCCTGGTCAGGGCGTTCGCGGCACGCGGCGTCGAGCGGCCGTGGCTGCACCAGGTGCGCGCCGCGGCCCTGGCCGGCGCGGGGACGCACACCGTGCTCGCCACGGGCACGGCGTCGGGCAAGTCGCTGGGCTACCAGCTGGCGGTCGGCACCCGGCTGGCCGCCGACCCCCGGGCCACCGCGCTCTACCTCGCCCCCACCAAGGCCCTCGCGGCGGACCAGCTGACCTCTTGGCGCGCCCTCGAGCGGGACGGCGCCCCGGGGCTGCGCGCGGCCCCCTACGACGGCGACACCGCACCGCAGGACCGGATCTGGGCTCGCGAGCACGCCACCGTTCTCATGACCAACCCGGACATGCTCCACGTGGGGATCCTGCCGCACCACGAGCGGTGGGCCGCGTTCTTCCGGAACCTGGCGTTCGTGGTGGTGGACGAGTCGCACACGTACCGGGGCGTCTTCGGCTCGCAGGTGGGCATCCTGCTGCGCCGGCTGCGGCGCATCGCCGCCCACTACCGCGGGGACCGTCCGGAGACCGTGTTCATCGGAGCGTCCGCGACGTCGGCGGATCCGGCCGGGCACTTCGCCCGACTGATCGGGGCGCCGGCCACGGCCGTCACCGAGGACGCGTCCCCGCACGGGGCGGTCACGGTGGCGTTCTGGGAGCCGGAGCTGACGGACCGTCGGGGCGAGAACGGCGCGCCCGTCCGCCGCTCGGCGATGGCCGCCGCCGCCGACCTGGTCACGGACCTGGCCCTGCAGCAGGTGCGCACGCTGGCGTTCATCCGCTCGCGGCGCGGGGCCGAGGCCATCGCCAGCGCGGCCAAGCGGCAGCTCGAGGAGGTCGAGCCGGGGCTCGGCACGCGGATCGCGGCCTACCGCTCGGGCTACCTGCCCGAGGAGCGGCGGGAGCTGGAGGCGGACCTGCGCTCGGGTCGGCTGCTGGGCATGGCCTCGACGCCGGCGCTGGAGATGGGCATCGACGTCGCGGGGCTGGACGCGGTGGTGGTGGCCGGCTGGCCGGGCACCCGCGCGTCGTTCTTCCAGCAGATCGGCCGCGCCGGGCGCGGTGGCCAGGATGCGCTCGCGTTCTTCGTGGCCTCGGACGACCCCCTGGACACGTTCGTGGTGGACCACCCGGAGGCCGTGTTCGACCTGGGCGTGGAGGACACCGTGGTGGACCCGGAGAACCCGCACCTGCTCGGCCCGCAGCTGTGCGCGGCCGCCGCGGAACTGCCGATCACGCCCGAGGCGTTCGGCTGGTTCGGGGAACCGGGGCGGGTGCGCGCCCTGCTGGACGTGCTGGTCGAGCAGGGGCTGCTGCGCCGTCGGCCGGCCGGCTGGTTCTGGACGCACCCCGAGCACGCCGCCGGCATGGTCTCCCTGCGGGACGACGGCGGCGGGCCCATGGACATCATCGACGCCGAGTCCGGTGCCCTGCTGGGCACGATGGACTCGCCCCAGACCCACTACCAGGCGCATCCCGGCGCGGTGTACGTGCACCAGGACCGCACGTACCTCGTGGCGGAGCTGGACGAGGACGCGCACGCCGTGGTGGTCACGCGGGCCTGGCCGGACTTCACCACGCAGGCCCGGGACGTCACGGAGATCGAGATCGTCGCGGTGCACCGTCGCCTGGACGCGCGCGAGAGCACCCTGCGCTGGTGCCTCGGGGAGGTGCAGGTCCGCACCCAGGTGGTGTCCTTCCAGCGCAAGGCCCTGGCCTCCGGGGAGGTGCTCGGCGAGGAGCCCCTCGACCTGCCGGCGCGGGACCTGTTCACCTCGGCGGTGTGGTTCCAGGCGGCCTCGGACGAGCTCATCGCCGCGGGTCTGACCACGGATCGCCTGCCCGGCGCCCTCCACGCGGCGGAACACGCGATGATCGGCATGATGCCGCTCGTCGCCTCGAACGACCGCTGGGACATCGGCGGCGTCTCGATGGTCCTGCACCCGGACACGGGCTCCCCCGCCGTGTTCGTCTACGACGGCCGGCCCGGCGGGGCGGGCTTCGCCGAACGCGGCTTCGAGCAGGCGCGACGCTGGGTCGAGGCGACGGCGGGGGCCATCGCGGCCTGCGAGTGCGCGGAGGGCTGCCCGTCCTGCGTGCAGTCCCCCAAGTGCGGCAACCGCAACAGCCCCCTGGACAAGGCCGGCGCGCTGACCGTCCTGCGGTTCCTGATGGACCACGCCGATCACCTCGTCCCGGCGGACGCCTCGGCCGACGGCTCGGGCGGCGCCCCCGGCGGGGCCGCGGACGCGGCGCCCGGGGCCTGAGACCGCGGCGGACCCGCGACGGCGTCGGCCGTGGCCGCCGGCAGCGGGGCGCGGGCGAGCTCGACCGCGACGCGCACGGTCCCGTCCTCGCGCACCTCGCACGCCACGACGACGGCCCCGTTGCGTTCGGCGGTCCGCCCGGCCAGCACGCACGGCTCGTGGTCGGAGAGCCCGCGCCGGGCGTCGGAGGCGGCGAGCGCCGCCAGGTCGGCGGCCCCGGCCGCCCGGGAGCCGGTGACCGAGGCCTGCCCGAGCGCCGCGACCGCCAGCAGCAGACCCGCCCCCAGGGCGGCCGTGCCCAGGACGGACACGGTGCCCGAGCCGCGTTCGCCCCGCGCGGGCGCCCTCCCGCGGGTCATGACCGGTCCTCCGGTGAGGCGGCGGGCGTTCCGGGCCGCTGGTCGGGGGCGGCGGCGTGGGCGGTGAGGGTGAGCACCTCGGCCCAGGCGAGCGGCCCGGGGCCGGGCTGGACGACCTCGACGGTCACCCACCCGCCCTCGACGGTGTGCGAGAGCGAGGCGTCGTCGCCGGCCATGCGCGCCACCGCGTCCCGGGCCGCCGCCTCGTCGTCGCCCCGGGCGAGGATGCGGGCGGCCGACGCCGCGGCGTCCTGACCCCGCACCTGCTGCACCGCGGCGGCGCCGGCCAGCAGGACGGACACGAGCACGAACGCGATCACGGGCAGCAGCACCGCGTACTCGGCCGTGACGGCCCCGGTCTCGCCGCCCCGGAGCGCCCGGGGCCACCCCGCCGTCCGGGCGCCCGTGCGGCGCCCGGACGGCGGGGCGGAGATCGGGTGCTCAGTCACGCTGGAGCGCCCCGGAGACGAGGTCCACGAGCAGCGACTGCACGTCCGGGCTGGTGAGCACGACGGCCAGCACGCCCGCGAAGCCCACGGCGGCGAGCGTGAGGATGCCGTACTCGGCCGTGATCGCGCCGGTCTCCTCGCTCGCGGCGTCGACGACGCGGGCGAGGCGGTCGCGCTCGCTCGGGCGAGTGACGGCGGGCTGGGCGGAGTGGGAGCGGTGGGTCATGGTGGTCCTCCTGGAGCGGGCCCCGCGGTGCGGGGCGGTGGTGACGGCCCGGCCGGGCCGCTGGTCCCAGGCTGGCCCGGTGCGGGCCCCGCGCGCCGGGGGCGGTGCGGATCCGGGGATGGGGCGGGGCGAACGGGGCCCTGTGCAGGACCGGACGCCCCGGTGTCGCCGCCGCCTCAGCCCGGTCCCGCCCCGAGCAGGGCCATGACGACGGGCACAACGCCCCAGCACACGAAGGCGGGCAGCAGGCACAGCCCCAGCGGCATCACCAGGCGCACGGCCAGCTCCTCGGCCGCCCGTTCATCGGTCCGCCGGGTCTGCTGACGGACGGCGGCGGCGGTCTCGGCCAGCGTGCGGGCGCCGGCCATCCCGGACCGGTGCAGCGGACGCAGTCGGGCGGCGGTCTCGGCCCACACCGGGTCCGTGTCGAGGCCCACCCACGCCTCGTCCCAGTCCCGGCCCCAGAGCAGCAGCGCCGCCGTGGCCCGCAGGCCGCGGGCGCCCGGCAGGGTCCGGCCGAGGTCGTCCAGCGCGGCGGGCAGGGATCGGCCGGCGCTGAGCAGCGCCGCCAGCACGTCCAGCACGACGGCGGCGCCCACCGCCGCCGGCTCGCGCGCGGCCGCACGCAGCAGCAGGCGCGTCCAGGACCGCCCGGCCAGCCAGAACAGCAGCCCCACCGCGGCGACCACGGCACCGAAGGGCGAGCGGACCAGGTCCCACGGGGAGGTGCCGAGCAGCCACGCGAGGCCGAGGCCGCCCAGGGGCAGCCACTGCAGCAGTCGGGACGTCGCGCCCGGCCCCGCCGCGGCCGAGCGGCGGGCCCGGGCCGCGTCCACGTCCGCCTCGAGGCTGTGGGCCAGCCGCCGGGCCACGGCTGCGGGAGCGGCACCCGCCCGGGCCCCGGCCGCGAGCGCCGCATCGACCAACGCCCAGCCCGGGTCCCGTGCGGGGGTCCGCCAGGGCGGGGTCCCACCGCGGCGCGCCGCCTCCCCGGTCGGCGCAGGCGACGCCGGCACATCCCAGGCCAGCGCCTCGGCCCGGCGTCGGGCGTGGTGATGGGCGCAGCATGCGGCACCCGCCTCGCCCGGGCCCGACCCGCAGGCGGGCAGGGTGCACGCGGTCTCCCGCCAGGCCTGCTCCTCGGTCAGACCGGCCGCGACGAGGGCGGCCCAGCGGCGCAGCACGCCGACGAGCACCTCCGTCTCCTCCTCCGGCCTCGCCCGCCCGGCCCGCCAGGGCAGCAGCGCCACGGCACGCCCGGCGCGGGACCGCCGCGCCGGCCCGGTGGCCGTCGTCGGGCTCACCGGCCGCCCCGCCCCGCCAGCCGCGCCGCGAGCGCGGGCACGCCGGGTCCCTCGACGGTCCGCCCGCCCGTCGCCTCCGTCCCGGGCCGCCACGTGAGGGCGGGCAGCAGGGCGAACCCGTCGGCGCGCGGGTCCGGGACGGCGAGCTCGACGGGGTGCCGCCCGTGGCCGTCCCGGGCGACGTGCAGCACGGCGTCCACGCCGGCGCGGGCCTGCGCGGCCACCGTCTCGGGCCGCCAGCCGGCCAGGGAGGCCATGGCCGTCAGCCGGGCGGGCACCTCGGCGGCGGCGTTGGCGTGCAGGGTGCCCCACGCGCCCTGGTGTCCCGTGTTCAGGGCGGTGAGGACGTCGGCCACCTCGGCGCCGCGGCACTCGCCGACCACGAGCCGGTCCGGCCGCATCCGCAGCGCGTGGCGGACGAGCTCGGCCAGTCCGACCTCGCCGGCGCCCTCCGCGTTGGCGGCGCGGCACTGCAGTGCGACCACGTGCGGGTGATCGGGCGCGGCCTCGGCCGTGTCCTCCACGACGACGATCCGTTCGTCCCCCGGCACCCGGCCGAGGGCTGCGGAGAGCAGCGTGGTCTTGCCTGCCCCGGTCGCGCCGCTGACCAGGACGGTGGCACGGTCGCGCACGAGCGCCTCGAGGGCGTCGGCCCAGAGGGCGCCGTCCGGCCAGCCGTCGGCCAGCGCGGCCAGCGACGGCGTCGTCGCGGCCGGGATCCGCAGGCTCAGCAGGGTGCCGCCGCCACTGACCGGGGGCAGGACCGCGTGGACGCGCACGCCGCCCACGCGGGCGTCGGCCAGCGGCACCGCCGCGTCGAGGCGGCGGCCGGCCCGGTGCAGCAGCCGCACCGCGAGCTCCCGGGCGGTCTCGGGGTCGAGCCGACCGGGGCGGCGGACGAGGCCTTCGTCCCCGTCGGTCCACACCGCGCCCGCGCCGTCCACGAGCACGTCGGTCACGCCCGGGGTGCGCACCCAGGGTGCGAGCGGGCCGAAGCCGTCGAGCTCATCGACCAGCGCCGCCACGCGCGGGTCGTCGATCGGCGCATCGAGGGCCTCGGCGATCAGCGGGGCCAGCGGCGGCTCCGCCCCGTCGGCGGCCGACGCACGGGCCTCGGCCACGCGCCGGCGCACGACGGCGGCGTCCAGCCCGCCGGGGCCCGCTGCGGGTGTGGCCAGCGGCGGCGCGGCGACCTGCGTGCGTTCCGGCTCGGCCGGGTCAGTGCGGGGCCACGGGAACCGTCGGCCGACCTCGGGCGGGGCGAGGCGGGACCGTCGGCCCCGCACTGACCCGGCCGAGCCGGACGAACGGGCGCATGGCGGACCTCCTGCGGGATGGGGGGCGGCCGCCGCGGTCCGCGGCCGCCGGCCCGTCCAGTCCACCGCCTCGCCCGCGCGCCCGCCTGCCCCGGTCGTCCGGCTGGGGACACGTGCCCACCCCCCGGCGCCTGTTCAGGAGCGGACGGCGCCGCGCAGCCGTCAACCGCGCAGGATCTCGTGGGTCCGCGCGTCGCGCACGCGGGAGTCGTCCCACGGCACGTCCCAGCCCAGCAGCGCCAGCACACGGTCCAGCAGCGCCGCCGTGAACCCCCACACCAGGCGCTCGCCCACGAGGAAGCCCGGCGTCTCGCCGCGGCGGCCGCCGGGCCGGGCCACGCGGCACCGGTTCGCGGGGTCCACCAGGTCCGCGACCGGCATCCGGAACACGGCCGCGGCCTCGGCCTGGTCGACCACCGCCACGCGACTGGGGTCCCGCCACCACCCGAGCACCGGGTGCACCACGTGCCCGGAGACCACCACCGGCACCGCCGGCAGCACGCCCAGGACCTCCACGCCGGCCGGGTCCAAGCCGGTCTCCTCCTGCGCCTCGCGCAGGGCCGTGGCCACGACGTCGGCGTCCTCGGGGTCGACGCGACCGCCGGGGAACGCGATCTGCCCGGCGTGCTGGCGCAGGGTGGCGGCGCGCTGGGTCAGCAGCACGTCCACGTGCGGGTGCACGCGCTCGGCGTCGTGACGGGCGGGGACGTCGTCGAGGGCGCCGAACAGGATCAGCACGGCGGAGGGGCGCGGATCGCCGGACCGGGGCCACTCGAAGCCCCACATCGGCACGGCCTCGGGCGGGATGGTGGTGAGCGAGGCCGGGTCGTGGTGACCGGGCGCGTCCGCAGGGGCCGTGCCCCACCGGGCCACGAGGTCCGCCAGCTGGTCCCGCGCACCCGTCAGCGACGCCTCGGACGTCCCGGCGGCGTCGCGGGAGGTCGGGCGGGGGCTCGCGGGGGTCTCAGGCATGGCCCCCACGCTAGCCGCCGGTCGTAGCCTCGGGGCATGACGGCTCCCCTGACCTCGCCCCCGGCGGACGCCGCGTCCCCGGATCCGGTGGACGTCGCGGTGATCGGCGCCGGACAGGCCGGACTGGCGGTCGGCTACTTCCTGGCCCGGGCCGCGCGGGACGTCGACCGCGGGCGCCGGCCGGGCCCGCCGCCGTCGTTCGTCCTGCTCGACGCGTCCGCCCAGCCCGGCGGCGCGTGGCCGCACCACTGGGACTCCCTGCGCCTGTTCTCCCCCGCCGAGCACTCCTCCCTGCCGGGCCGACCCATGCCGCCGTCGCCCGGTCCCGGCACCCCGGACGCCGGGCACGTCGTCGCCTACCTGGCCGACTACGAGGACCGCTACGGGCTGCCGGTGCGCCGGGGCGTGCGTGTCGCGGAGGTGACGCACGACGCCGCCGCGTCCCCGCCGTTCACCCTGCGGCTCGAGGACGGCACGGCCCTGAGCGCCCGGGCCGTGGTCTCCGCGACCGGCTCGTTCACCCGCCCGTTCGTGCCGGCCCTCCCGGGCGCCGACCGCTTCGGCGGCACGCAGCGGCACTCCGCCGCGTACCGCTCCCCCGACGCGTTCGCCGGGCGGCGCGTCCTCGTGGTGGGCGGCGGCAACTCGGGCGCCCAGATCGCGGCTGACCTGCTGCTGGCGGGTGTCGCCACCACGTGGGCCACCCGGCGTCCGCCCCGGTTCATGCCGGACGACGTGGACGGGCGGGTGCTCTTCGACCGGGCCTCGGCGCGCGTGCTGGGCCGCTCCGAGGCGCGCGTGGGCGACCTCGGGGACATCGTCATGGTGCCCTCGGTGATCCGCGCCCGCGACGAGGCCGGGCTCCACGCGGTCCCCGCGCCCACGGCGCTCACGCCGGAGGGCGTCCGTTGGGGCCACGACGCCGGCGCAAGCCACGGCTGGCCCGCCGCCAGCCGCGCCGCGGCCCGGGTGCGCGGGGCCGAGCACCCGGTGGATGACGTCGTCTGGTGCACGGGCTTCCGGGCGGACCTGCGCCATCTGCGGGGCCTCGAGCTGACCCGCCGCCCCTCCGGGGCGCCGGCGACGGAGCGTGCGCTGCCGACCGCCTCGGTGGACGTGCCGGGGCTGCACCTGCTCGGCTACGACGACTGGTGCGGGGCCGCCTCGGCCACGCTCGCGGGCGTGGGGGTGCACGCGCGCCGGGCCGTCGACGCGATCCTCGCGGGCCTCACCGCCGGCTGAGCGGGCGGGCAGGCTGAGCGCTCAGGCCTCCAGCCCGTGGCCGAGGGCGCGCAGCTCCCGGCGCGTCCGCCCCGCGCGCAGGAGCTCGAGCAGCTCCTCCCGGCCGGGCTTGAGCTCGTAGGCGAGCAGGGCGCGCGCCCGCTCGGGGTCGGTCTCCCCCGCGCCGTAGGACGGGCACCAGCGGGCGATCGGGCACGCCCCGCACGCCGGGCGGCGCGCGTGGCACACGCGGCGGCCGTGGAAGATCAGCCGGTGGGAGAGCATCGTCCAGTCCCGGCGCGGGAACAGGGCACCCACGGCGTGCTCGACCTTCACCGGGTCGGTCTCGTCCGTGAACCCCAGGCGCCGGGCGAGCCGGCCGACGTGCGTGTCCACGGTGATCCCGGGCTGGCCGAAGGCGTTGCCGAGCACCACGAACGCGGTCTTGCGCCCCACCCCGGGCAGCGCCACGAGGTCCTCGAGACGGGCGGGGACCTCGCCGTCGTGCCGGGCCACGAGCTCCTGGGACAACCGCAGGATCGCGGAGGCCTTGTTCCGGTAGAACCCCGTGGAGCGCACGAGCTCCTGCAGCTCCGGCTCGGTGGCCGCGGCCATCGCATGGGCGTCCGGGAAGCGGGCGAACAGCGCCGGCGTGGCCGCGTTGACCCGCACGTCGGTGGTCTGGGCGGACAGCACCGTGGCCACGAGCAGCTCGAACGGCGTCTCGAAGTCCAGCTCGGCGACGGCGTACGGGTACGTCTCGGCCAGGATCCGGTTGATCCGCCGCGCCCGGCGCACCAGGGCCAGCCGGGTCTCCCCGGTCGGCGTGCCCGTCGACTCCGTCTCCATCCGCGCGTCCTCCCGCCCTCGTGCGATCCGCTCAGGTCCGACCATCCTAGGGAGCGGAACGCGTGCCGGCGTCCGGACCGCGTCCGGCCCCCGCTTCCGGGCGCGATGCGACACACAGGACCCGAGGATTTGTGGCGACGACGCCGCGCGCGGCATGCTGAGGCGGGAGACTAGTGTGGGACGCGTCACATCCGCGCCACGCACCGACCGCACCACCTCGAAAGGACCCCGTCGATGGACGAGCAGATCCCCACGTTCCCGCCCCCGGCCGAATTCGCCGCCCAGGCGGTGGCCGGAGCCGACCTGTACGAGGAGGCCGCCGAGGACCGCCTGGCCTACTGGGCCCGCCGCGCCCGCGAGGTCCTGCACTGGGAGCAGGACTTCACCGACGTCCTGGACTGGTCCGACGCACCCTTCGCGAAGTGGTTCGTCGGCGGCACCACCAACGCCGCGTACAACGCCCTGGACCGCCACGTCGAGGCCGGCCACGGCGACCGCGTGGCCATCCACTTCGAGGGCGAGCCCGGCGACACCCGGACCTACACCTACGCCGACCTGGCCGCCGAGGTCCGGCGCGCCGCCAACGCGTTCGAGTCCCTCGGCGTGACCAAGGGCGACCGCGTGGCCGTCTACCTGCCGATGATCCCCGAGGCCGTCATCACGATGCTCGCGTGCGCGCGCATCGGCGCGGTCCACTCCGTGGTGTTCGGCGGCTTCTCCTCCGACGCCCTGCGCTCACGCGTGGACGACGCCGAGGCCAAGCTCGTCGTCACGGCGGACGGCTCCTTCCGCCGCGGCAAGCCCTCCATGCTCAAGCCCGCCGTGGACCAGGCCCTCTCCGCGCCGGGCCACACCGCCGAGCACGTGCTCGTGGTCCGCCGCAACGAGGCCGAGGTCGAGATGACCGAGGGCCGCGACCTGTGGTGGCACGACGTCGTGGACGGCCAGTCCGACGAGCACGAGCTCGTGTGGCACGACGCCGAGCACCCGCTCTACATCCTGTACACCTCCGGCACCACCGGGAAGCCGAAGGGCATCCTGCACACCACCGGCGGCTACCTCGTGCAGGCCGCGGCCACCCACCACGACACCTTCGACCTGCACCCGGAGTCGGACGTCTTCTGGTGCACCGCCGACGTCGGCTGGGTCACCGGGCACTCCTACGTCGCCTACGCACCGCTGGTCAACGGCGCCACCCAGGTGATCTACGAGGGCACCCCGGACTCCCCGCACCAGGGCCGCTGGTGGGAGATCGTGCAGAAGTACGGCGTGAGCATCCTCTACACGGCGCCGACGGCGATCCGCACGTTCATGAAGTGGGGCCGGCACATCCCGGACGAGTACGACCTCTCCAGCCTGCGCGTGCTCGGCTCCGTGGGCGAGGCCATCAACCCGGAGGCCTGGCGCTGGTACCACGAGGTCATCGGCGCCGGCCGCTGCCCCATCGTGGACACCTGGTGGCAGACCGAGACGGGCGCCCACATGCTCACCCCGCTGCCCGGCGTGACCACCCTCAAGCCCGGTTCCGCCCAGAGGCCGGTGCCCGGCGTCGTGCTGGAGGTCGTGGACGAGCTCGGTGAGCACATGACGGACACGAGCGCGGGCTTCCTCGTGGTGCGCGAGCCGTGGCCGTCCATGCTGCGCGGCATCTGGGGCGACCGGGAGCGCTTCAAGGAGACCTACTGGTCCCGCTTCCCCGGCATGTACTTCGCCGGCGACGGCGCCCGCTACGACGAGGACGGCGACATCTGGCTGCTGGGCCGCGTGGACGACGTCATGAACGTCTCCGGCCACCGCCTGTCCACCACCGAGATCGAGTCCTCCCTCGTGGCGCACCCGTCCGTGGCCGAGTCCGCGGTGGTCGGTGCGAAGGACGAGACCACGGGCGAGGCGGTCGTCGCGTTCGTCCTGCTCACCGAGGTCGCCGCCGCGGCCGACCGCGACGTCGCCGAGGTCGAGGAGGAGCTGCGGCAGCACGTGGGCAAGGACATCGGCCCCATCGCCAAGCCCAAGCTCGTGCTCGTGGTCCCCGAGCTGCCCAAGACGCGCTCCGGCAAGATCATGCGCCGCCTGCTCAAGGACGTGGCCGAGGGCCGCGACCCGGGCGACTCCACCACGCTGGCCGACCCCACGGTCATGCAGCGCATCGTGGAGACGCTCGCGCCGAAGGCCTGAGCCGGCACGACGACGCCGCCCCGGTCCGCACGCTGCGTGCGGTCCGGGGCGGCGTCGTCGGTGGGCGGGCCCGGCTCAGGCGCGGGCGGCCGCGTCCCGGCGGACCAGCTCCACGGCCTCGTCGGGCGTGTAGCCGAGGCGCTCGAGCAGGGTGTCGAGACAGCGGCGCACGGCCTGGTGCGCGGCGTCCGCGCGGGCGTCCGCCGAGGCGGCCACGAACGTGCCCGCGCGGCCCCGGGTGCGGATGGTGCCGTGCGCCTCGAGCTCCTTGTAGGCCCGGGCCACGGTACCCGGTGCCACGCCGAGCTCGGCGGCGAGCGCGCGCACGGGCGGCAGTCGGTCACCGCGGGCCAGGGATCCGGAGGCGACGCCGGCCAGGACCGCGTCCACGATCTGCCGGTAGGGCGGGGTCGGCAGGCTCCCGTCCACCGCCACGACCGGCAGGGAGGCGGAGACCACGCCCGCGGCTCCGCCGGCGACCGGGGCCGCGGACGGGGTCGCCGCGGACGGACCGGGGGCCCTCATCGTCTCACCGGTGCTGCGCGTCGAGACGGCCATCCTCGCGCTCCCACACGGCGGGGGCCAGTTCGCCCCCGATGGCGAGATCGCCCGAGGAGTCGTCCGGGTGGCGGAGCAGGTGGACGGCGGAGACCGCGAGGCCGCCCCACACCAGGAGGATGGCCAGGGACATCATGACGATCGCTGCGGTGCTCATCGGTCAGAGCTCCTTCCGGGTGGTGGCCGCGGGCATCACCGGCAGGGCGCCGGTGGGGACGGTGCCCTGGGGCACGGCGTTGTGCGGGATGAGGTCGCCGTGGATCTCGCTGTCCAGGTCCTCCGCGTAGAGGTTGGACTTGCGGGACCACGGGATCAGGGAGAGCAGGACGGCCAGGGCGACGGAGCCGAGCGCGATGCCCCAGCCGAAGACGCCGAGGAAGTCGCCCGGGTAGCCCTCATAGCCCTCCGCGATCACCTTCATGATCCAGGAGAGCCAGATGTAGGCGAGCACGATCGGCATGAGCACGCCGATCAGCAGCACGTACCCGCGGCCGACCTTGAAGGAGGAGACGGCGTTGAGGTGCGCCGTGATGCGACGGGCCGAGCCCAGCGCGCCGGTGACCAGGAGCACCGACAGGAGCGCCGCGCCCACGATGCCGAAGTTGTTGGCGAACGCGTCCATGGTGTCCAGCATCTGCAGGCCCGTGGTGGTGGAGAACAGGGCGAGGGAGACCACCCCGGACAGGCCGATCACCACGATCGTGGCCGTCCAGCGGCCCCAGCCGAGCTTGTCCTTCACGGCGGAGATGACGACCTCGAGGATCGAGATCAGCGAGGTGAAGCCGGCGACCACGAGCGAGCCGAAGAACAGCACGCCGATCAGGGCGCCGAGCGGGGCCTGCGAGATCAGGGTGGGGAAGGCGATGAACGCCAGGCCGATGCCGCTGCCGGCCACCTCGGACACGGACACGCCGGAGGCCTGCGCCATGAAGCCCAGGGCGGAGAACACGCCGATGCCGGCCAGGATCTCGAAGCCCGAGTTGGAGAAGCCGACCACCAGGCCGGAGCCGGTGAGGTTCGTGCGGCGGTTGAGGTAGGAGGCGTAGGTGATCATGATGCCGAAGCCGACGGACAGCGAGAAGAAGATCTGACCGTAGGCGGCGATCCAGACGCCCGGGTCCGCGAGCGCGGACCAGTTCGGCGTGAACAGCGCGTCCAGGCCCTGGGCGGCGCCCGGCAGGGTGAGGGCGATGCCGACGAGGATCAGGAACATCACGACGAGCAGCGGGATGCCGACCATCGAGGCCAGGGCCACGCCCCGGCGCACGCCGAAGCCCATGATGAGCAGCGTGATCACCCAGACGGCGAGCATGGGCCAGAAGACGCCCGAGACGAAGTCGAAGGACGGGGACGGGTCGTCGGCGACCTGCAGGTAGTCGCCCATGAGGAAGGTCTCCGGGTCGTCGCCCCACCGCTGGTCCACGGAGAACCAGGTGTACATGATCGCCCAGCCGATGATCGCGGCGTAGTAGATCCCGATGACGACGCAGATGAGCACCTGCCACCAGCCGACGGTCTCGGTCCACCGGGACAGGCGTCGGAATGCCAGAGGCGCGGAGCCGCGGAAGCGGTGGCCGATCGCGTAGTCGAAGAACAGCAGCGGGATGCCCGCGGTGAGCAGCGCGATCAGGTAGGGGATGACGAACGCGCCGCCGCCGTTCTCATAGGCGACGTAGGGGAAGCGCCAGATGTTGCCGAGGCCCACGGCGGAGCCGATGGCCGCCAGGATGAAGGCCCACCGGCCGGTGAACTCCTCCCGGGTGCGCTGTGGCGCCGGCGCGGGCGCCGGCGCGGAGACGGTGCTGGACATGCAGGACCTCCGAGGGTCGGGGAAACTCGAGTGTGACGGATGCCACAATAGTCGACGCGGGCCGTTGCCGGACAGTCCGGTCCGGAATGCGGGCGTCAGGCGCGTGGCGCGGCGCCGGCTCAGCCGCCCGGGACGCAGTCCCCCGAGGGGACCGTGGCTGTCATCCCCGGGGCCGCGGCGACGACAGGGGCGATGGTGTCCGCCGTCAGGGCGTAGCCGACGGCGTCCGAGCCCGGGGCCCGGGCGAACACCAGACCGGCCAGGTTCCCGGCGGCGTCCACCACCGGGCCGCCCGAGTAGCCGTGGCGGATGTCCGCCGCGAGGGTGTAGACGTCCACCATGCTCGCGGCCCCGGTCAGGACGTCGCCGAGCGGCACCTCGCCGACGGCCTGCACGGCCGCGGGGGTGGAGGCGAACGGGCCGCCGTCGGGGTACCCCAGGACGGAGGCCGACGCGCCGCCCGTCAGCTCGGCCCCGACCGGCATGACGGGCAGGTCCGCGCCGTCGACCGCCAGGACGGCGAGATCGTGCGCCGTGTCCAGGTGGACGATCCGCGCCGCGTGCACGCCGCGGGCGCGGTCCGTCACGGTGGGGGCGTCCACGCCGAGGACCACGTGCGCGTTCGTGAGCACGCGGTCCGGGGCCACGGCCACGCCCGAGCCGCTCTGCACCTGGCTGCACTGCGCGGCCGTCCCGGTCAGCCGGACGACGGCGGCCGACGCCGAGGAGGCGGCGGGAGTCGAGGGGGCGGCCGTCGACGTCGACGAGGCGGGGGCGGTCGTCGTGGCCGACGGCGCGGCGGCCGTGGACGACGACGCCGCGGCGGCGTCGTCGGGCTCCTCGGGGGTCGCCGAGGCGGACGACGCGGGCGGGGCGGACGTCGCGGTGTCGGACGGGGAGGAGGCGGCCGAGGGCAGACCCGGCGTCGCGGCCGGGGCGGCGCGGACGCCGTCGTCGGACTCCGGGACGGGGGCGGGCAGCTCGAGCTCCGGCAGCACGTCCAGGTCGGCGACGGCGGAGCGCGAGCGGGCGGCCCAGGCCAGGAGCGAGTCGGGCATCACGGTGTCCAGCGCCGTGATCACCTGCGAGCGGGTCACCTCACGCGTGACCGCGGTGGAGCCGGAGGCCGCGATGGAGAACGCCACGAGCCAGAGGACGAGGGCGCCCGCGAGACCGGCGGCGAGCGCGCCGAGCAGGCGGTCGACGAGTCGCAGGGCCGGCAGGTTCACGCGCAGCCGGATCGCCTCGCCGATGGCGGCGCCCACGTACTGGCCCGCCGCCACGAGCAGGACGAGGGTGGCGATCAGCGCGGCCCACCGCCACTGCGGCGCGGTGACGAACTCCGCCACCTCCGGCAGGGCGTAGAACGCGATCGCGGCACCGCCGACCAGGCCGACGAGGTTGCCCAGCACCACCCACAGGCCGCGACGGTGGCCCTGGACCAGGAGCATCGCGAGCGCGACGATGAGCAGGACGTCCAGCCACGTCAGACCCAGCGGCATGGGCGACCTCCTTCGGATGCGACGGCACCGGCCACGCACGGGGACCGCCCGCGCGCCCGGTGGAGGATCCAGGGTATCGGCCCGCACGGGGGTATGGGGCACAATGGACGCCAGTGAACCGGGCGGCTCCTCCGCCGCGGTGTGAGGAACTGCCCACAGAGAGGACACGCACACATGGATCTCGAGGTTCTGCGGAAGGCTCCGCTGTTCACCAACCTGGACGACGAGGTGTTCGCCATCCTCACCTCGGAGCTGACCGAGGTGGAGCTCTCCCGCGGCGCGTCCGCGTTCCACGAGGGCGACCAGGGCGATCAGCTGTACGTGATCATGTCCGGCAAGATCAAGCTCGGCCGCACCGCTTCGGACGGCCGCGAGAACCTCGTGGCCGTGCTCGGCCCCGGCGAGATCTTCGGCGAGATGGCCCTGTTCAACCCCGCCCCGCGCAACGCCACCGCCACCGCGGTGTCCGCCACGCGCCTGGCCGGTCTGCGCCATGAGAACCTGCGCCGCGCCATCGCCTCGTCGCCGGATGTGTCGGTCCAGCTGCTCCAGGCCCTGGCCCAGCGCCTGTCCAAGACCAACGAGTCCCTGGCGGACCTGGTGTTCTCGGACGTGCCGGGCCGCGTGGCCAAGGCGCTCCTGGACCTCGCGGACCGCTTCGGCCGGCCGGCCGCGGACGGCCTGCTGGTGGCGCACGACCTCACGCAGGAGGAGCTCGCCCAGCTGGTGGGCGCGTCCCGCGAGACCGTGAACAAGGCCCTGGCCGAGTTCGTCCAGCGCGGCTGGATCCGCCTGGAGAACCGCGCCGTGGTCATCCTGGACCTGCAGCGTCTGCGTCAGCGTTCGCGCTGACGCCCCCCGCCCTGCCGTGGAGCGGGCCACCCCGGTCAGTCCCGGGTGGCCCGCTCCACGCGCATCCGGGGGGTGCCGTCGTCGCCGGCCTCGGTGACCAGATGGTATTCCGGCACGGGACCACGCCGGACACAGGGCGTGACGGAGAGCAGGAAGGCGGCGGCCGTCCGGTGCGCCGCGACCCGACGCACGATCACCTGCGTCAGCGGGGTCGCCACCTGGTCGAAGGGTGCCGTGCCCTCCGCCCCGGCGGGTCCGGGCAGCCGCAGCGGGCCGGCGAGCGCGCGACGCGCGGGCACCCACGCCTGAAGTTCGGGACCGGGTTCCTCGGATGCCGGCGCGGACTGCAGCGGTGGGGTCATCGTGGCGAACACGGCCGTGTCGAAGCGTCGGTGGACGTGGGGCGCGGATCGCCAGCGCATGACGGGGCGCAGCAGGTCGGCGCGCACCCCGAGGCCACGCGCGGCCAGCAGATGGGGCAGACTCTCCGAGCCCTCCTCGAGGGAGCTGCGGCCCCCGCCCCAGGTCTCGATGCGCGCCGTGGACACGACGTCCGTGTCGGAGCGACCGGCGAGGAGCACTCCGGCCTCGTCGTGGAGCTCACGGACGGCGGCCACCACGTGCTGCCGCGCACGCCGCCGGTCCGTGGTCCCGAACGTGCGGGCCCACTGGGAGGGCTCGGGCCCGTACCACGGGCAGGAGTCGGCGTCGGACTCGATGAGCGCGCCGCCGGGCAGACCCACGCGGCCGAGCGGGGTGCGTCCCGCGCGGTGACGGAGGAAGACCTCCGGGCCGTCGTCGCCGTCCCGCACGAGCACGACGGACGACCCGGGCCGGGCGGGGCGGACCTGGCGGAAGCGCCGGTCCAGCCACTGGCGGGTGAGGTCCTCCTCCTGCCCCGGGACCGGCAGCAGCAGGCCGGCCGGGTCAGCGGACACGGACGGTGATCTCCACCTCGACGGGAGCGTCCATGGGCAGCACGGCCACGCCGACGGCGGAGCGCGCGTGGCGGCCGGCCTCGCCGAAGATCTCGGCCAGCACGTCCGAGGCGCCGTTCACCACGCCGGGCTGACCGGTGAACGCGGGGTCGGAGGCCACGAAGCCGACGACCTTGACGACCTGGGCGACCCGGTCCAGGTCGCCCACCAGCTCGTGCACCGCGGCCACCGCGTTCACGGCGCATGCCCGCGCGAGCTCCTGGGCGCGTTCGGGGGTGACCTCCGCGCCCACCTTGCCGGTGGCGGGCAGGGCGCCGGCCACGAAGGGGAGCTGGCCGGAGGTCAGCACGAGGTCGCCGTCCCGCAGCGCCGGGACGTAGGAGCCGACCGGCGCCGCGACGGCGGGTCGGTCGATGCCGAGCTCCGCGAGGCGGGCCGCGACGGCGCCGTCGCCCCAGGTGGGGGCCGAGGACTGCTCCGTCACGTTCACGCCGCCTTCGGACGCTTGAGGTAGGCCACGGGGTTGTTCCCCTCGGGGCCCGGGATCACCGTGACGAGCTCCCAGCCGTCCTCGCCCCACTGGTCGAGGATCTGCTTGGTCGCGTGGATGAGGAGGGGGATCGTGGCGTACTCCCACTGCGTCTGCTGAGTCATGGGACCCACCCTAGCCACCGGCGCGGACCCCGGAAGAGGTCCCAGGTGCCCGCGCTACACTCGCGCCCATGGCCTCCCGCACGACCCGCTTCCCCGCGCCCTCGAGCGCCCTCGGCCGCCTCCTCGCCTTCGTGGGCCTCTCGGCGGTGGCCGGCCTGCTCGTGGCGGCCCTCCTGCTGCCCGTCGCGGGCCTGGCCGGTGTCGCCGCCGCGTCGGGCCGGGAGATGCTGGACGAGCTGCCGGACGAGCTGCCCACGGAGCCGGTCTCCGTGCCGTCGCGCATCCTCTCGGAGGACGGTGAGGAGATCGCCGTCTTCTACGAGGAGAACCGCACCCCGGTCCCGCTGGACGAGATCTCGGAGCACATGCAGCACGCGATCGTGGCCATCGAGGACGAGCGCTTCTACGATCACGACGGCGTGGACGCGCGCGGCCTCATCCGCGCTGCCGTGAACAACGCCACCTCCGACTCCACGCAGGGCGCCTCCACCCTCACCCAGCAGTTCGTGAACAACATGCTGGTGAACGTGCAGCAGATCCGCGGCGACTCCCGCCTCACCCTCTCCGGCTCCAAGAACATCGCGGACAAGGTCAAGGAGATCAAGCTCGCCGTCGCCGTCGAGGAGCAGATGTCGAAGGACGAGATCCTCGAGGGCTACCTCAACATCGTGCTGTTCTCCGGCCGCGCCTACGGGGTCGAGGCCGCCTCGCAGTACGTGTTCGGCAAGTCCGCCGCCGACCTGGAGAGCTGGGAGGCCGCCACGCTGGCCGGCATGGTCCAGTCCCCCACCCGGTTCAACCCGGCCCGCAATCCGGAGGAGGCCACGGAGCGGCGCAACCTCGTGCTGAACGCGATGAAGGACAACGGCTACCTCTCCCAGGAGGAGTACGACCACGCCGTCGCCCAGCCGATGGAGGTGGTGATGGAGTCCCGCCCCTCGGGCTGCCTCTACGCCAAGTTCGGCGCCTACTTCTGCGACTACGTGGAGCGGCAGATCCTTGCCGACCCCACGTTCGGCCCGGACGTCCAGTCCCGGCAGGCCCTGCTGGACCGCGGCGGACTCACCATCCGCACGACGATCGACTCGACGCTCCAGAAGGAGACCGAGAAGAACCTGCGCGCCTCCGTGCCCAACAACGAGTCGCTGGGCGCCGGCCACGCGCTCACCTCGGTGGAGGCCGGCACCGGCAACATCCGCACCATGGCCCAGAACACCGAGTACGCCATCCAGGACGAGCTCGGCCACACCTCGCTGAACTTCAACGTGGACAAGCAGTGGGGCGGCGGCCAGGGCTTCCAGGCCGGCTCCACGCTCAAGCCCTTCGTGGCCCTGACCTGGCTGCGCAACGGCAACCGCCTGGTCGACTCCGTGGACGCCTCCCGGAACGTCTACCCCACGGGCACGCGCTTCGCGGCCTCGTGCCGCCCGGGCGGCTACACCACGATCGGCGGCACCTGGCAGTTCAAGAACGTGATCCCCGACATGCTGCGGCAGGTGCGCGTGGACGAGGGCCTCTTCTGGTCCGTGAACACCCCGACCGTCGCCACCGCGTACCAGCTGGACCTGTGCGACATCACGAGCCTCACCACCCAGCTGGGCATCACCCGTGCCCTGGACAGCTCCCCGCTGCAGCCGGACGACCCGTCCTTCCTGCTCGGCAAGGACTCGGTGGCCCCGCTCTCCCTGGCCGGCGCGTACGCCGCCATCGCCGCGAACGGCCTGTACTGCGAGCCGCGCGCCATCCTGGAGGTCACGGACACCGCCGGCAACCAGTACGACGTCGCCGACCCGCAGTGCGACCAGGTCATCGACCCGGACCACGTCCGGGAGCTGATGCCGGTCCTGCGCCACATCGGCGGCTTCAACATCGCCGAGGAGGGCGCCGGCTACGAGTTCGGCGGCAAGACGGGCACGAACGACAACGTGTCCTCCACGTGGTTCGTCGGATTCACCAGCAAGCTGGCCACCGCCGTGTGGACCGGCCGCTACAACAACCTGAAGTCCATGACGGGCGAGACCGTCAATGGCGAGGTCCGCAACCCGTTCTACTCGACCTCCATCAACGGCCCGTCCTGGCTCGAGTACAACCAGTTGGCCAAGGAGAAGTTCCCGCCGGGTGAACTGCCCGAGTGGGACGGCCCGCAGTCGGAGGACCCGGGCGAGGCCGGCGAGCACCCGGACGGACGCCAGTTCACCATCGACGACCTGGACCGGGGCGGGCCGCAGCCCCAGGCGGTCCCGGGCTTCTGACCGCGATGCGCCCCGCCGCCTCCCCCGCCCGGCGCATGTTCTGCGCCGCAGCGCCTGCCGCCGCCGGGCTGGCCGCGACGGCGGGCCTCGGCCTGGCCTGGGGCCTCGCCGAGGCCGAGGCCCGGACGGTGCGCACGCACCGACTGGCCGTGCTGCCGGCCGGGTCGGCGCCGCTGCGGGTGCTGCACCTCTCGGACATCCACCTGCTGCCCCGGCACCGGGCCAAGCGGGCGTGGCTGCGCGGATTGGATGCACTCGAGCCGGACCTCGTGGTCAACACGGGTGACAACGTGTCCGCCGCGGCGTCGGTGCCGCTCGTGCTCGACGCGCTCGGGCCGCTGCTGGCGCGGCCCGGCGTGTTCGTGCCCGGCTCCAACGACTACTACGCGCCCAAGGCGGCCAACCCCCTCCGGTACTTCGCGGGCCCCTCGCGCATGGACGCGGACCGGCCCCGGCTTCCCTCCGACGTCCTGTTCGGCGCGTTCCGCGCCGCCGGCTGGGCCGACCTGACGAACCGGGGCGCCGCTCTGGCCGTGCCGACCCGCGCCGGGACCACGCTCGAGGTCCTCGCCGCCGGCACCGACGACCCGCACCTCGGTCTGGACGCCTGGGCCGGCTTCCCCGGCTCCGCGCCCGACGGCGGCGCCGGGCGGCCCGGCGACGACGGGCGGTTCCGGCTGGGCGTCACCCACGCCCCGTACCGCCGCGTGCTGGACGCCATGACCGCCGACGGCGCCGACCTGCTGCTCGCGGGCCACACCCACGGCGGGCAGGTGTGCGTGCCGTTCCTCGGCGCGCTCGTCACCAACTGCGACCTGCCCCGCCGACAGGCCTCCGGGGTCTCGACGTGGATGGCCGCGGGGCGGACCGTCCCCCTCGAGGTGTCGGCCGGCCTGGGGACCGCGCCGTCCGCGCCCGTGCGGTTCGCGTGCCGGCCCGAGGCCGTGGTGCTGGACCTGGTCCCGCGGGGCTGAGCCGCCTGTCCCGTCCGGGGCCGCGGGTACAGTGGAGCCCCGTGACCCGCGCCACCTCTCCCGCCGCCTCGTCCCTGCGTGACGCCCTGGGCGGGATCGCACCGTACCTCGAGGGCGTGCGGGCGCGCTGGGTGCTCGGGCTCGCCTCGGCCACGGCGGCGGGCCTCGTGGCCCTGGCCATCCCGCAGGTCATCCACCTGCTCGTGGACACCGTGTTCACGCAGACTGTGCTCGCCGGGCCCTCCTCCCCCGACTCCCGCGCGGACGTGTGGCGGGCCGCCGGCCTGCTCACCGTGCTCGGCCTCGCCGAGGCCGCGTTCATCGGCCTGCGCCGGTACTTCATCCTCCCGCCGGCCGCCGGGGTGGAGAACCGGGCGCGCATCGCCCTGTTCGAACGGCTCCAGCGCCTGCCGGTGGCGTTCCACGACGCGTGGCCCTCGGGGCAGCTGCTCTCCCGGGCCCAGGGCGACCTCTCGCTGCTGCGGCGGTGGATCGCGTTCGGCTCGGTCATGCTCGTGGTGGACGTGGTGACCATCGCCGTCGGCCTCGTCCTGCTGTTCCTGCTGTCCTGGCAGCTGGCCCTGCTCTACCTCGCCGCGGCCGTGCCGATCATGTGGGCGTCGTTCGGGTTCCGCAACGACTTCCGCGCCGCGTCCCGGCTCTCCCAGGACCAGGCCGGGGACCTCGCCACGTCCGTCGAGGAGTCGGTGCACGGCATCCGCGTCCTCAAGGCGTTCGGCCGCGGCGCGCACGCCCTCGACGGCTTCCGCGGGCGCGCCCGCACACTGCAGGGCACCGAGGTGCACAAGGCCTCGGTGCTGGCCCGGTTCATCGCGCTCATCGTGGCCCTGCCGGAGACGGTGCTGGGCCTGGGCCTCGCCCTGGGCCTGTGGCTCGTGGCGACCGGGGAGCTGACGGTGGGCGCGCTCGCCGCCTACTTCGCCACCGCGGCCGTGCTGGCCGGGCCGGTCGAGTCGGTGGGCCAGCTGATGGGCATGACGCTCTCGGCCCGCACGGCGATCGACCGCCACGTGGACGTCCTCGCCACGCCCGTGGACATCGCCTCGCCCACCGGGGAGGCCGCCGTCGTGCCCCCGGCCACCGGCGCGCTCGCGTTCCGCGGGGTGCGCTTCCGCTGGCCGGACGCGGACCCGGGGCGCGGGGAGCGCGACCTGCTCGACGGCGTCGACCTCGAGCTGGTGCCCGGCGAGACGATGGCCCTGGTCGGCGCGACCGGCGCCGGCAAGTCGACGCTGCTGCAGCTGGTCCCCCGGCTGCTCGACGTCACGGCGGGCTCCGTCTGCGTGGACGGGGTGGACGTGCGCCGGATGCCGCTCGAGGAGCTGCGCCGGCGGGTGTCCGTGGCGTTCGAGGACGCCACACTGTTCTCCGCGACCATCCGGCAGAACGTGCTGCTCGGCGCCCCGGCGGACGTGCTCGCGGACGGCCTCCACTCCCCCGCGGCGGACGCCCTGCTCGACCTCGCGCTCGAGACCGCGCAGGCGGGCTTCGTGGCGGACCTGGCGGACGGCGTCGAGACCGAGATCGGCGAGGAGGGCCTCAGCCTCTCCGGCGGACAGCGCCAGCGGATCGCCCTCGCCCGCGCGATCGCGGCACGCCCGGACGTGCTCGTGCTGGACGACCCCCTCTCCGCCCTCGACGTGCGCACCGAGGAGGCCGTGACCGCGCGCCTGCGCGAGGTCCTCGACGGGACGACCACCCTGATCGTGGCGCACCGTCCCTCCACCGTGGCCCTGGCGGACCGGGTCGCGGTGCTGGCGGACGGGCGGATCGAGGACGTGGGGACGCACCCCGAACTGCTGGCCCGCAGCGCCGTGTACCGGCACATCATCTCGAGCCGACCGGAGGAGCAGGCATGAGCGCCGCCGACGTGAGCCGCGTGCGCGGCGTGGGGGCCGAAGAGGACCTCGACTACACCCGCGCGGAGCGCCGCCACATCCGGCGCCGATCCTTCCGCCTGCTCGGCGAGCTCGCGCGGCCGGTCCGGGGGACGCTGCTGCTCACCGTGGTCTTCGTCCTCGTGTCCAACGCGGCGCGGGCGGCCGGTCCGCTGATCATCGCCTGGGCGATCGACGCGGAGCTGCCGCGCGTCGTCGAGGCCGTGCGGGCCGGCGAGTCCGTCTGGCCCATCCTCGTCCCCGTGGGCGGGGCGTACGTGGCGGCGGCCCTCGTCTCCGGCGGCCTGCTGGGGGCGTACACGTGGCTCACCGCGCGGGCGAGCCAGGCCATGCTGCTGAGCCTGCGGCTGCGCGTGTTCCGGCACACGCAGCGGCTGAGCCTCGGCTTCCACGAGCGGTACACGTCCGGGCGGGTGATCTCGCGGCAGACCTCGGACCTGGAGGCGCTGCGGGAGCTGCTGGACCAGGGCGTGTCCTCGCTCGTGTCCGGGCTGATGTTCATGTCGTTCACCGCGGCGTCCATCCTGCTGCTGGACCCGCCGTCGTTCCTCGTGCTGCTGGGCGCGGCCGTGCCGGTGGCGATCGTGACGCGCTGGTACCAGGTGCGGTCCGAGGAGGCGTACCGGCGGTCACGGGTGTCCTCGGCGCGGTCGATCGTGCACTTCGTGGAGACCATGACCGGCATCCGCGCGGTCCAGGCCTTCCGGCGGGAACGGGACAACGACGCGCGGTACCGCGACTTGGCCACGGCCTACCGGGACGACATGGTGGCCACGCTCAACCTGTTCGGCATCCTGCAGCCGGTGCTCGTGGCGACGGGCAACCTGACGGTGGCGGCGCTGCTCGTGACCGGGGGCCTGCGCGTGCTCGACGGCGACCTCGAGGTGGGGGTGCTCGTGGCGCTCCTGCTGGCCGGGCGGCGCGTGTTCCAGCCCATGGAGATGGTGGCGATGTTCTACTCGTCGCTGCAGTCCGCGACGGCGGCACTCGAGAAGGTCTCCGGCCTGCTCGAGGAGGAGCCCACCGTGGTGGAGGCCGCCGAGCCCACGCCGCTGCCCGGGGCCGACGCTCCGGGGACGGGCGTGGCGTCCGGGCGGGTGGAGTTCCGGGACGCGGTGTTCAGCTACGGACCGGACCGGGTGGTGCTGCCGGAGTTCGACCTCGTGATCCCGGCCGGGCAGACCGTGGCCGTGGTGGGCCAGACGGGTGCGGGCAAGTCGACGCTGGCCAAGCTCATCGCCCGGTTCTACGACGTCTCTGCCGGCTCGCTGACGCTGGACGGGGTGGAGCTGCGCGAGCTCAGCCAGGCGGATCTGCGGCGCAACGTGGTGATGGTGACCCAGGAGGCGTTCCTGTTCTCCGGGTCGATCGCGGAGAACATCGCCCTCGGCCGGCCCGACGCCACCGAGGCCGAGATCCAGGCGGCCGCCCGGGCGGTGGGGGCGCACGACTTCATCCTGGGGCTGCCCGAGGGCTACGCGACCGACGTCGCCAAGCGCGGCGGGCGGCTGAGCGCGGGACAGCGGCAGCTCGTGTCGTTCGCGCGGGCGTTCCTCGCGGACCCCGCCGTGCTGATCCTGGACGAGGCGACGTCGTCGCTGGACCTGCCGAGCGAGCGACTCGTGCAGGCCGGGCTGGAGCGGCTGCTGGGGAACCGGACGGCGCTGATCATCGCCCACCGGCTCAGCACCGTCGAGACCGCCGACCGGGTGCTCGTGATGCACGATGGCCGGATCATCGAGGACGGCAGCCCCGCCGAGCTGGTGGCGGCCGACGGCCGGTTCGCGGCGCTGCACCGGGCCTGGGAGGACTCGCTCGCCTGATGGGTGGCGCGCCCGACGCGCTTTCGAACGTGGCAGAGGGCCTACCCCACGTTCGAAAGTGCCCATTCGCCCGATTTCACGTTCGAAAGTTCTGCGGGGCGGGGCCGGAGGTGGAGGCCGCCCGCACGGCCCGGTCGTGGCGGACGACGGCGGCCACCACGGTTCGGAAGTCCTCGGCCAGGTCGGCGCCCATCACCGTGATGGACAGGTGGCCGGCCTCCTGCCAGAGACGGTCCCGCCGTGCGTCGCGTCGCTGCTGCTCCGGCGTGCGGTGGTGGCCGCCGTCGTAGTGGAGGGCCACGCGGGACCGTTCGACCACCATGTCCGCGTCGGTCCGCTCCCCTGCCGGTGAGACCAGCTGCGCCTGGAGGCGCGGCTCGGGGAGCCCGGCGTCGAGGAGCGCCAGCCGCAGCCGCGTCTCCGGAGGCGAGTCCGCCCCCACCCGGATCAGCGCCAGCGCAGCCCGGGCCACCCGCACGCCCTTGAACCGGCCCGCCCGCTCCAGCGCCGCGGAGAGCCGCGACGCCGTCGTGCGCGGCGGGAGTCGGGTCCCGTCGGCCCACGGACGGTTCACCAGCGCGTCCCCCGCGACGACGGCGTCCGCCACCTGATCCGGCCGCAGCAGGGAGCAGAGGTCCACCCACGTCCGCTCGAGCGAGGTGACCGGGACCCCGTGCACCTCCACGCGGTCCTCGGCCGGCACCGTGCGTCCGTGGCAGGCGACGCCCGCGCGCCCTGTCCGACCCGTGCGGTGCGGCCGGCTCACGTGCACCCGCATGTCCTCCTCGGCCCACCACGGCAGGACGAGCCCGTGCAGCCGCGCCGCCGTCAGATGCGAGGTGACCCCACGGGTCAGAGCCACCACGACGGCGGCCTCCTCCGGCGGCAGGGCCGCCACGGGGCGGGGGTATCCGAGCGCGCCCCACGACCCCGGCACGTCGACGACCGCGCGGTGTGCCCCGTGGGTGACCTGGCGCAGGTCGAGGCTGCGCAGCCGGTCGGAGGAGAGGCGGTCCAGGGCTTCGCGCCGGGTGAAGACGCGGCCGGCGAGGGCCGGCGGAAGGGGTGCGGGGNGGACGGCGCTGATCATCGCCCACCGGCTCAGCACCGTCGAGACCGCCGACCGGGTGCTCGTGATGCACGATGGCCGGATCATCGAGGACGGCAGCCCCGCCGAGCTGGTGGCGGCCGACGGCCGGTTCGCGGCGCTGCACCGGGCCTGGGAGGACTCGCTCGCCTGATGGGTGGCGCGCCCGACGCGCTTTCGAACGTGGCAGAGGGCCTACCCCACGTTCGAAAGTCCGGGTCAGGCGTCGAAGGGGCGGCCCGTCAGGCGCTCGTACGCCTCCACGTAGCGGTCGCGGGTCTTGGCCACGACGTCGGCGGGCAGCGCCGGCGGGGCCTCCCCGCTGGTCTTGTCCCAACCGGAGTCGGGGCCCGTGAGCCAGTCGCGGACGAACTGCTTGTCGAAGCTCGCCTGGGGGCGGCCGGGCTCGTAGTCCTCGGCGTCCCAGAACCGGGAGGAGTCCGGGGTGAGGACCTCGTCGCCCAGCACCACCTGGCCGGTGGCCGGGTCCACGCCGAACTCGACCTTCGTGTCCGCCAGGATGATGCCGGCCTCGCGGGCGATCGCCTCGGCGCGGGCGTACAGGTCCAGGGTGAGGAACCGCAGGCGCTCGGCGGCCTCGGTGCCCACGCGCTCGACCATCTGCTCGAACGTGATGTTCTCGTCGTGCTCGCCGACCTCGGCCTTCGCGGACGGCGTGAAGATCGGCGGGTCGACCCGCGAGCCGTCCACGAGCCCGGCGGGCAGCGGCAGGCCGGCCACCGTGCCCGACGCGCGGTACTCGGCCAGGCCGGAGCCGGTCAGGTAGCCGCGGGCGATGCACTCCACGGGGAACATGTCCAGGCGCTTGACGATCATCGCCCGCCCGGCCACGGCCGCGGGCACGTCCGTGCTCACCACGTGGTGCTCGACCGGCTCGGCGTGGGCCCCGTTGTAGCCCTCGGCCAGCTTCTCGAACCACCACAGGGTCAGCCGGGTGAGGATGGCGCCCTTGTCCGGGATCGGCGGCTCCAGCACGTGGTCGTAGGCGCTGATCCGGTCGGAGGCCACCACGAGCAGCGTCGCGGACCGCCCCGGCTCGGCGTCGGCGGGCTCGTACAGGTCCCGCACCTTGCCCGAGTAGACGTGCCGCCAGCCCGGCAGCTCGAGGGCCTCGGCCCCCGTGAACCCCACGCGCTCCCCGCTCACTTCGCTCCCTCCGTCCCGGGCACGGTGATCTCGCCGCGCTCGGCCTTGAGTCCGATGTCCGTGCGCCACTGGGCGCCGTCGAACCGGATGCGCTCGACGCCCGCGTAGGCGCGCTCGCGCGCTTGGGCCAGGTCCGCCCCGCGCCCGACGACGGCCAGCACCCGGCCGCCCGCCGTCACCACGTCCTCACCGGACACCGCGGTGCCCGCGTGGATCACGTGCACGCCCTCGAGGCCGGCCGCGTCGGCCAGCCCGTTGATCACGTCGCCCTTCGAGGAGGAGGCCGGGTAGCCGGCCGAGGCCATGACCACGTCCACGGCGACGTCGTCGCTCCACTCGAGTCGACGGTCCGCGCCGAGCCGGCCGGCCGCGGCGTCGGCGAGCAGCCCGCCCAGGGGCGTCTCGAGGCGGGCGAGCACGGCCTGGGTCTCGGGGTCGCCGAAGCGCACGTTGAACTCGATGACCTCCACACCCTTGGCGGTCACGGCCAGGCCGCAGAACAGCACGCCCGTGAACGGGGTGCCGCGGCGGGCCATCTCGGCGAGCACGGGGCGGGCCACGCGGTCCATCACCTCGTCCGTGAAGCCCTCGGGCAGCCACGGCAGCGGCGTGTACGCGCCCATGCCGCCGGTGTTGGGGCCGGCGTCGCCGTCGTGGATGCGCTTGAAGTCCTGGGCGGGGGTGAGGGCGACGGCGTCCTCGCCGTCGCAGATCACGAAGAGGGAGACCTCGGGGCCGTCCAGGAAGTCCTCGATCACCACGGTGCCGCCGGCGGCGAAGCAGGCCTCGGCGTGGGCGAGGGCCTCGGCGCGGTCGGAGGTGACCACGACGCCCTTGCCCGCAGCCAGACCGTCGTCCTTGACGACGTGCGGGGCGCCGAACTCGTCAAGGGCGGCGGCGGCCTCCGCGGCGGTGGTGCACACGCGGGAGCCGGCGGTGGGCACGCCCGCGGCGGACATGACCTCCTTGGCGAAGGCCTTGGACGCCTCGAGCTGCGCGGCGGCCTGCGAGGGGCCGAACACGGCGAACCCGGCCTCGCGCAGGGCGTCGGAGACGCCGGCGGCCAGCGGGGCCTCGGGACCGACGACGACGAGGTCGGCCCCCAGCTCGCGCGCGAGCTCCACGACGGCGGCCGGGTCGGTGGCCTCGACGGCGTGGAGGGTGGCGAGGTCGGCCATGCCGGCGTTGCCGGGCGCCGCGTGGAGGGCGCTGACCTGCGGATCACGGGAGAGGGCGGTGAGCAGCGCGTGTTCGCGGCCGCCGTTGCCGAGCACAAGGGTCTTCACGAGCCTCAAGCCTACGCGGTGGCCCTGGCCCGGCCCGGCCCGTGGCCCCTACGGTGGAGCGCATGACGATGCCTCCCCTCCACCACGGTCAGCCCGGCGACGACGGCGACCCCCGTGACCCCCGCCACCGGCCCGGCGCGGGGCTGGGACCCGGGCTGCGCTCGGCCTGGACGTTCGTCGGCGTGATGTTCACGTGCGCCCTGATCGTCTTCTGGACGCTGCGGGGGCTCGGCGTCCAGCGCGGCGACCTCAGCCTGCCCGCCGCGCTCGGCGTGCTGGCGCTGGCCGCCGTCGCCGCGGCGGTGATCACCCGGTACGTGCGGCGCCGCTGAGCAGGGCTGGGCCCTCCAGGGCCGGCCGCCCCGGCCTGTCCGTCAGCGGATGATGCGCCGTCGCCGGGCCTCGTCGACGGCGCGCGTGCGGTTGTCCACCCCGAGCTTCTGGAAGATGTGCACCAGGTGCGTCTTCACGGTGGCCTCGGAGATGAACAGCTCCTTCGCGGCCACCTTGTTCGTGGCGCCCCGCGCGATCAGCTCGAGCAGCTGGATCTCCCGCTCGGACAGCACCTCGGAGCCGCCGGACATGCGCCCCATCAGCGTGGCCGCGACCTGCGGGGCCAGCGCCTTGCGCCCCGCCGCCGCCTGCCGCACCGCCGAGGCGATCTCCTCGCTCGGGGCGTCCTTGAGCAGGTAGCCGGCAGCGCCCGCGTTCACGGCCGCGAGGATGTCCGCCTCCGTGTCGAAGGTCGTCAGGATCAGCACCTGCACCCCCGGCCACCGCTCCCGCACCGCGCGGGTGGCGGTCACGCCGTCCATCCCCGCGCCCATCTGCAGGTCCATCAGCACGACGTCCACCGCGGGCTCGCCCGCCTCCAGGACGCCGATCGCCTCCGCCCCGTCGGCGGCCTCGGCCACCACGGTCAGGTCCGGGTGCGCCTCGACGACGGCCCGCACCCCCGCCCGGACCACGGGGTGGTCGTCCACCAGCATCACGCGCACGCTCATGCGGTCTCCTCGCTCTCGGTCTGCTCGGGATCAGCGCTCCGGCCGGCCCCGGCGGCGACCAGCGGCACCCGCAGCGCCACCACGGTGCCCTCGCCGGGGGCCGACTCGACGGTGGCCTCGCCGCCCACCGCCGCGAGGCGCTCGCGCACGCTCGCCAGTCCCACGCCGGTCCCCACCCCCGGGTCGGCACCGGCGGCTCCGGCCCGGGCGCGGGCCGCGACGACGGCCGGGTCGAACCCCGCGCCGTCGTCGGCCACGTCCACCGTCAGCTCGTCGCCGAGGTAGCCCAGCGTGACGCGGGCGCGATGGGCGCCCGCGTGGGCGCCGACGTTCGCCAGGGAGGCCTGCACGGCTCGCAGCACGGCGGTCTCCACGGCCTCGGCGACCGCGACCGGCTCGCCCACGACCTCGACGTCCGCGGCCACGGGTGTCCCGGCGGCGGCCTGCCGGTCGGCGAACCCGGTGACCGCTCGTTCGAGCGCCTCGATGAGGGACGGTGCCCCGGTGCCGCGCAGGTCGCGGACGAAGCGGCGGGACTCGGCGAGGTTCTCGGCGGCCGTGGCGCGCACGGTCTCCATGCGCTGCCGGGCGAGGGCGGGGTCGGCGGCGTCGAGCGCGTCCTGGGCCGCGCGCGAGACCAGCACGATCGAGGCCAGCCCCTGGGTGAGGGTGTCGTGGATCTCGCGGGCGAGCCGCTCCCTCTCGGCGCTCACCCCCGCCCGGTGCTCGGTGCGCGCGAGCTCGGCCTGCGCGGCGCGCAGCTGCTCGGCCACGGCACGCTGGCGCTCGGACTCGGCGTGCAGGGCGCGGTACGCCCCGGAGAGCACCACGGCCACGGCGGCGCCCACCAGCGGACCAATGACGGCCGGCACCCGCACGCCGCCGGCGCCCGCCGCCATCCCGGCCACCACGACGACGGCCATCGCCACCACCAGCGCGGGCCCGACCACGTGGCGCACCCAGGCCTGCCGGGCCACCCGGTCGACCACGTGCAGGACGACGAAGAAGAGGGGGAAGGCGACCCACGCGAAGTCGCCGTGGTGGGCCACGAGCAGGCCCCACAGCAGCAGCACCAGGGCCAGCCAGGCGACCGCCGGACCGCGGCCGACGTCGTCGCCCCGGGCCCACCGGCGCCGCTCCAGCACGGTCCCGGCCAGGTAGACGCCCGCCAGCGCGGCGGTCAGCAGCACCAGGGTGGTGGCCGGGAACGGACCGGAGGACGCCTCCGGGGACCGGTCCGCGAGCGCGCGCGCCAGCCCCACGGTGAGCAGCGCGGCGAACGTGACGTGCAGGGCCACGCGCAGGCCGGCGAGCACGGCGGTGGTGCCGGTCTCGGTGGGCGCGGGGGGCACGGCGGCGCGGGGTGCGACGGACATGGCTCCACCCTAGGGCGCGCCCCGGACGCGACAACGGCCCGATGCCCCGGGGCCGCGCCGCTGCGCCGCCGGGATCAACCATTCGGTTGACCGGGTCCAGCCGCCGCGGGCGATGTGGCGACCCCTCCCCGCGCGAGACCGTGGAGGCAACCTCAGGACAGACCTCGTCAGGAAAGGACGCGCCCCGTGTTCCTCGCACTCCGCGACCTCCGCTTCGCCACCGGACGGTTCGCCCTCATGGGCTCCGTGGTGGCCCTCATCAGCCTGCTGCTCGTCATGCTCTCCGGCCTCACGGCCGGCCTGGGCGGGCAGAACACGGCCGCGATCGACCGCCTCGGCGAGCAGGGCGTGCAGCGTCTGGTCTTCGGCGGTGCGGCGGGCCAGGAGCCCACCGCGTCGTTCACCCAGTCCGAGTTCACCGTGGCCCAGCGCGACGCGTGGGCGGCCACGGACGGCGTGGCCTCCGTCGAGCCGCTCGGTGTGAGCCAGGGCCGGGCCATCGGCCTCGAGCACCCCGTGGACACGGACCCGCAGGGCCGCGCGGACGTGTCCGGCGAGCCCACCACCGGCGTGGCCACCACCGCGTTCATCGGTCTCACCCCGGGCGGCTCCGACGCGCCGGCCGGCGTCGAGCTCGGGCAGATCGTGCTCAGCCAGGACGTGGCCGACTCCCTCCACGCCCAGGCGGGTGACGCCGTCGCGGTCTCCGGCTTCGTCTACACCGTGGCCGACGTCGTGCCGACCGAGTACTACTCCCACTCCCCCGTGACGTGGCTGGCGCTCGAGGACTGGAACGCCATCTCGCACACCGCCGACGACGCGGTGCTCGGCACCGCCGGCCTCGTGCGCTTCGACGCGGGCGCCGACGTCGACGCCGTGGCCGCCGCCGGCGACGACGCCGCGGGCACCGTCGCGGAGACCGTGAAGGGCTCCTACGCCGCCCTGCCCAGCTACCGGTCCGAGAACGGCTCCCTGATGACCATGCAGGGCTTCCTGTACGGCATCTCGGCGCTCGTGGTGATCGCGTTCCTGTCCATCTGGACGGTGCAGCGCACCCGCGACATCGCGGTGCTCAAGGCCCTCGGCGGCTCGAACGGCTGGGTGCTGAAGGACTCGCTCGCGCAGGCCGCGTTCGTGCTCGTCGGCGGCGTGGCCGTGGGCACCGGGCTGGCCGCCGTGGTCGGCGCGTTCGCGGGGCGGGCCGTCCCGTTCGAGCTCTCGTGGGCCACCACCGCGGTGCCCGCCGCCGGGGTCCTCGTGCTCGGCATGCTCGCCGCCGTCGTCGCGGTCTACCGCGTCACCCGGATCGACCCGCTGGTCGCCCTCGGCGGCAACTGACCGCCCCGACGACGGCGCCGCCCGGCGCCGTCGTCCCCCTCGGCTCCGCCTCGCCCCCGCCTGGAGAAAGGACCTCCCCATGACCACCCTCACCGCCCCGCAGGCCGACCTCGACGCCCTCCGCACCCCGGCCGCCGCGGCCGCCCACCGCGTCGCCGGCGAGCGCCCCGCCGCCGCGGCCGACGCCACCCCCGCGCTGTCCGTGCGCGACCTCGTGCTGGAGTACCCGGACGGCGAGCGCGGCGTGCTGCGCGCCCTGGACGAGGTGAGCCTGGACCTGCTCCCCGGCACGTTCACCGCGATGGTCGGCCCGTCCGGCTCGGGCAAGTCCTCCCTGCTGGCGGTGGCCGCGGGCCTGGTGACGCCCACCTCCGGCTGCGTGTCCGTGGCCGGCCGCGAGATGGCCGGGCTGTCCCGGAAGGAGCGCACCGCGCTGCGCGGCCAGGAGATCGGCATGATCTTCCAGCAGCCCAACCTCATCCCGTCCCTCACGGCGGCCGAGCAGCTGGAGCTGACCGTGCACCTGGACCGTGACGCCACCCGCGCCGACCGCAGGGCCGCCAAGGCGCGGGCCCTGGAGCTGCTCGAGCGTGTGGACCTGGCCGACCAGGCCGGCAAGCGCCCGCACCAGCTCTCGGGCGGTCAGCGGCAGCGCGTGAACATCGTGCGCGCGCTGATGGCCTCGCCGACGCTGCTGCTCGTGGACGAGCCCACCTCCGCGCTGGACCGCGAGCGCTCGGCCGCCGTCGTGGACCTGCTGGGCACGCTGACCCGCGAGGAGCAGGTGGCGACGCTCATGGTCACGCACGACCACGAGTTCCTCTCCGCCACGGACCGCACCCTGACCATGGTGGACGGGCGGCTCTCCGCGGAGTGAGCCGGTGATGCCGCCGGACCTGACCCGGCCCACCGGCCCCGGACGCCCGGCGCGTCTGGGGCCCTCGCTACCCTGGACCGCATGACCCACGCCACCGTCGCCCCCGCGGGCGAGACCTTCGCCCTGTCCGACGCCGTCGAGCTCGTGGAGACCGTCCGCAACGGCTTCGTCGAGTCCCGGACGGCGGGCGCCGCCGTCGTGACCGGCCCGGACGGGCGGGTGCTGGCCGGGCTCGGCCCCGCGGACGCGCTGATCTACCCGCGCTCCACGCTGAAGCCGTTCCAGGCCGTCGCGTCGCTGCGCCACGGGGCGGCGCTGGAGGGCGAGGCCCTGTCCATCGCGTGCGGCTCGCACCGGGGCACGCTCCGGCACCAGGCGCTGGCCGAGCGCATGCTCGCGGACGCCGGCCTCGACGCGTCCGCCCTGCGGTGCCCGCCGGCCTGGCCCGCGGACACCTCCGAGGTGGTCGCCCAGGTCCGCCGCGACGGCGAGGCCGCCGTCGCGACCCCGCTGGCCTTCAACTGCTCCGGCAAACACGCCGGCTTCCTCGCGGCCTGCGCGGCGTCCGGGCACGACGTCGCCACGTACCTCGACCCGGCGCACCCGCTGCAGCGCGAGGTGGACGCGGTGATCGCCGAGTACTGCGGCGAGCCGGTGGCCCACACCGGTGTGGACGGCTGTGGCGCCCCGGCCGCCGTCATCACGCTGGCGGGCCTGGCCCGCGGCATCGGGCGGGTCGCCGCGGCGCCCGGCCGCGCCGACGCGGATCCGCACGCGGCCGCCGTCGCCACGGCGATGCTCGAGCACCCGTGGGCCGTCCACGGGGAGACGAGCTCCAACACCGTGGTGATGCGCGAGCTCGGCCTGCTCGCCAAGGTGGGCGCGGACGGCGTCCTCGTCATGGCCGCGCCGGACGGCACGGCCGTGGCCGTCAAGGCGCTCGACGGCGGCACGCGGGCCGGCGACCTGGTCGCGCTCGCGCTGCTGGCCCGGTTCGCCCCGGACCACGTGGACCGGGCGACGCTGCCGGGCGTGCTGGCCGCCGTCGTGCCCCCGGTGCTCGGCCGGGGCGAGCCGGTCGGCGAGATCCGCCTGGCCGCGCCGGTGCGGGATCTCGTGGGGGACGTCCTACCGGCCGTCGAGGCGCGGGCGTGACCACCGGCTCCGTCCCGCGCCGCCGGGTGCCTGTCGTCGAGGGCCACGCGGCGCTGCTGGCGTGGGCACGCGCCCACGAGGAGGACCCCGCGGCGGCCGCCGCGCTGCCGCGCCCCACGCGGGCGACGGCGGTGCGCTTCGCGCTCGAGGAGCTGGCGACCCGCGTGCCCGGGAACTCGGTGGAGGTGCGCGTGCCGCCCTTCGGCGTCGCCCAGTGCCTCCCCGGGCCCCGGCACACCCGCGGCACCCCGCCCAACGTGGTGGAGATGGACGCCGTGACATGGCTGTCCCTGGCCACGGGGCTGACGACCTGGGAGGACGCGACGGCGGCCGGCGGCGTGCGCGCCTCGGGCGTGCGGGCCGACCTCGGCGCGCACCTGCCGCTCGTGCGGCCGTGAGCGAGGGGTGTCCGGCAGTCCCCTCGGCGGCACCGACCGTTCGAACGTCGGCACCGTTCCTCGGCGCGGGATGCAGCTCTGCCGATCCCGCCGCGGGCACGCGCGACTGGCCCCAGCGGCCGACTCGATAGACTGGCGCGCATGACCTCCGCCCCCGAGCCGACCCCCGATCAGCGCGCCTACACCGTCCGTCGCGCCCCGCGGCTGACCGCGGTGCTCGCGGTGGCGCTCGCGCTCGGCCTGCTGATCGCCCTCGTGATCACCACCGCGGTCCACGCCTCCCCCACCCCGCCCGCGGACCCGTACTCCGGCATCCCGCTCTCCTTCTCGGAGACGTTCGGCTTCGCGGCCCTGCTGAGCATGCTCGGCACCGGCGTGCTCGGACTGATCGTGTGGCTGCTGCTGGACCGCCGCTCCCGGTCGACCGCGCGCACCGTGGTCCTCGAGCGCACCGACGACCCTGCCATGGCGGACGTCCGCCTGGACCGCGTGGACGCGGGCGCCCCGCCCGCCCGCGTCCAC
>NZ_LR732370.1:1678447-1684000 GCF_902506395.1 Micrococcus sp. 116
CGCCCGCACCACCCCCACCGAAAGGACCCCCGAGCAGTGATCGCACCGCGCACCCGACGAGGCGACGGCCGCCTGACCGCCGCCCTCGACCCCCAGGACCAGGGGCCGCAGGACGAATGCGGCGTGTTCGGCGTGTGGGCGCCGGGCGAGGAGGTCGCGAAGCTGGCCTACTACGGCCTGTACGCGCTCCAGCACCGCGGCCAGGAGTCCGCGGGCATCGCCGTCTCGGACGGCGGGCGCATCGCCGTCTACAAGGACATCGGCCTGGTCTCCCAGGTGTTCGACGAGGCCACGCTGACCGCACTGAGCGGCCACATCGCCGTCGGCCACTGCCGCTACTCCACCACCGGCGTGAACAAGTGGGCCAACGCCCAGCCCACCTTGGGCGCCACCGCCGACGACGGCACGGTCGCCCTGGCGCACAACGGCAACCTCGTGAACTCCGCCGAGCTGCTGCGCATGGTGCACGCCGCGGACGGACGCCACACCCACGGTGAGATGAAGCAGGGCAACACCACGGACACCGCCCTGGTCACGGCCCTGCTGCACGGCACCCCCGGGGACCGCCTCGAGGAGACCGCCCTCGAGCTGCTGCCGAAGATCCGCGGCGCCTACTGCTTCGTGTTCATGGACGAGCACACCCTCTACGCCGCCCGCGACCCGCAGGGCGTGCGCCCGCTCGTGCTCGGCCGCCTCGAGCGGGGCTGGGTGGTGGCCTCCGAGCAGTCGGCCCTCGCCACCGTCGGCGCCTCCTTCATCCGGGAGGTCGAGCCCGGCGAGATGATCGCGATCGACGAGGAGGGCATCCGCTCCACCCGCTTCGCCGAGTCCAAGCCGGCCGGCTGCGTGTTCGAGTACGTCTACCTCGCCCGGCCGGACGCCACGATCGCCGGGCGCTCCGTGTACGAGTCCCGCGTGGAGATGGGCCGCCGCCTCGCGCTCGAGCAGCCGGTCGAGGCCGACGTCGTGATCCCCGTGCCCGAGTCCGGCACGCCCGCCGCCGTGGGCTACGCGGACGCCTCGGGCCTGCCGTTCCGCCAGGGCTTCGTGAAGAACGCGTACGTGGGCCGCACCTTCATCCAGCCGTCCCAGACGCTGCGCCAGCTCGGCATCCGCCTCAAGCTCAACGTCCAGTCCACCGTGGTGGCCGGCAAGCGCGTCGTGGTGGTGGACGACTCGATCGTGCGCGGCAACACCCAGCGCGCCGTCGTGCGGATGCTCAAGGAGGCCGGCGCTGCCGAAGTGCACGTGAAGATCTCCTCCCCTCCCGTGAAGTGGCCCTGCTTCTACGGCATCGACTTCGCCACCCGCGCCGAGCTCATCGCCAACGGCGCCGCGGTGGACCAGATCGCCGCATCCATCGGCGCCGACTCGCTGGCCTACATCAGCGAGGAGGGCATGATCGAGGCCACCGGGCAGCCGCGCGAGCGCCTGTGCACCGCCTGCTTCACCGGTGACTACCCGATCCCGCTGGCCGACGAGGGCGAGCGCGGCAAGGGCCTGCTGGAGCCGGTCGCCGTGTCGCCCGCGTCCACCGTGGTGCTGGACGTGGACGGCGAGACCACCACCGTGACCGCCACGGGCTGCGAGCCCGGCCCGGACGCCGACGACGAGAAGCTGCTCACCGAGACGGACAGGATCCCGCTGTGACCCCGAACCAGACCCCCTCCTCCGCCACCCCCATCACCTACGCCTCGGCCGGCGTCGACGTGGAGGCCGGCGACCGCGCCGTCGAGCTGATGAAGGACGCCGTGAAGGCCACCCACACCCCCGAGGTCCTGGGCGGCATCGGCGGCTTCGCCGGCATGTGGGACGCCTCCGCGCTGCTGCAGTACCGCAAGCCGCTGCTGACCACGTCCACGGACGGCGTCGGCACCAAGGTGGCGATCGCACAGGCGATGGACAAGCACGACACCATCGGCCAGGACCTCGTGGGCATGGTCGTGGACGACATCGTGGTGGTCGGCGCCCAGCCCCTGTTCATGACCGACTACATCGCGTGCGGCAAGGTCGTGCCCGAGCGCATCGCGGACATCGTGCGCGGCGTGGCCGAGGGCTGCCGCCTGGCCGACACCGCGCTCGTGGGCGGCGAGACCGCCGAGCACCCGGGCCTGCTGGCCGTGGACGAGTACGACGTGGCGGGCGCGGCCACCGGCGTGGTCGAGGCGGACATGGTCCTGGGCGCGGAGCGGGTGCAGTCCGGCGACGTCGTGATCGGCATGGCCTCCTCCGGCATCCACTCGAATGGCTACTCGCTCGTGCGCCGGGTGGTGAACGCCGCGGGCTGGTCCCTCGACCGCGAGGTCACCGAGCTCGGCTGCACCCTCGGCGAGGAGCTGCTCGTGCCGACCCGCATCTACTCCCGCGCCTGCCTCGACCTGGTGCAGCGCCTCAACGGCCACGACGGCGGCTCGGACCTGCCGGTGCGCGCGTTCAGCCACGTGACCGGCGGCGGCCTGGCCGCGAACCTGGCGCGCGTGCTCCCGCAGGGCCTCATGGCGACCGTCGAGCGCGACACCTGGTCCCTGCCGCCCGTGTTCCGCCTGGTGGGCGAGCTCGGCCGCGTTCCGCAGTCCGACCTCGAGCGCACCCTCAACCTCGGCGTGGGCATGGTGGCCGTGGTGGACCCGGAGGTGGCCGCGACGTCGATCTCCGTGCTCGTGGACGCCGGCATCGACGCGTGGGAGATGGGCACCATCGGCGCCCTCACCGACGACGCGGCGGCCGCAGGCCTGGACTTCGTGCAGGGCGCCAAGGGCGTCGACGGCGGCGCCGTGCTGATGCGCGGCCAGTACGCCGCCTGACCCCCCGGGGGGCGTTTTCGTTCGGGAAACGGCGGGCTCCGGGGTGTTTTCGTTCGGGAAACGGCGGTTCACGACGCGAACACCCGCCCGCCGAGCCGGGCCCGGTGCGTCTGCACCTCGGCGACGACGCGCCGGAAGTCGTCCCGTGCGTCGTCCACCGTGGCCCAGATCTGCGTCCAGCCCGCGCGCGCCCAGCCCTCGTCTCGCCACGCGTCCACGGCGACCTGTGCCGGGTCGAGGTGGTGACCGCCGTCGTAGTGGACCACCATGCGCCACTGCCGCCACCCCAGATCCGCGTCCGGCGACCGCGCCCGGCCCGGGTGCAGCACCAGCTGGAGCTCCGGCTCGGGCAGGCCGGCGTGGAGCAGGGCCAGTCGCAGGGCTGTCTCCTGTGGGGAGTCCGCGCCCACCCGCACCAGCTGGAGGGCGGCACGGGCGGTGCGCACTCCCTTGAACCGCCCGGCACGCAGGAGCGCGGACCGCAGGGCCGCCGTCGTGGTCCGTGGTGAGCGGCGCCCCTCCGGCGACCACGGCCGGTGGACGAGAGCGTCCCCGGCCGCCACGACGGGCACGAGCATGCCTGGACGGAGCAGTGCGGCCAGATCCGCCCAGGATCGCTCCAGGCTCGTCAGGCGGATCCCGTGGAGGACGGTCACATCCGCGGCCGGGACGAGGCGGGCATGCGAGGTGATCTCTGGGCGGACGCTCGCCCCGCGCGGGTGTGGCCGGGACACGTGCACCGTGCCGTCCTCCGCCAGGAACGGCGGCAGCGGCACGCGGTGCAGGAGCAGCGCCGTGAGGTGGGAGGCCACTCCCCCGCTCGCCTCCACGACCGCGGCCGTCTCCTCCGGCGCGAAGGGAGCGGGCGCCTCGGCGTAGCCGAGCTCCGCCCACGAGCCGAGGTGGTCAGTCCGGAGCCGATGGACCCCATGCGTCACGCGCCGCACGTCACCGCCGCGGACCAGTCGCTCCGAGACCCCGGCCGCGCGCAGGTCGCCACGGGTGAACGGCCGGCCGGCCTCGGCGATGTCCGATAGGGGCAGGGAAGACGTGACCATGCCCGTGACGATGGCTCAACCCGGCCGACCCCGGCCGCGCGGGAGCACCCACCGTGGACGAGGACGTCGGCGGCGCCGCCTGTGCAGGAGTCGTGCGTGGCCCCGGGCCACCCGGTGTCCACACCCCCGGCGCCCGCCATTTCCCGCACGAAAACGCCCCGGCGTCCGCCGTTTCCCGCACGAAAACGTGGGTGGGGGTCAGAGGCGGGCGTCGAGCCAGGCCAGCGCGTCGGCGACCGGGGCGCGCCAGCGCCAGCGGGCCTTGGCGTCGGCGCGGGTGGGGCCGAGGTTGATCAGCCCCGTCTCATGCCCGGCCCGCTCGGCCCGCAGCACGAACCGGTAGCCGCTCATCACGGCCAGCGAGGTGCCGACGGCGAGCACCGTGCCGCCGTCGTCGGCCATCGCCTCCGCGGCCGCGCGCCGCGCCGCGGGCACGGACTCGCCGAAGTACACGACGTCCGGCTTGAGCTTCACGGAGCCGCACACCCGGCAGCCGACCATCGTGAACTCCTCCACCCAGTGCTGGTCGAGGGAGACGTCCCCGTCGGGGTTCACGGCGTCCGGGTCGATCGCCACGCGCTCGAGGTAGCCCGGATTGGCGGCCTCGAGCCGCAGGTCCAGGTCACGGCGGGACTCGGTGGCCCCGCAGTTCAGGCAGGCCACGCGCGCCAGGTCCCCGTGGAGCTCGATCAGCCGGTCCTCCGGCATCCCCGCCGCGCGTCCGGCCTCGGCGTGCAGCCCGTCCACGTTCTGGGTCAGGACGCCGGCGATCCGCCCTTCGGCCGCCCAGCGCGCGAGGATGCGGTGCGCCTCGTTCGGCCGGGCCTGGTCCATGCGACGCCAGCCCACGAACGAGCGTGCCCAGTAGCGGTGGCGGGCGGCCGGGTCGTCCCGGAACTCCTGGTACGTCATCGGCCGGTGGCGGTGCAGGGACCCGTTTGGCCCCCGGTAGTCCGGGATGCCGGAGTCCGTGGACACGCCGGCCCCGGTGATCACGAGCGGGCGGGACTCCTCCATCAGACGCAGCAGACCCCGAGACGCCGTCTCGGGGTCCTGCAGCGGTGCTGTCTCATCCACCACCCTGGCGATCGACCGCAGGGCGGCCTGATACCCGTCCAGGGCCGGATGCCGTGCGGGCGTCATCGCGCCCGCGCGTCGTCGTCCTCGTCCTCCGCGTAGAGGTCCGCGTACGGATCCTCGTACTCGGGCTCCTGGTCCTGCTCCGGGCCGCGCGTGCGTCCGCCCGTGAGCTCTCGCTCCAGTGCCGAGAGGTCTGTTCCGGGAGAGAAGTACTTCATCTCCCGTGCCTGCTTCGTGGCCTTCGCCTTCTGACGGCCGCGCCCCATGAGCGTGACCCCCTTCGCATCTCTCGCCGCCTCGGATCTGTGGCGCACAGGGGCCCGCCGAGGTCTTCACTGGTCAATATGGTTCGTGCGGACAAGGATACATGACCCGCCGGACGGCCTGTGGACGACGACGACCGGCCCGGTCCGGCGGGGCGTGCAGTGGCGCCGGGCGCGGCGCGGGCGGCCGCGACACGGGCGGCATCCGGCTGGACGGGCGTGACACACACCCTGTACGGACGCTGGACGACCGGCTAGGTTGCGTACGTCACACCCACTCCGACGATGAGGATGCCCATGCGCCGCACCCCCACCCTGCTGGCCGCCGCCACCCCCGCCCCTTATACA
>NZ_LR732370.1:1684100-1709980 GCF_902506395.1 Micrococcus sp. 116
GTTCTGGCCGGGGCCCAGGCCCCGGCCGCCCCGGCGAAGGCCAGCGCCGCCACCGCGCAGACCGCCGACCGGGGCCTGGGCCCCGGCCAGAACCGTGCCGGCGGCAACCCGAACTCACCGGAGAAGCTGGTCCGATCCATCTCCTCGGACCACCTCCGCCAGGACATCGAGGCGTTCGCGGCCATCGCGGACGAGCACGGCAACCGCGCCGCGGGCACGCCGGGCTTCCAGGCCTCGCTCGACTACGCCGTGGGCGAGCTCGAGGAGGCCGGCTACGACGTCGAGCTCCAGGAGTTCGAGATCACCTACACCGAGACCCTGCGGGACCGGCTTCAGCAAACCGGACCCGTCCAGCGCGACCTCGAGCACACCGTCTTCACGTCCTCGCCGTCGGCGCAGGTCACCGACGCCCCGCTCGCCGCCCCCGCCGGCGCCGCCACCGGCTGCGCCGACGCGGACTGGGCCGGCGCGGACCTGACCGGCAGCGTCGCCCTGGTCTCCCGGGGCGACTGCACCTTCGCCCAGAAGTCCCAGGTCGCGGCCGCCTCGGGCGCCGAGGCCGTCATCATCTACAACAACGCCGAGGGCGCGCTGAACGGCACCCTGGGCGCCGCGCCGGGCGACGTCGTCGGGACCGTGGGCGTGACCCGCGAGCTGGGCGCCGACCTGCTGGCCCAGACCCGCGCCGGCGGCGCGACCGTCACCCTGGACCTCGAGCAGCTCGTGGAGCAGCGGCCCACCTGGAACGTGCTGGCGGAGACGCGCACGGGCAGCGACGACGACGTCGTGATGCTCGGCGCCCACCTGGATGGCGTGCCGGAGGGCCCGGGCATCCACGACAACGCCTCGGGCGTCGCGGCGACCCTCGAGGTCGCGCGCCAGGCCGCCAAGGCCAACAAGGCCGAGAGCAAGGTCCGCTTCGCCCTGTGGGGTGCCGAGGAGATCGGCCTGCTGGGCTCGCACCACTACGTGGACACCCTGACCGCCGCGGAGCGCGAGGACATCATCCTCTACACCAACCTGGACATGGTGGCCCCGCTGGACCACCAGAACACGCTCGGCGTGCTCACGGCCGACTGGTCGATCGGTGCTGAGTCCCTGCTCGGCGCGCAGCTCGACCGCGACGGCCACACGCACCAGCCCGAGGGCAGCAACGGCCGCTCGGACTACGCGCCGTTCGTGGACGCGGGCATCGCCTCGACGGGCCTGCTCTCGATCCGCGACGACAACTACCACACGCCCCAGGACGACATCGACAACGTCTCCATCACCACGCTGACCCACACGGCCCGCGCGGTGGCGAACCTGATCGGCACCCTCCAGCAGGACGCCGACGCCCTCGGCACCCGCTGACCCGCGCGGCTCCGTCCGACCCGCAGACGCCGTCGGGGGCGGTTTCGGGTGGTATCCAGGCCGGATACCACCCGAAACCGCCCCCGACGCGCCAGAGGGAGGAGGAACACGGTCCGTCGGTCCCGGCGTCAGCCCTTCCGGGTCACGGTGAGGCCGTTCTCGCCCTCGACACGGTCCACGACCACGGTGTCCCCGTCCGCGATCTCCCCGGCGAGGATGCCGCGGGCCAGGCGGTCGCCGATCTCGCGCTGCACCAGGCGGCGCAGGGGCCGGGCGCCGTAGGCCGGGTCGAACCCGGTCGCGGCGAGCCACGCCTTGGCGGCGTCGGACACCTCGAGGGTGAGGCGGCGGTCCGTCAGGCGCGCCTGCAGGGACTCGACCTGCAGGTCCACGATCCGCGTCAGCTCGGCCACGGTGAGCGCGTCGAACTGCACGATCTCGTCCAGGCGGTTGAGGAACTCGGGCTTGAACGCCCCGCGCACCACGGACATCACGGACTCGCGCTTGGCGGCCTCGTCCAGGGTCGGGTCCACGAGGAACTGCGAGCCCAGGTTCGAGGTGAGGATCAGGATCACGTTGCGGAAGTCCACGGTGCGGCCCTGGCCGTCGGTGAGGCGGCCGTCGTCGAGCACCTGGAGCAGGATGTCGAAGACCTCGGGGTGGGCCTTCTCCACCTCGTCCAGCAGCACCACCGAGTACGGGCGACGCCGCACGGCCTCCGTGAGCTGGCCGCCCTCGTCGTAGCCGACGTAGCCCGGAGGGGCGCCGACCAGGCGGGAGACCGAGTGCTTCTCCGCGTACTCGGACATGTCGATCCGCACCATGGCGCGCTCGTCGTCGAAGAGGAACTCCGCGAGCGCCTTGGCGAGCTCGGTCTTGCCCACGCCCGTGGGGCCCAGGAACAGGAACGAGCCGGTGGGCCGGTTCGGGTCCGCGATGCCGGCCCGCGAGCGGCGCACCGCGTCCGCGACGGCGACGACGGCGTCCCGCTGCCCGATCAGCCGCTCGCCGAGGTGCTCCTCCATGGTGAGCAGCTTCTCGGACTCGGCGGTGAGCATGCGGCCGGCGGGGATGCCGGTCCACGCGGAGACCACCTCGGCGATGTCGTCCGCCGTGACCTCCTCGGAAACCATCGGCTCGGTGGTCGAGCGGTCGGCCTCACGGGCGGCGCGGTCCGCCTCCTCGAGCTGCTTCTCCAGCGCGGGGATCTCGCCGTACAGCAGGCGGGAGGCCTCGGCGAGGTCGCCGTCGCGCTGGGCCTTCTCGGCCAGCGAGCGCAGCTCGTCCACCTTGGCGCGCAGGTCACCGGCCTCGTTGAGGGTGGCCTTCTCCGCGTCCCAGCGGGCGGTGAGGGCGGTGAGCTCCTCCTCGCGGTCCGCCTTCTCGGCGCGCAGGGCCTCGAGCCGCTCGACGGATGCCGGGTCCGTCTCGCCCTCGAGGGCGAGCTCCTCCATGGTCAGGCGGTCCACCTGGCGGCGCAGGACGTCGATCTCCTCCGGGGCGGAGTCGATCTCCATGCGCAGGCGCGAGGCGGCCTCGTCCACGAGGTCGATGGCCTTGTCGGGCAGCTGGCGGCCGGTGATGTACCGGTGGGACAGCGTGGCCGCGGCCACGAGCGCGGAGTCGGCGATGGCCACCTTGTGGTGGGCCTCGTAGCGCTCCTTGAGCCCGCGCAGGATGGCGATCGTGTCGTCCACGCTGGGCTCGCCCACGTAGACCTGCTGGAAGCGGCGCTCCAGGGCGGGGTCCTTCTCGATGTTCTCGCGGTACTCGTCCAGGGTGGTCGCGCCGATCAGGCGCAGCTCGCCGCGGGCCAGCATGGGCTTGAGCATGTTGCCCGCGTCCATGGCGCCCTCGGACGCGCCCGCGCCCACGACGGTGTGGATCTCGTCGATGAACGTGACGACCTGACCCTCGGCGGCCTTGATCTCCTCGAGCACGGCCTTCAGGCGCTCCTCGAACTCGCCGCGGTACTTGGCGCCGGCGACCATGGCGCCCAGGTCCAGGCTGATCAGCGTCTTGCCGCGCAGGGACTCGGGGACGTCCCCGGCCACCATCCGCTGGGCCAGGCCCTCGACGACGGCGGTCTTGCCGACGCCGGGCTCGCCGATGAGCACGGGGTTGTTCTTGGTGCGGCGCGAGAGCACCTGCACCACGCGGCGGATCTCGGCGTCGCGGCCGATCACCGGGTCGAGCTTGCCGGAGCGGGCGACCTCGGTGAGGTCCGTGCCGTACTTCTCCAGGGACTGGAAGGTGTTCTCCGGGTCCTGGGTGGTGACGCGCGAGTCGCCGCGCACCTGGGTCAGGGCGGCGGCGAGCGCCTCGAGGCTCGCCCCGTTCGAGCGCAGTGCCTCACCGGCATCGCCCGGATCCGCGGCCACGCCGAGCAGCAGGTGCTCGGTGGAGACGAACTGGTCCGAGCGCTGCTCGGCCTGGGTGCGCGCGTTCTGCACGACCTGCAGGGCGGCGCGCGAGAGCTGCGCCTGGGCCACCGTGCTGCCCTGGGTGGAGGGCAGGCGCCGGATGGCCGAGGAGGCCGCCGTGGAGACGGCGTCGGGGTCGGCCCCGGCGGCCTTGAGGACGGCCACGGCGACGGACTCCCGCTGGTCCATCAGGGCCTTCAGCAGGTGGGCCGGCTCGATCTGGGGGTTGCCGGCGGTGGAGGCGTTCATGGCCGCGGCCGAGAGCGCCTCCTGGCTCTTGGTGGTGAACTTGGCATCCATGTGCGCCTCGCTCCTTCTCTCCCCCGTGTCCCGGGGGTGTCGGACAACCGTCGACGGCGGGCCGTTCCCACCGCCGAGACAAAGTTGAGTCTATGTAGCTCAACCCCCCTCGTGCCAGGGCTATTCCCCCGCGCGCCGGTACGTTGGTGCCATGGCCGGCTCCACAGCAGCGCCCCGGCGCCTCCGCACGTACACCCGACCGCGGGTGTCCCTGCTGTACGTCCTGCGCCGCACCCTGCACCGGCTCTTCGAGCTGCAGGTCTGGGACGTGGCCGCCGCCATGACCTTCTTCGGGGCGCTGTCCCTGCTGCCCACCGTCATCGCCCTGCTCTCCGTGGTCTCGCTGCTGGGCGTCGAGGAGGAGACCGTGGACGCCGCGGCCCACCTGGCCGCCGAGATCTGGCCGTCGCTGACGCCCGACGTCGTCCGCGAGTGGATCCTGACCCTCGGCTCGGCCGGGCCCGGCACCGGCGCCGTCGTCCTGGGGGCCGTCGGCACCGTGGTGTCCGCCTCGGGCGCCGTCGGCGCGTTCCACCGGGCCATGCACCGCATCCACGACACCCGCGAGGGCCGGCCCTTCCTCCACTTCCGCCTCGTGGTCTTCATCGAGACGCTCGCCCTCATGCTCGGCGCCGTGCTGATCACGATCCTGGTGGTCGTCGGCGGGGACCTCTCCCAGCGCCTCGGCCAGGCCGTCGGCCTGCCGGAGGAGACGGTCCAGACGTGGAACGTGGTGAAGTGGCCGGTCATCCTCGTGGTGATCGCCCTGATCGTGACCCTCGCCTACCGCCTGGGGCCCAACGTCCGGCAGCCCCGCTACCGCCCGCTCTCGCTCGGCGCCGTGGCCGTGGTGGTGCTGCTCTTCGGCGCGACCGTGGCCCTGGGCTGGATCACGGACCGGTTCGGCCAGTTCGCCGTGGTCGGGCGGATCAACTCCGCGATCGGCGTGCTCGCCCTCGCGTGGGTGGCGTGCATCGTGCTGTTGGCCGGGGCGGCCTTCGACGCGGAGGTGCTGCGTGCCCGCCAGCTGGCCGTCGGCATCGACGCCTCCGTCGAGATCCAGCTGGCGACGCGGCACACCGCGGTGCTCGAGGCCTCCGAGCGGCACGAGGCCCGCAACCGCCGCCTGGCCCGGCTCGTGGCCGACGCCGTGCGCGCCGGCGAGGACCTGACGATCGACGCCACACCCCTGCTCTCCGAGGAGGGGCGCCTCCTCGCGGTGGAGTCGGGGCGGCGGGACCCGGAGGACGTCAGCTCGGGCAGCCCGTTCCACGCGGACCCGGTGTCCGACGACGGCGCCCGCCTCGAGCCGACGTCCCGGCCCGACGACTGAGAGGTCAGCGCTCCCGGGCCTCAAACGCCTCGACCTGGGCACGCAGCGTCTCGGCCGCGATCTCCTCGTCGAGGCCCACCATGCCGAGGTACACGAGCTCGTCCCCGTCCGTGACGCCGCCGACGGTCATGGTGAACATGGCCGTGTCCATGCCCGAGTTGCCCAGGGCGATGTGGACCGCGTCCGGCACGCCGGGCACCTTCGTGAAGGCCGCCTCGACGCCGTCCGGGTCGCCGAACGTGCCGCACGTGTCGGCCAGCTTGCCGAAGGGCGCCAGCAGATCGGTGCCGTCGTCGGTGACCGCGACCATGCCGAACGCCCCGGCCTGGGAACCGGCCAGGCCGGTGACGGCGGCCGGGTCCACCTCGTACTGGGCCAGCGCACCGCCGAGCCCGGGCGCCTGCTGCGTGTTGATCTGCTCGATGAGGTCCGCGCAGGCGCCCGTGGGGGTGACGCCCGTCAGGCTCAGGCTGGTGCTGATCGGCTCGCCGCCGCCGCCGGCCTGGGTCTCCATGCCCGTGAACACGCCGCCGGGCGCGGTCTCCGGGGTGAGCAGGACGTCCTCGAGCGCCTCCACGCGCTCCTCCTGCTCGTCCGTGAGGTCCGAGCCGGCCCCCGCCGGGGCGGACTCGGACGCGTCGGCCGAGGAGGACGAGGCCTCGCCGCCTCCCCCACCGCAGCCGACGAGCGCGAGGGCGCCCACGGCGAGCAGGGACAGGGGGGCGGCGGTGCGAGCGGGGCCGGCGGTGCGGAGCATGAGAGACCTCTCAGACCGGGTGACGACGATGTGACCAGTCTGACAATCCCCACAGCGCAAGGCCAGTCTTCCTCTGCCGAGGCGGGCCGCGGCAGGGCCACCGGTCGATCGGCTCGGTCCGCGGGGACGAGTCGTCTCCCGGCGCCCGCGACGGCGCCCGACGCACTACGATGACCACCAATCACGGCGGCACACGTCACTCTGCCGGCTCCCTCCGACCCGCACGCCCGTCCTCCCGACGGCGGCACAGAAGGCACTCCATGACCCGCATCCACTCCCGCCTCCTCGGCGCCGTGGGGCTCACCGCGTCGGCGGCGCTGCTCACCGGCTGCGCCGTCCTCGGCGGCGACGCCGGATCCGCCGGCATCGTGTCCGACGACGACCTGAGCACCTCGTACGGCCTCGTCCAGCCCGGCGTCCTGACGGTCTGCTCCGACATCCCCTACCCGCCCTTCGAGTTCGAGGAGAAGGGTGAGCTGACCGGCTACGACATCCAGCTGGTCGAGGCGGTGGCGGAGAAGCTGGGCCTCGGGGTGAACGTGATCGACTCCTCCTTCGAGGCCATCGAGTCGGGTGCCTCGCTCACCGGCTGCGACGTGAACGCCTCGTCGATCTCCATCACCGAGGCCCGCCAGCGCGTCATGGCCTTCACCCTCCCGTACCTCGACGACGACCTCGTCCTGGTCGCGAAGAAGGGCTCCGGCATCACCGACGTCGAGTCCGCGAAGGGCCGCCGGATCGGCGTGCAGGCCGCGACCACCGGCGACGAATACGCCCAGCAGAACGGCCTGAGCCCCGTGCAGTTCGAGGACGGCGGCATGCAGGTCCAGGCCCTGCAGGCCGGCACCGTGGACGCCGCCCTGGGCAACCAGTCCGTGTTGCTCTACTCCCTCAAGGACGACGATCGCTTCGAGGTGGTCGAGTCGCTGCCCACGGGCGAGCAGCTCGGCATGGCGGTCGGCCCGCAGAAGGCGCAGCTCGGCTCCGCCGTGAACCGCGCGCTGCAGGAGCTGCGCAACGACGGCACCGTGGCCGAGCTCCAGGAGCGCTGGTTCGGTCAGGCACAGGAGGACTACCGATGAGCACGCAGGCCCCCGTCTCGCCGGCACCGGCCATGAAGCCCGGCCGCGCGCGCCGCCGTCGTCGGCTGTCCCTGATCATCCAGGCGGCCGTCTTCGTCCTCGCCCTCGTCGTCCTGGCCGTCCTCATCGACTGGGGCGCGCTCGCCGAGAACGTCCTGAACTTCCCCGCCGTGGCCCCGATGTTCCCCAACGTGATCCTCGTGGGGCTGGGCAACACGCTGTTCTACACGGTCACCTCGTTCGTCGTCGGCCTGCTGGGCGGCATCGTGCTCGCGCTCATGCGCCTGAGCTCGTTCGGCCCGTACCGGTGGCTGGCCACCGCCTACGTGGAGTTCTTCCGCGGCGTCCCCGCGCTGCTGGTGTTCCTCGCCTTCGGCTACGGGGTGCCCTTCGCGTTCGGGGTGTCCTGGCCGATCCCCGTCGTCGTGATGGTGGCCCTGGGCATGGTCTCGGCCGCGTACATCGCCGAGACCCTGCGTGCCGGCCTGCAGGCGGTGCCCCGCGGCCAGATGGAGGCGGCCCGGTCCCTCGGCATGCCGACGTGGCGGGCCATGGTCACCATCGTGATCCCCCAGGCGTTCCGCATCGTGCTGCCGCCGCTCACCAATGAGGTCATCCTCCTGACCAAGGACTCCTCGCTGGTCTACGTGCTCGGCCTGGCCGCGCACGAGTACGAGCTCACCAAGTTCGGTCGCGACGGCATCTCCGCCCTCGACGCCGGCATGACGCCGATCCTTGTGGCCGGCCTGTTCTACCTCGTGATCACCGTGCCGCTGTCCCTGTTGGCCCGCCGGTTCGAGGCCCGTTCGACCAAGAAGGGGCACTGAGATGGCCCAGCAGAACCCCATCACCGGATCCTTCGGCGCGGTGGCCGCCGCGGACGCCGCCGGCGTGCACGTGGCCGGCCTCAACAAGTCCTTCGGCGCCAACCACGTGCTGCGCGGCATCGACCTCGACGTCGCCCCCGGCGAGGTCGTGTGCCTGATCGGCCCGTCCGGCTCGGGCAAGTCCACCCTCCTGCGCTGCGTGAACCTGCTGGAGAAGCCCGACTCGGGCGTCGTCACGGTCGGTGAGTTCACGGTCACGGACGAGGACGTGGACCTGGACGTGCTGCGCCGGCACGTGGGCATGGTGTTCCAGCAGTTCAACCTGTTCCCGCACCTGTCCGTGCTGGAGAACTGCACCGTGGCCCAGCTCAAGGTGCTCAAGCGGGGCAAGGCCGAGGCGGTGGACGTCGCCCGTCGGCAGCTGGCCCGCGTGGGCCTGGCCGAGCTCGAGGACCGCTACCCGGACCAGCTCTCCGGCGGTCAGCAGCAGCGCGTGGCGATCGCCCGTGCGCTGGCCATGGACCCGCAGCTGATGCTCTTCGACGAGCCCACCTCGGCCCTCGACCCCGAGACCGTCGGCGACGTCCTGGCGATCATGCGTCAGCTGGCCCGCGACGGCATGACCATGCTCGTGGTCACCCATGAGATGGGCTTCGCCCGCGAGGTGGCCGACCGGGTCGTGTTCATGGACGGCGGCGTCGTGGTGGAGGCCGGCCCGGCCGCCGCGGTGATCTCCGATCCCCAGCAGCCGCGCACCCAGGACTTCCTGCGCCGCCTGCTGCACCCCACCGAGATCGATCTCTGAGCCTGCCCGCCCGCCGTGCCCCGGTGGGCGGGCGCATGCGTGAGGGGCCCCGCCTGGACCGTGGTCCGGGCGGGGCCCCTCAGGCATGCGGCGGGGGCGTCAGGCCTTCTTGCGCAGCTTCTTCAGCTCGTCACGGGCCTCGCGCAGCGCGGCGACCTGCTCCTCACGGGCGGCGTGGATCGCGGCGACCTTCTCGTCCTGGGCGTCGCGGATGGCCTGCACCTTGGCGTCGCGGGCGCCCTCGATGCGGGCGGCGCGCTTCTTGGCGGCCTTGCGGCGCTTGCCGGGGCGGTTGGCCACGGAGTCGGCGGCGATGGCCAGGCCGGAGCCGACCAGGAAGATGTCCTTGGCGACGGCGGTGCCCTCCTGGGACGGGCGCACGCCGTCCGCCTCGGTCATCTCCGGGGTGTTCAGGTACATGGAGAACAGGCCGCCGGAGAACGCGGTCAGGGCGGAGCCGGCGAGCCAGCCCGGGACGAACGGGGCCAGCAGGGCCGAGCCCACGCCGATCTCGGTGGTCACGAGGAACTTCTTGAACTGCTCCGGTGACAGGTTGGCCAGCGCGGGCAGGCCGCGGGCGCTCATGTCGCGCAGGCCCTGGGCCTGCTCCGCGGAGATGCCGCGCTTGTTCAGGCCGGAGTTCAGGATGAACGCGCCGGAGGCCAGGCGCAGCGGAATCTGGACGATGCTCATGGAGTCTTCCTTCCAGTAGGGCCCGCGGCACGCACGTGGAGTGGGGTGTGGCGCGAACGGTCGGTGAGCGGTCTGCACCTCCGACAGTACCAACGGCAGCCCGCTCCCGCCCGCCCGGAGGCGCGGCTGTGCGCGCAGAGCGGACGACGTCGGCGCCTCCACCACGTCGCGGAGGCGGTCGATGATGGACAATGGGGCGCATGCTCCCCCTCGTCGCACCCCTGACCGTGGCCGCCGCCGCGCCCACCGACTACGGCTGGCTCGGCAACATCGTCGTGGACATCATGGAGGCGGTCGGCCCGATCGGCGTCGGCCTGGCCGTCTTCGCGGAGAACATCTTCCCGCCCATCCCGTCCGAGGTGATCCTGCCCCTGGCAGGCTTCACCGCGGCCGGCGGCGCCTTCAGCCCGCATGCCGCGCTGGTCTGGGCGACGGTCGGCTCGATCGTCGGAGCGCTGGCCCTCTACGGCCTCGGCGCGTGGCTCGGCCGCCACCGCATGTACCGCCTCGCGGACCGCATGCCGCTGGTGGACATGGAGGACGTGGCCAAGACCGAGCGCTGGTTCATCCGATACGGCTACTGGACCGTGTTCCTGGGCCGCATGGTCCCCGTGTTCCGCTCCCTGATCTCCATCCCCGCGGGCATCGAGCGGATGAACCTCGCGAAGTTCACCCTGTTCACGGCGCTGGGCTCCCTGATCTGGAACGCGATCTTCGTCTACGGCGGCTACGCGCTCGGGGAGCGGTTCCACGTCGTCTCCGAGTACGCGGACGTCTTCTCCAACATCGTCCTGGTCCTGATCCTGGCCTTCCTCGCGATCTGGGTGGTCCTGCGCCTGCGCCGTGACGCCCGCCGCCGGAACGACCCGGACTGGCGCCCGCCGACCGCGGATGAGATGGCCGCCCGCGTCGAGGCCATCCTGGAGTCCTCCGACCACCGGAAGTGAATCGCATGCACCCCGTCCTGCCCTCCCCCCGCCGTGGCCGCGCGGCCCTCGGCCTGGCCGCCGTCGCCCTGGTGGCGCTGAGCGCCTGTGCTCGCACCGAGCCGCAGCCCGAGCCTGCGCCCGCCACGACGGCGGCCTCCGCCCTGCCGTCCATGGACATGGCCCCGTTCACGGTCGAGGTCCCCTCACACGACCTCGAGCGGGTGCCGGAGGCGAGCGTCGCCGTGCTCGAGGGCGAGGACCCGGACCACCACGGGGCGTGGCTGCAGGTGTCCGGGGCGCCGGCCTGGACGGACGCCATGGCCGGGGCCGTGCGCGACCAGATCGACCAGTACCGCCGGGACACCGACCCGAGCGCGGACCCGCGCCTGGAGATCCAGCCGCAGCTCGCCGTCGTGGCCGAGGACATCGCCGCGGCCCGCCTGCTCGCCACGGAGCGGCGCGGCACGGACTCCGTGTCCACCTCGCACGTGATCTGGTACTCGGCCCGCGAGGACCGCGTGCTCGAGACCGCCGATCTCTTCACCCCCGACGGCTGGGACGCGTTCCGCGCCGAGGTGCGCCAGCGCATGGCCAACGACCCGGACGTGATCGGCTCGCGCCTGGACTCGGCGGTCGACGCCCCGGAGCAGGTGGAGAACCGTCGCGTCTGGGACGCGGTGGTCTTCCTGCCGGACGGCAGCCTGATGCTCGAGGCGGACCAGGCGTCCATGGCGCCGGCCGCCGCGGGCGTGCTGACGGTGCGGATCCCTCGGGACACGGCGACCGCCTGGCTGTCCGACCTGGGCCACGTCGCCGCGGACGCCGCCTCCGCCCCCGCCGACCTGCGTCTGCCGGACCGCTCCACCCCCCCCGACCCGACGCCGACCTCCGCGACGCCGACCCCGACGTCCCCGACCCCGACGTCCCCGAGCCCGTCCGGTCCGTCCACGAGCGCGTCCGGTCCGTCCACGAGCGCGCCGGCCACGGACCCTGCGCCGGACCCGACCGAGTCCGCACCCGAGCCGACCGCCACCACGGCCTCCGCGTCCGCGTCGCCCACGTCGGGGGACCGCTCCAGCAGCACCCCCTGACCCCGGCGCCGGGCGCCGTCGTCGGCCGCGGTCTGCACCGTCGACGCGCGGCCGTGGCAGGATCGGGGCGATGACTGAGCACCTGCCCCGCCCCTGCCCGGACGCACCCGGCCCCGACGCCGTGCCGCCGCCCGCCGAGCGCGTCCACGCGCACGACCACAATCGGGACAAGGACCCCGCCCTCGTCCGACGGGAGCCGGTCTCCTTCGTCCGACGTGGTGCGCGCCTGAACGCGGGGCGGCAGGCCGTGTGGGACCGCCAGGCGGAGCGGGTCCTCGTGGACGTGCCTCGCGGCCGCGGCGCCACCTCGGTGGACGGCCAGGCCCGACTGGACTGGGCGGGGGTGTTCGGGCGCGAGGCCCCCCTGCTGGTCGACATCGGCTCCGGGCTGGGCGAGTCCACGGCGCAGGCCGCCGCCGACCGGCCGGACTGGAACGTGCTCGCCGTCGAGGTCTACGTGCCCGGCCTGGCCGCGCTCATGACGCGCGTGGAGCAGCAGGGCCTGGAGAACGTCCGCGCCGTGGAGGCCAACGCCCCCGAGCTGCTGGACGCCCTGCTCACGCCCGGCTCCGTCTCCGAGGTGTGGGTGTTCTTCCCGGACCCGTGGCACAAGAAGCGGCACCACAAGCGCCGCCTGGTCTCCCCCGCCTTCGCGGACCGCGTGGCGCGGGTGCTCACCCCCGGCGGGGTGCTGCGGCTGGCGACGGACTGGTCGGGCTACGCCGTGCAGATGCGCGAGGTGCTCGAGGCGCACCCGGAGTTCGAGAACCTCTTCCCCGGGCGCGCCGCGGGCGAGGACTCTCCGCTCACGCGGGTGCGCCGCGAGGGCAGGGAGACCGAGGTGGGTGCCCAGCCGCTGCCCGCGGGCTGGGAGAGCGCGGCCGAGGAGGAGCGCCCGCTGCGGGCCGGCCTGGGCGAGGCACGGGCCGGCGCGGCGGCCGCGGACCCCGTGGACCACGACGGCGGCTGGGCGCCCCGGTTCGAGGGCCGACCGATCACGAGCTTCGAGGCGAAGTCCCAGCGGGCCGGGCGCCTCGTGTTCGACCTGGCGTACCGCCGGCGCTGAGCACGGGGCCCGACGGGGTCGCTCAGGCCGGGGCGACCGGCCCGGCCGGGTCGGCACCGTCCGGGACGGGCGGCAGCGGCAGGCCGGCGGTCACCCGGGCGGTCGCCGCGAGCGTCACGGACCCGACGTCCCGGTAGCCCCTCGGGGCCTCCTCGGGGGCCGTCGGCGACCAGCGGGCCGTCTGGTGGCCGCGGACGGCGGCCCCCGCCAGACCGGGCCGCGGGGCCACCGGCAGCGCGGCGGCGTCCGTCCAGTCTCGACGTCGGCCCACCGTGCGGCCGACCCGGGCGAGGAGGTCGCCCGGGGCCAGGGCACGGAACGTCCGTCCGGACCGCAGGCCGAGGTGCGCGGCCCGGGCCGCCAGGGCGGCGGGCAGGCCGACCGTGCCCGAGACCACGAGGGCCTCGACGGGACGCTCGGCCGGCCACGGGGCCTCCGCGTCGTCGGGCTGCAGGCCCCGGTCCGCGAGCAGGCGCAGGGCGTGCGCGGCCACGAGCGAGCCGTACGAGTGGGCCTCCACGGCCCCGTGCACGGCGGTCCCGCGGGCGCGCAGGGCCGGGGCGACATCGTCGTCCTCCCCCGGCCCGTGGCGCAGGAACTCCCACCAGGCCCGCACATCCGCGGCGAGCATCGCGCCGCCGCGCCGGCCGGGGCCGTCGAGCACCACCCGCCAGGGCGTGGGTGCGGGGTAGCCGAGCCACCCGATGACGACGGGGCGGGGTGCGCCGGCGGCGCGCTGGGCGGCGGCGAGGTGGGCGGCCTCCCGGGCCGTCCCCCACATGGCCGTCTGGGGGCGGATGCCCATGCCGGAGACGAGCCAGGTCAGGTGGGTGGCGGTCGCGGGGTCCCCCGCGGCGACCACCGCGCGCGGCCCGTCCGGGCCCTCGAGGACGTAGTCCAGCAGATGCCGGGCGGGCAGGTGCGGGTCCATGCCCTCCGGCTTGAGGGCGTGGACGATCCCGTCCAGGGCGCTCCGGGCCTGCCGGCCGAGGCCGTCGCGCCGGGCCATGTCGGCGCGCAGCCGCTCCTGCACGCGGGACCGCGCGGCCGCCCCGAACGACGCCCGGCTCAGTCCTGCTCGGACTGCCACGTGGGCACCCGTCGGAGGCCTGCGACGCCGGAGGGCAGCCTCCGCAGGCCGCTCGGGCAGGCCTCGCCCGCGGTGTCCGCCCCGGCCCGTGCCGCGGCGTGACGGCGGACGGCCATCCGGTCGGCGTAGCGGGCCGAGACGTCACCGCCGGAGCCCACGGTGAAGACGCGGGCCAGGCGGGAGGCGTGGTGGAGGCGGTCCACCTGGGCAGCCAGCTCGACCACGGTGTCCTGCAGCTGCTCGACCTCGCGCTGCAGCGCGATCACGCGGCGGATGCCCTCCAGCGAGATGCCTTCGCGGCTCAGGGTCTGCACGGTCTGCAGCCGCTCGACGTCGGCGAGGGAGTAGCGGCGGTGCCGTCCGTCCTGGCGGGCGGGGACCACGAGGCCGAGCCGGTCGTACTGGCGCAGGGTCTGCGGATGCATGTCCGCCATCTCGGCGGCCACGGAGATCACGAAGACCGGGGCGTGCCGGTCGGGACCCCCCTCGCGGCCCCGGTCCGCACGGGCGGCGCCGTCGCGGGCGCTCACCAGGCTGCCTTCCGGGCCAGCTCCCGCCGCGGATCGTCGCCGGCAGTGGCGGACTGCAGGGCCTCGACGGCGGCGCGGGCGTCGTCGTAGAGCGTGGTGGGCACGGTGACGCGCAGCTCCACGAGCAGGTCACCCGTCGTCTTCCCGCGCTCGACACCGCGGCCCTTCAGGCGCAGCACGCGGCCACACTGGGAGCCCGCCGGCACCTTCACCTTCACGGGGCGATCCAGCGTCGGCACCTCGATCGTGGCGCCGAGGGCGGCCTCGGGGAAGGTGATCGGCACGGTGATCCGCAGGTCGTCCCCGTCCCGGCGGAAGAACTCGTGCTCGCGCACGTGCACGGTGACCAGCAGGTCGCCGCGGCCGGCCGGGCCGGGCGAGCCCTTGCCGCGGGCACGGACCTTCTGGCCGTCGCGGATGCCCTTCGGGATCTTCACCTCGATCGTCTCGCCGTCCGGGCCGCGCAGGGACACCGTGGTGCCCTGGATCGAGCCGCGGAAGGAGATCGTGGTGGTGGCGGTGCGGTCCGCGCCCTTCGTGGGGCGCGGCCGTGCGTACCCCGCATCGCCGAAGCCGCCGGGGCCGAAGCCGCCGGGCTGGCCGGCGGCGCCACTGAACATCCCGCTGAACAGGTCGGACAGGTCGGGCTCGGACTGCGTGGTGCGGGGGCCGCCCCCGCCGCCGAACATGCCGCCGAAGACGTCCTCGAAGCCGCCGCCGCCGGCACCGCCCGGGGCGGAGAACCGGGCGCCGCCGCCCATCGCGCGGATCGCGTCGTACTCCTGGCGCTCCTGGGGGTCGCTCAGGACGGCGTATGCCTCCGAGATCTCCTTGAACTTCTTCTCGGCCGCCTCGTCCCCGGGGTTCTGGTCCGGGTGGTGGGTGCGGGCGAGCTTGCGGTAGGCCTTCTTCACATCCGCATCGGAGGCGTCCTTGGACACCCCCAGGGTCGCGTAGAAGTCCTTGTCCATCCAATCCTGCGAGGCCATGGTGCCTCCTCTCGTGTGCATCGGTCAGGGGGTCGGCCGGCGGCGGGGTGGGCCGCCGGCCGACGGGGTCACTCGTCTCCGGCGGAGACCATCACCTGGGCGGCGCGCAGCACGCGGCCGTCCCGGACGTAGCCGTTGCGGAAGACCTGGACCACGTGGTCCGCGGGCACCTCCGCGTGCGGCTGGCGCATCACGGCCTCGTGCAGGGCCGGGTCGAACTCGACGCCGGCCAGCGCCGCCTGGTCGTGGCGCTCGAGGCCGAGGCCGGCCAGGACGGTGTCGAGCTTGGTCGCGATGGCGGCGAACGGGCCGTCCGTCAGGTCGCCGGCGGCGCGGGCGGCGTCGATGTCGTCGAGCACCGGCAGCAGCGCGGTGACGGCCTTGAGCACGCCGGCGTCCCTGGCCAGGTCGCGGTCGCGGTCCACGCGACGCTTGTAGTTCACGAACTCGGCCTGCAGACGTCGCAGGTCGGTCTCGAGCTCGGCCTCGCGGTCCGAGGCCGCGGGCTGCGGCGCCTCGGTCCCGGCCTCCGCGCCGGCCTCGTCGAGGATGCGCTCGGCCTGGGCGAGGGCGTCGCCGTCCTCGGCCTGCTCGGCCGCGCTCTCAGCGGAGACACGGGGCTCACCGGTCTCGGGGTCGATGCGGCGACGGTCGTTGAACACGATGGGCTCCTCCTCGGAGCCGCGCTCGGCGTCGGAGGAGCCGTGCGGACGCTGCTGGTCGGCGCTCATGGTGTGTCCTTTCGAAGCGGGTGGGCGCGGCGGGTCCGCCGCGCGGGGGTGGTGCGGGAAGGCCGGCGGGCTGGCCCGGCAGGGGCGCTGCCGGGCCGGCCCGCCGGCGTCGTGGGCCTCCGGGCGGGGCGGGCGTGGACGCCCGCCCCGGCCCCGGGGTGTCAGGCCTTCTTCTCGTCGTCCTCGTCGACCACCTCGGCGTCGACGATGTCCTCATCGTCGCCCTGCGGGGCGGCGGACTCGGCGCCGGCGTCGGCCGACTCCGCGCCCTGCTGGGCGTAGAGGGCCTCGCCGATCTTGACCTGGGAGGCCTGGAGCTTCTCGAACGCGGCGGCGACCTCGTCGTCGTTGTCCTGCTTCTCCAGGGCGGCCTTCAGGGCGTCGACGTCGGCCTGCACCTCGGTCTTGACGTCCTCGGGCAGCTTGTCGCCGTTGTCCTGCAGGAGCTTCTCCACGGAGTACGCGGACTGCTCCGCCTGGTTGCGGCGGTCGGCGGCCTCGCGGCGCTTCTTGTCCTCGTCCGCGTGGGCCTCGGCGTCCTTGACCATGCGGTCGATGTCCTCCTTGGACAGCGAGGAGCCGCCCGTGATGGTCATCGACTGCTCGGTGCCGGTGCCCTTGTCCTTCGCGGAGACGTGCACGATGCCGTTCGCGTCGATGTCGAAGGTGACCTCGATCTGGGGCATGCCGCGCGGGGCCGGGGCGATGCCGGTCAGCTCGAAGGTGCCCAGCGCCTTGTTGTCCCGGGTGAACTCGCGCTCGCCCTGGAAGACCTGGATGGACACGGAGGGCTGGTTGTCCTCGGCCGTGGTGAACGTCTCGGAGCGCTTGGTCGGGATGGCCGTGTTGCGCTCGATGAGCTTGGCCATCACGCCGCCCTTGGTCTCGATGCCCAGCGACAGCGGGGTCACGTCGATCAGGAGCACGTCCTTGCGCTCACCGGCGAGCACGCCGGCCTGCACCGCCGCGCCGATGGCGACGACCTCGTCCGGGTTCACGCCCTTGTTGGGCTCCTTGCCGCCGGTCAGCTCCTTCACCAGGTCGGAGACGGCGGGCATGCGGGTGGAGCCGCCGACGAGGATCACGTGGTCGATGTCGGAGACCTTGACGCCGGCCTCCTTGATGACGTCCTCGAACGGCTTGCGGGTGCGCTCGAGCAGGTCCTTGGTGAGGTCCTGGAACTTGGCGCGGGAGAGGTGCTCGTCCAGGTGCACCGGGCCCTCGGGGGTCACGGACAGGTACTGCAGCGAGATGCTGGTGGAGGTGGCCGAGGAGAGCTCCTTCTTGGCCTGCTCCGCCGCCTCCTTCAGGCGCTGCAGGGCGATCTTGTCCTTGGACAGGTCCGCGCCCTTGGACTTGGCCTGCTGGAGCAGCCAGTCCACGATCCGCTGGTCCCAGTCGTCGCCGCCGAGGCGGTTGTCGCCGGCGGTGGCGCGCACCTGGATGGTGGCGAAGTCGTCCTCGTCCTTGGCGACCTCGAGCAGGGACACGTCGAAGGTGCCGCCGCCCAGGTCGAAGACCAGGATGAGCTCGTCCTCCTTGCCCTTCTCCAGGCCGTAGGCCAGCGCGGCCGCCGTGGGCTCGTTGATGATGCGCTTGACATTCAGGCCCGCGATCTCGCCGGCCTCCTTGGTGGCCTGGCGCTCGGCGTCGTTGAAGTAGGCGGGCACGGTGATCACCGCGTCGGTGACCTTCTCGCCCAGGTACTCCTCGGCGTCGTGCTTGAGCTTCATCAGCGTGCGGGCCGAGATCTCCTGCGGGGTGTACTTCTTGCCGTCCACCTCGGTGGTCCAGTCGGTGCCCATGTGGCGCTTGACGGACGCGTAGGTGCGCTCCGGGTTGTTGACGGCCTGGCGCTTGGCGACCTCGCCGACCAGGACGTCCCCGCCCTTGGAGAACGCGACGACGGACGGGGTGGTGCGGGCGCCCTCGGCGTTCGCGATGACGACCGGGTCGCCACCCTCGAGGACGGCGACGACGGAGTTGGTGGTGCCGAGGTCGATGCCGACTGCACGGGACATGGTGGGGTCCTTCCTGTCTGACGGTGAAGCGGGGGCCGGACCCGCGGGCCGGGGGCACCGACGCCACAGGGACTTGAGCCTTCATGACTCAGGTTGCCACCGGGTCGGTGGACTGTCAAGTGAACCTGAGTCGACTTCACTCACTTCTGCTTCTGCGGGGGTCAACGCGGGCCGTCCGCGATCCATTCCCGGCGCCGCGGATCCGCTCCGGACCCGCCCGCGCACGCCGCTCAGACCTGGAAACACGACGACCTCACGCGGTTGGATGGTGGATCACGGGGCGTCGCCGACGGCGCGCCCACCCCAACGGAGAAGGAGCACCACCATGGCCGAGAAGAACGCCGCCGAGTACACCGTCCCGGGCCTGTCCCTGAGCACGGGCCGCCGCACCGCCGAGATCCTCCAGGGCCGCCTGCACGCCCTCAACGACCTGCAGCTCACCCTGAAGCACGCCCACTGGAACGTGGTGGGCCCCGGCTTCATCGGCGTGCACGAGATGCTCGACCCCCAGATCGAGCTGGTCCGCGGGATGGTGGACGTCCTCGCGGAGCGCATCGCCACCCTGGGCGTCTCCCCCGCCGGCACCCCGGGCGCACTCGTGGCCGCCCGCGCGTGGGACGACTACACGCTGGGCCGCGCGTCGACCCTGGAGCACCTGGCCGCGCTGGACCTCGTCTACGACGGCGTCGTGACGGACCACCGCGCCGCCATCGACGCCACCGAGGACCTCGACCCGGTCACGCAGGACATCCTCATCGACCAGGTGGCCCAGCTCGAGCTGTTCCAGTGGTTCATGCGCTCGTTCCTGACCACCGACGACGGCCGGCTGAGCAGCGCAGGCACCACCACCGAGGCCGCCGCCGCGGGCCGCGTGAAGGGCGCCCAGTCCGCGCCCGCCCCGAAGGCCGGGCGCACGAAGAAGTCGGACGCGAAGAAGTCCAAGAAGAAGTGACCGCGCGCCCCTGAGGCGCCCGTACACCGGAGGGGCCCGACCGCACTGACGGTCGGGCCCCTCCCTCCTGCGCGGTTCAGTCGACCTTCGCCGGCCACCACACCTTCGGGCCGATGTCCCGGACGAGCGCGGGGATCAGCAGCGTGCGCACCACCAGTGTGTCCAACAGCACGCCGAACGCGACGATGAATGCCAACTGCACCATGAACATCAGCGGGATCACCGCGAGCGCGGCGAAGGTGGCCGCCAGCACGACGCCGGCCGAGGTGATGACCCCGCCCGTGACGGTGAGGGCGCGCAGCACGCCCGCCCGCGTGCCGTGCCGCGGGGTCTCCTCCCGCGCCCGGGTCATCAGGAAGATCGTGTAGTCGATCCCGAGCGCCACGAGGAAGACGAAGCCGTACAGCGGCACGGTGGGGTCGGCGTCCTCGAAGCCGAACACGTGCCGGAACACGAGGGCCGAGACGCCCAGGGCCGCACCGAAGCTGACCACGGTGGCCGCCACGAGCAGCACGGGTGCCAGGAGCGAGCGCAGCAGCACCGCGAGGATGACCAGCAGCATCGCGAGGATCAGCGGGATGACGACCCGCAGGTCGCGCTGCGTGGTGACGTTCGTGTCCAGCGCCTGGGCCGCCGGGCCGCCCACGAGGATCTCGCCCGAGGTCGGGAGGTCCGCGAGCCGGTCGCGCAGGCGGGCCACGGTCTGCTGCGCGGCGAGGGACTCGCCCGGGTCCGCCAGAGTGGCCGAGACCAGCACGCGGCCGTCCACCACGCGGGGCTGCGGCTCCGGCGCCGACGCGGCACCCGCCCCGCCCTCCGCGTCGGTCACGCCCGGGGGTGGGCCCGCGGCGGCCTCGGGGGCGTCCGCGGTGACCTCGGCCTCGGCCACGCCGGGGTCCTCCGCGACGGCGGCGAGCACCGCCTCCGCGTCCCCGGCCGGGGCGAGGATCTGGGCGGGGGCGCCCGCGCCGGCGTCGAAGTGCTCGCTCAGCAGGGCCTGGGCCTGCCGGGCGTCGGAGTCGCCGAGCAGCACGTCCTCCTGGGCGACGCCGTCCGCGCGCAGCTGCAGCAGGCCGCCGCAGAGGGCGAGGAGCCCGACTGTCGTGGCGACCCAGACGGGGCGGGGCCGGCGCGCGACAACGGTGCCCACCCGCGTCCACACCCCGTGGTCCTCCTCGAGGCCGGCGATGGGCCGGCCCGCGCCGTCGCGCGGCGGGGTGAAGGCCCGGCCCCGGGCGGCGCGGCGCTCCGTGCGACGGCGCGCGCGCTCGGGGGACGGGATCGTGGGCCAGAAGGCGGCACGCCCGGTCAGCCGCAGCAGCGCCGGCAGCAGGGTCAGGGCGGCGAGCCACGCGAAGGCCACACCCGTGGCGGCCACGGGGCCGAGGGAGCGCGTCGAGTTGAGGTCCGAGGCCATCAGGATCAGCAGGGCGAGGGCCACGGTGGAGGCGGACGCGGTGATCGCGCCGAAGGACCCGCGCACGGCGGCCCGCAGCGCCTCCCCGACCTCCGCGCGGACCAGCAGCTCCTCGCGGTGCCGGGCCACGAGCAGGAGGCAGTAGTCCGTGGCCGCGCCGATCACGAGGATCGAGAGGATGCCCTGGGCCTGGCCGTTGAGCTGGATCCAGCCCGCCAGGGCCATCCCGTAGACGGCCACGATCGCGCCGCAGAGCGCGGCCACGGCCGTCAGGAGCACGAGGACCGGCAGCAGGACGGAGCGGTAGACCGCCACGAGGATCACGAACACCACCACGAGCGCCACGAGCAGCAGCAGCCCGTCGATCCCCGCGAACGCGCCGCCCAGCTCCGCGACCAGGCCCGCCGGACCGCCCACGTGCCACTCGGTGTCCGCGGCCACGGTCCCGGCGAGGGCGGGGGCGGCGGCCGCCGGGTCCGCCACGACCTCCCGCAGGTCGGCCACCACGTCGGCCACGGGTCGCTCAGCCCCGGCCGAGGAGTCGACGAAGGCCAGGAACTGCACCGCCGCACCGTCTTCGGAGGGGATCGGACCGGCGACGTCGACCACGCCCGGCACCTCGCCCAACAGGCCCGCGAGGTCCGCGAGCGCGGGGAAGGCGGCCGCGGGGTCCGCGGTGCTCGCCGGGCCCACGACGACGGCGGGCACGGCCTCACCGTCCTGGAACGCCGCCGCCTCCTCCCCCGCGCGGGTGGACTCGGCCGACGCCGGCAGGAAGGTGGCCTGGTCGTTCGAGGAGACGTCGCCGATCGCGCCGAACACGGGGCCGCCCAGGCCGAGCACGGCGAACCAGACCACGGCGAGCGCCGCGGCCAGGCCCAGCCGCAGCCCCCGAGAGGGACGCCCCGGCGCGGCGGGGGTGCGGAAGGCGGACAGGTCGGGCGCGGTGGGCATGCCCCCGAGCGTAGGGGATGGTTCGATGATCAAACAACCATGGGGGCTGGCTAGACTCCCGGCCATGACCACGCAGCCCCCCTCCGCCCCCGCGGAGCATCTCGCCGTGGTCCACGCGCTGCGCGTCTTCAGCGAGAGCGCGGAGCACGCCGTCGACGAGGCCGGCCGCGGCGTCGGCCTGCATCGCACGGACCTCAGAGCCCTCGCGTACCTGATGGCCCGCGCGGCGGCCGGTGAGCCCGTCACCGCCTCGGACCTCGGCGCCCACCTGCACCTCACCCGGGCCTCGGCCACCGCCCTCGTGGACCGCCTGGCCGCCGCGGGCCACGTCCGCCGCCGCCGGGACGAGGGCGACCGGCGGCGCGTGCTGGTGGAGCACACGGACACGGCCCGCCGCGACGGGCAGCGCGCGTTCCAACCGATGTCCCAGCGGCTGAGCGCCGCCCTCGAGGGGTTCTCCGTCGCGGAGCTGCGGGCCGCGGTGCGGGTGCTCGAGGCGGCCACCGCCGCGCTGACGGACCCCACCCCGGAGGACCCGTGACCCGACCGGCGCTCATCGGCCTGGACGGCCGCTCGGGGTCGGGCAAGACCGTCCTCGCCGCCGCGCTCGCGGCCCGGATCGCGCCGTTCGCGCGCGTCGAGGTGATCGAGATCGAGTCCATGTACCAGGGCTGGGACGGGCTGGCCGCCGCGGTGGGCGACGACGGCCCCTACCCGGCCGTCGTGCGCGCGCTGCGGGAGCGGGGCACGGCGACCTGGACCACGTGGGACTGGCACCGCGCCGCCCCCGGTCCGCCGCGGCGGACCGCGCCGGCCGACGTCGTGGTGTGCGAGGGCGTGGGTGCGCTCAGCACCGCCGCCCGACCGCTGCTCGACCTGGCGGTGTGGCTCGAGCTCGAGACCCCCGCGCGGCGCACGCGGGCGCTGGCCCGGGACGGTGAGACCTTCGCCCCGCACTGGGACCGCTGGGCCGCACAGGAGGAGGACTACCTGGCCCGGCACGCCCCGCGCGCCGCGGCGGACCTGGTCCTGCGCCTGCCCTCCGCCTGACGGGGGCGCCGCCCGGGGTCGGGGCGTCGGGGGTCTGCGTGCGGGCCGGCCGGGCGCCGGGACCGGAGCGGTACGCTCCGCTTAGGTGTAGCATCGGAGGCGGCGTGCCGCGTCCGGCCGCGTCCCACCCCAGCGCAAGGAGACCTCCCCTTCCCATGGCGACACTGCTCTACCGTCTCGGCCTCGGCGCCGCCCGCCGCCCCCTCCTCGTGATCCTCGCCTGGGTGCTCGCCCTGGCCCTCGCCGTCGGCGGGTTCCTCGCCTTCGGCGGCACGCTCTCCTCCACCGTCACCATCCCCGGCACGCCCACCGCCCAGGTCACGGACCGCCTCAAGGAGGAGTTCCCGGAGGCCTCCCGCGGTAGGGGCCAGGTCGTGTTCACCACCGAGGACGGCTCCCCCCTGACCGACGCCCAGCGCGAGCAGATCACCGCCCTGCTGGACGACGTCGCCGAGCAGCCGGCCGTGGAGGGCGTCGTGGACCCGTTCGAGGCCCAGGCCCAGCGGGACGACGCCCGCACCCGGCTCGACGAGGGCCGCGCCGAGCTGGCCGACGGCGAGCAGCGCCTCGCGGACGGACGCCAGGAGATCGAGGACGGCCGGGCCGAGCTCGAGCGGCGCACGGCCGAGGCCGACGCGGGCGAGCAGCGCCTCGCCGAGGCCGCCGCCCAGCTGGACGAGGGGCAGGCCGCGCTCGACGCCGCGCGCGCCGACCTCGAGGAGCGTGGCCTGGAGGCCCTGCCGGCCGACGCCCTGGCCCCGCTCCGGGAGGCCGAGCAGAAGGTGGCCGACGGCCAGGAGCAGCTCGACGCCGGCCGCGCCGAGCTCGAGGAGCAGGCGGAGCGTCTCGAGGCCGGCCAGGCCGAGATCGACGCACAGCGGCAGGAGCTCGAGGCCGGGCAGGCCGAGCTCGGCGACCGGTGGACCGAGCTCGAGGCCGGGCAGGCCGAGCTCGACGCCCAGGCCGAGCAGCTGGCCGCGGGCCGCGCCGAGCTCGAGCAGGCCCGGGACGCCGCGCTGGCCGAGGCCGAGGCCGCCGGCATCCCGGCGGAGCAGGTCGCCGCGCAGTTCGCCGACCAGGAGGCGCAGCTCGCCGCCGGCGAGGCACAGCTGGCGGCCGGTCAGGACCAGGCCGACGCCGCCCGCGCGCAGCTGGAGGCCGCCCAGGCCGAGGCCGACGCGGGCGCCGAACAGCTCGCGGCCGCCCAGGCGGAGGCCGACGACGGCGCCGCCCGACTCGCCGCCGGCCGGCAGCAGCTGCAGGAGTCCGAGGCCGAGCTCGAGGCCGGCCGCGAGCAGGTGGCCGCGGGACGGCAGCAGGCCCTGGACGCGGCCGAGGCCGAGCTCGACGCGCAGCAGCAGAAGATCGACGAGGGCCGGGCCGAGTACGAGCGCGGCGTCGCCGAGCTCGAGGACGGCCGGGCCCAGCTGGCCGCCGGCGCGGAGCGCCTGGACCAGGCCGAGGCCGACCTCGCCGACGGCCGCGCCGAGCTGGACGACGGCCGCGTCGAGGCCGAGCGCGGCGAGCGCACCCTGGCCCTCGCGGAGGACTTCCGCACCGTGTCCGAGGACGGCAGCACCGCCGTCGGGATCGTCACCTTCACCACGCCGACCCTGGACGTCACCGCCGAGGACAAGGAGGCGGTCACCGGCGCCCTCACCGGCGCGGACATCGACGGCGTCGCCGTGCATCCCTCCCAGGAGCTCAACGCCACCGCGCCCTCCCTGCTCGGCCCGGGCGAGGTCGTGGGCCTCGTGGTCGCCGCGATCGTGCTGGTGGTCATGCTCGGCACCCTCGTGGGCGCGGGTCTGCCGCTGGTCAACGCGCTGGTGGGCGTGGGCGTGGGCGCCGCCGGGGCGCTCGCGTTCTCCTCCGCCGTGGAGATGATCTCCGTGACCCCGGTGCTCGGGGTGATGCTGGGCCTGGCCGTGGGCATCGACTACGCGCTGTTCATCGTCAACCGGCACCGCCAGGAGCTGCGTCGCGGCACGGGCCTGCACGAGTCGATCGCGCTGGCCAACGGCACCTCCGGCAACGCCGTGGTGTTTGCCGGCATCACCGTGATCGTCGCCCTCGTGGGCCTGAACGTCACCGGCATCCCGTTCCTGGGCCTGATGGGCACCGTGGGCGCGGTCTGCGTGGCCGTGGCCGTGCTGGTGGCCGTCACCCTGACCCCGGCCCTGCTCTCCCTGGCCGGGATGCGGATCCTCTCGAAGAAGGAGCGGGCCCGCCTCGCCGACGAGGGTCCCGCCTCCGTCGCCGAGGGCTCCGCCGCCGTGCGCCGCGCCGGGCGCCGCTCGACCATGTCCACCCCGGCCGCGATCGCCTCGGCCCTGGCGGCCGTCGCCCTGCTGGTGCTCGTGGCCCTGCCGGTCGGCTCGATGCGCCTGGGCCTGCCGGACGGCGGGTCCGAGCCGGAGGGCTCCGACTCGCAGGTTGCGTACGAGCTCACCGCCGAGAAGTTCGGCGAGGGCTACAACGGCCCGCTCGTGGTGACCGTGGACCTGCCCGCCGGCCTGGACGAGGGGCGCGCCACGGACGCCCAGCTCGACGTCGGCGAGCAGCTCGCCGGCCTCGAGCACGCGCACGCCGTGGTGCCCGCGGGCTTCAACGAGGACCGCACCGTCACCATGTTCCAGGTGCTGCCCGAGGAGGGCCCGAACGCCGTCTCCACCGAGGAGCTGGTGCGCGACCTGCGCGCCACCGAGCCGGCCGGCGAGGCCTCCAACCTCGGCGTGGCCGGCATGACCAGCGGGTTCATCGACGTCTCGGAGAAGCTCTCCGACGCCCTGCCCCTCTACCTGGGCGTGGTGGTGGGCCTGTCCCTGCTGATCATGGTGCTGGTGTTCCGCTCGATCCTGGTGCCGCTGATCGCCACCGGCGGGTTCGTGCTCTCCATGTTCGCCGCCATGGGCGGCGTGGTGGCCATCTACCAGTGGGGCTGGCTCGGCTCGGTGTTCGGGGTCCACAACCCCGGCCCCGTGCTCAGCTTCCTGCCGACCATCATGATCGGCGTGCTGTTCGGCCTGGCCATGGACTACCAGCTGTTCATCGCCTCCGGCATGCGCGAGGCCTACGCCCACGGCCTGCCCGCCCGCCAGGCCGTGCTGACCGGCCTGCGCTCGGGCCGGGCCGTCGTGATCGCCGCGGCGATCATCATGATCTCCGTGTTCGGCGGGTTCATCTTCGCCCACGACGCGATGATCCGCCCGATGGGCTTCGGCCTGGCCTTCGGCGTGCTGCTGGACGCGTTCGTGGTGCGCCTGCTCCTGATGCCGGCGCTGATGCACCTGCTCGGCGAGAAGGCGTGGTGGCTGCCGCGCTGGCTCGACCGGATCATGCCGGACGTGGACGTGGAGGGCGCCCAGCTCGAGCGCGCCCACGCCCCGGCGCAGCCCTCCGTCCCCGCCCCGGACGGCGGCGCCCACCGGGCCTGACCGCCCCCGACTGATGCCCGCCCCCGGCCCCGATCGGCCGGGGGCGGGCG
>NZ_LR732370.1:1710080-1721481 GCF_902506395.1 Micrococcus sp. 116
GCCTTCTCCCCCGCCGCCGGCTCGCCCGTCCTCGTCCTGCTCGAGACGGACGCGGACGGCGCCCCCGCCCCGCGGCTCGCGGACCCGGCCGTCCCGCACCTGAGCGTCACGGACCAGGGGGTCACGCGCGGCGACGGCATCTTCGAGACGGCGCTCGCCGTCGCCGACGGGCTCGGGACCCTGCGCATGCGCAAGCTCGGAGCCCACCTCGGCCGGCTGGCCGCGTCCGCCGCCGCCCTGCAGCTGGCCGCCCCCGAGGCGGCGGCGTGGGAGGCCGCCGTCGCGCTCGGCCTGCGGGCGTTCACCGAGGCCAACGACGTCGCGCCCGGGGACCGTCTCGCCGTGCGCCTGACCGTCACCCGCGGCCCGGACGCGGCTCCCGGCGCGGTGCCCACGCCCACCGCGTGGGCGCTGCTGAGCCCGGCCCCGGCGATCCAGGACGAGGAGCGGCAGCGGGGGCTGCGGGTGCTGCTGCTGGACCGCGGCATCGACTCGCAGGCCCCCGAGCGCTCCCCGTGGCTGCTCACCGGCGCGAAGACCCTCTCCTACGCCGTGAACATGGCCGCCCTGCGCTACGCCCGCGCGCACGGCGCCGACGACGTCGTCTTCACCAGCGCGGACGGCTACCTGCTCGAGGGCCCCACCTCCACGGTGCTGATCGTGCGCACCGGGGAGGACGGCGTCCGCCGCCTCCTCACCCCGCTGCGCCAGAAGGGCATCCTCGCCGGCACGTCGCAGGCCGTGATCTTCGCGGCCGCCCACGCGGACGGCTGGGAGCTCGGCTACGGCCCGCTCGTCCCGGCGGACCTCCAGGGCGCCGAGGGCGTCTGGCTCGTCTCCTCGGTGCGCGGCGTCCTGCCGGTGCGCGCCGTCGACGGCGTCGAGATCCCCGTGGACCACGAGCTCACCGGCATGCTGCAGGCCCATCTGGACGCCGACGGCGACCCCGGCCGGCACGTCAGCGGCGACCCGGTGCCCACCGCGGGCTAGGCTGGGGACCGGCCCGTCCGGCGTCGTCGGCCGCGGCCGCAACCGCACGTGAGATCCCCGACCACGGAAGGCGCACCATGAACACGCTCGCCCAGAAGGCCCTGTCCGCCGGCATCACGCTGGTCGGCGGCATCGTCGGCTCCCGCGTGGTGGCGGGCGGCTGGCGGCTCGTCACCGGCCACAGCGCCCCGAACGACGCGGCCGACGAGACGCTGCCCCTCATCGAGGCCCTGTCCTTCGCGTTCATCTCCGCGGGCGTCGCGGCGCTGCTGAAGGTCGCCGGCCAGCGCGGCGCCGGCGCCGCGATCCGCAAGGTGTCCGAGTCCACCGCGCACCGCGTGGACCACGAGGTCTGAGCCGCCCCGCCACCACCACGACGACGGCCGCCGCCCGGAGGGATCCGGACGGCGGCCGTCGTGCTGTGCGGGGTGGTGTCAGCGGCGCCCGCGCGGCCGGGCGCCGGCGCGGCGCGGCCCGGGGTCCGCCGGGGGCTCGGCGCGACGGACGACGGCGGCCAGCTCGTCCCGGTGCAGCAGCTCACGGCGGGCGTGCTTGGTGCGGTAGCCCGTACGGCCCACCAGGTGGGAGGCCACCGGGGCCGTGACCATCTGGGTGACCCACGCCAGCAACAGCACGGGCAGCCACACCCACGACCGCCACTCGATCGCCAGCCCGGCGAGCATGAGCAGCAGGCCGAGGACCTGCGGCTTGGCGGCGGCGTGCATGCGGGCCAGCAGGTCCGGGAGCACGAACAGGCCCACGCCGGCCACCAGGGAGAAGAAGGCACCGCTGACGAGCAGGAACGCGGCCAGCCAGTCCAGGAGCGTGGCGGTGTCGGTCATCGGCCCTCCTCCCCGCCCGGCACGTCCGTGGTGCCGGGCACGCGCGCCTGGTCCTCGAGCGAGTGGTCCGGGCGCCGGTCCTCCGCGAAGCGCGCCACCGTCACCGAGCCGACGAAGCCGACGGTGGCGGCCAGCACCACGAGGACCACGTGGTGGGTGTGGCGGTGCACGGCCATCTCCAGGACGAGCATCCCGGAGAACACCACGAGCAGCACGTCCGTGGCGACCGCCCGGTCCAGCAGCGAGGGGCCGCGCACGATCCGGTAGAGCGCACCGACGGCGCCGACCACGAGCAGCGCCCCGCCGGCCCACGTGGCCAGGTCCATGGGGTCCATCAGGCCTCCTCCTTCGGGGGGCGGGCGGCGGGGGGCGCCGAACTCGGGAAGCGGCGGACCAGCTCGAGGTCCTCACGCGTGCCGACGGCGCGGATGATGCCCGCCTCCACGTCGAGGGCCTTGGCGCGGAAGCCCGCCACGTCCTCGTCCGTGGTCGCGTCGAGCACGTGCAGGTACAGGACGGAGCGGACCCGGTCCACGTCCAGCACGATCGAGCCCGGCACCAGGGCCAGGGCGTGGCTGACGAGCGTGATGATGAGGTCGTCGTGGCTGCGCAGCGGGACGCCCACGATCGAGCCGCGGGCGCGGCGGCCACGCAGCAGCACCGTCCCGGCCACGTTGACTGAGGCGCGCACGACGTCGACGAGGAACCGCACCGTGAACACGAGGGACCACCAGGGGTTCAGACGGCCGCTGAACGGGATGCTCGGCATCGGGAAGAGCCCGATGATCAGCAGCGCGAAGGCGAGGCCGGTCAGGGCCACGTGCGGAGCGAAGTCCTGCCACAGGGCGCACCACACGGCCACCATCACGAGGATCAGCGGCCACTGGGCCACGATGCCCCGGATCCGGTCGGGGCGCACCACGCCGCGGCGGGCGGAGTCACTTCCGGGCATCGTGCACCTCCGTCGGGTCGACGCTGAGGGTGGCCGCGGCCCGCTCGGCCGCGGCGTCGTCGAGCACCGCCGCGATGTAGGGCGAGCGGTCGAGCATGTCCGTGGCGGCCTCGTCGGCCAGCGCGAACAGCGGACCGGCGGCCACCGTGAACACCAGCGTCAGGCCCACGAGCGCCGTGGTGGGCAGCACGAGGCCCGGCTCGAGCGGGCGGGGGCGCTCGCCACGGGCGACGGCCCGCTCGTAGGCGGCCACGAGCTGGGCGGGCGGGTGCTCCACGTCCTCGACGCGGCGCCAGAACGCGCGGGTCCACACGCGCACCACCACGAGCAGGGTCAGCAGGGACACGAGCAGGGACACGCCCACCAGCGTGTAGGCCAGGGGCGTGGCCTGCTCGACGCCGCCGCGCAGCAGGCCGACCTTGCCGAGGAAGCCGGAGAACGGCGGGATGCCGCCGAGGTTGAGCGCGGGCACGAGGAACAGGACGCTCACGAACGGGGAGACCTTCGCCAGGGACCCGAGGCGGTCGATGTTCGCTGTGCCGGCGCGGTTCTCGATCAGGCCCGTGACGAGGAAGAGCGCGGTCTGCACGGTGATGTGATGGGCCACGTAGTACACGGTGGCCGCCAGCCCCGCCTCCGTGGCCAGGCCCAGGCCGAAGATCATGTAGCCGATGTGGGAGACGAGGATGAAGGACAGGATGCGCTTGATGTCCGTCTGGGCCAGCGCGCCGAGGATGCCCACCACCATGGTCAGCGCGGCCACCACGAGCAGGAGCGCGTTGACGTGCTCCCCCGGGAAGAGCAGCGTCTCGGTGCGGATCATCGCGTACACGCCCACCTTGGTGAGCAGGCCCGCGAACACCGCGGTCACCGGGGCGGGCGCGGTGGGGTACGAGTCCGGCAGCCAGAAGGACAGCGGGAACACGGCCGCCTTGATGCCGAAGCCCACCAGGAGCAGCACGTGCAGGACCATCTGCACGTCGGTGGGCAGCTCGCCCAGCTTCACGGCCAGGTCCGCCATGTTCACGGTGCCGGTGGCCGCGTAGATCATCGCGATCGCGATCAGGAACACCACCGAGGAGAGCACGGAGACCACCACGTAGGTGACGCCCGCGCGGATGCGCTGGGCGGTGCCCCCCATGGTCAGCAGCACGTAGGAGGACGTCAGGAGGATCTCGAAGCCCACGTAGAGGTTGAACAGGTCGCCGGCGAGGAACGCGTTGGACACGCCCGCCACGAGGATCAGGAACGTGGGGTGGAAGATCGAGACCGGCCCACCCTCGTCCCGGTTGATCAGCCCCTGCGCCGAGGCGTACAGCAGCACCGCCAGGGTGATCAGCGCCGACACCACGAGCATGAGGGCCGAGAGCCGATCCACCACGAGGCTGATGCCCAGCGGGGCCGGCCAGCCGCCGAGGTGGACGGCCGCGACCCCGGTGTCCCAGACCGCGGCCAGCAGCAGCGCGTCCAGCACGAGGGTGAGCACGAGCGCGGAGACCGTGACGGTGATCTGCGCGCGGGGGCGGCGCACGAGCATGAAGGTCACGGCCGCGCCCAGCACGGGCAGCATGACGGCCAGCGGGGCCAGGTCGGTCAGGGGGAGGGTGCCGATGCTCACGGGCGCGGCCCCCCGTCGGCGCGGTGGGCACGGACGGCGGACGCCGGGCCGGGATGGGCGGGCGGCGTGGGTGAGGCGTGGCGCACGTGGGGTCGGGACTCCGTGGCGTGCTCGTAGTGGGCGTTGGGGTCCGCGGCGTCGTCCAGGAACTCCGAGGACTCCTCCACGAGCTCCGCGTCGTCCTCCGCGTCCCAGGCGGGCATCCGGGCGATCTTGACGTCCTCCGCGTCCACCTCGACCTCGTCCTCGCGGACGAGCAGCCACGAGCGGTAGATCATGGCGGTCAGGAAAGCGACCACGGCGAAGCCGATCACGATCGCGGTGAGGATCAGCGCCTGCGGCAGGGTGTCCGCGTACTCCCGCGGGTCGCGGCCCGGCACGAACAGGGGGGCCGCACCCGTGCCGCCGGACGAGAGGAACAGCAGCAGGACGGCCGCGTTGTTGATCAGCATGACGCCGATCAGGATGCGGGTCAGGTTGCGCTCGAGCACGAGGTGGATGCCGCCGGCGAACATCACGCCCATCGCGGCGAGCAGGGCCAGGTCGACGGTCGTCACGGTGCGGCCTCCTCGGGCTTCGGGGTGGACGGGGTGGCCATGCGGGGATGGCGACGGCGGGCCGCCGCGCGCGCCCGCGCGCGGCGGGCCTCCTCGCCCCGGCGGTCCACTTCGCCGCCGAGCGAGCGCAGCACGTCCATCACGAGGCCCACGACCACGAAGTACACGCCGATGTCGAACGCGGTGGCCGAGACGAGCTTCAGGGAGTCGCCGAACAGCGGCAGGTCGGTGAACTCGACGACGGCGGACTGCAGCACCTGACCGCCGAAGAACAACGGCGCCAGGCCGGTGGCCGTGGCGATCGTCAGGCCCAGGCCGAGCATGGCGCCGGCCGGGATGAGCGAGGCCTCCTGCAGCTCGAAGCGGCCGCCGGCCAGGAACCGCAGCGTCAGGGCCAGCCCGGCCAACAGGCCGCCCGCGAAACCGCCGCCCGGCGTGTTGTGACCGGCCAGCAGCAGGTACACGGACAGCAGCATCATGATCGGGAACAGGAAGCGGGTGACCACCTCCAGGATGATGGAGCGCCGCTCGGGGGCCATCGTGTGCCCCGCCACGAGCCACTGGCCCTTGCGGTCGTCCACGGCGAAGCTGCGCGCGACGGACAGCTCGCGGGCCCCGAGCGAGGAGTCGGCGCCGAAGTCGCCGACGGATCCGGGGGCGACGTCGTCGATGCTGCGGGTGTGCCCGTCCCGGTGCTGCAGGAAGATCAGCGAGGCCACCCCCGTGGCCGCGGCCGCGAGCACCGTGATCTCGCCCCACGTGTCCCACCCGCGCAGGTCCACGAGGGTCACGTTGACCGCGTTCAGCCCGTGGCCGTGGACATAGGCCTGCTCCGGTATGGCCAGGGAGATGGGCTCGGCGGTGCGGGCGGTCAGGGCGGTGGCGGCGATCCACATCATGGACACGGCGAACCCGACGGCCACGGTCAGCCGCCCGAGCCGCCGCGACCCGGTGCGGCGGGTGTGCCAGTCCGGAGGCAGCACACGCAGGCCCAGGACCACGGTGACCAGGATGATCGACTCCACGAGCACCTGGGTGATCGCCAGATCCGGGGCGCCGCGCAGGGCGAACAGGGCGGCCAAGCCATAGCCGGTCACGGACACCAGCATGATCGCCATGAACCGGCGGCGGGCGCGGACGGCGAACACGGTGGCCACGGCGATCATGAGGACGATGACCAGCTGCGCCGGGCTCTCCGCCCAGATGATGTCCCCGTCGAGGAACGCGGTGGCCAGGACGCGGTCCTCCCGCCCGACGGGGAACAGGAGGAAGGCGACGGGCAGGCCGGCCGCCGTCGTGAGGATGATCGCCAGGTAGCGGCGCAGGGAGCCGGTCTGGGTGCGGCCCGTGACCCAGACGGCGACCTCGTCGAGGGCGCCGGTGATCTTCCGGTACGTGCGCAGGGCGTCGACCGGGAACTCGACGCGGCGCTGGAACGCCTCGACTCCCGGCCGGCCGAGGGCGAGCAGGGCACCGAGCAGCCACACCGCGGCGGAGACGGCGAGGGCGGGCGTCCAGCCGTGCCAGAGGGCCAGGTGGGCCGGAGAGGCGGCCGGGTCCAGGGCCGGGATCGTGGCCGTGTGGGCGGCCAGCAGGCGCTCGAGGGGCCCGGGCAGGACCGCGAGCACCAGACCGGTGAGCGCCAGCAGCCCGGCGGGGGCGAGCTCGAGGAAGGTCACGCGCGTGTGGAAGCGGGTGGCGGGCACGGGGGCGCCCTCGGGGGTGCGCTTGGTGGCGAAGGCGCCCCAGAGGAAGCGCCACGTGTAGGCCACGGTGAGCACGGACCCCGCGGCCATCAGCACGAGGGGCGCCCACGCCAGCAGGCCGCCGTGGGCCGCGCCGTGGTCCGTCAGGCTCTGCAGGACCGCCTCCTTGGCCACGAACCCGAACAGCGGGGGCAGGCCGGCCATGGAGGCGGCGGCCAGGACGGCGACCGCGGCGAGCACGGGATGGCGGCGGCCGATGCCGGAGAGCTCGCGCAGGTCGCGGGTGCCGGCCTCGTGGTCGATGATGCCGACCACCATGAACAGCGGGGCCTTGAACAGTGCGTGCGCCAGGAGCATCGCGAGGCCGGCCAGCGCCGCGTCCCGGGTGCCCAGGCCGTTGGCCACCATGAGGAAGCCGAGCTGGGAGACCGTGCCGTAGGCGAGCACGAGCTTGACGTCGGTCTGCCGCAGGGCCCGCCAGCCGCCCAGCAGGAGGGTCCACAGGCCCAGGCCGAGCACGAGCACCTGCCACGTGGCCAGCTCGTGGAAGGCGGGGGCCAGGCGGGCCACGAGGAAGACGCCGGCCTTCACCATCGCGGCCGCGTGCAGGTAGGCCGAGACCGGGGTCGGGGCGGCCATCGCGCCCGGCAGCCAGAAGTGGAACGGCGCCTGGGCGGACTTGGTCAGCGCACCGATCAGCACGAGCGCGACGGCGACCTCGAGCAGCCCGCGCATCCCGGGGTCCGCCATGAGGGCCGGGGCCGCCTCGAGGACGCCGGAGATCCGCCAGGAGCCGGAGACGTGGGCCAGCATGATGAGGCCGGCGAGCATGGCCAGGCCGCCGAACGTGGTGACGATCAGGGCGGTGATGGCGGAGCGGCGCGCGAAGATACGGTGGCCGGAGTAGCCGATCAGCAGGAAGGACAGGACGGAGGTGACCTCCCAGAAGGTGTAGAGCACCATGAGGTCGTCCGTGGTGACGAGGCCGAACATCGCGCCGGCGAAGGCCAGCAGCTGGCCGCCGAACACGGCGTCCTTCGCCTCGTGCTCCCGGAAGTAACGGGCGCAGTACGCCAGCACCAGCGCACCGACGCCGAGCACGATCAGGGACATGAACGCGGCCAGCGCGTCCATGCGGAACGCGAGCGTGATGTCCAGGGACGGCACCCAGGGCACGGCCCGGTCCAGATGCGCCGCCGAGGCCGGGACCGGCCGGCCGGCGTCGAGCGCCTCCTGCAGCGCGAACACGTGCGGCAGCTGGGTGAGCAGCCAGACGAAGCCCGCCGCGGGAGCGGCGGCGAGCAGATAGAACCCCTGACGTCCCGTCCACCGGAAGAGCACCGGGGCGGCGAGCGCGACGACGAAGAGCGCGGTCAGGGTGACGAGCATGCGGTCCCTTCGTCAGGCACGGGCGAGGGTCCGGTCCAGACTAGCGGAGGGATGCATCCCGCCCGGGGTCAGCGAATCGATTCCGCGCTCCGCGTGATCGGTTCCGTGACGCGGGCGAACAGCAGCCCACCGGCCACGAGCACGACGGCGATCACGGGGATGACCACCCGGTTGTCCGGGTGCAGGGCGAGCGCGAGCGTCACGAGGGCGGGCGTGATGAACCCGACCGCGCGGCCCGTGGTGGCGTACAGCCCGAACACCTCGCCGGCCGTCCGCGGCGTGGTGAGCCGGCCCAGGAACGCGCGCGAGGCCGACTGCACCGGGCCCACGAACAGGCACAGCGCCAGCCCGCCGACCCAGAACGCGAGGGTGCCCGAGGCGAAGAACAGCGCCCCGGCCACGAGGACCATGGCGGCCAGCGAGCCGAGGATCACTCGGCGCGGACCGACCGCGTCGTCGAGCCGCCCGCCCACGAAGGCGCCCAGGGCGGCCACCACGTTGGCCGCGATCGCGAACAGGATCACGTCCGAGGCCGCCAGCCCGTAGACCGTGGTGCCCAGGATGGCGCCGTAGACGAAGACCGCCCCGACGCCGTCGCGGAACACCGCCGAGGAGAGCAGGAACCACAGGGTGTTGCGGTCCTCGCGCCACATCCGCGCCAGGGTGGACCCCAGCGCACGGTACGAGGCCGCCAGGGACTCCCGCCGCGGGCCGCCGCCGGGGGACGGCGCGGGCGCCGGGTCCGGCACGGCCACCAGCACCGGGATCGCGAACACCAGGAACCACGCCGCGGCCACCAGCGCCACGACCCGGATGTTCAGCCCCTCGTCCTCCGTGATCCCGAACCAGTGCGCGTCCCCCGAGACGAAGCCCACGAACACGATCAGCAGCAGCAGGATCCCGCCGAGGTAGCCCGCTCCCCAGCCGATCCCCGAGATCCGGCCGATCGTGGCCGGCGTCGAGATCTGCACGAGGATCGCGTTGACCTGCACCTCCGCGAACTCGAAGAACACGGTGCCCAGGGCGATCAGGGTGACGCCCAGCAGCAGGGAGGACTCCCGGGGCGTGACGAAGAAGCACGCCGCGGTGCACGCGATCACCGCCGCCGTCATCACCCCCAGCCAGAGGCGGCGCCGGCCCGCGCCGTCCGCGCGCCGGCCCATCACGGGCGCGGTGACTGCGATGACGACGCCGGCCACCGCCATCGCCGTCGAGAGCCAGGCCGTGCCCCGCTCGTCCGGCCCGAACGCGTCCGAGGCCAGGTAGGTGCCGAACACGAAGGTGACCATGACCGCGTTGAACGCGGCCGAGCCCCAGTCCCACAGCGCCCACGCGGCCACCTGGCGGCGCGGGGCGGCGGAGGCGACCGGCGGGAGCGCGACGTCGGTCATCGCTCGATGCGGGTGAGATGGAAGTCGCGGTGCGCCCGGGAGGCCGTGGGCCCGCGCTGACCCTGGTACCGGTTCTGGTTGGCCCCGGTGCCGTACGGCGACTGGGCCGCCGAAGAGAGCCGGAAGAAGCACAGCTGGCCGATCTTCATCCCCGGCCACAGCGTGATGGGCAGCGTGGCCACGTTGGACAGCTCGAGCGTGACGTGCCCGGAGAAACCGGGGTCGATGAACCCGGCGGTCGAGTGCGTCAGCAGGCCCAGCCGCCCCAGCGAGGACTTGCCCTCGAGGCGGGCGGCGAGGTCGTCCGGCAGCGTGACCTGCTCATAGGTGGAGCCGAGCACGAACTCCCCCGGGTGCAGGATGAAGGCCTCGTCCGGGTCCACCTCCACCAGCCGGGTCAGCTCGTCCTGCTCCTGGCGCGGGTCGATGTGCGCGTACCGGTGGTTGTCGAAGAGCCGGAAGAACCGGTCCAGGCGCACGTCCACGGACGCGGGCTGGACCATCGCCGGGTCGAGGGGGTCCAGGCCCACGCGGCCGGAGTCGAGCTCGGCGCGGATGTCACGGTCGGAGAGCAGCACGGCTCAGTCCATTCGCACGACGACGGCCAGCGGGGTGCGCTCGCGGCCCTGGCCCAGCGGGTTGTCCGCGAAGGCGGCTTCGAGGACGGCGGCCGACGCGGCGGTGTCCTTGCCGAGGGCGTTGCGGCCGATGTCGTTGGCGTCCATCACGACGGTGCCGGCGAAGGAGGCCTTCGCCCAGGCCGGGATGTCCGCCGCCCGGATCATCGCCGAGACCTCGGCGGCCACCCGGTCCGGCTCGGCCGGGGGCAGCTTGGCCGAGACGTTGGCCGGGAACGTGGAGTAGGTGGTGGGCCCGTCGATCGCGCGGACGTTGCCGCCCACCACGTTGTAGAACACACCGCGCTTGCCGGCGACCTTGCCGGCGGCGCCGGCGGCCGCGGAGAGCACGATGCGCGGCAGGCCGGCCTCCTGGATGGCCAGCTGCATGGTGGTGGGGTCACCCAGACCGATGCCCGCGGGCGTGCGGGTGACCAGGCGGGAGAGGGCGCGCGCGGCCACGGAGGGGCGGACCTCCCAGGTGTAGTAGGAGCGGCCCTGGGTGATGGCCACGATCTTCTCGGACACGGAGAAGTGCCACGGGGCGTCCTGCGGCATCGCGTCCGCGGGCAGGTCGCGGAAGAAGTCCTCGATCTCGCCGCGCAGGTAGGCCTGCAGGTCCGTGTCCCGGTCCACCAGGCCGGTCTGCACGGGGAAGCGGCGGTAGCGGCGGCCGTCCTCGGCGGAGACCAGGTCGAGCTCCTTGCCCGGGTTCGGCTCGTGGTCCGGCTTGGCCGGCGCCGGGGCTCCCGCGGCCTCGTCGACCGCGGCGGCGGGGCCGGCCGGGGCGGCGTCCGCGTCCACCGCCTCGCGCAGCCAGAGCTCGAGGTTGAGCAGGCGCCAGAAGCGCTCGGGGTCGTGCCGGCGCGGGTGGGCGAGGAAGTCCTCGAACAGCGCGCGGACGGTGGGCGCGTCGGCGTACGGGCGGGCGGCGAACGAGTCGGAGGCGAACACCTCGCGGACCGGCTCGCGCAGGGCGAGCAGCAGGCCGGCCGCGGCGTCGTCGTCCGCGGGGCGGGCCGGCGGGAGGACGGCGTCCACCAGGCCGGCGAGCCGCCCGCGCGGCACGCCGCGGTCGGCGGGGCGCTCGTCCGCGTGGGCGTCCACGAAGGCCGAGTTCAGCAGCGCCTCGACGGGCACGTCGGCGCGCTCGCGGGAGTCGGCCAGGCGGGCGGCGACGTCGCGCCGGGTCGCGGTCAGGGTGCGCGCGGCGCCGCGCAGGCCACGGGACGCGCCGGCGGCCGGCGGCGTCGGGGCGGGGCGGCCGCACACCTGCGCGGTCGAGGCCAGGGGACCGCCGTGGGCGCGGATCGCGGCGCGGACCGACTCGAGGTCGGCG
>NZ_LR732370.1:1721581-1733488 GCF_902506395.1 Micrococcus sp. 116
GGGCGGTCCGTCTCCCCGAACGCGAGGTAGCGGTACACCGCCGTGTCGTCGGGGTGGGCGGGGACCTGGGCCGCGTCGGCCGTGGTGTCGCGCATGGGACGTCCTTCCGGGACGGGGGCTGCCGGACGCGGCCGGCCGCGGCCGGACGCGGTTCGGACTCTACCAGCGGCCCCCGGCGCACTTTCGTTCGGGAAACGGCGGCCCCTGGCGCACTTTCGTTCGGGAAACGGCGGCCAGGACGTCGACGGCGCGGCCACAACCTACGATGTACGACATGAGCCTCCACGAGACCTCCCTGCCGGGCATCGGCGTGCGCCGCGAGCTGGCCCTCGCCGACGGCCGCCGCATCGGCGTGGTCACCCACCGCGACGGCCAGACCGAGCTGATCCTCTCCGATGCCGAGGACCCGGACGCCTGCGCGACCTCGCTCCCCCTGACCCTCGAGGAGGCGTCCGCCCTGGGCGCGCTCCTGTCCGGGCCGCGACTGGTCTCCCAGCTCCAGGAGGAGCACGCGGACCTGCCCGGCATCACCACCCGTCAGCTGATCCTGCCGTCCGACTCCCCGTACGCGGGCGAGGTGCTCGGGGCGACCCGCATGCGCACGCGCACCGGCGTCTCGATCGTCGCCGTCGTCCGCTCCGGCGTCACCCACGCCTCCCCCGCCCCGACCATGCTCCTCGAGGGCGGCGACCTGCTCGTGGTGGTCGGCACCAGCGAGGGCCTCCGGAAGGCCGAGCGGCTGCTGGCCGCCTGAGGCCCCCGTGGACACCACGCTGATCGCCCTGATCGAGCTCGGGGCCGTGCTCCTGCTGCTCGGCGCCCTCGGCCGGTTCGCCGGAAAGATCGGCATGTCCCCCGTCCCGCTGTACCTGCTGGGCGGACTCATGGTCGGCGTCGGCGGGCTGCTGTTCACCCACGTCGACGCGGCCGGTGTCGCGCACAACCCCATGGAGCCCATCGAGGAGTTCAGCCGACTGGCCGCCGAGATCGGCGTCGTGCTCCTGCTGCTCATGCTCGGCGTGGAGTACTCGGCCCGTGAGCTCGTCGACGGGCTGCGCGGCTCCTGGCGGGCCGGTGTGTTGGACATCGTCCTGAACTTCACCCCCGGAGCGGTGGCCGGGCTGCTGCTCGGCTGGGGGCCGGTGGGCTCCCTCGTACTGGGCGGCATCACCTACATCTCCTCCTCCGGCATCATCGCGAAGGTCCTCGGCGACCTCGGCCGCGTCGGCAACCGCGAGACCCCCGTGCTGCTGTCCGTGCTCGTGTTCGAGGACCTGGCCATGGCGGTCTACCTGCCCGTGATGACGGCGCTCGCGGCGGGCACCGCCTTTGTCTCCGGTCTGAAGGCGGCGGGCGTCGCGCTCGTCGTCGTCGCCCTCGTGCTGGGGGTGGCGGTGCGGTACGGTCCCCAGATCTCGCGGCTGCTGCACTCGGACGAGCAGGAGAACTTCCTGCTCACGGTGCTGGGGCTGGCGCTCGTCGTCGCAGGCGTGGCCGGGGCGCTGCAGGTCTCGGCGGGTGTGGGCGCGTTCCTGCTGGGCATCGCGATCTCCGGAGCGGCCGCCAAACAGGCCCGCGCCGTGCTCGAGCCGCTGCGCGACCTCTTCGCCGCCCTGTTCTTCGTGCTGTTCGGCATGAGCGTGGATCCGCGCACCCTGCCGCCCGTGCTGCTGACCGCGCTGGCCCTGGCCCTCGTCACGGCCGCCACGAAGGTGGCCACGGGCTACCTCGCCGCGCGCGGGGCGGGGATCGGCGTGGCCGGCCGCTGGCGCGCGGGGGCGGCCCTGACGATCCGCGGGGAGTTCTCCATCGTGATCGCCGGGCTCGCCGCGTCGGCGGGTGGCGTGCCACCGGAGATGACCGCGTTCGCGACGGCCTATGTGCTCGCCCTGGCGGTCGCCGGGCCGGTGCTCATGCGGTACGCGGACGCGTTCGGTCGCTCGCGCGCCCGGGCGGCGACGCGGCGGGTGCGGTCGCGCGAGGTCGGCGCGGCGGACCCGGTGCACTGACGTACGGGTCCGCGGGGCTCGATGACGACACGGGGCCGGTGCACCGGCCGGGCTGGTGTATCGTGGTACCCGCGCCGCAGGCGGAAACCGAGCGGTTGCGCGGGCGTAGCTCAATGGTAGAGCGCTTGCTTCCCAAGCAAGATACGCGGGTTCGATTCCCGTCGCCCGCTCCACACCACGACGACGGCCCCGGGCCCCTCACGCGAGGGACCCGGGGCCGTGTCGCTTTACGCCGCTCCCCTCAACGGCCCGCGCGGATCTCGCGCAGCCGGCGTTCCAGGTCGACCGGCAGGTCCGCGGCGAAGCGCGGGTCGAGGTCTGGCCCGGCGTCCGCCAACCGGTAGACACCGTCGGCGCGGTCGAGGAACCCGTAGTCCACGAGTTCGCGACGCAGCGTGGCCACGTCCTCGTGGGCGGGGCGCAGCAGGTCGTTGACCTCAGCCTCCGCGTAGGCGCGGCCCGCTCTGAAGCGACGCAGCAGCTCGAGAAGGACGGCCACCCGCGGCTTGCGGCGCGCGGGGATGGAGCGCAGCCGGTCCCCGTCGAAGAAGCGGGCGAGCACGGTCGCGTGGTAGCGCTCGGCGGACTGCCACTCGTCGGCGAGGGCCGCCGCCGCGGCGGTGTACCGCTCACCGGTGACGGCCATGCGGGCGCGGATCAGGGTCTTGAGGTCGGACTGACGGGTCATGGTGCATCCTCGCCGGCGCGCTCCCGGCCATGCCGCGCCGCGGGTCGGGGACGACGTCCGTCGCGTGTGGGTGGGCCCGAGGATCCGCTCCCCTTCGCGCCGGGCTGCAGGGCCCTGCCGCGCGGGGCCGGGCCGCGTGGCGCGCTCGGCGGTGGGCGCCGCCGTCGTGATCCAGGCTAGCCGACGCCCGCGGCGTAGGATCGCGCCATGCCCCTGACCCCGCCGCGGACCGCCCCACCCCGACCCGTGGAGGCCCGTCCGTGACCCAGGTGCTCTCCGGCTTCGCGGTCGTGTGGGTGATCATCCTCGTGGGCGTCCTGGTGGGGCGCACGGGGGTGCTCGGCGAGCACGGCCGCACCGTGCTCTCCCGCGCGGCGTTCTTCATCGGCAACCCGGCGCTGCTGTTCGTCACGCTCTCCCGCGCGGACGTGGGCGCCGTGCTGGGCCCCCAGCTGTGGGTGGCCTCGCTGTCCGCGTTCGCGGCGGCCGCGCTGTACCTCGCGGTGACGATCCCGCTGTTGAAGGGCAGGCCGGCCTCGGAGCGGATCATGTCCGCGCTCAGCGCCTCGCTCGTGAACTCGGCGAACCTCGGCATTCCCATCGCGGCCTACGTCCTCGGCGACGCCGCCCTGGCCGCCCCGGCGCTCATCTTCCAGCTGGCGATCTACACGCCGCTCTACGTGGCCGCGATGGACGCCGCCACCGCGCGCGAGGCCCGGCGACGCACGACGGCGGGCCGGCGCCGTGCGGTGCGCCGCTCCCCCGGGCGCGCCGTGGCCGACCAGGTCCGCCACACGGTCACCAACCCCCTGATCCTGGGCTCGGTGGCCGGCCTGGCCTTCTCTCTCACCGGCTGGTCGCTGCCGGGCCCCCTCATGGAGTCCGTGGAGCTCATCGGCGGGCTGTCCATCCCGGCGATGCTCCTGGCGTTCGGCATGTCGCTGGTCGGCTCGCGGCCGCTCGAGCGCGCCGGCGGGCGTCGCGCGGACGTGCTGCTCGCCTCGGCGGTGAAGCTGGTGGTGCATCCGCTGCTGGCCTGGCTGCTCGCGCAGTTCGTGTTCGGCCTGGATGCACGGCACGTGTTCGTCGCCGTCGTCCTGGCCTCGCTGCCGACCGCACAGAACGTGTTCGTCACCGCCGTGCGCTACGACGCGGGGCTGCGCGTCTCGAAGGACACGATCCTGGTCACCACGATCGTCGCGATCCCGGCGATGATCGCCGTCGCCCTGCTGCTGGCCTGAGGCCGACGACGGCGGCGCCCGGCCCGGTGTCACGCGCCGGACGCCTCGCCGCGGCTCAGACGTCCCGGCGGATCAGCTCGTCCAGCCCCGTGGGCGAGAGCAGGTACGGGGCGACCTCGAGCACGGTGCGCGCCCCCGTCTCCCCCTGGGCCTTCAGCCGCGCGGCGGCACGGCCGTCGGCGACCTGTGCGGCGCGGGCCTCGGCGATCGCCTCCTCGCTGGGGATCGTGTACTGCACGCCGCGCCGGACGCCGGGGACCCGCCGGACGGCGTCGGAATGGCCCGGCGAGAGGCCCCTGCCCCAGAACATGTTCTGCTGCGCCTGCGGGAACAGCGCCGCACCCAACACGCGATTCATCGAGAACAGGCCCGGGTCCCAGCCGGTGGAGATCATCGCCACGTGCCCGCCCTCCCGGGCCGCGGCGTCCGTCTCGGCGCGGTGCCGCGGGATGAGCTGGTGGTTGCCGTACTGGCGGGGTCGTGGTCAGGTCGGTCCCACCGGCCTAGGGCGTGTCTGAGAATGGATCCAGGGGGCCAGCTGACACCCTGGAAGGCATGTCCCGCTTCGAGATCCTCTCCGATGCCCAATGGGAACTGATCGCCCCGATGCTCCCTGCCCGGACCGGTCGACGGGGCCGGCCGTTCTCGGACGCCCGCACCATGGTGGAGGCGATCATCTACCGATACAGGTGCGGGATCCCCTGGCGGGACCTGCCCGAGGTCTACGGGCCTTGGCAGACCGTGTGGACCTGGCACCGGCGCTTGGCTGAAGAGGGCACCTGGGATGCGGTGCTGGCGAGGCTGACCGCCGCCGCGGACGCCGAAGGCCTGATCGATTGGTCGGTCTCGGTGGACTCCACGATCGCCCGCGCCCACCAGCACGCCACGAACATCACCCGCCTCACAGGGGGATGGGTCGAACTACAAGAATCCGCGTGAGGAGCCGGCCGATCACGGCATCGGGCGCTCCCGTGGAGGGCTGAGCACGAAGATCCATCAGCTCGTGGACGGGGCCGGGCTGCCGTTGGTCAGTCTGATCACCCCTGGCCAAGCCGGGGACTCCCCGATGCTGCTGCCGCTGCTGGGGCAGCTGCGCGTGGCACGGCCGGTAGGGCGGCCCCGGACCCGCCCCGAGGCGGTGCTGGGTGACAAGGCGTACTCCTCCCGGGCGATCCGCACCCACCTGCGTGCCCGCCGGATCAAAGCCGTGATCCCCGAGCCGGCGGATCAGCAGGGCCACCGCAGGCGCCGCGGCTCGGCCGGTGGCCGTCCCGTTGGCCTGGACTCGCAGGCTTACAAGGGCCGGAACGTGATCGAGCGCCAGTACGCGCACCTGAAGCAATGGCGGGGCCTGGCGACCCGGTACGACAAGTACGCGATCGTCTACCGAGCCGCCGTGGTGTTGAACGCTGTGCTCGCGTGGTCCAAACGATTGTCAGACATGCCCTAGGCCCGGCGCCGCGGGGCGCCGAGCCCGCCCGCCGGACCGCGCAGCAGGAGCACGACGACGGCGACCAGCCCCGCCGACGCCAGCGCGCTGACCACGTAGATCGGCCAGGCCCACGGGCTGTGGTCGCCCCCGCCGATGCCGTAGGTGTCCGCGAGCGCCATGCCCGGCCCGAACGAGGCCATGAAGTAGGCCGGGGACGCGGCGACGAGCGAGGCGAGGCCCAGGGCGAGGACCGCCAGCGGGTCGGCCTCCTCGCGACGCCACGTGAGGAACCACAGGATCGCGGCCACACCGAACCCGGCCGCCAGGATCACGGCCGGAAGGACGAAGGGGACGCCGAGCTGGCCCGCCGCGCTCAGGTCCGCGTAGATCCTCCCGAGGCCGCGGTCGCCGGGCGCGGCGGCCAACGGGTTGAGGACGAACACCTGCAGGGCCGCGAGCGCCGCGACCGCCGCGACGACGCCCGGGACCGCCGCACCCGCGGCGAGCCGCACCCAGCCGGGCCGGTCGGGCAGAGCGAGGGGCGCCGTCGTCGGGCGGGGCCGGGCGGGGCGGGAGGACGCGGCGGGGCGACGGGCGGAATGGGACATGCGGCCAGGCTAACCGCTCGCCTCCGCCGCGGGCACGAGCGCCTCCGGCGCCGTTTCGTCAACGAAAGCGTCTGCGGAGGCTCCTCCGCCTCCACCGTCTCGTCGACGACAGCGGCGGGTGAGGTCAGCGCACGCCGGCGCCGGGGAGGGTCTTGGCCCAGGCCTCGATGGCGTCCCAGTCGCGGAAGTCGCCGTAGTGCTCGTTGCGGGAGAGCTTGAGCTTGAGCTTCTCCAGCCGGCCCAGGCGCTCCTCGAAGAGCGCCCCGCGGAAGTACGCCACCTCGCGCGGACCGTAGGACTCGAGCTTCTCCCGCACCGGCCGGGCCAGCTCGGGCGCGCCGCCCGAGGCCAGGATCACGAGCGGCAGGTCCGTCAACTCGGCCCGACGGGTGTCAAGGAACGCCCGGGCGTCGGCGGCGAACGAGCCCGTGTAGACCGGAGCCGCGACGATCACCGCGTCCGCCGTGGCCAGCCAGGCGGCGGCGCCCTCGACGTCCTCCACCACGGTCGGGACGGCCTGCGACGTGCGCAGCACCTCCGCGACACGCTCGGCGATCTCTCGCGTGGATCCGTGGGCGGACGAGGTGACGATGAGCGTGGTCATGGTGGGGCGCAGCCTTCGGGGTCGGGGGCGGACGACGCGCTCAGTGTATCCCGCGCAGGTCCAGGTCCAGGCGGGTCTCGGCGCCCTCCGGGGCCCGGTCCGGGGTGTGCACCGTGACCGGGATGCCCCAGTCCTGCTGGTACAGGTGGCAGGCGGCGTGGTCGGGGATCGGCTGCCCCTTCTCCCCGTCGCATGCGGCGGCCCGGGCGGTGATGTGCAGGACGCCCTCCTCGACCTCGGGGTTCAGCCGCAGCGTCCGGTGCAGCCCCGTGGACGTGCCCGCGCCCTCGAGCAGCAGCTCCTCCGGGGAGGAGGAGATCTTCAGCTGCGTGGGGTCGCCCCAGCGGTCGTCCAGCTTCTGCCCCGTGGGCGCGGCGAAGCCGATCGTCAGGTCCAGGTCGCCGGCCACCACCGGGGTGCGGGGACGCTGCGTCTGCCGCGCGCCCTCGTCCACGGTGAGGAACTCCTCCGGCACCGCCAGCCGCGTGAGCCGGTGGGCGTTGGACTCGACCACCACGATCGCGGTGTCGTTCCCGTCCGCGTCGTGCTCCACGAGCACGTCCGAGGGCTCGAGCAGCCCCCGCGCCACCGTGGTCACCGTGGCCGGGACCGCCCGGCCCGCAGCGTCCTCGCCGGCCGGGGCGTACCGGCGGATCGCGCCGTTGTACGTGTCCGCGATCAGCACGGAGCCGTCCGGCAGGGCCGTGACGCCCAGCGGGTGCTGCAGGCGCGCGCGGTCCGCCTCCCCGTCCACGTGGCCGAAGTCGAACAGGCCTGCCCCGACGGCGGTCCCGACCTCGCGGCGCCCGTCCTCCCCGGTCCGCACCCAGCGCACCGCGGAGGTCTCCGAGTCCGCGACCCACAGCGCGCCGTCCGCGCCCAGGGACAGCCCCGAGGGCTGCGCGAACCAGGCCCGTCCGGCGTCGCCGTCCAGCAGGCCCTCGAGCGCCGTGCCCGCGTGCACCGCGAGCGCGCCCGTGACGGGGTCGAAGTCGAAGAGCTGGTGCGTGCCGGCCATCGCGATCACCACACGCCCCAGGGCGGGGTGCCACACGACGTCCCACGGGGAGGACAGCGAGATCGCGGTCGGCTCCCCGGGCAGGTCCGCGAGGTCGACGGCGACGTCCTCCTCGTCCTCGACGGCGGCGGCCTCCTTGGCGCGCTCGGAGTCGATGAGCTTCTGCACGCCGTTGCCGGCGAGGGTGCTGACGTGCCCGTCCGACAGGCGCAGGCCCCGCAGCCGGTGGTTGACGGAGTCCGCCACGACCACGTCGTAGCCGACGCGCTCCGCGACGTCCTCGGGCAGCAGCGCCAGGCCCTGGGGCTCGTTGAACAGCGCCTCGTCCGGCCCGCCGTCCGCGTGGCCCTTCTCCCCGGGCGTGGGGAATGCGATCTCGGCCTGGCCCGCGTCCGCCGTGGCGGGGTCCCCGCCGCCGAACGCGCGGAGCACCGTGGTCAGGTCCTCGGCGACCTCCAGGAGGCGGTGGTGGCCGGTGTCCGAGACGAGGAACGTGCCCGGGCGGGAGCCGCGGCCGCCGAGCGACACGGCCTTGCCGGGGAACGACAGGTCCCGGGCCACGGGGGCGGGCGGGACGTAGGGGCCCGAGCCGCGGTGCAGCGTGCCCTTGGCCTCGTGCTCGGCCACGAGCTCGCGCACGAGCCCGTAGAGCCCGGCCACGTGCCCCTCTCCGGACAGGTGCGCGGCGATGTAGCCCTCCGGGTCCACCACCACGAGGGTGGGCCACGCGCGCGCCGAGTACGCCTGCCACGTGGTCAGCTCGGGGTCGTCCAGCACGGGGTGCTCGATGGCGTAGCGCTCGACGGCGGCCGCGAGCGCGTCCGGGTCCGCCTCGTGCTCGAACTTGGGCGAGTGCACGCCCACCGTGACGAGCACATCCGCGAACTCCTCCTCGAGCGGGCGCAGCTCGTCCAGGACGTGCAGGCAGTTGATGCAGCAGAACGTCCAGAAGTCGAGGAGGACGACCTTGCCGCGCAGGTCCTCGAGGGTCACCTGCTCACCGCCGGTGTTCAGCCAGCCGCGGCCCACCAGCTCGGACGCGCGCACCCGGGTGGCCGCGCGCGGCACGGCGGCGGGGGCGTCAGCGGACGGGGCGGGGTTCGGGGTCTGCGGTGCGGTCATGCCCACCATCATGGCGCACGTCCCGGACGCGTCAGCCGTGAGCGGACGCCGCGGCGTCACAGGGGGAAAGACGACGCCGCCGGGCGGGTCCGGCTCAGTCGGCGGCCAGGGCGGCGGCCAGCATCTCCTCCGCGATGAGGGTGAACTCCTTGCGCCCGGCCTCGGGCCGGCCCACGAAGGAGACCATCACCACGGCGTCGGAGGTGACGGCGGTGAGCACCTGGGCCGTGAGCTGGGGCTCGGACTCCGAGGCCACGGTCCGCTCCCACACGAGGGCGGACTGCGCCGGCGTGCCGTCGGACAGCGGCGCGTCGGAGACCTCGAGGCGGTAGTCGACGGTCGCGTCCCCCTCCTGCACGGTCATGGTCATCTCGCGGCAGTCGGCGCGCAGGGCGTTGACGGTCTGGATGTGCCGCTCGACGTCCTGGCGGCCCTGGCCCGTGAGCCGGGCGACCTCCACGGTGCCCGTGCCCGTGAAGGTGTCGGCGCCGACGTCCACGCGCGTGGCCTCGGCCCCGTCGAGGGCGATCGGAGAGAAGTCCAGGGCGGTCAGCGGCGCCTTGCACTGCGCCGGCTGCACGGTGGTCCGGTCCGCGTCCGCACGCCGGTCCCGGGAGTCCTCGCGGGCCGCGTCGATCTCCTCCGCCGTGGCGGCCCGCTGCCGGACGAAGCCGAACGTGGCCGCACGCTCGGCCGCGGCCTCCGCCATGCGCTCGTCCTGACGGTCGCCCAGGCCGAGCCCCTCCGGGGCCGCCGACTCCGTGTGCACCGCGGTGCCGGCGTCGTCGTGGACCCCGTCCGCGGGCACGGACGCGGCGGCCGGATCGTTGTCCCCGGCCCCGCAGCCCGTCAGGGCCAGCAGGCCGGCGGCGACGGCGGCCACGAGGCGCAGCCGACCACGCCGGGGCGCGGCCGGGCGGCGGAGGGGACGGACACGGTCAGCGGACATCACGGGCCTCCTCGGGGCCGGTGGAGGAGTCACGGGCCGCGGGCTCGGCGCCGCTCGGGGCGTCGGTGGCCGGGGTGCCGTGCATGCGGGCATACATCTCGTTCCAGCGGCGCAGCTCCGCGTCGCCGTCGCGGTCGGCCTGCCGGTCCAGCCGGACCGCGTTCTTGCGGTCGCTGCGATACCAGAGCACGGCCACCATCACCGCCATCATCACGGTGGGGAACTCGCCGATGCCCCACATCACCGCGCCGCCGATGCGCTGATCCTCGAGGGCGGTGGGGCCCCAGTCGCGGCCCATGTTGCCGAACCAGGACGCCTGCAGCAGACCGGTGGAGGTGGTCATGGCGACGCCGATGAAGGCGTGGAAGACCATCGTGGCCATCAGGAGCACGAGCCGCAGGGCGTACGGGGGCCGGCGCGGCAGCGGATCCGAGCCGATCATGACCAGGGCGAACAGGAACCCGGTCAGCAGGAAGTGGACGTTCATGAACTCGTGGCCCACGTGGGTCTCCAGCGAGAACCGGAAGAAGTCCGTGTAGTAGAACACCAGGATCGAGCCGGCGAAGTTGACCCCCGCCACGATCGGGTTCGTGATGAACCGCCCCCACGGGGAGTGCACGATCCACAGGATCCACTCGCGCGGGCCGCGCGTCCCGTCCGTGCGGGACGGCAGGGCCCGCAGCGCCAGGGTGATCGGCGCGCCCAGGACGAGGAAGACGGGGCTGAGCATCGTCAGCGTCATGTGGCCCACCATGTGCGCGCTGAACAGGACGCGGCCGTACACGGCCGGGGACCCGGAGGTCGCCCACAGCAGCACGGCCAGGCCCGCGAGCCACGCGACGGTGCGCAGCACGGGCCAGCGGTCGCCGCGGCGGCGCAGCTGCCACACGGAGCGCAGGTACCAGAGGGTCAGGAACGCGATGATCGCGACCCACAGCCAGTCGAACCGCCACATCGTGATCCACCGGGCGCCCTCGAGGGCCGGCGGCAGCTCGTAGCCGGTGAGGATGCGGGCCGGGGAGGCGTCCGGCGCGATCTCCTCCGGCACGGGCGGGGCCGTCCGGGAGAGCACGGAGGAGACGCCCATGACGGCGCCCATGATCACGGCCTCCACGGCGATGAGCTGCCACAGCAGGCGACGCGCGGGGGCGGGGCTGGGACGGTCCGGGCCGGCGTCGAGGCGGGGGATGACCCACCGGCGGTGCAGCAGGCCGATCAGGCCGAGGCCCAGGACCGCCAGGAACTTGGCCGAGACGAGGATGCCGTAGGGGCTCAGCAGCTGGGCCGGATCGTCCATGCGGATCGACGCGTTGACCACGCCGGACAGCGCCACCGTGACCAGGCCCAGCCCGGCGAGCACGGAGTAGCGGGTCAGGACCGTGTGCAGCAGGGGCGCCGGGCCCTGCCGGCGCAGGCTGCGGCCCCGCCCCTGCGCCCCGTTGGGCCCCACGAGGGTGTCCGAGATCGCGACGAGCACGAGCAGTCCGCCCACCCACACGACGACGCCGAGCAGGTGCAGGCCGATCGAGTTCACGGCGCCGGTGTGGTCGTCACCGCCCGCCGCGTGCCCGATCAGGGCCAGGGGCACGAGGGCGAGCATCGCCAGGATGCCGGTCCAGAACAGGCCGTTGTGGGAGCGGACGGCGATCGCCAACGTGGTCACGACGGCGGCGATCACGGTGACCCAGAACCACGCCTGGCCCACCGAGATGCCGACCACGTAGGCCGCCAGGCCGTCCGTGAAGCCCTGCCCCGCCGTGACGGGGATGCCGGCGAGATCCGAGTAGGACAGCACGCCGACGGCCAGCGCGGCCACCGTCCACACGCCGGCGCTGACGGCGGCGATCCGCATCACGCGGGTGAACGCGGGGTGCTCGGGCAGCGGTGCGGCGTCCGCGTCCTCGCGCCGCTGCCGGGCGGAGCGGTGCCACCGTTCCGTGCCCGCTGCGTGCGGCGGCAGGACCCCGGCCGCGAAGATCAGCGCGGCGATGGTCAGGGACATCGCCAGGTTGGAGACGAGCTCCCCCACGGGCACGCCCCAGCGGGTGATCCACCCCGGGTCGGAGAGCTGGCGCGCGGCGGTGACCCCGGTCAGCCAGCCGGCGGCGGCGAGGCCGGCGGCTCCCGCGGCGGCCACGAGCATCCAGATCCACCGGGGCACACCGACCGGCCCCGACGGACCGGGGCGGGCGGCGTCGTCGTTCTCGGCGGGGTGGCTGCCCCGGTCCGTCTGGGC
>NZ_LR732370.1:1733588-1770367 GCF_902506395.1 Micrococcus sp. 116
GGGACGGGCCCCGGGGGATCTGGATGCTCGTGGCCGCCGCGGGCGGGGGCGGTGGCGGCGGACATGGGGTCCATCCTCTCAAAGCATGCGGACGCCCGGCGACGACGGGAGCGGCCCCGCCGTCGTCGGGCCCCTGGGTCAGGCGAACAGGGCGTCGCCCACGAACCCGCCCTCGGCGCAGCCGGGCGGGATCGCGAAGACCGCCGAGCCGACGGGCACGGTCCACAGGTTCAGGTGGTCCGACTCCGCGAGCCGGGCCTGGACGGGGACGAACTGTCGGTCCACGTCCGCCTGGTAGGCGGCGAAGATCAGGCCGGAGCCCGCCTCCAGCGCCCCGCGCGGGTCGTCGTAGTTGTAGCCGCGACGCAGCATCCCGTACTCGGGCTCCTCCCCACGGGCCCGCCGCAGGTGCGCGATGTCCGAGATGACCGGGAAGCCCGTGGGGCCGACGGCGTCGAAGTCCGGCTCGTCGTGCCCCTGCTCCCCCGTGAGGGGGGCGCCGGTGCCGAGGCGACGGCCGATGACCTTCTCCTTGGCCGGGCGGTCGAGCTCGTCCCACGTGTCCATGAGCATCTCGATGCGCCGGATCACCACGGACGTGCCGTCCGGGATCCACGGGGTGACGCCCACCTGCTCGGCGCCCACGCCCCACACCACGCGGTCGAGGTGCGGGGTGTCCGCCGCCGGGTTGCCGGTGCCGTCCACCTGCCCGAAGAGGTTGCGCATCGTGGTGCCGGTGGGGTGGGCGCCGCGGGCGGAGCGGAAGCCCTCCTGCACCCAGCGCTCGGTGGCGAACGGCCGGGCCGCCTTGAGGAGCATGCGCCGGGTGTGGGCCACGGACATCCGGTCGTCGCCGCAGATCTGCAGCAGCAGGTCGCCGTCGCTGAACGCGGGGTCCAGGCGGTCGATCTGCTCGAACGCCGGCAGCGGGCGCAGCCAGGCCGGGGCCCGGTCCGGGGCCACGCGGCGGACGAGCTCCGGGCCGAAGCCGAACGTCACGGTGAGCCGCGCGGGGGCGGCGGCGAGCTCCGGCTCGGTGTCGGCGATCGTGGCGCGGCCCTGGGTCAGACGCGCCGCGTCGTCGGTGAGCAGGCGCAGCATCCGCTCGATGCGCACCCGGTCCGCGTCCTCGCGCAGGTCGAGGGCGAGGAAGACGGCGTGGGCCTGGGCGGGGGTGTCGACGCCGGCCTGGCGCGGCCCGTGGAACGGCACGGTGTCCGTGCCCACGGGCGAGCTGACGGCCACCCGGGCGGCCTGGCCGCCGGGCTCGGCCCAGCCGGCCCGGCCGACGTCGCCCTCGATGCCGGTGTCGCCCATGACCTCGGAGGGTGAGGCCCCCGCCCCGGGCGCGGCGGACGCGCCCGGGGCGGTCGAGGCCGACGCGTGGCCGGCGCCGTAGCCGAGCGCCGTGCCCAGCAGGCCGCCGCCCACCGCGCCCGCCCCGAGGAGCAGGCCGCGGCGGGAGGGGCCCCCCGGGGCCGGGCGGGCGCCCTCGCGCCCGCCCGACCCGTGGTGGTCGTCCGGCCGGACGGCGGGGTCAGTGGTCGGCATGGTCCTCCGATTCGTGGGACTCGCCGCCGTGGTACGACTCGTTGGCGCCGGTGAAGGGCCGGACCACGGAGGTGACCTCGAGGGTGGAGCCGTCCTCCAGCTCGAGGTCGTAGGTCACGTCCTCACCCGGCTCGATCGGGTCGGTCAGGCCCATGAACATCACGTGGTTGCCGCCCGGGGCGAGCTCGAGGCTCCCGCCCGCGGGCACGGTGAAGCCGTCGGGGCTCTCCTGCATCACCATCTGGCCGTCCTCGCCGGAGACCATCTCGTGGAGCTCGACCGTCTCGCCCAGCTCCGAGCGGACGCCGACGATGTGCAGGTCCTGGTCCGAGGAGTTCTCGAGCATGCCGAAGGAGCCGGTCATGCCCTCCTCGGTGGCCTTCGTCCAGGGGTCGGTGATCGTGAGGCCGGCGGCCTGGCCGTCCGCGGTGGACGCGGCCGGCGAGGCATCCGAGGCCGGGGCGGCGTCCGTGGCCGGCGCGACGCTCGAGGCGTCCGACGCGCTCGGGGCGGAGCCGGCGTCGTCTCCGGCGCAGGCCGTCAGGCCGAGGGCGGCGACGGCGAGCACGGCGGCGGCGCCGAGGCGGCGAGGGGCGCGGGGGGAGGTGGTGGTCACGTCTGTGGGGTTCCTTGTCAGGCGGGCGCGCGACGACGCGCGGGGCGTTCGGGCGCGCGAGGGCGGGGCCGGCCCCCTCAGGGGGCCGACCGGGGATCAGAGGTCAGCGGCCGTCGTCGAGGTGGCCGAGTGCGCGGGCGCGGCGGCCCATCAGGAGGAAGGCCACGACGAGCACGGCCAGGCCGGCGATGCCGGCGACCCACACCCAGGCGGGCAGCGCGTCGGTGTCCGCGGGCTGCGCGGCGTCGGAGGCGTCCGCCTGCGCGGTCGCCTCGGCCGAGGCGGCGTCGCCCTGACCTGCCGTGGCCTCCGGGGAGGCGGCGGTCGAGGCCCCGGCGACGGCGGTGCCGCAGCCCTGGGGCGCGGTGCCGGCGGCCGGTGCGGCCGGGTCGTCCACCGCGAAGTCGAACGAGCGCTCCTCGGAGTGCCCGTCCGAGTAGACGACGCGGTAGGCGACCTCGTAGTCGCCGTTGGGCAGCCCCTCGCACAGCGGCGCGGAGAAGGTGGGGCCGTCCACGGTGCCGGCAGCGGACTGCCACTGGTTGCCGTCGGCGTCGCGGACCTGCAGGAGGTTCTGGATGCCCTCGCCGTCGATCAGCTCGCCGCTGAAGGTCAGGGAGACCTCCGACGGCGCCGTCGTGGCCGTCTCGCCGACCGCGGGGGCGGTGCGGATGAGCTCGTCGTGCGCGGCCGCGGGGGCGGCTCCGGCGACGACGAGGGCAGGCAGCAGGGTGAGTCCGGCGGCGGCGCGAGCGGCGCGGCGGACAGGGGCGGTCTGGTGATGCATGGTGGTGTCCTCACGGGTCTGCCGCGGTCCCGGACGGGAGTCGCGGGCGGACCGTTCCGAAGGGTCGTCGGGCGCGGTCGGGCCTCGAGACGCGGACGGAGCCGGCGTCCTCAGGCCGCGAGGGCGAACGGCGGGCCGCGCCGCCCCGGAGAGCTGAGGAGGGCGAGGGACGTCGCCGGCCGGAGCACCGGCGGGACGGGGACACGGAGGCGGGCCGGCGTCGGCAGGGGGCCGTGCGCGGCCGGCGGCGGGCAGACGGCGGCCACCACGCGTTCGGCGATGGCGAGCACGAGGGCCTCACCGCGCCGCAGCACCAGCACGGTGAGGACCGCGGCGATCACGTGGGCCGCGAGCATGCGCAGGTCGGTCAGGTGGCCGGTGGGGGCACTGGACAGGGCCTCCCCCGGCGCCAGGAGGGCCCCGGCACCGGGACGGGCGTGGCCGAGGTGGGCCGGGTCGACGCCGGCGGCAGGCGCCACGGCGTGGCCGCCGGCGGCGAGCCCGTAGAGCACGTGGAACAGCCCCTGGGCGATCGCGACGGCCGCGGCGGTGCGCCACAGCGAGAGGGCGCGGCCCGCCAGGGCGGTGCAGAGCGGGGCGGCGAGGACGGCCGCGAAGGCGACCACGCCGACCTCGGGGAACCCGTGACCGGGCTCGGCGGCGGTGTGGAACAGCGCGGCCAGGGCGGTCATCGCCAGGGCCCCGGCCCAGCCCCGGACCAGACGGGCCGGCCCACGCACGACGCGCGGAGGGGCGTCCTCGAGGCCGGCCGGGGCCCACGGAGCGGCGGCGACGGCGCTGCGCATGCCACGACTCCTCTCCTGACGGCCCCGGTCCACGTCGGCCGGACGATCGTCCGCCCATCCTACGCGGCCGCAGACGACGACGGGCGCCCCACCCGAGGGTGGGACGCCCGTCCTGCGGCGTGCGGCGTGGGTCCGGGGACGCGCACCGCGACCGGGATCACTCGGAGGCGGCGGCCTTGAGCTTGGAGCCGGCGGTCACCTTCACGGAGTGGCCGGCCGGGATGGTGATCTCCTCGCCGGTGCGCGGGTTGCGGCCGGTCCGCTCCTTGCGCTCGGTGCGCTCCACGGCCAGCCAGCCCGGGATCGAGACCTTCTCGCCCTTCTTGACCTGGGCGGTGAACACCTCGAAGAGGGCGTCCAGCACATCGCTGACGGCGGCCTGGGTGTTGCCGGAGCGCTCGGCGACGGCGGCGACGAGTTCCTTGCGGTTCATGGCCATGGGTCCTCCCTATGGGACGTCGGTTACGGTTCCCGGGCCGTTCGGACCGGGCTGCCAGTTGTGAACGTACCACCTCTGCGCGGGCGAATCGCCCCCTGAACCGCGAGAATCCGCGATTTCCCGTGACCCGGGTGGCCCTCATCCCCGGGGCACGACGACGGCGGCGCCCCTCCTGAGGAGGGACGCCGCCGTCGCGGTGGTGCCGAGCGCCCGGAGACCGGGCCTCAGGTCACCAGGAGGACTTGGTCACGCCGGGCAGCTCGCCACGGTGCGCCATGTCGCGGAAGCGCACGCGGGAGATGCCGAAGCGCTGGAAGGTGCCGCGGGGGCGACCGTCGATGGCGTCGCGGTTGCGCACGCGGACCGGGGAGGCGTCGCGGGGCAGCTTCTGCAGGCCCAGGCGGGCGGCCTCGCGGGCCTCGTCCGACGCGTTCGGGTCCACGAGGGTCTTGCGCAGCTCGAGACGCTTCTCGGCGTAACGGGCCACGATGGCCTTGCGCTGCTCGTTCTTGGCGATTTTGGACTTCTTGGCCATCTCAGCGCTCCTCTCGGAAGTCGACGTGCTTGCGGACCACCGGGTCGTACTTCTTCAGGGTGATGCGGTCCGGGTTGTTCCGGCGGTTCTTGCGGGTCACGTAGGTGAACCCGGTGCCGGCGGTGGACTTCAGCTTGATGATCGGACGAACGTCCTTGTCCTTGGCCATGTCAGAGCTTCACTCCCTTCGCGATCAGGTCCGCCACGACGGCGTCGATACCGCGCACGTCGATGGTCTTGATGCCCTTGGCGGACAGCGTCAGGGTGACGTTGCGGCGCAGGGAGGGGACCCAGTAGGTCTTCTTCTGGATGTTGGGGTCGAACCGGCGCTTGGTGCGACGGTGCGAGTGGGAGATGCTGTGGCCGAATCCCGGCCCAGCCCCGGTTACCTGGCAGTGAGCTGCCATGATCACTCCTCGTGGCAAGTAGTAGTAAAAGGACGGGCGGAACCCGCATGGCGGCGAGCCGCGGACCTGTCCGCGGACACCTGTTGTGAGCCCCGCCCCGGGTGTGGACACCGCACTCTTACTGCGACTTCTCGAAAAGGGGGACCAGGCTGGGTGAGAGCCAACCGAAGTTCCTTATGGGATCGCTGGTGTGGACGGTGAGCCCCGGTCCGTCCTGAGGACGTCCCGGGATCCGGTCTGCGGGAGCGCGTTGCTTTTCCGACCCGCCGTCCGCCCGGTCACCTGACCGATGGAACGACGAGAACAACGCGGCGTGCGCCGTCCCACCTTACGCGAACCGTGGGCGTCGCTTCAACTCGGCGGGGGCGCCTGTGGTATGCGCACGGTCCTCGGCCCCCAGGGCCGCTCCGCTCGTCACGGCTCGGCGCGGCCACGGGCGCGGGGCAGGCCCACCCCTCCGGCGTGGATCAGGCGACCGACGCCCCCAGCAGCGAGCCCACCGCGAAGGTCAGGCCGAGCGCCAGGGCGCCGCCGAGGACGACGCGCACGGCCGCCCGCAGCGCGGGCGCGTCGCCGAGCCGGGCCCCGACCCAGCCGGTGACGGCGAGGGCCAGGAGGGTGACGCCGAACGTGAACGGGACGCGGAGGCCCACCGGCGCCAGGACGACCGTCAGGAAGGGCAGCAGCGCGCCCACGAGGAACGCGAGGAAGGACGCTCCGGCGGCGGCCCACGGGCTGACGACGTCCTCCTCCGCCATGCCCAGCTCCATGCGCAGATGCGCGGCGAGCGCGTCCTTCTCGGTGAGCTCCCGCGCGGCGGCCTCGGCCGTGGCCCGGCTCAGGCCGTCCGCCTCGTAGAGCTGCACGAGCTCCTCCAGCTCGCCCTCGGGATCCTCCTCGAGCTCACGGCGCTCCTTGGCGATCAGCGACTTCTGCGAGTCGGAGGACGAGGAGACGGACACGTACTCGCCCAGCGCCATGGAGAAGGCGCCGCCGACCACGGCGGCGGCGCCGGCCAGCAGGATCGGGGTGAGCGCCGTCGTCGCGCCGGCGACACCGACGACGGTGGCGGCGACGGACACGATGCCGTCGTTGGCGCCGAGCACACCCGCGCGGAGCCAGTTGAGGCGGGCATGCACGCCGCCGGCGGCGTGCGGCTCGTCGGGACCGCCCGGCGGGAGCTGATCGGCCAGGGGCGAGGACTGTTCAGACGTGTGCGACATGTCTCCATGGTCGCGGCGCGGGGCGGGGCGCGCCAGGCAGGTGAGGCGTTCCTTCGGACGGGGTGCCACGACACTCGCTCTTCCTGTTGCCAGGATTGTTCAACAACAGCTACCGTCTCCCCAGCGCCTCGTGACGCCCGTCACCTCGCCTGGCGCCCTCGACGAAGGTGACCACCGTGTCCCACGCAGACATCCCCCACGCCGGACCGGACGGCTCGACCCCCTCGGGCACCGCGCCGAAGACCGACTCCCGCGCCGCGAGCGCCACCCGGCGCACCGCACTGCTCGGCGCCATGTTCCTCATGGCCACCTCGGCCATCGGCCCCGGCTTCATCACGCAGACCGCCACGTTCACCGTCCGGATGGGCGCCGCGTTCGCGTTCGCCATCCTGGTCTCGATCCTCATCGACGTCGCCGTCCAGATGAACGTGTGGCGCGTCATCGGCGTCTCCGGCATGCGCGCCCAGGAGCTGGCCAACAGCGTCCTGCCTGGCCTCGGCTGGGTCCTCGCCGCGCTCGTGTTCCTCGGCGGCATGGTCTTCAACATCGGCAACATCGCCGGCACCGGCCTCGGCGCGAACGCCATGCTCGGCGTCGACCCCCTGATCGGCGGCGCCGTCTCCGCCCTCATCGCGCTGCTGATCTTCCTCTCCAAGCGCGCCGGTGTGGCCCTGGACCGGATCGTGGTGGTGCTCGGCGCCGTCATGATCCTGCTGATGCTGTACGTGGCCATCACCTCCGCCCCGCCCGTGGGCGAGGCCCTGCGCCAGTCCGTGATGCCGGAGGAGGTCGACTTCTTCGTGATCGTCACCCTCGTGGGCGGCACCATCGGCGGGTACATCACCTACGCGGGCGCCCACCGCATGATCGACTCCGGAGTGAAGGGCGTGGACGACGTCCAGGACATCACCCGCAGCTCCGTGGCCTCGATCCTCGTGACCGGCCTGATGCGTGCCCTCCTGTTCCTGGCGATCCTCGGCGTCGTCGCCTCGGGGGCGGTCCTGGCCAAGGACAGCCTGGCCGCCTCCGCCTTCCAGGCCGCCGCCGGCGACATCGGGCTGCGCATGTTCGGCATCGTCCTGTGGGCCGCCGCCGTCACCTCCGTGATCGGCGCGTCGTACACCTCGATCAGCTTCGTCACCCGCTCCACCACGAGCGTCCGCACCCGCAACCTGCTGACCGTCGCGTTCATCGTGGTCTGCACCGCCCTCTACCTGGCCCTGCGCCAGGCCCCGCAGACGCTGCTCGTGTTCGCCGGCGCGTTCAACGGCATGATCCTGCCGGTCGGCTTCGCGGCCCTCCTCTACGTGGCCTGGCGCCGCCGCGACCTGCTGCACGGCTACCGCTACCCCGGGTGGCTGCTCGTGATCGGTGCGCTGGCGTGGATCGTCTCCGTGTTCATCGCGGTGCGCGGGTTCCTCCCCATGGTCACGATGATCACCGGTGCCTGAGATGACCACGACGACGCCGCTGCCGCCGCTGGACGGCGCCACGACCCCCGCGCAGGCCCGCGAGCGCTTCCGCGCGGGGCTCGTGCGGCCGACCTCGGGGATCGCCGACGGCTACGCGCAGGCGAACCTCGTCTCGATCCCGCAGGACCACGCCTACGACGTCCTGCTCTTCGCCCAGCGCAACCCCAAGGCCCTGCCGCTGCTCGGCGTGTTCGAGGCCGGCGAGGTCAACGGCCCCGCACTGGACGGCGACGTCCGCACGGACGTGCCGCAGTACGTGGTGTACCGCGACGGCGTGGAGACGGACCGCCCCACGGATCTGCTCGACGTGTGGCGGGACGACCTCGTGACGTTCGTGATCGGCTGCTCGTTCACCTTCGAGTCCGCCCTGGTGGCCGAGGGCATCCGGATGGCCCACCAGGACGCCGGCGTGAACGTGCCGATGTACCGCACCACGCGGCGCTGCGCCTCGGCGGGCCGCCTCTCAGGCCCGCTCGTGGTCTCGATGCGCCCCATCCCCGCCGACCGCGTGGCCGACGCCGTGCGCATCACCTCCCGCTACCCTGCGGTGCACGGCGCGCCCGTGCACGTGGGCGACCCGGCCGGCCTCGGGATCACGGACCTGTCGGCACCGGACTTCGGCGACGCCGTCGAGGTCCCGCACGGCCACCTGCCCGTGTTCTGGGCGTGCGGGGTGACGCCGCAGGCGGCGATCATGGAGTCCCGCCCGCCGCTGGCCATCACGCACGCGCCCGGGCACATGCTCATCACGGACCTGCCGGACCGGATGTTCCAGGTCCCGTGACCGCCGGGGCCCGGGGAGACGGTCAGCCCCCCACGGCGGCGAGGTGCGCCAGGACGAACTGCTCCGCCTCGTCCAGGTAGCCGCCGAACATGGCGTGCACCGCGGGCAGGTCGCCGGCCAGCAGCCGCTCCACGATCCACCGGTTGCGGTCCGCGAACAGCACGTGCAGGCGCGTCTGCTCGTCCATCGGATGGAACGCCAGGCGCACGCGGGCCTGCACCGACGCCATGAGCCGCGTGAGCTCGGGGGCGCCGGCCAGGTCCACGATGCCGACGTGGACGCGATGGTTGGCGTCGCCCAGGACCCGCGCGGGCGTGTCCGGGCCACCGGAGAGCAGGTCCTGGGCACAGCGCAGGTGGCGCGCCGCGCCGGGGGTGAGCTCGCCGTGCTCGAGGGCGCCGAGCTGGATCACCCGACGCGTGCGGTACAGCCCGCGCACGTCCTGCGGACCCGGCGCCGCCACGAACACCCCGCGGTGCGGCCGGCGCTCCACGAGGCCCTCCGAGGCCAGCATGGTGAACGCCTCGCGCAGGCTGTTGCGACTGACCTGGAGCTCGGCGGCCAGCGCCACCTCCCCCAGCCGCTCCCCCGGCACGAGCCCGGCCGCCGCGATCCGCTGCCGCAGCTGCGCGGCCGCGGCCACGGGAGCCGGCGCCGGGGCGGACTCCCCGTCACCGGCGCCGGGCGCGAGGTCGTCCCCGGTGACACCGTCGCGCGTCGGCACCCTCACGCCCCCAGCCGGGCGATCGCCTGGCCGCGCGTCACCGAGGCCGGGGTCTCGGCCACGAGGAGCTGGATCCGGCCCGCACGCGGGGCACGGATCGGCGTCTCCATCTTCATCGCCTCCACGATCGCGACCGTGTCACCCTCGGCCACCTCGGCGCCGTCCTCGACCTTCCACGAGGCCAGGGTGCCGGTGACCGGCGAGGCCACGGCGCCGTCGTCGTCGGGCTTCCCGGCGCCCGCGGCGTCAGCCGGGGCCGCGGCACCCGCACCGCCGCCGCCGAGGAGGGCCGCGTAGAGATCCGCGGGCAGGCCCAGGCGCACGGCGCGGCCGTCCAGCTCCACGGTGACGGAGGTGCGGCCGCCCGCGGGAACCTCGGCGCCCAGGTAGGGGGACTCGGCCAGCGGCTCGGCGAACTCGGACTCGATCCACGTGGTGTAGACGCCGAGGCGGTCCCCCGAGGTGAAGGCGTCCTGCTCGAGCACGGCGCGGTGGAACGGCACCACGGTGGGCACGCCGTCGATGCGCAGCTCGGCCAGGGCGTCGCGGGCGCGGGCGATGGCCTGGGCGCGGTCCTCGCCCCACACGATGAGCTTGGCGAGCAGGGAGTCGTACTCGCCCGGCACCACGGAGCCGGTGCGGACGCCCGAGTCCATGCGGACCCCGGGGCCGGTGGGGGCCTCGAACGCGTCGATCGGGCCGGGCACGGGCAGGAAGCCGTACGCCGGGTCCTCGGCGTTGAGTCGGAACTCGAGGGCGTGGCCGCGCGGGGTCGGGTCCTCGGGGATGCTCAGCGGCTCGCCGGCGGCGATGCGGAACTGCTCGCGCACCAGGTCCACGCCGAAGACCTCCTCGGTCACGGGGTGCTCCACCTGCAGGCGGGTGTTGACCTCCAGGAAGCTGATGAGGCCGTCCGGGGCCACGAGGTACTCGACCGTGCCGGCCCCGGTGTACCCGGCGGCGCGGCAGATCTCGCGGGCGGAGGTGTGGATGCGCTCGCGCTGCTCGTCCGTGAGGAACGGCGCCGGGGCCTCCTCCACGAGCTTCTGGTTGCGGCGCTGCAGGGAGCAGTCGCGGGTGCCGAGCACGGCCACGTGGCCGTGCTCGTCGGCGAGGACCTGGGCCTCCACGTGGCGGGGGCGGTCCAGGAAGCGCTCCACGAAGCACTCGCCGCGGCCGAACGCGGCCACGGCCTCGCGGACGGTCGCCTCGAACGCGTCCTCGACGTCGCCGAGCTCACGCACCACGCGGATGCCGCGGCCGCCGCCGCCGAAGGCCGCCTTGATGGCGATCGGCAGGCCGTGCTCCTCGGCGAACGTGCGCGCGGCGGCGGCGTCCGGCACGGGGCCGTCCGAGCCCGGCACGAGCGGGGCGCCCGCCTGCTGGGCGAGGGAGCGGGCGGTGATCTTGTCCCCGAGGGCGCGGATCGCGTCCGGCGACGGGCCGATCCAGGTCATCCCGGCGTCGATCACGGCCTGCGCGAAGTCGGCGTTCTCGGAGAGGAAGCCGTAGCCCGGGTGCACGGCGTCGGCGCCGGCGCGGCGGGCGACGTCGAGGACCGCGTCGATCCTCAGGTAGGTGTCCGCCGAGGACGCGCCCGGCAGGTGGAAGGCCTCGTCCGCGACGGCCACGTGCAGGGCGTCGGCGTCCGGATCCGAGTAGACGGCGATCGACGCGATGCCGTGGTCGCGGGCGGCGCGGGCCACGCGCACGGCGATCTCGCCGCGGTTGGCGATGAGCACCCGCGTGACGGGGCGGGGTCTCCTCGGAGGGCGATGCGGAGTCGACGACGGTCTCGGCGCCGGGGCGGGGATGGGGGACGAAGCGGACGCGGGCGCCCGGCGGCAGCTGGGCCGCCAGGCTGAGGTCCGCGCGGGCCACGACGCCGATCACCGGGTAGCCGCCGGTGACCGGATGGTCGGAGAGGAACAGGACGGGCTCACCCGAGGGCGGCACCTGCAGCGCGCCGCGCACGGCGCCCTCGGACTTCAGCTCGCCCTCCCGCACGCGCTCGAGCGGCGCGCCGTCGTCGGGGGCCGTGAGGCGCACGCCGATCCGGTCGGTCTGCTGGCTCACGTCCCAGTCCTGCGTGAACAGGCGCTCCAGGCCCGCCTCGCCGAACCAGTCGTCGCGGGGGCCGGGGACCACGCGCAGCACGGCCACCTGGCCGGGCGCGGGCATGGGGCGCAGCGAGGTCTCCGGGTCCCCCACCGTCGCGACGCCGGCCTCCGCCGAGGCGGGGGCGCCGGCGGCGGTCGGGCGCGCGGCGGAGGCGCCGGCGGCGCCCCTCGCATCCGGGCCGACGCGGCGGGCGAGGCGGTCCCCCGCCGTCAGCGGGGCGGGGCCGAGCCCGGACAGGGTGTCGGTCGAGCGGCTGCCGAGCACGGGCGGCACGTCGATCCCGCCCCGGAGGCCCACGTACACGCGCAGGCCGCCGACCGGCTCGTCCACCGTCAGCGTCTGGCCGTCCAGCACGACGAACGGCGTGCGGGCGAGCACCCGGCGCGTGGCGCCGTCGGCCGCGGTGATCGTCCCGCCGGCCTCGGCGCCGGCCAGGGCCATCACCTGGTGGCCGTGCGCGGTGAGGGTGAGGCCGCCCAGGACGGTCTCCAGCACCGCCTCGCGTGAGCGGTTGCCCACGAGCCGGTTCGCCTGGCGTGCCGCGTCCCGGTCGGCCGCGCCGGACGCGACGACGCCGAGGTCGCCCAGGCCCGGGCGGCCCAGGTCCTGGACCAGGGTCAGGAGCCCCGGGTCCACGACGGTGACGCCGCGGCGGCCGGCCACGGACGGGAGGCCGGCCGCGGCGTCGGCGGGCGGGGTGGCGTCGACCGCCGCGTCCGTGCCGGAGGTGACGGACGCCGTCGGGCGCACGGGGACGTAGCGGACACGGTCGCCGGGCTGCAGCAGGGCGGGCTGCTCGCGGCCGAGGTCCCACAGGGCCGCGGTGGTGTGCCCGAGCAGCTGCCAGCCGCCGGGCGAGGTGCGCGGGTAGACGGCGGAGAAGGCCCCGGCGACGGCGACGGCGCCCGCGGGGACGGCCGTGCGGGGCGAGCTGCGGCGGGGCGCCTCGAACGGGGCCGCTTCGGAGGCGCAGTACATGAACCCCGGCGCGAAGCCGCCGAACGCGGCGAACCAGTCGGCCTCGCTGTGGGCCCGGATGACGCCGTCGACGCCGAGCCCGGTGAGCCGGCCGACCTCGGCGAGATCTTCGCCGTCGTAGACCACGGGGATCTCGACGATCCGACCCCCCGTCACCTCACCGGCGTCGGGGGTGAGAGTGCTGACCCGCGGTGCGGCGTGCTCGGCGGCGGCCTGCGAGGTGAAGGTCACCAGGACGGTCGCGGCGGCGGCCATGACCTGGCGCTGGCCGCGCTCCGGGTGGGCCGTGAGGTGGGCGTGGACGGCCATGACGTCCTCGAGCGAGGCGCACTCGACGAGGAAGCCCTGGGTGCCGACCCAGCGGATCGGGCGGGCCGGCGGCTCGGCGGCGGGGTGATATGGGGCGCTCATGCGAAGGCCTTGATGGACACGCCCGCGCCCTCGAGCGCGCGGCGCACGGCCGCGGCCATGGCCACGGCGCCGGGCGTGTCGCCGTGCAGGCAGATGCTCTCGGCGTCGACGCGCACGTCCGTGCCGTCCACCGCCGCGACGACGCCCTCGGTGGCCAGGCGCACCATGCGGGCGGCGACGTCGTCCTCGTCGTGGAGGACCGCGCCGGGCTCGCGGCGGGAGACGAGCGTGCCGTCCGGGTTGTAGCCGCGGTCCGCGAAGGCCTCGGCGACGCCGCGCAGCCCCGCGGCGGCCGCCTTGTCCAGGGCGACGGAGCCGGGCAGGAGCAGCAGCGGGAGGTCGGAGCCGAACGCCCTGACGCCGTCGACGACGGCCTGGGCGTGCGCCTCGTGACGGACGATCGTGTTGTAGAGGGCGCCGTGCGGCTTCACGTAGCGGACCCGGCCGCCGGCCGCGCGGGCGAGCGCGTCGAGGGCGCCGATCTGGTAGAGGACGTCGTCGGCCAGCTCGGTGGGCGTGCAGTCCAGGAAGCGGCGGCCGAAGCCGGCGAGGTCGCGGTAGCCCACGTGCGCGCCGATCGTGACGCCGGCGGCGACCGCGTCACGGCAGGTCTGGGCGATCCCCGAGGGATCGCCCGCGTGGAAGCCGCACGCGACGTTGGCGGAGGAGACGGAGGGCATGATGGCGGCGTCGTCCCCCATCGTCCACGAGCCGAAGGACTCGCCGACGTCGGAGTTCAGGTCGATCTGCGGCGCGTGAGACACAGTGCAGTCCTCTCGGATCGGGCCCGGCTGAGGTGCCGGTCACACAATCTTGAGGCATGAAGGATGATTGTTCAACAATCCTCGCCGCGTCCTCCTGGCGCTCACCCGGTCCGCACCCCAACGCGGGTTGAGTTATCGCGGGTGTCCAGCCGCGCCACCCGCGATAACTCAACCCGCGTTGCGGGCCGGGCCGAGCGACGTCACCGCAGCGGCGTGTGCTCCGGGTCCACGCGCTCGCCCTCGCGCACGGGCCCGGGTGCGGTGCCGCCGCCCCACGGGTCCCCGCCGAACGCCTCACGCCCGTGCTCGATCAGCCAGCTCCCCAGCTCCGGGCCCGCGGGCACGATGCGCGTCGGGTTGATGTCCTCGTGCACCACGTAGTAGTGCTCCTTGATCTGCGCGAAGTCGATCGTGTCGCCGAAGCCCGGGGTCTGGAACAGGTCGCGCGCGTAGCCCCACAGCGCCGGCATCTCGGTCAGCCTGTTCCGGTTGCACTTGAAGTGCCCGTGGTACACGGGGTCGAACCGCACCAGCGTGGTGAACAGCCGCACGTCGGCCTCGGTGATCCGCTCCCCCATCAGGAAGCGGCGCGTCGTCAGGCGCTCCTCGAGCCAGTCCATCGCGGTCCACAGCCGCTCGTACGCGGCGTCGTACGCCTCCTGCGAGCCCGCGAAGCCACACCGGTACACGCCGTTGTTCACCTCGGTGAACACGCGCTCGATCACCTCCAACATCTCGTCCCGCTCCGGCCCGGCGTCGGGGATCAGCTGCGGGGCGCCGTCGCGGTGGAACGCGGTCCACTCCGTCGAGAGGTCGAGGGTGATCTGCGGGTAGTCGTTGGTCACGACGCCGCCCGTCGGCACGTCCACGATCGCCGGCACCGTGATGCCCCGCGGGTAGTCCGGGAACCGCTTGAAGTAGTTCTCCTGGAGCCGCTCGGTGCCCAGCACGGGGTCCTTCCCGCCCTCGTCGAGGTCGAAGGTCCAGGACCGCTCGTCGTGGGTCGGCCCCGGGGTGCCCAGCGAGATCGCGTCCTCCAGGCCGAGCAGGCGCCGCACGATGATCGTCCGGTTCGCCCACGGGCACGCCCGCGCCGCCACGAGCCGGTAGCGGCCCGCCTCGACGGGCCACGCCTCGGCCCCCTCGGTGAGCCCGCCGCCCACGCGGCCGACCGTGGACGGCTCGGCCACGGGCAGGGCCCGCACGGCCTCCGGATCCGCCACGATCCGGTCCGCGATGTAGTTCGTGTCCCGCGTGAACTCCGCCCCGGACTGCACGTAGTTGCCCGTGAGCCCCTCGCGCGTGTCGATGGTGCCGCGGTCCGCGGCCTGGCCGGTCTGCTGGTTCTCCATACACTCGAGCCTATGACGACGACCACCGCCACGCCCGGCCCCACGCCCGCCCCGCTGGTGCGCTGCGTGACCGCCCAGAACCCCTCCCCGATGACCCTCGCGGGCACCAACACGTACGTGGTCGCCGCACCGGACTCGGACGCGGCCGTCGTGGTGGACCCGGGCCCGGAGGACGACGTCGCCGCCCACCTCGAGCGCGTGCGTGCGGCGACCGAGGGGCGCCGGATCGCGCTCATCCTGGTGACGCACCGGCACGCCGACCACACCGGCGGGGTGGACGCGTTCCACGCGGCCACGGGCGCGCCCGTGCGCGCCGCGGACCCGGACTGGTGCCGCGGCGGGGCCGCCGTCCTGACGCCGGACGAGCGGATCGACGTCGCCGGCACCCCGGTGCTGGCCTGGCACACCCCGGGCCACACCTCGGACTCCTACTCGTTCGCCGTCCCGGACGCGGGCGCGCACGGCGCGGTCATCACGGGCGACACCATCCTCGGCTCGGGCACCACCATGCTCGACCACCCGGACGGCACCCTCACCGACTATCTGGCCAGCCTGCGCCGCCTCGAGGCGGCGGGCCCGCTCACGGTGCTGCCCGCGCACGGGCCCGTGCCGGAGCCGCTGGACGTCGTCGCCCGCGACTACCGGCACCACCGCGAGGGCCGCCTGGAGCAGATCCGCGCCGCCCTGGCCGCGTTGCCCGAGACCGAGGCGGCGACGATCACGCCCGAGGACCTGGCCCCGCGCATCTACCCCGGCCTCACCGGCACCGTGGCCCGCGTGGCCGTCCAGACGGTGGCCGCGCACCTGCGCCACCTGCGCGAGGGCTGAGCCCCTCCGCCGCGGGCCCGGCCCGCACTACGCTGACCTCAGATCCGTCCCCTCGACCCCGCGGAGGCACCCCATGACCATCCTCGTCGGCTACGCCCCCTCGAAGGCCGCGGACGCCGCTCTGGACACCGCCCTGGACATCGCCCGCTCCACCGGCGAGCACGTGGTGGTGGTCAATGCGGGCCCCGGCGGCGAGCACCGCACCAAGTCCCTCGTCACGGAGGAGCAGCAGCGCGGCGTGCAGGCCCGGTTGGACGCCTCCGGCGTGACGGCCGAGTTCCGTCAGTACGCGCGCGGCCGGTCCACGGTGGAGGAGATGAAGGACGTGGCCGCGGAGCTGGACCCGTCCATCGTGGTCATCGGCGTGCGCCGCCGCGGCGGCTTCGGCCGGTTCGTCATGGGATCGGTCTCGGACGAGCTGCTGCAGGAGATCGATCAGCCGGTGCTGTGCGTGAAGGAGTACCGGCAGTACGGGGACCACACGCCCGAGGCCGTGAGCCACGTCGCCGAGACGGACCCGGCCGCCCACGGCCTGCCCGCGTCCGAGCCGATGGCAGAGCGGCGTCGGCTCACACCCGTCGATTCCGGGGACCCGACGCTCGAGCGCTGAGCGCTCCCGCCGGGCCTCAGTCCTCGTCGTCCTGACGGCGGCGCGTGACGGCGTCGTCGAGGGGGCCGTCCGCGTGGGAGCCGGCGCCGCTGCGCCGCCCGGCCTCGTCCGCCGCCGCGGCCTCCGCCGCCTGCTTGGCCTGCTGGGCGCGCCGCTCGGCGAACGCCTCCTCGCCCGGGCCGGCGAGTTCGCGGTTGCGCTGCACCGCCGTCATCGAGCCGGTGTACAGGCCGGAGTGGTCGCCCACGCGGGTCAGCGGTGTGGTGAGGGTGTGCGGGCGCGGATCGGCGCCGTCGACGCGCGGCAGCGGCGCGGTGCGCGGGCGCGGCTCGCGGGCCGCCACCCCGGAGCCGTCCGGGCCCGGCTCACCCGTCCGGTCGCCACCGCGGGCCCCCGCGTCGGAGCCTTCGGAGGCGGGCGCCGCGTCGTCGTGGGCGGGGTGCCGGACCACCATGCGCTGCACCACGATGCCCTCGGGGTGCTCGTGGCGCAGGAAGGCCACGAGGTCCTCGCGCACGAGGCAGCGCAGGTCCCAGAGGTCGCCGGAGTTGCGGGCGGAGACCACGGCGCGGATGCGCACGACGCCGCCGGTCGCGTCGGTCACCTGCAGCGCGTGCTCGCGCCCGTCCCACAGGTCCGTGGACTCGAGCAGCTGCGCGAGCCGTGCGCGCAGCGCGTCCATCGGCACCCGCCAGTCCACGTCCAGCTCCACGACGCCGGAGACCTCGGTGCCCACGCGCGTCCAGTTCTCGAACGGCTGCGTGGTGAAGTGCGAGGACGGGTAGACCACACGTCGCCCGTCCCAGAGCTTGACCACCACGTTGGACAGGGTGATCTCCTCGACGGTGCCGAACGCGCCCTCCATGTCCACCACGTCGCCCACCCGGATCGCGTCCGTGAAGGCGAGCTGGAAGCCGGCGAACACGTTGGTCAACGTGGACTGCACGGCCAGGCCGGCGATCACCGAGATCACACCGGCGGAGGCGAGCAGACCGGCCCCGAGCGAGCGCACCTCGGGCACCCCCAGCAGGACCACGGCGACGGCCACCACCACGATCACCGCGTTGAGGATGCGCCGGATCAGGATGGTCTGCGTCCGGATGCGTCGCTCGCGGCGGTGCTCGACGCTGGTCTCCTGGTAGCGGCCGAGGATCCCCTTCTCGATCACGCCGACCAGGCGCCACGCGGCCCATGCGCCCGCCGCGGCCACGGCGATGAGCATCAGGAACGACGCCGGCCGGTACCAGGTCTGCTCCTCGGCCATGACCCCGAGCCAGATCCGGGAGGCCAGCAGGCCGGCGGCGACGGCGGCCGGCAGGCTCAGCCGCGCGGCGCCCTGCTGGAATGCGGGGCGGCGCACGAGCACGACGCGTGCCACCTGCAGGGCCAGGTACACGACCGCCGCGCCGATGGCGAACGCCATCAGCACGGTCAGCAGCGTCCCCCATTCCACGCCGAAGGCCCGCGTGGTGGCGGCCGCCCCGTCCTGGATGTCCCCCTCCACCCCGGACGGCACGGTCTCGCCCGCCAGGAGGCGGTCCAGGGCGGTCAGCAGGGGCGGGGTCGCGAGGGCGGGCAGGGTGAGGAGGACCATGACGACAGTCTGACACCCGCCCCCGGACGCACCCCGGAGAAGAGCACAATGGAGCCTGACCGTCCGCGCGGTCCGGGCCCGGCCGTCGTCGCGCCCCGTCCCGCCGGCCCGCCGCCGCCCCTCTGGAGGAATCCATGCTCTCCGTCACCGACCTGCGCCCGCTCGACACCGCCACCGCGGACCTGTCCCGCATCATCCCGCGGGCGAACGTGGACGTGTCCTCCGTGGTGCCGGTGGTCGCCCCGATCATCGAGCAGGTCCGCCACGGTGGCGAGCAGACCCTGCTGGAGCTGGCCGAGCGGTTCGACGGCGTCCGTCCGCCCGCCCTGCGCGTGCCCGCGGAGGCGCGCGAGGCCGCCCTGGCCGGGCTCGACCCGCGGGTGCGCGCGGCGCTGGAGGAGTCGATCCGCCGGGCCCGGCTCGTGCACGCCGCCCAGCACCCCCAGGACTCGACGGTCGAGCTCGGCGAGGGCGCCGTCGTCGAGAACCACTGGCTCCCCGTGGGCCGCGTGGGCCTGTACGTGCCCGGCGGCCGCGCCGTGTACCCCTCCTCGGTGGTGATGAACGTGGTGCCCGCGCAGGCGGCCGGCGTGGGGAGCCTCGCGGTGACCTCGCCCCCGCAGCGGGACCACGGCGGCCTGCCCCACCCCACCGTGCTCGCCGCGTGCGCGCTGCTGGGCGTGGACGAGGTCTACGCGGCCGGCGGCGCCCAGGCCGTGGCCATGCTGGCGCACGGCGTCCAGGACGACGACGGCGGGTGGCTCTGCGCGCCCGTCGACCTGGTGACGGGGCCCGGCAACGTGTACGTGGCCGCCGCGAAGCGCGCCCTGCAGGGCGTGATCGGCGTGGACGCCGAGGCCGGGCCGAGCGAGATCGCCGTGATCGCGGACGGCACCGCCCGCGCCGACTGGGTGGCCGCGGACCTGATCAGCCAGTCCGAGCACGACCCGCTAGCCGCCTCCGTGCTCATCACGGACTCCGAGGACCTGCTCCGGGACGTGCTGGCGGCGATCGAGGCGCAGGTGCCCGGGGCGTTCCACGAGGATCAGATCCGCGAGGCCCTCACCGGCCCCCAGTCCGGCGTGCTGCTGGTGCGGGACATGGACCAGGCCGTGGAGGTCTCCGACCGCTACGCCACCGAGCACCTCGAGATCCAGACGCGCGACCCCGAGGCCCTCGTGGGGCGCATCCGCAACGCTGGCGCCGTGTTCGTGGGCCCGTACGCCCCCGTGCCGCTGGGCGACTACTCGGCCGGGTCCAACCATGTGCTCCCCACCTCGGGGACGGCCCGGCACTCCTCCGGTCTGAACACCGTGACGTTCCTGCGCCTGCAGCAGCGCATCCGCTACACGGAGACCGGGCTCGAGGAGGTCGCGGACGGGATCGGCGTGCTGGCCGAGGACGAGCGCCTGCCCGCGCACGGCGCCGCGATCCGCGCCCGCTTCGCGTGAGGGGGCGGGCGTGAGCGGCGTCCGCATCGACGCGTGGCTGTGGGCCGTGCGGCTGTACAAGACCCGGTCCGCGGCCACGGCGGCCGTGCGCGCAGGCCACGTGCGCATCGACGGCGAGCCCGTGAAGGCGGCGACGCCCGTCGTCGTCGGGAACCGGGTGCGGGTGCGCCAGGACGGAGGCGAGCGGATCCTCGAGGTCACGGGGCTGATCGCCAAGCGGGTGGGCGCCCCCGTGGCCCGGCAGCAGTACGTGGACCACTCCCCGCCGCCCGTGCCGCGTGAGCTGCTCGCGGTGCCGTACCGCGAGCGGGGCGCGGGCCGGCCCACCAAGCGGGACCGCCGGCAGCTGGACGCGCTGCGCGGCCGCGACCGACGCTGAGCGTCTCAGTCCTCCCCGCGCCGTCATCCGCCGTCGTGATGGCGGCCTCATGCGGAGGGTGCGGTCAGCACCATCCGGAACGGCTTGTCATTGTCCACCGTGACGGTGAACGTCATCGGCCCCGCCTCATCCACGGGGGGAGTCGCCGCCGACCAGCCGCCGCACAGCGCCTCCGATCCGGCCATCCAGGTCTTCGTTCCCCCGCCACCCCGTGAGGTCAGGATCTCCGTCTCACCGGTGGCATCCGAAGGACACAACACGATGACCCGAAGGACCGCACCCTGTTGAGCGTCCACGGTGATCTGCTGTGTGCCCGTCCCGACCGCCTCCTCCAGGACGGACTCCTTCTCCGGGTCGAGATGGTCCGCATCCGGATGCCGGCGCGTGTACTCGACCAACGTCATCCCGTCCTCCTCGAACAGCGCGGCGGGGAGTGCTTCTTCACCGGCGGGCGACGACGCGGACGAACCGGTGGCGGAGGCCGACCCGGTTGCCGAGGGGGCCGCTGACGTCGGGGTGACGGAGGACGCCGCAGCGGTGGAAGCATTCGCGGTGGAGGAGACGCTGCCCTGGGAAGCGGAGCATCCCGAAATGGCGGTACCGAGGAGAGCCGCGACGACCACGGCGGTCGACAATGCCGCGAGCTTCTTCTCGATGTCCATCCGCATGATCCGGTCCCTCTCGGAGAACCGACTGCGGGGCCGGAGGCCGCGGTCTCGAGCTCCCCCCTCTCGAGTGGCTTGATCCTGGCCGGCGATGCGCGGTGTGTCAAGCATCACATCGGGCAGCTCGGATGACGCCGCGCGACTGCCGCGCTTTGACCACCCCACGGACCCCTCCGTAGGCTGGCCCCAGAATCACGAGTTCCCGTCATTCACGGCCCTGGCCGGCGGGACGGCAACCCTCTCACGCAGTAGTGGGGTGCTCCAGGTGATGATTCGGCCCCTCGGACACCCCGGCGGGCAAGTACCGCGCCTCCGCGGATCCGGGCGATCCGCGTTCCCGCCGTCTGCGGAGCCGCGTCAGTCATCGGAAGAGGACGCGCGCCATGACCCTGACCCACGAACCCCACACCGCCGCGTGGGACACCGACCTGTCCCTCGGCAACCTCCGTTCCGGCCTCTCGGCCTTCCCCACCGGGGTCGTCGCGCTGGCAGGCCTCGCCGACGGCGTCCCCGAGGTGATGGTCTCCTCCTCCTTCGGCGTGGGCATCTCCTGGGAGCCGGCCCTCGTGTCCTTCTCCGCGCAGAACAGCTCCCGCACCTGGCCGCGCCTGCGCCGGGCCGGGGCGATCGGCGTCTCCCTGCTCGCGGCGGACCAGACGCCGCTGTGCCGCCAGCTGGCCTCCCGCGAGGGCGACCGCTTCGCCGGTCTCGACGTGCACCGCAGCCCGCACGACGCCCTGCTGATCGGGGGCTCCTCGCTCTGGCTCGAGACGCGGGTGCACGCCGAGGTCCCGGCGGGCGACCACACGGTGGTGCTGCTGGAGGTGACGGCCTTGGCGGATCACACGGACGCCGCTCCCCCGGCCGCCCTGCACCGCAATCTCTTCCACGGCCTGCGCGCGCTCTGAGCGAACTCCAGGTGAACAATCGGGCCCCTGGTTCCCGGTCGGCGAGATCCGTGCAATGATGGAGCCTGAAGTTGATCAAGCTGTATCCCGCCATCTTCACTGCTCGTCAGCCCGGCATCGCCGGCGTCGATGAGTGTTGGGCAAGCGGTTCAGTCTCGCCGCTTCACCCGCGTCCCACATCCGGGCCGCGGTCCAACACCGCCACCGCACCGCGGGGGCACATCGAAAGGACACCATCATGGCTGTCGGTACTGTCAAGTGGTTCAACGCTGAGAAGGGCTACGGCTTCATCGCCCCCGAGGACAACTCCGCGGACGTGTTCGTGCACTTCTCCGCCATCCAGGGCGGGGGCTTCAAGGAGCTCCAGGAGAACGACCGCGTCGAGTTCGAGACCCAGGACGGCCCCAAGGGCCTCCAGGCCGCCAACGTGACGAAGCTCTGATCTTCGCCTGACGCACGGCTTCCGACGCCCCCGGTCCGCACGGACCGGGGGCGTCGTCGTGTGTCAGGCGTCCACGCCCCGCCGCGCACTGCGCCGCACTCCGCCGTACGCCCGTTCGACCGCGGCGCTGCGACATCACCGCAGGGCTGCACTGCGGTGATGTCGCTGAGGCGCGGTCCTCCGGGGTGGGCCTCGTCCTGGCCCTGCGCGTCAGGCCACGCCCCGCCGGCCCACGTGGCGACGCAGCAGCAGCACCACGCCCAGGGCCAGCAGATACCCGGCCGCGACGACCGCGAAGCCGGCCCGGTAGTCGCCCGTGACGTCGCGCAGCAGGCCCATCAGCAGCGGGCCCAGGGCGAAGCCGGCGTACATGCCCATCGAGTTCGCCCCGGTCGCACGGCCCAGCCGCTCGGCCGGCACCTCGCTCAACAGGCCCGCGTTGATCACCACGTTGGCGCCCAGCACCGTCAGGCCGTGCACCGCGGCGCCCACCCACAGCAGGGCCGGCAGGTCCAGCAGGTCCGCGGCGAGGAACACCGCGACGCCGGCCACCGCACCCAGGCAGATCACGGCCAGCAGGGTGGTGGGCCGGTCTCCGGAGCTCATCCGCCGGCTCCACCCGATCCGGGAGAGCACCCCCACCACCCCGGACACGGCCGCCGCGGCGCCGCCGGCCACGAGCGTCATTCCCAGCGTCTCGACCGCGAAAAGCGGCAGGTAGGTGTTCGTGGCCTGCATGCCCAGGCCGGTGAGGAACGCGATCGCCGCGAAGAACCAGACCGTGGCCGGCAGGGGCGAGGTGTCCCGCCGTCGTCGCCCGCCGACGGGGCCGGTGGCCGGCGGCGGCGCCCCGGGCAGCGGCGGGGCGGCGACCAGGGCGAGCACCCAGAGCGCCCCGATGAGCACCGCGGCCCCCAGCGCGGCGCCCGTCCAGCCGAGGGCGAGGGACGCGGCCGGGAAGAACAGGCCGCCGACCAGCTGGGCCGCCTGCACGCCGGACTGCTTCACCCCGACCCACCCGATGCGCCTCTCCGGCGGCACCACGGTCCGGATGATCCGGTTCGTGGTGGGGTTGGAGATGGCCTGCGTGACGCCCGCCACGGCGGCCGCCGCGTACAGCACGGGCAGGGACGGGGCGACGGCGCCGAGCACGAGCGCCGCGGCGGTGCCGCCGAAGATGATGCTCAGCTGTGCGCGGGCGGACAGGCGGTCGGCGGCCCGGCCGAGGCCGAGCGAGGTGACGGCGGCCGCCGCGAACACGACCGTCATCACGGTGCCGAGCTGGCCCGAGGTGACGTCGAGCCGCTCCATCACGACCGTGGAGGAGGCGGAGACGCCGTAGTTGAACAGGGGCCCGGCGCCCATCGCCGCCAGCAGCACCCACAGCAGGGCCGCGGAGGGGCGGCGAGCGGCGGGGGCGGGCAGGGTCACGGCCCCAGGCTACGACCCCTCACGCGACGAGGCGGGAAATCTATCTCATGGGCGCCCGGGGGCGTCGTGTGAGGTGGATTTCCCGCCTCGAAAGCGGGGGTGACTGCGGGGGTGGGTCAGCCGACGCGGCCCTCGCCGCGGTGCTCGCCCTCGACGCGGCCGGTGGTCCCCCGCTGGGTGACCTCCTCGCCGTCCTGGCGCTCGGGCCGCTCGCCGGCCTCCGCCGGCAGGCCCTCGTTCTCGTCGGTGGGCGTCTCGCCGGCGGTGGCGGCGGGTGCCGGATCCTGCGGGGCCCGACGACGGCCGCCGTGCGGGGACAGCGACTCACCCTCACCCAACGAGCTGACGCGCGGCATCGGCGACGTCGTCAGCGGCACGGACTCGGTCTGCCGGGCGTCGACCAGCGTGGAGCCCGTCCCGGAGATGGGGGAGCCCTGCACGGGGGCGCCGCCCGCCTCGCGGCCCGGGATCAGCAGCTCGGAGCGCCACTCGGGGTCGCGCTCGGTGAGGTAGTCCACGCGGGCGTGCTCGCCGAAGTGGTCCGCGTCCGCCTCCTCCCAGTCCATGGCCCAGCCGGCGGGCGGGTCGTTGAGCAGCTCGTCCGTGCGCAGCCAGTGGTAGATGGACGCGTACGAGCGGGTGCTCAGGTGGTCCACGCGTCGGCGCAGCATGCGGGTGTTCAGCTGGGACGGATGCGTCAGACCCATGGACGCCATGATCTGCACGGCCTCGCGCACGGTCAGGCGGTGGTAGTTGAAGACGCGGTTGCCCTTGTCCTCCACGTCGAGGGCGCGCATCAGACGCGGGTCCTGCGTGGCCACCCCCACGGGGCACTCGTTCGTGTGGCACTTCTGCGCCTGGATGCACCCGGTGGCCATCATCATCGCGCGGGCGGACATGGTGAAGTCCGCGCCCTGGATCAGACGCCTGACGATGTCCGAACCGGTGGCGACCTTGCCGGCCGCGCCGAGCTTGATCATGTGGCGCAGGCCGGTGCCCACGAGCGCGTTGTGCACGAGCATGAGGCCCTCGGTCAGCGGGGTGCCCACGCGGTCCGAGTACTCGAGCGGGGCGGCGCCGGTGCCGCCCTCGGAGCCGTCCACGATGATGAAGTCGGGGGCGATCCGCTCCTCCCAGATGGCCTTGGTCATGGCCAGCACGTCCACGCGGGAGCCCACGCAGAACTTGATGCCGATCGGCTTGCCGTCCGAGAGCTCACGGAGCTGCTCGACGAACCTGACCATCTCGCGCGGGGTGCGGAACGCGGAGTGGGACGCCGGGGACAGGCAGTCCTTGTCCATCGGGATCTCGCGGGCCTCGGCGATCTCGGGGGAGATCTTCTCCTTGGGCAGCATGCCGCCCAGGCCGGGCTTCGCGCCCTGGGAGATCTTGATGGTGATGCCCTTGACCTCGGGCAGCAGCGCCTTCTCGGCGAACTTCTCCGGGCTGAAGGTGCCGTCCTCGTTGCGGCAGCCGAAGTAGCCGGAGCCGATCTCCCAGAACAGGTCCGCGCCGTTGCCGCGGTGGTACTTGGTGAGGCCGCCCTCGCCGGTCTCGTGGATGAACCCGCCCAGGCCGGCGCCCTTGTTCATGGCGATCACGGCGTTGGCGGAGAGGGAGCCGAAGGACATGGACGAGATGTTCATCAGCGAGATGTCCACGGGCCGGCGGCAGTCCGGGCCGCCGATCCGCACCGTGGGGGGCTCCTCCGGCGGGTTGACCGGGGCGGTGGAGTGCAACAGGAACTCGTAGCCGATCTCCGAGGTGTCCCGCTCGGTGCCGAACGCCTTGTGGCTGTCCAGTCCCTTCGCACGGGCGTAGACGATCGAGCGGGTGTCCCGGTCGAACGGCTTGCCGTCGAAGTTGCGCTCGATGAAGTACTGCTGGATCTCGGGGCGGATCGACTCCAGCAGGTACCGCATGTGGCCGAGCACGGGGTAGTTGCGGAGGATCGCGTGCCGCTTCTGGGTCATGTCCCACACGGCGAGCACGAGCAGCGCCACCAGGAGGACCGCCAGCACCCACCACGCGCCGCCGCCGATGGCGGCCACCAGCACGACGACGAGCGCGGCCAGCGAGAGGGTCGCGACGATCAGGAGTCTGTTGTTCACCCGACCATCGTGCCCTATATCACTCGAACGTTCATCCTCGCTGCACTGTGTCGAAGTCCCACGTGTGGGGCAGGGGCGTCCGGGCCGACGGCAGGGCCACGCTGCGCCGCCACTCGTGCAGCCACTCCGGCAGCGTCGGCTCCCCCGCGAGGTCGTGGCCGGCCGCCGCCGCGATCGCCCGGACCTCGTCGTTCTCTACGGGGCGGCCGTCCTTCTTGCGCAGGCGCGTGCAGATGTACGCGCGCACCGCGACGTCGCCGTCGACCACCACGCGCTGCTCGAACCACACCGCGCGCTCATCCAGGCCGATCATCCGCGTCTCCACGTCGAACCGCTGCCCCAGGGTCACCGAGCGGCGGAACGCGATCTGCTCGGCCTGCACCACGGGCGTCCAGCCGCGACGGCGGATCTCGTCCCACAGGCCGGTGCGGACCATCGCGTCGAAGCGGCCGAGGTCGAACAGCCCGAAGTACTGGCCGTTGTTGACGTGCAGGGCCATGTCCACGTCCGTGGGCAGGGCGCGCATCGGCAACGTCGTCGGCTCCCAGAGTCCGGCGCGCGGGCGGCGGCGGGCGCGGGCGACGACCCAGATCGTGCGGGGGATCAGATGCATCAGAGGTTCCTCCTCGGGGTCACAGGACCCCCTCGGTCAGATGGTCCGGCGTGCCGAACCGGTGGGCGGTCACGGACACGGCCTGTTCGTGCAGGAACGGCAGCAGCTCCACCTCGCCGGCGCTCACCACGGGGCCAGCGTAGACCGCCACGTCGGGGGTGTCGCCGAGCGCCGCGTGGAGCGCGCGCCGCGCCGCCTCGGCCGCCTCCCGGTCGCCGGCCCAGTCGGCGACGAGCCGGATCCGTGCGTCGCCGCCGCCCTCCGCTGCGGGCGGGATGAGGGCCAGCCGCCGGGCGCGGTCGTGGAACGCGGCGTCGTCCTCGACGACGACGTCCACCGGCGCGGACGTGCCGGCACCCTCCGTGCGGACGGACCGGACCAGCTCCTCCACCCGGCCGCGCACGGCCTCGGCCGAGAGCCCGTCCGCGTCGGGCCCCTCCGCGGTGGGGGTCGGGCGCAGGCTCACGGTCATGGGCGCCCCGGCGCGCAGGCCGGCGGAGACGATGCGCAGCAGGTGGTCGGCGGGCCCCGAGTGCCGGCGCACGAGGACCGGGGTGGGGACGTGACGCAGCACGTTCCGCTCGGCCTCGAGCGCGGAGACGTCCGTGGCCACCCCGAACACGGTGGTCCACGCGTGGGTGTCGAGGGCGCGGGCGGTCTCGAGCCAGGATGCGCCCGCACCGTCGGCCTCGGCCCCGGGCCGTCCCTCTCCCCCGGCCCACGTGGGCGCGTCCTCCCAGTCCACGAGGCCATGCAGGTAGTGCGGCCCGCCGGCCTTCGTGGTGGGGCCGACGACGGAACGCTTCCAGCCGCCGAAGGGCTGGCGGCGCACGATGGCCCCGGTGATGCCGCGGTTCACGTAGAGGTTGCCGGCGCGCACGCCGCGCAGCCACACGTCGATCTCCTCCCGGTCCAGCGAGTGCAGCCCGGAGGTGAGGCCGTAGTCCACGGCGTTCACGATCCCGATCGCCTCCTCGAGCGTCTCGGCCGTCATCACGGCCAGCACGGGGCCGAAGTACTCGGTGAGGTGGGCGTCGGCGCCGGGGCGGACGCCGGAGCGGATGCCCGGGCTCCACAGGCGACCCGTCTGGTCCAGCTGCCGCGGACGCAGGGCCCACCGCTCTCCCGGGCCGAGCTCGGTGAGCCCGCGACGCAGCTTCTCGCCGGGGGCCTCGATCACGGGGCCCATCTCGGCGCGCGGGTCCACGGGGTGCGCCACGTGCAGGGACGAGGCCGCGTCCAGCAGCTGCCGGTGGAAGCGCTCGGAGGTGCCCACGGAGCCGACGAGCACCACGAGGGAGGACGCCGAGCACTTCTGGCCGGCGTGACCGAACGCGGACTGGACCACGTCCTTCGTGGCCAGGTCCAGATCCGCGGACGGGGTCACGATCACGGCGTTCTTGCCGGAGGTCTCGGCGAGCAGGTGCAGGTCGGGGCGCATCCCCTTGAACAGCCGTGCGGTGTCCCAGCTGCCGGTGAGGATGAGCCGCTCGACGGCCGGGTCGGTCACGAGCGCCGCGCCGACCTCCGCCTCGTCCTCGTCCGCCAGCGTCACCAGGCGCACGAGGTCCGCGGGGTCGTGCCCGGCGAGCGGGCCGCCGTCGTCGAACAGGCCCGAGTCCCGCAGCCCGGCCACGATCAGCTCCCACGCGACCGCGCCCGTCCGCTCGGACTGCGGGGCCGGCTTGAACACCACGGGCGAGCCGGCGCCGAGCGCGGCGAGGACGCCCCCGACCGGGATGGCCACGGGGAAGTTCCACGGCGGGATCACCAGGGTCAGGCGGACGGGCACGGCGCGGGCGCCCTCCACCGCGTCCAGGCCGCGGGCCAGGCGCGCGTAGTAGTGCGCGAAGTCCACGGCCTCGGAGACCTCGGGGTCGCCCTGGTCCAGGGTCTTGCCGGTCTCGGCGGCGGCCACCTCCAGCAGGCGGGCCCGGCCGGCGTGCAGGGCCCGTCCGACGGCGTCCAGCGCGTCGGCGCGCTCGTGGCCGGTGAGCGAGCCCCAGCGGGCGCCGGGGTCGGCGGTGGCGGCGATGGCGGCGCGGGCGTCGTCGGCCGTGGTGGCGCGGTGGGCGCGGACGGTGTCCGTCCCGAGGTCCGAGCCCGGGACGGCCGCGAGGATCCGGCGGGCCCACTCCCGGTTGCCGGGCAGCGCGGGGTCCGTGTCCGGGGTGTTGGCGAAGCCGTCCACGGGGGCGGGGGTCGGCCCGTCCTCCCCGCGGGACCGGTCCTGGAGGCGGTTCGGACGGGGCACGGCCGCGTCCAGGTGGCGCAGCGAGGCGCGGAAGCGCTCCTCCTCGCGGGCGAACAGGTCCGCGTCCGCGTCCAGGTCGAACACGGCGGACATGAAGTTCTCCGGGGAGGCGCCCTCCTCGAGGCGGCGCACGAGGTAGGAGATCGCCACGTCGAACTCCTCGGGCCGCACCACGGGCGTGTAGAGCAGCAGGGCGCCGACGTCCGCCCGGACGGCGGCGGCCTGGCCGGTGGCCATGCCGAGGAGCATCTCGAACTCCACCGCGGCCGGGTCGAGGCCGCGGCGCTCGATCAGCCGGTGGGCCAGGGCCACGTCGAAGAGGTTGTGCCCGGCCACGCCGATGCGCACGCGGGCCAGATGCTCCGGGCTGAGCGCGTAGTTGAGCACGCGCTTGTAGTTGGTGTCCGCCTCCTGCTTCGAGCCCACCGTGGCCAGCGGCCAGCCCGTCAGGGAGGCCTGCATCCGCTCCATGGGCAGGTTGGCGCCCTTGACCACGCGCACCTTGACCGGGGCGCCGCCGGCGGCGACGCGGCGCGCGGCCCACTCCTGCAGGCGCACCATGGCCGCGAGCGCGTCCGGCAGGTAGGCCTGCAGCACGATGCCGGCCTCGTAGTCGCGCAGGCCCGGCTGCTCGAGCAGGGCGGTGAACACGTGGAGCGTGAGGTCGAGGTCGCGGTACTCCTCCATGTCCAGGTTGATGAAGGTGTCCCGGTCCCGGGCGAGCTCGAACAGCGGGGTGAGCCGCTCGGTGATGTCCGCGACGGCCTCGTCGAACGCGTAGGGCGCGTGCGGGGCGGTGGCGGCGGAGACCTTGACGGACACGTAGTCGACGTCGTCGCGGCGGATCAGCGCGGCGATGCCCTCGAGTCGGCGGTCCGCCTCGCCCTGACCGAGGATCGCCTCGCCCAGCAGGTTGATGTTCAGCCGGGTGTGCTCGTCGCGCAGGGCCGCGATGGCCTTGCCGAGCTGCCGGTCCCGCGCGTCGACGATCAGGTGGGAGACCATGCGCCGCAGCACGCGACGGGCCGTGGGGACGGCGATGCGCGGCACGAGCGGGGCGGCGCGGCCGCCGACGCCGAGGACGGCGCGCAGGGCCGGGGGCAGGAAGCCGGGGGCGCGGCCGGCGAGCTCCCGCAGCGCCCGGGCGGCGATCGCGGGGTCCTCGGGGCGGACCACGTGGTCCACGAAGCGCACGATGAAGTCGAGGCCGCCCGGCTCCTTCAGGGCGCCCGCCAGCTGGCGGGCCGCGAAGTCGGCCTCGTGGTCCCGGGACTCGGCGAGCCAGCGCCGCACCTGCACGACGGCATCGTCGGCGAGGGCGTGCAGGTCGGCGGGGTCGGGGATCCCGCCGGTCGCGCCGAGGACCCGGTCGAGATCGTCGTGGTCCTGGGCGGAGAACATCGCGGTCATGGCCGCACTCTGCACGTGTGCCGGGTCACAGGTCAAACCGCCGCGGCTTCCTGTCAGACGCCTATGCTCGATGGACATCCCCTCGCCGCGCGCCCGCGCGTCGCCGCCGTCTTCCCAGGAGCCCGTCCGCCATGGCCGCCGCCGACCCCGTCCCCACCGACGCGCGGGAGCGCCGGGACGTCGTCGTGCCCGTGCCCGGACCCGAGGATCCGCCCGAGCGGGCCTGGCTCGTCCTGCCCCACCGCCACCCGGTGCCGACGCTGTTAGACGAGACGCGGGACGCCGTCGTGGGCCTGGCCGAGACGCTCGCCGCCGTGCTGCCGGTCACCGTGCTCGCCCACCCGCGCGACGCCGGGGCGGCGCGGCTGATGCCCCCGGAGGTGGACCTGCTGCGCGCGCCCGTGGGCTCACCGCTGCTGGGCCGCACCGGGCCGAGCTTCATCCGCCGCCCCGAGGGCCTGGCCGCCGTCGCCTGGCGCAGCGCCGCGGGCCTGACCGGGACCGGGCCGCTCGACGGGGCGGCCGCGACGGCCGTGGCGGAGGCGGCGGGACTGCCGCTGCTCACGCCCCTGCTGTGCGCCCCGCGCGGGGCCTGGGTGACCGACGGCGAGGGGACGGCCGTGGTGGCCGCGGACCCCGTGCTGGACGGGCGGATCAACGGCGCGTGGACCCCCGGCCAGGTGGCCGCCGAGTTCGCCGCCCTGCTGGGGATCACCCGGGTGCTGTGGGTGCCGCCGGCACCGCGGCCGGACACCGGGCCGTGGGGCGGGCCCGGTCACCTGGCCTCGTGGGTGCGCCTGCAGGGCGACGGCGAGGCCGCCGTGCACTGGCGCGGCGACCGGTTCCACCCCGAGCACCCGTACGCCGCGGCGGCGCTGCGCTTCCTGCAGGGCGCCGACGACGCCGCCGGCCGGCCCCTGCGCGTGCGCACGGTGACCGGGGCGGCGCAGCCCGCCGAGTACGACCCGGCCGAGCGGGGCCCCCGCTCCCTCCTGGACACGCTGCCGCTGGGCGCGGCGGTGCTGCGGCCGGCGTTCGAGGACGCCGCGGGTGAGGAGGCCGCGGCCGCCGCGTGCGCGGCACTGCACCCGGGGCTGCCCCAGCTGTCGTTCCCCGCCCCGCCGCTGCTGCGGCTGGCCGGCGCGCTCAACGACCTGGTGCTGCTCCAGCCTCGCCCGTGACCTCGTCCGTCGCGGGACCGTCGTCGTCCCCGCCGTCCGCCGAGGCGCGGTCCTCATCTCCCCCGTGCGCGTCGGATCGCCAGGCCGCCGGGCGCAGCCGTTCCAGGAGCGAGGACTGACGGCGCTCCATCCCCTTCAGGTCCGAGGCGATGAGCGCGTTGATCCAGCGGGCGTTCGGGTCGGCGTCGATCAGCACGGCCTTGGCCAGCAGCGTGCAGGGCAGCGCGAGGATGGCGCCGAGCGGGCCGAGGACCCAGGCCCAGAAGAGCAGGGAGAGGAAGCTGACGGTGGGGATCACGCCGATCGCGTCGCCGGCCACCTTGGGCTGGATCACGGACTGCAGCACGAAGTTCAGCACCGAGTAGCTGACCACCACCCACAGGAAGTCGGACCAGCCGCCCGCCGCCAGGCCCAGGACGGCCGGCGGCAGCAGGCCGATGATGAAGCCGATGTTCGGGATGTAGTTGGTGAGGAAGCTGAGCACGCCCCACACGAGCGCGAGCGGCACGCCGATCAGCATGAGGGCGATCACGTCCAGCACCGCCACGATCAGGCCGAACACCGTGGTGACCACCCAGTAGCGGCGCACGCCCTGGGCGAACTCGACCAGGGCGTGGCCGAACTCGTGGCGGGCGGTGCTGAGCAGGCGGACGCGGCGTTCGACGTCCATCGAGTCCATCGCCAGGAAGAACATGCCCATGATCACGGTGACGAGCAGGCCGAAGACCGCGTAGACGTTCGTGGCGATCTTCGTGACGGCGCTGACGGCCGTCCCGGTCACGGCGCTCATGTCGATCGAGGCCAGCTGCTGGGACACCATGTCCGGGGTCACGCCGCGCTCGTTGAGCCAGTGCGAGACGTCCAGGACGATCTGCTGGAAGCGGTCCGCGTACTTGGGCAGCTCCGCCACCAGCTCGAGGCCGGACCACACCATCATGCCCCCGAACACGGCCATCACCGCGACGACCAGCAGGACGGTGGTGGCGGCCCCGAGCACGGGGTGCAGGCCCCGGCGGATGAGCCAGGCCTGCAGGGGGTAGGCCACGATCACGAGGTTCAGCCCCAGGAACACAGGCGCCGCGATGGAGGCGATCCCCTGGAAGAACTGCACCACCAGCACCAGGCCCGCGAGCGTCAGAACGATCACCAGCATGCGCGGCCACATGCGGTGGGGGCGGCGGATGTCCCAGTCGGAGGCGGGGCTGGACGAGGCGGGCGGCGGGGTCACCCCCGCGGGCTGTGCGGCGCTCACGCGGGCAGTCTATGCGCGGGCCGGACGGGGTAGGGTCGGGACCAGTCCACATCGACAGGGGAGCGCCCGCGCGGCGCTGAGAGTGCGGTCCGCCGCAGACCCTCGAACCTGCTCCGGTCCGCACCGGCGAAGGAAGTCGAGTCTCCCGGTCGACGTCGTCCCGGGATTCCGGTGGCGGCCTCGTCCCGGCCCCTCTGCCGTCCCAGAGGAGAACCGCCATGTCCCGCACCCCGCACCGCGCCCTCGCCGCCCTCTCAGTGGCCGCCCTCGCCCTCACCGGCTGTTCGGTGTCCGGCTCGTCCGGCGACGGGGCGTCGTCGTCCGCCGCCGGCGCCGGCGGCGAGCCGACGACGGTGACGATCATGACGCACGACTCGTTCAACCTGCCCCAGGAGCTCGTCCAGAAGTTCGAGCAGGAGTCCGGCTACACCCTGAAGACCACGGCCCCCGGCGACGCCGGCAGCGTGGTGAACCAGCTCCTGCTGGCCAAGGACGAGCCCACCGTGGACGGCGTCTACGGCGTGGAGGACCACTCGGCGCACCGCCTCGTCCGCGAGGGCGTCGTCGCCGAATACACCCCGCAGGACCTGCCCGCCTCCGCACAGGACCGGATGGTGGAGGACCGCATGACCCCGGTGGACCAGGGCCAGGTGTGCTTCAACACGGATCCGGCATGGTTCGAGGCCCACGACGTCGAGGCCCCCACCTCGATCGACCAGCTCGACGACCCCGAGTACGCGAAGCTGACGGTCGCCACCTCCCCCGTGGCCTCCTCCCCCGGCCTGGCGCTGCTCGCGGCCACCACGGAGAAGTACGGCGACGACGGCTGGCAGGACTGGTGGCGGGGCCTGATGGAGAACGGGGGCAAGGTCGCCGACAGCTGGTCCGACGCCTACAACTCGGACTTCTCCGGCGGCGAGGGCAAGGGTCGGTTCCCGGTGGTGCTCTCCTACTCCTCCTCCCCCGCGTTCGCCCCCGAGACCGAGGTGATCGAGGACTCCTGTACCCCGCAGGTCGAGTACGCCGGCGTGCTCGAGGGCGCGAAGAACCCCGAGGGCGCGCAGGCGTTCGTGGACTTCATGCTCACCGAGGAGGTCCAGTCCGCCCTGCCCGAGTCGATGTACATGTACCCGATCGACGAGTCGGTGCAGCTGCCCGAGGAGTGGGCGCAGAACGCGCCGCTCGTCGAGGACGCCATCACCCCGGACCCCGCCCGCATCGACGAGCGCCGCGAGGACCTGCTGAAGGAGTGGACCGCCCTGGCCGAGGCCTCCCGGCGCTGATGTCCGCGCTCACCGAGGTCGCGGCCCCCGGCACAGACCTGCCGCGCCGGCGGGCCCGCGGCCGGGGGGACGGGCTCGGCCCGTGGTGGCTGGTGGCCGCCGTCCTGCCGGTCGCCTTCCTGCTCGTCTTCTTCGCGTGGCCCGTGGCGGCCATGCTCTGGCGCGGGATCGGCGGCGACGCCGACGCGTTCACCGGCGCCGTGGACCTCACCGCCTTCGGCCAGACCCTCGCCCGCGAGCGCACGTGGCGCATCCTCGGCCAGACGCTCGGGATGGCCGCCGCCGGCACGGTGGTCTCGGTGGCGCTCGGCCTGCCGACCGCGTTCGTGCTGCACCGGCGTCGCGTCCCGGGGCGGGCCGTGCTCCGCGCCCTCGTGCTCGTGCCGTTCGTGCTGCCCACGGTGGTGGTCGGCGTCGCGTTCCGCGCCCTGCTCGCCCCCGGCGGACCGCTGGGCTTCACCGGGCTGGACCAGACGACCACCGCCGTCGTGCTGGCCATGGTCTTCTTCAACGTGTCCGTGGTGGTGCGCCAGGTGGGCGCGCTGTGGAACGCGCTCGACCCGCGCCAGACCGAGGCCGCCCGCACCCTGGGCGCCTCGCCGTGGCGGGCGTTCCGCACCGTGACGCTGCCCCAGCTCGCCCCGGCGATCGCCGCGAGCGCGGCGCTGGTGTTCCTGTTCTGCGCGTCCGCGTTCGGCATCGTCCAGACGCTCGGCCGGCCCGGCTACGGCACGCTCGAGTCGGAGATCTGGGTGCAGACCTCCGTCTACCTGGACCTGCGGACCGCGGCGGTGTTCTCCGTGCTGCAGTTCGCGGTGGTGCTGGCCGCCGTCGTGGTCTCCGGCGTGACGGCGGCGCGCACCCAGCGGGCGCTGCGCCTGCGGGAGACGCCGCCGGCCCGGCTCACGCGCGCGGACGCGGTCCCGGTGGCCGTGATGCTCGCGGTGGTGGCGCTCGTGGTGGCGCCGATCCTGACGCTCGTGGTGCGCTCCTTCCACACCCGCCACGGCTGGGGGCTGGGCAACTATCGGCTGCTGTCCACGAGCGCGGGCAGCGGGTTCGTGGGCGGGTCGACGCCGGCCCAGGCGCTCGAACAGTCCCTGCGGGTGGCCGTGGACGCCACGCTCGTGACGCTCGTGGTGGCCGTGCCGCTGGCCCTGCTGCTGACCCGGCCCTTCCGCTCACGCGCGGCGCTGGCGGCCCAGCGGGCCCTCGACGGCGCCCTGCTCCTGCCGCTCGGGGTGTCCGCGGTGACCGTGGGCTTCGGCTTCGTCGTGTCCCTGCGGGCCGCGTTCCCGGAGCTGGCGGCCTCGGGCGTGCTCGTGCCGCTGGCCCAGGCGGTGGTGGCGCTGCCGCTCGCGGTGCGGGCGCTCGTGCCCGTGCTCGCGGCGGTGGACCCGCGGCTGCGGGAGGCCGCACGCACCCTCGGGGCGGGCCCGTGGCGGGTGCTGGCCACGGTGGACGGCCCGTTCCTCGCCCGCGGCGTGGGCGTGGCCGCGGGCTTCGCGTTCGCGGTGTCCCTGGGTGAGTTCGGGGCCACGAGCTTCCTGGCGAGCCCGTCCGCGCCCACCCTGCCGGTGCTGATCGCCCGGCTGCTGGGCCGGCCGGGCGCGGACAACTACGGGATGGCGCTCGCGGCGGCCACGGTGCTGGCCGTGCTGAGCGCCGGGATCATGCTGGTGTGCGAGCGGCTGCGCCCCCGGGGCCCGGCCGGGGCGGGAGGTCTGTGATGACGCCGACGACGACGGGAGCCTCCCTCCGGCTCCGGGACGTGGCGATCCGCTACCCGGACGGCTCCACCCCCGTGCGGGGGACGGACCTGGACGTGGCCGCCGGGGAGATCGTGGCGCTCGTGGGCGCCTCCGGCTCGGGCAAGTCCACCATCCTGCGCGGGATCGCCGGGCTCGAGGACGTCGTGGCGGGCACGGTGGAGCTCGACGGGCGGGACGTGGCCGCGGTGCCGACGCACCGCCGGGGCGTGGGGATGGTGTTCCAGGACGGGCAGCTGTTCCCGCACCGGACCGTGGGCCGGAACGTGGCGTACGGCCTCGAGTCCGCCGGCTGGGACCGGGCCCGGCGGCGGGCGCGCGTGGCCGAGCTGCTGGACCTGGTGGGCCTGACCGAGCTCACGGACCGGCCCGTGCAGCGGCTCTCCGGCGGGCAGGCCCAGCGCGTGGCGCTCGCCCGGTCGCTGGCCCCTGCCCCGCGGGTGCTCCTGCTGGACGAGCCGCTGTCCGCGCTCGACGCGGACCTGCGCCGGCGCCTGGCCGAGGACATCCGGGCGGTGCTGCGGGCGGCGGGGACGACCGGCGTCGTCGTCACCCACGACCTCGCGGAGGCCGCCGTGATGGCCGACCGCACCGTGCGCCTCGGCGCGGGGGGACGCATCGCGGCGGAGGAGGCCGGCCCGGCGGTAGCCTCTCCGGCATGACCCCGCCCGCACCCCGCCCCCGGCTGACCGCCCAGGACGTGGTAGACGCCGCCGTCGGGATCCTGCAGGACTTCGGCATGGGCGACCTGTCCATGCGGCGCGTGGCCGCGGTGCTGGGCGTGCAGGCCTCCGCGCTGTACTGGCACGTGCCGGACAAGCAGTCGCTGCTGGCGCGGGTGGCGGACCGGATCGTCGCCGAGGCGGAGGAGACCGTGCGCGCCCGCCGCATCACGGACCTGGCGGGCCGCGCCGAGGCCGCGGAGGCCGCCCTGCTGCGGCACCGGGACGGGGCGGACCTGGTGCTCTCCGCCCTCGCGCTCGGGCTGGGCGGTCTCGGCCTGCACCGTCTGCTCACCGAGGCGGCAGACACCCCGGAGGACGGGGAGCGGGCCCTGGCACTGCTGCTGGGCACCGTGTCCCTGCGGCAGCAGCGCGCGCAGGCGCAGGCGCTCGGCGTGCCGACCGGCCCGGACGTGCAGCGGCACCGCACGGACCCGCTCTGAGCCCCCGTCCGGCGCCGCCGCGCGGGAGGCCGAGGAGAGGAGACCTGCCTCCTCACAGGTCCGCTCGGTAAGGTCGGGCGGACAGGTCGGGACGGGTCGTCCCCTTCGTCCCCGGCGATCCCGCCCGACCGCCGCAGGACCAGCATGGCCCGCCGGACCCGGCTCACAGTTCCGGCGCGGTCCCCTTCGACACAGCCGGCGAAGCCATGGGAGCACGGATCAACCACCCGCGGACGGTCGTGGACCGGACGCTGCATCACGACGTCGAGCCCGCACACCCCGCGGCGCTCGTCGACGTGGGCTGGGAGTTCCGTGGCCCGGGCGCCAAGGCGGAGGAGCAGCACCGCCCGCTGCGCGTGGTCCGGGCCCGCCGGCCCCGGGGCACCCCGCGGGACCGGAACGGCGTCGACCTCACGCGCACCGGCCCCGTCGTCGGATGCAGGTCCAGGCGGAGGGCGGGGCC
>NZ_LR732370.1:1770467-1902037 GCF_902506395.1 Micrococcus sp. 116
CCTCCCCGCCGCGCACCCGGATCCGCCGGGACGGCGTCCGCGTGGTGGCCAGCCCGCTGGCCATGCTGCCCGGCGTGGACCACGGCCCCGCCCTCCGCCTGGACCTGCATCCGACGACGGGGGGCATCGTCTACGTGGCCCGCGAGCTCGAGCTGCGCGAGCTCGGCGACGACGTCCGCGGCCACGTCTACACCGGGATGGTCGGCACGGCGCATCTGAGCGCCTTCTGGTCCACCGTCACCGTCGACCTGCCGCCGGAGCGCCCGGTGATCGTGCGGCTGGGCTCGGACCGGGACGCCGAGCTGCTCTCCCTGCTCGAGGTCCTCGCCCCCGTGGACACGCGCGTGGTCTCCTACCGGCTCGACGAGTCCCCCGTGGGCACGCAGCGCTCCAGCTACCTGCTGCCGGACGTGGACCCGGAGACGGTCGCCCAGACGGGCGCGGCCCGGATCCCGCTCGAGGCCATCGAGGCCGCCCAGGAGGAGGAGGACGCGCTGCGCCGCTCCTCCGGCGTCTTCCTCTCCCGCCGCCGCACGGACCGCTTCCTGCGCCGCAACCTGCCCGGGGTGACCCACAGCCTCACGTTCGCGGACGAGGCGGACGTGACGGACGTGTACGTGGACGGCTCCGTGCTGCGCGGCTCCCGCATCGGCGGGGCGGCCGCCGTCGCCGGGCCGAGCATGTGGGCCGTGCAGGCCGTGGCCGGGGCCACGATGCCGCTCGAGGTGGAACTCGAGGCGCTCGTGCTGGGGCACGTGATCTGCGCGTGGGCGGGCACCCCCGGCGGCCGGGTCACCATCCACTCGGACTCGCGCGCCGCGCTGGCCCTGCTCAACGCCGCCCGCCGCGAGCGGCTCACCCTCGGCGGCGCCCGGGGCGAGCGCATCCGCCGCACCCTGCGGCGCCTGCTGGCCGCCGTCGACCTGGCGCAGGCCGCGGACGTCCAGGTGGACACCACGTGGGTCAAGGGCCACGTGGGCGTGCACGGCAACGAACTGGCCGACGACCTCGCCCGGGCCGCCGCCCGCCACGCCAGCGTCGGCACCCCCGAGGGGGACCTGCCCGAGCGGATGGGGCAGCTGATCCAGCTCCGCGTCGAGGACGACGCCGCCGCCGGCTGACCCCGGCCCCGATTCCGCGTCCTCCGCCCCAGCCTCTAGGGTGGGGCTGTGGAAGCGACAGTGGAACAGATCACAGCGGCCGTCACCGCCTTCAACGACAAGTACTGGTACGTCGTGATGGCGCTGCTCTTCGTGGCGGGGGTGTGGTTCACCATCCGGACCGTGGGCGTGCAGGTGCGCATGCTCCCGGAGATGCTCCGGTCGGTGACGGCCAAGTCCCAGACCGGATTCGAGAACGACGGCGTGAGCCCGTTCCGCGCCTTCACCATCTCGGCGGCCTCGCGCGTGGGCACCGGCAACGTGGCCGGCGTGGCGATCGCGATCGTGATCGGCGGCCCGGGCGCCGTGTTCTGGATGTGGCTGCTGGCGATCATCGGCGGCGCCACCGCGTTCGTCGAGTCCACGCTGGCCCAGCTGTACAAGCAGAAGGGCGCGGACGGCTACTTCGGCGGGCCCGCGTACTACATCCGCGACGGTCTGGGCGCGAAGTGGCTGGCGGCCGTGTTCGCCGTCGCCATCACCGTGACCTACGGCTTCGTGTTCAACGCCGTGCAGTCCAACTCGATCTCCGAGTCCGTGCAGGCCAACTGGGGCGCGTCCTCCACCACCGCGTGGATCGTGGGCCTGGGCCTGGCCGCCCTCACCGGCCTCGTGATCTTCGGCGGCGTGCGCCGGCTCTCGGCCGTGACCAACGTGCTGGTCCCCGTGATGGCCACGTTCTACATCTTCCTGGCCCTGATCGTGATGGTCGTCAACATCACCGAGGTCCCGGGCATGATCGCGCTGATCGTGGGCCACGCCTTCGGCCTGCGCGAGGTCGCGGGCGCCGCCGTCGGCATGACGATGGTGATGCAGGGCGTGCGCCGCGGCATGTTCTCCAACGAGGCCGGCATGGGCTCCGCCCCGAACGCCGCCGCCACCGCGGCCGTCTCCCACCCGGCCAAGCAGGGCTTCGTGCAGTCCCTGGGCGTCTACTTCGACACCCTGATCGTGTGCTCGGCCACCGCGTTCGTCATCCTGCTCTCCAACCCGGCCTACGGACGCGGGGAGGCGCTCGGCATGCAGGTGACCCAGGGTGCGCTCCAGCAGGCCGTGGGCGCGTGGGCCGGCCCGGCGCTGACCGTCATCATCTTCTTCCTGGCCTGGTCCTCCGTGCTGGGCAACACCTACTACGGCGAGGCCAACATCCGGTACCTGGCCGGCCGCCACGCGGGTCGGGCCATCAGCGTGTTCCGCGTGCTCGTGCTGGTGTGCGTGGTCGGCGGCGCGCTCGGCTCCGTGGCGCTGGTGTGGAACCTCGCGGACACGTTCGCGGCCCTCATGGCGACCATCAACCTCGTGGCGATCATCCCGCTGGGCGGGCTGGCCGTGAAGCTGCTCCGGGACTACGAGCGCAAGCTCAAGGCGGGCATGGATCCGGGCTTCCACATCTCCGACCTGCCCGAGGCGCGGAACGTGGCCCTCTGGAGGGACGAGCCGAAGACCTCCCCGCTCCAGGACTGACGCCCCCGCCCGCGCGTTTCGAGGCGGGATATCGACCTCATCCGGCTGCCGCGGGCGGCCGTGGGGTGGATATCCCGCCTCGATGCATGAGGAGGTGCGGTCTGGACACCGTGCGGGGGTCGGCGCCTACGTTGAGGCGCACCCGACCGGCCACGCACGAGTGGCCGGCACGACGTCCGAGGAGGACACCATGGGCATCCTCTCCAGCATCACCCGCACTCTCGGCGGCGGTGACCGCCGCTCCAGCCGACCCACCATCGGTGCGCACGTCGGCCGGTCCGGAGGCTTCGGCCGGCAGGCCCGCTCTCAGCGACGCCGCTCCAGCGGCCTGGGCGGTGCCCTCGTGGGCACGCTCGGCGGTCTGGCGCTGCGTGAGCTCTCGCGCCGCGGCGCCGGGGGCACGACGCGCGGGCGCCGCCCCGGTGCGTACCGCGGCGGCTTCGGGCCCTCGGCCCGGTCCACGGGCGGACTCGGCACCGGCCTGTTGGGCGGGCTGCTCGGCGGGGCCCTCGCCTCCCGCGGCCGGTCCGGTGCCGTCGGCCGACGCACGGCGGGTGGCCGCCGGACCATGGGCGGCGGCTTCTGACCGCTGCGACGGCGCGGAGTCGCCGCTGAACGGCATCACCGCAGAGCGGACACGACCACGGGGCGGGCACCGACGGATCGGTGCCCGCCCCGTGGTCGTGATGGGCCGGTGGCGTGCCCGAGGCGTCTGCGCCGCGGCTCAGCCGAGACCGGCGACGCGGCCCAGGATGAACAGCAGGACGCCGATGACCACGAGGGCGATGATCAGCCCGAGCACGATCTTGCCGGCCGAGCGCTCGCCGGTCTGCTCCACGTCCATGCCCGGGTTGGTCGGGCCGACGCCTGCACCCTCGGCTGGGGGCGTGTCGCCGTCGAACGCGGCGCCGGAGGTCTCGTCCGTCGCCTCGCGTGCGCGCCGGGCGTCCTGGGGGTCGGGGGTGTGCGGGGTGGCCATGGACGGCTCCTCTCGTCTCGGCGGCACGGGTGCGCGCCGCTGGCCCTCACGGTAGGCCCGGGGCAGGGGGTCCTGACCAGGGCGAGGCGACGCCCGGCCCCAGCGCTTTCGTGGCCGAAACGGCGCGCCCCGAGCCGCTTTCGTTGACGAAACGGCGCTCCTCCACGCCGCCCGACGGATCCCGTCACACTCTTGATCGTTGGACGTCCAAGCAATAGCGTGATCGGCGTCACGTCCCCGCCGTCCGGAGGAGCCCCTATGCCCGAGGCCTACATCATCGACGCTGTCCGCACCCCCGTGGGTCGCCGAGGGAAGGGGCTTGCCGGCGTGCATCCCCTCGATCTGGCGGCCGCGCCGCTGCGCGAGATCGTCGCCCGCCAGGACATCGACTCGGCCGGATACGACGAGGTCATCCTCGGCTGCATCGACCAGCTCGGCCCCCAGGCCATGGACGTGGCGCGCAACGCCTGGCTCGCGGCCGGGCTCTCCGAGGACGTCCCCGGCACCACGGTCGAACGCCAGTGCGGCTCCGGCCAGCAGGCGGTCCACTACGCCGCGCAGGCCGTCATGAGCGGGACGGCGGACCTCGTCGTCGCCGGTGGCGTCCAGTCCATGTCCGCGATCCCGCTCTCCCGGTCCAACACGGCCGCCCGCGAGCTCGGCTTCCCCGACCCGTTCACCGGCTCCGAGTCCTGGGCCGCCCGCTACGGGAACGAGGAGATCTCCCAGTTCCGCGGGGCCGAGATGATGGCCCGGCACTGGAACCTGGACCGTGACGCCCTGGAGGAGTTCGCGGTGCGTTCCCACGAGCGCGCGCTCGCCGCCCAGGCCGACGGTCGCTTCGACCGCGAGATCCTGCCCCTCGCCGGCCTCACCGCGGACGAGGGACCCCGCACCCCGGACGCCGCGAAGATCGCCTCGCTCGACCCGATCGTCCCCGGCGGGCTGCACACCGCGGCCACCGCGTCCCAGATGTCCGACGGCGCGGCCGCCCTCCTGCTCGCCTCCGAGGAGGCCGTGCGCCGCCACGGTCTCACCCCGCGAGCCCGCATCCACCACCTCTCCGCCCGCGGCGCCGACCCCGTCATGATGCTCTCCGCCCCCATCCCGGCGACGGCGTACGCGCTCGACCGCATGGGCCTGACCATCGACGACATGGACCTCGTGGAGATCAACGAGGCGTTCGCCGCCGTCGTGCTGGCCTGGCTGACCGAGACCGGCGCGGACCCGGCGAAGGTCAACGTCAACGGCGGGGCGATCGCCCTGGGCCACCCCATCGGCGCCACCGGCGCCCGCCTGATGACCTCCCTGCTGCACGAGCTCGAGCGCAGCGGCGGCCGCTACGGCCTGCAGACCATGTGCGAGGGCGGCGGCCAGGCCAACGTCACCGTGATCGAACGTCTCTGACCCATCCCCCGGAGGTTCCCATGCCAGACCAGATCACCCACCCCACCGACGCCGCCGCCCGCCTCTCCCCCGCCCCGGAGGACACGATCGGCCGCGTGTTCGCACGCGCGGTCGCCCGCTCCCCGCGCGCCGTCGCCCTGCGCTTCGAGGACCGCGACTGGACCTACGCCCAGCTCCGGGACGGAGCGCACCGCGTGGCCCGCCGCCTCCAGGACACCGGCCTGCCGGCCGGCACCCGGGTGGCCGCCTACGCCACCAACTCGGACGCCTATGCGCTGCTCTTCCTGGCCTGCGTCACGGCCGGCTACGTGCACGTGCCCGTGAACTTCGCGCTCAAGGGCGGCGAGCTCGCGCACGCCCTCGAGGACTCCGGCGCGGAGCTGCTCGTGGCCGACGCCGGCATGCTCGAGCGCGTCGACCAGGTCCGGGCCGAGGGCCGCGCGTCGGCTCTGCGGCACGTGTGGACCATGCTGCCCGCCGGCCACGCCGAGCCCTCCGTGCTTCAGACCGCCCAGGACGAGACGCTGGACGCCGCCGCCCCGGAGACGGAGGTGTCGGCCACCGACCTGGCCCAGCTGCTCTACACCTCCGGCACCACCTCCACCCCCAAGGGCGCCATGATGTCCCACCGGGCGCTCGTGGCGGAGTACCTCTCCTCGATCATCGCGCTGGACTTCACGGCCGAGGACCGCCCCCTCGTGGCCATGCCGCTGTACCACTCGGCCGCGATGCACGTGTTCCTGCTCCCCTACCTGAGCCTCGGCGCCACGGTGCGCCTGCTGGCCGCCCCGGACATCCCCCGGATGCTCGAGCTGGTGGAGACCGAGCACATCGGCTCCCTGTTCCTGGCGCCCACCGTCTGGGTGCCGCTGGCGAACCACCCGGACCTCGCCACGCGCGACCTCTCCTCGCTGCGCAAGGCCCAGTACGGCGCCTCGATCATGCCGGTGACCGTGCTGCAGCGCCTGCGTCAGAGCCAGCCGGGCATCGGCTTCTACAACTGCTTCGGCCAGTCCGAGCTGGGCCCGCTGTGCACCGTGCTGCGCCCCGAGGAGCACGACGCGCGGCCGGCCTCGTGCGGCCGCCCCGTGTTCCACGTGGAGGCGCGGGTGATGACGGCCGACGGCGCCCCCGCCGCGCCCGGAGAGCCCGGCGAGATCCAGTACCGCTCGCCGCAGCTGCTCTCCGGCTACTGGAACCGCCCGGACGCCACCGCGGACGCGTTCACCGACGACGGCTGGTTCCGCTCCGGCGACCAGGTCACCCAGGACGCCGCCGGCTACATCCAGGTGGTGGACCGCATCAAGGACGTCATCAACACGGGCGGCGTGCTGGTCGCGCCGCGCGAGGTCGAGGACGCGATCTACGAGCTCGACGAGGTGGCCGAGGTCGCCGTCATCGGCCTGCCGGACGAGCGCTGGATCGAGGCGGTGACCGCCGTCGTCGTGCTCAAGGAGGGCGCCGAGCTGACCGCGGAGACCGTGCGCGCCCACGTGAAGGAGCGGCTGGCGGGCTTCAAGGTGCCCAAGCGCGTGGACTTCGTGGCGGAGCTGCCGCGGAACCAGTCGGGCAAGCTCCTCAAGCGCGCGCTGCGCACCGAGCGGACGCAGGAGGCCCGGTGACGCGCAGGCAGAAGCCGACCTACGACGTCGTCACGCCCCTGGACGTGGACTACCTGGACGCGTTCGGGGAGGCCACGGACGAGGACCGCGCGCACTGGGACCGCGCCCGCGCCTACGGCCGCGAGGTGCTCGAGCGGATCGACGGGCACTGGGACCGGGCGGAGTACCCGTTGGACCTGGTGGCGCGGGCGGGCGAGCTGGACCTGCTCACCGACGGGCTGGAGGTGCCGGGGCACCCGGTGATGTCCCCGTTGGCCGCGGGCCTGGTGGCGATGGAGATCTCCCGGGCGGACGGGTCGATGGCGGCCGCGGCGGCGGTGCAGGGCGGGCTCGTGCTGCGCGCCCTGGTGCACTGCGCGAGCCCGGAGCAGAAGGAGCGGTACCTCGAACCGGTGGCGCGCGGCACGCTGCCGGGCGGGTTCGCACTCACGGAGCCGCTGCACGGCTCGGACTCGGTGTCCCTCGAGACGTCCGCGCGGCCCGACGGCGCCGGCGGCTGGGTGCTGAACGGCGCCAAGAAGTGGATCGGCAACGGGGCCGCCGGGGGCATCACGATCGTGTGGGCGCGCGACACCGAGGACGGCCAGGTCAAGGGGTTCGTGGTGGAGCAGTCCACGCCCGGCTACGAGGCCGAGGTGATCACGGGCAAGGGCGCGCTGCGGGCCATCCACCAGGCCGAGATCACGCTGACCGACGTGCGGGTCGGCGACGACGCGCGGCTGCCGGACGTGGCGACGTTCAAGGACGCCGCGCGCGTGCTGGTGGCCACCCGCGTGAACGTGGGCTGGTCCGCGCTGGGCCACGCGACCGCCATGTTCGAGGCCGCGCTGGCCTACGCCCGGCAGCGGGAGCAGTTCGGCAAGCCGCTGGGAGCGCACCAGATGGTGCAGGAACGGCTCGCGCAGATGCTGGACGAGGTGACCGCGATGCAGACCCGCTGCGTGGCCGTGGCCCGCCTGCAGGCGGCCGGGCGGCTGCGTGACGAGCAGGCCTCCCTGCTGAAGTACGCCTGCACCCGGGGCGCGCGCCGGGTGGCGCAGATCGCCCGGGACATGCTCGGCGGCAACGGCATCCTCCTCGAGCACCGGGTGATGCGGCACTTCGCCGACGTCGAGGCGCTGCACACCTACGAGGGCACCGAGTCCGTGCAGGCGTTGATCCTCGGCCGGGACCTGACCGGGATGAGCGCGTTCGCGTGAGCGCCTCCCTCAGGGCGCGGAGACGACCCCCACGCCCACCCGGGGCAGGCTGCGGTCCACGACCAGCTCCAGCCGACGTTCGTGGAACCGTGCGCCGAGCAGCTCCTCGAGGTCCTCGACGAGGTGCACCGTGATGGTCTCGATGACCGCCGCGGTGTCCTCTCCGTCCCGCAGGATGCAGTCCACCTCCAGCGCGGGGGCGGAGGGGGTGCCGGTGATGGCGAACCTGGCCTCAGCGACCTCGGGGAACACGGTGACGGCCCGCGCGGCACTCATGGCCAGGCGGGCGCAGCGCTCACGGAAGGCGGCGGGCTGCGGCGCCGGGGACTCGAGTATGGGCGGGACGGCGGACAGGGTCCGCCCCATGGCCTGGGGGGCCTCCAGCGTTGCTGTCATGACATTCCTCTCGCCGCGGCCCGGGCGCCCCCTCACAGAGATCGCCGTGACCTGGAAAATGTTAGTCTAACTATGCGTTAGGAAGACTAACCAAATTTTCGGTGTGACGTGAACAGGGAGGTTCAAGAGCGCATGGGTGAGGAGCACTCCACGCTGACCAGCACGGATGGCGAACCGACGTCGGGCTACTGGTACACCCGCGGCGCCCGCGAGATCGAACCTGTGGACGTGCTCAACCTGCTGCGACGCTACCGGGAGGCCGAACGGCGCATGCGCGCCCGCACCCGGGACAGCATGGGGATGGGAGAGACCCACCTGTCAGCCCTGCGTTACCTGCTGCGGGCCGACCGACGCGGCCACAAGGTCCGTCAGCGGGATCTGGCCAGCGCCCTGGAGATCACCCCGGCCTCCGCCAGCGCCCTGGTGGACCGACTGGTCCGAGACGGCTACGCCCGACGGGCGCCCCACCCACAGGACCGCCGATCCGTGGTGGTGGAGCCGACGGCCAAGACGGACCACGAGGTCCGCGCCACCCTGGGCGCCATGCACCGCAGTATGCTCGCCGCGGTGGAGGGCCTCACCCCGGCCGAGCTCGCCGGCGCGGCCGCGTTCCTGCGGGCCCTGATCCGCAGCGTGGAGGAGCATGACGAGGACGAGGCGGACCAGCCCGCGTGAGGAACAGACTCAGCGGAACAGGTCCCAGACGCTGAACGTGGTGCGCTTGTAGACCGCGTTGTAGGCGGCGCGCTTCGGATCGCGCACCCACCCCATGCCCGGCCGGCCGTCCTCGCGGCCGGCACCCGTGCACCGCACCCGCCAACCCCAGGAGCTGACATGACCACCGCACCCACCCCTTCTTCCTCCGACGACGCCCCCGCCGTCCTCGTCGAGACGCGGCCCGGCGTCGTGCGGCTGACGCTGAACCGGCCCGCGAAGGGCAACGCGCTCGGACTGACGATGGCGCGCGAGGTGCTCGCGGCGATCGCCGCGGCCGAGGCGGACGACTCCGTGCACGTGCTCACGCTGACCGGCGCGGGACGGATCTTCTGCGGCGGCGGGGACGTCCAGGCCATGGCCGCCTCCCCCGCCGGGCCGGAGCGGCGCGCGATGATCCAGGAGCTCGGCGAGGCGGCGGGCGAGGTCGCGGTGGCGCTGACGGGCTCTCGCCTGCTGGTGCTGGCCGGCGTCAACGGGACGGCCGCCGGGGCGGGGCTCGGGCTCATGCTGGGCGGCGATGTCGTGCTGGTGCGCGAGGACGCGCAGCTGGTGACGGCGTTCTCCTCGCTCGGGATGACGCCGGACACGGGCGTGTCCTACTGGCTGCCGCGGGTGCTGGGGCCGGTGCGCGCGACGCAGCTGCTGCTCGGCGGGCGGCGCCTGAACGGGGCCGAGGCCGTCGCGTGGGGCCTGGCGACCGAGGCGGTGGCCGGGGACGCGTTCGCGGCGCATCTGGCGGAGCTCGAGGACGAGCTGGTGGCCGGTCCGGCGCACACCTATGGGCCGACGAAGGCGCTGGCGCGCGGGGCCGACGTCGAGGCGCTGCGCGCGCATGTGCGGCAGGAGGCGGCGTCGATCGCGGCGGCGTCCGAGCACCCGGAGGCCGTGCGGCGGGTGGAGGCGTTCGCGGGCCGGTGAGGGGCGGCGGCGGCCCAGGCTGTCAGTGGCCAGGCCGGCGGCGCAGGCCGGCTGCGCGCCTCCACCGGGCCGCCCCGGTCAGGTCCGCGAGGGCCTGGAGGTCACTTGAACATCTTCAGGACGTCACCCAGGCCGACCGTGGTGCGCCGGTAGACGGCGTTGTAGGCGGCGCGCTTCGGATCGCGCAGCCAGCCCATACCCTTGCGGCCGTAGCCGGGGATGACCTTGCGCTTGATCGCACGCTTGGCACGGCCCGTGGTGCGGGCCTTGATGGACTTCTTCAGGCTGGGCTTGCGGAGACCGATCTTCATGGGGCGAGCGTACTGGGTGGGGTGGACGGGGTGAGGGGGTCAGCGCCTCGCCAGGGCCTGCCCCTGGCAGGGCTGTTAGTAAGTCCTGTCGTCCTCCTGGACGGTGCGCAGGAACCATTCCAGCGCGTCGAGGAACGCCTCCTGCGCCGCGGCCGGCTGAAGGGTCTGCGGCTTGATGCTCGGGCGTCGGCGGAGAGACTCAGGGCCGAATTCCACCCCGGGGATGAGATTCAGACGTCCCCGGAATTCGTCGAGAAGCGTCTCGTCCGTGAAGGGAGCCCACTTCGCCAGGTGATAGAGGACGACCTCGACGCCGTACGTCGGGTACAGGATCACCGGCCAGATGGCGCGTGCTGACGTGCGCGGGACGACCAGGAAACAACCGCCGGCAGCATTGTCCGCGAATTCCGCCCGGCCACCGCGCTCGACCCAGCCTCGTTGGACCTCGATCAGTGCGCGGGCCGATTCGGGATCGTTGTGGTCGTGAAGTCGGTCGACCCAGCGGTCCCGCAGCGCAGGGTCGTTGCCCGGGGCGGCGAGTGACCGGGGATCGGTCAGGTCGACGTCAACGTCGATGAGCTCGGCGAGCTGCTCCGCCAGCAGCCGCTGGCCGCCGTCGGCCCGTCCGTCCTCGGAGAAGCGCACGCCTTCGGCTGCGAGGACGTCATGCGGATCGTCCGTGCGGTGGACGTCGGACCACCGGAAGGACGGAGAGACGGTGCCACCCGCCTGGAGCACACGATGAGCGTGCGGCAGCGCCGTCCGTGCGAGGTAGGTCCCCACGGGGACCGGATGGCTTCCGATCAGCCGTGCCAGTTCGCCGTAGGAGGTCCAGGACCCGTCGGGAATGGCCTCGACGGCGTCCGTCAGCGTCTGCCAGGCCGTGTGGGCGACTCCCGAGGCGGCCTCTGCTGAGGGTCCCGGCCAGATACCGACGATCCGGTCCGCCAGCCGCTCGGCGCGAGCACGGATCTGCGCGGGACCCCATACCGGCTCAGCGGAGATCTCCTGGTTCATGCGGATGCCGCTCTTGGCCAGCTCCGCACGCTTGACCGCGAAGGGCCCATTGCTCAGCTCGCTGTTGTACCCGGTGAGGGTGAGGTTGCCCAAGGTGTGGAGGAGCTCGGTGTGCACCTCTCGAAGGTCCTGGTGCGCCTCGAGCTGGCCGGCCAGAGCGCGCTCCCACTCCTCCGTGAGGGTCTGCGGCAAGACGTGCTCGATGGTCGCGCTGTCGAGGTCCACCGGTTCCTTGCTGCCGTAGGACTCCTCGATCCACCGGAGGATCAGCTTCCGGTGGGCCGCCCGGCCCGTCGTGTAGAAGGGTGCCGTCATCACGGCCTGGCGGATCTGATCGTCGGAGGCGAAGTGCTTCCGTCCGCTGGAGAGGAAGCGCTGCAGGGCATCCGCCGGGTCGTCCTGACCCTGGATGTCGGCCGTGGCCGCGAGCAAGGTGGTGTTGAGACCGTCGGAATAGCGGCCGAAGACGAGGCGCCGGACCAGGTACGACTCGAGGTAGAGGAGCGCACGGGCCAGTTCGTCCGAGTCGATGTCCCCCAACGACCGGCGCTCCATCAGGTGCAGTGTGATCGGGAACGTCGTCGTCGTGCGCCAGGCGCGCAGGCGCGCCAAGCGGAACCGCACTGCGGCGTCCTTCTCCTTCTCCGGGCGGAGCATCACGTCGTAGAGACGCCCCAACGCCAGGAACCGCTCGACTTCCGCCCTGACCTGCGACTCGTCCTGCAGGCCACGCATGCGCCGCTGCTGCCCCGCGTAGATCTCCGTCTGGCGGATCTTGGGATCCTGTTGCACCAGGTCGAGCCAGAACAGGGTCTCCAGTTCCTCATTGGAGAGCAGGTTCTGCAACGGGAGCCACAGGGTGGTGTAGACCTCATCCGCCCGTGTGGGCAGCTGCATGAACAGGTAGTTCCTGAGCAGGTCGCCCTGGGTGAGCTTGAGGCCGGTGTTGTTCAGCGACTCGAAGATGCGGTGGGCGTTGTCGTTCTCCCCGGTGGTCACGGACACGATCGACAGGCCGGCGACGACGGCGGACTCGACCTCCGCCAAGGTCAGCGGCTCCTCTTCACCGTCAGCCGACGGTTGGCTCAACCCGAGCAGCTTCGTCAGGAAGAACTGATGGGCTTCGCTGATCCTGGAGCCTTCGGCAGCGTCCGGGGCGTGCTCGACCCGCCCGCGGTAGGCGGCACGGTCGGCCTGGGTGGGCAGGACCTTGTACCGGAGATCGCCGTCCTCCCACTTGTTGACCAGGTACTTCTCGTTGACCCGATCGGCGTGCACGGGGCCTTCGTGCTCAGCCCGGTGGTCGCGGACAGCGGTGAGGAGGAGCGTCAGCGTCGTCAGCCGCTGCTGCCCGTCCACCACGAGCCACCGCTGGACGCCACCGGGCCCGTTGTCCCGGAAGCCGGCGAGAACGAGGGAGCCGATGAAGTGAGTCGCCGAAGGGTTGTCCCGCCGATGGTCGGCGACATCCACGACGTCCTCCCACAGTCGCTGCCACTGCGGGCGGCCCCAGGAGTACGTCCGCTGATAGAGCGGGACCGTGTACTGGTAGGAGCCCCCGAGGAGTTCCTGAAGGGTGACTTCACGCGCGGCGACCATGGAAGGAGCCTAACGGGGGACTCTGGTACCACCCCTGACCGCCCCATGCACACCATAGACTGCTGGAGTTTCCGGCGGACGAAGCCGTCCGCACCGTCGACGAGGGAGATCCATCGTGTCCCGGCTCACCGACCTCCTGGCTCAGGCGCGCGCCAAGGACCCTCAGCTGGCCGCCGGTCTGGAGGGTGAGATCCGGCAGTTGACCCAGGGCCGGCGGTTCGGTCTGGTCTTCGAACGCCATCAGCCGGAGGGCGTGGAGCTGCCCGGACGGCCGATCCGCGTGGGAGACACGGTGCGGGTGCTCCCTCCCCGTGGTTCGACGCACGGGGGCGACTCCGTGCGGTGGCGCGTAACCAGTCTTCGGCGCACGTCCGATGGAGTGCTGGCGAACCTGGAATCGGAGGGCGACGAGGCCGAGCGTGAGACCCGGTCCGTCTCCACCGCGGATCTGGTGGCTGTGGCCGGCATCCAGGACCGGATCTTCCCGGGGCTGGTCGAGACCGGCCGCGTCGAACGCGGCGGGGACAAGCCGTTCCACACGGTCATCAACGCGGAGAACTTCCACGCCCTTGAGATGCTCACCTACACCCACCGCCACAAGGTGGACTGCATCTACATCGACCCGCCCTACAACACGGGCGCCAAGGACTGGAAGTACAACAACGACTACGTCGAGTCCGACGACGACTACCGCCACTCCAAGTGGCTGTCGTTCATGGAGCGCCGCCTCCAGGTCGCCCGCGAACTCCTCAACCCCGAGGACTCGGTCCTGATCGTCACCATCGACGAGAAGGAGTACCTCCGACTTGGAATGCTCCTCGAGCAGACATTTCCCGAGGCGCGGATTCAGATGATCTCTACACTCATCAACCCGGCTGGGACGGCTCGTGCAGACTCGTTCAACAGGACCAATGAGTTCATCTACTTCGTGCGTCTAGGTAAAGCAGAGATTTGCCCGGAGGAGGTCGAGGGCAGTACCTCCGAGGAGATGGATTGGCGAACTTTTCGTCGGCAGGGCGCGAGCAACCTCCGTCACACGCGCCCCAATCAGTTCTACCCGATTTATGTGAATGAGAAGACTCATAAGATCGAGGAGATCGGTGAACCGATTGGACCAGAAGTAGATCGACGTCGTCAGCCGTCCCGTGAGGGGTGCGCTACTGTTTGGCCGATCAGGCCCGACGGAACGGAGATGATGTGGTCCCTCATCCCCAGTGCCGCGAGGGAGAAACTCGCCAAAGGTTTTATCCGTGTGAAGCCGTCACCGAATGAGCCGCAGCCCTTCATCATTAGGTACATCACCGGAGGCCGGGAAAAAGAGATCGACAGTGGCCTCGCGGAGGTTACCGGCTATCGCGAGGACGGGTCCGCACTAGTGTCTTACCAGAGGACAAAACGCAAGCCTCCCACAACCCAGTGGGCACGTCCATCGCATGAGGCGTATCGGTCTGGGACGAATATTATCCGTGCGCTCATGCCGGATCGCAGATTCCCCTTTCCGAAGTCTCTGTATGCGGTGGAAGACGCACTGCGCTTCTTCATCAAAACTAAGCCCGACGCCGTCATTCTCGACTTTTTCTCGGGTTCCGGCACTACAGCCCACGCGGTCATGCGCCTGAACAAGCAGGACGGCGGGCGCCGCCAGTGCATCTCAGTGACGAACAATGAGGTCTCCGCTGAGGAGCAGAAGGGTCTGCGGGCCAAGGGACTCCGGCCGGGTGACCCAGAGTGGGAGCAGTGGGGCATCTGCGACTACATCACCAAGCCCCGCATCACCGCGGCCATCACGGGCGAGACCCCGGCCGGGGACCCGATCAAGGGCGACTACAAATTCACGGACGAGTTCCCCATGGCCGACGGGTTCGCGGAGAACGCGGCGTTCTTCACCCTGACCTACGAGGCTCCCCTCGAGGTGCGCCATCACCGTGCGTTCGAGCGCATCGCACCCCTGCTGTGGATGCGGGCTGGGTCCCGTGGCCGCATCATCATGAACCTCGGAGCCCGGGGCTGGGACGTCGCGGAGGCCTACGGCGTGCTGGAGTCGATCGACCAGGCCGCTCACTTCCTCGAGGCACTCGAGTCCCGTGACACGGTGGAGACGGCCTACATCGTCACGGACTCCGCGGCCGCCTACCAGAACGTGGCCCGCGCACTCCCCGAGCGCGTCACCCCGGTGCGCCTCTACGAGTCCTACCTCCACAACTTCCAGATCAACCGGAGGGACTGAGAGCATGCGCTACACCCTGAAGGACTACCAGGTGGACGCCGTCGCCGACGTCCTGCGCCACCTGCACCGCGCCCGGGACAACTACCAGCGCTACGAGGCGCTCTCCCAGTTCGCCCTCGCGGCCACCACCGGTGCGGGCAAGACCGTGATGGTGGCCGCCGTCATCGAGGCCCTCTTCTTCGGATCCGATGAGTTCGACTTCGAGCCGGACCCCGGGGCGACCGTGCTCTGGTTCTCCGACGACCCGTCCCTCAACGAGCAGTCCCGCATCCGCATCAACGCCGCCTCCAGCGAACTCGGCAGCCGGCTCCGCACGGTGGAGGCCTCCTTTAGCGAGGAGAGCTTCGCGCCCGGGATGGTCTACTTCCTCAACGCCCAGAAGCTGCGCGAGGGCGGCCGCCTGGTGCGCGGGGCCACAGCCCCGACGAACAGCCGCACACCGGTGCTGGCGGCCCCGGACATGGCTCAGCGCACCCTCTACGACGTCATCGCCGCCACGGTCGCCCGGGAGGGGCGCACCCTCTACTTCATCCTGGACGAGGCCCACCGCGGCATGAAGCCCCAGCGGGACCGCCAGACCATCGTCCAGCGCCTGATCAACGGCACGGCGGGGGCCCCGCCCATGCCGATCGTGTTCGGCATCTCCGCCACCGTGGAGCGGTTCACACAGGCCATGGCCCAGGCCCAGGGCCGCGACGCGCTCTCCCCCGTGCAGGTCGACCCGGTCCGGGTGCAGGCCTCCGGGCTGCTCAAGGACGACATCGTGCTCGTCATCCCAGCTGAGGCCGGCGTGTTCGACACCACCCTGCTACGCGAAGCAGTGCGCCGTACCAAGGCCTCCACCGAGGCTTGGGCTGCGTATGCAGTCGAACAGAGCGAGGCCGACCCCGTGGTCCCGCTGCTGGTGGTGCAGGTGGCGGACAAGCCCTCGGACGACCACCTCAGCCAGATCCTGGACGTCATCCACGACGAGTGGCCCGAGCTGCGCCCGCAGGACATCGCCCACGTCTTCGGCACCCACGCGGACCGCCACCTGCCCGGCCAGGTGGTCAACTACATCGCCCCGCAGCGCGTCCAGGACGCCACGCACATCCGCGTGCTGCTCGCCATGGAGGCGATCTCCACCGGCTGGGACTGCCCCCGCGCCGAGGTGCTCATGTCCTTCCGTACCTACCAGGACGCCACCTATGTCCACCAGCTTCTCGGCCGCATGATGCGCACGCCGCTCGCCCGCCGGATCCCCGGCAACGAGGTGCTGAACTCCGTCGACTGCCTGCTGCCCCACTTCGACCGCGACACGGCCACCACGATCGCCGAGAAGCTCATGCGCGGTCAGAGTGACCTCGACGACCCCACCCCTGGCCCGAGCCCCGACCCCCTCCGTCGCGTGCTCTTCGACCCCGTCCGGCTGGAACCGAACGAGGCCCTCTCCCCGGAAGTGTGGGCGGCCTTCGACGCACTCCCCTCCGTCACCATCCCAGGCTCGCGCCTCAAGCCGATCAAGCGACTCGACCGCCTGGCCGCACGGCTGACCCTCGACGGGGTCAAGGACGACGCCTTCGAGGCCGCCACCGAGCGGATGTGCGCCGTCCTCGACGGGCGTGCCGTGGAGTTCAAGAAGGCGGTGGCGGACTCCCGCGAAGACGTCCTCCGCATGTCTGCCGAGGTGCTGCGCGGCCGGGCCGGCACCGACGCGCCGGTGGCGAGCTCATCCCTCACCCTGGACGCGGACGCCCGCGCCATCGAACACGCCTACTCCGAAGCCTCCCGCGCGCTGTCCGACTGGCTCGCCGGCGCCTACGTCGATCACATCGCGCCCCCGGGAGACGAGACGACCACACTCGCCGACGCCCACCTGGTGGTGGCGGCGCTCGGCCGCACGTCCGACGTCGTCCAGGCCGCGGAGGATGCAGCAGATGCGCTCGTCCGGCAGTGGCTCGACGAGACACGCGTGGCCCGCCGAGGGCTCAGCGACGAGCAACAGGCCGAGTACGACACCATCGAGGGCGCCTCCCGCACACCGGAGGAGATCACGGTCTCCCGCCCGAAGGTGGCACAGGCGGACCGCCGGTGGCGGGGCGCGGACCGCGCCGAACACGAGTTTCCGACGCGGACCGGTCATCTCATGTCCGCTCCGGACGGCACCTTCCCCGTGAACCTCAACGACTGGGAGACTCGCGTCCTGGACCAGGAGGCACGCGAGGAGAGCTTCCGCGGGTGGTACCGCAACCCTTCCCGGGCCACCCGGGAGTCGCTCGCCGTCGCCTACCGGGACGGGACCGGTCAGTGGCAGGCCCTGCGTCCGGACTTCGTGTTCTTCCACGAGACCGCGGGCGGGCAGATCGTCGCGGACATCGTGGACCCCCACGGCCACCACCTGTCCGACGCCCTGCCGAAGCTGCGCGGTCTGGCCGACTTTGCGGAACAGCACAGCAGCGACGTCCGCCGAATCGAGTCCATTGCGGAGACCGACGGCGAGCTCCGGGTCCTGGACCTGACCAAACCCGCCGTCCGCGATGCCGTGCGAGGAGCCCAGGACGCCAAGGCCCTCTACGAGGCGGCCCCGCGGTACTGAATCGGCCGACGTCGTACCGTGCCACCCTTGGAGGACCCATGACCGACCCTCACGACGAGACCCTGGCCCAGCTGCGCGAGTTCATCGCCGAACGTGACTGGGCCCGGTTCCACACCCCGGCCAGCCTCGCCAAGTCCATCAGCATCGAGGCCGCGGAGCTGCTCGAGCACTTCCAGTGGACGGAGGACGGCGCGGACATGGACGAGGTGCAGGACGAGCTGGCGGACGTGCTGACCTACGCATTCATGTTCGCGGACCACATGGGTTGGGACGTGGATGAGATCATCCAGGCCAAGCTGGTGAAGACGCGGATCAAGCACCCGGTGCCGACAGGCGGGGACGAGGAGGCGACGTCGTCATGACCGACCACAACCCCGGGTACACGTTGGAACGCCTGCCGTTCAAGGGCGCCCTTCCCCCCGAGCAGGAGAAGAACGCGCGCATGCGGGACTGGCCCGCCGTGTACGTGATCGACAATGAGAAGCAGGTCTACGTCGGCGAGACGACGAACATCGTCGCCCGACGAGGACAGCACCACATGGATCCGCGCAAGGCTCGCCTGACGACGATGCGCGTGGTGCTCCATGACGAGTTCAACAAGTCCGCCGCCCTGGACCTGGAGCGCTACCTCATCCAGATGCTCAGCGGCGACGGCGCTCGCGAGGTCCTGAACCGCAACGCCGGCATGACGGAGTCGGACTACTACGACCGCACGCGCTACCAGGAGATGTTCGCGGACATCTTCGAGCGGCTGCGGGCGGAGAAGGTGTTCAGCCGCTCCCGCGAGCAGATCCTCAACAGCACCCTGTTCAAGCTCTCTCCCTTCAAGGTGCTCACGCCGGAGCAGGAGGCATCGCTGCGGCACATCATCCAGCTGCTCGTCGCCGATGACGACGTCGATCGCGGCCCGCTCGTCATTCAGGGCGGCCCCGGCACCGGCAAGACGGTGGTGGGCGTGTTCCTGGCGAAACTGCTCGTGGACCTCGCGAACCTCACGGAGGAAGACGTCGAGGTGGACCTCAGCTCCGACCACGACTTCTTCGACCTGTTCACCCACGCCAACCGGAACGCCCTGCTGCGCGGCACCGAGGGCCGTGGTCTGCGCATCGGGATCGTCGTCCCGCAGCAGTCCCTCCGCCAGTCCCTCAAGCGTGTCTTCCGCCGGACGCCTGGGCTGCACCCGTCCATGGTGCTGTCCGTGTGGAACGTCGGAGACGCGGAGGAGCGCTACGACATCCTGATCGTTGACGAGGCCCACCGCCTCGGTCTGCGCTCGGCGCAGTCCAACGGCGCCCTCAACAACAAGTACACGGCCATCAACCAGCGGCTCTTCGGCGACGACGACGTCTCCCACACCCAGCTCGACTGGATCACCCAGCAGGCCAGGGACGTCGTCCTGCTCGTGGACCCGCGCCAGACGGTGCGTCCGGCCGACCTCGACGCCGCGACGATGGACGCCCTCCTCGCGCGGGCGCACGCCGAACACCGTCACCACGCGCTGGTGTCACAGCTCCGCGTCAAGGCGTCCGACTCATACGTCGACTTCTTCGGGAAGCTCCTCCGAGGCGAGCACCCCCCGGCCCCGGACCTGGGCGAGTACGACCTGCGCTTGTTCACGGACTTCGGCGCGATGCGTGAGGCGATCCGTGCGCGCGACACCGAGTTCACCCTCGCCCGTCTTGCCGCCGGGTTCGCCTGGAAGTGGCAGAGCAAGGGCTTCCGCACGAATCCGTCGAAGCCGGACTGGGACATCGAGCTCGACGGGGTACAGATGCCGTGGAACGTCGCCGACACCGACTGGGTCGACTCCCCCGGCTCACTCGACGAGATCGGCTCCATCCACACCCTCCAGGGGTACGACCTCAACTACGCCGGCGTCGTCATCGGCCCCGACCTGCAGTGGGACGACACGGCCCAGCGGGTGGTCTTCTCCCGTGCCGACTATGCGGACACGGGTGGCAAGAAGAACAACGGCTACCTCAGCCGCACCTACTCGGACGAGGACCTGCGCGAGTACGTCATCAACATCTACAACGTGCTCCTGACGCGCGGCGTCCGCGGGACCTACCTGTACGTCGTGGACGAGGGTCTCCAGGAGCAGTTCGCCCGCTGGTTCCCAGGCATCGACGAACTCGGCGTGACGTCAGCGGCCTTCGGCGTCCCTCCGGGTGGCCGTCCGGGCGAGGTCCTGCGCGCCGTCGATGTCGGCTACTCGGCGGAGACCGAGTTCATCCTCTCCACGGACGACCTCGAGCAGGCCCGTCGTCGTGCTGCGGAGCTCCGCCGTTCCCGGAGGCGGACCGGCGAGTGATGCTCGGCAACCTCGGGAATCATCTGCGCATCTGACCCTTCTGACCAGGCCCGCGGCCGCCAGAAGGGGCAGATGCGCAGAAGATTCCGGCTCCGGTTCGGACCCGATGAAGGCCGCTCAGACCAGATGAGAGCGGGTGTTGGAGAAGACCCAGCCCATGGCCCAGGCGGCCGGGGATCTGGACTGGGTGTTCCCCGGGGAGATGGCAGACCCTCCGGCGGCCAGACTCACGCACCGAGGCCCCGGTCTGCATCACAGTGAACGATGCATCCCGGGGCCTCGGTCGAAGGCTGCGGCCCGTGAGACGTCAGCTCTCGGCGGCCTGGCCCTCCTCCGCGCGGAGCATGGCCTCGAAGGTGGCATCTGGCTCACCGCGGAAGAAGTCCCGGCCGTAGATCACGAGGCAGAGGATGACGCCCGTCGCCAGGCCCCATGCGGCACCGTTGGACGCCAGCACCGCCGCGGTGACTCCCGCAATTCCCAGATCCTTGACGCTGCGGGCCTCCATGATGCCGACCTTCACGGACACGAATCCCTGGATGAGCAGGGTCAGGGCCAGAGCCACCCCGAGCACCGGCTGCACCAGCGTCACGATCGGCAGCAGCAGGAGCCCGGTGTTCGTGCCCCACCGGAACGACCCTGCCCCGCCGAAGATCGACTTCATGGCCTTGCGGCCCTCCTTGTAGCGCTCCACGATCACGACGTGCATGGCAGACCAGATCGGTCCGCACATGGCCACGTCCGGACCGATCATGGACATGAGGGTGTTGCGGCCGCCGAAGATCAGGTGGGCACGGTCCGGGTTGTACACGACCGCCTCATCCGTGCGGATCTGGTCGGCCTCCTTGAGGATCGCCCGGGCCTGGAGGACGTCGCCGAACACGACGATGTAGGTCGCGAGGACGGTGGGCAGCGCGGTGAGGAACATCGAGGCCGGCGGGAGGCCGATGCCGAAGATCGTGTACCCGGCGAAGAGGCCTGCGAAGTCCGGGGTGTTGAACCCCCACTCGATGGTCGGCCAGGGCGCTTCGCCGGCCAGGGGTGCGATGACCACGGCCAGGAGGATCACCGGGAGGATGCCCAGGTTGCCGATCGTGCGCCACATCGGGTTCTTGGTCCGCATCGCGGTGAACCGGCTGGAGAAGAGCAGGAGGAAGGCGATCCCCACCGCGATCGTGATGGTGACCGGGAAGGTCTCGAAACGCCCTCCGGCGACGAAGAGTGACTGGACGGCGGCGATTCCCGCACCCACCAGGACGCCCGCCTTGATGGCGGAGGGGATCAGCGAGACCACCTTGGAGGCGAGTCCCGTCGCACCCAACGTGATGGAGAAGACGCCCAGCATGAACTGGAACGCGATGAGTGCATGCACACGCTCCTCCCCCTCGGGGAACGCTGAGCAGTAGGCCATGACCAGCGGGATCGCCGGGGTGATCCACCCGGGAACCACCGGGTCACCGAGGAGGTGATGGGTGAGGTACAGGAGGCCGTTGAACACGACGACGGCGAGGGCCACCTCGAACGGCATGCCGAGCAGTTCGATCATCAGAGGGATGGCCGCCAGGTCCACGGCGCACATCAAGAGGCCCTGGACGTAGTCCGGCCACTCGAAGCGGTAGTGCACGAACGGCAGGCGGATCTGGAAGGGCCCTGCCTTCCAGTGCGGGGAGACTTCCCCGATGCCTTCCTCGTCCAGCGAGTGATGCGCAGTAGTCGTCATGTCCGTGGCCTTCAGTATTCGATGATCTGACGGACCGCACGGCCATCGGCCAGCTGGTCCATCGCTTCGTTGATGTCGTCGAGCCGCATGGTCGCGGAGACGAGCTTCTCCACGGGCAGCCGACCTTCACGCCACATCTGCTCGTATCGCGGGATGTCGCGAGCGGGCACGGAGGTGCCCAGGTACGAGCCGATGATCGTGCGGGCCTCACCCGTGATGGTGAGCGGTGAGATCTCCGCCGTCTGCTCCGGCGAGGGAAGCCCTGCCGTGACGGTCCTGCCGCCCGGCGACGTCGCGTTGAACGCCGTTGTGAAGGCCGCCGGATGGCCGGCGCACTCGACGGCGTGGGTGGTCTTGATGCCGCGCTCCGCCATCTCTTCGGGTGAGTAGGCGGCATGCGCGCCATAGCTGAGGGCGAGCTCCCGCTTCTCCTCGGACATGTCCACGGCGATGATCTCCTGCACACCGCTCGCCACCGCCGTCAGAAGGCAGGCGACCCCCACGCCGCCGAGGCCGACGATCGCGATGGAGTCGCCGCCCTCCGGGGCCGCGGCATTGAGCAGGGCGCCGCCGCCGGTCAGCACGGCACATCCCAGGACCGCAGCGACGGCGGCCGGCACGTCAGAGCCGACGGGCACCACGGACTTCCGATTCACGACCGCGTGGGTCGCGAATCCGGAGACGCCCAGGTGGTGGAACACCTCGTCGCCGTCGCGGTGGAGTCGGACCCCGCCGCCCAGGAGGACGCCGGCGTTGTTCGCCTCCGTGCCGGGTGTGCAGGGCAGGCGACCGTCGGTCTTGCACGCATCGCATTCGCCGCATCGAGGCAGGAACGTCATGACGACCCGCTGGCCGATCTCCACGTCGTCGACACCTTCACCGAGCTCCTCGACGATCCCGGCGGCCTCGTGGCCGAGCAGCATGGGGACGGGCCGAACGCGATGACCGTTCACCACGGACAGATCCGAGTGGCACACGCCCGAGGCCTCCATGCGGACGAGGATCTCGCCTGCGCCCGGGGGATCGAGCTCCAGGTCCGAGATGGTGAGGGGACGGGACGAGGCGTACGGCCTCTGCCGGCCGATCTCCTCGAGAACAGCTCCACGGATCTGCATGTGAGCGCCTTCCACGACGGGGATGTGTGATGTAGGCCTCAGGGCCTCGTCCCATCCCACCAGCGCTCCCCGTCCAGCGCTATAGACATCCAGTCCATCTCTCACCGAATAAAGTTGGCAGAGTGACCACTGACGCCCTCGACCACCGCCTCCTCCGAGCCCTGCTCGACACGGCTGCCGACCTGGCGGAACTGGCCGACACCGAATCCGTCCTGGCGTCCATCGTTCGGCGCACTCGAGCCCTCGTCGGGACGGACATGGCCTATCTCAGCCTCAATGACCACGCAGCAGGTGAGACGTACATCCGCCGGGCCGAGGGCGTCGTGACCCACGCCTACCGGACGATCCGCATGCCCATCGGCACAGGAGTGCTCGGGAAGGTGGCGGAGGGTCTGGCACCCTTCCAGAGCCTCGACTACTCCAACGACCCGACGATCACCCACATCCCCCAGGTGGACCACGCGGTGCAGGCCGAGGGCGTCCACGCGATCATGGGCTCACCCCTCGTCGTCGACGGCCGACCGCTCGGCGCCCTGATGGTCGCCGAACGTCGCGCCCGGAGGTTCACCCACTCCGAGATGACCATCGTCGAGTCACTCGCCAAACATGCCGCCATCGCGATCCAGAACGCACATCGCTACACGGAGGCACTCAACGCCGTGGGGCGCGCGGACGCAGACCGGGATCACGAGCGCCAGTCCCTGCGTGAGCTCACTCGCCTGGATGAGCTCTCCTCGCGCCAATGCCAGTCCCTGCTGGAAGAGCCCAATGAGACGGCCGTGCTCAATCGGGCCGCCGAGCACCTGGGGGTGGAGGTGGAACTCCTCTCCCCCGAACGTCCGACGTCGCCGCTGCGGCCCGCCCCCGCCCTCCCCTCGCGTCACACCGCGGGCGTGGCCCACGAGGTCGTGGCGCCGGACGGCTGCACCTGGACGCTCGTTCCCGCAGATCGGGACGCGCGCGACTGGCTCGCCGTCCGCCGCGCCCTCGACCCTGCCGAGGAGAAGGCCCTGCTCAGGACCGCGCAGCACCTCCTGCTCGCACGACGGCTCCGCAGCGCGCGGCGCGCCACCGAGCTCGAGGCGGGCGCCGGTTTGCTGGCCGAACTCGTCGACGATTCCGCCGGTGGAAGCGTGCGACGGCGTCGGGCGCTCGCCGAGCTCGGCCTGCGCGAGGATTCACAGGTCAGCTTGGTCGTCATCGATCTCGCCGCCGTACCCGAACCCCAGTTCGCCGAACGAGTGCTCTCACCCGTGGCGGGAGTGCGCCTCAGCGCCCCGCGGGGAGGCACATGGTGCGTGGTCGGTGACCGCCCGGATGTGCCTGCCCGCGTGGAGGCGGCAGTTCGGCATGCGACGGAGGCCGTCTGGCAGATGGCCTTCCTTGGGCCGGGCGAGCACTTCCGCGATCTGCCGGGAGCGTTCCACACGCTGGAGAACGCCCTCGCCGTCAGCCGGGTGGCCGGAGGGCTCCACGCCGTGGACGCGTCGACCGTGGGCGCCGTGGGCATGGTCCTCGCCGGGGCCGGCGAGGCGAGCAAGGACGTGACGGCCCGCCCGCTGGCGCCGTTGCGCGACCTGCCGCCCCAGCGTGCCTCGGCACTCCGCGAGACCGCACTGGCCTACCTGGACGCGGGAATGAACGTGGCCGAGACGTCCCGTCGGCTCTTCCTCCACCGCAACACGGTCCTTCAACGACTGGAGCAGCTCGGCGCCGTCCTTGGGCCCGACTGGCACACGCCCCCGCGGTCGCTCGACCTCCATCTCGCCCTGCTCTCGGCAGCACGCGACGACGGCGGCGCCCCGGGCGCACCACCCGCGCGAAGCCAACCCCGTCGTCGCGCTGAGGAGCTCCGCCGTTCCCGGCAGCGGACCCGGGAGTGACAGCCCCTACTCCCGGGGGAAATCTTCTGCGCGTCTGACCCTTCTGACCCGGCCACGGCCACCGAGAAGGGTCAGATCCGCAGAGGATCCCTGACACATGCCCTCACCGCCCCACACGTGACAAATACACAACACTTGCCTTGCGTATCTCACTGAGGTGTGCCTTACTGGTTCACGGACCCCCGCCGGAAGGACCCCCATGGCCCACGCCTCCACGCACCCCGCCCATCCGCTGCCGCCCGTGGCGTCCCGTCGTCTGCTGCTGGCCCAGCGGCTGCTCCGCGGCGAGGGCTCCGTCGAGGTCACGGCCTTCCGCGCCGGCGAGACGCTCACGACGGCCGTCCACGGCGTGAGCGCGGACGGCCGTCTCGTGGTCGCCCACGTCCCCAACCTCCTCGGTTCGCTCGGTGCGTTCCACACGCCCGCGCCGTTGGACGTGCGCGTGGACGTCCTGCGCGACGCCCTGGACCTCACGCTCCCCACCCGCCTGGCGTCCGTGCATCTGCTCGGCACCCTGCGCTGGTGCCGGGACTCGGCCGAGGTCGCGGAGCTGGGGTTGCGCGGCCGCGTCGCGGACCTCGTCGCCGACGTCGGCCCGCGGGTGCGCGTGGGCGTCGTCGAGACCCAGCGGATCCTGCTGCACGACGTCGACGGCGTCGCCGTGTTCTGCCGCCACACCCTGCCGCTCACGTCGCGCGGGCTCGTCGACCGGGCCGAGCTCGCAGACCTGGCGGACGACGTGCTGGGCACCGCCCCCGAGGTGCTCGCGGACCTGGCTGACGCCGTCGCCCTGGGCCTGCTGCCGGGCGCGAGCACCCCGTTGCAGGTCGGCACCGAACCCCTGTCCGAGTCCCCCGCCCACGCCCTCGACGCGGACGAAGCCGGGGTGACCCTGCTGCGCGTCCGCGACGGCGAGACCACTGCGGTGCACGTGGCCCTGCCCGGTGCGGGCCGGCTCGACCACAGCCCCCGGCACGCCTGGCGGCGCCTGCTGGACGCGATCCCGGCGCGGGTCTCCCACCCCTGAGGGGCGGCGTCAGCCGATCGTGTAGGTGGCGCAGGTGGCCACGTCCGTGACCTCGATGCCCTCGGCGGTGCAGGCGAGGTCGGCGTTGTAGGTGCACTCGAGGCGGTGGCACGCACCGACGGTCGAGGCGCCCTCGGTCACCGGGCGGCGGACGTCCAGCTGGACGAAGGTGCCGCAGCCGGGCGTGCGGTCGGAGCCGGCGACGGTGATGGCCAGGGCGTTGCAGGACGTCTCGGCGTTGAAGGCGCAGGCACTGGCGGCGCAGGTGCGGACGGCGGTGGTCATGGCGTGATCCTCCCGGTTAGGGCCCGCCCCGGACTGGGACGGTGCTGCTGGAATCGAGATTACTCCGGCCTGCGAATAGCACAAGAGGGGTGAGCCTTAGTCTATAGACGATTAGCGCAAATGAATTTTGCGCATTGTCGCGTGCCGTATGGACCGACGTCGCGCCCGCCGGCCGCCCCACCCCGCCGTCACCGCCCGGTCACGTCCGCGTCACCCGCCCCTGCCACCCTGCACGGGTGACCTCGCACACTGATCCCGCGCACCCGACCGCCCACCCCGTCTCCCGCCGCACCCTCCTCGGCGGGGCCGGCCTCGTCGTCGCCTCCGCGGCGCTGCTGTCCACGCCGGCCGGCACCGCCCACGCGGCCACCGGCCCCACGCCGTTCACGCTCGGCGTCGCCTCGGGCGACCCGTGGCCCGACGGCGCGGTGATCTGGACCCGCCTGGCCGTGGACCCGCTCGCGCTCGACGGCCTCGGCGGCATGCCGGACCAGGCGTTCCGGGTGGAGTACCAGGTGGCCACGGACGAGGGCTTCCGCAAGGTCGTCCGGTCGGGCGCCGTCACCACGGACCGGTCGCAGGGCTACGCCGTGCACGTCACGCTCACCGGCCTCAAGCCCGGCCGCGAGTACTTCTACCGGTTCCGCGCGCTCGGCCACCTCTCGCGCGTCGGCCGCACGGTCACCGCGCCCGCCCGCGGCTCGGACCCGGGCCGCCTCACCATGACGGTCGCCTCGTGCGCCAACTGGGAGCACGGCTACTTCACCGCCTACGGCCACATGGCCGCCGAGCGTCCCGACCTCATGGTCCATCTGGGCGACTACTACTACGAGATCATGCCGTACGGGTACCCGGTCTCCTCGGGCGTCCCGCGCGCCCACAGGAACGGGGAGTCCCGCACCCTCGCCCAGTACCGGGCCCGCATGGCGCAGTACAAGACGGACCCGCACCTGCAGGACGCGCACGCCGCCGCCCCGTGGCTCGTGATCTTCGACGACCACGAGCTCGAGAACAACTGGGCGGACGAGACCCCGGAGATCTGGGACCCGAACTTCCTCGCGCGCCGCGCCGCCGCGTTCCAGGCGTACTACGAGAACATGCCGCTCCGCGCGTCGTCCGTGCCCCGCGGCATCGACATGCAGCTCTACCGCCGCGTCCACTGGGGCGACCTCGCCACGTTCCACCTCCTGGACACGCGCCAGTACCGCTCGGACCAGGCCAACCTGGACCTGGTGAAGGTCGTCGACGCCGACGCACGGGACCCGCGGCGCACCATCACGGGCGCGGCGCAGGAGGCGTGGCTGCGCGAGGGCTTCGAGACCTCGGTCGCCCGCTGGGACCTCATCACGCAGCAGGTGCCGTTCGTGCAGTACGACCGCACCTCCGGCCCGCTGCTGTGGGGCGACATGGACACGTGGGACGGCTACGTCGCCTCGCGCGACCGCGTGGTCAGCGCGTGGACCGCGGCGGGCGTCCGCAACCCGGTGGTGCTCACCGGCGACATCCACGAGGCCTTCGCCTCGGACATCAAGCAGGACTTCAACGACCTCTCCTCGGAGTCCGTGGGCGTCGAGCTCATCACCACGTCGATCACCTCGGGCGGCGACGGCTCGGACGCCGCCGCGGAGGCGCTCGCGTGGAACCCGCACATCAAGTTCAACAACGACCTGCGCGGCTACCTCCGCGTGGACCTCTCCGCCCAGATGCTCGAGGCCCGCTTCCGCGTGGTCGACTACGTGAGCGAGCTGGGCTCGTCGGTGCGCACGCGCGCGGTCTTCGGCGTCGGCGACGGCGAGCACCGGCTCCACCGGATCGCCTGAGGCGGGGGGCCGTCGTCGGGCCCGCCTCCTGGACGCGGCATCCGGCAGCTCCACCACCCTGGCCGAGTCCGCCCCGCGCTCCTAGCGTGAGGCCATGAGCACCCATCGCCTGTCCTCCACCGCCCTCGGGTTCGCCGCCGGACTGGGCACCGCGGCCGCCGTCACCGCAACCCGCAAGATCGCCCTCATGGCCGCCGTCGGGAAGGGCCACCCGCTCAAGCACCGCCTCCTGGACGCGGCATCCGGCCTGGTCCAGCCGAAGTACCCCATGGGCGCGATGAGCACCTATCTCAACGGACTGCACTTCTACGCCGACGACCTCGGCCGACAGGTCGAAGCCAGCCACTTCTGCATCCACCTGCGCCACGACCTGCACCAGTGCGTGATCTTCGACCGCAACGCGCCGGACGCGCGGCTGATCGGCATCGAGTACATCATCAGCGAGGAGCGGTTCCGCAGCCTCCCCGACGAGGAGCGGCGCCTGTGGCACAGCCACCACTACGAGGTGAGCTCCGGCGCCCTCACGGCCCCCGGGGTGCCCGAGCTGGCCGAGCACAGTTACTTCGAAGACCTCATCCACACCTACGGGAAGACGTTCCACACCTGGCAGTACGACCGGGACGACTTCCCGTACGGCATCCCCCAGCTGATGATGGGCCTCACCGGCGACGGCCAGGTGGACGAGGCCCTCCTGCGCGCCCGGGACGAGCGCGTGGGCGTGGACACCGCGGCCAAGCGGCGCAACCGCGCGGACATCCCGGTCCCGGACGTGGTGCCGGGCGCGAACAGCTGGGAGCGCGGGCGCGTCGTGCAGACCACGCTCGAGGAGCGCCCGGTGCGGGGCCGCGACGACTGAGGGCGGCGTCGTCGGCAGGGCGCCGTTTCCCGAACGACAGCACGTCCGCCGCATGTGTCGCGTCGGCGAGAACGCTGGGCTCAGACCTTCCCCTTGAGCAGTCGGTGCCAGTAGATCCGGGGCTGGCCGAAGCGGTCGAAGGCCGCCGTGCTCTTCCGCGGCGTCGTCAGGTCCACGCCGGGGATCGACCGGTCCTCGGAGCCGTCGCGGACGTGCTCGTCCAGGACCAGCTCGTCCCGGCTGACCATCACGGGGATCACGGTGTAGCCGTCGTACTTCTGGAGCGGCTTCCCCGCGTCCGCGGCCTGGATGTTCTGGGCCAGGATCTTGACCTGCCGGCGCAGGGCACCGCCGGAGGGCCGTGTGCCCAGGGCGGCGGCGTCGCCCAGCGCCCACACGTGCGGGTGCACGGGATGCCGCAGGGTCTCGGGATCCGCGGCTGCCAGGCCGGCCTCGCCGTCGTCCGCCAGGCCCGCCTCGGCGATGAACTCCGGGGCCCGCACCACGGGCGTGATGTACGCGGCCGCCACGTCGGTGATCCGCTCACCGGTGTTGAGCACCACCTCGCGGGCCTCATGGTCCACGGCGTTCACCTCTGCGCCGGCGTGCACGTGGACGCCGTACCTCGCCACGGCCTCGGCCAGAGCGGGGTCGATGGTCTGCCGGTCCAGGATCCGGCCGTACGGGGTCACCAGGTGGACGTCCACGTCCGGCAGGATCCCCTTGCGCTCCCACGCCGCGCAGGCCAGGAACAGCGCCTTGAGCACGGTGCCGCCGCACGAGGAGGGCTCAGCCGGCACATTCGCCACCACACGGTCCCCCGCGGCCACACGCGACAGCAGCGCCCGGGCGGCGTCCACGTGCTCGGGCACGTGCGCACTCGCCGCCCATCCGGCGGCGTAGGCCTCACGCAGCCCGTCGATCGCACCCCACCACGGGGTCAGCCCCGGGCAGAGCACCAGGTGGCGGAAGCCCACGGTCAGCCCGGTGGTCGTCACCGCGGTCCGTTCCTCGGCGTCCACGGCCACGACGTGGTCCGGGATCCATTCGACCCCGTCCGGGATGACGGATCGCATCGGCCGTTCGAACCGGGCCATGTCCGCCTGCCCGCCCGCCGCGTAGTTCAGCATCGGCCGGTAGCGGTGCAGCTGTTGGCCGTCGGCGATGGCGACCCGGCCCTGCCGCTTCCGCCGCAGTGCGGCGGCCAAGGACACGCCGGCGTTGCCGCCACCGACGATCAGGATGTCGTACTGCTCGGTCACGTGGTCCTCCGTGGGGTAACGGGGTCAAGGGAACGGTACGACCGCCCCCGCAGACGTGCTCCGCGGTGGACGGGACGTGCCGCCCATCCTCCACTGGGGGCCGGAGCCGGCGCTAGCCCGCGAGGCCCAGCAGCCGCAGCTGGTCGGCGTACTTGCGCATCCCGACCTCCACGGCCTGCGGGTTCTGCGCGTACCAGTCCAGGTGGGTCTGTCGCAGCTGCTCGGCCGGAACGGTCTGTCCGGCCACGGTCCAGTCCTCGGTCGGCTCGGCGTCGAGGTCGAGGGCCTCGACCACGACCGCCTCGAGCGGGGCGCGCACCCCGCCGAGCAGCACGCGGGAGGCGGGCACGGGCTGGACGGCGACGTCGCCCGGCAGGCGCTCGGCCACGCGCTCGGCCACGCGGGTCAGCACCGTGTTGGTCGGGTGGTTCACGGTGTAGAAGCCGACGCCCCGCTCCGCCGCCACGAGATCCGCCATGGACAGTGTCCCCTTCGCCTCCTCCCTCGCCCGCAGCGCCTGCACGGACGCGGCCGCGGCCTCGCGGATCGCCGCCGGCGCCACCTCCCGACGACGGCCCGTCGCCGCCTCGGCCAGCACGCGCAGGTCGTGGTACGGCACGACGGGCGGGTCCTCCCCCGGCCGCTCGGCCGCCCCGGGCGCGAACTTCCAGTTGCGGAGGGTGACCTGCCAGGGGAAGCGCGAGACGTCGTACACCACGGGGATCCGCACCACGGCAGCGTCCTCGGGCAGCCGGGCCACGAGCTGGCCCGTGCCGATGGGCATGCCCCGGTAGTCGTGCGGGATCGGCTGGGTGACGAGCGCCTTCACGCGCGGCAGCAGCCGCTCCAGGTGCGCGACCTCGTCCGGCTGGACCTCGAAGGCGGGCGGCACGCGGACGCTCACCAGGTCCGCCCCGTGCAGCGGTGTGCCGGGCTCCCCGCCGAGGAGCCGCCGGTACGACTCGCCCTGGCAGTTGCCCCACACCAGCAGCAGGTCGCCCTCGGGCAGGTCCTCGAGCCCGTAGAAGTGGCCGTAGTGCCGGCGTCGTCCCTCGTCCTCGTGCACGCCTGCGTCCTCTCTCCTCAGCCGTCCTCGCGACGGATCCAGTCGACGCCCGTCTTCCCGAACCACCAGGCCAGGAACGCGGAGAGCGCCGCGATGCCCATGCCCACGGTGGCGTCCGAGCCGCGCCCGTCCTCCAGGTACTCCATGATCACCGAGATGCTCGCCACGAAGAACAGGGCGGCGCCCAGCGCGATCCCCACCATGGCCGTGCCCGCGAGCTTCCAGACCACGCCGCCCCCGCGCGCGGCCGGTGCCGCGGACGCCGCGACGGGTGCCGGTGACGGCGGCGCCCACCGGTGCGCGCCCGCGGGCGGCACGGATGGCTCCGTGCCGTGGCGCTGGCGCAGGGACTCCGGGATGATCGGCTCGTCCGGGGCGGGGCCGGGAGGCGGGCACCCGCCACCCCCACGCCGTCCCGCCCCGCCGGCGCCGCCACCGCGCCCGTGCGCACGTCAGCACGGCGAGCACGCCCCGCTCGCCCCGCTCGCCCGGCTCACCCAGCACCTCCACGCGCTCGACGCCGGCCCGTTCCAGGCGCAGCAGCCACGCGGCGACGGCGTCCGCGTCAGGGCGGGCGCCGGCCCCGGCGGGCCGCAGCGGCACGCGCACGTCCACGGACCAGTCGGACACCGACCGCACGGCGTCGAGGTCGCCGCGCGCCGGCGTCGGCGGCAGGTCCTCGGCCGCCGCCGCGCCGCCGTCGGGCTCGCCCAGCAGCCGCACGCGGGGGTCGCCGAGCGCCCGCGCCGCCGCCTCGTCGAGGCCGCCCACGACGCCGACCCGCGCCCCCGGCGCCGCGCGCAGCACGGCGTCCACCGCCACCACGGCCGCCGCCGCGCCGTCCGTGCCCTCCGGCACCCGCACGCGCGCCCCGACCCGCAGCGGGCCAGCCAGGGACAGGCCGTGGCCGCGGGCCGTCGTCGCGGGGATGCGGGAGGCCAGCACGAGCGCCTCGCGGGCCTTCACCCGGGCGGCCTCGGCGGCGTCGCCGCGTCCGCCGAAGTCGGCACCGGCCTGCCACGCCACCGCGTCCGGCGCGTGGCGCAGGGCCGCCCCCACGCGCCACAGCCGGTGCGCCAGCTCCCAGTCCTCCCCGCCGTAGCCGATGAACGCAGGGTCGAAGCCGCCGGCGTCCTCGTAGACCTCGCGCGCCACCGTGAGCACGGCCGAGATGACGTACCGGTAGCCGGTGGAGTCGGCGCGGCGCAGGTCGTCCGTGGCCCGGTACCCCTCGCGCAGCCAGGCCGGCTCGGCCAGGCGGGCGTCCGCGGGCACCTCGCCCCCGGGCCGCCAGCCGTCCGCCCAGGCCCGCTCCAGCCAGGCCTCGGCCAGGTGCCGCCGCCGGCCCACCACCGCGGCGTCCCGGGGCGCCTCGGCCACCGCCGCCAGCGCCGCGGCGAGGTACCCGGGCTCGGGGAGCATGTCCCCGTCGAGGAAGGCGAGCACGTCGCCGTCGGCCGCCTCCGCCCCGAGCGCCCGGGCCGCCGAGGCGCGGAACCCGCGGTCCTGCTGGCGCACGGTCACCACGTCGAACGGCAGGTCCGGGCCCACCCGGGGCGGGACGGGCGAGCCGTCGTCGGCCACCACGAGCTGCAGCCCGCCGGTCACACCGCGCTGGGCCGCGAGCGCGGCCGTGAGCCGGTCGAGGTCCGCCTGGGCCCGGTAGTAGGGCACCACCACGGAGACGGCGGCGCTCACGTCCACCTGTGCACGCGGCGGAGCACGTCGAAGAGCATCCGCGCACAGTCCTCGGCCCCGGGCGAGAGGTCCACGCCGGGGTCCAGCCACGTGCGCTCGGGGTCCTCGACCGCCTCGGCGATCGCCTCGGCCATCGCGAAGGCCGGCGACCCGTTCGGGTGCACGAGCCGCAGGGTGCCCGGGCGCAGGCGCTCCATCTCCTCCGTGTAGCGGCCGGCGGAGGCGATGGCCCGCCGCCCCACCGAGGTCCACGCCGCCAGGGACCCGGACGCGGACACGTTGCGGTGCGCCGCGAACGGGATGCCCGCCGAGAGCAGGGCCGCGTCCGCGAACTCGTCCGGCACTAACCCGGTGACGCGGAACTCCAGGCCGCGCGCCTCGGCGTCGCGGGTCAGCTCCGCCACGAGGTCGTCATGCCCGATGCTGACGGGTCCGAGCGCCGTCAGCCGGCGCGGCGCCCCGGAGTCCGGGCCCCACTGGCGGTGCAGCTCGGTGAGGGCCTCCAGGGCGAGGGCGTGCCCCTTGCCCGGGTAGACGAAGCCGAAGAGCACGAGGTCCCGGTCGAGGCCGGCCATGCTCTCCGGCACCACCGGTTCGGCGCGGGCGGCCGCGGCCCGGCGGTCCTGAACGGGCAGCGGGACCACGTCCGCGGCCACGTCCACCAGGTCCGCCAGCAGCGCCCGCTCGTGCTGCGAGGAGACCACGACGCCGTCCACCGCCTGGGCGAGCCGCGCGTATGCCTCGCCGCGGCGGCGGTAGCGGCCGTCGCCCTCGGCGGGCTGCGGGATGTCGTGCAGGGTGAGCGTGGTGCCCTCGGGCAGGACGTCGACGAGCAGGTCCGCAGCGGCGGTCGCGGTGGGGCCGAACAGCGCGTCCGTGACGTCCAGGTGCACGGCGGCGCCCAGCGCGCGCGCCTCCTCCAGCACGGGCACGAGGCCCCGGAACGCCGCGACGTCCTCCGCCGTGAGCAGCTCCACCTCGGCGCCCACCCGACGGAGGGCGGCGGCGGTCTGCCGGCCATGGCGCACCACGCCGTGCTCCGGCGCGCCCACGGTCACGTACAGCACACGCCCCTGCGGCTGCGAGTCCACGTCCACGATCCCCTTCACCTGCGGCGGCGCTCCTCGACGCGGCGGCGCGCCGGAACGGACAGGATGCCGCTGCTCCGATTCTCCGATCCTGCCCTGACAGACTAGATTTCGCGACCCCCGACCCGGGACGGGGACACGCCGCCCGCGCGGCATCGCATCCCCCAGGTCAGGAGGCCCTCCCCCGTGAGCATCACCGTCCAGCACGTGCCCGCGCAGCACCCGTACACCCGCGCGATCCGCCCCCTCGACCCGGGCGCCGCGCCGGACGTGGAGTTCCTGCCGGACCCGCCGGTGCCGGGCGCGCCCGCGCACCAGTGGTGGCCGCCCCGGGCCCTGCACGCGGAGTGGCTGGCCGAGCACCGCCCGGACGTGCTGCACGTGCACTTCGGCTTCGAGCACTTCAGCCCCGCCCAGCTGGCCGCCGCCCTGGACGCGCAGCACGCGCACGGGGGCGCCGTCGTCGTGACCGTGCACGACCTCGAGAACCCGCACCTGACGGACCAGGGCCCCCACCGAGACCGCCTGGCCGTGCTGCTGGGCCGCGCGGACGCCGTGCTCACGCTCACCCCCGGCGCCGCGGCGACCCTCGCCCGCGACTACGGCGTGCGCGCCCTCGTGGTCCCCCACCCGCACATCGTCCCGCTCGAGGACCTCGTGGCGCAGGGCGACGACGACGCCCCCGGCGCGCTGCCCCCCGACGCGTCCGACGACGGCGACGGCGCGGCCGCCCCCGCCCGCCTGCTGGTGCACGCCAAGGACCTGCGCGCCCAGGTGGCCCCGGTGGCGCTGCTGCCGGTGCTCGCCGCCGCCGTCGGGACGCTGGCCGAGCGCGGTGTCGACGCGCGGGTGACCGTGGAGGTCCAGGACACCGTGCAGGACGAGGACGCCCTGGCCGCGCTGCGCGCGGGCTGTGCCCACCACGGCTTCGAGCTGTGGCAGCACGACCGGCTCGACGACCCCGCCCTGCACGCGCTGCTGCGCGACGTGGACGTGTCCGTGCTGCCGTACCGCATCGGCACCCACTCGGGCTGGGTGGAGATGTGCCGGGACCTGGGGGTGCCGGTGGCCGTCGCGGACATCGGGCACATCGCGGACCAGTCCGGCGCCTGGTTGACCCCCGACTCGCTCGCCGCGTTCGACCCGGAGGATCCCGACTCCCTCGCCGACGCGCTCGAGACGCTGGTGCGCGCCCGCGCGCGCACGGCCCCCGCCGATCCCGCCGCCCGGGCCCGGCAGCGCCGTCGCGTGGCGGCCGCACACGTGGCCGTCTACCGCGAGGCCCTCGCCCGGGCGCGCGGAGCGTTGCCGAGCGTGTCCGTGCTGGTCATCACGGGGCACCGGGACGAGCACCTGGCCCGCGTGATCGCCGGGCTGGAGCGCTCCCACCGCCGCCCGGACCAGGTGGTCGTGGTGTTCATGGGCCAGCCGGACGGGCGCGTCCCGGCCACGGACCTGCCCGTCACCGTGGGGCACGTGGCCGCCGACGCCGGGCTGCCCCTGGCGCAGGCCCGCAACCGCGCGGCCGAGCTCGCCACCGGCGAGATCCTCGTCTTCCTCGACGTGGACTGCATCCCGGCCGCCGAGACCGTCGGCGTGCTGGCCACCGAGGTCGCGGCCCACCCCGGGTCCGTGGTGATGGGCCGGCCCCGCTACCTGCGGCCGGGCTGGACCCGCGACGTCGGGGAGGCCGACCTGACCTCGCACCGCGCCGACGCCCTGCTGCGCCGCCTCTCCCTGCCCCACCGGGCACGCGCGCACCTGACCGCCGGCCCCTCGGACGAGTGGCACCTCGTGTGGACGCTGATCCTGGCACTGCGGCGCGCGGACCTGGCCCGCATCGGCGGTTTCGACGCGGGCTTCACCGGCTACGGCGCCGAGGACACGGACCTGGCCTTCCGCGCCCGCGACGCCGGCCTGACGCTGCGGTTCAGCCCCGCCGAGGCGTTCCACCAGCACCACGGCGTGATGACCCCGCCGCTGCACCACCTCGAGGACATCCTGGTCAACGCCCGCCGCTTCCGGCAGGTGCACGGCCGATGGGCCATGGAGGGGTGGCTGCGCGCGTTCGCGGACGCGGGGCTGATCGCGTGGGACCCCGAGGGCGAGCGGCTCGAGCTGCTGCGTCACCCCACGGAGGCGGAGCTGACGGCCGCCCGCCGCGACGACGCCGCGTACTGAGGGGCGAGGCGCCGGGGGCGTGCCGGACTCAGCCCAGGGCACCCTCGATCGCCGCCTCCCAGCGCCGCCGGTACTCGCCCGGCGCCACGAGCAGCAGGCCCGCGAGCCGGTCGGCGGCGGCCGGGTCCGCGAGGGCGCCGCGCACCGCGCCGGCCCAGTCCGCGTCCGGGTCCTCCCACGCGCACCACGGCACACCCGCGGCCCGGTGGATCTCGCGGACGAACACGCGCTGCTCGTCGAACGGCCGCGGCTCGGGGGCGAGCACCACAGGGCGGCCGGAGCGGGCGGCGTCCACCACGGCGTTGTGCCCGGCCGAGACCACCACGACGTCGGCGTCCGCGGCCCGGCGGGCCGGCGCCTGGACCCAGCCGTGCAGCGTCACGGTGGCGGGCATCGCCTCCGCCGCGAGCCCGCCCGGCGCCTCCGGATCGCCCACCCCGGCGATCGGGCCGTACACCTCCCACGTCGCCTCCGGCACGGCGGATGCCGCCCGGGCCAGGTCCGCGGCCCGCACCCCGCCGCCGCCTGTCCCGGCGATCACGGCGACGCGCGGGGCGCCGCCCGCGGACGCCGTCGTCGTGGCGCGGGTGCCGAGCCGGCCGGTGACGTCCGCGACCCCGAGGTAGGTGACCCGGTCCGCGTGGACGGCGCGCCAGGCGGGGACCTCGAGCTCGGCGGCGTAGTGGGCGAAGAGGCCGTCGGCCTCGGCGTAGACGAGGGCGTGCGCGGGGTCGGTGCGCTCGCCGTGCATGCGGCGGTGCAGCACGGGCCAGCCCGCCAGGCGCAGGAACAGGGCCGCCTCCACGGACACGTCCACCACGCACACGTCCGGGTCCACCCGTTGCGCCGCCGCGTGGAGGGCGTCGAAGCGCGCCCGGATCTCGGTCCCCACCGGGGACCAGTGCAGGGGTGAGCGGGCCGGCTGCTGGTGGCCGGGCACGAGGTCCGAGGGCAGCGGGATGACGGGGACGTCCGCGGGCAGCAGTTCGGCCGCCCGGGGGTGGGCGGTCACGACCGTCACGTCGAACGCCCCGGTCGACGCCAGGCCGGCGGCGTGCCGCAGGTGCCCCGCCCCGTGCTGGTGGGCGTAGTAGAGGACCCGCCTGCGGGCCGGAGCCATCAGAGGGACTCCAGGTCCGCCGCATCGGCGGACGGGCGCGGGACCCCCTGCGGGTCGAACCCGTACGCGTCCTCGGCGGCGGCGAGGTCACGGGCGTCCTCGGCGGCCTGCTCGAGCAGGTCCACGTAGCCCTCCACCATGGTCTCCGCGCTGAACCGGCAGGCCCACGCGCGCACGCGTCCCCGGTCCTTGCGGCGGGCGTGACGGATCGAGACCGCGAGCTCCTGCGCCGTGTGGTGCACGGCCAGTGCGCCGGCCTGCGGGGCGACGATCTCCCCCATCGCGCCGCTGAGCAGCGCGGCCACCGGCACGCCGAGCGCCATGGCCTCCACCACGGCGAGCCCGAACGGCTCGGCCCACAGGGGCGTGGCCAGGAAGACCTCGCCCGTGGCGAGCATGTGCGGCAGCGCGTGGTGGTCGAGGTGGCCGTGGTAGACGGTGTCCGGGCCGAGCCGCGGCACGACCTCGCGGGCGTGGTACTCCTCGTCCGAGATCGGCCCGGCGAAGTGCAGCTCCATGCCCGCGATCCGGGCGGCGTCGATCGCCACGTGCAGGCCCTTCTCCGCCGTGATCCGGCCCGACCACACGGCGCGGCCACGCACGGGGACGGCGTCGGAGACCCAGTGGTGCAGCTCGATCCCGTTGGGCACCACGTCCACCCGGGGCAGCCGGTGCTGCCAGGCCAGCGCGTTCGACGCGGACACCGAGGCCCACCGGTGGTGGTGGGGGGCCGTCCAGTCCGGGGCGTCGACGACGGCCAGCACCTCCGCCAGCGTGGCCGGCGTGTGCAGGACGGTGACCATGGGGCGGGCGCGCAGCAGCTCGAGCGGCGCCGGGGAGAGGGAGTTGTTCAGGACGGCGTCGGAGTCGTCGTCGAGGATCAGCGCGCAGGCCCGGCGGGCGGCCTCCTCGCGCACGCGGGCGCCCGCGCGGCCCGGGCCGGCGCCCTCGGCGGGCAGCACGGCGACGACGTCGCCCGGCAGCCGGGTGCCCTCCCGCGCGTAGACGGTGACGTCGTGGCCCCGGCGCACGAGGTGCTCCACGGTCATGGCCGTGTGCATCTCCAGCCCGCCCTCGTAGGGCGAACGAATGGGGTGGAGCATGTGGGTGAGCACGCTGATGCGCATCGGCGTCCCCTTCCCGGCCCGGGCCGGGCCGAACGGCCCCGTGCGGGGCGGCAGAAGCGCGACTGACCTGCGGTGACACGACCGCATCACGTCCGCGCTGACGTACCCCGGCACTGTAGACACCCGGCGGGTCCCCCCGGAAGCGCCGGCCCCCCTCCCGGGGGTGAGGGCAGGGCAGGCGCACACGCCCCCGTCACGAGAAAGTCCCGGCCCGCGACCTCGAGGATCGCGGACCGGGACGGCCCGTGGAGCTAAGGGGAATTGAACCCCTGACCTTTTCATTGCGAACGAAACGCTCTACCAACTGAGCTATAGCCCCAGGTCATGCCCTCCCGCGGGAGCGCACCCGAACATCATACGCCCGCCGCCCCCGATCCTCCAATCCGGCGACTCCACGCGGCGAGCACGCCGAGCACCACACCCGCCAGGTCCGCGACGACGTCCACCGGGTCCCCCGTCCGCAGCGGCACCCACGCGTGCTGCACGAGCTCGCTCACCGGCGCGTGCACCGCGAACGGCAGCGCCCACCACGCGCTCCGCCCCCGCCACACGGCGAGGAACGCGGGCAGCGCGAACACGGCCACGTGGATCGCCTTGTCCAGTCCCGGCACGGTGAACCCGGCCTCCGGCACCTGCTCGCCCGGCAGGTACAGCACCACCAGCTGCACCGCGACGGCGACGGCCAGCGCCGCCGCCAGGGCGCGGCGCCGTCGTGGGGAAGCGGGGGCGGAGGGAGCGGCCGGGGAGCCGGAAGGAACGGTCATCCGCCCATTCTGTCCGGCTTCTGCGCCGGGCACTCATGGTCCCCGCCCTGCTGAAAAGGCTCTATGTTTTTGCCATTTCTGCGCCGATCATGTGATGATCGCGCCATCCGGGTGGGCTCGTTCCGCCAGGATGCCGGTGTTGACAGCGCCGCCCAGGGCCGAGGGACCGCGATGGCTTGAGCAGAGAGCTCGCCGTTCGTGGACTCGGGACCCGGCGGGATGCCCTCCACCTCCCCGGCCCCCTGGCCGCGACGTGATCGGTACGCCACCCTCCGCCCTGCGGAGCCGTGCCCTGACCGGACCGCGCCGGGGGACCGGGACGTCCACAGTCACTCGTGCGAAAGGAAGTCCGATGCCGCCCTCCCAGGACGCAGCATCCCTGACCCAGCTCGGCGTGATCGGGGTGATCCTGCTCGTCGCGCTGTTCTACGGCGGGACCATGATCATGTCCGTGGCCATCTCCAAGAAGAAGGAGAACGCCGACGCCTACATGACGGCCGGCAATCAGATCGGCTTCGGCGTGTCCGCCGCCTCCATGACGGCCACCTGGATCTGGGCCGCCTCCATGTACGCCTCCGTGACCGCCGGCTACACGTACGGCGTCTCCGGCCCCCTCCACTACGGCCTCTGGGGCGCCCTGATGATCCTGTTCATCTACCCGTTCGGCCGCCGCATCCGCGCGGTCGCGCCGCGCGCCCACACCCTCGCCGAGGTGATGTACGCCCGGCACGGCCGCTCGTCGCAGCTCATGCTGGCCGGTTCCAACGTGCTCGGCTCCGTCATCTCCCTGACCTCCAACTTCATCGCCGGCGGCGCCCTGATCTCCCTGCTGTCCCCGCTGTCCTTCGGCGCGGGCATCCTGATCGTGGCCGCGGGCGTGCTGCTGTACACCCTGTGGTCCGGCTTCCGCGCCTCCGTGCTCACCGACTTCGCCCAGGTGATGGCCATGCTCGGCGCGACCGTCATCATCATCCCCGCCGTGTTCTTCGCCGCGGGCGGCCCGGGCATGTTCCAGGCCGGCGTCGAGGCCGGCCACGTCACGGCCCAGCAGCAGAGCTTCTTCTCCTCCGAGGCGTTCATGAACCAGGGGGCGCCGTACATCGCCGCCGTGCTGGCCTACGCGATCGGCAACCAGACCATCGCCCAGCGCCTCTTCGCCGTGCGTGAGGACCTCATCAAGCCCACCTTCGTCACGGCCACCCTCGGCTACGGCGGCACCGTGATCGGCGTCGGCATGCTCGGCGTCATGGCGCTCTACCTGGGCGTCGAGCCGCTCGACGGCGACGTCAACAACCTCCTGCCGCAGATGGTCGCCGACCACCTGCCGCTGGCGCTCGTGGCCCTGGCGTTCCTGATGATCATCGGCTCGCTGTCCTCCACCGCCGACTCGGACCTGTCCGCCCTCTCGTCGATCGTGATGACGGACGTCTACGGCCAGTCGGTCGGCCGCAAGAACGCCGACCCGAAGACCATGCTGCTGATCGGCCGCATCACCATGATCGTGGCGACGGCGGCGGCCCTGTACTTCGCCACCGCCAAGTTCGACATCCTCGACCTGCTGGTCTTCGTGGGCGCCCTGTGGGGCTGCCTCGTGTTCCCCGTGATCGCGTCCTTCTACTGGGGCAGGATCACCAACGCCGCGTTCACGGTGTCCGTGCTCGCCGCGCTGGCCGTGTTCCTGCCCGTGCGCTTCGAGTGGATCCCGATCGAGGGAGTCTGGGCGTTCGTGGTGGAGACCCTCGCGATCCTCGGCGTGGGCGTCGTGCTGGGCATCATGTGCTTCGGCTTCTTCGGCCTGCGTCCGGCGGTCGTGGTCGGCGCGATCGCCTCGGTCGTGATGCTGTTCCTCGGCTACGGCTTCCTGCGGGACTACGCCACCCTCACGGGCTCGCTCGTGGCCTACGCCGTGTCCTTCCTCGTGTGCTGGGGGCTGTCCGTCCGCTCCGGGCAGGACTTCGACTTCGACCGGATCGCGCGCGTGACCGGCGACTTCGACCCCGCGACCGAGGACCTGCCGCAGGTCGAGCGCGCCTCGGCCCCCGTGTCCTGATCCCCCGTCCACCGACTCACAAGGAGCATCCGCATGACCGTCGGTCTCACCCTGTACGTCCTGATGTGGCCCGTCCTCGTGCTGGCCGTCCTCGTCGCGATCGCCCGCGGCTTCGTCGCCGACTGGGCCGCGGCCCGCCGCGAGGGCCGCTCGATCATCTGAGGCCTCCGCCGGGGGCGGCCCGTGACCCTGGTGGTCCTCGCCCTCGACACGGTCTTCCGCCTGACGCCCGCCGAGACCTCGGCCGCCATCCCGGGCATCGCCGGGCTCGAACACTTGCTCGTGACCGCCGGTCTCGCGCTGCTGTTCGTCGCCCTGTACGGCGGCGTGCGGGAGCGTCAGGCCCACCTCGAGACGGGCCGCGCCGGCGGCGCCGTCGTCGAGGGGGCCTGACCCGCTCGATCCCCTGCTATACCGCGCCCGCGTCAGCGAGCGCGGTCGAGCAGGATCACGTCCAGGCGGCGCGGCCCGTGCACGCCTTCGACGCGCTCGAGCTCGATGTCGCTCGTGGCCGAGGGACCGGAGATCATGGTGATCGGCGCCGTCGCCTCCACGCGGGCCAGCGCCTCCGGGAAGAGCTCCACCACGGAGTCCAGCGGCACGATGCACACGTGGTGGTCCGGGACCAGGGTGATCGCCCGGCGGCCCTCGTCCGGGCGGCCGCTGAGGAAGATCGTCCCGGTCTCCGCGCAGGAGACCGTCGAGGACGTCACCACCGCGTCCACCTCGTTCAGCGCGTCCACGCTGAGGGGCTCGCGCTCGCCGTCGTGGGCGCCGCGGACCGCGGCCCGCTCCCCCGTGTGGCCCACCGCGGGCTCCGTGATGCGCTCCCGGCCTGCCCCGCGGGAGTCCGTGGGGAGCCAGTCCGGCTCCAGGCCGGCCGGCACCACGTACCGGGCGTCCGGGCCGAGCAGCTCGGCGATGGCCGCGGCCACCGTCTCCTCGGTCTCGTCCCGCACGGAGGCCCGGTAGTCGATCAGCCGATCGCGCAGCATCTCCACCACCTCGGCCCGGTCCCGGGAGGAGGTCCGCCGGTAGGTGCGCTGCACCGGGTCCGCGACCGGCCCGTCCGCCGTCGCCTCGCGGATGCGCCGCAGGATCTCGGCCTTCGCCTCGCTCATCGTCCGTCCTCCTCGACGTGCTCGTCCTCCTGGCGGTCCAGCCCGGCGACGCCGTCCAGGGCGGTCCGGTGCTCGGTCTCATCCTTGTGGCGGGCCCACCAGTTGCGGAAGGACTCCCGCGGGGGCGCCGGCACGTCACGCTCGTCGGTCCACCCGCCGGCGATGCCCGGCAGCCAGCCGAGCACCCGGTCCGGCCCGGCCGCGACCCGGCCCAGCCCCAGGCCCCGCTCGGCCAGCGACATGCGCCGACCCGAGGACATCACCACGGAGGCGCCCTTCATCGCCACGTCCATCTGCGAGGGCGTGACGGACTCCACCGCCGCCTTGGCGCGGGCCAGGGGGCCGGCAGCGGCGTCCTTCTCCGTGCGCAGGGCCTTCCGGGCGGCGTGGGTGGCCTGCACGTCCTCGTCCCGGAGGTGGATGAGAATCGAGGGGATGTCGATGGCCACGGGGCAGACGTCGTAGCACGCGCCGCACAGCGTGGAGGCGTAGGGCAGGGTGCCGTTCTCCCCCGCGTCCACACCGGTGAGCTGCGGGGAGAGGATCGCGCCGATCGGGCCCGGGTAGACCGAGCCGTAGGCGTGGCCGCCGGTCTGCTCGTACACGGGGCACACGTTCATGCACGCCGAGCAGCGGATGCAGTGCAGCGCGGAACGGCCCTTCGGGTCGGACAGCACCGCGGAGCGGCCGTTGTCCAGCAGGACCAGGTGGAACTCCTGAGGACCGTCGCCCTCGGTGACGCCCGTCCACATGGAGGTGTACGGGTTCATCCGCTCGCCCGTGGACGAGCGCGGCAGCAGCTGCAGGAACACCTCGAGGTCCTCGAAGGTGGGCACGAGCTTCTCGATGCCCATCACGGTGATCAGCGTCTCCGGCAGGGTCAGGCACATGCGGCCGTTGCCCTCCGACTCGACGACGGAGAGCGTGCCCGTCTCGGCGACGCCGAAGTTCGCCCCGGAGATCGCCACCTTCGTGCTCAGGAACTTCTCGCGCAGGTGCCGGCGTGCGGCCTCGGCCAGATCGGCCGGCTCGGAGGTGAGGCTCTCGTCCGTGTCCGGCATCTCCCGGAGGAAGATGTCCCGGATCTCCCGGCGATTGCGATGGATCGCCGGGACGAGGATGTGGCTGGGCCGGTCGTGGCCGAGCTGGACGATGAGCTCGGCCAGGTCCGTCTCGACGGCGGCCACGCCGGCATGCTCGAGCGCGGCGTCCAGGCCGATCTCCTGGGTGGCCATGGACTTGACCTTGATCACCTCGTCCACGCCCTTGGCGGTGACGAGCTCCGTGATGATGCGGTTGGCCTCGGCCGCGTCCCGGGCCCAGTGCACGACGCCGCCGCGCGCGGTGACCTCGGACTCGAGCCGCTCCAGGAGCGCGGGCAGGTCCGCCATGACGGACTGCTTCAGCGCGGAGCCGGCGGCGCGCAGCTCCTGCCAGTCCGGCAGCTCCTCGACGACGCCGGCACGCTTGGCACGGATGGTGTGCGTGGCCCGGCGGATGTTGGCGCGCATCTGGCCGTTCCCCAGCTGCTCGCGGGCAGACTCGGGGAACGGGGTGTTCAGCAGGATCTCGCCCTCGCCGTGGACGGGGCGGACGGTGGGCATTCCCAGGCGCACGCGGGTGGGTGCGGTGCTCATCGGCGGGCCTCCTCAACACGGGCGGACGGTCCGCGGCGGGCGCCGGCGGACGCGGGGATGGACAGTTCGACGGGGCCGTCGACCTCGAGCGGGTTCTCCCGGGTGGCCGCGAGGATCTCGGCGAGGTGCACGGTGCGCAGCGGGCGGCCGTCCTGGCCGCGCGCCTCTCGACGGTGCATGGCCCCGTCCAGGTGGAGCAGGCAGGACGCGTCGCCGCCCGTGCAGAGGGAGGCGCCGGACGCGGTGACCTTCTCGATCTTCTCCTCCGCGATGGCGGCGGAGACGTCCGGGTTCTTCAGGGAGAAGGTGCCGCCGAAGCCGCAGCACTCCTCGGCGTCCGGCAGCGGTCGCAGGTCGATGTCCGCGACGGTGCGCAGCAGGTCCTCCTGGCGCGAGCCCAGGCGCAGCAGGCGCATGCCGTGGCAGGAGGGGTGGTAGGTCACGGTGTGCGGGAACCAGGAGCCGAGCTGGGCCCCGGCGTCCGTCACCCCGAGGACGTCCGTGAGCAGCTGCGACAGCTCGAGGGTGCGGGAGGCGACGACCTCGGCGTCGCGGGCCAGACCCTCGTCCCCGCCGGAGCGGGCGACGTCCGGCTGCTGGTGGCCGAGCGAGGCCACGCAGGAGGCGGAGGGGGCGACGGCGAGGTCGTAGTCGGCCTTCATGAAGGTGCGGACGTGGTTGCGCACGACGGGCAGGGCGTCCTCCATGTATCCGCTGTTGACGTGCATCTGCGAGCAGCAGACCTGGCCGGGCGGGAAGACGACCTCATGGCCGAGCCGCTCGAGGATGCGGACGGTGGCGAGGGCCACCTTGGGGTACATCGCGTCCACGATGCACGTGGCGAACAGGGCGATTCTCATGCCGGTCTCCGTTCCGGACGGGGCGCCTGGGGCGCCGTGCGGTGCCGCAGCACACGGGTGCCGTAGTGGTCAGACCATATCATGCCAGCTGCTTGCGAGGTGACCGCCCTCACAGTACGCTCCTTGGTCTGACCACAGTGGTCCGACCATCACCGGCCCGACCGGATCCCGCCCCGTCCCCTCGCCCACCGGGAGACCCCCGTGCACACCTTCACCCCCACCCCCGATGCCGCCGGCAGCGTCGCGCTCTCCGCCGCGCTCGGCGTCCTGCCCCTGCTGACGTTCTTCGCCACCCTCCTCGGTCTGCGCCTCAAGGCCTGGCAGTCGGGGCTCGCCGCGCTCGTGGTGGCCCTGCTCGTGGCCGTGCTGGGCTTCCACATGCCGGCCCACCTGGCGGCGCTGGCCGCCGCCCAGGGAGCGACCTTCGGCCTGTTCCCGATCGTCTGGATCGTCGTGATGGCGCTGTGGTTCTACCAGGTCACCGTGCTCTCCGGGCGATTCGACGACATGCGCGCGATCTTCGACTCGCTCGGCGGCGGAGACATCCGCATCCAGGCCGTGCTCATCGCGTTCTGCTTCGGCGGCCTGCTCGAGGCCCTCGCCGGCTTCGGCGCCCCCGTGGCCATCACGGCCACCATGGTGCTCGGCCTGGGTGTGCCCCCGCTGCGGGCGGCCACCGCCGTGCTGCTGGCGAACACCGCGCCCGTGGCCTTCGGCGCCGTGGGCACCCCCATCACCACCGCGGGCACGCTCACCGGCATCCCCGCCACGCACATCGGCGCGATCGTCGGCCACCAGGCCCCGTTCGTGGCCGTGTTCGTGCCGTTCCTGCTCGTGTTCATCATCGACGGGCTGCGCGGCGTGCGGCAGACGTGGCCGGCACTGATCGTGATCGGCGCGAGCTTCGCCGTCGCCATCTGGCTGGCCTCGACCTACTTCTCCTACGAGCTCACCGACGTCGTGGCCTCCCTGGTCTCCCTCGCCGCCGCCGTCCTGCTGCTGCGCTTCTGGCGGCCGCGGGGCGCCGAGGAGGCCCGCCAGCGCCTCGACGCCCCCGCCCGCGCGGCGGCGCAGGACCTCACCCCCGGCCGGATCTTCATGGCCGTGCTGCCCTACATCGTGGTCGTGGCCGTGTTCGCCCTGGCCAAGCTGGTCCCCTCGATCACCGCGGCCCTGAACTCCGCCACCGCCAAGATCCCGTGGCCCGGGCTCGACGGGCACCTCGTCGACGCCTCCGGCGCGCCCCTGGCGAGCACCGTGTACAAGTTCGAGTGGCTGGCCTCCCCCGGCACGCTGCTGCTGATCGCCGGCCTGATCATGGCCGTGGTCTACTCCCGGTTCGACCACGACGGCCGGTTCCCGCTCTCGGTGGGGAACGCGCTCGCCGAGATCGGCCGCTGCTTCGCCCGCATGCGCTGGTCCGCCCTGACGATCGTGATCGTGCTCTCCCTGGCCTACGTCATGAACTTCTCGGGCCAGACGGTCGCCATGGGCACGTGGGTGGCCGGCCTGGGCGCGGCCTTCGTGTTCCTGTCCCCGGTGCTCGGCTGGCTCGGCACCGCCGTGACCGGCTCGGACACCTCCGCGAACGCCCTGTTCTCCACCCTGCAGCAGACCGCCGCCACGAACATCGGCGCCGATCCGGCCCTGCTGGTGGCCGCCAACACCTCCGGCGGCGTCGTGGGCAAGATGATCTCCCCGCAGTCCCTGGCGATCGCCGCGACGGCGGTCGGCATGGAGGGCCGGGAGTCCGAGATCCTGCGCCGCGTGGTGGTGTGGTCGCTCGTGCTCCTGCTGGCGGTGTGCACGCTCGTGTACCTGCAGTCCAACGTGCTGGCGTGGATGCTGCCGGCGGCGGGCTGACCGCCTGCACCACCCGAGCGGGGCGGCGTCCATCGGTAGGATGGACGGTCGCCGCCCCGCCCCCTCGGAAGGTCCGTCCATGACCGCTGCCCCCGCCTACACCATCGTGCTCGACTGGCTCGAGGCCGAGCTGCGCTCCGGCGCCGTGGTCGTGGGGGACAAGCTGCCCGGCGAACGCACCCTGGCCGAACGCTTCGGCATCTCCCGGGCGTCCGTGCGGGAGGCCACCCGGATACTCGAGGCCATGGGCCTGATCCGCGCCAGCGCCGGCTCCGGGCCGAACTCGGGCGCCGTCGTCGTCTCCGAGCCGTCCGCGGCGCTGGGCTGGGCGCTGCGCCTGCACATCGCCACCCGGTCCCTGCCGATGGCCGACGTCGTCGCCGCGCGCGTGCTCCTCGAGACCGATGCGGCGCAGGCGGCCGCCGCCACCTCCGGCGACCCCGAGAGCGTCGCCGTCCTGGCCGAGGTGGAAACCCTGCTGGACCGGATGGACGACCCCGCGCTGCCGGAAGAGGACTTCCACCTGCTCGACACCGAGTTCCATGTGCGGCTGGCCACCCTGGGCGGGAACGTCGTGACGGCGATGATGCTGGACTCCCTGCGTCAGGCGACCATCGGCTACGTGACCGAGACCGTGGCCGGGCTGTCCGACTGGCCCGCCGTGCGCGCCGGCCTGCAGGCCGACCATCGGCGGATCCTGGCCGCCTCCGCCGCCGGGGACGGCCGGGCGGCCGCGCAGGAGCTGCGGGAGCACGTCCTCGGCTTCGCCGCCCTCGCCCAGACCGGCAGGGTGCCCGCCGGCGGCTGAGCCGGCGAAGGGTCCGGCGCGCGCGGGGTCCCGCCGGACGGACGGCTCCGGCGGTTCAGGCGGTGACGCCGTGCACCAGGGCGCCCACGCCCACGGCGGTCAGCGAGCCCAGCGCACAGCAGAACTCCACGAGCATGCCCATGCCCATGGCCGTGAGCGCGCCGATCGAGCTGCTGAGCGCGGCCCGGGCGTCCCGGGTGCGGGCCCACTGGGAGGCGAACAGGCCGACGGCGAAGCCGAGGAACAGACCCACCACCGGGATCACGAAGAACCCGACGGCGGCGCCGGCCACCCCCCACAGGATCGGGCCGCGGGTGACGCGTTCACGTCGCAGCCGTCGGCCGGTCAGCACCGCGGACGCGCTCAGCCCCGCCACGGCGAGACCGGCCGCGATGACGCCGAACGTCCAGGACGCGGGGGAACCCAGCAGCGCGGCCCACCCGAGAGCCGTCACGAGGTTGAGCAGCGAGCCGGGCAGGACGGGGTACACGGTGCCCACCAGCCCCACCAGGAGCAGGAGCACGGCCACGAGGGAGATCAGCGCGGGAGTCACCTCACCAGTATGACGGGACGGGCACCGCGGTGACGTATGCACGGGCGAGCGCGCAGCGGCCCCCGCGCCCTCGCCGGAACGGGCCGGATCGGCTAGATTCGCCGCATGTTGGTCGCCGTGCCCACCGAAGTGAAGAACAACGAGTTCCGTGTCGCCCTGACGCAGGGCGGGGTCCAGGAGCTGGTGCGCGCGGGCCACCAGGTCCTCGTGCAGTCGGGGGCCGGCGTCGGCTCCGGCGCCTCGGACCAGGACTACCGCGACGCCGGCGCCGAACTGGTCGATGACGTCGACGAGCTCTGGCAGCGCGCCGAGCTGGTCCTCAAGGTCAAGGAGCCCCAGCCGGAGGAGTACGGCCGCCTGCGCCGCGGCCAGGTCCTCTTCACCTATCTGCACCTGGCCGCCTCCCCCGCGTGCACGCGGGCGATCCTGGACGCCGGCACGACGGCGATCGCCTACGAGACGGTCACCCGCGGCCGCTCCCTGCCGCTGCTGGCCCCCATGAGCCAGGTGGCCGGCCGCCTGGCCCCCGCCGCGGGCGCCTACCACCTCCTCCAGCCGCAGGGCGGCTCGGGCGTGCTGATGGGCGGCGTGCCCGGCACCCGCCGCGCCCGGGTGGCCGTGATCGGCGGAGGGGTGGCCGGCGAGGCGGCGGCCGTGATCGCCGCGGGCATGGGCGCGGACGTGACCGTCCTGGACATCTCCCTCGAGCGGCTCGCGCAGCTGGACGCCGTCCACCAGGGTCGGATCCGCACGCTGGCCTCGTCCCACCTGAACATCGGCGAGACCGTGGCGGACGCGGACCTCGTGATCGGCTCCGTGCTGATCCCCGGCGCCGCGGCCCCGAAGCTGGTGACCGCCGAGATGGTGGAATCCATGCGGCCCGGCTCCGTGCTGGTGGACATCGCGATCGACCAGGGCGGCTGCTTCGAGAACTCGCGGGCCACCACCCACCAGGATCCGACGTACCTCGTGGGGGACAAGATCTACTACTGCGTCTCCAACATGCCCGGCGCCGTGCCGCAGACCTCCACCTCGGCCCTGACCAACGCGACGCTGCCCTACATCAAGCGCATCGCCGACCTCGGATGGCGTGCGGCGCTGGCCGCGGACGAGGGCTTCGCCGGGGGCCTTAACGCCCACGACGGCGTGCTCACCCTGCCCTCCGTCGCCACGGCCGTGGCCGACGAGCTCGGCCTGGACCCCCGGAAGGACGTCCGCCTCACCTCCGAGGTGCTCGCGGAGGCCTGAGCCCCGCGAGGAACGCCCGGTGGAAGGACCAGTCGCCGGTCACCTCGGGGTGGAAGGCCGTGGCGAGCAGGTGGCCCTGCCGCACGGCCACGGGCAGCCGCGCGTCGCCGTCGAGCCCCGGGTCCGCCGCGGGCACGGACAGACGCGACGCCGGCACGCTCGCCAGGACCTCGACGCCCTCCCCCGCCTGGAGGACGGCGGGGGCGCGGATGAACACGGCGTGCACCGGCTCCGCCGCGACCGCGGGGATGTCCAGGTCCTCCTCGAACGAGTCCACCTGCGCGCCGAAGGCGTTGCGCCGCACGGCCACGTCCAGCACGCCGAGCCCGCCCTGATCCGGCGCCGGGTTGCGGATCTCGCGGGCCAGCATGATCAGCCCCGCGCACGTGCCGTAGGCGGGCAGCCCGTCGCGGAGGGCGGCGATGAGCGGGTCCTTGAGCCCCATGATCCGGGCGAGGCGGTCCATCACGGAGGACTCGCCGCCGGGCAGCACGATGCCGTCCAGACCCTCGAGGTCCGCGGGGCGGCGCACGGGGCGCGTGCGCGCGCCGAGGGACTCGAGCACGTGGGCGTGCTCCCGCACGTCGCCCTGGAGGGCGAACACGCCGACGGTCTTCTGTGGACTCACCAGCCGCGCTCGGCCAGGCGGTGCGGGGCGGGCAGGTCGCCCACGTTGATGCCCACCATGGCCTCGCCCAGGCCGCGGGAGGCCTCGGCGACCGCCATCGGGTCGTCGAACTGGGCGGTGGCCTTGACGATGGCGCGGGCGCGCTCGGCCGGGTTGCCGGACTTGAAGATGCCGGAGCCCACGAACACGCCGTCGGCGCCCATCTGCATCATCAGGGCCGCGTCGGCCGGGGTGGCCACGCCGCCGGCGGTGAACATCACGACGGGCAGGGCACCGGTCTCGGCGACCTCGCGCACCAGCTCGTACGGTGCCTGCAGCTCCTTCGCGGCCACGTACAGCTCATCCTGGGCCAGGCCCTGGAGCTGGGCGATCTCCTTGCGGATGGTGCGGATGTGCTTCACGGCCTCGGAGACGTCGCCGGTGCCGGCCTCGCCCTTGGACCGGATCATGGCCGCGCCCTCGGTGATGCGGCGCAGGGCCTCGCCGAGGTTGGTGGCGCCGCACACGAAGGGCACGTCGAAGTCCCACTTGTCGATGTGGTTCACGTAGTCCGCCGGGGAGAGCACCTCGGACTCGTCGATGAAGTCCACCTTGAGCGCCTGCAGCACCTGGGCCTCCACGAAGTGGCCGATGCGCGCCTTGGCCATCACGGGGATGGACACGGCCTCGACGATGCCGTCGATCAGGTCGGGGTCGGACATGCGGGCCACGCCGCCCTGGGCGCGGATGTCGGCCGGGACCCGCTCGAGCGCCATGACGGCCACGGCGCCGGCGTCCTCGGCGATGCGCGCCTGCTCCGCGTTGACGACGTCCATGATCACGCCGCCCTTCATCATGTCCGCCAGGCCGCGCTTGACGCGGGTCGTGCCGGTGCCGCGGGCGCCGTCGTCGGCGGCGGAGGCGGTGGAGGCGGAGAAGCTGCGGGCGCGCTCGTCGCTCATGGTGGTCCTTCCGAAGGGGTGGCGGCCCCGGCCGCGGGGCGGCTGGCCGGGGCGAAGACGCGGTCAACTCTAGTCCCCCGGCGGCGCAGCCCGGCCCGCGTCACGGACGACGACGTCACCCGGCCCCGTGCCGGCGCAGCGTGCGGCGTCGGCGCCACACGACGAACGCAGCCACGGCCGCGAGGATCAGCACGAGGGCGAGGACACCCCGGCCCTCTCCGAGCGCCGCGCCGATGACGGCCCACACCACGGCCATCCCGACGGTCCCGTACACCACGCCCCACAGGAACGTGCCGAGCGCGGCCGCCGGCAGGAACCGGCGCCAGGGCATGCGGGCGACGCCGGCGGAGCCGATCACCGCCGTCTGGATGCCCACCGTGAGGTAGCAGAACGGGATGGCCCACACCCCGTGGCGCTGGATGAAGCGCTGGGCGCGGACATAGACGGGCCCCTCCATCACGCGGGCGAACCAGCGGGTCCGCTCGACGCCGGAGGCCAGCCCCCGCCCGAGCGAGAACACGATCAGGGTGCGCAGGATCGCCAGCATCCAGAAGAACCCGATGGACCACAGCAGCGGCAGCCCGTCGATCCACGCCATCATGGGCGGAGCCACCCGTCGGTGCGGGGACTCATGCGCGCGCCCCGGCCGTGCTCACGCGTTCCAGAGCCCGTACGAGTCCGCGAGGTCCGCGATCTTCTGGGCGCGCAGCACGCGGGGCAGGTACGAACCGTCGCCGACGGCGGCGCCCTGAGCATGCTTCTCGAGCAGGTCGCGGGCCCACGCGAGCTCGTCCTCGGACGGGGACATCGCCCGGTTGACCCAGTCCACCTGATCCCGGTTCAGGACGAGGCGGCCGGTCATGCCCATCGAGGCGGTGACGGCGCTGGAGTCGACGACCGCGTCCTCACCGTCCGCGTTGCCGGGCGGTCCGTCGATCGCCCCGGGCAGACCGCCCACGCGGGAGGCGATCACCATGCGGGAGCGGGCGTAGGCCATGGCCAGCGGGTCCTCGCCGACGCCGACGTCCTTGCGGAAGTCGTTCACGCCGAAGGCGAGACGGAACGTGCCCGGCGCCTTGGCCACGGCCGTGGCGTTCTCGATGCCCAGGGCGGACTCCAGCAGGGCGATCACCGGGGTGCCGGCGCGCAGACGCATCGCGGTGAACGTGACCTGCTCCGGCTCCTCGGTCTCGGCCAGCACGACGCCGCGCACGCCGTCGAGACCCGCGAGCGCCTCGAGGTCCCGCTGCCAGTGGTCCGTGGAGGTCGCGGAGATGCGCACCCACGCCGTCATGCCGCCGGAGAGGGCGTCCACGACGTGCTGGCGGGCCGCGTCCTTCTGCTCCTCCGGCACGGCGGCCTCGAGGTCGAAGATGACGGAGTCGGCCTCGGAGGCCAGGGCGGGGGCGAACGCGTCGGGGGTGGCCGCGTTGACCAGCAGCCAGGAGCGGCTGAGCTTGGCGGGCAGGGCGGCGGCGCGACGGTTCCTCACGGGCATGGCCTCCAGCCTAGCCCGCCGCGGCCGTCCGCCCGCGGGCCCCTTCCCACCCGCGGGAGGCCTCACATCCGCTCGCGGCGGGCGAGACGGACGGCCGTAGCATGGAGAGGCCGTCGGTCCGTCCGACGCCGCCGACCCCCGACCGCCAGGAGTACCCGATGCGCCCGCCCTCCCCTTCCCGCGCCCTGCGGATCACGGGTGCCGTGGCCGCCGCGTGCCTGCTGGCCGGCTGCGCGGTCGACCCCGGACTGGCCGAGGATTCGGCGTCCGACGACGGCGTGCCCCTGCCCGCGACGGAGGGGTATCAGCCGCTGACGGTCTACCTCGCCGTCGCGGAACCGGAGGCGGTCCCGGGGACGAGCGGCCGGCCCTTCGGCTGCGGCGACCTGCTGGTGCCCGTGCAGACCGTGCCGACGGACACCGAGGACGAGGCGGACGCCGCCCTGGACTTCCTGTTCGCGGACGAGCGCGGCTGGCACGGCGACCCGTCGCTGTGGAACGCCGTGTTCGACGTGCGCGAGACCCTCACCCCGACCGGGCACCGCCGCGAGGGCGACGTGGAGATCTTCACCTTCACCGGCACCGTGACGCCGGAGGACGAGTGCACGGCCGAGCGGATCCGCGCCCAGCTGCAGGCGACCGCCGCCGCCTTCACGTCAGCGGGACAGGTCCGGCTCGAGGTGGACGGCCGGGACCTCGACGACGTGCTGGGGCTCGAGCCGCTCCGCCTCGGCGAGCCCGTGGACGTCCCGCAGGGGGACCCCGCGCCGAGTGGGGAGCCGAGCGACGGATCCGGTGAGCAGACGTGGGCGCCGGACGAGGAGTCGTCGTGGGGTCCCGCCGAGCCGACCCAGGGCACGTGGTCCCCCGGCCAGGAGCCGAGCGCCCCCTGACCGGGCGACCCGCCGTCGTCGCCCGTCATCGGACCTTCGGGCCCGGCCGCGCCGTGCTATAGGGTGCCGAGCGTGCGGAACCTCCGAGATCACCTGTCCCAGCGCGCCGTCGGCGTGAAGCAGTCCGCGGTCCGCGACGTCTTCGACATCGCGATGGACCCGAACCTCGTCTCGCTCGCGGGCGGGAACCCGTGGCTCGCGGACCTGCCCCTCGACGAGCTGGGCCGGATCGCCTCCGACCTGATGACCCGGTTCGGCACGGAGTCCCTGCAGTACGGCCCGGGCCAGGGCACCGAGGAGATGCGTGCCGCCGCGACCGCCGTGATGGCCGCCGACGGCATCCCGGACGCGGATCCCGACCTCGTGGTCATCACCCCCGGCTCGCAGGCCGCGATCGACACCGCCTGCCGGGCGTTCGCGAACCCGGGCGACGTCGTCGTGGTGGAGGACCCCACGTTCGTGGGCGCGTTGACCACCTTCACCACCTGGCAGCTCGAGGCCGTGGCCACGGGCACCGACGACCACGGCCTGGTGCCCGCGGCCCTCGACGAGACCCTGACCCGCCTGGCCGCCGAGGGCCGCCGCGTGGCCTTCCTCTACACGATCCCCTCGTTCGCGAACCCCTCGGGCGCCCTGCTGCCCCCGGGCCGCCGCGCCGAGGTGGGCGCGATCTGCGAGAAGCACGGCGTGCTCATCGTGGAGGACAACCCGTACGGGCAGATCGCGTTCGACGGCGAGCCCGTCGCCCCGATCGCCGCCGACCACCGGGACAACGTGGTCCACCTCGGCACGATGTCCAAGATCTTCTCCCCGGGCGTGCGCATCGGCTGGGCGCTCGTGCCGGCCGCGCTCAAGCGCGAGTTCTACCTGTGCGCGGAGTCCGCCTACATCCACGCGTCCACGTACTCGCAGATGCTCTCCACCGCCTTCGTCACGCAGCTGGACTGGCAGGGCCACGTCCGCCACGTGACCGGGCTGTACCGCGAGCGGGCCGCGGCGCTCGTGGACGCGGTGCGTGAGCACTGGGACCCGGCGGTCGAGTTCATCACCCCGCAGGGCGGCTTCTTCCTGTGGGCCACCCTGCCAGCCGGGGTGGACACCCTCGAGGTGATGCACCGCGGCATCGAGGCGGGCGCGGTGTTCGTGCCGGGGGCGGCCTTCACCCCCGTCGAGGGCACGCACTCCACCCTGCGCCTGGCGTACTCGTTCGTGGCGGCCGAGAAGCTCGTGGAGGGCGTGCGACGCCTGGCCCCGGCGGTGAACGAGTCGATCGACCGGGCCCGCTGAGCCGCGGCGGGCGCCCACGACGACGTCGGCCCGGCGCGTCTGCCGGACGTGCGACCTCTTCCCCGGGCCCGCGAGATCGTATACGATCTCGACCATGACGCAGAGCACACCGGATCCCACGCCCACCGTCACCGAGCACGACTTCACCGTCCGGGAGAACCGGCCGGGCAAGGTGCTCGCCGTCCACCTGAACTACCCCTCCCGCATCGCCCAGCGCGGCCGGTCCCCGCAGGCCCCCGGCTACTTCCTCAAGGCCGGCACCTCCCTCGCCCGCACCGGCGACACCATCGAGCGCCCCGCCGGCACCGAGCTGCTCGCCTACGAGGGCGAGATCGCGCTGATCATCGGCCGCACCGCCCGGCGCGTCAGCCCGAAGGAGGGCTGGTCGCACGTCTCCGGCATCACCGCCGCCAACGACTGGGGCCTCTACGACCTCCGCCACGCGGACAAGGGCTCCAACGTCAAGAACAAGTCCGGCGACGGCTACACCCCGCTCGGCCCCGCGGTGATCTCCGCCGCGGGCCTGGACCCGGCCGCCCTGCGCGTGCGCACCTGGGTCAACGGCGAGATCGTCCAGGACGACACCACCGAGGGCCTCGTCTTCCCGTTCGGCCAGCTCGTGGCCGACCTCTCGCAGCTCATGACGCTCGAGGAGGGCGACGTCATCCTCACCGGCACCCCCGCCGGCTCCTCCGTGGCCCAGCCGGGCGACGTCGTCGAGGTGGAGGTGGACGCCCCCAGCGCCCCCGGCGCACCGACCACCGGCCGCTTGGTGACGACGGTCGTCGACTCGGAGCACTCCCTGGCCCCGTTCGGCGCGCAGCCGCAGGTGGACGACGTGCAGCGCGAGGAGGCCTGGGGCTCCCGCGAGGCCGCCGGTCTGGCCCCGCAGGCCGCGGCGCCGTCGTCGTCCGCGGTGGACGAGAACGGCCACTGGGTCGCGAGCGCCCCGCAGCCGGACCGCTCCCTGCTGACCCCGGAGCTGCGCGCCAAGATCGACGCCATCGCGGTGGCCACCCTCACCGCCCAGCTGCAGAAGCGCGGCGTCCAGAACGCGACCATCGACGGCCCGCGCCCGATCCACCGGGGCCGGCGCGTCCTCGGCTACGCGAAGACCCTGCGCTACATCCCCAAGCGCGAGGACCTGGCCAAGGAGTTCGGCGGCGGCTTCAACGCCCAGAAGCGGGCCATCGATTCGGTGCAGCCGGACGACGTGGTGGTCATGGAGGCCCGTGGCGAGCACGGCACCGGCACCCTCGGGGACGTCCTGGCCCTGCGCGCCCAGGTGAACGGCGCGAACGCCGTGATCACGGACGGCGGCATCCGCGACTCCGCCGCCGTCGCCGAGGTCGGCCTCCAGGTGTACGCCGGCGCCACGCACCCGGCGGTGCTGGGCCGCCGTCACATCCCGTGGGAGGTCGGCGGCACCATCGCCTGCGGCGGCACCACCGTGCAGCCCGGCGACATCATCGTCGGCGACGACGACGGTGTGGTGGTCATCCCGCCGTCCCTGCTCCAGGAGGTTGTGGACGACGCCTACGAGCAGGAGCTCCAGGACGCCTGGGCGTACGAGCAGGTCAAGGCCGGCTACCCGGTGGACGGGATGTTCCCCCCGAACGCCGAGTGGAAGGCCAAGTTCGCCGAGTACCGCAAGACCCTGCCGGACGCCCCGGCCCCGGAGGGCGACGCCTGAGCATGCGCCGCACGGACATCGGAACGGTCGGCCTCGCAGGCGCCCCCGTCTCCAAGGCGGACCGCGCCTACCAGGCGATCCTCGAGGGGATCCGGGACCAGCGCCACGAGCCGGGCGACCGGCTGGTGCTGTCCCAGATCGCCGCGGAGCTGGGCATGTCCGTGGTGCCCGTGCGGGAGGCGATCCGCCGCCTGCAGTCCGAGAAGCTGGTGGCCTACGAGCGCAACGTGGGCGCGACCGTGGTCGGCATCGATCCGGTCGAGTACCGCCACACCATGGAGACGCTGGCGCTGGTGGAGGGGTTCTCCACCGCCCAGTGCGCCCCGCACGTGACCGCCGAGGACCTCGCGGCGGCCCGCGAGGTGAACGCGACCATGCGCGCGATGACGGAGTCGGAGACGGCCTGGGACCCGGTGGCGTTCACCGAGCTCAACCGCCGCTTCCACTCGATCCTGTTCGAGCATCACCAGAACGAGCACGTGCACGACCTGGTGCACCGCGGCTGGAACCGCCTGGCCGCGCTGCGCTCCTCCACGTTCGCGTACGTGCCCGGCCGGGCGGTGGCCTCCGTGGACGAGCACGAACACCTGCTGCGCCTGATCGAGGACGGGGCGCGCTTCGAGGAGATCGAGGCCGCCGCCCGCGCCCACCGCCTGAACACCCTGCACGCCTACCTGGAGCACAGCGCCGAGCCGTCCGCGTGACCGCCGGCCGGACCGGCGCCGTCGGCTCCAGACCCCGACCATCCGCCCCCGAAGCACTCAGCGAAAGAGACACCATGACGGAGAAGACCAGCATCGAGGCCCGCAAGCCCGAGGGCCTGCCCGACGTCCTGCGCCACTACATCGACGGCGAGTTCGTCGACTCGATCGACGGCGACACCTTCGAGGTGCTCGACCCGGTGACCAACGAGCCGTACCTGACGGCCGCCTCCGGCAAGGCCGCGGACATCGACCGCGCCGTCGCCGCCGCGAAGCGGGCCTTCGAGTCCGGCGAATGGTCCCAGGCCCTGCCGCGCCAGCGCTCCCGCGTGCTGCACGCGATCGCCGACATCATGGAGACCCGCGGCAACCAGCTGGCCGAGATGGAGTGCTTCGACACCGGCCTGCCGATCAAGCAGGCGAGGGGCCAGGCCGCCCGCGCCGCCGAGAACTTCCGCTTCTTCGCGGACCTGATCGTGGCCCAGCACGACGACACCTTCAAGGTGCCGGGCCGCCAGATCAACTACGTGAACCGCAAGCCGATCGGCGTCGCCGGCCTGATCACCCCGTGGAACACCCCGTTCATGCTGGAGTCCTGGAAGCTGGCCCCGGCCATCGCCACCGGCAACTCGGTGGTGCTCAAGCCCGCCGAGTTCACCCCGCTCTCGGCCTCCCTGTGGGGCGGGATCTTCGAGGAGGCCGGCCTGCCGAAGGGCGTGTTCAACATGGTGCACGGCTTCGGCGAGGAGGGCTACGCGGGCGACCCGCTCGTGAAGCACCCGGACGTGCCGCTGATCTCCTTCACCGGCGAGTCCCGCACCGGCCAGATCATCTTCGCCAACGCCGCCCCGCACCTGAAGGGCCTGTCCATGGAGCTCGGCGGCAAGTCCCCGGCCGTGGTGTTCGAGGACGCGGACCTGGACGCGGCGATCGACGCGACCATCTTCGGCGTGTTCTCCCTGAACGGCGAGCGCTGCACCGCCGGCTCCCGCATCCTGGTCCAGCGTTCCGTCTACGACGAGTTCGTGGAGCGCTACGCCGCCCAGGCCTCCCGTGTGAAGGTCGGCCTGCCGGACGACGAGACCACCGAGGTCGGTGCGATCGTGCACCCGGAGCACTTCGAGAAGGTCATGTCCTACGTGGAGATCGGCAAGACCGAGGCCCGCCTGGTGGCCGGCGGCGGTCGCCCGGAGGGCTTCCCCGAGGGCAACTTCGTGCAGCCCACCGTGTTCGCGGACGTGGCCCCGGACGCCCGGATCTTCCAGGAGGAGATCTTCGGCCCGGTGGTGGCCATCACCCCGTTCGACACGGAGGAGGAGGCCCTGCAGCTGGCCAACAACACCAAGTACGGCCTGGCCGCCTACATCTGGACCAACGACCTCAAGCGCGCCCACAACGTCGCGCAGAACGTGGAGGCCGGCATGGTGTGGCTGAACTCCAACAACGTGCGGGACCTGCGCACCCCGTTCGGCGGGGTGAAGGCCTCCGGCCTGGGCCACGAGGGCGGCTACCGCTCGATCGACTTCTACACCGATCAGCAGGCCGTGCACATCAACCTCGGCGAGGTCCACAACCCGGTGTTCGGCAAGCAGGAGCAGGCCGCGGCGAAGATCGACGGTTGACCCCGCGCTGACCGGCGACCATGACGGCGCCCGCACCGTCCCCGCGACGGTGCGGGCGCCGTCGTCGTGCTGGGGCCGGGCCGGGTCTCTCCCCCGGCCCACCGACGCGGGTTGAGTTGTCGCGGGTGCGGGCGCCCCGGACCCGCGACAACTCAACCCGCGTTCCTCGACCGCCTTCCCGCCGGTCGCCCGGATCGTATACGATCGAGCCCGTGACCGTGTCCCAGGCCACAGCGCACCGCCCCCTCACCAAGGAGCACCGATGACCAACCTCGAGAGCCGCCAGAAGACCTCCTCCGGCTTCTTCGTCACCAAGGAAGTCCCCATCGACCCGGAGAACCCCCTCCCCACCCCGACGTCCGAGGCGCCGGACATCCTGCGCTGCGCCTCGATGGAGCTCGTGGTCACGGACCTCGCCGCCTCCCGCGAGTTCTACGTGGACGTGCTCGGCCTGGTGGTCACCGAGGAGGACGAGGAGACCGTCTACCTGCGCTCCATGGAGGAGTTCATCCACCACAACCTGGTGCTGCGCCAGGGCGAGACCGCCGCCGTGGCCGCGTTCTCCTACCGCGTGCGCACCCCCGAGGACCTGGACAAGGCGGTCGCCTTCTACGAGGAGCTGGGCTGCCGCGTGGAGCGCCGGAAGGACGGCTTCGTCAAGGGCGTCGGCGACTCCGTGCGCGTCGAGGACCCGCTGGGCTTCCCCTACGAGTTCTTCCACGACGTCGAGCACGTGGAGCGCCTGGCCTGGCGCTACGACCTCTACACCCCGGGCGCCCTGGTCCGCCTGGACCACTTCAACCAGGTGACCCCGGATGTGCCGCGCGCCGCCCGCTACATGCAGGACCTGGGCTTCCGCGTCACCGAGGACATCCAGGACGAGAACGGCACCGTCTACGCCGCGTGGATGCGCCGCAAGCCCACCGTGCACGACACCGCCATGACCGGCGGCGACGGCCCCCGGATGCACCACGTGTGCTTCGCCACGCACGAGAAGCACAACATCCTGGCGATCTGCGACAAGCTCGGCGCCCTGCGCATGTCCGACCACATCGAGCGCGGCCCGGGCCGCCACGGCGTCTCCAACGCGTTCTACCTCTACCTGCGCGACCCGGACGGCCACCGCGTGGAGGTCTACACCCAGGACTACTACACCGGTGACCCGGACAACCCCGTGGTCACCTGGGACGTGCACGACAACCAGCGCCGCGACTGGTGGGGCACCCCGATCGTGCCGTCCTGGTACACCGATGCCTCCCGCGTGCTGGACCTCGACGGCAACCTGCAGCCGCTGGTCTCCCGCACCGACGACTCGGAGATGGCCGTGACCATCGGCGCCGACGGCTTCTCCTACACCCGCGAGGGGCAGGGCGAGGAGTCCATGCCGGAGTGGAAGCAGGGCGAGTACAAGCTCGGCAACCAGCTCTGACCGGCACGGCCGGCACCGCTTCGGGACACCACGACGACGGCGGGCACCCAACGCAGGTGCCCGCCGTCGGCGTCCGCCCTCCCTACCATCCTCCGCGTCTCCCCGCCCCACGCCGTTCGAGGCGGAAAATCCACCTCATTCGAGCCGGGAGGGCCAGTTTGAGCTCGATTTCCCGCCTCAAAGCGTGGGGAGCAGGGGTGTCCCGCCTCGCAGACGGGCGTCGGGGGGCTGGCCTGGCTCACGGTGCACCGCCGCAAGCCCGGGCTGGGCATCGGGACGCGCGCCCCGGACTGATCCGGGGCGGTGACAGGATGGCGACGGGGCCGGGGGCAGAGCCGCGTAATCGTATACGATCAAGGCCAGGCCCCTGCCCGTCGTCGTGAAGGAGACCGCTGTGCTGGACCACGAGACCCACCTCAAGATCGCCGACGAGCTGCACCGCGCGGGCATCGACCGCGTGCCCGTGCCGCGGCTGACCGCGCGCTACCCGGAGATGGAGATCGAGGACTCGTACGCCATCCAGCGCATCTGGGCCGAGCGTCAGGTCGAGGCGGGCCGCCGCAAGGTGGGCCACAAGATCGGCCTGACCTCCAAGGCCATGCAGGACGCGACCGGGATCGACGAACCGGACTACGGCGTGATCTTCGACGACCAGGTGTTCGAGTCCGGCCACGTGTACGAGTGGAAGAAGTACACCCATCCGCGCATCGAGATGGAGCTGGCGTTCGTGCTGCGGGACGAGCTGCGCGGGCCCGGCCTGAACCTGATGGACGTGCTGCGCGCCACCGAGTACGTGGTGCCCGCGCTGGAGGTGCTGGACTCGCGCATCGAGATGGCCGGCCGCACCATCACGGACACCATCTCGGACAACGCCGCCCTGGGCTCCCTGGTGATCGGCGGCCGCCCCGTGGGCGTGCACGACGTCGACCTGCGGTGGGTCTCCGGCATCCTCTCCCGCAACGAGGAGATCATCGAGACCGGCGTGGCCGCGGGCGTGCTGAACCACCCGGCCAACGGCGTGCACTGGCTGGCCAACCGCATCGCCGAGCACGGAGACGCGCTCGAAGCCGGTGAGATCGTGCTCGCCGGCTCCTTCACCCGCCCGATGTGGGTGTACGAGGGCGACACCGTCTACGCCGACTACGGCCCGCTCGGCACCATCACCTGCCGCTTCGCCTGACCCGCCCGTCGTCGTCGCCCCGCCCGCCCGCAACGCGGGTTGACCTATCACCAGTACGACCCCGCTCCACCCGCGACAACTCAACCCGCGTCGGGTGGAGGGCGCGGAGAACCCCGGAGGAACGTCCCATGCCCGTCCGCCACAACCCGCAGCCGCTGTTCCGCGACCTCTTCACGCCCGAGGCCGTCGCCGCCCGTGGGGGCCGCCCCGCCGCCGGCATGTTCCTCTCCTCCGGGGACCCGACGACGGCGGAGATCTGCGCCGGCGCGGGCCTCGACTACCTGCTCATCGACGCCGAGCACGCCCCGCTGACCCTGCAGGACGTCCTTGCCCAGCTGCGCACGATCGCCGGCTACCGCGTGCCCACCCTGGTGCGCGTGCCGGCGCTGGACACCGTGGCCATCAAGCAGTTCCTGGACCTGGGCGCCCAGACGCTGCTGGTGCCCATGGTCGACGACGCCGCGATGGCCCGCCGCGCCGTGGCCGCCGCCCGCTACCCGGACGGCTCCGCCGAGGGCGGGGTGCGCGGCGTGGGCTCCGCCCTGGCACGCTCCGGCCGCTGGAACCGGATCCCCGGCTACCTGCCCGGCGCGGCGGACCACGTCTCCGTGATCGTGCAGATCGAGACGGCCGCCGGCGTGCGGAACGCGGACGAGATCGCGGCGGTGGACGGGATCGACGGCGTCTTCATCGGTCCCTCGGACCTCTCCGCGTCCCTGGGCCTGCTCGGCCAGCAGTCACATCCGGAGGTGGTGGCGGCGGTGGAGGAGGTCATCGCGAAGGTCAAGGCCGCCGGGAAGATCGTGGGCGTCAACGCGTTCGTGCCCGCGCAGGCCGACGCCTACGCCGCCGCCGGTGCGGACTACGTCAACGTGGGCGCCGACGTCGCCCTGCTGGCCCGCGCCGCCGAGGCCCTCGCCGACCGCTGGTGCCCGGCGCCGAGCGACGTCGCGGCCGGCGGGGAGGGCGCGCCCCGCGCGTCGTACTGACCTGGTCATCCCCTCACTTCGGGGCGCGAAATCCACCCCATGGACGTCCGATCCTGGCCCATGACGTGGATTTCCCGCCTCGAATGGCTCGGGGCCGGCGCCCCGGGGGACGTCACCGCCTCCTGCACAACCGCGCCGGGCCCCCTCGCGCGTCCCCAGGCCCCCGCTCGTCTGTCTCGGGATGCCGACCGACGGAGCACGCTCGCCGCATGCCCCGTCGTCCCGCCCCGCTGCCGCCGTCGATCGACCCCACCGCCTTCACGGTCGATGACGCGCGCCGGGCGGGTGTGACGTGGTCCCGTCTGCAGTCCTCAGACCTGCGGCGGCTGCGCCACGGCATCTACGGGCCGGCCGGCCCTGCGGCGGTCTCCGTCCGTGAGTGGACGATGGACGAGGTCCGCGCGTACCAGCGGCGCCACCCCGGCGTCGTCGTCAGCCATGAGACCGCCGCCCGCCTGCACGGCCTGACCGTGCCCGCACGGCTGCTGGCCCCCGGTGCGGTGCACGTCAGCGTCGGCACCTCGGGCGGCCGGCCGGTCCAGGCGGGTCTGGTGCCGCACCGCATCGAGGTGCCGGAGGGACAGCGGATGACGCGGGGCGGCGTGCTCGTGACGACGCCGGCCCGCACGCTGTGGGACCTGTGCGCGGCACGGTCGGCGCTCACCGAGCGGGACGTCGTCGCCGCCGGTGACGCGCTGCTCTGCCCGCCGTGGCTGCCCGGCGGCGGACGCGGGGCTCCCGCCTACACCCCGGAGGAGCTCGTCCGATCGCTGGCCGAACGGGGACGTTTCCAGGGGCGAGGACTGGCCCGGGCGGCGCTGGCGAGGATGCGCGTGGGGGCGGATTCGCCGCGCGAGACACGTCTGCGGCTGGCGCTCGTCGATGCCGGGCTGCCGGAGCCCGAGGTGCAGTGCCGGCTGGACCCGTCAGACCGCCGCGCTCCGACGGTCGACCTCGGGTATCGGCCGTGGCGCCTCGCGTTGCAATACGAGGGCGAGCACCACCGCACCGCCGAGCAGCAGGCCCGGGACGTGCTGCGCGACCGCTGGTGCGCCGACCGCGACTGGCTCTCGATCAAGGTCATGTGGGCCGACGCCCGGGACGACTACGCGGACGTCGTCGCCCGGGTGCGGCGCCGGGCGGCCGCGTTCGGTGGGTGACCCGGTGAGATCCACGGTCACCGCAGTCCGCCACGGCCCCCCGTTTCGAGGCGCGAAATCCAGGTCATAGGGCTCTGGTCCACGCCCATGGGGTCGATTTCCCGCCTCGAAAGGACGGGCCCGGTGGGAGCCGGTCCGTGAACACCCGTCCTCCCCCACGTAGCGTGGCCCCATGACCACGTCCGTTCCCGCCCTGAGCTCGCATTTCGCCGACACCTTCCCCGAGCTCGCCCTGCCCTGGCAGGCCCAGGCCACGGACGGCCCGCAGCTCGTCCTGCTCAATGCCGGCCTCGCGGCGGAGCTCGGCCTCGACGCCGAGTGGCTCGCCACCGACGACGGCGTCTCCTTCCTCACCGGCGAGCAGCCCGGCCCGGACGCGCGGCCGGTCGCGCAGGCGTACGCGGGCCACCAGTTCGGCCACTACTCCCCCCGCCTGGGCGACGGGCGCGCCCTCCTCCTCGGCGAGCTCACGGCTCCGGACGGTCGGCTCCACGACCTGCATCTCAAGGGCTCCGGTCGCACGCCCTTCGCGCGCGGCAACGCCGACGGGCAGGCCGTGCTCGGCCCCATGCTCCGCGAGTACGTGGTCTCCGAGGCGATGCACGCCCTCGGCGTGCCGACCACGCGGGCGCTGGCCGTCGTCGGCACGGGCCACCCGGTCCGCCGCGAGACCGTGCTGCCGGGTGCGGTGCTGGCCCGGACGGCCGCGTCGCACCTGCGCGTCGGCACGGCCCAGTACGCCGCGGCCCTCCCCGAGCAGGCGCACCCCACGGAGGTGCTGCGCCGGATCGTCGACGAGGCCATCGCCCGCCACCACCCGCACGCCACCGACGCCGAGCACCCCGCGCTCGCGCTCTACGAGGCGGTGATCGCCGCGCAGGCCGAGCTCATCTCCCGCTGGATGCTCGTCGGCTTCGTGCACGGTGTGATGAACACGGACAACATGACCCTGTCCGGCGAGACCATCGACTACGGCCCCTGCGCGTTCATCGACGCCTTCGACCCGGCCGCGAGCTTCTCCTCGATCGACACCCAGGGCCGGTACGCGTACGGCAACCAGGGGCCCATCGCCGCGTGGAACCTCGCCCGGCTCGGCGAGGCCCTCGTGCCCGTGCTCGACGACGACCCCGACCGCGCCGTCGCACTCGCCCAGGAGGCGCTGGGCAGGTTCCACGGCGCCCATCTCGCGGCGTGGCGGGGCGGACTGCGGGACAAGCTCGGCCTCCCGGCGTCGGTGGCGGAGGACGACGTCGCCGCGCTCACCGACCGCCTGTTCCCGTGGCTGGCCGCGGCGCGGGCCGACTGGACCTCGTTCTGGGTGCGGCTGGCCGAGCACACGGCGCCGCCCGTGGACGACGACGCGGCCCGCACCGAGGCGGCACGGCTCGTCCCCGGCGCCCCGGACCCCGCGGGGCTCGCCGCCTGGCTCTCGGACTGGCGGGCGATGGGTCCCGATCCGGCCCGCATGCGCGCGGTGAACCCCGTCTACATCCCGCGGAACCACCTGCTCGACGAGGCCCTGACGGCCGCGGAGGACGGGGACCTCACCGCCGTCCACCGGCTGCTCGAGGCCGTGACGGATCCCTTCACTCCGCGCCCCGGGTTCGAGCGGTACGCGGAGCCGGGTCCGGCGGACGGGGCCCCGTTCGTCACCTACTGCGGCACCTGACCGCTTTCGTTGACGAAACGGACGCCCTCCAGGGCACTTTCGTTGACGAAACGGGCGCTCTCACCCCCGCGCCAGCGACTTGACCGGCACGGCCGGGTCCGCGAGCGCGGCGGCGTCCACCACGATCCCCCGGTCGATGATGCGCCGGGCGGCCTTGACGGTCATGGGGTCGTCGATCGACGCGGCCCCGCGCAGGGTCCCGTCCGCGGCCAGGGCGAAGCTCGCCACCACGACGCCGCGCACCTCGCGGTCCACGATCCGCCCGCCGGCCGGCACCGTCATGTCCCCCACGGCCTCCACGTGGGCGTCGTACCGGTCGGACCAGAACCACGGGGCGCCCGGGGCGTCCGCCTGCTCCCCCAGGATCGCCGCCGCGGCGGCCGCACCGGAACGCAGCGCCGGCTCCCAGTGCCGCGACGGCGCCCACGCGGACCCCCGGGCCCGCGCGGCATCGCCCACGGCCAGGATCCCGGGCACGGTCGTGCGGCCCATCGCGTCCGTGAGCACGCCGTCGGCCACCTCCAGACCGGCGTCCTCGGCGAGGGCGGTGTCCGGCACGGTGCCGCCGGCCAGCACCACGACGTCGGCGTCCACGGTCCGCCCGTCGTGGAGGTGGAGCCGGTGGGCGGCCGGCAGCGCGGCGCCACCGTCGGCGTCCCGGTGCTCGATCCAGGCCGCCCGCCCGACCTCGACCGCGACCCCGTGCTCGGCGTGCATCCGGTGCAGGCGGGCGGCCAGCGCTGGCCCGACCGCCGCGCGAGCCGGGGCGTCCGTCCCGGTCACGAGCGTCACCGCGGCGAGCGAGCGGCGCGCCGCGGCCGCGACCTCCGCCCCCGTGAAACCGCCGCCCACGACCGCCACCTCGGTCCCGAACGTCAGGCGGTCGCGCAGGGTCTCGGCGTCGGCGCGGGTGCGCAGGGTGATCAGGTCCGGGTGGTCGGCGCCGGCGACGTCGAGGGCCCGGGGTCGCCCGCCCGTGGCGAGCACGACCGCGTCCGCGTCCAGGACCCGCCCGGAGGCCGTCTCCACCCGGTGGGGCGCGGGGCCGCCGTCGGGGTGGACGCCGCCCGGCACCACCCGGACCGCCTCGTCCTCCACCAGCTCCACCCCGTGCTCGGCGAACCATGCCGGCGGGGCGAGCAGCAGGCGGTGCGCGTCCGCGTCGCCGGTCAGGAACTCCTTGCTCAGGGGCGGCCGGTCATAGGGCACGCCCTGCGGGTCCACGAGGGCGATCCCGCCCGCGAAACCGCGGCGCCGCAGCTCGCGGACCACGGCGAAGCCCGCGACGCCGCCGCCCACCACCACGACCGAGCCGGGCACGCCCGCCGGGGCGTCGACGTCGTGGCTCATGCGCCGGGGACGAGGTAGAGCTGGCCCTCGCGCTCCTCGACGCGGTGCACGCCGACGCCCTTGGTGGCGGGCAGGCAGAGCGCCTCGCCGGTGCGCAGGCAGAACTGCGCGGCGTGCAGGGGGCACTCCACGCGGTCGTCCTCGAGCCAGCCCTCGGCCAGCGAGGCGTCCTCGTGGGTGCACGTGTCGTCGATCGCGTGGAACTCGCCCGCGTCCGTGTGGAACACCGCGACGTCGTCCCTCGTCCCCGCCGTCGCCGCCGGGACGACGATCGCCTCGCCCTCCGGGACGTCCGCCGCCGCGCCGATGTGGATCGGCTCCGCCATGGTCTGCCTCCTCTGGTTCCCGGGCCGGGCGGCCCGTGGTGGTCTCCCGTCACCGTATCCCCCGGCGCGGACCCGACACCCCTCCGCTGTGCTCCGCCCCGGTGCCACACCGCGCCCACCTGTGAATGGGTGAACCGGACATCACGGGGGCGTGAAATCACCCGACAAGCCTTCGAAAAATGTTCCCGGGAATGGTCGATCACGCTACGATCACGACGGCTCTCCGGCCCTCATCCCGCCCTCACCACGTCACCGACCCGGGAAAGCGACACGGCCCACGCCTGTCGTTCCTCGGGCACTCCACCTTCCGAAGGCATCCGCATGAAGATTCTCCCGCCGCGTTCCGCCGCGTCCCCCCGCCCGCTCGCGCCCGCCGTCGCGGTCGCCGCGCTCTCCGTCCTCGTCGGCGGCCTGCTCCCGCAGCCGCCGTCCGCGACCACGGAGGGCGCCCCCGACGTGCGCCCGCTCGACGACGCCGCCCGCGCCACGACCGTCGGCGCGGCCGCGACCCCCGCGTCGGCCGCTCCCGTCGAGGGCGCCGGCGTCGCGACCGTCCCGCAGGAGGGCGAGAACCTCGTCCCGGCCGAGGAGGCTCCGGCCGGCGTCGTGCTCGGCGAGCCCGTGGTGGACCGCCCGTTCACGGTGGCCGCCGCCGTGTGGGACACCGCGGCGGACGACGCCGTCGAGCGCGTGGAGATCCGCGTGCGTCAGGACGGGGCCTGGGGCCCGTGGCAGGTCCTGGATCGGCCCGTCCTGCCTGAGGACGCCGCCCCCGCGCGCACCGGCACGGACCCGTTCGTCGCGTTCGGCGCGGACGGCGCCCAGCTGCGCGTGACCACCGCCGACGGCGCAGCCCCGGCCGGCCTCGAGCTGTCCCTCATCGACCCGGGCACGGCCGCCACGGACGAGACCGTCGCGAGCGCGCACCCGGCGGTGACCGCCGAGCAGGCCGCGGAGACGGCCGGCCTGCCGCGGGGCGTGAAGTCGAGCGCCGTCGTCGGGGGCGCCGCACCCGCCGAGGCCCGCACCGTGGCCACGGCCTCGGATGCGCGCGCGAAGATCCTCCCGGACGTGATCACCCGCGCGCAGTGGGGCGCGGACGAGTCCTGGGCCGAGTCCTCCCCGCAGTTCGACCAGGTGCGCGCGCTGACCATCCACCACACGGCCGGCACGAACGACTACTCGCGCGCCCAGGCCGTGGAGCAGATGCGCGGCATCTACGCGTACTACACGAGGACCCTCGGCTGGGGCGACTTCCCGTACCACCTGATCACGGACCGCTTCGGCAACATCTACGAGGGCCGCCGCGGCGCCCTGGACTCGAACCCGCTGGGCACGCACGCGGGCGGGTTCAACCGGGGCACGATGGGCATCTCCACGATGGGCAACTACGACGTGGTCGCCCCGTCCGAGGAGGTGGTGGACGCGATGGCCCGCGCCACCGCCTACTACCTGTACCGCGACGGCATCGACGCGCGGGGCCGAGTCACCCTGACCTCGGGCGGCAGCACGAAGTACGCCGCGGGCACGCCCGTCACCGTGGACACGATCTTCCCGCACCGGGCCACGTCCGCGACCGCGTGCCCGGGGCAGCACCTGATGGCCCGCTTCGACGACCTGCGGGACCGCGCCGAGGCCATCGCGACGGCGGCCGGCCAGCCGCCGGCACCGGCCACCCCGGCTCCGACGCCGGCCCCGACGACCGAGCCGTCGACCGCCGGCACGTACACGGTGCAGCCGAACGACGGCTGGTGGACCATCGCCCGCCGCACCGGCGTGCCCGCGGCCACCCTCCAGGAGCTCAACGGCATGACCGAGTCGACCGTGCTCCACCCGGGCATGGTGCTGCGCACCGTCGCCGACCCGACCGCCCCGGAGCCCACCCCGATCACCACCGGCACCTACACGGTGCAGCCGAACGACGGCTGGTGGGTCATCGCCCGACGGACCGGCGTCAGCGCCGCGGAGCTCCAGCGGCTCAACGGCATGACGGCGTCCACCGTCCTGCACCCCGGCATGGTGCTCATCACGGCCGCCACGGCGCCGGCTCCCACGCCCGCCCCCGCGCCGGCCCCGGGCACGTACACGGTCCGCGAGGGCGACGGCTGGTGGATCATCGCCCACCGCACCGGCGTGACGATGGAGACCCTCCAGCGCCTCAACGGCATGACCGCGACCACCGTGCTGCACCCGGGGATGGTGCTGCGGACCGGCCAGACCGCCTCCGCCCCGGCGCCCTCGCCCGCCACCTACGTGGTCCAGGCGAACGACGGCTGGTGGCTCATCGCCCAGCGCACGGGCGTCTCCATGGAGCGCCTGCAGCGCCTCAACGGCATGACGGTCTCGACCCTGCTCCACCCGGGCATGGTGCTGCGCACCGCCTGAGCACCCCGCCGGGACGACGTCGGCCCGCACCTGCGCGCGAAGGTGCGGGCCGCCGTCGTCGGTTGAGTTATCACCGGTCGCAGGCCGCCGCACCCGGGATAAGTCAACCGGCGTTCCTCCCCACGAGAAGTCGACGACGGCGCAGGCCTCCGGGAGCCCGTGGGGCCGGTGACTGCGGCGCGGCGGCTCAGTCCTCGAGCTTCTCGAACCGCACGCCGGGGTGCGCCGCCTCCAGCTCCTCCCACGTGATGCCGTGCAGCTCGCGGACCCGCACGACCCCGGAGGCGTCCAGCAGGAAGACGCCCCGATCCGCGTAGATGCGGGAGACGCAGCCGACGCCGGTGAGGGGGAACGTGCACTCGGCCAGCAGCTTCGGATCGCCCTTCTTGGTGAAGAGATCCATCATCACGTAGGTGTCCTTGGCGCCGATCGCCAGGTCCATCGCACCCCCGACGGCGGGGATCGCCCCGGGCTTGCCCGTGGACCAGTTGGCGAGGTCGCCGGTCGCGGAGACCTGGTAGGCGCCGAGGACGCACACGTCCAGGTGGCCGCCGCGCATCATGGCGAACGAGTCGGCGTGGTGGAAGTACGCGGCCCCGGGCAGCTCGGTGACGGGGATCTTGCCGGCGTTGATGAGGTCTTCATCGATCTGCTCGCCCTCGGCCTGCGGGCCGAAGCCCAGCATGCCGTTCTCGGTGTGCAGGGTGACGTTCTTCTCCGCCTCCAGGTAGTTGGACACCGTGGTGGGCTGGCCGATGCCCAGGTTCACGAAGGAGCCGGGGGCGATGTCCGCCGCGATCGTACGGGCCAGTTCGTCCTGGGTCAGCGGGGTGTCGGTCTGGGTGATGCTCATCGCTCTCCTCACTTCCCCTCGGCGGCCGGCTCGGCCGCGGTCGTCGTGGCCGCGCACGGCTTCGGCCGGCCCTCCGCCAGGGCAGCCCGCTCGGCGCGCTCCTTCTCCCCGGACTCGGTGTCGATCCGCACCACGGTGTCCGTGTAGATGCCGGGGGTCACCACGTGCTCCGGGTCGATCGGCTCCTCGCGGACCTCGTCCACCTGGACGATCGTGGTGGCGGCGGCCGCGGCCATGACGGGTCCGAAGTTGCGGGCGGTCTTGCGGTACACGAGGTTGCCGTGGCGGTCCGCCGCGTACGCCTTGATGAGCGCGACATCGCCGCGGATCGGGGCCTCCAGCACGTAGTGCGTGCCGTCGATCTCGCGGACCTCCTTGCCCTCGGCCAGCTGCGTGCCGTAGCCGGTGGGCGTGAAGAAGCCGCCGATGCCGGCGCCGCCGGCGCGCAGGCGCTCGGCCAGGTTGCCCTGCGGGACGAGCTCCAGCTCGATCTCCCCGGCACGGTAGGCCTCGTCGAAATGCCACGAGTCGGACTGGCGCGGGAACGAGCAGATGATCTTGGCGACCCGCCGCTCCTTGATCAGCAGCGCCAGGCCCGCGTCCGCCTGGCCCGCGTTGTTGTTGACCACCGTGAGGCCGGTGGCCCCGGACTCGAGCAGCGCGTCGATCAGCTCCATCGGCTGGCCGGCGTTGCCGAACCCGCCGATCAGCACCGTGGCGCCGTCGGTGATGCGGGAGACGGCCTGCGCGGCCGTGTCCACGAACTCCAGCATGGGGACTCCTTGGATGAGGGGGTCGGGTGGGTGCTCGGCCGGACGCGTCAGCGCGCGGCCACGTTCTCGAGGACGACGGCGATGCCCTGGCCCACGCCGATGCACAGCGCGGCCACGCCCCACCGCTCACCGGAGGCCTCGAGGCGGCGGGCCAGCGTGCCGAGCACGCGGGTGCCGGAGGCCCCGAGGGGGTGGCCGATCGCGATCGCGCCGCCCCAGGCGTTCACGATCTCCGGGTCCACGCCCCAGGCGTCCGTGCAGGCCAGGGACTGGGCGGCGAAGGCCTCGTTGAGCTCGACGGCGGCCACGTCCTTCCAGCCGATCCCGGCGCGGGACAGGGCCCGGTTCACCGCCTCCACCGGCGCGTAGCCGAAGAAGTCGGGCTCGTTGGCGGCGGTGGCGCGGCCGGCGATGCGGGCCAGGGGCTCCAGGCCGAGCACATCGGCGCCCGTCGACGAGCCCAGGAGGGCGGCCGAGGCGCCGTCGTTCATGGGCGAGGCGTTGCCCGCCGTGACGGTGCCGTTCTCCCGGCGGAACACGGTGCGCAGGCCGGCGAGGGTCTCGGGGGTGGAGTCCGGGCGGACGGTCTCGTCCCGCTCCAGGTCCGTGCCGGGCACGGCGGCCACGAGAGAGTCATACCGCCCCTCGTCCCACGCCCGCGCGGTAAGGCGGTGCGAGCGCGCGGCGAACTCGTCCTGGCGCTCGCGGGAGATGCCGAAGCGCTCGCGCAGCAGCTCCGTGGCCTCGCCGAGCGAGACGGTCCACTCCGGCGGCATCGCGTCATTGATCAGGCGCCAGCCGAGCGTGGTGTTCGCCGCCGCCAGGTCGTGCATGGGGAACGGGCGGGTGGTCTTGGGCAGCACCCACGGGGCACGGGACATCGACTCCACGCCGCCCACGAGGACCACGTCCGCCTCGCCGGTGTTGATCTGGCGGGAGGCGATGATCGCCGCGTCCAGGGATGAGCCGCAGAGGCGGTTCACGGTGGTGCCGGGGATGGACAGCGGCAGGCCGGCCAGGAGGGTGGCCATGCGGGCCACGTTGCGGTTCTCCTCGCCCGCGCCGTTGGCGTTGCCGAAGACGACCTCGTCGATCCGCTGCGGGGCGGCGGCGTCCGTGCCGGCCTCGATCGGGCGGCCGGCGGCGGCGTCGGCCACGGCCTGGGCGGACGCGGCGCGCAGGCCCTCCAGGCCCGGGGCGCGGTCCACGAGGGTGCGGACCACGTGGGCGGCCATGTCGTCGGGGCGCACCCCCGACAGCGCGCCGCCGACCTTGCCGAAGGGGGTGCGGACGGCGTCGAACACGTAGGCATCGGTGAGGCTCATGGCCTCACCGTAGGACCGCCTCGGCGGGCGGGGAAGGGTGTGTGCGTGACGCGCACGGGCGTGCGCTGTGCGCATAGCGGACTACGCTGGCGGACATGACCGACGACGTCGACGCCCCCGGCGCACGTCCCGCGTCGGGCGGGGACGTGGTGCGCGCCCTGGCGTCCGGTCTGGCGGTGCTGCGCGCGTTCACCCCGGACACCCCCACGCTCTTGGTGAGCGAGGCCGCGACCGCCGCGGGGGTCACCCGGGCCACGGCGCGGCGCATGCTGCTGACGCTCACGGAGCTCGGCTACGCCGTGCAGGACGGGCGGCGGTTCGCGCTGACCCCGCGCGTGCTGGAGCTCGGCCACGGCTACTGGTCCGGCCGGTCCGTCTCCGAGATCCTCCGGCCGATCCTCACCCAGGCCTCGCAGCGCCTGCACCAGTCCTGCTCCGCGGGCGTGCTCCACGGGGCGCACCTGATGTACATCGCGCGTGTGCACACCGAGCGGATCCTGCGGGTGAACCTCGACGTCGGCACGCGCCTGCCCGCGTTCACCACGTCCATGGGCCGCGTGCTGCTGGCCGACCTGCCCGAGGACGAGGCCTGTGCCCTGCTCGCAGGCGCCCCGCGCACCCCCGCCACGGAGCACACCCTCACGGACGTGGACGCGCTGATGGCCGAGCTGGCGCGCGTGCGGGAGCAGGGCCACGCCGTGGTGACCGCGGAGCTGGACGCCCATCTGAGCAGCGTCGCCGTGCCCGTGCGCGACGCCGAGGGGCGAGTGGCCGTGGCGATCAACACGGCGCTGTCCCTCGGGCCGGACCATCGCGACCCGGGCGCGCGCCGGGCGGCCCTGCGGACCGGGGCCCGCGTGCCGGCGCCGCGCACGCCGGAGGTGGCGGCCGCCGTCGTGCAGGCCCTGCCGGTGCTGCGCGCCGCCGCGGACGACGCCGAGGCCGCCCTGGCCGCGCTCCAGCGCTGAGCGCCCACCCCCTTCAGCACTCCCCGCACCCGCATCCGCACCAGCACCAGCACCCGCCCCCGCGAATCGACTGCGGTTCTGACCCTTCTGAGGCCCGGAACGGCCGCCAGAAGGGTCGGAAGTGCAGTGGATTCGGAACGGGAAGGGCAGGGTGGGGGGTCAGGCCGGGAAGCGGCGGAGGTACTCCTCGAGGGAGTCGTCCGGGCGGTCCATCCACGGCACCGGGTGCGCCGCGGCCAGCGTGCCGGTCACGGTCGAGCGGTGCCGCCGGTCGCGGAACGTCCGGACGTCCTCGATCCGGGCGTCGCGCATCTCGAGGAAGGTGCGGGCCACCGCCTCGACGTCCACCTCCGGGCAGTCCGTGTGGGAGGACAGGTCCTGGATGTACGCGCCCTGGTAGGCCAGCGCGGCCGGCGGCCCGTCGATCCGCGTCATCCGCTCGAACCAGGCGTCCATGTCGGCCCGACGCTCCTCATCGCCGGGCACCGGGACGCGGCCGAGCAGCACGTCGCGGGCGAAGAAGGCCTGCGCGTCCAGGAGCGTCAGGGTGAACAGCTGCTGGGTGGCACCCAGGTAGAGCACGCGCGGGTCGGCGTGCCAGACCACGCCCTTCCACAGCCCGAACGGGGCCAGCAGGTTCGGGCCGGCCAGCGCCAGCTCGCCCGGCAGGAAGGGGTAGTGGTGGCGGTAGCCGGTGCACAGCAGCACGGCGTCGTACTCGGCGGTGGAGCCGTCCGCGAAGGTGACCTCCGCACCGTCGAACCCCTGCACCTCGGGGGCCTCGTCCATGCCGGCCGGCCACGCGATGTCCTGCGGGCGGGCACGGTAGGCGGTGGTCACGTGGGCGGCGCCGGCGCGGTGCAGCTGCAGGGCCAGGTCCTGCCCGGAGTAGGAGGAGCCCACCACGAGCACGCGACGGCCCGTGTACGGCTCCGGGCTTCGGTAGTCGTGGGCGTGCTGGACCTGCCCGGGGAAGGTCTCCACGCCGGGCCAGGACGGCAGGTGCGGGGTGTGGAAGTGCCCGGTGGCCACCACGACGCGGTCGAACCGCTCGGTGACGGCCTCGCGCGTGACCAGGTCCTCCGAGGTCACCCCGAACCCGCCGTCGTCGAGCGGCTGCACCCAGCGGACGGCCGTGGCGAACCGGATCTGCGGGCGGATGCGCCCGGCCACCTCGGCCACCCGGCCCACGATGTAGTCCCGCATGGCCTCCCGCGGGAGGTACGAGGACACGGCGCGGCCGAAATGCGCATCGAACGGGTAGTCCGGGTACTCCATGCACTCCTTGGGCCCGTTGATCCACAGGTCCCGGTACATGGCGGAGTGCACGGGCTCGCCGTGGCGGTCCGCGCCGGTGCGCCAGTCCAGGTTCCACTGGCCGCCCCAGTCGTCCTGGCGCTCGAACGCCACGACCTCCGGGACCGCCGCCCCCGCGTCCTCGGCCAGGGCGAGGCTCCTCAGCAGGGCCATGCCGGACGGGCCGGCTCCGATCAGGGCGACGCGCTCACGCATGGGTGTCCTTCCGAGAGTGGGGGTGGGGCGGCTCGGCCCGACCGTAGCACCGGCCCCCGCGAATCGACTGCGGTTCTGACCCTTCTCCGGGGTGGAACGGCCGCCAGAAGGGTCACAAGTGCAGCGGGCCACCCGCACCATGATCGACCCGCCGAACGGGGCGCGGCGGACAAGGGTCACGGCCGCCACGGCCATGAGTCCGAGGCCGTAGAGGAGGCCGGCCGGGTCCCACATGCCCAGCACGACGCCGGACCCGGCGTCGGCAAGGTCGGCATCGTGCCGGGCGAAGACCTCCTGGGCCAGCTGGAACGCGATGCTCCGGGGAGTACTCCCAGCTTCCTCTACGGCATGCGATACTCCCATCATTCATTACTCAATTCACGCGCCGTGCATGGCAGCCGTTGGCCACAACGGCATGTGACATCACTGCGCCCTCCCGAAGGAGCATCGTGGCCCGCAAGAGCAATCCTGTGTATTACGACGCCAACGGCAATGTCGTGCAGCCCCCCGCGAAGAAGAAAGGGGGGTGTCTCAAGTACGCCCTGATCGGCCTGCTCGCCCTGATCGTGATCGCCGTCCTCGCCTCCATGATGGGCGGCGGTTCGAACAGCACCTCGGAGGGGGGCGGAGAGGCCGCCTCCCAGGGCGAGACCAGCTCCAGCGACGAGGCAGCCAAGGTCGGCCTCGGCCAGGAGTTCACCGTGGGCGACTGGGCCACGACCGTTGAGTCGGTCGATACGCCCGTCGCGAGCGTCGGCCCGTCCGGCTTCTCCACGGAGGCCCAGGGCGAGTTCGTGCCCGTGCAGATCAGCGCGAAGAACAACGCCAAGGAGGAGCGGACGTTCTTCGCCGACAGCGTGAAGCTCGTCAGCGCAGACGGGGCCGAGTACAGCTACAGCACGGACGCATCGATCTACGGCACCGAGAACGGCATGAACATCGAGCCGACCAACCCGGGCAACGTGGCCAGCGGCTACCTGTGGTTCGACGTTCCGGCAGGGACCGAGATCACCCAGGTCAAGGTCTCCGGGGGCGGCCTCTCCCTCGATCAGCCGGTGGTCGTCGAGCTCGACTGATCAGCGCGCAGACGAGGCCCCATGTCCTTCCCGGGCATGGGGCCTCGTGCGCGCTGTGAACGTTGCGCTCAGAGCGGCCTGCCCTCGGCGAGGTCGGCGTCCTCCTGGGCGAGCTTGAACGCGATGTTCGCCGCCGGCACGGAGGCGTAGACCGCGGTCTGCAGGAGGATCTCCTGGATCTCCTCCCGGGTCAGGCCGTTGCGCAGGGCGGCGCGCGGGTGCATGGCGCACTCGTCCCAGTAGCCGCCGGCCACCATGGCGGAGATGGTCACGGCTGAGCGCATCCGCCGGTCCAGACCGGGCCGCGTCCAGATCGTCCCCCATGCGTAGCGGGTGATCAGGTTCTGGAAGTCCTCGGTGGTGGCGTCCTTCCTCGCCTCGGCGCGGTCCACGTGGGCGTCGCCCAGGACCTCGCGGCGCACGGCCCTGCCCGCGTCGAGCACCTCCTGGGAGGTGCGGTCCATGTCGTGCCCGATGGGCTGCTCGGCGCTCATGCGCAGTCTCTCCTCGTGGTGGGGGCGTCGTCGTGCGGGGCAGGGCGGGAGNGGGGAGATCGCCGTCCCCGTCCTCACGATCCACGGCGTGGCGGACCAGGTCACCCCGCCCTCGGCGGGCGAGGAGATCGCCGCCGCGGTGCCGGGCACCGTGACCCACGTGTTCGACGAGACCGCCCATCAGGCCCCCCTCGAGCAGCCCGAGCGCGCCGGGAAGGCGGCCAGGGCCGCGGCGGTGCGCTCGGGCTGCTCGAGGGGGGCCTGATGGGCGGTCTCGTCGAACACGTGGGTCACGGTGCCCGGCACCGCGGCGGCGATCTCCTCGCCCGCCGAGGGCGGGGTGACCTGGTCCGCCACGCCGTGGATCGTGAGGACGGGGACGGCGATCTCCCCGAGGCGCCCGCGCACGTCGAAGTCGGCCAGCGCCTCGCACAGGCGCGCGTAGGAATGGCGGTCCGCCTCCTGCAGGGTGTGCAGCAGGCCCGTCGTCCGCTCCGGGTGGGCCGCGATGAACCCGTCGGCGAACCAGCGCTGCGCCGAGCCCTCGACGAGGGTCGGGGTGCCGGCACGCTCCACGAGCTCGGCGCGCTCGCGCCAGGACCCCGCCTCGCCGATCTTCGCGGCGGAGCAGATCACGGCCACACCGGAGACGGTGTCCGCGTGGTCCAGGGCCAGCTGCAGCGCCACGCACCCGTTGAGGGAGACGCCCGCGAAGTGCACGGGCAGGTCCGCGGGAACGGTGCCGTCCTCCTGCAGCGCCTGCACGGCGGCGACGACGGCGTCCGCCAGCTCCGCCATCGAGAACGGCTCGGCGTGGGGCTCGGAGGCGCCGTGGCCGGGCAGGTCGTAGCCGACCACCACGGTGTCCTCAGGGAGCTGCTGCGCGGCGAGGCTCCACAGGGCCTGGACGCCGGTGCCGAGGCCGGCGCCGACCACGAGCACGCGGGCGGGGTCCTGGGCGGGCTTCAGGAGGGTGGTGGTGACACGGGGGGTGCTCATGGGCGGTCCTTCCTCTGCGGCGGCGCCGCACCCCGAGGGGCGCGGCCGGTTCTGACGGAGATGGTCTCAGGTGCGGGGCGGCGTCGTCGTGCCCCGGCGGGCGGCGAGGAGGCGGTCCACGAGGGCCTCGGCCTCCCCCGTGTAGGCGGCGGGGTCGAGGAGGTCGTCGAGGCGGGCGTCCGGAACGGACTCCGGGACCGCCGCGCGCAGCAGGGCGCGGAAGTTCCCCTCGCACGCCAGGGAGCGGTCCACGACGTCCTGGATCAGCCGCTTCCCGGAGCCCGGCTCGCCGGAGGCCTCGTCCAGCTCCGGAGCCAGCTCGGCCATGATCCGCTCGGAGACGAGCAGCGGGCCGGTGAGCTCCAGGTTGCGCCGCATGCGGTCCTCGTGGACGCGCAGGCCGGAGACGAGCTCGCGGGTCAGGGCCGCGGTCCCGCCGGCCACCCGCAGCAGGCGGCGCAGCGCGGGCCACTCGGCGTGCCAGGCCCCGTCCGGGCGCTCGTCGTCCGCGGCGCCGGCCGCCGTGTACACCCGCGCCGCGAGCCCGGGGGCGGACAGCGCGGCGGAGCGGATCAGCACGGAGAGCACGGGGTTCTGCTTGTGCGGCATCGCGGAGGAGCCGCCGCGGCCGGCCGCAAGCGGCTCACCGAGCTCGCCGTTCTCGATCCGCGCCGATGTCAGCACGTCGTTGGCGATCTTCCCGCACGCGGCCACGACGTCGGCCAGGGCCGCGGCCACGCCCGTGACGGCCATGCGGTTCGTGTCCCAGGGCCCGGCGGGGGCGGCGAGGCCCAGCTCGGCGGCGAGGTCCTCGACCAGGGTGAACGCGGTGACCTCGGGGCCGAGGGTCCCCGCGCGGTGCGCGCGGTCGACGTGCCCGGACAGGGAGGCCAGGGTGCCGGCGGCGCCGCCCCACTGGACGGGCAGGTCCGCGACGGCGGCGGCGAGCCGATCCGCGGCCTGGCCGAGGCCGTCGAGCCAGTTCGCGGCGCGCAGCCCGAAGGTGGAGGGCAGGGAGTGCTGGGCGAGGGATCGGGCGACCATCGGCGTCGAGCGGTGGGCGCGGGCCAGCTCCGCAAGCGCGTCCTGCGCGGCGGCGAGGTCCTCGGCCAGGATCGCGCCCACCCGGCCCACCATGACCATCAGCGCGGAGTCCACGACGTCCTGGCTCGTGGCGCCCAGGTGCACGGCGCGGGAGCCGGCCGGCAGCTGCGCGCGCAGCGCCTTCAGCGCCGGGATCAGGGGGGGGTGCCGCCGCCCTGGGCCCCGCGGGCGAGCGCGGCGAGGTCGTAGGCGTCCGGGTCGCCCGCCGCCGCGGCGGCCGCCGCCTCCGCCTCCGTGGCGAGCCCGTGCCGGGCGAGCACGCGCACCCATGCCGCCTCGACGTCGAGCAGGTGCCCCAGGAAGGTGCGGTCCGCGGTGGCGGCCTCCGCCCGACTGCCGGCCCAGGCCGGATCCAGGAGGCCGACGTCGGCGACGGCGGCTGAGGTCATGGCGGGCTCCTGGGGTCGGAGGGGTGGGATCGGGCTCCGGAGGCGGCGTCAGGCCCGACCCGTCCCGCGTGTGGGAGGGGCCGGGCCTGCGGCCGAGGCCGGCGTCAGTCGAGCTCGGGGTACTCGATGCCGGGGAACTGCAGGAACACGGTCTCCTTCGGTGCGTGCTCCCCGGGGCCCTGGATCCAGATGTCGAACTCGAGCGAGCCGTCGTCGTTCCGGGTGCCGATCAGGGTGCGACGGCGGTCCTCGTCGAGGGAGGTCAGGAACGCGTCCTGCACGATCGCCTCGGCGTCCTCGGGCAGGTACACGCGGGTGTGCAGCTTGTTCAGCAGGCCGCGGGCGAACACGACGACGTGGATGAACCGGGCGCGGTCCTCGTTCACCACGCCGGGCTCCACGGTGGAGAAGGTGTAGCGGCCCGCGTTGTCCACGGCGCAGCGGCCCCAGCCGGTGAAGGTGAAGCCGTCCTGGACGAGGGAGCCGTCCTCCTGCGAGATGACGCCCTCGGCGTCGGCCTGCCAGATCTCGATCATGGCGTCCGGGATCGGATCGCCGTTGCCGTCGTAGACGGTGCCGAACAGGCGCATCGCGTCCGCGCGGCCCGCGGGGACCAGCTGGTGGCCGTCGCGCCACGGCAGGTGGACCTGCTCGTAGCCGTTCGCGTAGCCGAAGAACGGGCCGATGGTCTGGCCCGGGGTGGGGACCAGCCTCCCGTCGGCGGTGCGCTCGGTGGTCTCGTCGATCCGCATCAGTGATCGCCCTCCTCGTCTTCCATCCAGGTGCGGTGGCTGCCCGTGAGCACGATGTCCCACCAGTAGCCGGTGTTCCACTCGTGGCTGGTCACCGAGTGGTCGTAGGTGGCCACGAGCCGGTCGCGGGCGGCCTGGTCCGTGATGCCCTGGTAGATCGGGTCCAGCGGGAACAGCGGATCGCCCGGGAAGTACATCTGGGTGATCATGCGCTGCGTGAAGTCCGTGCCGAACAGGGAGAAGTGGATGTGCGCCGGGCGCCACGCGTTGCGGTGGTTCTTCCACGGGTACGGGGCCGGCTTGATGGTGGTGAACTCGTAGGTCCCGTCCGCGCCGGTCAGTGTGCGGCCGATGCCCGTGAAGTTCGGGTCCAGCGGCGCGGGGTGCTGGTCCCGCTTGTGCACGTAGCGGCCGGCCGCGTTGGCCTGCCAGATCTCCACCAGCTGGTGGCGCACGGGGCGGCCGTCGTCGTCGAGCACGCGGCCGCGCACCTTGATGCGCTCGCCGATCGGCTCGCCGTTCTGGCCGACGGTCAGGTCCGCCTCGAGCGGGTGCACGTCGCGGTGGCCGAAGGCCGGGGACCACAGCTCCACGGTCTCGGGGTCGGCGTGCACGAGCGACTTGGTGGGGTGGCGGAACACCGACGAGCGATAGGGCGGGAAGTCGAGCCGCGGCTGGGTCTCGCCCTGGGCCTGGGCATGGACGGCCGCGATCTCTTCACTGATCTGCCCCTGTGAGTCGCGGGTGGCGGCTGGATCGAGCACGTGGGCGCTGTCGAACGTGTCGTCGTCCTTGGCCTGGGCGGCGATGCTCACGTCGGCTCCTTTCTCTGCGGGGTCGGGGATCGGTCGGGCTCAGGCGGAGGGCCAGCCGGTGTACTGCTCGGCGAGGAACTGCCGTCCGTAACGGGACTGGACCACGTTGCGGAGCTCACCGCGCACGCGCATGTCCTCGAACTCCGAGGCGTCCGGGCGGGCGTGGAGCATGGTGGTCATCCAGTAGGAGAAGTTCTGGTCCTTCCACACGCGGGTCAGCGCCGTCTCCGAGTAGGCGTCGAGCAGGTCGCGCGAGCCCGTGGCGGCCCACGACTCGAGCGCCTCGGCCAGGACGCGCACGTCCGCGAAGGCGAGGTTCAGGCCCTTCGCCCCGGTGGGCGGGACGGTGTGTCCGGCGTCGCCGGCGAGGAAGACGTTGCGGTGACTCAGCGGTGTGCGCACATAGGAGCGGAAGCCGAGCACCGTCTTGTCGATGATGGGGCCGGTCTTGAGGGTGAAGCCGTCCGGGCCGGCCACGATGCGCTGCAGCCGGTCCCAGATCCGGTCGTCGGACCAGTCCTCCACGCGGGTCGAGGGGTCGCACTGGAAGTACATGCGCTGCACGGTCTCCGAGCGCTGCGAGATCAGGCCGAAGCCATGCTCGGAGCGGGCGTAGATCAGCTCAGGCGAGGACTTGGGCGCCTCGGCGAGGATGCCGAACCAGGCGAAGGGGTACGCGTGGAAGTGGTCCTCGCCCTCGGTGTCGCGCTGGAGGGCCTTGCGGACGGTGGAACGCGAGCCGTCCGCGCCCACGAGGATGTCGCAGCGCAGTTCCTCGACCGGCCCCTCCTCGCCAGCGGCCACGGAGCGGAACCGGACGCCGGGGGTGTCCGAGTCGACGTCGAGCACCTCGAGCACCTCGGTCTCGAAGCGGACGTCGCCGCCGTCGCGCCGCCGCGCCGCGGCGAGGTCGACGAAGACCTCGTTCTGCGCGTACAGGGTGACCGTGGCACCCACGAGCTCCGGGAAGTCCAGGGCATGCGACTCGCCGTCGAAGCGCAGGATGATGCCGCGGTGCTCGTCGCCCACCGTCCTCACCCGGCCGTCGACGCCCATGTCCGTCAGCATCTCCACGCTGGGCTGCTCGAGGATGCCCGCGCGGTGGGTGTGCGCGATGGTCTCGGGGTCACGGGACTCGAGGACGACGTTGTCGATCCCCTGCCGCGCGAGCAGGTGGGAGAGCATCAGGCCGGCGGGCCCGCCGCCGACGATGCCGACGCGGGTGCGGGTCACGGGGGGCTGGGTCATGGCGTCCTTTCCGGGGGACGTCACCGGTCGGGCCGGGCGGGTCGGGCCGCGCGGCCGGGGCCGGCGGCGGAGGTCCCGACCATCCTGTGGCGCAGGACACGGCCCGCGCCCGGCCGTTCTCACTCAGTGAGAATGGCCGCCGAGTCCGCGGGCGATCCCCCGGGCGGCCGTCATCAGCAGGGGCGGCACCCCCGGGGTGTACGGCGCCTCGCGGGGGACGACGACCCCGAGCGCGGCCGCCGCCACGCCGTCGGCCCCGCGGACCGGCACGGCGACCCCCCGGGACTCCTCGTCCAACGCGCCGTCCACGGCCGCGTACCCCTCCCGCCGCACATCCGCCAGAAGCGCTCGCAGCCGCGGCTCGCTGGGCGTGGCCACCCGCGCCCGCACGCCCGCGGGCACCGCACGCCCCGACTCGAGGGGATGGTGATCCACGACGGCGCCGAGCCGGTCCCGGTGCCGGGCGATGAACCGCTCCGCCGTCTCGACCGGGGCGTGGGTGAGCAGCACGAGTCCCAGGGCGGTGGTGAACGGCGGCAGCCGACCCGCGACGTCCGCCTGGTTCACCACGGCCCCCTGGGAGGAGAGCCGGGCGAGCACGAGGACGCCGTCGTCGTCGAGGACCGCGAGCTGCGTGTGCTGCCGCAGGACCGACTGCACGTCCACGAGGAACGGCATGGCCGTCCGGGCCAGGGACATGCTCGGCGCGCTCCGGGAGGCCATCTCCCACAGCCGCAGGCCGGGCCGGACCACGCCGTCCTCGTCCTTCTGCAGCAGCTCGGCGCGCACCAGCCGGTCCACCCACCGATAGGCGGTGGCCAGGGGCAGCTCGGTGCGCCGGGCCAGGGCCGCCACGGTCAACACCGGACGCTCCGCGTCGAACGCGAAGCGGACCCGGATCAGCCGGTCCAACGTGCCGCTCGCGCCGACCCGCTCACGTCAGGAAGTCGCGCGCGACCTCGAGGAAGCGGTCGTTGGCCTCCTGCTCGCCGATGCTCACGCGCACGCCCTCGCCCGCGAACGCTCGCACGGACAGGGCCTGGGCCTGGGCGGCCTCGGCGAACGCCTGCGTGCGCTCACCGAGCGGCAGCCACACGAAGTTGGCCTGCGAAGAGGGCAGGTCCCAGCCGGCCCCGGCCAGAGCGGCGGCGACGCGCTCGCGCTCGTCGACGACGACCTGCACGCGCTCGAGGACCTCGTCCAGGTGCTCGAGCGAGGCGATCGCGGCCTCCTCGGCCACCGTGGACACCGCGAACGGGGTGGCCACGGTGCGCAGGGCCTTCGTGATCTCCGGCTGCGAGACCGAGTAGCCCACGCGCAGGTTGGCCAGGCCGTGCGCCTTCGAGAAGGTGCGCAGCACGACGACGTTCGCGTGCTTGCGGTACATCTCCAGGCCCTTGACCGCGTCCTCGTCGCGGACGAACTCCACGTAGGCCTCGTCGATGACCACGAGGATGTGCGCGGGCACGCGCGCCAGGAAGTCCTCGACCTCGGCGGTCGTGAGCACGGGGCCGGTCGGGTTGTTGGGGGTGCAGAGCAGGATCACGCGGGTCCGCTCTGTGATCGCCTCCAGCATGGCCGGCAGGTCGTGGCGGTGGTCCGCGGTGAGCGGCACCTGCACGTCCACGGCGCCGGCGGTGCGCACCACGATCGGGTAGGCCTCGAAGGAGCGCCACGCGAAGATCACCTCGTCGCCCTCCCCGGCCTCGCCGTGGCCGGCGAAGGCGGTGATGACCTGGGCCAGGGCGCCGAGGGAGCCGGCGCCGGTCACGACGTCGTCCGCCGGGACGTCCAGGTGCGCGGCCAGGGCCTGGCGCAGGCCGGTGGAGAGGGTGTCCGGGTAGCGGCAGAGGGTGCTGGGCGCGCCCTCCGGGCCGGTCACGACCTGACGCACCCGGTCGATCACGCCGGACACGGGCGCGTAGGGGTTCTCGTTCGAGGAGAGCTTGTAGGGGTGCAGGCCCGGGACGGCGACCGGCGGCTTGCCGGCGGCGTACGGCGGCAGCATGCCGACCTTCTTGTGGGGGGCGACCACGGCGGGCGTCTGCGGTGCGTCATCAGTCATGGCCACCAGGGTAATGCGGGCCGCGGACGCTGTGATCCGCCCCACGGGCCCCGGGGTTCAGGCTGCGCCGAAGGCGACGGCGACGGCCCGGGCCGCCTCACCGAGCCGGTCTCCGAGGCGCGCGGGGTCCTCCGGCCGCGTCGCGTAGACCACGGCGAGGGCGGCGGGCAGCTGGCCCGGGACCCGCAGCGGCACGGCCACCGAGGAGACGCCGGTGATGACCTCGTCGGAGCTGACGGCCCAGCCGCGCTCCCGCACGTCGTCGAGCTCGGGCCGCTCGGGCGGGGCCTCGCCGGGCAGCCGCGCCCACTCCTGTCCGGTCAGGGCGACGGCGATCGCCATCCCCGGCGCCCCGATCCCGAGGGGGTGCCGGGTCCCCGGCCGCTGCGTGACGAGGTTGCCGCTCGGCGGCTCGGCCGTGGCCAGGGTGAGGCAGTGCGCGCCGTCCCACACCACCAGGAACGCGGTCATGCCCAGGTCCGTGGAGACGGCGGTCAGGTGCGGCATGGCCGCCGCGCGTAGATCCTGCTCCACCCGGCGGGCGAGGACGGCCAGGCCGGGGGCGGCGTGGACGCGGCCGAGGCCGTCGCGGCGCAGCAGGCCGTGGGTCTCGAAGGTGCGCAGCACACGGTAGGCGACCGAGCGATGGACGCCCAGGCCGTCGGCGAGGTCGGCGATGGTGGGCGGCTCGGGCGCCTCCACGACGGTCTCGAGCAGGGTGAGCGCGCGGGAGAGCGTCTGGGAGGGCGCGCCCTCCCGGACCGGGCCGCCGTCGTGCTCCGCCATCCGTGCTCCTCGCCTCGCGTGCCGGACGTGACGCGCCCGGGGCGTGTTCGACCCGCGCGCCGGTTGTGAACCCGGTCACGTCCGCGTACAGTCTGGCACACATGTGTTCCCAGGGGGAACACCGTGTTCTCTGAGAGAACACGCCGTCGGGTGGCACGCGCGCCGCGCAGCGACATCCCCCGCAGCGAAAGGACCCTCATGCTCTTCCACCACCACGGCTACGTCTCCACGAACCCGCGCGTCCAGGTGGCGGCCGGCATCGGCCTGGACCGCCCCGCCGAGCTGCCGGACGAGATGGACGTGCTGATCGTCGGCTCGGGCCCGGCCGGCATGATCGCCGCCGCCCAGCTCGCGATGTTCCCGGACGTCCACACCCGCATCATCGAGCGCCGCCCCCACCGCCTCGAGATCGGCCAGGCGGACGGCATCCAGGCACGCTCCGTGGAGACCTTCCAGGCCTTCGGCTTCGCGAGCGAGATCATCGACGAGGCCTTCGACCTGACCTCCATGGCGTTCTGGAACCCGGCCGAGGATGACGCGGACACGATCGTGCGCACCTCGCTGGCCGAGGACGACCCGGAGGGCGTCTCCGAGTTCCCGCACCTGATCGTGAACCAGGCCCGCATCCTGGACTGGTTCGCCGAGTACATGAAGAACTCCCCCACCCGCGCGCGGCCGGACTACGGCTGGGCGTTCGAGACCCTCGAGGACACGAACGACGGCGAGCACCCCGTGCTCGTGACCCTGCGCCGCACCGTGGACGCCCAGGGCAACGCCCTCGAGGACCCCGCCTCGGGACCAACCCGCCAGGTGCGCGCCAAGTACGTGGTGGGCGCGGACGGCGCGGGCTCCCGCGTCCGCAAGGCGATCGGCCACACCCTGACCGGCGACGCCGCGAACCACGCGTGGGGCGTCATGGACGCGCTGGCCGACACGGACTTCCCGGACATCCGCACCAAGTGCGCGATCCACTCGTCCAGCGGCTCGATCCTCCTGATCCCCCGCGAGGGCGGCCACCTGTTCCGCATGTACGTGGACCTCGGCGAGGTCCCGGCGGACGACAACCACCAGGTGCGCCAGACCCCGCTCGAGGAGATCATCCGCCGGGCCCAGCAGATCCTGCGCCCCTACACGCTGGACGTGAAGGAGGTCGCCTGGCATTCGGTGTACGAGGTGGGCCACCGCCTCACCTCGGGCTTCGACAACCGCGAGCGCGTGGCCCACCCCAACGTGTTCCTGCTCGGCGACGCCTGCCACACCCACTCCGCGAAGGCCGGCCAGGGCATGAACGTGTCCATGCAGGACGGCTGGAACCTCGGCTGGAAGCTGGGCCAGGTGCTCTCCGGGATGGCCCCGGCCGAGCTCGTGCCGACCTACTCGGAGGAGCGCAAGGAGATCGCCAAGAACCTGATCGACTTCGACAAGGAGTGGTCGACGCTCATGGCCAAGCCCACCTCCGAGCTGGGCGACCCGAACGAGGTGGCCGAGTTCTACACGAAGACCGCCGAGTTCCCGGCCGGCTTCATGACGCAGTACCGGCCCTCCCTCCTCACCACGGACGCCACCGGTCAGGCGCTGGCGCAGGGCTACCCCATCGGCAAGCGCTTCAAGTCGGCGCTGGTGGAGCGCTCGTGCGACACCAACGTCAAGCACCTGGGCCACCTGCACCGCGCGGACGGCCGTTGGCGCGTCTACGTGTTCGCCGACGCCGCCTCCCCGCGCGCCGAGGATTCGAAGGTCGCGGCGTGGGCGAAGGCGATCGAGGAGGACCCGCGGTCCTTCCGCAACCGCCACACCCCGTCGGACGGGCCGGAGGACGCCCGCTTCGACATCAAGGTCGTGTACCAGCAGAAGCAGACCGAGTTCGCCCACCCGGACGTGCCGTCGATCTTCCGGCCGACCACCGGCTCCCTCGGCCTGCACGACCTGAACAACATCTTCGCCACGTGCCGGCCCACGCACGGCGAGGACATCTTCGAGGCCCGCGGCATCAGCCGTGACGGCGCCGTCGTCGTGGTCCGCCCGGACCAGTACGTCTCCGGCGTCTTCGGCCTGGACGAGGTCGACCGCCTGAACGCGTTCTTCGCCGGCGTGCTGCTCGACGCGAACTGAGCGAGCGGGCGACGGGCACCCCGCCGCCGGCGCGCTCACCGGGATCCCGGGGGCAGGTGGCCCCGCTCGGGCGGCGTGCGGCGCAGGCGCACCGCCCGGCTCGAGGCCACGGTGCCGGCGGTCAGCCCGGCCAACGCGGCGGAGAGCCCGGCGACCTCCGCCCGGGACGCGGGCTCGGCGGCCTCGAACTGCCGGATCAGGTCCACCTGGGCGTCGAAGTCGTGGGCGACGCCCAGGTCGTCCTCGACCGCCAGCGGAGAGGCGGTTCGGAAGCCACCCCCGGGCGCATCCCATCCGTGGCCGGCCGGGTGGAAGACCACCTCGGCCCGGCGCGACGAGACGGGGGTGGGCGCCCCGTCCGCGGCGACGGCCAGGTCCCCGTCCGAGGAGAACTCCAGCACCGCGGTCCGCCCGGTCTCCACCGCGTTGCCCGACGGCGCCGCGATCGTCATGACGCCGGCCACCGGATACACGGACGTGAAGTCCTCACGACCGGCCAGGTTGACGGCGTGCACCCCGCCCTGGGAGTAGCCGGCCAGGACGAGCGGTGCGCCGTGCGGGACGCCGGCCGCCTCGAGCGCCGCCCGCACCGCCGGGGCCGTGACCTCGGACTCGGAGCCGAGGGCGTCCAACAGTCCGCCGGCGTCCCACGGGTCGGTCGACTCGGGATCCGGGATCAGGCCGCCGCGGGTGCCCGGCAGGCCCACCACCCAGGCCCGACTCCCGTTCTCTCGCACCACCTCCGTGACCGTGAGGTCTCCGTCCCCCTCCGCGCGCGGGATGAGCGAGGCCAGCCCCGTGGCCGAGCCGTCCAGCAGGGCGGGCGCCGTCGGCCGGTCCTGCGGCGCCCCGTGCGGGGTCACCGCGCCCCGGGGCGCCGCGCCGGCGAGGGTCAGGGCGTCCGCCGTCACGGTCCATGCCTCGTCCGGGGAGACCCGCAGCGCCTCGGTGAGGTCCGACGCGGCATCCGTCCCCTTCTTCGCGGCGGAGGAGACGGGCCGCTTCAGCACGCGCTTCTGCGCCCTCGTCAGCATCTTCACGTCGATCCGTGCCAGGGCCGCGAGCAAGGGGAACCCGGCGGCCGCGAGCATGGCGGCCACGATGGCCTCGGGCACCGCCTGGACGACGTCCTGCACGAGCCGCTCCGCCTCGCGGGTGGTGAGGCCGTCATGGCCGTCCCGCCAGAGCAGCGCCGGCAGTTCCCCCAGGGAGGCGTCCTCGGCGGCCATGATGCCGGCCGCCGCGCGCTCGGCCTCCTCGTAGCGGGCCGCCGCGGAGAGCAGGTCACGGTGCAGCTCGGCGCACTGCTCCGACAGGTTCCGCACCCGACCGACCGCCTCCGCCAGTCGGTCCTGCAGCAGGGCGGCGGAGGCGAGCCACGTGGCCGACCGGCCCAGCCCGAAGGCGGCCGCGTCGACCTGCCACGAGGCTCCGGCCGCCTCGTCGGCGGCGTGCTCGTGCCGCCCGGCCACGACGCGCATCTCCTCGGCCTCCGCGTAGATCGAGCCCGGTCCGCCGTGCGTGCTGAAGGCCACCGCCCCCGGGCCGGCACCCCGCCCGCCGGTCACGCCGCCACCGCCAACGAGCGCAGGACGGCCAGCGCCGTCTCCTCGGCCGCCCACTCCCGGGCCTCGGCGTCTCGGCGTGCGTCCTCCGCCTCCCGCTCGGCGGTGGCCCGCAGGGCGAGCCACTCCCCGGCCTCCCGTTCGAGCCCCGCCGCCAGGGTCGCCGCCCGCCGCACGGCCTCCCCATAGGCGCCGGCGGCCTCGCCGCGCCATGCCGTGTGCAGCGCCGAGCGCACGTCCGTGGCGGCGCTGACCAGCCCGCCCAGCGCCGTGCGCAGCTGCGTCTGGGCCACGGCGAGGTCGGCGAGGGCCTGCTCGGCGGCCTCCCGCTCGCGCCGGGCGGGGTCGGCCCACGCGACCAGGCGGGCGGCGTCGTCGTCGAGTCCGACGGCCCGCAGGGCCGTGGCGATCTGCTGAGGTCCGATGAGGGGTGACATGCGGCCACCGTAGGGAGGGCCCGGGCCCCGCGACTGCGGCGAGGGGCGATCCGGGGATGGGGGACGCCGTCGGGACGCCTGTGCAGGAGCCAACCCTCTCGCACCGTCCCGGCGGCCGCGTCGCACCCGGGTCGCGCCGGCTTCGGCGTGTTGACCGAGGTCACACCCTGGCCTATTCTGAACGAGCGGTCAGTAATTCGATGCGCCCCGGTGCGCCCTGACCACGGAACCAGCCCGCACTCAGCGTGAGGTGATCCCCATGACGCAGACCAGCTCCCCCCAGCACCTGGCCTCCGTCCCGTCCCCCGAGGATGCGGCCGGCCAGGAGAACTTCGATCGCCTGATCGCGGAGGACTCACGCATCGAGCCCCGCGACTGGATGCCCGAGGCGTACCGCAGGTCCCTGACCCGCCAGGTCTCCCAGCACGCGCACTCCGAGATCATCGGCATGCAGCCGGAGGCCAACTGGATCACCCGAGCCCCCTCCCTGAAGCGCAAGGCGATCCTCATGGCCAAGGTCCAGGACGAGGCCGGCCACGGCCTGTACCTGTACTCCGCCGCCGAGACCCTCGGCACCCCGCGGGACGAGCTGAACGCGCAGCTGCTCTCCGGCCGCGCGAAGTACTCCTCGATCTTCAACTACCCGGCCCGCACCTGGGCGGACATGGGCGCGATCGGCTGGCTCGTCGACGGCGCCGCGATCTGCAACCAGGTGCCGCTGTGCCGCGCCTCCTACGGCCCGTACGGCCGCGCGATGGTGCGCATCTGCAAGGAGGAGTCGTTCCACCAGCGCCAGGGCTGGGAGATCCTCTACGAGCTCTCGCACGGCACCCCGGAGCAGAAGCAGATGGCCCAGGACGCCGTGGACCGCTTCTACGGCCCGGCCCTGCAGATGTTCGGCCCGCCGGACGAGGACTCCCCCAACTCCCGCCAGTCCATGGCGTGGAAGGTCAAGCGCTTCTCCAACGACGACCTTCGCCAGCGCTTCGTGGACATGATCGTCCCGCAGGCCGAGGCCCTCGGCCTCACCCTGCCGGACCCGGACCTGAAGTGGAACGAGGAGCGCGGCCACTACGACTTCGGCGAGCTGGACTGGGACGAGTTCATGTCCGTGATCAAGGGCAACGGCCCCATGAACACCCAGCGCATGGCCCGCCGCATCCAGGCCCACGAGGAGGGCGCCTGGGTCCGCGAGGCCGCCGCCGCCTACGCCCGCCGCCAGGCCGAGCAGAACGCGCCGGCCGAGACCCACCTGATCGGAGCCTGACCCATGAGCGAGACCACCGCCGCCTCCCACGCCTGGCCCCTGTGGGAGGTCTTCGTCCGCGCCAACCGCGGCCTCTCCCACGTGCACGCCGGCTCGCTGCACGCCCCGGACGCCACCCTGGCGCTGCGCAACGCGCGTGACCTGTACACCCGCCGCAACGAGGGCACCTCCGTGTGGGTCGTCCCGGCCGAGGCCATCGCGGCCTCAGACCCGGACTCCAAGGGCGGCTTCTTCGAGTCCGCGCAGGGCAAGTCCTACCGTCACGCCACCTACTACCAGCAGTCCGAGGGGGTGCCGCACCTGTGAGCTTCGCGACCAACGACTCCGCCACGAGGCACTCCGCGGGCGTGGCCATCACCGCCGAGGAGATCGCGGCGGGCGAGCAGAAGGCGAGCGACGACGTCGCCCGCTACGCCCTCGCCCTCGGCGACGACGCCCTGATGCTCGGCCAGCGCCTGTCCTGGTGGATCTCCCGCGCCCCGGAGCTCGAGGAGGACATCGCCCTGGGCAACATCGCCCTGGACCTCGTGGGCCACGCCCGCTTCCTCCTCTCCTACGCCGGCACCGCGTGGGGCAAGACCGAGGACGAGCTCGCGTACTTCCGCGACGAGGAGGAGTTCCGCTCCGTCCGCCTCGTGGAGGCCGAGAACGGCGACTTCGCCAAGACGATCGCCCGCCAGCTGTACTACTCCTTCTACTCGTACGAGCTGTACACCCGCCTGCGCGAGTCCACGGACTCCACGCTCGCCGCCATCGCGGACAAGGCCCTCAAGGAGGTCCTGTACCACCAGGACCACGCCGCCCTGTGGCTGCAGCGCCTGGGCCTGGGCACCGAGGAGTCGAAGCGCCGCATGCAGCGCGGCCTGGACGAGCTGTGGCCCTACGTGGCCGAGCTCTTCCACGACGACGACGTCGTCCGCGCCCTCGCCGAGCAGGGCGTCGCCGTGCTGCCGTCCTCGCTCGAGGAGCCCACGATGACCCGCATCCGCGCGGCCATCGAGGAGGCCGGCCTGACCGTCCCGACGACGGGCACCGCCCGCGGCGGCGACCGTTCCGGTGCCATGAGCGAGTACCGCGGGTACATCCTCGCGGAGATGCAGTCCCTGGCGCGCCGTCACCCGGGAGCGACCTGGTGACCACCGCCAGCGAGCTGCGCCCCGCCGATCCCGCCGACGCGCGGGTCTGGGATGCGGCCTCCACCGTGCACGACCCGGAGATCCCCGTGCTGTCCATCGCGGACCTCGGGATCCTCCGGGAGGCACGGGCCGATGGCGAGAGGGCCGTCGTCGTCATCACGCCCACCTATTCCGGCTGTCCCGCCATGGACACCATCACCACGGACGTCAGCCGCGCGCTCGAGCGCGCCGGGTTCCCCGACGCCGAGGTGCGCCTGGTGCTCCAGCCGGCGTGGACCACGGACTGGATGACGGACGAGGGCAAGGCCAAGCTCAACGAGTACGGCATCGCCCCGCCCGTCGCGCGCACCACGGACGGCCCGGTCAGGATCGGCATGGCCGTGAAGTGCCCGCGCTGCCACTCCCTGAACACCCGCGAGATCACCCGCTTCGGCTCCACCTCCTGCAAGGCCCTCTACACCTGCCGGGAGTGCCTCGAGCCCTTCGACTACTTCAAGGTGCACTGATGACCGAGACCACCGACGTCCCCACCACCGGCAAGCGCCGCGCCACGTTCAACACCCTCGAGGTGTCCGAGCTGCGCCGCCTGACCGACGACTCCGTGGAGATCACCTTCGCGGTGCCCGAGGAGCTCGCCGACGACTACGACTACGTGCCGGGCCAGTACGTGGCCCTGCGCAAGGAGCTCGACGGCGCCGAGGTGCGCCGCTCCTACTCGATCTGCGCCGTCCCGAAGCGCGGCGAGATCCGCGTGGCCGTGAAGAAGGACATCGGCGGCAAGTTCTCCACGTGGGCCAACGAGAGCCTCGAGGTCGGCGAGAAGATCGACGTGATGAACCCGCAGGGCGCGTTCACGTCCCGCACGCACGTCACCTCTCTCAACGACGCCCAGAAGGTGGCGGCGGAGAAGGTCGCGGAGAAGAAGGACACGCACCTGGTGGCGTTCGCGGCCGGCTCGGGCATCACCCCGATCATGGCGATCGCCAAGGCCGTGCTCGCGGCCTCCGAGACCTCGCGCTTCGACCTGGTCTACGCGAACCGCTCCGCCATGGACGTGATGTTCGCCGAGGAGATCGGCGACCTCAAGGACAAGTACCCGGCCCGGTTCACGGTGCACCACGTGCTCTCCCGCGAGCAGCGCGTGTCCCCGCTGCTCTCCGGCCGCATCGACGAGGACAAGCTCACCACCCTCCTGGACCGCGTGATCGACGTGGAGGGCACCGACGAGTGGTTCCTCTGCGGCCCGTTCGAGCTCGTGCAGCTCACGCGTGAGACGCTCGCCGCCCGCGGCGTGTCCGAGGACGACGTGCGCTTCGAGCTGTTCACCACCGGCCGTCCGGAGAACCCGCAGGGCCACTCCGGACGTGTCGTCGAGGTGGACCCGAAGGGCGACAACGTGACCATCGAGTTCAACCTCGACGGCCTCACCGCCAAGGTCGAGTCCCCCAAGTCCGCCCACGAGACCGTCCTCAACGCGGCGCTGCGCGTCCGCTCGGACGTGCCCTTCGCGTGCGCCGGCGGCGTGTGCGGCACCTGCCGCGCCAAGGTCGTCGACGGCGCGTACGAGATGGACGAGAACTATGCGCTCGAGAAGGACGAGGTGGAGAAGGGCTACGTGCTCACGTGCCAGACCCGCCCGACCTCCGACTCGATCACGCTGGACTTCGACGCCTGAGCGCCCGCCCACGAGACCGAAGGAGCCCCCGATGATCGAGATCACCGTCGAGAACGGCGTCGCCGAGATCGTGCTGGACGCCCCCCAGAGGATGAACGCCCTGGACGAGGCCGCGCTGGCCGAACTCCAGGCCGCCTACGAGCGGGCCGCCGCCGGCGTCGAGTCCGGCGAGGTCCGGGCCGTGCTGCTGCGCGGCGAGGGCCGCGGCTTCTGCGCGGGCCGCGACATCTCCGCCGTGGTCCCGGCCGAGGACGACGCCACCGCCTACCTGCGGGACAAGGTCACCCCGGTGCTGCGGGCCATGTCCGCGATCCCGGTCCCCACCTTCGCGGCGGTGCAGGGCGCCTGCCTGGGTGTGGGCCTGGGCCTCGCGATCGCCACGGACGTGGTGTACGTGGCCGAGGACGCGAAGATCGGCTCGCCGTTCGCGAACCTCGGGGCCACCCTGGACGCCGGCGGCCACTGGCTGTTCACCGAGCGCCTGGGCGCGCACCGCACCCTGGACCTGATCTACACGGCCGAGCTCCTCTCGGGCGTCGAGGCCGTCCAGGCCGGGCTGTTCTCCCGGGCCCTGCCCGCGGACGAGCTGCTCGAGTTCACCCGTGCGAAGGTCGCCCAGGTGGCCTCCGGCGCGACCCTCGCGTTCCGCGCGTCGAAGGAGCTCGTGGCCCAGGTCCGCGACCGGCGCGTGGGCCTGTGGGAGTCCCTCGACGCGGAGAACATCGCCCAGGGCGAGCTCTGCGGCACCGCCGACTACGCCGAGGGCTTCCATGCCTTCCAGGAGAAGCGGAAGCCGGAGTTCACCGGCCGCGGCTGAGCCGCCGCACCCCGCCACCGACGACGGCGCCGCACCCTTCGCACGAGGGGCGCGGCGCCGTCGTCGTCCCGGCTACGCCGCGTCACATTCCCGTCATCAGCCTGGATCGTGGCGTAAGTCACATGGGATCGTATGCGGTGACGGGTGTCACTTCCCGACCGATCGGTCGGGTGCCACACCGTCCCGCCGCCGTCTCACGGTCGGCCGCCGCACCGCATCCCAGGAGCACCCATGAGCCACACCGTCGCATCCCCCGCGGCGACCGCCCCCGCGCGCGATCGCCGCGAGGAGCGCAAGGTCATCGCCGGCACCGTCGTCGGCACCACCATCGAGTGGTACGACTTCTTCATCTTCGCCCAGGCCACCGCACTCGTCTTCGCCGCCCTCTTCTTCCAGCCGATGGGCGAGAGCGGCTCCCAGATCGCCGCGTGGGCCACCCTCGGCATCTCCTTCCTCATCCGCCCGCTCGGCGCGATCGTCGCCGGCCACCTCGGCGACCGCTTCGGCCGCAAGTTCGTCCTTTCCCTCACGCTGATCGGCATGGGCCTGGCCACCACCCTCATCGGCCTGCTGCCCACCTACGCCCAGATCGGTGTGTGGGCCCCGATCCTGCTCGTCGTGCTGCGCCTGCTGCAGGGCCTGTCCGCCGGCGGCGAGTGGGGCGGCGCGGCGCTACTGTCCGTGGAGCACGCCCCCCACGGCAAGCGCGGCCTGTTCGGCTCCGCCCCGCAGATCGGCGTGCCGCTGGGCATGATCCTGGCCACCGGTGTGCTGTTCATCGTGCGCTCCACCATGTCCGAGGAGCAGTTCCTCACCTGGGGCTGGCGCATCCCGTTCCTGATCTCCGTGGTGCTCATCGTCGTCGGCTACCTGATCCGCAAGGCCGTCGAGGAGTCCCCGGTCTTCAAGGAGATGCAGCAGCTCAAGGTGGACGAGTCCGCCCCGCTGGGCGAGCTCTTCCGGCACCACACCAAGGAGGTCATCCTCGCCGCCGTGATCTTCGCCGCGAACAATGGCGTCGGCTACCTGCTCATCGCGTGGTTCTCGAAGTACGGCGGTCCGAAGGGCCTGGGCATGACCTCCTCCGAGGTGCTCATCGCGAGCCTCGTCGGCGGCGTCGGCTGGTTCATCTTCACCCTGCTCGGCGGCTGGGTCTCGGACAAGATCGGCCGCAAGCTGACCTTCGTCCTCGGCTACGGGTTCCTGATCGTCTGGGCCTTCCCGCTGTTCGGGCTGCTGAACACCGCGTCTCTGCCGCTGTTCTCGCTGGGCCTGTTCGTCCTGACCCTCGGCCTGGGTCCGTCCTACGGTCCGCAGTCGGCGATGTACGCCGAGATGTTCCCGGCCCGCGTCCGCTTCTCCGGCGTCTCCATCGGCTACGCGCTCGGCACCATCATCGGCGGCGCCTTCGCCCCGCTGCTCGCCGACCAGCTCGTGAAGACCGGCTGGGAGAACGTGGCCTGGTACATCATCGTGATCTCCGCGATCTCGCTCATCGCCGTCCTGTTCGTCCCCAAGGGCATCCAGGACCGCGAGCTGCACGACGAGCAGGTCGTCGCCACCCGCTCCCACCCGGTGGTCCCGGCCTGATCCGGGCCGCCTGACGGGCTTCGCCCGTCCCCACCCCACGACGACGGCGCGTCCTCCTCCGGAAGGGCGCGCCGTCGTCGTGCGGTGCGCGGCCCGGTCCGGCCCGGGATACTGAACCTGAACGCACGGTCGGTAATTCGCCGCGCCCGCCTCGTCGTCGGTCACTCAAGGAGTCTCCATGTCCGCACAGTCCCAGGCCCTGCTCGTCGGCGGTCGCCGCACGCCCGTCGGCAAGTACGGCGGCGCCCTCTCCTCCGTCCGCCCCGACGACCTCGCCGCCCTGACCATCAAGGCCGTGATCGAGGACGCCGGCATCGACCCGTCGGTCGTGGACGACGTCATCCTCGGCAACGCCAACGGCGCCGGCGAGGAGAACCGCAACGTCGCCCGCATGGCCTGGCTGCTGGCCGGCTTCCCGGACACCGTCCCGGGCATCACCGTGAACCGCCTCTGCGCCTCGGGCATGTCCGCGATCGGCATCGCCACCGCGATGGTGCGCTCCGGGATGGCCGACGTCGTCGTGGCCGGAGGCGTGGAGTCGATGTCCCGCGCCCCCTGGGTGATGGAGAAGCCGACGACGGCGTTCGCCAAGCCCGGCGCGGCCTTCGACACCGCGATCGGCTGGCGCTTCGTGAACCCGCGCTTCGCGGACGGCGAGTTCGGGGAGAAGTTCACCTTCTCCATGCCGGAGACCGCCGAGGAGGTCGGCGAGGTGGACGGCATCACCCGCGAGAACGCCGACGCCTTCGCCGCCCGCTCGCACGAGCGTGCGCTGGCCGCCATCGAGGCCGGCCGCTTCGCGGACGAGATCGTGCCCGTCGTCGTCACGGGCCGCAAGGGCGCCGAGACGATCGTGGACACGGACGAGGGCCCCCGTCCCGGCTCCACCCCCGAGGTGCTCGCCGGCCTGCGCCCGATCATCAAGAAGGACGGCGTGGTCACCGCCGGCAACTCCTCCTCCCTCAACGACGGCGCCTCGGCGATCCTCGTCGTCTCCGAGCGGGCCGCGCAGAAGTACGGCCTGACCCCGCGCGCCCGCGTCGTGGAGTTCACCTCGGCGGGCCTGGCCCCCGAGATCATGGGCCTGGGCCCCGTCCCGGCCACCGAGAAGGCCCTCGCGCGCTCCGGCTGGTCCGTGGCGGACCTGGGCGCCGTCGAGCTCAACGAGGCCTTCGCCACCCAGTCCCTGGCCTCGATGCGGCGCCTCGGCCTGGACCCGGAGACCGTCAACGCCGACGGCGGCGCGATCGCCCTGGGCCATCCGCTGGGCTCCTCGGGGTCGCGTCTCGTGGTCACGCTGCTCGGTCGGATGGAGCGCGAGGGCGCGGACAGGGGCCTGGCCACGATGTGCGTGGGCGTGGGCCAGGGCTCCGCGATGCTCGTCGAGAGGGTCTGAGCAGATGACCGACTTCAGCCACTTCTCGGCGCTGCACGTCGAGGAGCGCGAGGACCGCGTCCACGCGCGCATGGACCGCCCGGGCGTGCGCAACGCGATCGACCAGACCATGGTCGACGAGTTCCACGAGCTCTGCGCCCACCTCGAACGCGAGCCGAAGATCCTGATCATCTCGGGCACGCAGGTGGAGTCGAAGTGCGAGCCGGGGACGTTCTCCGGCATCTTCGCCTCCGGCGCGGACATCGGACAGCTGCGCGAGCGCCGCCGCGACGACGCCCTGCGCGGCGTGAACTCGCAGGTCTTCGACCGCATCCACCGGCTGCCCATGCCCGTGATCGCAGCGATCGACGGCTTCGCCCTCGGCGGCGGCGCGGAACTGGCCTACGCGGCCGACTTCCGCATCGCCACCCCGGCGCTGAAGATGGGCCAGCCCGAGACGAGTCTGGGGATCACCGCCGCTGCGGGCGCCCAGTGGCGGCTCAAGGAGCTGGTGGGCGAGCCGGTGGCCCTCGAGCTGCTGCTCGCCGGACGGATCCTGGACGCGCAGGAGGCCCTCGAGCTCAAGCTCGTCACCGAGCTGCACGAGCCGGAGGCCCTCCTCGACGCCGCCGACGCCCTCGCCGACCGCATCGCGCAGCAGGACCCGCTGGCGGTGCGGCTGTCCAAGCGCGTCTTCCACCTCCCCCGCGAGGCCCACCCCCACGTGGACGAGATCGCGCAGGCCATCCTGTTCGAGTCCGAGGCCAAGTTCGAGCGCATGCAGGCGTTCCTCGACCGCAAGAAGAAGTGAGGACTGACATGACCGATCAGCAGCACACCCCTGATGCCGCGCCGTCCTCCGTGCCCGCCGTCGTCGGCGTCCTCGGCGGCGGCCGGATGGGTGGCGGCATCGCCCACGCGTTCCTCGTCTCCGGCTCGTCCGAGGTGGTCGTCGTCGAGCGCGACCCGCGGTCGGCCGAGGCCGCCAGGGAGCGCATCGAGGCCGACCTGGCCGCCTCCCTGGACCGCGGCAAGATCGACGGCGACCTGGACGAGTGGGCGCAGCGCCTGACCGTCACCGTGGACCGCGCCGACTTCGCCCGCTGCGACCTCGTGGTCGAGGCCGTGTTCGAGGACATGCAGGTGAAGATCGAGGCGCTCACCGACGTCGAGGCCCACCTGCGCGAGGACGCCTGGCTGGCCAGCAACACCTCCTCCCTGTCCATCGACGAGATCGCCTCGCACCTGCAGCGTCCCGAGCGCTTCTGCGGCCTGCACTACTTCAACCCGGTGCCCGCCTCGAAGCTCGTGGAGGTCGTGATCGGCGAGCAGACCGGTGCGGAGCTCCAGGCCCTGTCCACCGAGTGGGTCCGCGGGCTCGGCAAGACCCCCGTCGTCGTCAAGGACGCCCCGGGCTTCGCCTCGTCGCGCCTGGGCGTGGCGATCGCGCTCGAGGCCATCCGCATGGTCGAGGAGGGCGTGGCCTCCCCCGAGGACATCGACGCCGCCATGGTGCTCGGATACAAGTTCCCGGTCGGCCCGCTGGCCCTGACCGACATCGTGGGCCTGGACGTGCGCCTGGGCATCGCGGAGTACCTCGAGTCCCAGCTGGGTGAGCGCTTCGCCCCGCCGCAGCTCATGCGAGACATGGTGGCCCGCGGCGAGCTCGGCCGGAAGTCCGGCAAGGGCTTCTTCGACTACCGCTGAGCCCCCGGGGCAGGCGCTTTCGAACGGGAGATAGGGCCTATCTCCCGTTCGAAAGCGCCCATTCCCCCGATATCACGTTCGAAAGTGCGGGGCGGGGCGGGCGCGGCTAACGTGGCGGGCATGGACGAGCCCACGCTGCTGCGCATCGCCCGCGACCGCGCCCTCGAGCTGCCGGGCAGCGCCGCGTCGCACCCCTTCGGCCCGGACACCGAGGTCGTGAAGGTGCAGGGGAAGCTGTTCGTGGTGTTCATCGACCACGACGGGCGCCGCCTCGTGAACGTCAAGGCCCGCCCGGAGGACGGCGCCCAGCTGCGCGCGGCCCTGCCCGCGGCGATCACGCCCGGCTATCACACGGACAAGCGGCACTGGCTCAGCCTGGCCACGCACCCGGACCTCGACGAGCAGCTCGTCCGGGACCTCGTCACGGAGTCGTACCTGCTGGTCGTGGCGAGGCTCCCCCGCACCCGGCGCCCCGTGGACCCCGAGACCTTCGGCCGGGCCTGATGTCGGTCGACCGCCCCTTCCGCTTCACCCACCGCTGGGCCGTCCCCGCGGACGCCCGGTCCGTGCTGGCCCTGCTCGCCGACCCGGCCGGCTACCCACGCTGGTGGCCGGCCGTCCCGCGCGCCCGTCGCCTGGGCCCCGACCGCGCCGCCGTCCGGCTGCGGGGGTTCGTGCCGGTGCGTCTGACGATGGAGCGTCTCATCGACGACCGTGCCCGCGGCCTTCTGGTCGCGCGCCTGAGCGGGGACCTGACGGGCACCGTGCGGGTCACCGTCCACGACGACGGCGCCCCGGCCGGACACGCGCCGCGCTGCGTCGTGGCGTGGGAGCAGGAGGTGGTGCTGACCTCGCCGTGGATGCGCGCTGTGTCCCGCGTGCCGGGCGCCCGCGCCGCGATGGGCCTCAGCCACGCGGCCGCGATGCGCTCCGCGCGTCGGGCGCTCGGGGCGAAGGCCGTGCCGACCGCTGATCCCGCTCGAACGTCTCGTCCATGACGGCCCGGCGCCCCGGCCGGCTCAGAGCTCGGCCTGGGCCTCGTCCCACTCGCGGGACAGCGGCGGGCGGGAGAGGCCGTCGAGGAGGCCGTCGGCGGGGTCGACGCCGAGCTCCACGATCCTGTTGTCCGCGTCCACGTGGACGACCTTGGGCTGGAAGTTGCGAGCCTCGTCGTCGTCCATCTGCCCGTAGGCGATGAGGATGACGATGTCCCCCGGATGCACCAGGTGGGCGGCGGCGCCGTTGATGCCGAGCACGCCGGAGCCCCGTTCGCCCGCGATGGTGTAGGTCTCCAGTCGCGCGCCGTTGGTGACGTCCACGATGGACACGAGCTCGCCGGGGAGGATGTCCGCGGCGTCCAGCAGGTCCTGGTCCACGGTCACGGAGCCCACGTAGTGCAGGTCCGCCTGGGTCACGGTGGCCCGGTGGATCTTGGCGTGGAACATGGTGCGCAGCATGCGGCAGAACTCTCCGGATGAGGGGGTGGGTCGGGTCCGAGAGGACCGGTGCTCGATTCTACGCCGGTCCGGAGACGAGGGGCAGGGGCCGACGCCGGCCCGAGGCTCCCGCCCCTCTCGCCGAGGCCCGCAGACACGCCGTTACCGCCAGGCCGTAGCGGCGCGTCTGCGGGCCTCGACAGGTCAGATCCACGACGGCGGCACTCGGCCCGGCATCGTCCGCGCGGCCACCAGGCCCCGCAGCTGCCGCACGAAGAGCTCCCAGTGCCCCGGCAGGAACACGTCGGCGGTCACCCGGATCACCTCCCACCCCTCCGCGCGCAGGGCCGCGTCCCGCTCGCGGTCCTCACGCCACTGCCGGCGATCCGTGCGGTGCTGATCGCCGTCGTACTCGACGGCCACCTTGGCCTCCGCCCACACCAGATCGACGCGGAGCCGCTGTCCCGTGGCGAGGCGGATGCACGGGTTCACCGCGGGCTCGGGGACGCCGTCCAGGACGAGCCGCACCCGCAGCCGGCTCTCCTGCGGCGAGTCGGCCCCGGGACGCACGAGCTCCAGCGCCTCCCGGGCCGCACGGATCCCGCGCACCCGACCGCGTTCCTCGACGGCGGCGCGCAGCTCGGCCACGTCCGTCACCCCGGGAGGCAGCCGACGGCGGCGGGCCTCCGTCGGGGCGGTCCGAACCATGCTGTCCCCCAGCGCGACGAGATGCTCGAGCGGCCCGGCGTGCGCGGCGAGGTCCACGAAGGTCCACCCCGGTGCGGTCACACGCACCCCGTCCACGATCCGCACCGGTGCGTCGGCGCGGAGGCGGTGTGAGCGGATCCCGGCCCGGCTCGACGCGGTGCCGTGGCCGCGCGGGGTCGCGATGTGCACGGACCGGTCGGCGGCGAGCGGCCCGGTCAACCACAGGCCGAGCACCCGGGCGGCCGTGACGTGGCTGAACACGCCCTCGGGGTGCAGATCCTGCAGTGCCCGCACATGATCCATGGGGTCCGGTGCGACGCCGCGCAGGCCCCAGAGCCCCCAGCCGAGGGAGACCACGTCCCCGCGCCGCAGCCGGGCCGCACTCACGCCCGCCTCGCGCGCGGCCGGGGTCGAGAACACGGTCGGAGCGCGGAGGAGGCCGTCCAGTCCGCAGCGCATCGGAGGCAGGGGCGCGGGCGAGCGGGGCATGGGCCGAGCGTGCCCGATCCGGGCGGGCCGCCGTCGTCGTCCGCCGGGATCTGTGGACGACGCCCCGCCGAGGCCCGCAGACACGCCGCCACGTCCTGGCCATAGCGGCGTGTCTGCGGGCTTTGGCGCCACGGGTCGCCGCCAGACCCCACCCCACCCCTCCCCACGACGACGGCGTCACCCCCGACACCAGGAGACCCCGTGACCGTCACCGCCCCCTCCCTCCCGGAGATCCTCCCCAGCTACGTCGCCGGCAGCTGGTGGACGCCGTCGCACCCGTCCAAGGTCACCGATGTGACGGACGCGAACACCGGCGCGCGCCTGACCGGCGTCTCCACCGACGGCCTCGACACGGCCGCCGCCATCGAGCACGCCCGCACCGTCGGCCAGCAGGCCCTGGGCGCGCTGACCATCCACGAGCGCGCCCTCAAGCTCAAGGAGCTCGCGCTCTTTCTGAACTCCCGCGTCCAGGAGCTCTACGACGTCTCCTTCGCCACCGGCGCCACGCAGCGCGACCACGCCTTCGACGTCGACGGCGGCATCGGCACCCTCTTCACGTTCTCCGGCAAGGGCCGCCGCGAGCTACCGAACTCCACCGTGATCATCGACGGCGACGTGGAGCCCCTCTCCCGCGACGGCTCCTTCATCGGCGAGCACATCTACCAGCGCATCCCGGGCGTGGCCGTGCAGATCAACGCGTTCAACTTCCCTGTGTGGGGCATGCTGGAGAAGTTCGCCCCGGCCTTCGTCGCCGGCGTGCCGACCGTGGTCAAGCCGGCCACCCCCACCGGCTACGTCACGCAGAAGTGCGTCGAGCTGATGCTCGAGTCCGGCGTGCTGCCCGAGGGCTCGATCCAGCTGATCTCCGGCTCCGCCCGCGACCTGCTGGACCACCTGGACTACCGCGACCACGTCGCGTTCACCGGCTCCGCCGCCACCGCGGCCACGCTGAAGAAGCACCCGAACGTGCAGGAGGGCGGCGTCCGCTTCACCGCGGAGACCGACTCCCTCAACGCCGCCATCCTCGGCCCGGACGCGGACCCGGAGTCCCCCGAGTTCGAGGCGTTCGTGAAGGCCGTCTTCCAGGAGATGACGGTCAAGGCCGGCCAGAAGTGCACGGCCATCCGCCGGGTGATCGTCCCGCAGGACCGCGTCGAGGCCGTGACCGCCGCCCTCACCGAGCGCCTGGCCGCGAAGGTCGTCCTGGGCGACCCGCGCGTCGAGGGCACCACCATGGGCGCCCTGGCCTCGAAGGAGCAGCAGGGCGAGGTCCGCGGCGCGGTGCAGCGCCTGGTCGACGCCGGCGGTCAGGTCCGCCTCGGCGGCCCCGAGGGCTCGACCGGCGACGCCGACGCCGAGTCCGGCGCGTTCTTCGCCCCCACGGTGCTCACCTTCGAGGACGCGCGCACCCCCGAGGTGCACAGCGTCGAGGCGTTCGGCCCGGTCACCTCGGTGATCGGCTACACGGACGTGGCCGACGCCGTGGCCCTGGCCGCCCTGGGGTCGGGTTCGCTCGTGGCCACGGTCGCCACGAACGACGGTGAGACCGCCCGCGCGTTCGCCGCCGGGATCGGCGCCCACCACGGCCGCGTGCACGTCCTGAACCGCCAGACCGCCACGACCACCACCGGTCACGGCGCCCCCGTGCCGGTGCTGATCCACGGCGGCCCCGGCCGCGCCGGCGGCGGCGAGGAGCTCGGCGGGGTCCGCGCCGTGAAGCACTACATGCAGCGCACGGCGATCCAGGGCTCCCCGGACATGCTCACGGCCATCACCGGCGTGTGGCATCAGGGCGCCGCGGCCCACACGGTGACGCGCGAGGACGTGGAGGCCGGCACGGCCGTGCACCCGTTCTACAAGTCCCTGGCCGAGCTGACGGTGGGCGACCAGTTCGCCTCCGGCCTGCGCACCGTCACCCTGGAGGACATCACCGCCTTCGCGGAGGAGACCGGGGACAGGTTCTACGCCCACACGGACGAGGAGGCCGCCATGGCCAACCCGTTCTTCCCGCGCCGGGTGGCCCACGGCTACCTGCTGGTCTCGTGGGCCGCGGGGCTGTTCGTGGCCCCGGATCCGGGCCCGGTGCTGGCCAACTACGGCCTGGAGAACCTGCGCTTCATCACGCCGGTGACCTACGACGACGCCATCCGCGTGACCCTGACGGCCAAGCGCATCACCCCGCGCGTGAGCGACGAGTACGGCGAGGTGGCCTGGGACTGCCGGATCCACAACCAGAAGGACGAGCTCTGCGCCCAGTACGACGTGCTGACGCTCGTGGCCAAGACCTGGCCGATGGCCCCGTCCGAGACCTCCCAGGGCTGAGCCCCCCTGCTTCGACGGGCCGTCCCGTGCGCCCGCTGCGCGCCGGGCGGCCCGTCGTCGTCCCCGGGAACAAGGAGCGTGCCCGGGACGTTCACCTGTACGTCCCATTCGGACCGCGAGAGAAGAAGGTCGACACACATGTCCGAGTTCACCCGTTTCGAGCAGGTCACCGTGCTGGGCACCGGTGTGCTGGGTTCGCAGATCATCATGCAGGCGGCGTACCACGGCAAGAAGGTGATGGCCTACGACGCCGTCCCCGCCGCCCTCGAGGGGATCGAGCGCCGCTGGGCGTGGATCCGCCAGGGCTACGAAGCAGACCTCGGGGAGGGCTACGACCCGCAGCGCTTCGACGAGGCCATCGCCCGCATCACGCCGACCTCGGACCTCGGCGAGGCCCTGGCGGATGCGGACATCGTGGTCGAGGCCGTACCGGAGAACCTGGAGCTCAAGCGCAAGGTGTGGGCCCAGGTGGGCGAGCTCGCCCCCGCCACGACCCTGTTCGCCACGAACACCTCCTCCCTGCTGCCCTCGGACTTCGCCGACGCCAGCGGCCATCCGGAGCGCTTCCTGGCCCTGCACTACGCCAACCGCATCTGGGCGCAGAACACCGCCGAGGTCATGGGCACCGCCGCGACCTCGCCGGAGGCCGTCGCGGGAGCCCTGCAGTTCGCCGAGGAGACCGGCATGGTCCCCGTGCACGTGCGCAAGGAGATCCCGGGCTACTTCCTCAACTCCCTGCTCATCCCGTGGCTGCAGGCCGGCTCCAAGCTGTACATGCACGGAGTGGGCAACCCGGCGGACATCGACCGCACGTGGCGCGTGGCCACCGGCAACGAGCGCGGCCCGTTCCAGACCTATGACATCGTGGGCTTCCACGTGGCCGCCAACGTCTCCCGCAACACGGGCGTCGACTGGCAGCTCGGCTTCGCTGAGCTGCTCGAGAAGAGCATCGCCGAGGGCCACAGCGGCGTGGCCGACGGCCAGGGCTTCTACCGCTACGGGCCGGACGGGGAGAACCTCGGCCCGGTGGAGGACTGGAACCTGGGCGACAAGGACACCCCGCTCGGCTGACCTCCTCGACTGACGGATCAGGGGCCGTCCGGTGCGCACCCCGCATCGGGCGGCCCCGACGCATGCCCCCGCCGCTTCCTTGTGGCATCCGTCACAGCGCACGTAGAGTCGGGCCATGACGACCCCCCGACTCCCCCTGCTCGGCGCCCTCGCCGTGGGCGCGCTCGCCCTCGCCGGGTGCGCGGGCGGCGGCGGCGCGGAGCCCTCCTCCCCCGCCCCCTCGTCGGCGTCGTCCACGACGACGGCGGCCTCGCCAGCGTCCACGTCGCCCGCGGCCAGCAGCTCCACGGCCCCCACGTCGCCCGCCGCCAGCAGCTCCACGGCGAGCACGGGCGGCACCTCCGCCTCGGGCAGCCTGTCCCTCGAGATGCCCCCCGCGCTGAACGGGCAGCGGACCCTGGCGGTGCAGGCCGCCGTGCAGCGGGCCGCGGGGCCGGGGTCCGAGGTGGGGCTGAGCGCCGCCTCGCCGTTGGAGCGGCAGACGGAGCTGCGTCAGCGGGCCGCCGGCCTGGAGCAGACGGTCGACGCCGGCGCGAGCCCGGCTCCCACCCGCAGCGCGGAACAGCAGGCCTGCCTGGACGCCGCCCGCTCCGACCTGGAGCGGGACGCCGAGGCCGGGGCGGCGGACCTGGGGCTCACGGCCCAGCCGGAGACGGCCGCCACGACCGGCGGCGGGCCCACCTCGACGCCGGTGCCCTCCTTCACGGCGTCCCCCGACGCCGAGGTCACTCCGCTCGGCGTGCGCGTCACCGTGTACCCCACGGAGGAGGCCGCCCGCGCCGCCCTGGAGGACGCCCGAGCGGCGGCGCAGGCCTGCACCGGGGTGGACCTGGCCGGGCTCGGCGTGGAGAGCGTGACGCGGACCGAACACGAGGGCGGCACCGCCTACACGGCGCTCCCGGCCCCCGGGGGGTCCGTCTACTCCCACCTCACGGCCGTGCAGGACGGCGCCCGCACCGTGGCCGTGGCCCAGGCCGACGCGGACGGCGGGGTGCCCCCGGACGCCGAGGACCGTGCGGCCTCGATCGTGGCCGACGTGCTCGCCGCGCTCGACGGCGAGGGCTGAGGACAGCGGCCCCTCAGCCCCGCAGGCCCCCGAGCACCACGCCCGTGACGGCGTCGATCATCTGGCCCGGTCCCTGCTGGCCGGGGACGCCGCGATCCGGCCGGTACCAGTCGACGATCGAGTTGATCATGCCGAGCGCGAGGCGGGCGAGGTTGCGCGGGGTCACGTCGGAGCGCACCGCACCCGCGGCCTGGGCGGCCTCGAGCAGGTCCCCGAAGCGCCGGGTGATCTCACGACGACGCTCGACGGCGGCCACCTCGACCGCCGAGTTCCCGCGCAGGCGCAGCAGCAGGGTCACCTCGGGCTGCTTCTCCGCCAGCACCCCGAGCGTGCCGCGGATGGCCGCCTCGACCTGCGCGCCGGCGTCGACCCCGCTGGCCACCACATCGTCCAGGCACGCCTCGAGGGCGTCGAGCGCCTCCGTCACCGCGTGGTCGAGGATCGCCTCCTTGGACTCCACGTGGTGGTAGATCGCGGACTTGGAGATGCCCAGGTGGGTGGCGAGCATGCCCATGGACGTCGCCTCGTAGCCGTGCCGGTTGAAGAGCTCGACGCACTCGGCCAGCAGCGTCTGCCGGTCATAGCCGGGCCGGCCGCGGCGCGGGGTGGGGCTGCTCTGGGGCCTGTCTGGCACGGGGCTCCTTCGGGGGCGGGCGGACGCCGACGACGGCGCACCGGTCCACTCTACCGGGCACCCCGGCGTCGGGATCGGCCGCGGGGACGGGATCAGGCCTGGTCGCGCAGGTCGTAGATCCGCTTGAGCTTGCCGGAGGAGCGGGCCAGGGACTCCGGCTCCACCACGTTGATCATGCACGAGGAGCCGATCTTCGTCTTGATCTCCATGCGCAGGTGCGCGGCGCAGGCCTGGGCCTCCTCGAGGGTCGCATGATCGCGGCGCTCGATGTTCACGGCCATCTGGTCCATGCGGTCCGGACGGGTGATCTCGAGGGTGAAGTGCGGCGACAGGGCCGGCTCCTTGAGGACCAGCTCCTCGATCTGCGACGGGAACAGGTTCACGCCGCGCAGGATGATCATGTCGTCCGAGCGGCCGGTGATGCGGCCCATGCGGCGGTGGCCCGGGTGTGTGGTGCCCGGCAGCAGGCGGGTGAGGTCGTGGGTGCGGTACCGGATGATCGGCAGCGCCTGCTTGGTGAGCGAGGTGAAGACGAGCTCGCCGTGGCGGCCGGTCTCGAGGACCTCGTCCGTGAGCGGGTCGATGATCTCGGGGCGGAAGTGGTCCTCCCAGATGTGGGAGCCGTCCTTGGTGGCCGCGGACTCGCCGGCCACGCCCGGGCCCATGACCTCGGAGAGGCCGTAGATGTCCAGGGCGTCGAGGTCGAAGGTCTGCTCGATCTCGCGGCGCATCTCCTCGGTCCACGGCTCCGCGCCGAGGATCGCGACCTCGAGGGAGGACTCGCGGGGGTCCAGCCCGAGCTTCTTGAAGCCGTCCGCGATGGTCAGCAGGTAGGTGGGTGTGGAGAGGATGGCGCGCGGTTGGAAGTCGGTGATCAGCTGCACCTGCTTCTCCGTCTGCCCGCCGGACATCGGGATCACGGCCGCGCCGATGCGCTCGGCGCCGTAGTGGGCGCCGAGGCCGCCGGTGAACAGGCCGTAGCCGTACGCGTTGTGCACGCGGTCACCGGGGCGGATGCCGCCGGCGCGGAAGCAGCGGGCGACGAGGGTGGCCCACGTGGCCAGGTCGTCATCGGTGTAGCCGACCACGGTGGGCTGGCCGGTGGTGCCGGAGGAGGCGTGGATGCGACGCAGCTCGGGGCCCGTGGCGGCGAACGCGCCGAACGGGTAGTTCTTCCGCAGGAACTCCTTGTCCGTGTACGGGAACTTGGCGAGGTCCCCGAGCTCCCTGTAGTCCGAGGGGTGGACGCCGTGCGTGTCGAAGTGCTCGCGGTACGCGGGCACGTTCTCGTAGGCGTGGTGCAGGGTCCAGCGGAGGCGTTCGAACTGAAGCGCCTCGATCTGGTCCCGGCTCATCGTCTCCTCGGGGTCCGGGGCCCCGCGGTCGGCGGGGGCGGGCAGGGGTGCCGGCGTGTACGGGTTGGGGATCGAGGCCTCGAGCATGGCGTTCTCCTGGGGATGCGGGGTCGGGCGGCGGTCGACGACGGCGGCGCACCGGCGGGTGCGCCCGTCGGTCAGCGTCCGGGGGCGGGGATGGTGCGGGAGCGGCCGCGGAAGGCGGCCACCGGGGTGCCGTCGTCGGTGGTGACGGTGATGTCGTAGACGGCCGAGCGGCCCGCGGCGGCGACCAGGCGCCCCTCCGCGACGAGGGTCTGCCCGGCGCGCGTGGCCGCGAGGAAGTTGACGTCCACGCCGGAGGCCACGGTGAGGGTGGAGCCGTCCGAGGCGGGGTCGTTGCAGGTCAGCGCGAAGCATGTGTCCGCGAACGCGAAGACGGCGCCGCCGTGGGCCAGGCCGAAGCCGTTGTGCTGGTCCTCGGTGAGCGTCATCCGGATGCGCGCGTGGTCCTTCTCGGCGGCCTCCAGGGTGACGCCGAGCCACCGTGCCACGCGGTCCTCCGCGAGCATGGGGTGGTGGGCGGTCTCGGTCATGGGCGGGCCTCCCTGCCGGCAGGGGCGCGCCGGCGCGGCGGCGCAGAGAATTACTGAACGATCATTAGGTAACTCCCTGGATGTGACCCACGTCAAGTCCGGCCCGGTGTGTGACGCGCGCCGCCGCCCTGCCGCCGCCGGGGCGAGGCGCGCCGGGACCCTGTGGGCGGGCCCTGCCCATCGTGTCCGCAGCTGCTGTCTAGGGTGACGGCATGGTGACCTTCGCGCCGGACCGCGCCTCCTTCATGCTCAGCCCCTCGGACATCACCGCCGCCGCGACGTGCACCTACGGGTGGCTGCGGGGGACGGTGGACCCCGCGCTCGGGCGCGCCCCGCGGATCGGCGTGGCGGATGCGTTCCTCGAGCGGGTCTCCCGCCTCGGGGACGAGCACGAGTCCCGCGTGCTCGCGCGACTCGAGGCGGAGCACGGCGCAGACCAGGTGGTCCGGCTCGCCCGCCCGGAGCGATACACGCCCGAGGGTGTGCGGGCCGCCCGCGAGCGCACCGCGGCGGCGTTGGCCGCGCGTCCCGCCGTCGTGTTCCAGGGGATGCTGCACGACGGCGCGTTCCGCGGCCTGGCCGACTTCCTCGTGCTCCGCACGGACGAGGAGCACCCCGAGGGTGCGTACGAGGTGGTGGACACGAAGCTGGCCCGGCATGCGCGGGTGACGGCGCTGCTGCAGATCGCCGCGTACGCGGACCTGCTGGACGGCATGGGCGTGCCGCGGGCGCGGCAGGGCAGCCTGTGGCTCGGGGACGGTTCCCGGCACGTCGCGGACCTGGACGAGGTGATCCCGGTGTACCGGCACCAGCGCGCCCGGCTGGAGGCGCTGCTGCAGGATCATGTGGCCGCCGGGGAGCCCGCCCGCTGGGGTGACGACCGCCTGAGCGTCTGCGGCGCATGCGAGGCGTGCGAGGAGGCCGTCGCCGAGCACCGGGACGTGCTGCTCACGGCGGGGGCCACGCGATTGCAGCGCACCCGGCTGCGCGAGGCCGGCATCATGACCATCGAGCAGCTCGCGGCGTCCGTCGCACCGCCGGAGGGCATGGCCCGCCGCACGTGGGAGGCACTGCGGGAACAGGCGGCGATCCAGCTGGAGCCGGCCGGGGCGGACGGGCTGCCGCCGCATCGGATCGTGGACCCGCGGGCCGTGGCGGGGCTGCCCGTGCCGGACGCCGGAGACGTCTTCTTCGACTTCGAGGGGGACCCGCTGTGGGTCTCCGCGGACGGGAGCATGGAGGGCCTCGAGTATCTGTGGGGCTGGGTCGAGGCGCCGGGCGGGGACACCGCGCGCACCGCCTCGGCCGACTTCCGGTTCACGGGCCTGTGGGCGGACACCCGTGCCGCCGAGCGGGCGGCGCTGGAGGAGTTCGTGCGCTTCGTGGAGGCCCGTCGCGCGGCGCACCCCGGCATGCGGGTCTACCACTACGCGCCCTACGAGGTCACCGCGCTCAAGCGCCTCACGGTGCGCCACGGGGTGGGCGAGCGGGAGCTGGACGACTGGCTGCGCGCCGGCCTGTTCGTGGACCTGTACTCCACCGTCCGCGCGAGCCTGCGGGCGGGCGTGCCGAGCTACTCGATCAAGAGGCTCGAGCCGCTGTACATGGGGGTGGAGCACCGGGCGGAGGACGGCGTCACGACGGCGGCGGACAGCGTCACCGAGTACCACCGGTACGTCGCCGCGCTGGAGGCCGGAGACACCGAGGTCGCGCGGGCGATCCGCGCCGACATCGAGGACTACAACCGGTACGACTGCGTCTCCACGGCGCGGCTGCGGGACTGGCTGCTGGAGCAGGTGGGGCGCACCGCCGAGCACGGCGCCACGGCACCCCGGCCCGACGACGATGAGCACCTCGTCGAGCCCGCCCCCGCCTTGGAGGGCGAGGACGCGCGCCTGGAGGCGGACCTCCTGGGCCTCCTGCCCACCGCGGACGACGCGGACGCCGTCCTGGACGACGAGCAGCGCGGCGTGGCCCTGCTCGCCGCCGGGCTGGGCTTCTACCAGCGCGAGGACAAACCCGTGTGGTGGGCCTTCTTCGACCGCGGCATCTCCCCGCCGGATGAGTGGCAGGACGCCCGCGCCAACGTCGTGGCGGACCGCGTGGACGTGGCCGAGGACTGGCACCGACCCAAGGGCGCTCGGACCTTCCAGCGGGTGCTGCGGATGACCGGCACCCTGGAGCCGGGGAGCTCGCTGCAGCCCGGAGCCGAGGCCATCACGGTGTACGAGGACGTCCCGGCGGACCGCCGCGACCTCCTCCAACCCAACGCGGTGCGCTGGGTCGGTGCCAAGGCCGTCGTGGAGGACGTCGAGGACCGCCCGGACGGCAGCTCCGTGGTGCTGCTGCGGGAGAAGATCCCCACGCAGGACGTGGAGCAGCATTCGGAGCTGCCCATGGCGGCGTTCGCCCACACGGTGGTGAACACGGACAAGCTCAAGGAGCGCCTGCGCGAGCGCGCCCGGACCGCGGTGCAGGCCGGCGGTCTGCCGGGATCGGGAGGCGACGCCGCCGCCCCGTCCACGGCCGCCTTCGACATCCTGGCGCGCCGCCCCCCGGCGACCGCCGGCCGCCCCCTGGCGGCCATCTCCACCGAGCTGCGCGAGGGCGACTCCGCGCCCGCTCCCGCCCGCCAGGGCTGGGAGGCGCTCGTGGAGGCGCTCGAGTCCGCGCGGGGCTCCTACGTCGCCGTCCAGGGCCCTCCCGGGACGGGCAAGACCCACGTGGGGAGCCACGCCGTGAAGGCCCTGCTCGAACGCGGGTGGAGCGTGGGCGTCACGGCCCAGTCCCACGCCGTGGTGGAGAACTTCCTGGGCAAGCTCGTGTCCATCGGGGTGCCGAAGAAACAGGTGCTCAAGGCGGAGAAGCGCGGCAAGGACGCGCCCGAGCGCCCCTGGGCCACGGTGTCGGACGCCAAGCCGTACATCGGCCTCCCCGGCCACGTCGTCGGCGGCACCGCCTGGACCTTCGCGCACGAGGACGTGCAGGAGTTCGACCTCCTGGTGATCGACGAGGCCGGGCAATTCTCCCTGGCGCACACCCTCGCCGCGGCGGCCATGGCCCGCACTGTGCTCCTGCTCGGCGACCCCCAGCAGCTGCCGCAGGTCACCAAGGGGACCCACCCCCAGCCGATTGGCGAGGCCGCGCTGAGCTGGCTGGCCGCCGACGAGCCGGTGCTGCGCGCAGACCGCGGCTTCTTCCTGGACACCTCCTGGCGTATGCACTCCGCGCTGACGGAGGCCGTCTCCACGCTCTCCTACGCCGGCGAGCTCGGCGCGAAGGAGGACGTCACGGACGCCCGCCGCCTCGACGGCGTGGAGCCCGGGCTGCACCCGTGGCCGGTCTCCCACACGGGCAACGCGGTGTCCTCGCCGGAGGAGGCCGCGGCCGTCGTCGAGATCATCCAGTCACTGCTCGGCCGCACCTGGTCCACCGGCCCGGACGACCCCGGCCGGCCGCTCGAGCCGTCCGACGTGATCGTGGTGGCCCCGTACAACGCGCAGGTCGCCACGGTCCGGGAGGCGCTCGACGCCGCCGGTCTCGAGGGCACCACCGTCGGCACCGTGGACAAGTTCCAGGGCCGGGAGGCCGCCGTCGCGATCCTGACGATGGCGGCGTCCTCACCGCAGGAGGTGCCGCGCGGGCTGGACTTCCTCCTGAACCGTAACCGGCTCAACGTGTCGATCTCGCGCGGACAGTGGGCCGCCTACCTCGTCCACTCCCCCGCCCTCGCGGACGCGCTGCCCACCCGCCCCGAGGACCTGCCGATGATCGGCGCGTTCCTGCGGCTCGTGCACCGCTGACTCAGCCGGCGGCGCCCTGGCGCAGCAGGAACCGCTGCAGCTTGCCGGAGGGGGTCTTGGGCAGCCGGTCCACGAAGTGCACCCGGCGCGGGTAGGCGTGCTTGGAGTACTCGTCGCGGACCTTCGCCTGCAGCTCGGCCGCCAGGGCGTCCGGGTCCGCGACGGCCCCGGCGGGCACCACGAACGCCACGACCTCCTCGCCCCGCACCCCCTCCGGGTCCGGCAGGCCGACGACGGCGACCTCCTGCACCCGCGGGTGGTCGATGAGCACGGACTCCACGTCGAACGGGCCGATCCGGTAGCCGGCGGCGAGGATCACGTCGTCGTCCCGGGAGGAGAAGAAGAACCAGCCGTCGTCGTCCTGCCGGGCGGTGTCCCCGGTCAGGTACCAGCGCCCGTCCGGGGTGAAACGCTCCGCGGTCTTCTCCGGCTCCCCGAGGTAGCCGGGGAACCAGAACAGGGGCGAGGCCGCGTCGATCGCGATCTGCCCGTCCCGGATCTCCGCGGCGATCCCCGGCAGGGGCACACCCATCGAACCCGGGCGGGGCGGCGCGGCCAGCTCGGGGTGCGCGAGGGTGCAGATGACCATGCCCAGCTCGGTCTGGCCGTAGTGGTCGCGGATCTCCGTGCCGAGGGCCGTCCGGCCCCACTCGAGCACGGACGGCGGCAGCGGCTCCCCCGCCGTGGACACGCGCCGCAGCCGCAGCGGGGCGTCCTCGGTGACCTCCCCGGCCTTGGCCAGCGCGCGGAACATCGTGGGGGCGCCGGCGAGGTTCGTGATGCCCTGCGAGCGGATCACCTCGACCATGGTCGCCGGGGAGAAGGCGCCGCGGTACTGCACCGAGGTCGCCCCGAGCACCAGCGTGCCGACGATCCCGTAGTACAGCCCGTACGCCCAGCCGTGGTCGGCCGCGTTCCAGAACAGGTCCTCGGGGCGCAGGTCCACCGCGCACGTGAGGTAGACGGCGAACGCGGCGGCCGCGCGCAGCGGCACAGGCACCCCCTTGGGGCGGCCGGTGGTGCCGGAGGTGAACAGCAGGGCGATCGGCCCGTCCCCGCCGACGGCGACGTCCTCGGCCAGCGGCGCGGAGTCCGCGAGCGCGTCCCACTCCGGGCCGGTGCGGATGATCTCGATGCCCGGGATGTCCGTGAGCTTCTCGGCCTGGCGGGGCTCGGCGACGACGAGCCGCGCCGCCGCGCCCTCGATGCGCATCCGCGCGGCGCCCGCGGCGAACGCGGTGAACAGCGGCACGTGCACGGCGCCGAGCCGCCACAGGGCCAGCAGCGTGATGACGAGCTCCTCCCGTTTGGACATCATCACGGGGACCCGGTCGCCGCGCGTGACGCCGCGGGCGGCGAGGCCGGTGGCGAGGCGGCGGGAGCGGTCGGCCAGCTCGCCGAAGGTGAGGTCGACGGCGGACATGTCCTCCGCCACGAACCGGAACGCCACGGCGTCGGCCGGCCAGCGGTCGCAGAGCAGGTGGGCGGCGCAGGCGTCCGGGGTCTCGACATCGGCGACCCACCCGGCCATCAGCCGGTCGATCGTCCCGGCCTCGTGGGCCTGCCCGGTCCGTTCCGTCATCTTGGTCTCCTCATCCCTCGCGGCACGCCGACGCCGGGCGACGGCGACGTCAGCCACGGTAGGTCCACCGCGCCCCGGGCCACCGGGCGCGTCCGCATGTTGCACTCGATGTTGCACTCGCCACCCCGTCGCGGTCGAGGACGGACCCGGTCGTCGCCTTCGGCGGGCGTCCGCGGCGCCTGCCAGAATGGGGGCCATGACCTCGCAGCCCGCGCCCGCGTCCACCGCCCACCGCCGTTCCCTCGCCGAGGCCGGCATCGCCCTCGGCCCCCTGGACGGCCGCTACCGTGCGGCGGTGGAGCCGCTCGTGGAGCACCTGTCCGAGGCGGCGCTGAACCGCAACCGCATCCACGTGGAGGTCGAGTGGTTCATCCACCTGGCCGAGCACCGCGTGCTGCCGGGTCTCGAGCCGCTCACGACCGAGCAGCAGGCGGGCCTGCGGGCGATCGTCACGGACTTCGACGCGGAGTCCGTGTCCGAGTTGGCGGCCACCGAGAAGGTCACGGTGCACGACGTGAAGGCCGTCGAGTACTTCATCGCCGGCCGCCTCGAGGGGCTGGGCCTGGGCCGGCTGAAGCCGCTCGTGCACTTCGCGTGCACCTCCGAGGACATCAACAACCTCGCCTACGCGGTGGGCGTGCGCGACGCCGTCGAGCAGGTCTGGCTGCCGGCCGCCCGCGCCGCCGTGGCCACCGTCTCCGCGATGGCCGCCGAGGCCGCCGAGACCCCCATGCTCTCCCGCACGCACGGCCAGCCGGCCACGCCCACCACGCTGGGCAAGGAGATGGCCGTGTTCGTGCACCGCCTGAGCCGTCAGACCCGGCGCATCGCCGGCCAGGAGTACCTGGGCAAGATCAACGGCGCCACCGGCACCTACGCCGCTCACCTCGCCGCCGCGCCCGACGCGGACTGGCCGGCCCTGTCCCGGTCCTTCGTGGAACACCTCGGCCTCACCTGGAACCCGCTGACCACCCAGATCGAGTCCCACGACTGGCAGGCGGAGCTGTACGCCGACGTCGCGCGCTTCAACCGGATCCTCCACGGCTTCTGCGTGGACGTGTGGAGCTACATCTCCATCGGCTACTTCGCGCAGATCCCCGTGGCCGGCGCGACCGGCTCCTCCACCATGCCGCACAAGGTGAACCCGATCCGCTTCGAGAACGCGGAGGCCAACCTCGAGCTCTCCTGCGCCCTGCTCGACTCGCTGGGCGCCACCCTCGTGGAGTCCCGTTGGCAGCGCGACCTCACGGACTCGACGTCGCAGCGCAACATCGGCGTGGCCCTCGGCCACTCGGTGCTCGCCCTGACCAACGTCACCAAGGGCATGGGCCAGCTCCAGGTGGCCGAGTCCGTGCTGGCCGAGGACCTCGACGCGAACTGGGAGGTGCTCGGCGAGGCCGTCCAGACCGTGATGCGCGCCGAGGCGATCGCCGGCGTCGAGGGCATGGACAACCCCTACGAGCGCCTCAAGGAGCTGACCCGCGGCCACCGTGTGGACGGGGCGCGCATGCGCGAGTTCGTGCAGGGCCTCGGCCTGTCCGAGGGTGCCCAGGCGCGCCTGCTGGAGCTGACCCCGGCCGGGTACACGGGCCTCGCGGCGCGCCTGGCCGCCGAGTTCGGCGGGCGCTGACGGGTCTGCCGAACAAAAAAAACAAATACGATGTGAGCATGCGCGATCCCGTGCCCTGCCCAGACCAGCCGAACAGCCCCTTCACGCCGGGGTACGGGCGGCGTCCCCTCGTGTTCGGCGGCCACGAAGACCTGCTCCGCGACATGGGCAGAGTTTTCCAAGACCATGACTTCGGCGAGAACCAGTCCGTCCTCCTGTCCGGGCTGAGGGGCGCCGGAAAGACCTCCATGCTGCAGCGGATCGAAGACCTCGCCCGAGATGCTGGTTGGCTCGTGATCAGCGAGGATGCCAGCGCGGGCCTCCAACGCCGGCTGGTGGAGAGCACGTTGCCAGACGTCGTGAATTCCCTACCCCGGCAGACCAAACGTGAGCTCAAGGAACTGGGGCTCTGGCACTTCTCCGCCGCGTGGGAGGTCACAGAGCGTCCCTCTCGTCCACTCATGCGCAATGATCTGGTGACCGTTGCCCAACATGCCGGGGTGCGCGGAATCCTCATCACGATCGACGAGGTCTCCTCGGGCAAGACGCGCCTGCGAGAGGTCAGCGCCGTCGCACGGGAGATCTCCCATGCCATCAGCCGCGGAGCAGACATCGTCGTGGCATTCGCCGGCATCAAGGTCGACCTCGACGAACTCGTACGGCAGGAGCACACGACCTTTCTCCGCCGCTCCCGGACCGCCGACTTCCACCGACTTTCCCCGAAGGAGACCCGCCACGTCCTCGCGGAGACGGCACGCCTCGGCGGCCGGGAGTTCACCGCAGAAGCCCTGGAGATGCTGATCGCCGCGGCCCAGGGCTACCCCTACCTCGTCCAGCTGCTGGGCGACTACGCGTGGCGACACCGGCCGAACCAGCCCCGGATCGACCTGTCTGCCGCCGAGGCAGCCCGCGCCCGGGGGCTGCAGGCGGTGATGGACCGCGTGCTGTCAAAGGTCTTCAACGACCTCTCCGCCAAGGATCAGGAGTTCCTCCGCGCCATGGCTGTCGACGAGGAGCGATCCCGCATCGGCGACATCACCGCGCGCCTCGGCTCCTACAGCCAGTATGTGAATCAGTATCGGAACCGACTCATCGACAGCGGCTACGTGCAACCGGACGGACACGGGTACCTCCGCTTCGCCCTTCCCTACCTCGGCGCCTACATCCGCTCTCTGACCGACAGGGGCCCGGCGTCGGCTCCGGACGACGACTGGAGCGCCTACCCGCCTCCCCTGACATGACGGGCGCCGGCCCGGGCTGCGGGGACACCACAGGAGCGTCCCCGCTACCGTGACCCCATGCTGACCTGCTCCGTCGCCGTCTGGCTGCTGACCACGTCCCCCAAGAGCCCGGAAGAGCTCCAGCGCGACCTGCCCTCCGCCGTCGACGAGACCGGCCAGGTGGCCGAGGCCGTGACCCAGATCGTCACGGCGGTGGACCTGGTGGGCGTGTTCTTCTTCGCGATCTCCGGCGCTATCCTGGCCGTCCGGAAGGGGTACGACATCGTCGGCTCCCTGCTGCTGGCGCTCATGGTGGGCACCGGCGGCGGCGTGATCCGCGACCTGATCGTCAACCAGGACGTCCCGGCTGCCTTCCGCAACCCGTGGTACCTGATCCTGCCGGTGCTGGCGTCGCTGGCCGTGTTCTTCAAGGTCCTCGACGGCGAGCGCGGCAAGCACGCGGTGATGCTCGTGGACGCGGTGGGACTGGCCGTGTACTGCGTGGTCGGCACCCGGATCGCGCTGCTCGGGGGGCTCTCCCCCGTCTCGGCCGCGGTGCTCGGGCTCGTGACGGCGGTGGGCGGCGGCCTGCTGCGAGACGTGGTGGCGGGCGAGCCCCCGGCCGTGTTCGGCGGGCGCGGCTGGTACGCCGTGCCGGCGCTGATCGGCGCCGCCGCCACCTCCGCGCTGGGCCAGGCCGAGCTGCTGAGCATCTACACGATGCTCGCGGTGATGCTCGTGGTCCTGGCGCTGCGCGTGGTCTCCCTGCGCCGGGAGTGGATGGCCCCGGGCGCGGAGATCACCGGGGAGACCCAGCGCCAGCGCATGGACCCGGACGACGCCCCGCCCGTGCCGGACGTCCGGGACCAGGGCAGCCCCGACGACCCGCCGCGCGAGAGCGGCCAGGAGCCCACCACTCCCACCCCGCAGGTCGAGGAGAATGGCATGGACCGCGCCGTCGAGGGCGACGACGCCGCCTCCCGCCGCTGACCCCTCCCCCTGGAAAGGAGCCGCCGTGGCCCTGCCGCAGCTGTTCGCCGAGCTGGCCGACGTCCCCTGGCTGCTGACCGCCCTGGACCTGGTGGGGGTGTTCTTCTTCGCGGTCTCCGGCGCCCTGCTGGCCGCACGCAAAGACTTCGACCTGGTGGGCTCCGTGGCGCTGGCCCTGCTGGCGGGCCTGGGCGGCGGCATCACCCGGGACATCGTCCTGGACCGGGGCCTGCCGGCGTCGCTGCAGGACCCGATCTACCTGGCCCCGCCCGTGCTGGTGTCCCTGCTGGTGTACGTCAAGGCGATCCACCCGAACCGCCTGAACCTGACGATCACGCTGTTCGACGCGGCGGGCCTGGCCCTGTTCACGGTCTCCGGTGTGATGATCGCCCACGCGATGGGCGTGCACCCGGTGTCCGTGGTGGTGGTGGCCACCGTGGGCGCCCTCGGCGGCGGCGTGCTGCGGGACATCGTGGCCAACGAGGTGCCGTCCATCTTCGACCCCCGCGGCGTGTACGTGATGCCCGCCGTGGTGGGAGCGGCCGTGGCGGAGCTCGTGGCGCAGCGCGGCGCCCTGAACGCGTTCACGGGCTTCCTGATCGCGCTGCTCATCTTCACGGTGCGCATGCTGGCGTACCGCTACCAGTGGCGCCTGCCCGGCGCGGACGTCAGCCAGGACAGGGACCAGCTGGACCGCCTGCGCCGGCTCGCGGAGCAGGCGCACGCGCGGGCCGTCCGACGCGCGGCCCGCGCGCGGGAGCGCATGCCGCTTCCGGTGTTCGGCCCCGCCGAGGAGGACGAGGGCCGGGTGCGCGTGGCGGACTTCGACCCGGACACACAGGCCATCACGGTGGTGGACCAGGCCTCCCACCAGTCGGTCCGGTACCACCCGGAGACGGGCGTCATGGACGTCACGGACCTGCGCACCGGCCGCACCCGCTCCTACGACGACCCGGAGACGGACTGGGTGGCGGACACCGGCTCGGCCGATGAGACGGGCTATGCTGGAGGTCCATGACCGGCACCGCTGACAGCGTCCCCACCATGGCCACCGCCGCCGCCGCGGCCACCCACCCGATCGGCTTCGACCGCGCGAAGTACATCGAGCTCCAGTCCCAGCACATCCAGGAACGCCGCCGCCAGATCGGCGGGAAGCTGTACCTGGAGATGGGCGGCAAGCTCTTCGACGACCTGCACGCCTCCCGCGTCCTGCCCGGCTTCACCCCGGACAACAAGATCGCCATGCTGGACCGCATCAAGGACGAGACCGAGATCCTGGTGTGCTTCAACGCCAAGGACCTCGAGCGGAACAAGGTCCGCGCGGACCTGGGCATCACGTACGAGGACGACGTCCTGCGCCTCGTGGACGTGTTCCGGGAGCGCGGATTCCTGGTGGAGCACGTGGTGGTCACGCAGCTGGAGGACGCCAACCACCGTGCGCTGGCGTTCCTCGAGAAGCTCGAGCGCCTCGGCCTGAAGGTGGCCCGCCACCGCGTGATCCCCGGCTACCCGCACGCCATGTCCACGATCGTCTCGGAGCAGGGCTTCGGCGCCAACGAGTGGTCCGAGACCACGCGGGACCTCGTCGTCGTGACGGCCCCCGGCCCGGGCTCCGGCAAGCTGGCGACGTGCCTGAGCCAGGTGTACAACGATCGGCAGCGGGGCATCCCGGCCGGCTACGCGAAGTTCGAGACGTTCCCCATCTGGAACCTGCCGCTCGAGCACCCGGTGAACGCCGCCTACGAGGCCGCCACCGTGGACCTGGACGACATCAACCTGATCGACCCGTTCCACCTGGCCGAGTACGGCGAGCGGGTGACGAGCTACAACCGCGACGTCGAGGTGTTCCCGCTGCTGTCCGCGCTGCTGGAGAAGGTCACGGGCACCACCCCGTACAAGTCCCCCACGGACATGGGCGTGAACATGGCCGGCGCGGCGATCGTGGACGACGAGGTGTGCCAGGAGGCCGCGAAGCAGGAGATCATCCGGCGCTACTACAAGGCTCAGGTCAACGAGGCCCTGGAGGGCGCGGACGACACCGAGTCCGAGCGCGTGGCCCTGGTGATGTCCAAGCTGGGCCTGAGCTCGGAGGACCGCCCGGTGGTGGGTGCCGCGCAGTTGGTGGCCGAGCGCACCGGCGAGCCCGGCGCGGCCGTGCAGCTGGCGGACGGCACCCTGGTGACCGGCAAGACCTCGGAGCTGCTGGGCTGCTCCGCCGCGGTGCTGCTCAACGCCCTCAAGGTGCTGGCCGGCATCGAGGACGACGTGCACCTGCTCTCCCCCGCCTCGATCGAGCCGATCCAGACGCTCAAGACCGTGCACCTGGGCTCCAAGAACCCGCGGCTGCACACGGACGAGGTGCTGATCGCGCTGTCCGTGTCCGCGGCGACCGACGAGAACGCGAAGGCGGCCGTCGACCAGCTGGCGAGCCTCGAGGGCTGCGACGTGCACACGACGACGATCCTCGGCTCCGTGGACGAGGGCATCTTCCGGTCCCTGGGGATGCTGGTGACGAGCGAGCCGAAGTTCCAGAAGAAGGGGCTGTACCGGAAGCGGTGAGGCGGGGCGGTTCTTGCGACGAGCCTTGCGATATGGCCCCTTCCGGGGCGTTTTAGGGGCCATATCGCAGGGCTCGTCGTCCCGTGATGGCAGACCACGACGCCGGCGCGCGCCGCCGCCTCACTCCCCCGGCAGTCCCGGCGGCAGCACCGCACCGCGACGGGTGGCCTGGCGACGCATGAGACGGGACAGGTCCCCGACGAAGCGGGGCCAGCCACCGCGTGTGAAGACCTCGCCCGCGACCCAGGTGACGGCCCAGTCATCGGCTTCAAGACCGCGCCTGCGCGCCCGATCCCGCTGCCACTGAGCCCGATCCGTACGGTGCTGGTCGCCGTCGAACTCGAGGCACAGCCGCAGTTCTTCCCAGGCCAGGTCCACGCGGACCGTCTCCCCGGAGCTCAAGCGGATCGGGGGATTCACCTGAGGCTCGGGGAATCCCGCCTCGTGGAGCCGATGCCGTAGCCGCGATTCCGGCGGAGAGTCCGCGCCCGTGCGCAACAGGTCCAGTACGGCGCGGGCCCGCACGATGCCGCGGACGTTCTTCCGTGCGTGCGCGAGACGCCGCATCTGCTCCACCGTGGTGGCCCGGGCAGGTAGGTGACCGAGACGGCGCGCCTCCGCCCCGTGCGGTGACGGCAGCAGGCTGTCCCCAGCGACCACGAGGTCCTCGACAGAGAGGTGATGGGCGAGGTCCACCCAGGTCCAGGCGGGGCTGGTCAGGCGCAGACCCCGGTACTCGATCACGGGTGCGTCCGGCTGGAGCTGGTGCATGACCAGGCCCGGCCGACTCGTCCGTCCTCCGCGGCCGCGCTCCTTCGCGAGATGGACCCGCGGATCCTCGAGCAGCTGGCCCGGGATCCACATCCCCCAGATCCGTGCGGCCGTGGCGTGGGAGAACACCCCCGAGGGGTTCAGCGACTGGACGGCGCGCAGATAGTCCGTCCACGTGGCCTCGACATCCCGGCTCATGCGCAGGCCGTGGCCGACCGGGGCCAGGTCCGGTGCGCGGAGCCGGGCGCGGCTCAGGCCGGCCGCTCTGCCCTCCGGGACGGTCAGGATCGTAGGAAGCGATGTGGCGAGAGGAGCGAGGGGTCGCGGCATGCGATCAGGCTGGTGCTCCGCGCTCTCCCGTGGAGCGCGCGGAGTCCGACCTGTGGACCACGGCCCGGCCGCACGCACCTGTGCAGGAGACTGTCCAGCCCGCTCCACCCACCCCCCTGTGACGAGCCCTGCGATATGGCCCCTACCCGCGGGTTTTAGGGGCCATATCGCAGGGCTCGTCACTCAGCAGGGGGTCTTCGCGGAGCCGATCTGGGTCAGCCCAGGCGCGTCACGCCGATCGTGTGGTCGGTCGTGAACTCCTCGATGGCCCACTCGCCGTTGAAGCGCCCGAGCCCCGAGTTCCGTGCGCCGCCGAAGGCCACGTGGGCCTCGTCCTGCACGGTCATCTCGTTGATGAAGCTCATGCCCGCCGCCAGTCCGTCCGCGAAACGCAGCCCGCGGTCCAGATCCTGCGTGAAGACGGCCGAGGAGAGGCCGTACTCGTGGTCGTTGGCCAGCTCGAGCGCATGGGCCTCGTCACGGGCCTTGAGCACCACCGTCATGGGGCCGAAGATCTCCTCACGCGCGATGTCCATGTCGGCCGTGGCGTCCACCCAGACGAAAGGCGGCACCACACGGCCCTGGATCTCGCCGCCCACGAGTGCCCGGGCACCGTCCGCCTCCGCCGACGCGATCTTCTTCCTGAGGCTCTCGACCTGGGAGTCGTTGATGATCGGCCCCACCAGGACGCCCTCCTCAGCAGGGTCGCCGACCTTGAGCGCCTTCACCGCGCCCTCGTACTTGGGGAGGAACTCGTCGTAGACGGACTCGTCCACGATCACGCGCTGCACCGACATGCAGATCTGCCCGGAGTGGAGGTAGCCGCCCTGCACGGCCTGGTCGACGGCGGCGTCGAGGTCGGCGTCGTCGAGCACCACGAGCGGCGCGTTCCCGCCGAGCTCGAGCGCCACCTTCTTCAGGGTGTCCCCGGTGACGGCGTTCGCGGCCACCTGTTTGCCCACGGCGGTGGAGCCGGTGAAGGAGATCAGGCGCGGCACGGGGTGGGTGACGAAGGCGTCACCGATCTCGGAGCCGGAGCCCACCACGACGGACAGCACGCCGGCGGGCAGTCCGGCCTCCTCGAAGACGCGGGCGATCAGGGTGCCGCCCGTGACCGCGGTGTCCGACGCAGGCTTAAGGACCACCGCGTTGCCCAGCGCGAGCGCGGGAGCCACGGAGCGCTGGGACAGGTGCAGCGGGAAGTTCCACGGTGAGATGACCCCGACGACGCCGACCGGCTTGCGGTATACGCGCGTCTCGCGGTTCGGCGTGTTGGAATCGAAGATCTTCCCGTGCACGCGGGTAGGGAAGCTCGCTGCCTCCTGGGTGATGGCGATCGCGAGGCTGACCTCGGAGTCCGCCTTGATGCGGGTGGAGCCGGCCTCCTTCACGAGCCAGTCGATGACCTCGTCGCGGCGCTCTTCGAGGATCTCGGCCGCACGGCGCAGGACAGCGGCCCGGTCCTTCGGGGGCGTGGCGGCCCACTCCTCCTGGGCCGCGGCGGCGGCGCGGTAGGCCTCATCGAGGTCCTCCGCGGTGGCGAGGTTGAACTCGGCGACGACGTCGTCGGTGTAGGGGTTGATGTCCGACGCGCGGTCACCGGTGGCGCCGTCACGCCACTGGCCGGCGATGAACTGCTGGTCCACACGGTTGCCGTGGAACGTGGCGGGGGTGGAGGTCGTGGGGGTCATGAGGTGCTCCTCTCTCAGCGGGGCATTCGAGAATGGAACACCTAGTTCACCCGCATGGGTGGGGGGCTTGGCGAGACCTTGGGGCCACCGACGAGAGAGGGGACAAGCTCGAGCCCCCGGGTGCCGTCACCGAAACGGGCTCTCCCCGGCGCATCTTCGTCGCCGCCATGGTTGCTCCCCGTCCCCGGCACGTCACAGCCCGCGGATCATCCTCACGGCCGAGCCGCATCAGGCGACATCGGCGACAGTGGCCTCCCGGAAGCGCTCGTATGCCCACGCCAGATTCTCACGGGACGGGCGGTCCGCCCGCCGCGTGGGCAGCTTCATGAGTTGTCGCCCGTGGAGGTCCTGAAGTCCGTGCCGCAGCATCGGCCCATCTACCTCGTCCAAGAGATCTTGTCGGATCTCCACGGTGAAGTCAGGTGTGATGCCCAAGAAGTGATTATCGAAAGCACCGTGGTGGATCCTGCACATGGCCAGGCCATTGACCACGGTCGGCAGACCATGCACCTCACGATCCGGAACAATGTGAGCGGCATCCAGCAATTCCGGATGCGCAAAATTGCAGACCGCGCAGTGGTTGTCGTAGGCGGCCAGCACGGTGGAACGGAAATGCGGCTGGTGAACGCGGATCTTGACCTCCCGCCTCAGATACCGCTTGAGAGACGCCTCCAGAACAGACTCATGCATGAGTTCCGGCGAATAGTCCTCCGGCTCCATCGGCGCAAAGACGATTTGGTGTCGTTCATCCTCGCGTCCTACAACGTAGACCGGGGCCACCACTTGAAACCGTGCTGGACTCATGCCCACGCCGACGAACCAGATCAGCGGGAGGCCGCGCTCGTATGCCCGGAAGAGCCCCTGGTTCGCTGGGAGACGGGGATTCGTGCCCTGCCACTTGTAGCGCATGAGGCCGTCGTCGCCGATTTCATCCTCGTAGGGACGGGCATGACCCTTTGGGCGATACACCGTGTAAAAGGAAAGCGCGGCATCAAACCCCGCCGGCTTGCGGATTCCGTTCTGCGTAGAGATCAGCGGGAACGGCTCCCCGTTCCACCGGAAGTCACCGATGTCCTCCCGGGTGAGCGGTACCTGGCCATCGAGCGAACGCATCTTCAGCCACTCAATGGCAGCTTCACGCAGCCCTATCGGTTCACTCATGGGAGTCCTTGCTCGCGAGCGCCTCAGACACGGACGCCGTCTATGCCGCACCGTACCAAGCACGGCCCCGCATCGGGCTTGGCCGCACCGGGCCACGCTGCCGAGGATGGTGTCGGGCTCGAGCAGGCCGTGCCGGGTCGGCAGCCCGACGACGGCGCTGGGCCGGGCAGGTTCAGGGTGATGGTCAGGACGGAAACGCCGTCCAGCGCAGAGCTGAGGTCCATGCCCATGGTGGGCACGGGGCGTGGCGCGCCGGGCTCGCGGGCCTGGCTGTGATGTGCATCTTTCTGGGTGTTGGGTCGCGGCGCCTGTTCTCACCCGTACTCCGCCCACACCCGCCTCGCCTCACCGTCCACCGTCATCACGCCGCCGTGCGGCAGCACCCACTGCGGCCGCGTGTGGCCGAACGGCACGCCCACGCACACCACCGCGTCCGGGTTGTAGCGCCCGACCTCCTCCACCACCACATCACCCTGCTCCGCGCGCAGCCGTGCCCGCTCCTCCGCACCCCGCGGCGCCTCGAAGGAACTCGTCGGCGGGCGGGCCGCCAGCACGGCGTCCACGGCGCCGAGCACGCCGCCCTCCCCTAGGATCCGCAGCAGCCGCCGAACCTCGCCGGCGTTCGGCAGCTCCTCGCTCGTCTCGATGAGCAGCACACCACCCTCGAGCGCCGCCATGTCCGCAGGCCCGCGGCCGGCCGCCATCACCCACGGCAGCACCTCGAGGCAGCCGCCCCACGTCCGGCCGGTCACCGCGCGCCGCGGCCCGGCCCAGCGCCACGGTGAGGCGCCCTCGCCGACGCCGCGCGCGCCGTCGTCGTGCGGGCCCGGCACCGGCTCGCGGGTCCCGAACTCGGTGAGCGCCCGCGGGTCCAGCCAGTCGACGCCGTGGTCCTCCGACTCCCCCGGCTCCGTGATCTCCAGCCGCCCTCCTGTCAGGAGGGCGGCCCGCAGGGACGCGGCGTGCACCTCGTCCACAGCCGGCCCCGGCCCCAGGTGCACCTGGGTGGACCCGCCGTAGAAGCTCGCCACGCCGTTCGCCCACAGCCACTGGTGCAGGTTGGTGTTGTCGCTGTAGCCGAGGAACGGCTTGGGGTCCGCGCGCACTGCGTCCGCGTCCAGGTGTCCGATCACGGTGATCTGGTCCTCCCCGCCCACCGTGGCGATCACCGCCCGGATCTGCGGGTCCGCGAACGCCGCGTTCAGGTCCCGCGCCCGGTCCTCGGGACTCGCCCCGAGCTGCCGGGTGGTGGGGTACTCGACCGGCACCAGTCCGGTCACCTCGGCCAGGCGGCGCATCGCCTGCTCGTGCACCGCGGGAGCGTAGCGAGAGGCCACCTGTCTGTCGTTCCTCTCGCTCAGACCAGACGACCTGCGCCCAGACCGCCCGGCACGCCCCTCACCCCTGACGCAGCTCGCGACGCAGGATCTTGCCCGTGGCGTTCTTCGGCAGCCCGTCCAGGACGGTCACCTCCCGCGGCTGCTTGTAGCGGGCCAGACGTTCGGCCGCGAACGCCTGGAGCTCCTCCCCCGTGACGGCGCTGCCCGGGGCCAGCGAGACGAAGGCGGCGATCTCCTCGCCCAGCCGCTCGTCCGGCACACCCACCACGGCGGCCTCGACCACGTCCGGGTGCTCGTAGAGGACCTCCTCCACCTCGCGGGGGTACACGTTCATGCCGCCGCGGATGATCACGTCCTTGAGCCGGTCCACGATCATCACGTACCCGGCCTCGTCCCGGCGGGCGATGTCCCCGGTGCGGAACCAGCCGTCCTCGTCGAACGCCGCCTCCGTGTCCTCCGGGCGGCCCCAGTAGCCGGCCATGATGCCCTCACCCCGGATGCGCAGCTCACCGGAGGTCTCGAGATCCTCCTCGGGCACCTCGGTGCCGTCCATCGCCACGATCCGGAACTCGAAGCCGTCCACCGGCCGGCCCACGGTGCCCGGCCGGGTCGGCGCATCCACGGGGTTGAAGAAGCACGCGCCCGCGTTCTCGGACAGTCCGTAGCCCTCCAACACGGGCACGCCGAACAGCTTCTCCGCCGCGCGCAGCGTCTCCACCGGCAGGCTCGCACCGCCGGAGAGGGGCATGCGCAGCCTCGAGAAGTCCGCCGGCTCGGCCCCGGCCTCACGACGGGTCCGGGCCACGGAGAGGAACGCCCCGTGCATGGTGGGCACGCCGGGCAGGAACGTGATGCCGTGGTCCTGCAGCTGGTCGTAGGCGGCCTCCGGCACGAACCGCGGCATCAGGGACAGGGTGGACCCGGCGAACACCGCCCCGTTGAGCACCACCGAGAGCCCGAACACGTGGAACATCGGCAGCGCCGCGAACACGACGTCGTCCGGGCCGAGCCGGCCCAGGCCGGTCGCCGTCGCCATGGCGTTGGAACGCAGGTTCGTGTGCGTCAGCCGGGCACCCTTGGGCCGCCCCGTGGTGCCCGAGGTGTAGAGCAGGACGGCGTCGTCGTCGGGGTCGCGCGGGGTGATCTCCGTGACCGGGGCGATGCCCTCGGCGGCGCGCTCCCGCCCGACCGCTTCGAGGTCCAGGGTGACCACCTCGACGTCGACGTTCCCGGCCACCTCGTCCACGGCCGGCAGCCCGGGCATGGCCCAGAGCACGCGCGCCCCGGAGTCCTCGAGGAAGTACTCCAGCTCACGGGCCGTGAACAGCGGGTTGAGCGGCACCATCACCGCACCCAGGCGCATGAGCGCCTCGTAGACCGCCACGAAGGCCGGGACGTTGGGCAGCAGCACGGCCACCCGGTCCCCCGGGCCCACCCCGCGGTGGCGCAGCCAGCCGGCCGTCGCGGCCGTGACCTGGTCCAGTTCGCGGTAGGTCATGCGGGCCTCGCCGATCCGCAGGGCCACGGCATCCGGCTGCCGGGCCACGGTGGCCGAGAGCAGCTCGGCCACATGACCCCGGCGCTCGGTGGGCCGGCCGTGGGTGGTCGCGGAGGTGTCGGGGGTCTCGGAGGTGGTCACGGTGGCTCCTGATCTGGTGGGGCGGTCGTCGGAGGGGGTTCAGAGGAAGGCGGAGTGACCGGTGAGGCCGCGGCCCACGATCAGCGAGTTCACCTCGTAGGTGCCCTCGTACGTGAAGATCGCCTCGACGTCGCAGAAGAACCGGCCGAGCCCGACGTCGGCGAGGATGCCGTTGCCGCCCATCATCTGGCGGCCCAGCGCGGCCGACTCGCGGCACATCTGGGAGGTCTTCAGCTTCACCAGGGAGGCCTGCGTCATGGACACCTCGCCGGTGGCCTCCAGCTGCACCGCCCGGTGCGCCATGCCCAGGGTGGCCGCCAGGTTGGCCGCGATCTGCACGAGCAGGGACTGCACCAGCTGATGCCCGGCGATCGGCCGGCCGAACTGAGTGCGCTCCAGCGCGTAGCGGCGGGCGGCGTCGAGGATGCCCTGCTGCGCGCCCACGGCCTGCCAGCCCAGGCCGTTGCGGGAGCCCAGCAGGATCACGTTGGTGTCCGCGAAGGTGTTGGCCTTCTCCAGCTTGTTCTCCGCCGGGATGCGCACGTCCGTGAAGGTGATGTCCGCGTTCTGGACGATCTTCACCGCGGTCTTGTGCTCGATCTTGGTGGCCTCGTAGCCGGGGGTGTCGGTCTCCACGATGAAGCCCTTGACCTGGTCGTCCTCCTCGTCCCGGGCCCACACGATCGCGATGCGGGACATGGTGCCGTTGCCGATCCACCGCTTGGCCCCGTTGATCACCCACTCGTCCCCCTCTCGGCGGGCCGTGGTGGCCATGCCGCCGGCGACGTCGGAGCCGTGCTCCGGCTCGGTCAGCGCGAAGCAGCCGGTGTACTCCATCGCGTACAGGCCCGGCAGCCACGTCTGCTTCTGCTCCTCCGAGCCCAGGGCCTCCAGGGTGGCCCCGACGAGGTCGTTGTGCAGGGCGAAGTACACGCTGAGGGAGATGTCCGCGCGGGCCAGCTCGGCCATCAGGTGCCCGCGGAACAACGGGTCCTCGGTCATGCCGCTGATGTGGTTGTAGCCCAGCTCCCCGACGCGGCGGGCGATCTCGTGCGGGAACTCGTCCCGGCTCCAGGCCTCCGCCACGTGCGGGGTGACGATCTCGGCCAGGGCGGCGCGGATCTCCGTGAGCTCCTCCTGCTGCTCGGGCGTCAGGAGGCGGTGGTACTCGAGGACGTCGACGTCGATCAGCGAGCGGGTGCGGGAATCCGTGGTGGTCATGAGGGGCTCCTGGAGGTCGTTCGAGGGGGGTGCTGAGTCGTGGGGGTCAGGCGGTGGGGCTGGCCAGGGCGGTGAGCGGGATGCCCCGCTCCTCCCCCCATGCCTGCCAGTGGGCGGCGTCGTGCCGGGAGAGGGCCTCGGTGAGCTGCGCGCGGACGTCCCCGTCCGCGTCCAGCCCGAGGCCCTCGACAAGCGCGGCCGCGAAGTGCGGCTCGAGCGCGCCGACGGCCACATGGCCCTCGGCCGCCGGATACACCCCGTAGTGGGGCAGGGCCCCGCCCAGGGGGCTGCGCGGGCCCGTCATGCGGTGCCGGTTGGGCAGGGCCAGGGCGTGCGCCGCATCGGCGAGCGCCACCGTGGCATGCCCGCCGTCCCCGTCCGCGCCGCGGGCCCACAGCAGGGCCAGCGCGGCGGAGACGGCCCGCTCGGCACCGTGCAGATCCGCCGCGAGGATCCGCGGTGGAGCCCCCGGCGCCAGCAGGCCCGCCGCGGCCTGGTAGTTGATGTCATGGCCTGGCACGTCCGTGCGGTCCCCGTCGTATCCGGTGATGTCCACCTGGCAGATCCGCCGGTGGCGGGCGCGGACGGCGTCGGCGTCCAGGCCCAGCCGGCGCAGCGCCCCGGAGCGGTGGGAGGTGAGGAACACGTCCGCCTCGGCCAGGATCTGCTCCATCTCGGCAGCCCCGGCCTGGGACTTCATGTCCACGGTGCGCACCGACTGCCCGCGGTGCAGCTCCTCGTAGAGGGCCGGCACCAGGGTGGCCACGGGGTCCCCGCTGGGCGGGAGCACCGTGACGATGTCGGCGCCCAGCTCCTGCAGGCGGGCCGCGGCGACGGGCCCGGGCAGGTTCAGCGCGATGGTCACCACGCGCACCCCGGCCAGCGGTGCGGCGCTCATCGGCCCGGCCCCTCGCCTCGCTCGGCCAGCTGCCGGAGGGTGCCGCCGGGACGGAACCGCTCGCCGTAGCGGTCGGCCAGCTCGTCGGCGCGGGCCACGAACGCGGCCGGTCCGCCCTCGCGGTGCGTCATGAACGTCACTGGCCCACCGGTGTGCGGCGGGAAGCCGATGCCGAACACGCCGCCGAGGTTCGCCGAGGGGGCGTCGGTGAGGACGCCGTCGTCGAAGCAGCGGGCCGTCTCGATGGCCATGCGGTACAGCAGGCGGTCCTGCAGGTCCTGCTCGGGCACGTCCGCCCCGGTGGCGAAGTGCTCGGCCAGGCCTGGCCACAGGTGCTTGGGGCCCTGTTCCGGGTACTCGTAGAAGCCGGCGCCCTGAGCGCGGCCCGGGCGGCCGAACTCGTCCACCATGCGCTCCACCACGCGCTCGCCCGGACGCACCGGACGCTCACCGCCGGCCTCGGCGACGGCCTTCTCCTCCTCGCGGCGGATGTGCTGGATCAGGGTCAGGGAGACCTCGTCCATCATGGCCAGCGGGGAGGCCGGGAAGCCGGCGTGGCGGGCCGCCCGCTCGATCCGCTGCGCGTCCACGCCCTCCTCCACGAGGGCCGCGGCCTCGAGCACGAGCGTGCCGTAGACGCGGGAGGTGTAGAAGCCGCGCCCGTCGTTGACCAGGATGGGCAGCTTGCGGATCTGCTGCACCAGGTCGTAGGCGCGCTCCACCGTGCGCGGGGAGGTCTGCTCACCACGGATGATCTCCACGAGCTTCATCCGGTCCACCGGGGAGAAGAAGTGCAGGCCGATGAAGTCCTGGGAGCGCTCCCGCGGGCCCTGCAGCAGGGTGATCGGCAGCGTGGAGGTGTTGCTGCACAGCAGGGTGTCCGGGCCGACCACCTTCTCCACCTCGGCGAACACCGAGTCCTTGAGCTCGACGTCCTCGAACACGGCCTCGATCACCGCGTCCACGTGCGCGAGGTCCTGATAGTCCTCGGTGGGCTGCACGCGGGCCAGGACGGCGTCGGCGTCCTCGCGGCTCATGCGCCCCTTCGCCACGCGCCCCTCGAGGAGGGCGCCCACCCGCTCACGGCCGCGCTCGGCGGCCTCCAGGCTGACGTCCTTGAGCATCACGTCCACGCCGTTGAGCGCGAGCGCGTGGGCGATGCCCACGCCCATCATCCCGGCGCCCAGCACCGCCGCCGTGGTGATCGTGCTGCGCTCGCGGGAGGGACCGCCCAGGGCCGCGCCGGAGCGCAGCGCCTGCATGTCCGAGTGGAACGCCTGGATCATGGCGGAGGAGGTGTGGCCCGTCACGAGGGACACGAAGTACCGGGTCTCGATGCGCGAGGCGGTGTCGAAGTCCACCTGCGAGCCCTCCACCGCGGCGCTGAGGATCGCCTTCGGGGCGGGCAGGTCCGCGCCGTGGAGCTGCCGGCGCAGGGTGGCGGCGAACGCGGGCAGGCGGGAGGCGAAGGAGGCCTGGGCGGGGGTGCCGCCGGGGATCCTGAAGCCCTTGACGTCCCAGGGCTTCGCGGCGGCGTCGGCGTCGTCGCGGTGCTCCAGGATCCAGCGCTTGGCGGCGGGCACCAGGTCCGCGGGGTCGGTCACGACCTCGTCGATGATCCCCTTCTCCATCGCGGCCCGGGCGTCGCGGGCGGTGCCCTGCAGCAGCCACTCCATCAGGGCGCGCTCCACGCCCACCATGCGCACCAGGCGGGTGATGCCGCCGCCTCCGGGCAGCAGGCCCAGGGTGACCTCCGGGAGGCCGACCTTCAGCCCCGGGTCGTCCACGGCGATGCGCCGGTGGCAGGCCAGGGCGATCTCCAGGCCGCCGCCGAGCGCCGTGCCGTTGATCGCGGCGACCACGGGGCGGCCGAGGGTCTCGAGGCGGCGCAGCTGGCCCTTGACCCGCTGCGTCAGCGCGAACACGGACTCCACGTCCTCGGGACCGGCCTGGGCCAGGGAGCCCAGGTCGCCGCCGGCGAAGAAGGTCTTCTTCGCGCTGGTCAGGACGACGCCGGTCACCGTGTCCCGCTCCGCCTCCAGGCGGTCCACGACGGCGTCCATCGCGTCCTGGTACCGCTCGTTCATCGTGTTGACCCGCGCCTGCGGGTCGTCCATGGTCAGCGTGACGACGCCGTCGGCGTCCTGGTCCCAGGTGATCATGTGCTCACTCATGCCGGTGCTCTTCCTGCCGTGCTGGTCGGTCGGGTGGGTGGGGCGCTCAGACGCGCTCGACGATCGTGGCGACGCCCATGCCGGCGCCGATGCAGAGCGTGGCGATGCCGGTCCGCAGGTCGCGCCGCTCGAGTTCGTCCACGAGGGTGCCGAGGATCATGGCGCCGGTGGCCCCCAGGGGGTGGCCCATGGCGATCGCGCCGCCGTTGACGTTGGTCTGCTCCTCGGTCCAGCCCATCTCCTTCATCAGCAGCAGCGGCACGGCCGCGAACGCCTCGTTGATCTCCACGAGGTCGATGTCCGCGGCGGTCATGCCGGCCACCTCGAGGGCCTTGCGGCACGCCGGGGTGGGGCCGGTGAGCATGATGGTGGGCTCGGAGCCGACGACGGCGGCGGAGACGATCCGGGCCCGCGGGCTCATCCCGGCCCGCCGGCCGGCCTCCTCGGAGCCGATCAGCGTCAGCGCGGCGCCGTCGACGATGCCCGAGGAGTTGCCGGGGTGGTGCGGGTGCTCGATCTCCGCCAGCGAGCTGTACTTCTCCAGCGCCACGGCGTCGAAGCCCGCCTCCCGACCCAGCGCCTCGAAGGAGGGCTTGAGCGTGGCCAGGGTCTCCACGGTCGAGTCGGGGCGGATGGTCTCGTCCCGGTCCAGCACGGTCATCCCGTTCATGTCCCTCACCGGGACCACGGAGCGGGCGAACCGGCCCTCCTGCCACGCCGCCGCAGCACGACGGTGGCTCTGCGCGGCGAAGCGGTCCAGCTCTTCGCGGCTGAAGCCCTCACGGGTGGCGATCAGATCTGCGGAGACGCCCTGCGGGATGAAGTCGGTGGCCAGGGAGGTGGCCGGGTCCATGGCCCACGCACCGCCGTCGGAGCCCATGGGCACGCGGGACATGGACTCCACGCCGCCGGCCACGAGCAGGGACTCCCAGCCGGAGCGGATGCGGGCGGCGGCCTGGTTCACGGCCTCGAGTCCGGAGGCGCAGAACCGGTTCAGCTGCACGCCGGCCACGGTCTGTGGCAGGCCCGCCTTGAGGGCGGCCACGCGGGGCAGGACCGCGCCCTGGTCGCCCACCGGGCTGACGCAGCCGAGGATCATGTCCTCGATGTCGGCGGGGTCGAGCCCCTCATGGCGGTCGCGCAGCGCGTGGGTCAGGCCGACGACGAGGTCGATCGGCTTGACCTCGTGGAGGGAGCCGGAGGGCTTGCCGACTCCCCGCGGGGTGCGCAGTGCGTCGTAGAGGAAGGCGTCCTGGGTCACGGGGTCTCCTGGGGTTGGGG
>NZ_LR732370.1:1902137-1947395 GCF_902506395.1 Micrococcus sp. 116
GTCTCCTGGGGTTGGGGTGGGTCTGGGGAGGTGGTGGGCCGGTCAGCGGCCGGAGGTGAGGGCGTCGGCGTAGTCGGCGCGCAGCTTGCGCTTGTTGACCTTCCCGACGCCGGTCCGGTCGATCTCCGTCACGAAGCGGACCTCGTCGGGCAGCTGCCAGGTGGCGAAGCGCTCGGCGAGTGCGGCGAGGACGGCGTCCTGGTCGACGTCGGAGCCCTCGTCCCGCACCGCGAGGGCCAGGGGGCGTTCCTCCCACTCGGGGTGGGGGACGCCGATCACGGCGGCGTCGCGGACCCCGGGGACGGTCATGATGTGGTTCTCCAGGTCGATCGAGGAGATCCACTCGCCACCGGACTTGACCACGTCCTTCAGGCGGTCGGTGACCTTGAGGTAGCCCTCCGGGGAGAGGTAGCCCAGGTCCCCGGAGCGCCAGTAGCCCTCCTCGTCGAAGCCGGCGTCGGTGGCCTCGGCGTTGTCCGCGTAGGAGGCGGTCACCCAGGGCCCGCGCAGGCGGATCTCGCCCACGTTCTCCTCGCCGGGCGGCAGCAGCTCGCCCATGGGGTCGGTGATCTTCACGTCCACCCCGACGACGACGAGGCCCTGGAACCGCTTGAGGTTCCACCGCTCGTCCTCGGAGAGGGTGCCCATGAGGCTCGGCTTCATGCGGTTGAGGGAGACGATGGGCGAGGTCTCCGTGGCGCCGTAGGCGTGGATGACCTCCGCGCCGGTGAGCTCGTCGAAGCCGCGCATCATGGCCACGGGGGGCTCGGTCGCGCCGCACAGCAGGCGCACGCCGTCCATCCGTGGGGGCGTCTCGAGGGTGCGGAGGTGGTGGAGCATCGGCATGAGGATCGCGGGTGCTGCCGGGGCCACGGTGACGCCGTGGTCCACAAGGGTGGAGGTCAGCCACGGGGTGTCCGTGAGGTTGAACCGGCCCGGCAGCACCAGGCGCGCGCCCACGGCGACGGCGGCGAACGGCAGGCCCCAGCACTGCGCGTGGAACATGGGGGTCAGCATCAGGGCGGTGTCCGCCATGGTCATGCCCAGGGTGGACACCACGGCGTGCGCGTGCAGCCAGGTGGCCCGATGCGAGTAGAAGACGCCCTTGGGACGGCCGGTGGTGCCCGTGGTGTAGCAGGCGCCGGAGGCGGAGCGCTCACTCACGTTCGGCAGGCCCGCTGTCTCGAGCGGCTCGTGCCCGTCGAGGAGGGCCTCGTAGGACAGGACGTCGCCGCGACCGGCCCAGTCGGCAGGGAGCTCGCCGTCGCCGGCCACGATCCAGCGGACGCCGTCGGGCAGGTGCGGTTCGAGCGCGGCGGCGAGCTCCAGGAGGGTCTCGTCCACGACGATCGTCCCCACCTTCGCGTGGGTGATCACGTAGGCCAGGTCCGTGGGCGCCAGGCGCAGGTTGAGCTGCACCATGGTCGCGCCCAGCAGCGGGACGGAGAAGTAGGACTCGAGGTGGCGGACGTCGTTCCACAGCAGCAGGCCGACCCGGTCCCCCGGCCCGACGCCCTCGGCGCGCAGGGCCGCGGCCATGCGGCGCACCCGCTCCCACACGGCCGCGTAGGTGGTGGTCTGCCACGGGGAGCCGCCGCCGCGGGTGTGGATGATCTGCTGATCCCCGAAGGTCCGGGCGGCGTCCCGCAGGAGGCGAGTGGTGGTGAGCTGCTCGTCGTCGCCCATGGTGGACGGGGTGCCGAGGACGGTGTCGGTGGTCTGCATGGGTCCCCCTGGGAGGTGTGGTGGTCGCGGAGGCGGGCGGCAGTCGTCTGTGACATGCCTCACTGAGCTGATGTTGCACACTCAAGCACGATGTTGCACTAGCGTGCAAGAAGGGTGCGGGGGGGCGTTTCGATCCCTGCCGTAGGGTTCAGCGAGCCCCCGCATCCTCGTCTCCCGACCACGGGCCATCCCATCCGCCGACCCAGCCCCGAGGACCCGATGAACACCCTCCTGCCCTTCGACCAGGACGACCTCGCCTCCCCCGCGCGCCTGCGCCTGGCGGCCCTCGAGCTGTATGCCGAGCGGGGGGTCGAGATGGCCAGCGTCCGCGAGATAGCGCAACGGGCCGGCGTCGCCCCCGGGCTGGTGCGGCACCACTTCGGCAGCAAGGCGGGGCTGACCCGCGCCGTCGACGACGACGTGCTGCGCCTGATCGCCGCGACCCTCGACGAGGTCCCGCTCGTGGGCACCCCACAGGAGGTGTCCGCGGCCCGCGACGCGGCGTTCGCGGACCTGCTGGCCGACCACCCGGTGGTGGGGGCCTACGTGCGCCGCTCGCTGCTGGAGGCCGGCGGGGAGACCGAGTCCCTGCTGGAGCGCCTCGTGGACCTGACCACGGAACAGACCGAGCGCCTGCGCCGGTCCGGCTTCGCCCCGCGGCGCAGCATGCCGACGTCCGTGTTCGGCACCGTCATCCGGCAGATGGGGCACCTGATGGTCGACCCGTCGGCGGACCGCATCTGGCGCCGGATCGCCGAGACCCAGGAGGGCGCCGCCGAACAGGCGAGCCCGCGGGTGCGGCTCGTGGTGGATCCGCCGCGGTGAGCAGGATCGCCGCCCACCGCGGCGGCGTCCGCGTACGCCTGCGCCGCCCAGTCCTCGCTGACCCCGACGAGCTCCTCCGGGTCCTCCTGGGTGGCCACGACGCCGGCCCGCCCGTTCCGGGAACGCCTGCGGTCGGTATGAGCGCACTTTGCAGGCTCAGAGCGACCGCACGCGTTCCAGGTCCGCGGGCGCTCTGAGCCTGCAAAGTGCGCTCATACCCCGCCCCCGCCCCCGCACGCGCCGTTTCCCGAACGAAAACGCGAGGTGGGGCGTAGCCTGGCCGCCATGACCACCGTGTTCTACGACGACCAGGGCCGCCCCGAGCCGCCCTTCGCCGCGGGCGAGGCCGCCACCCTGCTGGGCTTCCTCGACTTCCTGCGCGCCACGATCGAGTGGAAGACGGCGGACCTGGACACGGCGGCGCTGCACCGCCGGCTGCCGGGGCACCCGTCCGCGATGACGCTCGGCGGCCTGCTCAAGCACCTCGCGTTCGTCGAGTTCTGGTGGTTCGAGGCCGTCGCCCTCGGCGAGCCCACCTCGGCGCCCTGGGTGGGAGCGGACTTCGACGCCGACCCCGACTGGGACTGGCACAGCGCGGCGCAGGACTCCGCGGCGGACCTGCGCGCCCTCTGGCAGGGCCAGGTGGAGCGCTCCCGGCAGATCGTGGTGGACCTGCTCGCGGCGGACGGCGACGACGGCGACGCGGCCCTGGCCCGCGCCCACCGGATCCGGGAGGGGCGGGACCCGGTCTCGCTGCGGTGGATCCTCACCCACATGATCGAGGAGTACGGCCGCCACGCCGGCCACGCCGACCTGCTGCGCGAGGGGATCGACGGCCAGGCCGGCGAGTGAGCCCGCCCCACCCGCAGTCCCGCCCACGGTCGCACCCGGGTTCATCCCCACGTCGGATGCCCGGCCCCGCGCCGGCTGGGTAGATTCTGTGCCATGGCCTCCCCCTCCCCTGCGTCCGCGCACCCGTCCGCCCCCGAGAGCGGGACGGGCCTGGGGTTCACCGGCGCGGCGGGGATCACCGGGCTCACCGCCGCCGAGGTCGCCGAGCGGGAGGCCGCGGGCCTGGTCAACGTGCAGTCGCGGGACACGTCCCGCTCGCTGGGTCAGATCCTGCGCGTGCACGTGTTCACGCTGTTCAACCTGGCGATCGCGCTGTGCGCCGTCGTCGTGATCCTGATGGGCCGCTGGCTGGACCTGCTGTTCTCGCTGGCGGCCGTGGCCAACGTGGTGATCGGCGTGCTCCAGGAGTACTCGGCCAAGCGGAAGCTGGACCGGATCGCGCTGCTGCACCAGGACGACGTCGTCGTCATCCGGGACGGGGCGCGCGTGCCCCTGCCGATGGCGCAGATCGTGCGGGACGACGTCGTGGTGCTGCGCCGCGGCGACCAGGTGCCCGTGGACGGCGAGGTCCTCGTCTCGGACGGCCTGGACATGGACGAGGCGCTGCTCACCGGGGAGAACGACCCCGTGCCCAAGACCCCCGGGGACGCCGTGCTCTCGGGCTCAGCCGTCGTGGCCGGCGCGGGCCTGGTGCGCGCGACGGCGGTGGGCTCGGCCTCGCACGCGGCCCGGCTCAGCGCCGAGGCCCGCCGCTACTCCGCCATCCGCTCGGAGCTGCGCGGCGCCCTGGAGAAGGTGGCCCGCGGGCTCACGATCGCCCTGGTGCCGATCATCGCGGTGATCGTGCACGGCCAGATGACGGCGGTCGGCGGCTGGTCCCTCGCCCTCTCCCAGCCGCGCGAGGCCGCCCTGGAGCCCGCGCTGATCGCGTCCGTGGCGGCGGTGACCAGCATGATCCCGCAGGGCCTGGCGCTCATGACCACCATCGCGTTCGCCGTGTCCGCGCTCAAGCTGGCCCAGCAGGAGGTCCTCATCCAGGAGCAGCCCGCCGTGGAGGTCCTGGCCCGCGTGGACACCGTCTGCCTGGACAAGACCGGCACCCTCACCGAGGGCGGCGTCCGGTTCGACCGGCTCACCGCACCCGCCTCGGCGGACGCGTCCCCGGACACCCACGACGACGGCGCCCCGGCCGAGGTCGGCGACGGGGCTCGGGCCGTGCTCGCCTGGTTCGGCGCGGACCCGGACGTGAACCCCACCGCGGCGGCCCTGCGCGAGCCCTTCACGGCCGTCCCGCCCGTGGACCCCGCGGCCCAGGTGGCGTTCTCCTCCGCGCGCCGGTGGTCGGCGGTCGCGTTCGGCCCCGAGGCCGGGGCGGCGGCCGGCACGTGGCTGCTCGGCGCGCCCGAGGCCCTCGTGGACGAGCGGCTCCTCGGCCCCGACGCCGCCGAGGCCGTCCGCGCCCAGGTCCACGCCGACGCGGACGCCGGCCGCCGCGTGCTGCTGCTGGCCCGCACGGACGAGCCCCTGATCGGGGATGCGCTGCCCTCCGGAGGCGTCCCGGTCGCCGTCGTGACGTTCCGCGAGAACGTGCGCCCGGACGCCGCCGAGACCCTCGACTACTTCCACGCCCAGGGCGTGCGGACCGTGGTGATCTCCGGGGACAGCCCGCGCACCGTGGCCGCCGTGGCCCGCGAGGTGGGCCTCGAGGTGGCGGGCCAGGCCTACGACGGGCGCACCCTGCCGGACGAGCCCGGGGAGCTCGCCGACGTGATGGCCGAGCACGACGTGTTCGGCCGCGTCAGCCCGGACCAGAAGAAGGCGATGGTGCAGGCGCTGCAGTCGAGCGGGCACGTGGTGGCCATGACCGGCGACGGCGTGAACGACGCCCTGGCCCTGAAGACCGCGGACCTGGGCATCGCCATGGGCAACGCGGCCCCGGCCACCAAGGCGGTGTCCCGGATGGTGCTGCTGGACGGGCGCTTCGACCGCCTGCCGCGCGTGCTCGGCGAGGGCCGCCAGGTGATCGCGAACATGGAGCGGCTCGCCCACATCTACCTGACGAAGACGACGTACGCGCTGCTGTTCGGCGTGGTGTTCTCCCTGTTCGCGTGGCAGTTCCCGCTGCTGCCGCGGCAGGCCTCCACCGTGGACTTCATCATGATCGGCGCGCCCACGTTCTTCCTCGCGCTGCTGCCGAACCCGCGCCGCTACGTGCCCGGATTCCTGGGGCGGGCGCTGCGGTTCGCGATCCCCTCCGGCGCGGTGATCCTGCTGTCCATGGTGGCCCTGCATTCGTACGTGCGCCTCACCGCCGGCGACATCGACCTGGCCCGCCAGCAGGCCGCGTTCATGATCACCCTGACCCTGCTGGGCCTGTGGGTGCTCAGCGTGATGTCCCGGCCGCTGAGCGCGCGCGTGGTGGTCCTCATCCTGGCGATGTACGCGGTGCTGGCCGCCGTCGTGCTGGTGCCGGCCTCCCGCTGGTACCACCGGATGGAGGTCCCGCCCACGGACGTGCTCGTGGCCGCGCTGGTGGTCGCCGCGCTCGGGTGCGGACTGATCGAGGTCATCCACCAGGTGCACCGCCGCCACGTGGCGAGGGTGCTGGCCGCCGCGGGGGCCTGAGACCCCTCAGCGGCGGGCGCGACGCACGGCGGCCCGGTAGTCGAGCCACGTCCACACCAGCACGACGACGGCGACCAGCAGGTACGCGACGTCCCACGCGCTGAGCCGCTCCCCGGCCACCACGCCCGGGAGACGGGTGGCCAGGATGAGCACCACGAACGCGGTGACCGCCCAGGCCCGCCGGCGGGGCGCGGCGACCCGGTCCTTCTGGAAGCCCGCGGCGTACGACTCCGGGGAGCCGAGCTCCTCGGCCAGCGGGCGCCCGGCCGCGGCCCCGCGTGCCCGCGCGTCACGGACGATCTCGCCCACCCGCGCGTCGGGCAGGTCCTTGCGCAGCCGCAGGACGCCGGCGAGGCGGCGGGCCCAGGCGTCGTCGTCGAGGGCGGCGGGGGGCTCTTCCACGGGACGGCGGGCCGCCGGGAGCAGCCGGTGTGCGAGCCAGGCGAGGCCCGCGCAGACCGGGGCGACGGCGAGCAGCCAGAACGTGCTCCCGGTGAACAGGTGCGTCGGCGCGTTCACCTCCACGAGCCACCAGGCGAGCACCAGCACGAAGGCCAGGAGGGCGCCGCCGGCCACCAGCGTGGCGGCCAGCCGCGGGACGCGGACGAGGAGCCGCTCCCAGAGGACCATCACCGCCACCCCGGCCACGCCCATGAGCACCGGGGCCAGCAGCAGCCCCCACGTGTAGTCGGTGGTGAGCCCGTCCCGGAGCAGCCAGACCAGGCAGAACAGGACGGCGATGCCGGCGGCGACCGTGAAGCCGACCACCGGCACATCGCGCCAGGTGGCGTCGGGTGCGGCGGGGTCGGGGTGGGGGCGGATGGTCATCGGTCGGGTCCCTCCTGTGTGCTCCGTTGCGGATCCCTTCCGGCGACCCTACGGCCCGGTCGAGCACGTCTGCGCATCGGGCGCCCTCCCTCGTGCCGGCGTCGCCGTCGCTCTACCGTTGAGCCATGGACTCCACGCTCTTCACCCGTTCGGCCGACCGCGCCGCCCACGACGACGTCAACTTCCGCACCCGCAAGTGGGTCAAGCCGGAGGACCTCAACGCGAACAACACCCTCTTCGGCGGCTCGCTGCTGCGCTGGGTCGACGAGGAGGCGGCCATCTACGCGACCCTGCAGCTGGGCAACCCGCGGTGCGTGACGAAGCTGATCTCGGAGATCAACTTCCTGGCCTCGGCGAAGCAGGGCGACATGATCGAGATGGGCCTGCGCGCCACCGAGTTCGGGCGCACGTCCCTGACCATGCGGGCGAAGGTGCGGAACATCGTGACCGGCGAGATGATCCTGACCATCGACAAGATCGTGTTCGTGTCCCTGGGCGAGGACGGCAAGCCCGTGCCCCACGGCTTCACCGAGATCACCTACGACCGCGACCGTCTGCCCCTGGACGGCCCCCTCTGAGCCGGCCCGCCACCCCACGCGGTCCGGGGGCGGAACTCGGGGATCCCCACCCCGAATACCGCCGAGTTCCGCCCCCAACGCGGAAGGGCCGGGCGGCTCTAGTCGATGCCGCGGGCGGCCAGGGCGTCCCCGACGTCGTCGGCGTGCTTGAAGCTGAGCACCAGCAGCGGCAGCGCCCAGGCCCACGGCGCCATCCGCACCCCGCGGGCGGCCTGCGCATGCCGGATCTGCTCGGCCAGGGCGCGCAGGTGGCCGATCGAGGAGAGCACCAGGCCCATCGCCAGGCCCACGCGGTCGGCGCGGAACCCCGCCCGCGCCAGGCGTGGCCCCGCCCACGGGATCCGCTCGACCGGCCGCAGCACCGCCTCGGCCACCCCGGTCATGTCCGCGATCCGGGTGGTGCGCGTCAACACCTGCGCGGTGAGCACGAGCCCGAGCACGCGCGCCACCATGAGTCCGGCCGCGAACGCGTCGGTGAAGATCCACTGCGCCGCGAACAGGACCACGTAGAACAGCCACAGAGCGCGCAGGTCGGAGGCGATCATCGCCGCCCCGCGCCGCAGCCCGAAGCCCACGAGATACGCGGTCACGGCGCCCACGACGGCGGCGCCCGCGGCCCACAGGGACAGCGGCAGCAGGGTCAGGGCCAGCACCCACACCGCGAACAGGCCCGTCTTGAGGCCGGCACGGGCGTGATGCAGGGGCGAGTCGCCGTGGACGTACAGGGAGAGCATCAGCGCAGCTCCGCCGCCACGGCGTGGTCCAGGAAGCGCTCGTACGCCTCGACCACGTCCCCGGCCGGGCCGGTCCGCTCCACACGGCCGCCGTGGATCCACACCGCCTCGTCGCACGCACGGGCCAGCTCGAGGTCGTGGGTCACCAGCAGCAGCTGGAACCCGTCCGGGGCGGAGGGGTCGGCGGCCAGCAGCCGGTCGGCCACGATCCGCCGGTGCCGGCCGTCCAGCAGGGAGGTCGGCTCGTCGGCGATCACCAGGGACGGCCCGGCGGTCATCACCGAGCACATCGCCAGTCGCTGCGCCTGTCCCGAGGACAGGGACAGGCACGCCCGGTCCGCGAGCGCGGTGAGCCGGTGCTCCTGAAGCGCCGCGGCCACGCGCGCGGCGACGTCGTCCTTGGTCAGGCGGCGGCCGGCGTCGTCCCTGAACGACTTCACGGTCAGCTCCACGTCCTCCCGGACGGTGGGCATGACCATCTGCGCGGCCGGGTTCGCGAACACGAAGCCGACGGTGCGGCGCAGCGCCTTCACGTCCCGGACGGCGTCCACCCCGTGCACGCTCACCTCCCCGGCGACGACGTCGGCCAGTCCGGCGATCGCGCGGGCCAGCGTGGACTTGCCGGAGCCGTTCTCCCCGATCACCGCCACGCGCGGGGCCGTGAGGGTGAGGTCCACGCCGTCGAGGAGCACGACGACGCCCTCGGGGCCGTCGGCCTCGACGCGGACGCCCGTGAGGGTGACGGAACGGTCCTGCGGCGTGCTGGATGTGCGGTTGGGAACGGTCAGTGCAGGTCACCTCCAGGAGCAGGGTCATCCGCAGTCCTCCGGGCTGGGCGGGGGGCGGTGTGGGCCGTGCGGAGCCGGTGTGCGCTCCGGTGTGGAGCAGCGTTGGCTGAACAGCGTTCAAGAGTGTAACCCGGCGCGCCCCCACCTTGCCCGGGCGCACTTCTGCCACGTTCCCGGCCGATTCTGGGGTATGAGTGCGCCCAGGCGGGCCACCCGCGCGGTACTCGTGCGCCCAGGATGGACCTGCGGATGCCCTTCATGCCCCAGCACGGTCACCTCACGCCACCTCCAGCAGCATCGTTATCCCGAGCCCTCCGGCCACGGCGCAGGCGACCACGGCGCGCGCCCCGGGCGGCTGCCCCTGCAATCGGTGCACAGCCCGCACGACGGCCGCCGCGCCCGAGGCGCCCCATGGGTGCCCCAGCGCGAGCGCTCCCCCGGCCGCGTTGACGCGCCGGTCCACGCCCCAGTCGTCCAGGCCCTGGCGGTCCGAGCCCAGGGAGGCCGGCCCCGGCCGCGCGTGGTCGGTGAGGCCGAGCCGGTCCAGGGTAGCCAGCGCCTGCACGGCGTAGGCCTCCACCACCTCCACGACGGCGACCTCCCCCAGCCTCCAGTCGGCCGCGGCGAGAGCCCGCTCGACGGCGGCCACGGGGGCGATGCCGGGCAGAGCCGGGTCCCCGCCCCGGATCTCCGCCCCCACGATCCGCACCGGACGCAGACCACCCGCGGGCTCGTCCCGCCCCACCGGCGACCGCTCGCACGGCACCACCAGCACGGCGGCCGCGCCGTCGGCGATCCGCGCGGCGGTGCCCCCGGTGACCGCGGCGGCCGGGTCGGCGTCAGGGTGGACGGGCGTGAAGCGGGCGAGGGCGCGGGCGTCGAGGCGGCGCGGACCGTCGTCGTCGGGAGCGCCGGGCACCCGTTCGATGCGACGCAGTCCGGCCGCGGCGAGCGCGAGGGCGTGGGAGCGCGCGGCGAACGCCTCCTGGCGGGCGCGCGGCATCGCGTCCGCGGCGGCGAGGGCGTCAGCGGCGGCGGTCATGCCCGGGTCCGGCCAGCCGGACGGGACCATGGGCGCCTGCGTGTAGGGCACCCCGTCCCGGCTGCGCTGCGGAGCGGTGGACGGGGATTCGACGCCGCCACCCACGCACGGCCGGCCGGTGAACGCGGCGTGCTGGGCGGCCTGCAGCACCCCGGCCAGCCCGGCGCCGCACTGGGCGTCCACGGACCACCCCGGGGTGTGTTCGCCCAGACCGGCCGCGAGCGCGGCTATCCGCCCGAGGTTGCCACCGGGCCCTGTGCAGTTTCCGAGCACGACGGCGGCCACGTCCGCAGCGGCGGGGCCGGTCACCGCGGCCACGGCCTGGGCGGACAGCGCGCCGGCATCGAGACCGGCCTGCCCGCGGGAGCGGGCCGTGAACGCGGTCCGGGCGGCGGCGGTGATCCACAACCCCGGGGTGGTGGTCATGCGCTGCCTCCGGGCGGGTCGGGGAATGCGGCGACGTCGGGGGCCATCCGGCGGATCTTGCCGCTGCCGGTGCGCTCGAGCCGGTCCACCACCTGCCAACGTCGCGGCCGCGCGGCCGGGGGCAGGTGCGTGCGGGCGTGCTCCTTGAGGGCAGCCAGCACGACGTCGGCGGGCAGGCCGGGTGCCGGCTCCACGTGGGCGACGACGAGGCTCCCCAGCCGCGGGGCGGGCTCGCCCTGGACGAGCACGGCGGTGCACACCGGGACCGCGTGGGGAGCGGAGTCCCCGCCGGAGGCCGTGCTCTCGCGACGGACCGTGGCGCGCAGCAGCTCGGCCTCCACCTCGGCCGGGATCACGGTGGCTCCGCCGGTGAGGATGGCGTCGTCGGCGCGACCGCGCAGGTGCAGGACGCCGTCGTCGTCGATCTGGGCCCGGTCCCCGGTGCAGAGCCAGCCGTCGGCGCCCCAGCGGGGTGTGCCGTCGGTCAGGCGGGTGCCGTCGGGCTCGGCGAGCTGGTCCGAGCGCACGTGCAGGACGCCCTCGCGGATCTCGAGACGCACGCCGGGCAGGGCACGCAGGCCGGAGCCGTCCGGGTCCACGGCCACGAAGCTGGCCTCGGCGGACCCGTAGTAGTGGACCACGCGCAGGCCCAGGGCGGCGGCGCGCTCGCGCAACTGACCGGGCAGACGGTCCCCGCCCACCAGGACGACGCGCGGGCCAGCGGGGGCGCTGGCGGCCCGGACCGCGGCCAGCAGATCGCAGAGGTCGGCCAGCTGTGCGGGCGTGCAGTGCACCGCCGCGGCCCCGCCCGTGACGTCCGCCGCGCGCAGCCGGGCGCGGCTGGGCACGAGCAGCCGTGCACCGACATGCGCGCACAGGTCCGCCGCGTTGACCGCCATCGAGGACACCGGGTGCACGGGGACGAGCAGGCTCTCACCCGGCTCCAGGCCGAGCCAGTCCTCGACGAGCCGGTGGCCGGTCCGCCAGGAGTCGGCCGTGCGCAGGATCACGCGGGGCCGTCCCGTGGTTCCGGAGGTGAAGGCCGCCCAGCCGATCCGGGCGGCCCGGTCGGGAGCCCGCGCGGTCAGTTCGGCCAGCAGCGCCTCGGCGTGCCCGACGCCGGCCTGCCACTGCGCCACGGACCATCGCTCGTCGCCCACGAGCGGGACCAGCCCGGCAGTCCGGGCCTCCAGCGCCCGGCGCAGCACGGCTTCGTGGTCCGCGCCCCGCAGCGGGGCGAGGCGGGAGACGGCGGGGGCGACGTCGTCGTCGGACGGGGGCAGGCGCACCGGAGGGATCACCGGAAGGCGCGCGGGTAGGCCTTCCACAGGCCGGTGCAAAGGAGGACGGCGATGACGAGCTTGGTGAGGTCGCCGGGCACGAACACGGCCATGGAGAGCATCGCGGCGCCGAACTCCATGCCCTGGACACCGACGAAGCCGAACGCACCGAACACATACACCATGATCACGCCGCCGATCAGACCGGCCACGGCGGCCGCCAGCGCGATCCGTCCGGCGCTCAGGCCGGGGCGGGAGCGGGAGGTGAGAGCCCAGAAGATCAGGCCGACGATCATCGCCGAGGGGATCCAGCCGAGGATGAAGCCGACCGACGGGCCCACGAACACACCCAGACCCCCGCGACCACCGGTGAGCAGGGGCAGGCCGAGCGCCACGAGCGCGTTGAACAGCGCCATCGAGGCGGCCCCGCGCCACGGGCCGAGGATCACACCGGCCAGGATCACGGCGATGTTCTGCAGCACGATCGGGGCGGGCACACCGGCGACGGCGATCGGCGGCACCAGACCGAGCACGGCCATCAACGCGGTCATGACGGCGATGCGCGCGAGGCTGCCGCCGGCGGAACCGTGACGGGGGCGGCCGGCGTCGGCGGGGCGGTCCGCCGTCGTGGTGGCCGCGGGGCGGACGTGGCCGTCGTGGGACGAGGGCACGGAAGTGCTCATGGAGGGACTCCTGGTGCGGAAGCGAGTGCGAGGGGGCGCTGCCGAGGCGCGGGGCGCATGGCGAGGGCCCGACGAGTTGAACAGTGTTCAGGAGTCTACTGCAGGGGCGGAGGTGTGGGCGGCCGGGGTGCGCTGCCAGGGTGACAGGCGAGACTGTGGGCGGCTTGGGCGTTGTGCTGACCGGCGATCAGCAGGAACGAGGTATGCGGCCCGAGACGGGAACCTGGACACCAGCCGCTCACCCGATGACCTCTGCCTTCTGTTCCGCCGTGGTGGTACTGTCCAGCCCACCGACGCCGGAAACCGCTCGTGAGCAGCCCGGTACGCCACATGGCGCAGGCGGGGCTGACTACCGGCCCGACACCCGGCACCTCGGCACCCGCCGCCCTCCTATAAGCCAGCACCGGTCGAGGACGCGCCGGCCCTTCGAGGATCTCAGCCCACGTCCCACCCCAGGACAACCAGAAGGAAGTGATCGCGGATGCGACGGATGACGCTGCCGAGTGGGGAGTCCATCCCTGTGCTGGGCCAGGGCACCTGGGGCTGGGGTGAGGACCCCGGCCGCCGCGGCGACGAGGTCGCCGCGCTGCACGCCGGCCTCGAGCTGGGCATGACGCTGGTCGACACCGCCGAGATGTACGCCGACGGCGGTGCGGAGGAGGTGGTTGGTGAAGCATTGGCGGGTCGCCGCGACGAGGCGTTCGTGGTCAGCAAGGTCATGCCGTCCCACGCCTCCCGTTCCGGCACGATCGCGGCCTGCGAACGCAGCCTGAAACGCCTGGGCACCGATCGGATCGACCTCTACCTGCTGCACTGGCAGGGCAGGTACCCGCTGCAGGACACCGTCGCGGCCTTCCAACAGCTCGTCGAGGACGGGAAAATCCGATACTGGGGCGTCAGCAACTTCGACCACCGGGCCCTCGCCGACCTGCAGGACGTGCCGGGCACCAGCGGGCTGACCACGGATCAGGTGCTGTACAACCTGTCGCGGCGAGGACCGGAGTACGACCTGCTGCCGTGGTGCGCCGACCACCAGCTGCCGGTCATGGCGTACTCGCCGATCGAGCAGGGCCGCATCCTTCACGACACGACGCTGAACGACGTCGCGGCCCGTCACAGCGTCAGCCCCGCGGCGGCGGCCCTCGCCTGGGTGCTGCGCCGCGACTCGCTCTGCACGATCCCCAAGGCGAGCAGCCCGCAGCACGTGCGCGACAACGCCACAGCACTGGACGTGGAGCTGACCCGCGAAGACCTGGATGCTCTGGACCGTGCGTTTCCGCCCCCGAGCGGACCGCGACCACTGGAAATGCTGTGACCCTGCCCCAGGGCGCAGCCCGGTCGGTCCGGGCAGTCCGGGCAGCGCTCCGGTCAGCGCAAGTCTCCGAAGGACCTGCCTGTCACCTCCTCCTGAACCTGTGCACGCCATCCATCGACTCCTTTCCTCGAGCCCTGTCGGGTTCGCGGTAGGCGCTGATCATCCGCTGGCAGGTCCCCCAAGTGGCCTCGAGCCGGGCCCTCTGCTTGTCGGTGAGCAACCCGGTTCCGGCGTGCAGGGTTCGACGGGCGGAGTAGAGCGGGTCGCCCGTGCGGCCGCGGTGGCCATGCAGGTCCTGCTGGACCCGGCGGTGGCAGCGGACCAACGCGTCGCCGGCTAACCGGACTGCGAGCGACCGGCGTTGTGGACGCAGACGACCTGGACACTGGGCCGTGCGGTCAGGAGGATCTCCAAAGTCGGCGGCGGGGGTTCAGGCGATGTCGAGGAAGGAACGGAGCTCGGCGAAGGCCGACGGCACGACGGAGTAGTGCGCCCAGCGGCCCTTCTGCTCGCGCGTGAGCAGGCCAGCGTCGACGAGCTTCTTCATGTGGTGACTCACGGTCGGCTGGCTGATGCCCAGCGGCTCGGTGAGATCACAGGCGCAGACCGAATTGCAGCCCTGAGCAGCGACATGGGACAGAAGCCGGAGACGGGTCGGGTCGGAAAGCGCCTTGAGCAAGGACGCGATCCTCTCGGCCTCGACGCTGTCGACGGGCCCCGCTGAGAGCGTGCAGCACTCCTCAGGGCCGTTCATCGTCTCGAGCCCGGCAGCTGTGATCGCGGTCGTCGTGGACATGCCCCCACCTTACATTGACAGTCATCGATGTGAAGCATAGCGTTCGCATCGATATCCGTCGATGGAAGGTTCGGCCCCCCTCATGAGTACGACCACCAAGGATGTGGAGCAGCCCCGCGTGATGAAGGAGATGTCCTTCCTCGATCGCTGGCTCCCGGTGTGGATCCTGGCCGCCATGGCAGTGGGTCTCCTGCTGGGGCGGTTCATCCCCGGCCTGAACACCGCGCTGGAGGCGGTGAAGATCGGATCCGTGTCCCTGCCCATTGCGATCGGACTGTTGGTGATGATGTACCCGGTCCTGGCGAAGGTCCGCTACGACGAGACCCGGCGTATCGGCGCGGACCGACGCCTGCTGGTGACCTCGCTGGTGCTGAACTGGATCGTCGGCCCGGCACTCATGTTCGCCCTGGCCTGGATCTTCCTGGCCGACCTTCCGGAGTACCGCACCGGCCTGATCATCGTCGGGCTCGCACGCTGCATCGCGATGGTCCTCATCTGGAACGACCTCGCCTGCGGTGACCGAGAAGCAGCCGCGGTGCTGGTCGCGATCAACTCCGTCTTCCAGGTGATCGCCTTCGGTGCCCTGGGCTGGTTCTACCTCCAGGCGCTGCCGTCCTGGCTGGGGCTGCCGACCACGTCGGCCGAGTTCTCGATCGGTGCGATCGTCCTCAGCGTGCTGATCTTCCTCGGGATCCCGCTGGTCGCAGGGTTCCTGACCCGCATCCTCGGTGAGCGAGCCAAGGGCCGGACCTGGTACGAGGAGCGGTTCCTCCCGAAGATCGGTCCCTGGGCGCTGTACGGGCTGCTGTTCACCATCGTGCTGCTGTTCGCCCTCCAGGGCGACGCGATCATCTCCGCACCGGGAGACGTGGCCCGCATCGCCCTGCCGCTGCTGGTCTACTTCGTCGTCATGTTCCTGGGGTCCTTCCTGCTCGGCCGCGCGATCGGCCTCGACTACGCGAAGTCCACGACCGTCGCGTTCACGGCCTCGGGCAACAACTTCGAGCTCGCCATCGCCGTCGCCATCGGCACCTTCGGAGTCACCTCCGGCCAGGCCCTCGCCGGCGTCGTCGGCCCGCTGATCGAAGTCCCCGTCCTCGTCGCCCTCGTCTACGTCGCCCTCGCTATGGGGCGGCGCCTGTTCCCCGGCGACACCACCGCCCCCACCCGATGACCCCACAGAAGGATCCCCTCGCCATGACCACGAAGCGCCCTTCAGTCCTGTTCGTCTGCGTGAAGAACGGCGGCAAGTCCCAGATGGCCGCCGCCCTCATGCGCCATCACGCCGGGGATGAGGTCGACGTGCATTCCGCCGGCACCCGCCCGGGCACCGCCATCAACGCCCAGTCCGCGGAGGCGATCGCCGAGGTCGGCGCGGACATGTCCTCCGCCGTCCCGCAGCCGGTCACCCCCGAGCTGCTGCGAAGCGTCGACCACGTGATCGTCATCGGCGACGAAGCCGTCATCAAACCCGTCGAGGGCATGACCGCGCCGGTCACGACCTGGCACACCGATGAGCCCTCTCAGCGCGGCATCGAAGGGATGGAGCGGATGCGCTTGGTCCGCGACGACATCGACACCCACGTCCGCAAGCTCCTGACCGACCTCACCGGCACCGCGAACTGACCGCCCCGCAGCAAGGAGACTCATCATCGTGACCACCGCAACGAACTCACATCCCATTGTCGTCATCGGCGCTGGCCCCATCGGCCTTGCCGCCGCTGCCCACCTCTCTGAGCGCGGCCTGCCGTTCCTGATCCTCGAGGCCGGGACCGCGGCAGGAGCCGCGATCGCCGAGTGGGGGCACACGCGGCTCTTCTCGCCGTGGCAGTACAACCTCGACGCCGCCGCACAGCGTCTCCTCGAAGCTGCCGGCTGGACCGCACCCGACGCCGACGTTCTCCCGACCGGTCACGAACTGCGCGAGCATTACCTCGAACCGCTCGCGCAGCTTCCCCAGCTCGCCGAGTCGATCCGCTGCGGGGCGCGGGTCACCGCCGTCTCCCGCGCCGGCATCGACAAGACCCGCACCGCACGCCGCGAGGAGACCCCCTTCCTCGTCCGGATCCAGACCACCGACGGGCACAGCGAAGACGTGCTCGCCTCCGCGGTCATCGACGCCTCCGGCACCTGGTCCACGCCCAACCCCCTCGGACAGGCCGGGCTCCTTGCTCCCGGCGAGCAGCAGGCCCGCGCCGCGGGCCACATCACCGCGCCGCTGCCTGACGTGCAGGGCCGCGACCGTGACCGCTTCGCCGGCAAGCGAGTCATGGTGACCGGTGCCGGCCACTCAGCCGCCAATACCCTGCTGGACCTCGCAGGCCTGGAGGCCGACACCACCATCATTTGGGCCGCTCGCACCGCAGACCTCACCCGCGTCTACGGGGGCGGCGACCAGGACGAACTCGCAGCCCGAGGAGCGCTCGGCTCGCGACTGCGCCAGCTGGTCGACTCCGGACGCATCGAGGTCCTCACCTCCTTCACCATCACTCGCTTCAGAGCCGACGACACGTTGACCGTCCACGCTGTGACCCCGGACGGGGAGCGAGAAGTGAGCGTCGATGTGCTGGTGCCCGCCACCGGGTTCCGCCCTGATCTCGGAATGCTCTCCGAACTCCGCCTGGCCCTGGACCCGGCCGTCGAAGCACCGTCCCAGCTGGGGCCGCTGATCGATCCCGAGTTCCACTCCTGCGGATCCGTCGAGCCTCACGGTGAGCGAGTCCTCGCCCACCCGGAGACGAACTTCTACATCGTGGGGATGAAGAGCTACGGCCGCGCCCCCATCTTCCTCATGGCCACCGGCTACGAACAGGTCCGCTCCATCGCAGCAGCCCTGGCCGGCGACCGCAAAGCAGCCGACGCAGTCCACCTCGAACTACCCGAGACCGGCGTATGCACCACCGACCTCGGCGGCAGCTGCGACGCCCCAGCCCCAGCCGGCGACGCCTGCTGCAGCAGCCCGCAACTGATCGAGCTCTCCGTCGGCCGATGAGCAAACAGCGGGACGGCACGACGTTCTGTGCCACCCCGCTGGGGTATACCCGCCTGGACGCCGCCCAGCCCGGCGCGCTCGGCTCGAATACCTGGAACTGCAATGCATCCAGGAGCACCGCCTCCAGATCCCCCTCGCACTCGGCCAGACGCATCCCCAGGTCCGTGCGGTGGGCGATCACCCGTCGCGGGTCTTCCGGGGAAGGTCCGGCCTGCCAGGCCACCACCGTGAGCACCTCCCCGGTCACGTCGGCGTCGAGGAGACGCGCGTGAGTCTCACGACTGAAGTACCTCTGGACCAGCGCGGACATCACCCGGCGCACCTCAGGCGTGGACGGCAACTCTGAGGGCGGCAGGGCATCCGGTGCAGTCATCGCCCCAGGGTAGGAACGAGTCCTCGTACCCGGATAGCCCCCCTGGGGACAGCTGCGCCCTGGCGCCGGCCCCTTGCGGTTGCAGGCTCACTCACACCAGAACGGCGCCGGGCGGACTTCACACGCCTCTCGCTCCACCAGGCCGATCCCTCCCACCAGGACAGGCCAGGCGGCCAGCACCAACAGAGCAACCACCGCGGCCGTCCAGCCTCACCGAGAGCGAGGGGATCTGGATCGAGCGAACCGGACGCCGCAGACGGCCGCGCATGCGACGACGAGGAGCTGCCCCACGCTGACGAGCAAGGAAGGCGCCCCCACGGGAGCGTGGCTGCCCTGGGCGAACTCCGCGACGGCGTAGGCGGCCATGAAGACGGCTATGGCCACGGGAACGATGAGCACCAGCAGCACGAGCCCCAGGACCACTTGCGCTGCGGACCGCCCCGAGACCCGGCCAGCTGGGGTGGATTCGATCATCGGGTGATCTCCGAAGCTCAAGGGCGGATGGGTTGGGCACGAGAGCCCAGCTACGAGGGCTCTACGAGTACGCCAAAAGAAACCTAGACCACGACCGATCCACCGGCGACCCCTGCCCATGAAGACTGAAGCAGCACCCACACCTAGCGCCCCGGCACAAACGGTCGTTTGTGGCGGGCGTCCGGGATGCGACGGGGCTGTGGCTTCGTTCGCTTGGTGGCGGGGTTTTTGCAGCGCTCCGTGGCGGTCTTGTTGCCGCGATCACGCAGGACTGGCTGCAGGTAGGTGTCGCGGTCTGAACCGAGAGGGGTGCGCCCGGTCGGGGCCGTTTGGATCGCTGCCGCTACGTCAGAGTCCGAAGGCTCCGCCGCTGACGAGGATCACGATGCCGAGGCCGATGAGAACGATGGGGAAGAGGATGTTCNGCGCCGGGGGTGGGCTTGGTGCTCACGGGCGGGTCATCTCCTGGATCTCCTCGGCGACCTGGAGCCAGGGGCCGAGCGCGGTACGGGTGGGGTAGGTGCCGTGGGTGTGCTTGAAGCTCTCGCGGGTGGGGATCGTGGTGGCCAGCTGCGGGACGTTCTCGGCGGCCAGCAGGTCCACGACCTGGGTGAAGAGCTTGGTGCGGGGGTTGGCCTGGTTCAGCAGGGCCACCAGGCGCACGGTGGGGCCCAGGGCGTCGACGGTGGCCCAGGTGCGGGCGATGTCGTCGGCGCTGGGAGTGGTGGGGATGATGACCAGGTCGGCCGCTGCGGCAGCGGCGGACTGGACGTCGGGGGTGCCCGGTGGGGTGTCGATCACGACGAAGTCCGTGCTCGGGCGCAGCCGTTTGAGGTCGGAGAGGTTCACGGCCCGGTAGGTGAAGGGGATGGGCGAGCCTGTGGGGCGTTCTTCGGCTGCGATCTCCAGCCACTCGCTGGCCGAGCCCTGGGGATCGGCGTCGAGGACTTCGACGCTGTGGCCGGTGTGGGTCAGGGCGGCGGCGAGGCAGATGGTTCCCATGGTCTTGCCCACGCCTCCCTTGGAGGCGATGAACGCGATGGTGACAGGAGCTGGTGCCATGAGGGCAGGATAACCCGCACTAACGCAGTGCCGCACGCGGTGATGCGTTAGTGCGGTACTGCAATCCCTCGGGCCTAGGCGTACATATCGCGTTGGCCAGGGCGGGAGCTGGTGATGGCTCCTCCTCCGTGTGGCAGAGCGTGAGCTCCGTGTTGTCCACCAAGTGGGGATTCTGCTTGTTCAGGAGAGCTTCTCCTCCGTGTCGCTTTCCTCGAGGCTGGCACGCAGCTCGTTCTGGATGCGGAGCAAGGCCGGAGAGTCTGAGTCCTCATCGAAGGGGCAGACATGCGTGTGTGGGATGAGCACCTTGTCGGTGGGGCGTTCTGCGGGGCGTTGGATGGCGATGATCTTCCGACGTCGAGGAAGGCGCCACTGAGCCTTAGGGGGCAATCCAGCGCTCTCGTACTCTTCCGGCTGGAAGGGCCAGGGTGCTTCGCGTTCGGTGTAAATCCAGATGATCGGCAGTCGACAGCGTCGGCAACGGCCTCTCTTTGGTTTGGACCAGAGATAGGTGGCTGGGGCGTCGTCAGCAGGGTCTGAGAACAAGGCCTGCTTGATCTGCTGGGGTTCATGGAGACGATGCCGGGGTGGTGGTTGCTCTTGGCTCATGTGGGTCTCCTCTGCCTGCGCACGCCGGTGATGTTTGGATTCTCACCCGATGGCCGGCTGTACACCAGAGGAAGGAGGGACTGGTGCACGTGTAGGTGACAGTCGTCTTCACGCCGCGTCTGCGGGCGTGTGGTCCATGATCAACTCGTACTCGACCGGCGTCAATCGGCCCAGGCGCACCTGCCGGCGGCGGCGGTGGTAGGTTCGCTCGATCCAGGTGATGATCCCGGCCCGCAGCTCGGGGCGTGTCAGATGGTCTGTGTAAGCCGTACCGAGAGGAACGGTAAGAATCATGACCATGATCGACGAGAAGAACCCAGGCGAGCCCTCGGGCCAGGACCTGGTCGAGCAGCTGAAAGCCTCAGGGCAGCTTGATGCCCTGTTCGCGCAGATCGACGCGGGCGGCGTCGAGCTCACCGGTGACGGCGGGTTCGTGCCCGCGCTGGTCAAGGCCGCGCTCGAGCGGNCGGCTCGTCGAAGGCCAGGCCGTCACGAACTGGAAGCAGGCCCTCGCCCAGCTCGCCGCGGCCTACCCCGACCGGATCAACCCCTACCTGTGACCACCCCGCTTACACAGACAAGTTGACACGCCCGCAGCTCGTCCCGGGTGTCCCAGTCGCGTCGGTCCAGCACGTTCTTCTGCAGCAACGCGAAGAAGGACTCCATAGCCGCGTTGTCCCCGGCAGCACCGACCTGACCCATGGACCCGATCAGCCCGTGGGTGGTGAGGGCGTCCTGGAATAGGGCCGAGCGGAACTGGGCGGGTTCAACCGGTCGTTGCAACACCGTGCGTTGAGAGCGAGCGTAGCTGCTCGGCGAAGACCTCCGCGGGAGTCTTCCAGTCCAGGACCTTCCTGGGCCTGTTGTTCAGCGTGTACGCGACTGCTGCGAGGTCCTCGGCCGACCATCTCGACAGGTCCGTGCCCTTGGGGAAGTACTGCCGCAGCACCCCGTTCGTGTTCTCGTTCGTCGGCCGCTGCCACGGCGAGTGGGGGTCAGNCCGGCTCGTCGAAGGCCAGGCCGTCACGAACTGGAAGCAGGCCCTCGCCCAGCTCGCCGCGGCCTACCCCGACCGGATCAACCCCTACCTGTGACCACCCCGCTTACACAGACAAGTTGACACGCCCAGAGCGGGAGCACGAAGGGTTCGAAGCGGTTCTCCAACTGGTCATCGGAGCGCACCGCCAGGTAGGCCTCGCGGGTGCCGACCCCGACCAGCGGGATGCGCAGTTCGTTGCCCAGAAACCGCAGTAGGTTCAGGAACTCCCGACGGGTGTCCCCGCGACCGGCCAGCACGTTGTGCAGCTCATCAACGACCAGCATCCGCGCCCCGACCTCGCGCAGCAGGGACAAGGCGAGGCGTTCGAGCTCCACCAGACGAGGCCGGGGCCGCAGGGGTGCGCCCAGGACGGACAGGATCGCGGTGTAGAACCGCAAGGGTGATGGTTCCGAGGGCATCTGCACGCACACCACCGGGACCTGCTCCCGGTCCGGTTCGGAGCTGGGCGGGTGCTGCCGGCGGAAGCGCTCGATGATCATCGACTTGCCGTTGTTTGTCGGGCCCACCAGTAGCAGGTTGGGCATGCGCTGCTTCGCCGGCCAGCCGAGCATGGTCTCCAGACGCTCGACGGCCTCGACCGCCTTCGGGTAGCCGATCCAGCGGTCCGCGCGGATCCGCTGGACCCGCTCGGCCGCCGGCAATCGCGCCACCGGCTGCGCGGCCGGGTGCAAGTGGGACAGCTCCAGCGGCTCGTACTCGTTGGCATTCACCATTGCTCGATCTCCCCGAACCGGGCCACCACATCCAAGTCCGTTGGTACGACCGGTGGTTCCGGCACCGGGGGCGTCGGCCTCGTAGTGGTCGTCCCGGTCTGGGTGCGGCGTTGCCTCTCGCGGCGGGTGTGCTTGGTGGTCTTCTGGGCGGTCTCGGAGATGGTGCGCATCTGCTCGATCATCCGGAACAGGCCCGACTCGTCGACTTCGGTGGCCCCACGCTCGCGCAGCCGGGCCAGAGCCTGCCGGTGCTCCCACACGCTGACCGCCGGGTTCGACAACGCCCGATACGGGACCTCGATGTACGCGGTGCCCTCGGGGTCCAGCACCCAGATGCGGCTGATATCGCGCGGATCCCGCCGGATGAGGAACCGCTCCAGGGCCTCGCGGCGTGCGATCCACGGCTTGAGCGCATTGGCGAAATAGTGGACATGGTCTAGAACAAACCCGGTGCGCGTGAGCTTGCGGCGGAACACGGGCAGAAAGTCCACTAAGAACGCCGTTGGGTTGGCCGTCGTCATCGGGGTACTGGTCGCTGCGACCGACTCGACCCACCGTCCGGCCGGGGTCTGGCCCAGCGTGGAGTGCACCGTGCCGTGGTAGGTCGCCACAGCCAACACCAGCCACCGCTCCAACTCGGCAATCGTCAGTGCGGCCATCTTCTCGGCGTCGTACGCTCCACGCTCGACTGGGTTCGAAAACGTGGTCCCCGGCAGCTCGTGGATCTGTCGCATGGCCGTGCCGATGACCCGCTCGACGATCCCGCCGTAATGCGGCCGGCCCAGCGGGCGGTAGTCGAGGCTGATACCGTGCTGGTCGCACCCGCGGGTGAGCGCTTCGCTCTTGAACTCCCGAGCATTGTCCACATACAGGACCTTCGGCTTGCCACTCATCGGCCAGGCCGCGTCGATTCCGAGCCGCTCCAGCCAGGGCCGCTTGTCACCGGCCGCATGGGCCAGGCACAACCCCACCGACACCGCCGAGGGCGGCTCCAAGGTCACCACCATTCCAACCAGACACCGACTGCGCACGTCGATGGCCACCGTCAGATACGGCCGTCCGATCGGCTGACGGTCACGGTCATCGACCACGATCAGATCCATGACCGTGTGATCGATCTGCACCTGGTCCAGGATCGACTCGACTACCGGAACCTCGTCCCCGGCCGATTGCAACGGCCGGACGCTCTCGGCCCCCTCGCGCCGCCGGCCCACCTCGACCGGATTCATCCGAGCGATCCGCGCGGCCACCGTGTTCCGTGCCGGAGCCGGCAGCCCCTACACGGCGCAGGCCCGCGTGATCTCCCGATGCAGGGAGGCAATGCTGCGCTTCTGCCGGGTCAAGTACCGCTGGCGCACCAGCTCACGGATGATCTGCTCCACTGGCTCCGTCAGCCGGCCCCCACCCTTGCCACCATCCGATCGCCGGGGGACAAGATCAGTGACCAGGCCCGAGCCCCGCCGGTACCGCTCCAGCAGCACGTACACCCGGCGCCGGGAGATCCCCAGCTCCATCGCGGCTTCGTCGACGACAGCCAGTCCCACTGGATCGTGCTCGGCCAGGCGACCGATCACCCCGGCCCGCAACCGGGCCTGCTCCCACTCACGCTCGGGCACCGCAAGCACGCCCGGTCCAGCCATCTCATCCTGGTCGCCGTCCACGCCCGCCTCCTCATAGAGAACAGGACTACTGAGCAGATGCGACGCTAGTGCACAGGACTACTGAACGACCAGGGCTCGGGAGTCGACGACACCACCCCCGAGAGGACGGGCCCGAGAGCGCAGTCGACTTCTGAAAATGACTCGAGGACTGAGCTCGCTCGACGTACGGTGAAGGATCCCCTTACGGGCATGCGATCTGGGCTGACGCCTGTGACCGAGTGTTCAGTTCGCACTGTATAGTTCAGTCCATGATGACTATTGCTTCGCGTCTCGACGTGTTGAACCGCCTGGGTCGTGCACTGGCCGACCCCACTCGATCCCGGATCATCTTGACCCTGCTCGACCATCCCGCTTACCCGGCGGAACTGGCCCGAGATCTACCGGCCGGTGGGCTCGGCTAAGGACAGCGGGGTCATCCCGCCAGCGTGACGGAACCAGCGCGCCCCGACGGGCCAGGACACGCCCACAGTCAGGGATGCCTCGACCGTGGTGACACCGGTGGCGATCACACGCCAGAACTGGCGTTGGACCTCCCGTGAGGGCTGCGGCCTGCCAGGAGAGCGCATCGGGGCCCGCAAGGCCCGATCCGCTCTCCACTGCCGCCGTGTCCCCTCGGGCACGTCACTGATCTTCCTCGCCCAGTCCTTGCTTGCCATCGCCCATACCTCCAGTGATTCCGAGAGGGTGTTGCGACGACCGATTGAATCCACCCTGGGAGCCGCGGTCCGAGTGCACGATGCACCCGGCCACCGCATCGGTGCCGCCGCGGCGTGCCACGGCCTGCTCGAGGGCGTTCACGGCCAACGAGGCCTGCATACGCCCGGCCATGGAGTACCCCACGATCCTGCCGGCGTAGAGATCCTTGATCGCGCAGAGGTAGAGCTTGCCCTCACTGGTGGGGTGCTCGGTGATGTCGGTCAGCCACAGCCGGTTCGGAGCTTCGGCAGAGAAGTCCCGGCGGACGTGGTCGTCGTGCACGGGTGGGCCTGGGCGGGTCCCGTACTTGCCACGCTTGGCCCCGAACCCGCAGTGCCACCCGTTCTGGCGGCAGAGCCGCCAGGCAGTACGGGCGGCCATTCGCTCCCCGGCCGCCTCGGCCTCGTCCCGCAGCAGCCCGTACCCGAACTCCGGATCGTTCAGGTGAGCGGCGTGCAGGGCGTTGGCCCGGTAGGCCTGCTCCACCTCAGAAACGGCGACGGGCTGGTCCCGCCAGCGGTAGTAGGGCTGGCGGGCGAGCTTGAGGACCCGCAAGGACACCGCGACCGGGATCTGGTCGGCGGCGAGCTCGGACACGAGCGGGTACATCATTTTTTCGGCAGGTTCGCCTGGGAGAGGTAGGCCGCGGCGCGGCGTAGGACTTCGTTCTCCTGCTCGAGGAGCCGGATCCTGCGGCGGGCTGCGCGGAGTTCTTCGGCCTCGGCCTTGGTGGTGCCTGGGATGTTGCCTGCTTCGATATCGGCCTGGCGAATCCAGTTCGTCAGGCAGGACTCGAAGATGCCGAAGTCCTTCGCGATGTCTTTCAGATGGGTGCCGGGCTCACGGTTCTGCGCGACCCGGACGACATCATCGCGGAACTCTTTGGGGTAGGGGGCGGGCATGGTGCACATCCTTCCCTTTGGTGTGGGAACACCACAGATCGTATGTCACCTGTACGTGCGTCAGTCCCTCCCTCGGCCGTCGGCCTGTGCACGATCGGCCCCTTGACCACAGGGGTCAGGAGCACCGGGGTCGGGACGCGGATATGGTCTGTCGTTCCCAGGGCCGGGGCTTCTGCTCCATCGCCGACCGGCGTCGAGGCGTGCCACCCACCTGTCGCACCGCCCCACCCCGCCAAGATCACCGTGTGGTCTCGTACGGCGCCGGCAGGTTGACTCCCTAGGGGGGACCGACTGCAGCGGGCCGCGGAGGGGAGTCCTAGTAGTGGTTATCGCGCGGCGTCGACGGTGCCCCGGTCGGGCACCGTGGCGGTCAGGAGGACCGCGGCCAGCGCCCCGCCGACAATGAAGATGTCCGCGATGTTGCCGATGAACCAGTTCCCGTAGGCGAGGAAGTCCACCACGTGGCCTTGCCCGAATGACGGTGGGCGCAGGAGCCGGTCACCCAGGTGGGAAGTCACCGCGCCGCCGAGACACCCGATCACGATCGCCCAGGACACGGTACGGACCCGGAGGGTGAACCAGATCGCCGCGGCGACCGCCACCGCCGAGATGATGGTGAAGATCCAGGTCGAGTTGGCCCCGAACGAGAAGGCCGCCCCGGGGTTGTAGGCCAGCTGGAGCCCGAGCAGCTCACCCAGGAGCGGGACTCGCTCGCCCGTGGACAGGCTGTTCTCCGCCCACCACTTGGTCACCTGGTCCAGGACCACTACGCCGGCCCCGATCGCAATGGTCAAGAGCACCAGGGGGTACCTGCGCCGATGGTTCATTCGTGTCCTTTCGCGGTGCGCCCGTTTCCCGGCGCCTCAGTGGATTGACCGACCTCCGCACGACCTACGCAGTCACTGGAAGGTACCGGACGGCGCGGGCAGGCCGGGTCTCACCGTGCCTGCGGAGCATCTACCCCGCAGGCACGGTGGGAGCTCATCCCACGGTGGAGCGTTGGGCCTGCCGGTCGGTGAGGGATGCCAGGGCGGTGCGTCGGGTGGTGGCCGCACGCAGGCCGTTGCCGATGACGATGACCTCGGCGACCTCGTGCACCAGGACCACGGCGGCCAGGCCGAGCATGCCGGTGATGGCCAACGGCAGCAGCACTCCGATGATCAGCAGCGACAGGACGATGTTCTGGTTCATGATGGCCCGGCCGCGGCGGGCGTGGGCCAAGGCCTGGGGGATCAGGCGCAGATCGTGACCGGTGAAGGCCACGTCCGCGGACTCGATGGCCGCGTCCGAGCCGGTGGCGCCCATGGCGATGCCGACCTCGGCGGCGGCCAGGGCGGGGGCGTCGTTGATGCCGTCCCCGATCATCGCGGTGGGCCGGGTGCCGGTCAGCTGACCGACGGCGGCGGCCTTGTCCTCGGGGCGCAGCTCGGCGCGAACGTCGCCGATGCCGGCCTGGGCAGCGATCGCCCGGGCGGTGCGGGCGTTGTCCCCGGTGAGCATCGTCAGGCCGATGCCCTGGCCGGTCAGGGTGGTCACGACGGCGGGGACCTCGGGGCGCAGTTCGTCACGGACCCCGATCGCTCCGGCGACCGTCCCGTCGCGGTGGATGATGACCACGGTCATGCCCTGGTCCTCCAGCTGCTGGACCTGGGCGGCCAGGGGCCCGGGGTCGAGCCAGCGGGGGCTGCCGACCGTGATCGTGGCCCCGTCGATACGGCCGGTGATGCCGTGCCCGGCGGTCTCGGTGACGGCCTTGGCCCCGGGTGCGTCGGGGGCGGCGGCGATGATGGCCGCGGCCAGCGGGTGGGTGCTGTGCTGTTCCAGCGCGGCGGCCCAGCCCAGCACCTGATCCTCGGTGAGGCCGGGGGTGGTGAGCACGGCGGTGACGGTGGGCTGGTTGCGGGTCAGGGTCCCGGTCTTGTCCACGGCCAGGTGGCGGATCCCGCCGAGGCGCTCGAAGGCGGCCCCGGACTTGATGACGACCCCGAACCGGCTGGCCGCGCCGATCGCGGAGACCACCGTGACCGGGACCGCGATGGCCAAGGCGCAGGGGGAGGCGGCCACCAACACCACCAGGGCGCGGGTGATCCACAGTTCCGGGTCCCCGAGCAGGGACCCGAGGGCCGCGACGAGCACGGCCAGGATGAGCACCCCGGGCACCAGGGGCTTCGCGATCCGGTCGGCCAGCCGGGCCCGGTCCCCCTTCTCGGCCTGGGCCTGTTCGACCAGGTGCACGATGGTGGTCAGGGAGTTGTCGGTGCCGGCGGCGGTGGCGTCAATCTCCAGGGCCCCGGCGGTATTGATCGACCCGGCCGAGACGGTGTCTCCCGGGCCGACCTCGACCGGGATGGACTCGCCGGTGATCGCCGAGGTGTCCAGGGAACTGCGCCCGGTACGCACGATCCCGTCGGTGGCGACCCGTTCCCCGGGCCGGACCACGAGCACCTGCCCGGGTCGCAGGTCCTTGGCCTCGACCTCCACCGTGGCCCCGCCGGCCCGGATGGTCGCGGTCTCGGGCACCAGTTTCAGCAGGGCGCGCAGGCCCGCCCGGGCCCGGTCCATGGCCTTGTCTTCCAGGGCCTCGGCGATGGAGTACAGGAACGCCAGGGCGGCGGCCTCCTCGATGTAGCCCAGGATCACCGCGCCGATGGCGCTGATCGTCATCAGCAGTCCGATCCCGAGCCGGCCCCGGGTGAACAATCCGCGCAGCGCCCCGGGCACGAAGGTCCAGGCGCCCAGCACCAGCCCGACCCAGAACACCACCGTGGCCACGAGACCGGCCCCGGACCATTCCAGGACCAGCCCGGTGAGGAACGCCAGCCCGGAGAGCGCCGGGAGCAGGATGGCTGCATCGCGCCACCACGGCCGGTGCTCCTCGTGCTCCTCGGGTGCACCGGGAGTGGGGGTCGGGGCCTCGCAGCCGCAGGCGGCGCTCACGAGGCCACCTCCGCCGTGTCGCAGCACCCGGGTACCGGGCAGCCCGGGTCCAGGCAGGGCGCGGAGGCATCCACCGCGAGGGTCACCTCGAGCAGACTGCTCAGCGCCCGGGCCAGGTGCGCATCGACGATCGCGTACCGGGTGCGGCGGCCCTGGTGCTCGACGGCCACGATCCCGCAGTCCCGCAGGCAGGCCAGGTGGTTCGACACGTTCGACCGGCTCAGCCCCAGGGCCTGGGCCAGCTCGGCCGGATACCCGGGGCCCTCCAGCAGGGACAGCAGGATCCGGGATCGGGTGGGGTCGGCCATCGCCCGGCCCAGCCGGTTCATCACGTCCAACCGTGTCGCAATCGTCAGCATGTGGTGAACTATACAGCCTGCACTGTAGTCTCTTGCGGGGTTTCGCCCGGGCCGGGCGACCCCGATCGATTGAATCAGTGAGGACCCTCCGTGACTGCCCGTTGCTGCCCCACCTTCCCGCATCGCCGCTGCCGGGGCCGAGGAGGACGGCCATGAGCCTGGGTGGGTTCTTCGCCGAGATGGTCCAGTCCGGGGCACTGCTGGTGGCGATGCCGCTGGCCGTGGTCGCCGGGCTGGTGTCCTTCCTCTCCCCGTGCATCTTGCCGCTGGTGCCCGGATACCTGGGGTATGTCTCCGGGCTGGCCGACCCGCGCCGGGCGGACAACCGGCGCCGGGTGATGACCGGGGTGGGACTGTTCATTATGGGCTTCGCCGCGGTGTTCACCCTCTACGGGGCCGCCTTCGGGGTGATCGGCGGGTGGCTGTTGCAGTGGCAGGACGCGCTGATCCGGGCCTTGGGGGTGTTCGTGATCCTGATGGGCCTGGTGCTCATCGGCTGGCTGCCGTTCCTGCAGAACACCCGGCGGATGTCCTTCCAGCCCAGGACCGGGATCGCCGGGGCCCCGCTGCTCGGGGTGGTCTTCGGCCTGGGCTGGACCCCGTGTATGGGCCCGACCCTCAGCGCCGTGCTGGCGTTGAGCACCACCACCGGGGACCCCTGGCGCGGGGCCCTGCTGGGCTTCCTCTACTGTCTGGGCCTGGGCATCCCCTTCGTGCTGGTGGCGATGGGCCTGGACTGGGTCACCCGAACGCTGGGCTTCGTCCGCCGCCACATCCGCGCCTTCAACATCATCGGCGGGGTACTGCTGGTGCTCGTCGGGGTGCTGATGGTCACCGGGATCTGGACCCTGTGGATCTACCAGCTGCAGAACCTGGCCGGCACCTTCACCACCCCCGTCTAACCCCGCCCGCACACGCCCCCCACCTCACGGATTGGACCGCTCGTGACTTCCCCTGACCCCACCGCTTCCACCCCGTCCCGGCAGCGCCGGGCCAAGATCGTGGTCTGGGTGCTGCTGGGCCTGGTCGTGGCCGCCGCCCTCATCGGTTACCTTGTGGCCCGCGGGACCGCCACCGCCCAGCAGCAGGACCCCAACCAGTCCACCGCCCAGTCCACCGGGCAGTCGACTGGGTCTGCCGGTCAGTTGGTGCGGGAGAATAGCCGGGTGCTCTCGCAGGCCCCCAATGAGAAGGCCGTGCTGGTGGAGTTCCTGGACTTCGAGTGCGAGGCCTGCGCGGCGGCTTACCCCTTCGTGGAGGACCTGCGCGCCGAGTATGCGGACACCGTGACCTTCGTGCACCGGTACTTCCCGCTGCCGGGCCACCCGAACTCGGTCACCGCGGCCATCGCCGTGGAGGCCGCTGCCCAGCAGGGCGCCTACGAGTCGATGTACCAGAAGATGTTCGAGACCCAGACCGAGTGGAGCCACACCACGGAGGACCGCAGCCCGGTCTTCCGGGCCTACGCCGAAGAGTTGGGCCTGGACATGGCCGCCTACGATGCCGCGGTGGCCGACCCGGCCACCCGGGACCGGGTCGAGCTGGACGTGGCCGACGGCACCGCCCTGGGCGTGGCCGGGACCCCGACCTTCTACCTCGACGGTGAGCCGCTCACCGTGAACAGCCTGGAAGAGTTCACCGCCGCCGTCGAGGCCGCCACCCAGGACTGACCGCCCGGACCATCCGCGGCCACCCGGGCCAGAGCAGAGGACCGAGAGCAAAGGACTTCCCATGACCGACCGGCTCACCGAGCCCACCGCCCCGAGCGCCGCCTCCCCAGTATCGGCAGCCGGCCCGGCGCCGGCCCCGGCGTGGTTCACCGGGCGCCGGGCCTTCGGCCTGGTGCTGCTCGTCACCGGCGCCGTCGGCTGGATCGCCTCGGCGACCCTGGTCCTCGAACGCCTCGCCCTCTACGAGAACCCCGGCCACACCACCAGCTGTGACATCAACCCCTGGGTGTCCTGCGGACGGGTCATGGGCACCTGGCAGTCCGAGCTGTTCGGCTTCCCCAACCCGCTGATCGGCATCGTCGCCTTCGCCGTGGTGATCTCCACCGCGATGGTCGTGCTCTCCGGGGCCCGGCCCGGCCGCGGGTACTGGCTCGGGCTGCAGGCCGGGGTCACCCTCGGGATAGGGTTCGTGGCCTGGCTGTGGTTCCAGGCCCTGTACGAGATCTACATCCTCTGCCTGTACTGCATGATCGTCTGGGCGGCCATGATCCCCCTGTTCCTCCTGCTCACCGCCCGCAACCTCGCCCACGGCGTGATCCCCGCCCCGCCGGGGGTGGTCCGGTTCGCCACCGGCTGGGCCGGGACCCTCATCGCCGTCGCCTACGTCGCCGTCGCCGGCTCGGTCTTCGTCCAGTTCCTCCCCGCCTTCACCGGCTTCTGACCGGTCCTGGGGCGCGACCTCGCCATTATCGACTGAAGGCGCTATCATCGTCGTATGACGATGATTAAGGAGCCGGGGGTGTCCCCGGCGGCGGGCCTGGGCCCGGCGGCGGCGCTGTTCCACGGGTTCTCCGACCCCACCCGGTTGGCGATCCTGCGGCACCTGGCCACCGGGGAGCACAAGGTGCGCGAGCTGACCGAGCACCTCGGGTTGGCCCAGTCCACGGTCAGTGCGCACCTGGCCTGCCTGGCCGGCTGCGGGTTGGTGGCCTCCCGGCCGGTGGGCCGGGCCTCGCTGTACGCCCTGGCCGCCGAGCCCGAGCTGCTTCAGGTGCTGGCCGCCGCCGAGCGGCTGCTGACGGTCACCGGGCACGCGGTCGAGCTCTGCCCACACTCCGGCACCCCGGGCCCCGACGGCCCCGCCGCGGCCTGAGCCCGGTCCCGGAGAAGGAGGACACAGTTAATGGGTGCACACCACCACGCCTCGCCGGCGCACCGCTGGCGGCTGGCGGTCGCTTTCGCCATCACCACGGCGGTGCTGCTGGCCGAGGTGGCCGGGGCGCTGATCACCGGCAGCCTGGCCCTACTGGTGGACGCGGCGCACATGCTCACCGACGCTGGCGGGTTGCTGATGGCCCTGCTGGCCTCCACCCTGATGGCCCGGCCGCCCACGGCCCGGCGCACCTGGGGGTTCCTGCGCGCCGAGGTGTTGGCCGCCCTGGCCCAGGCCGCCATCCTGCTGGCCGTGGGTCTCTACGCCTTCATCGAGGGCCTGCAGCGACTGTTCGCCCCGCCCGAGGTAGCCTCCGGCCCTCTGCTGCTGTTCGGGATCCTCGGCTTGGCCGGTAACCTCGCCTCGCTGGCCGTCCTCGGCTCCGGCCGCGGGGCCAACCTGAACATGCGCGCCGCGTTCCTGGAGGTCCTCAACGATGCGCTGGGCTCGGTGGCCGTGATCGCCAGCGCCCTGGTCATCGCCACCACCGGCTGGGCGCAGGCCGACGCCGTGGCCGGGATGCTCATCGCCGTGTTGATTGTGCCCCGCACCCTGAAGATCCTGGCCGAGGCCGCGCACATCCTGCTCGAATCCACCCCCCGGGACCTGGACCTCGCCGAGGTTCGGGACCACCTTGAAGCGGTGCCGCACGTGGTGTCCGTGCACGACCTGCACGCCTCCCAGATCGCCACCGGGGTCCCCGTGCTCAGCGCCCACGTCGTCGTCGAGGACCACTGCTTCCACGACGGGCACGCCCCCCAGATCCTGGACCAGCTCCAACACTGCGTCGCCGAGCACTTCGACGTGGCGATCGACCACTCCACCTTCCAACTCGAACCCGCCGCCCACGCCCACCACGAACACCCCACCCACCACTGACCCAGTGGGGCTGGTTGAGCAATAGACGCGTCCGCAGGAGGAACCCCCCACCGGACACACCCGCAGCCGACATGGATGAACAGTGGCACGCCACTAGGGACATCCCGCATGACCCGTCCGGTGGTCCGTCCCGCGACGGCACGTCATACGACACGCCCCCGGGTGGGTCACCATCGGCGGCACACAGCTCCGCAGCCCGCGGTGGTCATCGGCGTTGGGCCAGCACCTTCTGTCCGGCTTCGCGCAGTTCCCCCGTGGGTGAGACGTGGCGGTAGAGGGTCTGGCGGGTGATGCCCAGTTCCTTACACAGGGCACCGACGTTGGTGTCCTTGTTCCCCATCGAGGCCATCGCCAGGCGGATCTTGGCCGGGGTCATCTTGTAGGGCCGGCCGCCCTTGCGGCCTCGGGCCCGGGCCGAGGCCAGGCCGGCCTTGGTGCGTTCGGAGATCAGCTCGCGTTCGAACTCGGCCAGGGCGGCGAAGATCCCGAACACCAGCTTGCCGGAGGCGGTCGTGGTGTCAATCGCCGCCCCCTGGCCGGTGAGCACCTTCAGGCCCACGCCCCGCTCGGTGAGCTCGTGCACGATGTTGACCAGGTGGCGCAGGTCCCGGCCGAGTCGGTCCAGCTTCCACACCAGCAGGGTATCCCCGGCCCGCAGCGCTTTCAGGCACGCGGCCAGATGGGGACGGTCATCGCTCTTGCCGGAGGCCTTGTCCTCGTACAGAGCCTCCGGTTCCACGCCGGCTTCGAGCAGGGCGTCGCGTTGCAGGTCGGTGGCCTGGGAGCCGTCAGCCTTAGACACCCGCATGTACCCCACGAGCACCGCCCACCACCCCTGTCATTTATTCGATCGTTTATGTGACACGAGGCCCGCAGAGCGAGGTGTTGAGAAATATTGTCACGTAACCGGTCATTTATTCTACGTCTCGCAGACGGTCAAGGCGCAGCTATGGTGACAGGTAGTCCGAAGGGATGCCGAGCTCGGTGAAATTGCTCCGGACGCCTTGGATCACTTCGTCGTTGTCGCGGCGGTACATCGTGCAGAAGTTGAAGAGTTGGCGGGCGGTCTCGGGGGTGGTCCGGGCTTCCTCGACGACGGCCTGAAAGTTCTTTTTGATCTCCTGCCAACGGATGGCGGTGGGGTCCGTGGTTTGTTCGGTGCTGCCGGGGTCGCGGGAAATGTCCGGTTGGGGCAGGAACACCTCGGCTTCGCGTCCGGGGCAGGTCATGGCCCGGGTTTCGAGCAGGTGTATCGCGGTGGCGGCGGCTTCCAGGGACTGGAGTTGGCGCTGATCGGAGAGTTCCTCGTAGGGGCGCCACGGGCCCTGTCCGGCGCGGACCGGGTGGCCGGTGCGGTCCCACACCTGTCGTGTCAGCCGGCCGGGTGCGCCGCATTCGATGATGGTCGCGCCGAGCTCGTCGAGCAGCGTCCTGAGTAGTCGGAACCAGAGGCCTGCGTGCACCCGGTGTCGGGGAAGGGCGACGGATCCTGTGGTCAGGGCCTGCCAGGTCCGCTGGTCCATGCTCCGGATCGCCGCCCCGACCGGTCGCGGCTCGGGCCTACCCGGCGAGACGTGCCAGAAGTCGTGGTAGCCCACCGGGCCGTTGTGGCGTTCGAGTCGGCAGTGGTGGACGGGGCAGGAGAGCATTAGGGGCACCAGCCACGCCAGTTGGTAGGGGCAGGGAGGGGTGGATTCCATGGTGCAGCGCGGACAGGCCCGGTGTTGCCAGCCGGCATCCGTGGGCAACCAGGCCCGCCAGTCCTCCACGGTACGGTCGCGTCTCCTTCCCCGGGGCAGCAGTACCGCCAGCTGGCGGGTATAGGTGGTGTAGGCCTTCGCCGCTGGCTCGAGTTGGTCCAGCAGCCAGGGGGTCTGCCCGCCGAGAGTCATGGCCCGTATGGTGTCGGTTCCGGTTCTGGTGCGGCCGGCTAGCTGGTTGATGAATTCCTCCGGGGCGGCCACGTCCAGGTCCCCGGGGCGGGAGATGCAGAACCCGGTATCGAGAACGAGGTCCTCGACCTCGGCCCCGTAGCGGTGGGCTATCCGGCGCAGCCAGGAGGTGAGTGCCTCACCGGTGACCGGGGCCGGGTGCACCGGCCACCGAGTGCTCACAGCAGCTCGCGTTCGAAGACCCGGCGGCGTTCGGCCGGCCCGGTGTAGTTAGCCATCGTCAGGGTCCGGTGGTCGATGGCCTCGAGGCCGGACTCGACGGCGGCCACCGCGGCCGCGGTCAGCAGGTGGGCCAGCTCCCCGATGGTGCCCTCGCTGCGGGCCAGCAGGTAGCGGGCCATGTCCTCGGTGTCGATCACCGATGGTTTCCGGAGGGGGAAGGAGGCGGCGAAGCTGGCCAGCAGGGATCTCGCCTGGTCGTCGGCCTCCCAGAGCGGGGGGCGTGTCAGATGGTCTGTGTAAGCCGTACCGAGAGGAACGGTAAGAATCATGACCATGATCGACGAGAAGAACCCAGGCGAGCCCTCGGGCCAGGACCTGGTCGAGCAGCTGAAAGCCTCAGGGTGACTATTGCTTCGCGTCTCGACGTGTTGAACCGCCTGGGTCGTGCACTGGCCGACCCCACTCGATCCCGGATCATCTTGACCCTGCTCGACCATCCCGCTTACCCGGCGGAACTGGCCCGAGATCTGGACCTGACACGCCCGAACGTGTCCAACCACCTGGCATGCCTGCGCGATTGCGGGATCGTCGTCTCCGAGCCCGAGGGTCGTCGGACACGATATGAGATCGCCGATTCGCACCTGGCGCAGGCGCTGACGGCACTGGTCGATGCCACCCTGGCAGTGGACGAAGACGCCCCGTGCATCGATCCCGCCTGCTCGCTTCCCGGATGCGACGCAGCTGGGGAGGGCGCATGAGCCTCACCTCGGTCTTGCAGGCGATGGGCCTGTTCGCAGCGACCAACATCGACGACATCATCGTGCTCTCCCTCTTCTTCGCGCGAGGGGCAGGCCAGCGCGGCACTACCGCCCGCATTCTGGCCGGCCAGTACCTCGGATTCGCCGGCATCCTCGGTGCCGCGGTCCTGGTGACCATCGGCGCCGGAGCATTCCTGCCCCCGGCAGCCATCCCGTACTTCGGCCTCATCCCTCTGGGCCTCGGCCTCTGGGCCGCATGGCAGGCCTGGCGCGGAGACGATGACGACGATGACGACGAGGCCAAGGTTGCCGGCAAGAAGGTCGGCGTGTGGACAGTCGCAGGCGTCACCCTTGCCAACGGCGGCGACAACATCGGCGTCTACACCCCTGTCTTCCTCAGCGTGGAACCTCTCGCAGTAGTCGCCTACTGCATCGTCTTCCTCGCGCTCGTCGCGGTCCTGGTGGCCCTGGCAAAGTTCGTCGCCACCCGCCCCCCGATCGCCGAAGTGCTCGAACGCTGGGAGAACATCCTCTTCCCCATCGTTCTCATCGGCCTCGGCATCGTGATCCTCGTCAGCGGCGGAGCCTTCGGACTCTGACGTAGCGGCAGCGATCCAAACGGCCCCGACCGGGCGCACCCCTCTCGGTTCAGACCGCGACACCTACCTGCAGCCAGTCCTGCGTGATCGCGGCAACAAGACCGCCACGGAGCGCTGCAAAAACCCCGCCACCAAGCGAACGAAGCCACAGNGAACATCCTCTTCCCCATCGTTCTCATCGGCCTCGGCATCGTGATCCTCGTCAGCGGCGGAGCCTTCGGACTCTGACGTAGCGGCAGCGATCCAAACGGCCCCGACCGGGCGCACCCCTCTCGGTTCAGACCGCGACACCTACCTGCAGCCAGTCCTGCGTGATCGCGGCAACAAGACCGCCACGGAGCGCTGCAAAAACCCCGCCACCAAGCGAACGAAGCCACAGGGCAGGGCGTGTAAAGGGGTATACCCGGCTCGACGGCCAATAGGACGAGCGCGGGCAACGGAGCCACCCTGCATGAGAGATCAGGATCGGTGGCCAAGCGCGCTGACCAGGAGGGGAATCGTCCTGACGCGCTGAGGAGCACCGTAGCGCCATGCGGCGGGCACCGGTGGATGAGCGGTCAGGCAGGGAGCGGCGGTAGACCGAACAGGACGTAGATCGTGCTGAGGACCGGGATGATGCGCTGTGCAGACTCGTCCGCGAGGGTCTCGACGGCCTTGTTTAGGAAGCGCTCGAGCAGGCTGGCTGGGATCTTGCCGTCGCCGTCCTCCACCTGCTCCTCAAGCATGTTCACGCGCGTCAGCAGGTCACGTACGGCGTCAGAATCGCTGAGGCCCTCCTCCGCGTGCAGCACCTCGCGCAGCTGCTCGAACTGTCCCGCCAGCGCCGGGCGGTCCTGGCTCTGGACGGTGAGGGTGACGTTGCTCCTGTGGCCGGCTAGGGCCACGTTCGACCCGTTGCCGGTCTGGACGTTCTGAGTAACGGAGTTGTCGTGGTGGTTGGTCACTGAGAACCCGCTTTCTGCCGGCGGCCACACGAAGGGAGTCTGGTAGGCGGCCACGAGATCAAGGCCTGCGGACGTGAGTACGGGCCGGTACGAACTGGTACTACCGGGCTCGAGGTAACCATGAGCCTCGAGGTCCGAAGACGCCTTCTGAATCTGGCGATCGGTGAGGTCCAGGGCCTGGAGGTCGTCGTAGACGCCGGCATCATTGGGACATGCCTCGGCTGCTTCTAGAAGCAGCCACTGGGCCTCGACGCGCGGGTATGCCCGAGCAACCCGCTCGGCGTCGAAGGCACACCGGGGCAGGACAGCAATCGGGATACAGCCAGCCAAGGGGGTGTTCTTGGGGATCATCTCGAGCTGCATGAGCTCTCGGGCGGCGACTTGGACACGGTCGGGTGGGCACACCTCAGTGGGGATGTCCCGCAGGTGCTGGCCGACGAGGCCGTTGGTGTGGACGTAGTTCAGGACGCGGAGGGTGAAGATCGTGGGTCGCACGAGACCTCGCTGTTCTGTCGTGGCGGGTCACTACCCCGCCGTGCTGTGTACTGGAGCCTTCACGGTAGCGGCGAGGGCGGACGCGATAGCCCCCGGCTCCTCCAAGGAGGCCGGGGGCTCACGGGGAGAGCGTGCGGCAGTCGGGCGTGTCAACTTGTCTGTGTAAGCGGGGTGGTCACAGGTAGGGGTTGATCCGGTCGGGGTAGGCCGCGGCGAGCTGGGCGAGGGCCTGCTTCCAGTTCGTGACGGCCTGGCCTTCGACGAGCCGGTCCCTCCAAGCGATTCCGCACCGGTACCGGTAGATGATCGCCTCCACCATGGCGCGGGCGTCGGCGAACGGCCTGCCGGCGCGGCCGGTCCGGGTCGGGAGCATCGGGGCGATCAACTCCCATTGGGCGTCGGAGAGCATCTGGAACCGGGACATGTCCCCAGGGTCTCAGCTGACTCGTGCATCTATTCTCAGACACGCCCTAGGCCATTCCGGTCTTGACTGATCGTTCTGGAACGATCATTCTGTAACCATGCCCAGGCCCAGAGAGTTCAACGAAGCGACCGCCATTGCCGCGGCGGTAGACGTCTTCTGCAACCGCGGGTTCCACGCCACCTCCGTCGAGGACCTCGTGCGGGCCACGGGCGTGAACCGCAGCAGCCTCTACGGCGTCTTCGGCAGCAAGCAAGGCCTGTTCCTGCGCGCCCTCGACCACGTATGCGAGCCAGAAGTCGACCCCGCCACCCGACTGGACCTCTGCCTGGTGGCGCTGACCGATCTTGCTCCGTCCGATGAGCGCATACAGCAGAAGGTCGCCGCCGTCCTCGCCCGCTTCCACATCACCCCCGCCGTCCTCGCCGAGCGCCTGTTCACCCGAGCCGGCATCTCGACCCCGCAGAAAAGGAGCACCTCATGAGCAACAACACGGTCACCATCAAGGATGGCACCCTGACCATTGAGCCCACCGGCCTAGACAAGCTGTGGTCCTTCACTGGCAAGCTGCAGTTCCCCCTGGAGCACGTCCTGGGCGCGACCTACGATCCAGACCTGCGCAACGAGCCCAAGGGGTGGCGTGGCCCCGGACTGGGTCTGCCGAACAAGCTCTCCGGCACCTTCCACGCTGGCGGGAACAAGCAGTTCTGGAACATCTCAGGCTACGAGAAGGTCGTCGTCTTCACCCTGAGCCCGGAGGAGGAGTACGAGCGCGTGATGGTCACGGTCGAGGACCCCCACGAGGTCGTGCGGCTCGTCAACGGGGCGATCGAACCCGCCCAGAGCTAAACCATCAGAGAATCGGGGCGCCGACGGATCGCCCCGCCCGTCCGGCAAGCTCGCCCAGGCGGCACAATCGGTCGTTTGTGGCACGCGCCCCAGATGTCTCCGGCAGTCTCCCCACGTCGCCTGCTAGGCGGTGTGACTTGCGCCGATGAATGTCCGGTATCTCGCACAGATCGCTGTCCGGCATAACCTCAGCTGGAGAAGTTGGGGCGGGTGAGTTGTTGCCCTCCGCCCTGGTGTCGGAACCGCATCATGCCGGATCGTGGGCGCATGAGAGTGACAGTCCGTGGAAACCGCTTGGTGAGCCTAGGGGCTCGAATCACTGTCGACGTCCCTGAGGGTCCGACGCCAGAGGTGCGGATTCACGCGCCGTTCTGCAGGCGAGCGATTCCCGTCTCGGAGATCTCCGACATCACTTCAGCCAGTGATGACGGCATGAACCACGGACTCCTCAACTGGTTCGTCACGGGCCGCGCTTCAGCCCCCGGCGGGGTCCGCATCAACAACGGCGGTCGGGCCCGCGTCACGATCCGGACCCGTGACGGGTCGCTCTTCAACGTCGTAGTGGACGATCACGACCAGGCGAGCCGCCTGGTTGAGGATGTCCGGTCGATCAGAGCACGCTCATCCGGCTAAATCGGTCGTTAGTGACGAGGGGCCCCGCCATGCGCCGTGTGCGCCACCTCCGGCCCTGCCCGCCCGCCGCACGGCTCGCCACAACCAACCCGCTAGAGCGGCAGCCGTCCGTACGTTTCGAGCGAGCCCTGGGGTGCGCGGGGGCGCCCACCTGGACACCCAGTGTCACGCCGACCGGATCCCGCCCGATACGCGAAGAGTCCACCGCGCGTCGTGTGGAACCTTGCCTGCATCTCGACAGCAAAGGCCCTTGCCCACCGATCCGCATCGTGACACAGTTCACCCCATGATGCAGCAGCAGTGACGCCGTGGGTCCGACGACCCACCACCGGCCTCCCCGCGCGCCCGTCTCGAGCACGGCTCGACGGGTGCCTCTGCGCCCACCCCTTTCTTCAGAAAGCAGTCACCGCATGCCTGACATCATCGAATTCCCCCTGCCCGTCTCGTCGGACGACCCCCACTGGCGGGCCTACTGCCAGCTCGGAGACGAGTACAACCACGAACTGATCGGCACGACCGAGTGGGACGAGACCCCCACGGACGCGCTCATCCAGGCCGCCGCCGAGACCGACCACACGCTGCGCCGCTACCTGGCGTACGTCGACGGCGAGGCGGTCGGCTACGCCCGCGTCCTGATCAACCAGGTCGACGACCCTGACGCGGCCGCCCTCAACGTCTACGTCCACCCGCGGCACCGCGGACGCGGCCACGGCCGGGCACTGGCCGAGCGGCTCGTCCTGGACACCGCCGGCCTCACCCGTTTCGAGACCTGGCCGCTGACGCCGCGGCCGGTGGCCGGGCAACGGACGCTCACCCCGCCCAACGGCGCCGGCGCGGTGTCCGCCGAACATCCGGGTGTGCGTCTCGCCCAGTCCTACGGCTTCGCGCTCGTCCAGATCGAGCGGGTGAGCCGGTATGACTTCGCCGATCCGGGGATCGACCCCGCCGTCGCCCTGGCCGAGGCCGAACGCGTCTCGTCGGACTACGAGCTCCACGCCTGGGAGGGCGCGGCCGACGCGTCCCTGCAGGACGACCTTGCCGTCCTCAAGGCCCGCATGGCCACGGACGTGCCCTCCGGGGAACGCACCGTGGTGGAGCAGGTGTGGGACGCGGCCCGCGTGCGTCGCATGGACGAGCAGATCCTCACGACCGGGCGCCTCTTCCGCGCGGTGGCGCGGCACCGCGCCACCGGTCGGATCGTTGCCCTGAGCGAGCTGGTGGCGCCCCGCTCGCGCCCGGACGGGCTCATCGACCAGTGGGACACCATCGTGCTGCCCGAGCACCGCGGCCACCGCCTCGGCATGCGCGTGAAGGCGGCGAACCTCATCGCCGTGCGCGACGCGCTGCCCGGGGCCCGCGCGATCATCACGTGGAACGCCGAGGAGAACCGGCACATGCTCGACGTCAACGAGGCGCTGGGCTTCCGGCCCGTGCTGGCCGAGGCGTCCATGGAAGCGCCGGCACCGCTGCGACGTCGCTGACGGCCCGCGACCCGCGGCGCCGCCTCACCCCCGCTCGAGCGTCCGCTGGGCCGCCTCCCGCACCGCCCGCGTGAGCCGCACCAGGCGCGTCACGGGCAGTGTGGCCGCCTGCCAGTACAGGGGCACGAGGACGTCGTCGAGCCCGGGCACGCGGACCAGCCGGCCGGCGCGCACGTCCTCGACGGCCTGGGCGTCCACGAGCATCCCCCACCCCAGGCCGGCCCGGACGGACCGGTGGAACCCGTCGAACGACGGCGCCAGGTGCGTGGGCGGGGCGACGTCCAGCCCGGCGCCGCTCAGCGCGAGGCGCTGCAGGTCGTCCTTCGCGTTGTAGCGCATCATGGGCATCGCGCCGAGGTCGACGACGTCGCCCGCCGCGTGCCGGGCGAGCAGGGCGGGCGAGGCGAGCGGGACGTAGCGCATGCTCCCCAGCGGCTCCGCCGCACACCCCTGCACCGGCTGCGGCTCCGTGGTGACGGCGGCCAGCACCTCGCCCCGGCGCAGCAGCCGGGCGCTGTGGTCCTGGTCCTCGACGTGCAGGTCGAGGACCGTGTCCTCCCAGTCGGCGGCCTCCGCCAGGACGGGCCCGAACCACGTGCCCAGCACGTCGGCGGGCACGGCCAGGGAGGTGACGCTGCGCCCGGCCGCCGTGCGGCCCAGCCCGGCCCACGCCTCCTGTTCGAGCACCCGCATGTGCCGGGCCACGCGCACCAGGCCGATGCCGGCCTCGGTCGGCTCGCAGGGTGTGCCGCGCCGGAGCAGCACCTGGCCCACCTCCCGCTCCAGGGCGCGGATGCGCTGGCTGACCGCGGAGGCGCTGACGCCGAGCTCGTACGCGGCCGCTTCGAACGAGCCCTCGTCGGCGATCGCACGTAGCGCCTGCAGCTGATCCAGGTTCATGAAGCAGAGCTTAGGCACCTGCAGTTCTCTTCGTTTGGCTCAGGCCCGGCCGGGCTCTAGCGTCCTCACCCATGTGGACCCTCGCCGGCACCGGCCTGCTCACCGGACTCGCCCTCATCGTCGCCATCGGCGCCCAGAACGCCTTCGTGCTCCGCCAGGGCGTGCGCCGGGAGCATGTGGGCGCCGTCGTGCTGGTGTGCATGGCCTCGGACGCCGTGCTGATCCTGGCCGGAACCGCCGGGGTGGGCGCGCTCGTGCAGGCCGTGCCGTGGCTGCTCGAGGTGCTGCGCTGGGGCGGCGCCCTGTACCTGCTCTGGTTCGCGGTCTCCTCCCTGCGTGCCGCCCTGCGCCCGCAGGGGCTCGTCGCCGAGCAGGCGCCGCGCACCGCGGGTTCGGTCATCGCCACCACGCTCGCGCTGACCTGGCTCAACCCGCACGTCTACCTGGACACCGTGGTGCTGCTGGGCAGCCTCGCCAACCAGCACGGTCCCGACGCGCGGTGGGTCTTCGCCGCCGGCGCCGTCGCCGCCTCGGTGCTGTGGTTCACCGGGCTGGGCTACGGTGCGCGCCTGTTGGCCCGGGTGCTCGCCGACCCGAAGGCGTGGCGCGTGGTGGACGTGGTGATCGCGGTGGTCATGGCGGTGCTCGCGGTCCGGCTCATCGCCGGTTCCGGCGTGTGGGGGTGAGCAGGCAGACGCCCGAGCGCGCCTCCGGCACGAGCCACTACCCGCGCTCACCCCGGAGGCCGGCGCGAGCCTGACGCAACGCCTCGCGGTAGGACTCCGCATTCTGGTCGTAGAGCCCCGCAGACGAGGCCTCCCCGACGAGGTCGCTCAGCGAGGCGCGCCGCTCCCCACGCTTTCGCCGCTGATAGGACACGACGTCTTGGAGCCGGATGCGTCGGTGCCGACCACCGGTCGTCCTCTCGTACGGCAACGCGCCCTCCTCGAGCAGCCTCACCAGCGTGGGACGACTGATGCCGAGGAAGTTCGCCGCCTCCTGCGTCGTGAGCAGCTGGTCGACGGGCGCCACCGTGATCGCCTTGCCCACCCGCATCGCCTCGACGACGTCCCGCAGGACGTTGAAAGCCTCTGGCGGCAGGGGGACCTTCTGCCCATCAGGGCCGACCAGGGCAGCCGGCTGCGTCAGGCCGTCGAGGAACCTGCCGACGTCGAGCATCTCCTCGAGGTCCGTCGGCGGCAGCACCGTGTGCTTGTCATTCACCGTCGCAGTCATGGAACAAGACTACCCGCGAAAACGAAAAATTCGCAGTTTCCTCCCGCCTCCGCTCCCCCGCCCCGGGCGCTGCGTCAGCCGCGCGCGTAGGCGAGCGACTCCTCGATGATCCCGACGACGACGGCCAGCTCTGCCTCGTCCCGCGGACCGTAGAGCATCCACTCCGTGCCGAAGTCCGCGTAGCCATGCGGTTCGAGCCATCCGAGCTCGGCCAGACGGACGCCGCGCTCGGGCGCCAGGACGAGGTGCACTGACGTGTCGTCCACCCCATGCAGGTGCACCGGCTCCCAGCGCCGGCCTGGTGAGAGGTTGACCTCCGGGGTGCGCTCCTCCGGCCGGCCTGTCAGGTGGACGGCGCGCGACGTTGCTGGCGAGACGGTGCTGTGGCCCTCCTCGACGCCGTCGAGGGCGAACACCGCAGCGACCAGACGGCCCCACAGCTCCGGCGATGATCGCTGATCAAGCTGTCGGTGGGGCCCCTCGGTCGACGTCGCGGGACGACCGCCCGGCCGGGGATCGTCAGCGGTGAGCCGGACACGGGGGCTCGCATCAGGATCCATGCAGACGATCCTGACGGGGCCCCGCCGGCCAGGCAAGGCCACCAGGCCCCCCTCACTCCCCGCCCAGCTCCTCCCGGAGGATCCGCGCGCCGGCCACGAGCGCGGCGGTCTTGTCCCGCGCCACGGAGCGAGCCAGCGGCGCCATGCCGCAGTTGGTGCTCGCGATCAGCTTGTCCGCGTCCACGAACTCGAGGGTCTCCCGGAGGGTCGCCGCGACCTCCTCGGGCGTCTCGATCTCGTCGCTCGCCACGTCGATCGCGCCGACCATCACCTTCTTGCCGCGCAGCAGGCCGATGAGCTCCGCCGGCACCCGGGAGTGGTGCCGCTCCAGGGCGATCGTGTCGATCGTGGACTCGCGCAGCAGCGGGAACGACGTCTCGTACTGGCGCCACTCCTCCCCGAGCGTGGCCTTCCAGTCGTTGTTCGCCTTGATTCCGTAGCCGTAACAGATGTGCACGGCCGTCTCACACGTCAGGCCCTCGGCCGCACGCTCGAGCGTCGCCACGCCCCAGTCGCGGACGTCGTCGAAGAACACGTTGAACGCGGGCTCGTCGAACTGCACGACGTCGACGCCCACCGCCGCCAGCTCCCGCGCCTCCTCGTTGAGGATGCGCGCGAACTCCCACGCGAGCTTCTCGCGGCTGCCGTAGTGGCGGTCGGCGAGGGTGTCGATCATGGTCATCGGCCCGGGCAGGGTCCACTTGATGGGCCGGTCCGTCCGGGCGCGCAGAGCCTTCGCGTCGTCCACGAACACCGGCGCCGGCCGGCCCACCTCCCCGACGACGGTCGGCACACTCGCGTCGTACCGGTCGCGGATCCGCACCGTCTCCCGCCGGTCGAAGTCCACACCGCCGAGGTGCTCGATGAACGTGGTGACGAAGTGCTGGCGGGTCTGCTCGCCGTCGCAGACGATGTCGACGCCCGCGCGCTCCTGGTCGGCCACGGCGAGGGCGAGCGCGTCGAGCTGGCCCTCGCGCAGCTGCTCCCCCTCGAGCTTCCAGGGCGACCAGAGCGTCTCCTCCTCGGCGAGCCAGCCGGGCTTCGGCAGGCTGCCGACGAGGGCGGTGGGGATCAGGGTGGTCATCGGGTCTCCTCGGTGTCTCGTGCGGCGTGGGCGGCGGCCCAGCGCTCCAGCAGGTCGCGGTGCGGGCCCACGAAGTGCTCCTGCGTGTACTCCCCCTGCTCCCGGCCGAGGCGGGCCCGCTCCTCGCGGTCGTAGGCGATCCGGGTCTGCGAGAAGTCGCCGTGGTCCAGGCGCGGCCGGTAGACCTCGCCGGCCCCGGCGTTCGCGTTGTAGATCTCCGGCCGGTAGATCCGCTGGAAGGTCTCCATGGTGGCGATCAGCCCGGCCAGGGAGAGGTTCGCGTGGTCGTTGAGCAGGTCGCCCCGCGAGTAGAACGCCAGCGGCGCCACGGCCCCGCGCGGCAGGAAGCACCGGATCCCCAGGCCCATCCGGCCGAAGTAGCGGTCCGTGCGGGAGGGCTCGTCCTGGCGGTACTCGACCCCGAGCACCGGGTGCTCGTTCGTCAGCCGCCGGTAGGTGCGGCTCGTGGACACGCTGATGCAGATCACGGGCGGCTGCGGGAACCGCTCCCGGTACGCCTGCGAGTCGAGCAGGTGCCGGAACAGCCGCCCGTGCAGGTCGCCGAAGCCGTCGGGCTCCTCGGTCCCCGGCGACGTCGCCGCGTGCGCGGGCAGCACCACGGAGAAGTCGTGGTCGCGGACGTAGGAGGAGAAGTTGTTCCCCACACTGCGGCCGAGCACAGCGCCCGTCGCACGCTCGACCACCCGCACGTCGAGCATCTCCATGAGCGGGAAGTCGACATCCGCGCCGTCGTCGGCGGTGAAGTGCACGTCGATCGAGACGATCTCGATCCGTGCCGTGTAGCGGTCCCGCTCCGGGTTGTCCCAGGGGGCGAGGTCGTTGAGGCGCCCGTCGATCATGGCCAGGGCGGCGCGCAGGTTCTCCCGCCGGTCCGCACCGCGGGCGAGGTTCGCGAAGTTCGTGGTGGCGCGCGTGCTGGCGGCGGGCGTGTAGTCCTCGTCGAACGGCGTGGTGTGGATGCTGAACGTCAGGTCGTCCACGCGGGTGGGCACGGTGCTCGGGACAAGGGTGGCGTGGCTCATCGGGTCCTCTCCGGGGTGCGGGCGTGGGTGGTGCGGTGGTGGGC
>NZ_LR732370.1:1947490-1967042 GCF_902506395.1 Micrococcus sp. 116
GTGGTGGGCGGGTGCGGGACGGGGCACCGTGGACGACGACGGCGCCCCGCGGCCGGCGGCGACGCGTGCGGCGCACTCGAGGCCCGCCTCGAGGTCCGCCTGCAGGTCGGCCACGTCCTCGATGCCGACGGAGAGCCGGACCAGGTCCGTGGGGACGGCCAGGGGCGTGCCCCGCACGGAGGCGTGGGTCATCTCGGAGGAGTAGCAGAGCAGCGATTCGACCCCGCCGAGGCTGACCGAGAGCGCGAACAGCTCGGTGGCCTCGGCGAACGCGCGGGCCGCGGCCTCTCCCCCGGCCAACCGGACGGAGACGATGCCGCCGAAGCCGTCCATCTGCCGCGCGGCGAGCTCGTGGCCCGGGTGGTCGGGCAGCCCGGGGTAGAAGACCTGGGCGACCTCGGGGTGGCCCTGCAGCCAGCCCGCGAGCGCGGCGGCGTTGGCGCCGTGCCGGTCCATGCGCAGGCCGAGCGTCTTGAGGCCGCGGGCGGCGAGGTAGGAGTCCTGCGGGCCGGCGACCGCGCCGGCGGCGAACTGCTGGTAGGCCACCGCCTCGGCCAGCGCCCGGCCGCGGAACTCGCGGTCGGCCACCACCACGGCGCCGCCGAGCACGTCCGAGTGCCCGCCGATGTACTTGGTGGTGGAGTGCACCACGACGTCCGCGCCGAGGTCGAGGGGCCGCTGGAGGTAGGGCGAGGCGAACGTGTTGTCCACGACCAGCAGCGCGCCGGCGTCGTGGGCGATCTGCGCCCAGGCGGCCAGGTCCGCGATGCCCAGCAGCGGGTTGGACGGCGTCTCCACCCACAGCAGCGCGGTGCGGCCGGGGCGGACGGCCGCGGCGACCGCCGTCGGGTCGGTGATGTCCACGGGGGTGTTGGACACGCCCCACGGCTCGAGGACGGTGGTGATGAGGCGGTGGGTGCCGCCGTAGCCGTCGCCGCCCAGCACGATGTGGTCGCCGGGGCGCAGCACGGCCCGCAGGAGGGCGTCCTCGGCGGCGAGCCCGGAGGCGAACGCGAACGCCCGGTCGCCGTGCTCGAGGGCGGCGAGCTGGGTCTCGAAGCCGTTCCGCGTCGGGTTGGAGCCGCGGCTGTACTCATGCCCGGCGCGCAGCACGTTGATGCCGTCCTGCACGAAGGTGCTGGTCTGGTAGATCGGCGGCACCACGGCGCCGGTCAGCGGGTCGGGCTCCTGGCCGGCGTGCACGGCGGTGGTGGTGAAGCCGCGGACGGCGGGACGGGAGACGGAGCGGGTGGTGTGGTGGACGGCGGTCATCTCAGCGCACCTCCTGGGTGACGGCGGCGGTCTCGGGGACGGCGGGCGTGGCGGCGGGGACGGCCGGCCCGGCGGCGGACACCACGGCCAGGGCACGGTCCAGGTCCGCGATCAGGTCGTCGGGACACTCCAGCCCGATGGAGAGCCGGACGGTGGTCTCGGCGATCCCGGCGTCCTCGCGCTGCTGCCGCGTCAGGCGACAGTGCGTCATGGTCGCGGGGTGGGAGACGAGGGACCGGGCGTCGCCGACGTTGACCACCAGCTGGAACAGCTCGAGCGCGTCGAGGAACGGGGCCACGGCCTCGGGGCCGCAGGCCAGGTCGAAGGAGAACACCGAGCCGACGCCGTCCGGGAAGTCGCGGGCGGCCAGCGCCGCGCTGGGATGTCCGGCCACGCCGGGGTGGTGCACCCGCGCGACGGCGGGGTGCCCGGCCAGGTGTTCGGCCACGGCCAGGGCGGTGGCGGTGTGGCGGGCCACGCGCAGGTCGAGCGTCTCGAGCCCCTGGATGAACTGCGCCGCGCTCGCGGGGGCGAGGGTGGGGCCGAGGTCGTGCAGGAACTTGCTGCGGGCCAGCGTCAGGTAGGCTCCGCGGCCGTGCCGCTCGACCAGCGTCTGCCCGCCGTAGCGGGCCTTGGGCCGGGCCAGCTGCGGCCACCGGTCCGGCGCCGCGCCGTAGTCGAACGTGCCGCCGTCCACGATCGCGCCGCCGAGCACCGCGCCGTGCCCGCCGAGGAACTTGGTGGCCGAGTGCACGACGATGTCGGCGCCGTGCTCCAGCGGCCGGTAGAGGGCCGGCGTCGCGAGGGTGCTGTCCACCACCACGGGCACGCCGGCCGCGTGGGCGAGGTCCGCGAGCGCGGGCAGGTCCGGGAGGGTGGCGAGCGGGTTGGTGATGGCCTCGAGGAAGAACGCGCGGGTGTCGGGCCGGACCGCGGCGGCCCACGCGGGCGGGTCCGCCGGGTCCGCGAAGGTGACCTCGATGCCGAAGTCCGCGAACGTGTCCGTCAGCAGGTCGACGGTGCCGCCGTAGAGCTGGCTGGAGGCGACCAGGTGCTTGCCGCCCTGCAGCAGCGCCAGCAGGGACAGCGCGACGGCGGCCTGGCCGGTGGCCGTGGCGATCGCGCCGATGCCGCCCTCCAGCGCGGCGAGGCGGTTCTCGAACACCGCGACGGTCGGGTTGCCCGTGCGGCTGTAGGTGAAGCCGGGGGTCTCGAGCCGGAACATCGATGCCGCTGTGGCGTGGTCCGGGAAACGGAACGCCGTGGTCTGGTGGATGGGCGGGACGACCGGCCGGTGGGGCGCGGCGGGCTCGTAGCCGGCGTGGACTTGCTGTGTGGCATGACGGGGCATCTGCTCTCCTCCATCGGTCCTGGCGGTAGCACCGGGCCTGCCGTTCCCGGGGGTCCGAGTCCGGCGGGCGGGTTGCTGCGGCGTCGTCGAGCCAGATCTCTCGGCCGCTCTGGATGGGTGGTGAGCCCATCCCACGCGGTGGGCCGCCGAGAGTCCAGCGGGCGGCCGGCTCGCGCGTCATATGAGCCGCCCCCGCGCCATCCAGGACCGGCCGGAGCCTCTCCGGGGCGCGGCGGGCCGAGGCAGACCCGTGTGACGGACTGGCGTGGAGAGGGAGGTGTGTCAGACTCCCGGGCATGACACAGAGCACACCGGGCGGACCGGCCACGGACCTGCCCGACTTCCGGCCCTCGGGCAACCAGGGCGTGGACCCGGCGCTGTACGAGATCGAGAACGCGGCCATGGACCGTGAGGGCGCCCTCTGGGCGGCGCTGCAGGAGGCGGCGCCTTGGGCCGGGCGGACGCTGCTCGACCTCGGTGCGGGCACCGGCTTCTGGCTGCCCCGCTACGCCGACGCGGCCGAGACGATCGCCGTCGAGCCGGACGTGCGCCTGCTGGGGGCCGCCCGCGCCCGCCCCGGCGGGGCGCGCGTGCTCTACGGCTCGGCCGAGCAGATCCCGCTGCCGGAGGCGAGCGTCGACGTCGTGCACGCCCGGTTCGCGTACTTCTTCCCGCACCCGCACTGGGACGTCCGACCCGGCCTGGACGAGGTCGCCCGGGTGCTGCGGCCCGGCGGCGCGCTCGTGGTGATCGACAACGACACCGAGCGCGGCCAGTTCGCCGAGCTGCTGCGGGCGAGCACGAACGCCGCGGCGCAGGGCCAGGACACGTACGCCCGCGAGTGGTGGGCCGGCGTCGGGGCCGAGACCCGTGAGGTCATGAGCTCGTGGACCTTCGACTCCCGCGCCGACCTCGAGGCCGTCCTGCGGCTGGAGTTCGAGCGAGGGGTCGCCGACGCGTGGCTCGCCGAGCACCCCGCAGCGACGTCACTGAGCTACGGCTACCTGCTCCACGTGTGGCGGTGAGCACGGACCCGCGTCGCCAGACGCCTGCCCCCCGCACCCCTGACACTGGGACGCCCCCGCCGCCGGAAGGACGGGCGCGGTGGCTGGTCGCCTCCAACGCCCTCGACGCGGGTGGCCGGTCCGCCTCGGACGTCGCCCTGGATGTCCTGGCGGTGCTCCTGCTCGGCGTGGGCGCCGACGGCATGGGCGTGCTGATGACGCTCTCCGGGTTGGGATTCCTCCTGCTCGGCGTGCCCATCGGCATCGTGGTGGACCGACACCTCAGCCCGCGGCTGCTCGCGGCCACCGGCCTCGCCAAGGCGGCGGTGCTCGGCTCGCTCGTCGTGGCGTGGGCGCTCGACGCGCTCACGTTCGGCCACCTCGCCGCCGTCATGGCCCTGCTGGGCGTGCTCACGGTGCTGGCCGAGACCACCCAGACCGCGCTCGTGCCGCGCGTCGTGCCGGCCACCGCCGTCGCCCGCCTGACGGCGCGGCTCGAGTCCGCCGACGCCGCCCTCGTGTTGATCGTGCCCGCCGCGGCGGGCGTCCTCGTCGGGTCGCTGGGCGCAGGGCCCGTGCTCGGCATCGCGACGGCGTTCCTCTTCGCGGCGGCGATCGTCGCGCTCCGGGTGCGGTTGCGGCCCTCCGCCGCGGCGGACGTCCCGGACGACGACGGGGACCCCGGCGTCGCGGACGTCCTCTCCCGCTGGGCCCGGTTCGGGAAGGACGCCGCGGAGGGGTGGACGGTCCTGCGGCGCACCCCGGTCCTGTGGCTGCTGACGATGGGGTCGGTGGCCGCCAATGTGGGCATGGCCCTCTTCGCCCCGGTCGAGGCGGTCTGGATCCTGACCGACCTGCGGCTCGGGCCGGAGTTCCTGGGCGTCCAGATCACCGCCGGCGCGGTCGGGGCACTGGCGGCCTCGTCCCTGGCGGGCCGGGCCATCGACCGCCTGGGCGAGCGCCGGTGCATCCTCCTCGGCTCGGTCGGCTGCGCCGTGGCCGTGGGGCTGCACCTGCTGGCCTACGCCGACCGCGCTCATGCCGGGCCGTGGCTGCTGGCCGGCGCCGCCCTCTGGGGGTTCATGGTCCTGCTCGGGAACATCACCCAGGCCGCCGTGACCGCCCGCGCCTGCCCCGAGGGCACGCTCGGGCGGGTCACCGCGATGCGCCGCACCCTCACCCGGGGCTCCGTGCCGCTGGCGACCCTCGCGGGAGGTGCGCTCGGGGCGACGCTCGGGGTCGGCTGGGCGCTCGCGGGGTGGCAGGTCCTGGCGGTGGTCTCGCTGGCCGCCGTCGTGCCGGCCGCGCGGTGGGTGGATGCGGGGCGCGACGACGTCGACTGAGGCCGAGACGCTGACGCGGACGCCGAGGTCGCTTAATGTGTGGCCATGGTCAGCCGCCCCGTGCTCCAGCAGCCGGTCGTCGACGCCGTCGACATCCGTTCCGTCGCGGAGTTCTACCGCGAGCTCCTCGGCCTCCACTACCGCGCGGGCGACGAGCTCGCGGACGGCCGCGAGCCGGACAGCGCGGACTGGCTCGTGCTGCTGGACGACGACGGCCGCCGCGTCCTGACATTCCAGCGCACCGAGGAACTGAAGCCCAGCACGTGGCCGTCACCCGAGGTGCCGATGCAGCTGCACCTGGATTTCACCGTGCCGGACCGCGATTCCCTCGACGCGGCCCACGGCCACGCCCTGCGCCTGGGCGGGCGCCTCGTCCAGGACCGCTCCGACGACGAGGACGAGCCCCTGTACGTGTTCGCGGACCCGGCCGGCCACCCCTTCTGCGTCTTCGTGGGGTGAGCGCGGCAGACCGCGGCACGGCTCAGTGCCGTCGGTAAGGTCGTCGGGTGATCCCGCAACCCACCGATCGACTCACGTTCCGGTGCATGACCGACGCTGACCTCGACGACATGTGCCGGCTCCTCGGAGACGCGGAGGTCATGCGCTACTACCCGCGAGCCAAGTCGCGCAACGAGGTGCAGCGGTGGACCCGACCCGGACGCGGCCGATCCGATGGGCCCGATGCCCCACGACCCCTCCTGGGCCGGCGGCGGGGACGACTCCCTGCTCCAGCGCGCCGCCGAGACCGCCCGCGACCTGCTGCCCGGCAAGGACTGACCCGGGGGCCTCCGGCAGGAGGGCCAGGGGTGGGCGTGTCGGCCTGACCCTTGGTTGACTTGCGACGACGTCGGCCCACCCCACCCCGGGCGCCGTCGGACAGGGGGCGCTCACCCGGCGCCCCTCCCACCACGCCTGAGGAGGGCACCCATGGCTGATCAGCAGATCCCCGAGACGAAGAACTCCGACGCCCCCGGCGACCAGGACCAGGCCGCGCAGCAGGCGCCCGCCGAGGTCGACGGCCTCGCGGCCAAGGCCGAGCAGTCCGAGAAGGAGACCGAGGAGAACGACGAGGGCGGCTACGGCCACTGACCGACCACCTCGTCCCACCGACGACGCCCCGGGTGCCGCGCGCATCCGGGGCGTCGTCGCGCCCGGGGGGGCGTCAAGGTCGGCATCCGATGCCCCATCCCCTTGCACCCACCGGCAGTCGATGACTGAGTGTCACTCAGAGATATATCCCTCAATGATTCTCGGGGAGTGGCGGGACCCCGATGATCCGCATCTCCACACCACGTTGAAGAAGCTCAGGGATGCCGGGTTCATCGAGGAGTTCGACGGCGACGACGCCCGACGCGTCCATCGCCTCACCCCCGGGGACGCGGCGTCCTGATGAGCGACATCGAGCGCCGGCGCGGAATCCTGGCGATGGCCGACCAGATCATGGAGACGACATGAGCACCACACGCATGAGCAGTGGGCCGGCCTTCACCCCGGAGAAGGACCTCGCGAGGTTCGAAGACACGGCCCGCCGCGGCCAGCGGCTGACCGGGTTCTCCCTGGCCGCCCACGGCTGGCGCTTCGAGGACGCCGAGCCCGAGGACGTCGTCTTCGACATGTCCTACGAGACCGACCCCGACGACCACCACTTCGACCTCTTCCGGGCCGCCGGCTGGACGCCCGCGCTCACCTACGGCCACATCCGCCTCTTCAAGGCCGCCCCCGGTACCACCCCCGTCCACACCGGCACGGAGTCACGACTCGAGGAGGCGCTCGGCAACCGCGCCCTGTTCCTGCGGTACACCGCAGTGACGATCGCCGCCGTGCTCCTGGTGGTGCTGGCGATGGCGGCCGCCGACTGGCCTCTTGCGGCGGTGCTCGCCACCGTCGCGGGCCTCTACGTCCTCTCCTTCACGGACCTCGAATGGCGAGGACTCATCGGCTGGGGGCTCTTGCTGCTGGGTCTGGCGTTCCACATCGTCCGGTTCGGGCTGAAGCCCCCGTCGGACCCGGACCGGCGCCGATGACCACCGCGCCGGCCGAGGCGGCGCGCACCGCCGTCGTCGAGCCGCCGCCCGGCTACGCGGTGCTGGGGTGGGCGTTGGTGTTCGTCACGGCGCTCCCCTTGGTCCTCTTGCTCGTGCTGGATCCGGCCCTACGGTCGGCGGGCATCCTCGTGATCGCCGCGGTGAGCCTCGGGCTGGTCGTGTGGCTGAGCCAGGTGGCGTTCCTGCGCGCCCGCATCGAGCTCGCGGCGGACCCCGCCGCCGGCGTACTCCGCCTCCGGGCCCCGCTGTACTCCCGTGAGCTGCCCCTGGACTCACTGGCCACGGTGGAGGTCCAGGACGACGTCGGGCCGGGCGGCGCCTACATCAACTGGCCAGTGACGGGGCGGGCCCGCTCCCGCCGCGGCGTGCGGCTGGACCTCGGCGGCCCCGCCGGGCTGGTCCTCGCCACCCACGACGGACAGCGGTTCACTGTGGTGACCCCGGATCCAGAGACGGCCGCGGAGCTGCAGGCGACGTCGAGCGGCGACGTCCGGAATCGACTGCAGAAGTGACCCCTCTGAGGCCCGCTGACACCCCCAGAAGGGTCACTTCCGCAGTCGATTCTCAGGTGTGCGCGCGACGCCCGTCCGTCGCACCCGCCCCCGCCCGCCGCATCGGCACGTGCGGGATGCCGTCCTCGAGGAACTCCGGCCCGTCCGGCGCGTAGCCCCAGCGGGCGTACCAGTGCGCCAGGTGGGCCTGGGCGTCCAGCACGCTCGGCCGCCCGCCGATCCGGGCGACCGCCTCGTCCAGCAGCGCCCCGGCCAGGGCCCGGCCCCGCGCGTCGGGGTGGGTGACGACGCGGCCGATGCGGGCGACGTCGCCGTCGTCCAGCAGCCGCAGCGTGGCGACGGGCGTGCCCGCCTCGTCCTCGACCCACAGGTGGACGGTGGCCGGCTCGAGGTCGCGGCCGTCCAGGTCCAGGTAGGGGCAGTCCTGCTCGACGACGAACACCAGCGACCGCAGCTGCCAGAGGCGGTAGGCCGTCGTCCGGTCGAGCTCGTCGAAGCCCGCGGCATGGACGGCAGGGGCGGGGCCGGGTGTGGCGGGACCTCCACCGCCGCCTGCTGCTGTCCGGGATCCTCTTCGGGGTGGGCGTGGCCGCCTTCGTCGACGAGGTCGTCCTGCACCAGCTCCTGCACTGGCACCACTTCTACGACCTGTCCACCGCGGCCGTCGGCCTGGTCTCCGACGGACTCTTCCACGCCTTCGGCTGGTTCGCCGCCGTGGCCGGGCTGTTCCTCTTCGCGGACGTGCGACGCCGCGGCGGCCCCGGCGTCGGCCGGTGGTGGCCGGCGGTGCTGATCGGCGCGGGCGCGTTCCAGGCGTGGGACGGCACCGTCCAGCACAAGCTCATGAGGATCCACCAGATCCGGTACGAGGTCATCCCCACGGAGCTGCAGGGCACCGGCCCGTACGCGCCCGTGGACGACATCCCCGTGTACGACCTCGTGTGGATGGCCATTGCGATCGCCTTCCTCATGATCGGCACCCTGGCGTGGCGGCGCGGCTCCCGCCGGGCGGCCGCCCGTGCATGAGCACCCCGGCGGGATCGGGGCGGAGCTCGGCGCCCAGGCGGCGAGCGCCCCGTTCCCGCTGGCCGGCGTCGTCATCGGCGGCGGACTCCTGCTGTTCCTGGTCGCCTATGCGGCGCTGGTCCGCGCCGGACGACGCCGGGGCCGCGCCTGGTCCGACGCGCGCACCCTGAGCGCGGCCGCGGGGGTGGTGGCCGGCGTCGTGGCGGTGGGACCGCTGGGGGTGCTCGGCCACCACGACTTCACGGCCCACATGTGGGGGCACCTGCTGCTGGGCATGCTCGCCCCGCTGCTGCTGGTGCTGTCCGCGCCGGTGACCGTGGCCCTGCGGGGCCTGCCCGTGGCGTGGGCGCGGCGGCTGTCCCGGGTGCTGTCCACGCCGTACGTGCGGGTGGTCTCGCACCCGGTGGTGGCGGGGCTGCTGAACATCGGCGGGCTGTGGCTGCTCTACACCACACCCCTGCACGCCTGGATGCATGCCTCCGCGGTGGGGCATCTGCTGGTGCACGTGCACGTGCTGCTGGCCGGGTGGGTGTTCACCGCCGCGATCCTGCAGGTGGACCCGGCACCGCACCCGCACGGACACCCGCTGCGGGCAGGTGTGCTCGTGGCGTTCCTCGCGCTGCACGCGATCCTCTCCAAGCACGTCTACGCGCATCCGCCGGCGGGCGTGGGCGTGGCGGAGGCCCAGGCCGGCGCCCAGCTCATGTACTACGGCGGCGACTGGATCGACCTCGTGCTGATCGCCGTCTTCTGCCTGGACTGGTACCGCCGCACCGCGCCGGTGCGGTCGGGGCGGGGCGGTGTGGTGGCCCGGGCGGCGTCCTGAGAAGACCGCTCGATGTGCTCAGGACCGCGTCCTCATGACGCGGTCCTGAGCACAGCAGGCGGTCGCGGGGATCCTGCGCCCCCGCCCGCGCCCCGGCTCAGTCGAGTCCCGCGGCCAGCTCGTCCAGGAAGGCCTTGAGCTCCTCCCGCTGTCCGGCCGGCCCGGGGTAGAGGTCGGCCATGCGTGCGGGGATGTCGGCGGCGGCCTCGCGCAGGTCCCGGCCGGCGGGGGCGAGGGAGATGAGGCGACGCCGCTCGTCGTCGGCGCTGCGGGCACGGGTGACCAGGCCGGCGTGGTCGAGGCGGCGCAGCAGCGGGGTGAGGGTGCCGCTGTCGAGTCCCAGGCGCGCGCCGATGTCGTTCACGCCCACCGGCCCGTCCTCCTGCCAGAGCACCAGCATCACGAGGTACTGGGGGTAGGTGAGGCCCAGCTCCTCGAGCAGGGGCCGGTAGGCGCGGGTCACCGCCCGGCTGGCGCGGTAGAGGGAGAAGCACAGCTGGCGGTCGAGGTCGAGGGGGGTGACGTCCACCCGGACAACCTACCCCGCAGACAACTGGATTGCACACAACCTGATCGCGGACTACTTTGGACCGTGGCCGCCGTCGAGCGGCCCCCGGCACCCCGGGCCAGACACCGTCAAGGAGCACACCGTGATCGAGATCGAGCCCCTCTACACCACCGAGGCCATCGCCACGGGCGGCGGCCGCAACGGCCACGTCCGGACCGCGGACGGCCGCGTCGACATGGACCTGGCGATCCCCGCCGAGATGGGCGGCAGCGGCGACGGCGCCAACCCCGAGCAGCTCTTCGCCGCCGGCTACGCCGCGTGCTTCCACTCCGCCCTGCAGAGCGTCGCCCGCCAGGCCAAGAAGAAGCTCGGCGACTCCTCCGTGGGCGCCCGCGTCTCGATCGGCAAGGCCGGCGAGGGCTTCGGCCTGGCCGTCACCCTCGAGGTCGTCATCCCGGACCTGCCCCAGGACGAGGCGCAGCAGCTCGCCGACGCCGCCCACCAGGTCTGCCCCTACTCCAACGCCACCCGCGGCAACATCCGCGTGGACGTTCAGGTCGTCGACGACTGACCGCTCGGCGCGGCGGCCTCCGCGGCCACCCGCGGATCCGAGGGCTGGAGCACCATCACCAGCAGGGCGATCGCACCGAGCACGGGCAGCAGCGCCAGGAGCAGCCAGGCGCGGCTGAGCCCGGCGTCGTGCAGGCGCCGGGCCGTCAGCGCCCAGGCGGGCACCAGATGGAGCAGGCCCCAGACCCCCGAGAAGGCCTGGTAGGCCTCGGTCATCGAGTCGACGGCGGGGACGCTGAGACCGCTGACCGCGAAGCCGGGGAACACGACGGCGGAGGGGGTGGCCGTCGTCGTGTCCGCCCCGAGGGCCCCGAACAGGAGGGTGATGCCGAGGGACGCGAGGGACAGGTACAGCACCACCCACCAGAACTCGGCGCGCCCGGCCCGGCCGCCGAACTGCGCGTAGCGTCCGTAGAAGCGGCCCACGGCCCGGAGGAACGTCATGGCCGGATCCTGGCCCATGAGGTGGCCCGAGTCGAGGCCCTCCCGCGTGTCCGCACGTCAGGGCGCCGGTAGCCTGGCGCGCATGCCCTCCCCCTCCGGCTGGCAGGCCCAGCACGACGCCGACTACCGCGCCCACTGGCACGCCCTCGCCGCCCGCGCGGACCCCGACGCGCTCACGTGGGTGGTGCTGGGCGACTCGGCCGCCGTCGGGATCGGGGCCGAGAGCGTGGAGCGCACGTACGTGGCCCAGGTGGCCGAGCGGGTGGCCGCCGAGACCGGCCGGCCCGTGCGGGTGGTGAACCTCGCCGTCAGCGGGGCCATGGCGAAGGACGTGCTCGCCGACCAGCTGCCCCTCATGCCGGCGAGCGGGGTGGACGCGGTGACGTGCGTCGTCGGCGGCAACGACGTCACCTGGGCTTGGCGGTTCCGCGAGGCCGCCTTCGAGGAGCCCCTCGAGGCGATCGCCCGCGCCCTGCCCGCCGGCGCCACGCTGGGCCTGGTCCCGACGTTCCGCATCCCGCCGTTCGAGGCTCGCGTGCGCCGGGCGAACACGGTGGTGCGGCGGGTGGCCGCCCGGCACGGCCTCGGCGTGGCGGACGTGCACGCGGCCACGTGGCGGCGGAATCTGAGGCACCAGGTCAGCCGCCTGGCCCGGGACCTGTTCCACCCCAACGGCGCCGGCTACGAGGACTGGGCCGCGGCGGTCGCCCCCGAGGTGCTGCGGCAGGTGCGGGGTCAGGCACCGGCCGCCTGAGGACTCCTCCCCGCCGCGCGCGAAGCGCACATCCGGCGTCCCTCACACCGGGGGCTAGACGGGGACCCATGCGATGCATAGTCTCCCCTCACGCACTGCACGACGACCGGTCGGGCCGGCGTCCGGGAGCACGGGCTCCCCCGACCGACGGAGGTCCGCCTTGACCCCCTCACCCCCTTCCCTCCGCTCCGCCCGCCATGCCCTCCCGGCCACGACGGCGGCCCTGACCCTGGCCCTCACGCTCGCCGGCTGCTCCGGCGGCGGGGGCCCAGCGACGGCGTCCGGCACCACACCCTCCCCTGCGGCGTCCTCCGACACGACGCCGTCCCCGTCGAGCACGTCCGAGACCACCACGCCGTCCGCGGGCGGGCCAGCCTCCGGCACCACGGCGCCGAGCACTCCGGCGCCGGCCTCCGGGAGCGCCACGCAGGGTTCGGGCGGCGGCTCCACCGCCGGTGCCGGGTTCGTGCCCGAGGGCGCCGATCCCGCCAGGAACGGGGCTCTGCCGTTGAGCGAGGGCTTCCTCGCCGCCCTCCCGGAGGCCGCCGTCACGCACCGGGCGGGCAGTCCGACGGAGGACCCCCTGGCCCGGGCCCTGGAGGGCGTCGAGCTGCCCGGCACGCCCACGACGGACGTCAACGTGATCGCCTCCGAGCTGCAGGGCCTCCAGACCCCCGGGGAGGGGGGCGCGGCGATGGGCGGCGAACGCCCCGAGGGCACCCTGCGCCTGATGCTGCTGTGCGACGACCCGGACGCCGGCCCGTCCTCGGTGGGCATCCTCGGGGCGGACGGCTTCGCCGCCTACCAACCCCTGGGGTGGTCGGACCGCTGCGGCGGATACGTCGTCATGGTGCCGGAGTCGGACGCGGAGGACCTGGTGGTGAGCGCCGAGGTCCCCGAGGGCACCCGGTACCGCCTGAGCGTGATCACGGACCACGATCCGGTGGCCGACTGACCCCACCATCCCCGGGGCATCCTCTCCGGCAGGCCCTCCTGGATCCGGCAGGCCCTCCCGGAGCGGGGCCTGCGGACAGGCGGGCGGGGCCGCGTCCCCACGACGCGACCCCGCCCTCCTCCATCCACGGGCCGGCGGCAGGTGCCGGCCCTGGCCGTCAGCGTCCCCACGACGCCCCCGGCCGCCGACCGGGCACCCCTCCCCACGAAGGGCGCCCGGCCGGAGTCTCGTCACACGATCAATGGTCGTGCCCCTCGTGGCCCTCCGAGGGCTCGGCGCCGTGGTCGTGGCCCTCGTGGCCGTCGTCGTCGTGGTCCTCGTCACCGTGCGCGCCCTCCTCGGGTTTCACGGACTCGGGCTCGCCGGTGACCACGGCCATCTCGACCGGGGCGAACTCCAGGTCCTTCTCCAGGACGGTCTCACCGGTCTCCAGGTCCACGGCCACGAGCCTCCGGTTCTCCGCGTCCGTCACGTAGGCGGTGTTCCCGGCGACCTTCAGGATCGGACCGGGCTCCTGCCACTCGTCCTTCTCCTTCCACGGCTCGATCACCGGGTACTCGGCGGTGACCTCACCGGTCTCCTCGTCGATCACGTTGACCTCGCCGTCGTAGGTCAGCACGACCGCGGAGCCGTCCTCAGCGCGGCCGAGCGAGCGGAACCAGTAGGACGAGCCGAGGTCCACGGTGGTGAGCTCATCGGTACGGGTGTCGATGAGGGCGATCCCCGTGGGCCGCTCGACGGCTTCCTTCGGCTCCTCCTCGACCTTGTGATCACCCAGGACGATGGGTGAGTCATGCAACCCGAACAGGTTCCCGGAGCGCTGGTACTCGGTCTCGACGTCCACCTTGTGGAACTCGCCGTCCCGGTACACGACGGGCCCGTTCTCGCAGCCCATCACGACGACGTCGCCCGCCTCCGTCGGCTGGGCCGCGGCCTCGCCGTGACTGCCGGGGCAGTCGTCGGTCTCGGCCGTGACCTCGCCGGTCTTCGGGTCGATCACCTGGAGCGTGTTCCGGGAGTCCTCGGTGCCCTGCGTGGTGAAGAGGGTGCCGTCGGAGAGCTCGAGCGCCACGCCGTGGTGCGGGTCCTCGGTCTCGGCCTCCGTCATGACGGGCATGAGGTCCGGGGTCGCCTTGTCCAGGTGGGTCGAGTCGAAGGTGCGGATCGCGCCCGTGCCGTCCGCGAAGAGGGTGGTCTTGCCGTTGTGGGTGACGACGTGGCCGGGATGCTCACCCGGGAACGTTACGCCGGTCATGCCGGGCGCGGACTCGTAGTTGTGGACGTGATCGCCGTGGGCCTTGGCCTGGATGCCGGTGGAGAACACCTCCCAGCCCTTCCCGGTGGTCACCAGGACGTCCTTGCCGTTGCCGGCGTTGCTCAGCCGCTTGAAGCCCGTGATGTCCTGCTCCTTCACCACCTCACCGGACTCGGCGTCGAGCAGCGTGAGCCCGTCCTCGTGCGAGAGCAGGATGCGCGGCGTCACCGCGGAGACCTCGGTGGTCTGGGTCGGGTCGACGCGGTCCTCCGCGGAGACGGAGGAGGCCGCCGTCGCCTCACCCGCCGGCGACTCGGAGCCGCCCGCGGCGGAGGCGGGTGCCGACGTCGGGCCGGACGGGTCGGCGTCCGCGCCGCACGCCGTCAGGGCGATGGCCGCGGCGGCGAGGGTGGCGGAGAAGGTGGCGGTGCGCGTGGAACGGCGCTGCGGGGCGAAGTGGGACACGGGGAGCCTTTCACGAGAGCGAGAAGATGCGACTGATTCACAATAAAGACTGTTGCGGATGATTCGCAATACTGCGGTGGACCTCACCCCGTCATCCCGGCGGCGCCGACGGCGCGCCCCCGTCGCGGGAACCGGCACGTGACGCCCTCGACGCGGCGACCGGGCCGTCACGGACACGCCGCTCGGGCGCCGCTACCGGCTGGGCGGCTGAGACGTCGGCCGGTGCGGCGTGCGGCGGAGCCCGTCAGGCCAGGCCGCGCGCCGCGTGCCAGGCGGCGATCCGCTCGAGCGCCTCGTGGAGGGCGTCCGGGCCGGCGGCGAAGGAGAGCCGGACGGACTCGGGCCCGTGGACGGCGTCGAAGTCGTCGCCGGGGGTCAGCGCGACGCCGGCCTCCTCCAGCAGGGCGGCGCAGTAGCCGACGGCGCTGCCGAACTCCGCCAGCATGCCCGGGGCGAGACGGGCCCACAGGTAGAAGGCGCCGTCGGCGGGGGCGGCGTCGGCCCAGCCGAGCCGGGGCAGGGCGGCCAGCACGACGCCGCGCGTCGCCGTGAAGCCGCCGGCCTGCTCAGCGCAGAACGCGTAGGACTCCTCGCTGAACGCGTGGACGGCCGCCTCCTGTGCCGCGGCGGGCGGGCAGAGGGCGACCGAGCCGGCGAGGCCGTCGACCGCGGCGGCCAGATCGTCCGGCATGAGCATCCAGCCCAGCCGCCAGCCGGGCATGCCCCAGTACTTGGAGAACGAGCTGACCACGAGCGCGGTGCGGGAGGTGCGCCATGCGCAGGCGCCGAGCCCCTCCCCGTCCGTGTGCACGATGCCGTGGTAGATCTCGTCCGAGACGAGCCGCACACCGCGTTCCTCGCACCAGCGGGCGAGTTCGGCGAGCTCGGCGGCGCTGACCATCGTGCCCGTGGGATTGGCCGGGGAGGCGAGCACGAGCCCCGCGACCGGGCCCTCCGCGAGCGCCGCCTCCAGGTGGGCGACCGTGGGCTGGTAGCGGGTGCCGGCGTCGACGTCCACGTCCACCACCTCCACCCCGAGCGCCGTGAGGATGTTGCGGTACGCCGGATAGCCGGGGCGCGGCAGGAGCACGCGGTCCCCCGGGGAGAACGCCGCGAGGAAGCCGAGCATGAACGCCCCCGAGGAGCCCGTGGTGATCGCGACCTGCTCGGGGCGCACGTCGAGCCCGTACCAGCGGCGGTAGTGGCCGGCGACGGCGGCCCGCAGCTCCGGCAGGCCCAGCGCCGGGGTGTAGGTGAGGGCACAGCCGGAGGCGTGGACGGCGGCGGCCGCGGCGTCGACGGCGGGCGGGGCGCCCCCGCCCGGCTCCCCCGCGCACAGGCTGACGACGTCGTGGCCGGCGGCACGCAGCTCGGCGACCCGGCCGAGGATGCTCATCACCGTGAACGGCGGCACCTGCGACCGGGCGGACGGCACGAAGGTGGGGGTGGTGGTGCTGGAACGGGACGGGCGACGCATGGCCCGAGGCTACCCCCCGCTTTCGTTCGGGAAACGGCGCCCCGGGGACGACTTTCGTTGACGAAACGGGCGGGCGGGACGCCGTTTCATCAACGAAAACGTCGCGACACGCCGCCGTTTCGTGAACGAAAACGTCCGGCCCGCCTCGCGCGGCCCTCACTCCTCGGCGCCGAGCATCTCCCGGATGTCCTCGGCGGTGAGGGAGTCGGTGAAGGCGCCGGCTCCGGAGTCGTCGGACTCGTCCATGAGCGCGCCGAACAGCTCGGCCTTGCGCCGCTGCAGCTCGAGCACCTTCTCCTCGATCGTCCCCTCGGACACGAGCCGGTAGACCATCACGGTCCGCTCCTGCCCGATCCGGTGCGCCCGGTCCACGGCCTGCGCCTCCGCAGCGGGGTTCCACCACGGATCCATGAGGAACACGTAGTCCGCCTCGGTCAGGGTCAGGCCGAAGCCGCCCGCCTTCAGGGAGATCAGGAACACCGGCGCCTCGCCCTCGCGGAAGCCGCGGATCACGTCGGCGCGCCCGCGCGTGGAGCCGTCGAGGTACGCGTGCTCGATCTCCAGGTGGTCCAGCTCCTCGGCGATCACCCGCAGGAAGCTCGTGAACTGGCTGAACACGATCACGCGGTGCCCCTCGCCGATCACCTCGGTGAGGTCGTCGAGGAACCGCTCGAGCTTCGAGCTGGGCACGGAGGCGTACTGGTCGTCGACGATCTGCGGCGCCAGCGCGAGCATCCGCAGCAGCGTGAGCGACGTGAAGATGGTGAACCGGTTGCCGTCCATGTCCCCGAGCAGGCCCAACACCTTGCGGCGCTCGCGCTGGAGCACGCGGTCGTAGAGCTTGCGGTGGGCCGGCTCGAGCTCCACCTGGAGGATCTGCTCCTGCTTGGACGGCAGGTCCTTCGCCACGAGCTCCTTGGAGCGGCGCAGCATGAACGGGCGCACGCGGCGGCGCAGGGCCGCCATCCGCTCGGGGTCCCCCCCGGTCTCGATGGGGGTCACGTAGGTCTCGCGGAACCGGCGGTGGCTCGGGAACAGGCCCGGCACGACGACGCCCAGCAGCGCCCACAGGTCGCTGAGGGAGTTCTCCATCGGCGTGCCGGTGATGGCCAGCCGGAAGGGGGCGCGCAGGTCGCGGGCCACCGTGTGCACCTTCGCGGCGCGGTTCTTCAGGAACTGTGCCTCGTCGAAGACCACCCCGCCCCAGTCGAGTCCGCCGTACTGGCCGGCGTCGATCCTCAGGAGCGTGTAGCTGGTGACCACCACGTCCGCCCCCGCCACCTCGTCCGCCACGGCGGTGCCGCGCTTGCGGGTGGTGGTGTCCAGGACGCGCACGTCGAGGTCCGGGGTGAACTTCTCGGCCTCGGCCGCCCACACGGACACCACGGAGCTCGGCGCGACCACGAGGAACGGCGGCCGCTCGGGCCGGGCCTGGCGCGCGTGGGCGAAGAGCGCGAGGGTCTGGACGGTCTTGCCCAGGCCCATGTCGTCGGCCAGGATCCCGCCGAGGTCCTGCTCCCACAGGAACGCGAGCCAGCGCAGGCCCTCCTCCTGGTAGGGGCGCAGGTCGGCCTTCAGGCCGGCGGGGCGCGGGGCCTCGGGGAGGCGCTCGACGGCGGCCAGACGCCCGACGGCGGCGGTCCACTCCGGGTCCTCGTCCACCTCGTCCGCGAGCTCCTTGAGGTCCTCCCAGAAGCCGACCTGGTGCCGTGAGACGGGGGTGTGCTCCGGGGTCCACTCCTGCAGGGTGGCGGCCTCGGAGAGCAGGGCGCGCAACCGGTCGAAGGCGGGGTGGTCGAGGCCCAGGTAGGAGCCGTCCGCGAGGATCAGCGTGGTCCTGCCCTGCACGAGCGCGGTGAACAGCTCCACGAACGGCAGCACGTGCCCGTCCACGGAGACCTGCACGCCGAGGTCGAACCAGTCGTTCTGCGTGGCCTTCGTGCCGACCTCGATGCGCGGGGCGGCCTTCAGCTCGCGGTAGTCGGGGCGGTCGCCGGTGACGTCCACGCGCACGTGGTCCGCGCGCTGCAGCAGCGGCAGCACCTGCTCGGAGAACCGGGCGGCGCCCACGCCCTCGAGGACCTGCTCCTCCGCACGGCCGGCGCGCGGCCAGAGCTCGGCCACGGCGCGCAGCACCGCGTCCTCGTGCCGGGTGTCCCGCAGGGGGTCGCCGCCGGCGTCGAGGCCGAGTTCGCGGGGCGGGTCGAAGTAGAGCCAGGACCAGCGCAGCACGAGCTCGTGGCCGGGTCGGAAGTCGGCGCGCAGCCGCAGCACGGGCGGCTCGAACTCGGGCAGCTCCACGGAGGCGTCGCCGCTGGTCACGGGCAGGGCGCCACGCAGCCGCGGGTAGATCCGGCCGAGGAACTCCTCGCGGTCCGCGGCGGGCACGCGCACGGGCCCGCCGGCGAGCACGAGCTGCTGCACGGCCTCGGGGACGGGGCGTGCGGCGGGGATCAGGTGGAGCACGGCCTCCTCGTCCGTGAGCTCCACGCGGTAGAAGCCGATGCCGCCCACGGCGTGCACACCGCTCAGCCCGGGGCCGGGCGGGGCCGGGTCCAGGGACGGGGCCACGTCCAGACCGCCGTCGGGGGCGGCGGTGACGTCCAGCCCGACGGCGACGGGCGCCTCCAGCACCACGTCCGTCAGCAGCCCCAGCGGCACGAGCTCCACCCCGACCTCGCGGGCCTCCGCGAGCAGCTGCCAGATCCGCGGGGAGTCGAAGACGTGCAGACCGAACCAGGCGTCGCCCGGGTAGGAGTCCTCGGCCTGGACCTGACGCCAGATCAGGCGCATCGCCCGCTCCTGGGCGGGGGCGAACTCGGCGCGCGGGAACTGGAACGCCTTCCACGTCAGCCCGCCCTTGATCCACGTCCCCTTGGCCCCGCGCTTGAGCGGGCGCACGGTCACGTACAGCGGGCGGCCCTCGCGCACCTGCTCCTCCCCGGCGGTCGCCGGGCCCCACTGCTGGAACGCGTTGCGGGAGGACTCGGCCACGAGCTCCACGCCGATCGCCAGCGCGGGCGGCGTGCCCACCCGGCGCGGGCCGTGGAGTCCGGCCAGCGGCTCCATGACCCGTCGCCAGTCCAGGCCGGCAGGGGGTGGGGGTGCCGCCCCGTCCGCGGCCGGGGCGTCGAGGCCGGCCGGGCCGCCGCCGTCGTGGCCCCGGCCGGCGGGCGCGGGCAGCGCGTCCGCCGTGGTGACCATCTCGGCGAGCTTGCGGCGGGCGTCGTCGAGGGCCTGGTCGGCGTCGAGGCGGACCACCTGGTAGAGCGCGGCGGCCACGTGCTTGCAGTCCGTCCCGACCGGGCACGTGCAGCGCCCGCCCACCGGCTCCATGAGGGCGCCGGCGCCGTCCTCGGCGGCGTCGTCGTAGGCCTCCTGCAGCTGCACCTGCACCCGGTAGGGGCTGGGCGCGGTGCCCTGGACGGAGGCGCTCAGACGGCCGGTGGCGGCGTCATAGCGCAGGCGCCCCACGGCACCCGACGCGGCCACGGCGAAGCCGCGGTCCGCACTGGTGGGCCCGACGACGGCGCGGATGGCCTCGGTGCGCAGGTGCGGCAGGACGTCTCCGGAATCTGCAGTGGCCATAGCGAGCAGTCTTTCACGGACCGTGCCGGGCCCGCTCCGACCGACACCGGTCCGGCGGCGTGCCCACTCACGGGCCCCGGGTCCGCACACCTGAGACCTTCAGCCCGACCCGCCCCGGACCCTAGAGTGCGCCCATGGCGTCCACACAGCCCTCCCC
>NZ_LR732370.1:1967142-1978865 GCF_902506395.1 Micrococcus sp. 116
CCGGTGCCACGCCGGCGTCCCACACCTCCCCCCTCGGCCTGTCCCTGCCGGACGGCCGGGGCCGTCGCGTCCTCGTCACCGGTGCCACCGGTTACGTGGGCGGGCGCCTCATCCCCGAGCTGCTCGCCGCCGGCTTCGACGTCCGGGCCGGCGCCCGGAACCCCTCCGACCTCGCGGACCGACCGTGGTCGGACAGCATCGAGGCGGTGGAGCTCGACCTCACCGAGGCGGACCTCGTCGAAGCCGCCATGCAGGACGTGCACACCGTGCTCTACCTCGTGCACTCCATGGGCGGGGGCGGCGACTTCGTGGCCCAGGAGCAGCGGATCGCGGACATCGTGGGCACCGCCGCGGACACGGCCGGCGTGGCCCAGCTCGTCTATCTCTCCGGCCTGCACCCGGACACGGTCCCCGTCGCGGAGCTGTCCGACCACATGCGCTCCCGCGCCCTCGTGGCCGAGCGTCTCGAGCGGGCGGCGACCCCGGCGCTGACGTTCGAGGCCGGGGTGATCATCGGCTCGGGCTCCACCTCGTTCGAGATGATCCGCCATCTCGCCGAGCGGCTGCCCGTGATGCCCGGCCCGTCCTGGCTGAGGAACCGGGTGGAGCCGCTGGCCATCCGCGACGTCCTGTACTACCTCCTGCAGGCCTGCGCCCTCCCGGAGCCCGTGCAGCTGCGGGCCCAGATCGGCAACGGACACCCCCAGTCGTTCGCGAGCGTGCTGGTGGACTACGCCAAGGCCGCCGGCCTGTCCCGACGCATCGTGATCCCCACCCCGTTGCCCTTGAAGACCCTGGCGGGCTTCTGGATCGGCATGGTGACCCCCATCCCGGTCGCGGTGGCCCTGCCCCTGGCCGCATCCCTCGCCGAGGAGGCGGTCGTGGAGGACCGCTCGGTCCGCGACCTCATCCCGGACCCGCCGGGCGGGCTGACCTCCTACATGGACGCCGTGCGGCTGGCGCTGAAGCGGGAGAAGGAGGGTCCCCTGGACGTCACCTTCGACGCGGACCTCCAGAGCTCCGCGGACCCGGCCGCCTCCCTGCCCTCGGATCCCGAGTGGGCCGGCACCACGGTCTACACGGACGAGCGCGAGCGCGAGTCCGACCTGCCCGCGCAGGAGGTGTGGCCGGTGATCGAGTCGGTGGGCGGCGCCAACGGTTGGTATTCCACCCCGCTGCTGTGGAAGATCCGCGGGCTGATGGACAAGTTGGCCGGCGGGCCCGGCCTGACCCGCGGCCGGCGGGACCCGAACCACCTGCGACGCGGCGACGCCGTGGACTGGTGGCGGGTGGAGGACGTGGAGCCGGGGCGGCGGCTGACCCTGCGGGCGGAGATGAAGGCCGGCGGGCGGGCCTGGCTGCAGCTGAGCACCGAGCCGCGGGAGGGCGGAGGCTCCGTCTACCGCCAGCGGGCGGTCTTCATGCCGGACGGCCTGCTCGGACGCGCCTACTGGACCGCCATCCTGCCCTTCCACGCCGTGGTGTTCCCGGAGATGGCCGCGAACATCCTGGCCGAGGCCAGGCGCCGGCACGACGGCGGCGAGCGTCCCCGCACCCGCGGCCTGCTGCGGCCGCTGGTGGACCGGCTGCCCCTGCGTCGCAACCCGTTGGACAGGCGAGCCCGCGGCGCCGGCGGCGCTCAGTCGCGGGACTGACCGTCGGGGCCACGCCCCCAGTGGGGCCGGGGGCGTGACCGGGCCGCCCGGCGCAGCCACCGCCGCCCGGGGGACAGCCGGGCCCAGTTGACCTGCAGGGTGGTGACCGCCATCCGGCCCTGCCGCACCCGCTGGCGCAGGGAGTGGAAGATGCGCCCGGCGACCTCCACCCGCAGGTCCGGATCGAACCGGATCCGGCGGCCGGCCAGGGCCAGCTGGAAGGACAGGTCCAGGTCATCGTGCACGTCCCCGCGTTCGCGGTGGACGCGGGTCCGCACAGCCTGCCACGCCTCGGCGCGCAGGGCGCAGTTGGAGCCCCAGACGGGGGTGGCCGCCACCGCGGCGCCCGCCCCCCAGCGGTACGCGCCGGTGTAGAGCGCCGCCCGCACCTGTCCCCGGAGGCCGGGCTGGTCGTGGAAGGTCCCCGGCCCGGTGAGGGCGTCGAGCCCGGGGTCGGCGTCGAACCGAGCCACGATCCGTTCGAGCCAGTCCGCGGGCATCCGCGTGTCGGCGTCGCAGCGCACCAGCAGTTCCCCGACCGCGGCGTCCAGGCCGGCGGCCGCCGCGGCCGGGACCCCGCGGCGCGGCTCGTGCACCACCCGCGCGCCGGCGGCGCGGGCGAGCACCGCCGAGTCGTCCACGCAGCCGTTGTCCACCACCACCACCTCCAGCGCCGGCCGGCTCTGGGCGGCCAGCAGGGCGAGACACACGCGCAGGTGCTCGGCGTCGTCGAGCACCGGGACGACCACGGAGACCGTGGGGCGGGCCGGGGTCACCGGATGCGCTCCCGGCGCACGGCGAGGGCGGCGCCGATCCCGGCGCCGACGAGATCGGCGGCGAGGTCGCCGATGGTGTCCGTGTGGCCCACACCGATCTCGGGGGTCACCGCCGTGTGCCCCCACCATTCGGCCAGCTCCCACACCACGCCCAGGGCCACGGCGGCGGCCGCGATCCCCAGCCCGGCCAGGCCCGGGCCGAGCAGGGCCACGGCCTGCCCGGCCTCGGTCCCCCGACGCCGGAGCCATGCCCCCACCACCAGTGCCGTCAGACAGGCGACCACGGCGGAGGCGGCGGCGTGCACGAGCAGGTCCAGCCACGGCACCCGCGGGTAGAGGCCGATGACGCTCAGCCACCCGGCCAGCAGCAGGACCGCCTGCGCGGCCCAGTCCAGGGCGCCGCCCGGGGCGAGCCAGCGGGTGAGCCACTGGGAGCCGAACACGAGCAGCATCGCCGCCGCGGACGGCCATCCGGCGTGCACCGCCGCGACCGGGACGAGGATCAGGCCGAGCGCGCGCAACAGGTCTGCGGGGATCAGCGGCAGCATGTCAGCGATCGTCCGGGTGGGGGCGGCGTCCCGGCCGAGGGCCGCGCCGACCGGCACGACCACGGCTCGTCAGCAGCAGCCAGAGCGCCGGCAGCAGCAGGGCGGAGCCGAGCGGGTAGGCGAAGTCCTCCACGGGCGCCTGGCCCACGTAGGCACCCACCAGCAGCTCATGGCCGTAGTCGAAGAGCCCCGCGGCGATCATCACGTTGTCGAAGACCGCCGTGAGGGCCCACAGGGCCACCAGGGTGGCCGCCACGGCCCGCAGGTGCTCGCCCCGCACGCGGCCGACGAGGGCGGCGCCCACGAGCACGGCCAGGGCGAAGCCCACGAAGACGAGGACGAGGTCGAGGAAGGTCACCGGCTGCCCCCGTCGGTCGGATCGGCCGGCGTCGCGGCACGGGCGTCACCTCGCCGGCCGCGCAGCAGGCGCAGCGCCCCGGTGAACAGCACCATCGTGATCTGGCTGAGGAAGAGCAGGAAGAACCCCTCCTCCAGGGGCAGCTGGGGGGCGAGCATCACCCCGGTCATGTAGGGCGACTGCCGGTGCAGGAACACGCCTTCGGCGATCCCCCACAGGTCCCAGGCGAAGAAGTAGGCCACCCCGGCGGCCAGCACCAGCAGCGCCGGGAGCGGGCGATGCCACAGGAACAGCTCGAAGCGCCGGTCCACCAGCAGCATGCAGCCGATGACACCCAGCAGGGCCAGCAGGTAGATCATGCCGCCGCCCCCCGGGTCAGCGCCCACCCGATCAGCAGCAGGGTCACGAGGAAGCCGGTCACGTAGTTCAGGGGGAGGAACAGCTGCCAGCCGCGGTGGGCCGCGCCCGAGGTGGCGTCCGTGATGCGGCGGAAGCGCAGGGTGTTCACCACGTAGGGCACGGCCAGCAGCGCCGCGAGCGGGCCCGGCGGGTCGGTGGCCAGCAGCAGAAGGCCCGCCGCCGCGTACAGGCCGGCGGCGAGCAGGACGGTGCGCCGAGCGCCCAGCACGGTGGCCACCGAGGCCAGGCCCCCCTCCCGGTCCGGCACCACGTCCTGCACCGCCCCGAACATCTGCGAGGCCATGCCCCACAGGAAGAACGCCCCCAGCAGCGCCGCCAGGGCGGGCGTGGGGGTCGCCCCGGCCAGCGCGAGGCCGTAGACCGCGGGGGAGACGAAGTGGGTGGCGGAGGTGGCGGCGTCCAGGAAGGGCCGCTCCTTGAACCGCAGCCCCGCCCAGGAGTACGCCACCACCGCGAACAGGCTCACCGCGAGCACCAGCACGGCGGCCCACTCGCCCCGCACGGCGGACCAGCCCGCGAGCACGGCCACGAACGGCACGGGCAGCAGCACCGACCACGCCAGCACCCGGCGGCGCACCGCGGGGTCGCCCAGCACGGAGCCCTCCACACCCCCCTTGCGGGGGTTGCGCAGGTCCGAGGCGAAGTCGAACACGTCATTGATGCCGTACATGGCCAGGTTGTAGGGCACCAGGAAGAACACGACGCCCAGGACCACCAGCCACGCGGGCAGCCCCCCGGTCAGGATCGCGGCGGCGGCGAACGGGTAGGCCGTGTTCACCCAGCTGACCGGCCGGGACGCCCAGAAGAGGGTGCGGATCATGTGCCGCTCCCCCCGGGGCCCGCGGGCCGGGCCCTGCGCGCGTCGTGGCGCAGTTCGTCCCGGACCACTTCGGCGGAGATCAGGCACATGGGCACCCCGATTCCCGGGCGCACCGAGGAGCCCGCGTACATCAGGCCGGCCACGTCCGCGTCCCGCACCGAGGGGCGGAACATGGCCGACTGCGCCAGCGTGTGCCCGGGGCCCAGCAGCGAACCCCGCCAGGCGTGCACGTCCGCGGCGAAGTCACCGGGCCCGTAGGTGCGCCGCACCACGATGCGCTCGGCCAGGTCGGGGATCCCGGCCCAGCGGGCCAGCTGATCGAGGGCCCGGTCCGCCACGGCCTCCACCTGGGCGTCCCCGGCGCGGTCCACCCGCCAGCTCTGGCCGTCACGGACCCGGATGCCGCCGCGCCCCCACCCCGGCTCGGCGGGGGCCGGGACGAGGATGAAGAGGTTCTCGTCGCCCTCCGGGGCCACGCCCGGGTCCGTGGCGGAGGTGCGCGAGACGTAGATCGACGTGTCCGCGGCGAGGTCCTCCCCCCGCTCGATGCGCCCGAAGTTGTCCTCCCAGTCCGCCGTGAACAGCAGGGTGTGGTGGGCCAGCTGGGGCAGGGATCCGCGCACCCCCACGCACACGAGCACGCCGGAGGGACCGGGGTCGCGCCGGTCCCACGTGGACTCCGCGACGCGCCGGCCGGGAGGCAGCAGACGGGTCTGCACGTGGTGCAGGTCCGCGGCGGCCACCACCACATCGGCGTCGAGGCGTCCCGCGGCGCCGTCGTCGGACCGCCAGGCGACGCCGGTCACCTGGCCCGGGCGGCGACGTCGGCCCTCGTCCCCGCGGGCTGCTCCCGGCCTGGGCAGGCGGGCGGCCAGGCGTCCGAGGCGGCCGGCGGGGGCGGGACGGTCCACGACCTCCACGGCGGTCGCCTCGACCCCGGTGCGGATCTCCACACCGGCCTCACGCACGACCTCCGCCATGGCGTCCACGAGGGCCGCGAACCCGCCGAGGGGGTACTGCACGCCGTCGGCGAGGTCCAGATGGGACATCAGGTGGTACATGGCGGGGGCACGGTCGGGGGACGTGCCGAGGAAGACCGCCGGGTAGCCCAGGATCTGGCGCAGCCGGGGATCCTGGAAGCGGGCCGCCACGTGGGAGCGCAGGCCCCCCAGCAGCTGGGGCCCGAGGGCCGGCAGGGCGCGCAGGACGTCCGGGTGGGCCAGGGCGGCCGGCCGGCGGAAGTCCGTGTAGAGGAAGTGCTCCTTGGCGAGCCCGTAGATCCGGGACGCGGAGTCGAGGTAGGCCCGCAGCCGGCGCCCGGCGCCGGGCTCGAGGGACTCGAACAGCGTCTCCGCGTGGCCGGTGCGCACGTCCACGGGGGGCTCGTGGAGGTGCCCCTCGAAGTACACCCGGTAGCCGGGGTCCAGACGGCGCAGGTCCAGCCGTTCGGCGGCGGAGGTCCCCATGAGGCGGAACCAGCGGTCGATCACCTCGGGCATCAGGTACCAGGAGGGCCCGGTGTCGAAGGTGAACCCCGCCTCAGACCAGCGTCCGGCACGGCCGCCCAGGACGGCGCCGCGCTCCAGCAGCGTCACCCGGTGCCCGTCGCGGGCCAACAGGCCCGCCGTGGCCAGTCCGGCGAAACCGCCGCCCACCACCACGGTGCGCGGGCCGAGAGCGGTGTCCCGGGCGCTCATCGGCGGCCTCCCCGGCGGCCCCGTGCCAGGACGCGGGCGGCGATCCGGGCCTTCTGATGGTCCGGCACCCGGACACGGCGGTGGGCCAGCTCGGCCGCCGGGGTCGCCTCGATCCGGTCCACCAGGGCCGCGAACAGTCCGTGCGCCAGGGCCACGGCGCGCCCGGCCCCGGGGTCCAGGACACGGATGCCGGGCAGGGCGGCGTCGAGGTCGGCGCGGACCTCGGCCACGAGCTCGGCCTTGCGGGCCTCGGTGAGCACGCCCGGTGCGGCACCGGGCAGGTAAGTGCGGCCCAGCTCGTGGTGGTCCGCGGCCAGGTCCCTGAGGAAGTTGACCTTCTGGAACGCCGCCCCCAGCCGGGAGGCCTGCGCGCGCAGCTCCTGCCGCTGGCCCGGGGTCCGGGCCCGCGTGCCGGGGAGGGAGAGGAAGACCTGCAGGCACATCAGCCCCACCACCTCGGCCGAGCCGTGGATGTAGGCGTCCAGGGACTCGGCGCCGTGCTCGCGGATCCCCAGGTCCGCGCGCATGGAGGCGAAGAAGGGACGGGTCAGCTCCGGGGTGATGCCGTGGCGACGGGCCACGTCGGCGAAGGCGTGCAGGACCGGGTCGGTGGCGAAGCCCGACGCCATCGCGGCCTCACACGCCCGCTCGTAGTCGTCCAGGGCGGCGCGGACCCCGGCCTCGTCGAGCCCGGCGGCCACCGCGACGCCGTCGACCACCTCGTCGGCGACGCGGACCATGGCGTAGATCGTGGCCACGTCCTGGCGTGCCTGCCGGGGCAGGGTGCGGCAGGCCCAGGAGAAGGACGTGGAGTAGCGGCGGATCACCTGGGCCGCTGCGGTGTGGGCCGTCCGCGTGTACAGCGCGGCAGGGCTCGGGGTGGGCGCGGCCATCTCAGGACCTCCGGGTCAGCACGGCGTGGCAGGCGTCGGCGAACTCCGCCCGGACCGTCTCGTCCAGGGGCAGGGCCGCGATGCGCTCGCGGGCGCGGACGGTGAGCTCGGCGGCGACGTCGAGGGCGTGCTCCCGGGCACCGGCCGCCTCGAGGGCGCGGCGGGCGGCCTCGATGTCCGCGGGGGTGGCCGGGCCCGCGTCGAGCAGGGCGCGGACGGCGGGGATGCGGCGGCCGTGGGCGGTGAGCACGGTGGCCTTGCCCTCGCGCAGGTCGCCGTCGGCGGACTTGCCGGTCTCCCCGGGATCGCCGAACACGCCGAGGACGTCGTCGATCACCTGGTAGGCGGCGCCGAGGTCGGCGCCGGCCTCGCCCATCGCCCGGGCGAGGTCGGGATCCGCCCCGGCCAGGAGGGCGCCGGCGCGCAGGGGCGCGCCGACCGTGTAGTGCGCCGTCTTGAGCCGTTGCATGGCGAGGATGCGGTCGGGATCGGGCTCCTCACCGGTGTGGCGGGACAGCCCCAGGAGCACGTCCTCGAGCTCGCCGGCCGCAGTCACGGCGGCGGCGTCGAAGACGACGGCGGCGGCCTCGGCGGCCCGGGCGGTGTCGGCGGCACAGGTGGCGGCGAGCCGGAACGCCTGGGTGAGCAGGACGTCCCCCGCGATGAGGGCGACGGCGACCCCGGCGTGGGCGGCGTCCGCGGCGGGCACCCCTCGGGCCTCGAGGCGGTGCCGGGCGGAGGCGTGCACGGCGGGCTGGCCGCGCCGCAGCACGTCCCGATCGATGACGTCGTCGTGGACGAGCAGCGCGGTGTGCAGCAGTTCGAAGGCGGCCCCGAGTCGGTCGACGGCAGCGCGGCCGGACGGAGGGACCGGGTCGGCGGTCGCCAGGCGCCAGCCGAGCTCGACGAGACGGGGGCGGATGAGCTTGCCGGCGCCCACATGGACGTGGAGCGAGTCGAGCAGCTCGGCGAAGGCGGCGGATCCGGGCGCCTGGGCCGCGGCGTGTCGGAGCGCGGCGTCCAGCTCGGCGGTCACCCCGGAGAGCGCGGCCTCGCCGCCCGTCCTCGCTTCACCCATGGCGCCTCCTCGGTGGCGGACACGACGCGGCACCGACCGCCGCACCTGTTCGACCGTCTAACTTCTGGACGCAGAAGACACTACGGGCCGCGCCGGTCCCGCGTCCATCCGCGGCGGTCCCGGGCGGCGCGATCTCACGACGCACGGGGCCGCCGGCGGGATCAGGCGTCGGCGGACGCCGTCTCCAGGGTGATCTCCGGGTCCACGATCTGACCCTCCCACTCACCGGAGACCCCGTACACGACGCAGTGCTTCTCGTCGGTGCCGTAGTTGCCCAGCTCGGAGGAGGTCAGGACGGCCCCGTTCAGCTGGTCCTCCTTCTCCTCGCTCAGGCGCTGGGCCTGGGCGGTGCAGGTCTGGGCGGCGGCGGGGTCGGCCTCCTCACCCTCGGCCACGGCCGGCACGGCCCACAGGTACTCCGCGGTGTGGGCGCCCTCGCAGTCGGTGGTCTCGAAGGAGGACAGGTCACGCGCGCCGAGCGGGGCGGTGAAGCACGTGCCGGCCTCGTAGTCGGCCGGGGCCGCGGACAGCGACGACGCCGAGGCGGACGAGGACTCCGCACCCTGCGTGGACGCGGAGGCGGGCGCCGTCGTCGAGGCGGACGCGTCGGCGTCGGACGAGTCCTGACCGCCGCACGCGGTGAGGGCCAGCAGCGCGGCAGCGGACAGGCCGGCAAGACGGGCGGAACGGGACAGGGCGGCGAAGGCCATGGGATGCTCTCCTGGAGTGACGTGGGACGCGCCGGGGTGTGGCGCCGACCTCAGCACTCTAGCCACGCCCGGCCGTCGGGATCGGGCCGAGGTGACGTGGCCCACATCTGATGGGCGGCCCGGCTCGCCTGCCACACTGAGAGGCATGCAGACCCCGGCCACGCCCTCCCCGCACGACCGCCCCTCCCCCGTCGTCCGACCGTGGATGGCGGCCTCGGACGTCCCGGCCGCAGGCCCCGACGACGTCGAGCGCGTGGTCCTGCTGTCCCCGGCGGGCGAGGCCGTGGGCACAGAGGCCAAGGCCACGGTCCACCGCCGCACCGAGGACGGCGGCACGGCCCTGCACCTGGCGTTCTCGTGCCACGTCTACGACGACGCCGGACGGTTCCTGCTGACCCGCCGCGCACTCGGGAAGAAGGCGTTCCCCGGGGTGTGGACCAACGGGTTCTGCGGGCACCCCGGGCCCGGCGAGTCCCCGGCGGAGGCCGTGCTGCGCCGCGCCCCGCAGGAGCTCGGCGTCCCGGTGCGCGACGTCGTCGAGGTGCTGCCCGACTTCCGCTACCGCGCCGTGGACGCCTCCGGCATGGAGGAGCACGAGGTCTGCCCCGTGTTCCGGGCCCGGATGCACGGCGACCCCGCCCCGGAGCGGGACGAGGTCGCGGAGTGGTGCTGGGTGGAGCCGGCCGAGCTGACCGCCGCCCTGGCCGCCGTGCCCCGCGCGTTCAGCCCGTGGCTCGTGGAGCAGTGGCAGCAGGGGGCGTTCGACCCGCGGTGAGCGGCCGGCGCGGCGACGCCGCGCGGGCCGTCAGCGGCCGTTGACGTCGTCGAGGTGGGCGGCGGTGGACTGCACGGCCTCGTCCTGCCCCGGCTCGGCGTCGCCCTGCTGGCCCTGCTGCTCCTCGGCCAGGCGGCGGACCTCTGCGATGTCGAGGCCCTTGACCTGGTCGAGCAGCTGCTCGAGCGCGGTGCCCGGCAGGGCGCCGGCCTGGGAGAACACGAGCACACCGCCGCGGAAGGCCATGAGCGTGGGGATGGAGGTGATGCCGGCCATCGCCGCCAGCTGCTGCTGGTCCTCCGTGTCGACCTTGGCGAACACGACGTCCTCGTGCTTCTCCGAGGCGGCCTCGAACACGGGGGCGAACTGGCGGCACGGGCCGCACCAGCCGGCCCAGAAGTCCACGAGCACGGTGTCGTTCTCGGCGACGGTGGAGCCGAACTCCTCGAGGGTCAGGTCCTTGGTGGCCACGGTGGGTCCTTTCGTCAGCGGGGCCGACGCGCTCACGCCGGCGATCGTCCTGCCGACCACAACGGACGCCCCGCGGCACCTATTCCGCCCCACCCCGCTTTCGTTCGGGAAACGGCGGCGTGTCCCGGCACTTTCGTTCGGGAAACGGGCGCCTTCCACGCACTGTCGCGGCCGAGACGGGAGCCGTCGTCGTCGCTTCCTAGACTGACCGCATGACCGCCACTCCCGCCCTGCCCCTGCTCGTGCTCAACGGCCCCAACCTGAACCTGCTCGGCACCCGCGAGCCCGAGGTCTACGGCACGGCCACCCTCGACGACGTCCGTGCGCTCACCGAGGCCCGCGCGGCCGAGCACGGGCTGACCGTGGACTTCCGACAGTCCAACCACGAGGGCGAGCTCATCGACTGGATCCAGGAGGCCCGCACCTCCCACGCTGGCGTCCTCATCAACCCCGCCGCGTACTCGCACACCTCCATCGCGATCCGCGACGCCCTCGCCGCCGTCGACCGGCCGATCGCCGAGGTGCACATCTCCAACGTCCACCGGCGCGAGGCGTTCCGGCACCACTCGCACGTCTCCGCCGTCGCCGACGTCGTGATCGCCGGGGCGGGCGTCCAGGGCTACGCCCTCGCCGTCGACTGGCTCGCCGCGGCTGTGCGCCGCTGAGCGCTGGTCAGGACCCGCCTGGCCGTGCCTAGGTGTTGTGGGTCATGAGGTTCTTGCCACGAGGCGCCGGCTGAGATGAGACGAGTGGGCCTCTCCCGCAGGATGGAAGTTCCTCAACAACCCACCTGCCAGAAGAGACCCACTCATGACTCACGCTAACGCACCCCTGACCCCCACTGGCCGTCTCAGGATGGTCCACCGCCACCTGCACGACGGGATCCCGCAGTCCCACGTGGCCGCCGAGTTCCGGGTGAGCCGGCCCACGGTGGCCACCTGGGTCGCCCGCTACCGCGCCCAGGGAGAAGCCGGCCTTCAGGACCTGCCCAGCCGGCCGCACCGTTCACCTGCCCAGCTCGATCCGGTCNCCGCGGCCTGAGCCCGCGTCGGCGCACCGACTAGGTGTAGGAGGGCATGACGTTGTTGACTCGGGTCGGTGCCAGTGAGGCCGGAGGGGCGTCTCCGCAGGAGGTATGAGGCCGATGATAGTTGTAGTGGTTCACCCACACCTGAAGGGCCTCACGCCGAGCTTGCTCTGAGGTATACGGGCGGGCGTAGAGGACCTCATCGACCATCAGCCGGTTGTACCGCTCGACCTTCCCGTTATGGCGCGGGGTGTAGGGGCGGATCCGGTGGTGCCGGCCCCCGAGCGAGACCACCTTGGCGGTGAAGTCCGCGGCCCGGTAGTTGTTCCCGTTGTCCGTGATCACCCTGTCGATCCGGATCCCGTGGGCGGCGAAGAACGCCCGCGCCCGGCAGAAGAACCCGATCGTGGTCACCGTCCGCTCATCCTCCAACGCCTCGGTGTAGGCCAGGCGGGTGAACCCGTCGATCGCCGAGTGCAGGTAGGTGTAGCCGAC
>NZ_LR732370.1:1978914-1996223 GCF_902506395.1 Micrococcus sp. 116
CGGGCTGCGGACTTCACCGCGAAGGTGGTCTCGCTCGGGGGCCGGCATCACCGGATCCGCCCCTACACCCCGCGCCATAACGGGAAGGTCGAGCGGTACAACCGGCTGATGGTCGATGAGGTCCTCTACGCCCGCCCGTACTCCTCAGAGCAAGCTCGGCGTGAGGCCCTGCAGGTGTGGGTGAACCACTACAACTACCATCGGCCTCATACCTCCTGCGGGAACGCTCCTCCGGCCTCACTGGCACCGACCCGAGTCAACAACGTCATGCCCTCCTACACCTAGGGTCGGTGGTACGAGCCGGTGGCCACATCAGGGCGCCGGCACCCGACGACGAAGGAGTCACGCCATGGGCACCCAGGATCCCCGCGCCCGTCTGCTCGAGAAGCTCGCGAAGGTGAACGTCTGCATGCTGACCACCGCTGAGCGGGACGGCACGCTCGTCACCCGCCCGATGGGCCTGCAACAGGCCGAGGACGGCGGCACGCTCTGGTTCCTCACGCGCGCCACCTCCGACGTCGCCGCGGACGCTCCGCAGCGCCCGGTCAACGTCGCCGTGCAGGACAAGGACTTCTGGGCCTCCCTCGCGGGCCACGGTCAGCTCGTCCGCGACGACGCGCGCAAGAAGGAGTTCTGGAACCCGGCCACCGAGGCCTTCTTCGGTGAGGGCTCGAGCCCCGAGGATCCGCAGATCGTGCTCGTGCGCGTGGACGTGCAGACCGCCCAGTTCTGGGAGTCCCCGGGCGCGGTGGCCACCGCCGTCGAGCTGGTCAAGGCCAAGGTCACCGGCGGGACCGCCGAGCCGGGCGACAGCGAGACCGTCCGCTTCTGACGGCGCTCCCCGACGCCGGCCCCGCGGCTTGCCCGAGGACGGGCCGGTGGGCGCCGCGCGCGGGGCCTCGGCAGGTCAGTCGACGTCCTCGGCCGCCAGCTGGCCGCACGCGCCGTCGATCTCCTTGCCGCGGGTGTCGCGCAGGGTGGTGGGGATGCCGGCGGCGTTGAGCCGGTCCACGAACTCGCGCGTCACGTCCTTCTCCGAGGCGGTCCAGATGGAGCCCGGCGTCGGGTTCAGCGGGATCGGGTTCACGTGCACCCAGCCCTTGCCCCGGGCGTTGAGCTTCTTGGCCAGCAGGTCGGCGCGCCACGCGTGGTCGTTCATGTCCTTGATGAGCGCGTACTCGATGGACACCCTGCGCCCGGTGGCCACGAAGTAGTCGTACGCGGCGTCGATCGCCTCGTCCGCCTTCCAGCGTGAGTTCACGGGGATCAGCTCGTCGCGCAGCTCGTCGTCCGGCGCGTGCAGGGACAGCGCGAACGTCAGCGGCACGCCCTCCTCGGCCAGCTTCCGGATGGCCGGCACCAGGCCGACGGTGGACAGCGTGATGTTCCGCGCGGACATGCCCAGGCCCTCAGGCGAGGGGTCCACCATGCGGTGCACGGCGGCCATCACGCGCTTGTAGTTGGCCAGGGGCTCACCCATGCCCATGAACACGACGTTGGTGACGCGGTCGGCGTCGTGCCCGCCATCCTTGCGCTTGCCGCCCAGTCCGCCCTGGGCGATCACCTGGTTGGCCAGCACGATCTGCTCCACGATCTCCGCCGTGGACATGTTGCGGGTCAGCCCGGCCTGGCCCGTGGCGCAGAACGGGCAGTTCATCCCGCAGCCGGCCTGGCTGGACACGCACAGCGTCACGCGGCCGGGATACCGCATCAGCACGGACTCCACGAGAGCGCCGTCGAACAGCCGCCACAGGAACTTGACGGTGTCCCCGCGGTCGGTCTCCATGCGCCGGACCTCGGTGAGCAGCGGCGGGAAGAACGCCTCCGCGATCGCCTCCCGCTTGTCCTTGGGCAGGTCCGTCATCTGCTCCGGATCGGTGGTGTAGTGCTCGAAGTAGTGCACCGAGAGCTGCTTGGCGCGGAACGCCGGCAGCCCGATCTCCTTGGCCTTCTCCTGCCGTTCCTTCAGCGTGAGGTCGGCCAGGTGGGTGGGCGGCTGGGAGACGCGCGGCTGCTTGAACTGCAGCTGCGGTCGGCCGTCCGGGCCCATCGGCTGGGTCCAGCCCTCGGTCTTCGGCATCACCTGGGGGCGCTCGGCGGTGGCGGCCTCGCGGCGCTTGGGCGCGGAGAGCTGGTGGCCGACGCCGGCGCGGCGCATGCGCTCTCGGTCCTCGGCGAGCTGGCGCGCCTCGGACTCGTCGATCAGGCCGCGCTCGGGGCGGCCGAGGGCCGGCTTGCCGGCGCGGTCCCTCTGGCGGTTCGGGGTGGGCTTCGATCCGGGGCGGCGGGGCTGGTAGTCAGACATCGGCACCATTCTCCCAGACGGGGCGGACTTCGCGGCGGGTCGCCTCCACGTCGACGGCGCCGCGCGGCTTTCGCGTCCGGGGCAGCCCCCGCAGGACCCAGCGGACGACGACGCCGCGCACCGTCGCCGGCAGCGGCCGGTACAGGGTGCGCGCCAGCCCCCAGAGGCGTGCCTCCCGGACGGAGTCCCGCCCAGTCCAGGACCAGCCGAGGCCGGCGCGCACGCGGCCTGGGAGGAGACCGGCGGTGACGAACCGGGCCAGGGGCATAGCCGCCCGCAGCGGCGCGGGGACGCCCTGGCCGGAGAACAGGTCGGCGGCGACCCGCCGCGCGTCGTCCGTGACCTCGAGCCGGGCCACCCGGTCGTCCCAGTAGTCCGCAAACGCCGCGCGGTCGACCGGCCAGGCGGAGGCGGGGACCTCGAGGCTCGTGGCGAGCGGGGCGTACCCGCGGTAGAGGCGGTCGGCGTCCTCGGCGTCGAGGGCGCCCCACATCCGGCGGCGCACCTGCTCCCCCATCGCATAGAGGGTGGCGGCCACCCAGAGCTGGGCGTCCGGGTCGGCGGCGTCGTAGGGGTGGCCTCCGGCGTCGAGCCCGCGGACCGGGCGGTGCGCCGCCCGCACCCGGTCGACGACCGCGTCGCGCAACGGCGCGGCCTCGGGGAGGGTGACCGCGTAGATGTAGGCGAGCGTGTGGCGGAGCCGGCGCATCGGGTCCTCGGTGAACCGGGAGTGGACGGCGACGCCGGCCCCCACCGGCCGGTGCGCCACCTGGAGCAGGATCGCCGCACCGGCACCGGCGAGGATCACGGCCTCGCGGGCGAGGGCGGCCGCGGAGGTCGGGGCGGAGTGGCAGTCGGGGCGCATGGTCCCAGCCTCGCACCGGGCCGGGCGGAGGGGCAGGGGGCCGAGATGAACGGTGCCGTTCACCTTCTGTTCATCTTGCTGTTCGCCTGCCGCTCGTGGCACCTCGATCCGAGAACCGCATGATTGCGCTGATTTCGCGCCATGCAGGCATGCGCGACAGGGTGTCACAGGTCACGTTGGTGAACACGGAGTTGCACTCCGGGAGGAAATCTGTAAACTTGTTCACAAGCAGTTCACCTAGCGTTTACGGAACGCGAGGTCGGGACTCCACCGAACTCATCACCCGCGGCCCCGCCGCGACGATCCGCCGGACTCGTGGTCCGGCAACCAAAGGAGGTGCTCACCGTGAGCATCAACACGACCAGCCACCACCTGCCCACCGCCCCGAGCCCCCTCATGCAACGCCACGTGCTCCAGCGCGTCGAGGAGACCCTCCTCCGCCGCTTCGAGGGCACCGTCACCGCCGAGACCGTCCGCTCGGTCGTCCGCGAGGTCGTCGCCGACCTCAAGCGCGGCGCCCGCATCACCACCTTCCTGCCGGCCCTCGCCGAGCGCGAGGCCACCCGCCGCCTCCAGGCCGCGACGCCGGCCCACGAGGCCATGGCCGTCGCCGCCTGATCCCCCATACCGACGCGACGACCCGTCGGCCCGCCCCGCGAGGGGCCGTGGCCGGCGGGTCTTCTCGCCTCCCCGGACGCTTTCGTTCGGGAAACGGCGGGTGCCAGAACGCTTTCGTTCGGGAAACGGCGTGAACGCTCCGGGGCGCCGTTCCATCGACGCCCACGCGACTCCGAGGTGCGGCGCCGTTTCTCACACAAAAGCACCGCGACACGCCGCCGTTTCCTACACGAAAGCGTGGGTGACGCGAACGGGGGGGCACGGCACGGGAGGCCTCAGTCCGCGGCGACGCCCAGCGCTCGGCGCATCGGCAGGAACTTGGCCCGGATCTCCGTGACCTCCTCCTCGGGCACCGCTCCCGGGACCATCCCGCCCCCGGCCTGCAGCCGCACCCCGCCGGGCACCTGCTGGCCACAGCGCAGCGCCAGGGCGATCTCGCCGTCGCCGTCCTGGTCGAGCCACCCGACCGGGCCCGCATAGCGGCCGCGGTCCACGGGCTCGACCTCCGCGATCACCCTCACCGCGTCCGGCGTGGGGGTCCCGCCGACGGCCGCCGTCGGATGCAGCGCGGCCACCACGTCCAGCACGGTCCCCCGCCCGTCCCGCAGCCGGCCGCGCACGGACGTGGCCAGGTGGTGCACGTTCGGCAGGGTCAGGACGGTGGGCGCGGGGTCGTCGTCGGCGAGGTCGACGACGGGCGCCAGCGCGTCCAGCACCGACCGCGCCGCCCAGCGATGCTCCTCCGCCAGCCGCGGATCAGAGGCCAGACGCTCCCGCAGCGCGGCGTCCTCCTCCTCGTCCGCGCCGCGCGGCATGGACCCCGCCAGCACCCGCGAGCCCACGAGCCCCGCGTGCCGCGTGGCGAGGACCTCGGGCGTGGCGCCCAGCAGCCCGCCGACGGCGAACACCCAGGTCTGCGGGTACTCGCGGCGCAGCGCCCCGATCGCCCGCCACAGGTCGGCGTCGTCCGCGGGGACGGTCATCGTGCGGCTGATCACGACCTTCGCCAGCTCCCCGCCCGAGTCGGCCATCCGCGTCAGCAGCTCGCGCACCCCGGCCGCGTAGCCGGCGTCGTCCCAGGCATGGTCGGCGACGTCGGCGGGCAGGGGCACCTCGCCGTCGGCCAGCAGCCGGGCTCCGCGGTCCGCGGCGACGGCGGCTGCGAGCGCGTCCGCGTCCACGTGCTGGGCCACGTCTCGCACGCCGGACGGCGTGGCGCGGCGCAGATCCGCGGGGATGCGCAGGACCGCGGGCTCGGGCGAGTCATCGGCGAAGGTCGAGGAGATCCAGCCCCGCAGCGGGGCCGTCGGGTCCGGTCGCCCGGCGACGGCGGCCTGCCACAGCGCGGAGAGCCGGCGGAGCCGGTCGGCGCCGTCCAGGAGCACGGTCCAGCCGCCCTCGCCCCGCCACGCGTCGTCCCCGTGCGCCCACAGCACCGCCCGAGCGAACGGGGGGACGGCGGCCTCGGGGGTCCCGGTCGCGGAGGTGCCGAGGTCCGGGAGCAGGGAGCGGACAGACATGGCCCCATTCTCTCCCACCTCGGCGGACCCCCGCTCCGGGCCCGGGCCTCGGCCACCGCCCCGACGGCGGCGAGCGGCGTCGTCGGGCGCGGAGGGATCCCGTCAAGGCTTGCGCCGGCACACCCGACGTCGCAGGGTGGGGGCACCCGTTCACCTCGCGTTCAACCGACCGCCTTCCCCGGAGGACTCGCATCATGGCCCCCATCCCCCCGGACCCCCACGCCGATCACGCACCGGCGGTGGACGACATGCCGCTGGACACGACGGCCGCGCCGGACATCCCCGCCGCGGTGGACCCCGTGCCGCACGGGATGGCCGCGCACGTGCTCGAGCGCGAGGTCGGGCCGCTGATGGCGCGCTTCCCCGGCGTGGCCGACGAGGCGACGGTGCGTCAGCTCCTGTTCGACTCCTACGCCGAGCTCGCCGAGACGAGCCGCCACCCGGAGATGCTGCCGACCACCTCGGTGCAGCATGCCGCCTCGCGCCTGCGCGCCAGGGCGATCAACCAGGGCAGCATCGAGTCCCGCCACCCGCGTGTGCTGTTCGTCTGCCACGGCAACGCCGGCCGCTCGCAGATGGCCGCGGCCCTGCTCGAGAACCGCACCCACGGCGAGGTCAGGGCCCGCTCGGCCGGCACGGAGCCCGCCGGCGAGGTCATCTCCACCGCGTTCGAGGCGATGAACGAGATCGGCATCCCGCTGCACCACACGTACACCAAGGGCCTGGACCCGGACGTGCTCCGGGCCGCCGAGATCGTGGTGCTCTTCGACGGCGCGGATCCGTTCGAGATCCCCGAGGGCGCGCAGGTGCAGAAGTGGTCCGTGCCGTCGATCCGCGGCATGAGCCTCGAGCAGGTGCGCGGCGTGCGCGACGCCCTGGACCTGGAGGTCCGCGGCCTGATCGCCGATCTGGGCGAAGCCGCCACCCCGCTGCCGGAGGAGGGCACCCGCGTCGGCCGACCCCTTGACCCATACCCCCCTGGGGTATAGAACGGGGGTATGAGCACGGACAGCACGACGACGGCGCCCGCCGCCGCCTCGCCCCTTCCGTCCGCCGCGGCGGATGCCTGCGACGGCCACCGGCCCCCGCACGAGGTCCACCGGGACAAGGCGAAGCACCTGGCGCGACTGCGCCGCATCGAGGGGCAGGTGCGCGGCCTCCACCGCATGGTGGACGAGGACGTGTACTGCATCGACGTCCTCACGCAGGTCGCCGCCGTCACGAAGGCGCTGCAGTCCCTCAGCCTGAATCTCACCTCGGAGCACCTGCGTCACTGCGTGGCGGAGGCCGCGGTGCAGGCCGAGGCGGAAGGCCGCACCGAGCTCATCGACGAGAAGGTCGCCGAGGCGACGGCCGCCCTCGGCCGCCTGCTGCGCTGACCGGCGCCGTCGCCCACCCACCACCGCACGAGGAGCACGAGATGACCACCACCGACCTGAAGATCACCGGCATGACCTGCGGCCACTGCGCCGCCTCCGTCCGGGAGGAGCTCGGCGAGATCGCCGGCGTCTCCGCCGTGGACGTGGACCTGAACGCCGGGGGCGTGTCCACCGCCACCGTCACCTCCGAGGGCCCCCTCGACCCCGCCGCCGCGCGCGCCGCCGTCGAGGAGGCCGGCTACACGCTGGTGGAGGCCTGACCCCATGACCACCCCGCCTCCTCCACCCCGGCCGGCCCGCAGTCCGAGACCACCCGCCGCGTCGACCTGGACGTCACCGGCATGACCTGCGCCTCGTGCGTGGGCCGCGTCGAGCGCAAGCTGGGCAAGCTCGAGGGCGTCACGGCGTCCGTGAACCTGCCGCTCGAACAGGCGACCGTCACCGCGCCCGCCGGCGTCTCGGACGAGGAGCTCGTGGCCGCCGTCGAGAAGGCCGGGTACGGCGCCACCGTGCGCCGTCCCGCCCCGCCGGCCGGACACGCCGGACACGCCGGGCACGCGCACACCTCCGAGCACGGCGAGGAGCACGGCGAGGAGCATGCCGCGGACCATGACGGCGTGGACCACCACGACCACATGGCCCACGGTCCGAGTGAGGACGTGCTGAAGCCGCGCCTGATCGGCGCGGCGGTGCTGACGGTGCCGCTCGTGCTGATCTCCATGGTCCCGGCACTGCAGTTCCCGCACTGGGGCTGGGTCGCGTTCGCCCTGGCGGCGCCCGTGGCGCTGTGGGCGGCGTGGCCGTTCCACTCGGCGGCGTTCCGCGCGGCCCGGCACGGCTCGTCCACGATGGACACCCTCGTGTCCCTGGGCGTGCTCGTCTCCTTCTCCTTCTCGGCCGTGGAGCTGATCGTGGCGCCGGACATGACCGCCCACGTGGGCGGGACCATGGCGGAGATGGCCCACCACAGCCTGTACTTCGAGACGGCCGCGGTCATCACCACGTTCCTGCTGCTGGGCCGCTGGCTCGAGGCCCGCGCCAAGCGCGAGGCCGGCGCCGCGCTGCGGGCCCTCCTGGACCTGGGCGCGGCCCAGGCCACCCTCTACGACCCCGAGACCCACGACGAGCGCACGGTGCCCGCCCAGTCCCTCGCGCCGGGCGACGTCGTGCTGATCCGCCCCGGCGAGAAAGTGCCCACGGACGCCGAGGTGCTCGAGGGCACCTCCGCCGTGGACGCCTCCCTGCTCACGGGCGAGTCCGTGCCCGTGGAGGTCGGCCCCGGGGACGCCCTCACCGGCGCCACCCTGAACACCTCGGGCCGGCTCGTGGCCCGCGCGACCCGCGTCGGCTCGGACACGACGCTCGCCCAGATGGGACGGCTCGTCTCCGAGGCGCAGACCGGCAAGGCCCGCGTGGCCCGGCTGGCCGACCGGATCTCCGCCGTGTTCGTGCCGATCGTGCTCGGGATCGCCGTGCTGACCTTCGCGGTGTGGATGCTGGTGACCGGCGACCTGCCGTCCGCGCTGCGCGCCGGCGTGGCCGTGCTCGTGATCGCGTGCCCGTGCGCCCTCGGTCTGGCGACCCCGGTCGGCCTGCTGGCCGGCACCGGCCGCGCCTCGCAGCTGGGCATCCTCATCCGCGGCCCCGAGGTGCTCGAGGACTCGCGCACCGTGGACACGATCGTGCTGGACAAGACCGGCACCGTGACCGAGGGCCGCATGGCGCTCGCGGACGTGCTCGTCCTCGACCCCGCTTTCGTGGCCGAAACGGGCGCCTCCCGGAGCGCTTTCGTGGCCGAGACGGCGCCGGACCAGGCCGCCGACGTCCTGCTGACCCTGGCGGCCGCCGTCGAGCGCGGGTCCGAGCACCCGATCGCCCGCGCGATCGTGGCCGGCGCCGAGGAGCGCGGCCTGACCGTGCCCGGCGTGGCGGACTTCGCCTCCACGGCCGGCGGCGGCGTGTCCGGGCTGGTCGCCCTCCCCCACGACGACGGCGCCCTCGGCTCCGGCGCGCACGGCGCCGCCGGCCCGGATCCGGTCCGCGTGGCCGTCGGCCGCGGCTCCGTCCTCGAGACCGCCCTCGACGGCGGCATCCCCGCCGAGCACCGTGCCGCGTTCGAAGCGGCGGAGCAGGCCGGCGCCACGGCCGTGTGGGTCGCGGTCGGCGGCCGCGTGGCGGGCGTCCTGTCCGTGCGGGACACCGTGAAGGAGACCTCGGCGGACGCCATCGCCCGGCTCAAGGAGCTCGGCCTGCGCCCGCTGCTGGTGACCGGGGACAACGCCGCCGTCGCCACCCAGGTGGCGGCCGCCGTCGGGATCCCGGCCGAGGACGTGGTGGCCGGCGTGCGCCCCGAGGACAAGGTGGACGTGGTGACGCGCCTGCAGTCCGAGGGCGCCGTGGTGGCCATGGTGGGCGACGGCGTCAACGACGCCCCGGCGCTCGCCGCGGCGGACATGGGCATCGCCATGGGCTCGGGGACGGACGTGGCCCGCGAGGCCGCGCAGATCACCGTGATGGGCGACGACCTGCACCAGGTGGTCCAGGCGCTCGACCTGAGCCGCCGCACCCTGGGGATCATCCGGATGAACCTGTTCTGGGCGTTCCTCTACAACGTGCTCGGCATCCCGGTCGCGGCCCTGGGCCTGCTCAACCCGATGATCGCCGGCGGCGCGATGGCGGCCTCGAGCGTGCTCGTGGTGCTGAACTCGCTGCGGCTCACCCGCTACGCGCGCTGAGCCGGGGCGGGGCCGAGCGCGGGCCGGGTCCACCCCGGCCCGGCCGGCCGGTCAGGGCAGGCATTCGCGGGAGTACTCGAGCCACTGCTCGAGCTCCCCGGACTCCTCCCAGAGCTGGTAGAGCTCGGAGCAGGAGGGCTCGCGGATGACCACGCCGATCAGCTCCCGCAGGGTCTCGACGTCCTCGTCCGAGAACTGGTCGATGAAGGCGGTGAGGTCCACCTCGTCCGTCTCCGCGTGCTCGAGCAGGGCCTCGAGGTCCGCGTGGTCCTCGTTCCGGGCGATCCGCACGAGCGCCCCGAGGGTGAGGAGTGCGGCGCCCTGGCTCGCGGTCAGGTGGCCCTCGTCCTCGTCGCGACGGAAGTTCTTGCGGAACTCGTCCAGGTCGAAGGTGCCGTCGAGGACCTCGTCCACGATGTCCAGCGCGGTGTCGTTCTGGAAGACGTTTCTGCCCCATGCGCCCATGACCTGACCCTAGGCCCGGGGCGGGCCCCCGGCAAGAGTCCTGTGGTGTCCCGCCGAGGGGTGCCGTCGCCTCCGCTTCCGGTGTCCGCGGCGGTTCCTAGACTGGACGGCATGAGCACCGAGCCGACCCCCTCGTCCGCCACCCCCGAGACCGAGTCCGCCGCCGCGCCGTCGTCGTCCGGGCTGCCGCAGGCCGCCCCGCAGGCGGCGTGGCCCGAGCGCGTGGAGACCGGCGAGCACCAGGTGTCCTACCGGGTCACCGTGGCCGCGCCGGCGCACGAGCTGTGGGCGATGCTCGCGGACCCGCACCGCCATCACGAGGCGGACGGATCCGGGACCGTGCGGCCGAAGGTGAGCGGGCCGCACCGGCTGGCCGTGGGCGACCGGTTCCGCGTGGCCATGCGAAAGTACGGGGTGCCGTACACGATGACGCTGACCGCCACCGCCGTGGACGAGGACGAGCTCGTGGAGTGGGCCCACCCGGGCAGACACCGGTGGCGCTGGGCGTTCCGGGACAACGGGGACGGCACCACCGAGGTCACCGAGACCTTCGACTACTCGTGGGCCCGGCCGGCCGTGCGCCGCGCGTACGAGCTGCTGCGGGTGCCGGCGGACAACGGGCGGGGCATCCAGTCGAGCCTCACGCGGTTGGCCGGCCGTCACCTCTGAACCGACCGCGTCTCAGTCGGCACTTTCGTTCGGGAAACGGCGGCGTGTCGGGCACTTTCGTTCGGGAAACGGTCGGCCCTCGCGCCGTTTCTCGAACGAAAACGCGCCGGGGACCGCCGTTTCCCGAACGAAAACGGGGGGTGCGGGGGTCAGACGGCGGACCAGTGGGTCGCGGCCGGCGGCTGCGCCAGGTGCGGGGTGACGAGCGCACGCCACGCGAGGAACGCGTCGGACTCGCGGAAGGCCACGGTGTGGTCCTCGAGCGTGCGCCAGCCGATCAGCAGCCGGTAGCGCGCCGGGTCCTCCACCTGCCGGGACAGCGCGAAGGACGTCGCGCCCTTGTCCCGGAACAGCGGCTCGGCCTCGGCGACGGCGGCCTCGAACGCCGCCTCCGCCCCCGCGGCCACGTGCAGCTCCACCGACTCGACGACCGGCCCGGCCGTCGTCGCGTCCTGCCCGGCGCTCACGCGTGCACCCGCGGGCTCGTGGAGTGGCCGGTGAACCAGGCGACGAGCTGGCCGTCCGCCTCGATGCCGACCTCGATCATGCGGTCGCGGCCGAACTCCACCGACTGGCGGGCGGTCGCCACGAGGTGCGCGCCGAGCCTGGCGGGCGCCACGTAGGTGATCTCGGCGCGCCGGGTGACGGGGGCGGCGCCGAAGGTCGCCACGCAGTACGCCAGCGCCGAGTCCGCGAGGTGGAACAGGAAGCCGCCGTGGCAGATCTCGTGGGAGTTCACCATGTCCGCGGTGACGTCGCGGTGCAGCACCACGCGCCCCTCGGCCACCTCGCCGAGGGTGACGCCGTGCTCGCGCACCGCGGGGTCGTTCGCGTAGATCTCCTCGAGGCGGGCGAGGATCTCGTCCCGGCTCTGGCCGGACGAGCTCTGGGGGGTCTCAGTCATGGGCCCATTGTGTCGCAGGTCTGTGTCGCAGGTCGCGCCGCCCCGCGCCTAGGGTGGCGGCGTGACGCAGACCACCTCCACCCTCGTGCGCCTCCGCGCCCGCGACGGCTTCGTGCTCGCGGCCCGCCACTTGGCCCCCATGACGACGCCCCCGGCCTCGCCTGCCGGCACCGTGGTGATCGCCTCGGCGACCGGGGTGAAGGCCACGTACTACCGGCGCTACGCGGAGTTCCTCGCCGGCCACGGGTTCCACGCGGTCACGTTCGACTACCGGGGTGTCGGGGAGTCCCGCGAGCCGTTCGCCGTGGCGCGGCGGGCGCGGTGGGCGGACTGGCGCGCCCTCGACGCGGACGCCGTGCTCGGCTGGGCCCGGACGCGCCTGCCCGGCCCCCTCCTGACGGTGGGCCACAGCTTCGGCGGGTTCGGCGTCGGGCTCGCGGACGAGGCGCGGCATGTGGCCCGGCACGTGGCCGTCGGCGGGCAGCACGCCTACTGGCGGGACTACCGGGCGCGGCCGGGGAGGGCGCGGATGTGGGCGCGCTGGCACGCGGCGATGCCGGCGATCACGCTGGCCCGCGGGCACTTCCCGGGGCGGCGGCTCGGCTGGCTCGAGGACCTGCCGCGCGGGGTCGCCCTGGACTGGGCGCGCAGTCGCCGCGACTTCACCGCGAGCGCCCGCACCACCGCCGGCCGGGACGAGCTGCGCCGTCGTCTGGCCGCGTTCACGGCGGACGCGCTGATCGTGGCGCCCGTGGACGACGACTTCGGCACCGGCGCCGCCCTCGACCGCGCGGACGCCTACTCGCCGGGCCGACGGACGGTGCGCTGGCGGGTGCGACCGGAGGAACTCGGTGTGGCGGAGATCGGGCACTTCGGACTGTTCCACGCGCGGTTCGCGCCGGCCTTCTGGCCGGCCACGCTGGAGTGGCTGCGCGACGGCGTCGCCCCGGCCGCGGCCCGCTGAGGCTCGCGCACCGGAATCGCTGCGGCCCGTCCCGTCCCCGCGACGACGACGGCGGCCGCCCCGGCCCGGATCTCCGGGCGGGACGACCGCCGTCGCACTGGTGCGTGTGATGTGTCGATACTACCCCGCGCCCAGCGGATGCCCAGGCGGCACGTCAGTCCTGCATCGCGTAGTCGATGACGACGCGGCCCTCGATCTTGCCGTGGCGCATCTCGTCGAACACGTCGTTGATCTCGGTGAGCGGGCGGGTGTGGAACGTCGGGTGGATCTTCCCGGCCGCGTAGAACTCGAGTGCCTCGACCATGTCCTGCCGGGTGCCCACGATCGAGCCGCGGATGGTCAGGCCCTTGAGGACGATGTCGAAGATCGGCGCGGGGAAGTCGCCCGGGGGCAGGCCGTTGAACACGATGGTGCCGCCGCGGCGGGTCATCGCGATGGCCTGGCCGAACGCCTGCGGGTGCACGGCCGTGACGAGCACGCCGTGGGCGCCGCCGATCTTCTCCTGGATCTCCACGGAGGGGTCCGCGACGTTCGCGTTCACGGTCAGCTCCGCGCCGTGCCGGGAGGCGAGCGCCAGCTTGTCGTCCGCGACGTCCACGGCCACCACGCGCATGCCCATCGCCACGGCGTACTGCACCGCGATGTGCCCCAGGCCGCCGATGCCGGAGATCACGACCCACTGCCCGGGCCGCACCTCGGTCTGCTTCAGCCCCTTGTACACCGTGACGCCGGCGCACAGGATCGGGCCGACCTCCATCGGGTCCGCGCCCTCGGGGATCAGGGGCGCGTAGCGGGCGTCCACGAGCATGTACTCGCCGAAGGATCCGTTCATGGAGTAGCCGCCGTTGATCTGCTCCTCGCACAGGGTCTCCCACCCGGTGCGGCAGTACTGGCAGTGGCCGCACGCGCCCCACAGCCACGCGTTGCCGACCATGTCCCCGACCTTGAGGTTCTCGACGTCGGGTCCGACCTCCTCGACGATGCCCACGCCCTCGTGGCCCGGGATGAACGGCGGGGTCGGCTTCACCGGCCAGTCACCCTCCATCGCGTGCAGGTCCGTGTGGCAGACGCCCGAGGAGATGAGCTTCACGAGCGCTTGGTGCTGGCCGGGCGTCGGGCGCTCGACCTCCGTGACGTCGGCCTCTGTGCCGAACTGGGTGACGACGGCTGCCTTCATCGTGGTCATGGGGATCACCTTTCGTGGAGTGGGGAGGGGGGTCGTGCGGTGCCGGCACCGGCTCAGAAGAACCCGAGCTTGTCCTCGGAGTAGGAGACGAGCAGGTTCTTGGTCTGCTGGTAGTGGTCGAGCATCATCAGGTGGTTCTCGCGGCCGATGCCGGAGGACTTGTACCCGCCGAACGCGGCGTGGGCCGGGTAGGCGTGGTAGTTGTTCACCCACACGCGACCGGCCTGGATCGCCCGGCCCGCGCGATAGGCGGTGTTGCCGTTCCGGGACCACACGCCGGCGCCGAGCCCGTAGAGCGTGTCGTTGGCGATCCGCATGGCGTCGTCGAAGTCGGTGAACGTGGTCGTCGAGACCACCGGCCCGAAGATCTCCTCCTGGAAGATGCGCATCGAGTTGTCCCCGCGGAAGATCGTGGGCTGCACGTAGTAGCCGCCGGCCAGTTCGCCCTCCATCTCGGCGCGGGCGCCGCCGATCAGCACCTCGGCGCCCTCCTGACGGCCGATGTCCAGGTAGGAGGTGATCTTCTCGAGCTGGTCGTTGGAGGCCTGGGCGCCCATCATCACGTCCGTGTCCAGCGGGTTGCCGGTGACGATGCGCGAGGTCCGCTCCACGACGGCATCGAGGAACTTCTCCGCGATCGACTCCTGCACGAGCGCACGCGACGGGCACGTGCAGACCTCGCCCTGGTTCAGCGCGAACAGGGTGAAGCCCTCCTGCGCCTTGTCCCAGTAGGCGTCGTCGGCCGCCATGACGTCCTCGAAGAAGACGTTGGGCGACTTGCCGCCCAGCTCCAGGGTCACCGGGATGATGTTCTCCGAGGCGTACTGCATGATCAGCCGGCCCGTCGTCGTCTCGCCCGTGAACGCGATCTTGCGGATGCGCGGCGACTGCGCGAGCGGCTTGCCGGCCTCGAGGCCGAAGCCGTTGATCACGTTGACGACGCCGGCCGGCAGCAGGTCCGCGATCAGCTCGATGAACACCATGATCGAGGCCGGGGTCTGCTCGGCGGGCTTGATCACGACGGCGTTGCCCGCGGCCAGCGCGGGCGCCAGCTTCCACACCCCCATCAGCAGCGGGAAGTTCCACGGGATGATCTGGCCGACCACGCCGAGCGGCTCATGGAAGTGGTAGGCGACGGTGTCCTCATCCACCTGGGACAGGCCGCCCTCCTGTGCACGGATCGCGCCCGCGAAGTACCGGAAGTGGTCGATGGCCAGCGGGACGTCCGCGTTGAGGGTCTCCCGGACGGCCTTGCCGTTGTCCCACGTCTCCGCGACCGCCAGCATCTCGAGGTTCTCCTCCATGCGGTCCGCGATGCGGTGCAGCACGAGCGCCCGCTCGGCCGGCGAGGTGGCGCCCCAGGCCGGGGCGGCCTTCCAGGCGGCGTCGAGGGCGGCGTCGATGTCCTCGGCCGTGCCGCGGGCGACCTCGCAGAACACCTTGCCCGTCACGGGCGTGACGTTCTCGAAGTACTGGCCCTTGACCGGGGGTGTCCACTCGCCGCCGATGAAGTGCTCGTAGCGGGGCTTGAACTCGACCTTGGCTCCCTCGGTGCCCGGGAATGCGTAGACGGTCATGGTGCTGGCTCCTTTGCCTGCGGTTGCCTCGGCGCCGGGTGACGCCCTGCCGTGGCTGTGACGCTAGTCACAGGGAGGTTGCACGAAGGTTGCGGCCGAGCGCGGGTGAGGGGCGGGCCGGGTCAGGCCAGGTCCCGCTCGATCCGCTCGAGCGTGGCCACGGCGAGCGCACGCCGCGGCGAGTCCGTCGGCAGCAGACGCAGGGCGGCGCCCCAGAGCTCGACGTCGTCGCGGGCCTCGGGGCGGCCCAGGTAGGCCCAGAGCTGGTCGACATCCGCGTCCTGGGCGACGGCCTCGCGCAGCGCCTCCCCCAGCTCCGCGCGGATCGAGGCGACACCGGGGGACGCCGACCGCGGCAGCACCGGCCCGGCCGCCGCGTGCAACGCACGGTCCAGGTCCCCGGCGCGCAGCGCCTCCCGCGCGCACAGCAGGTCCGCGTGCACCTCCCCCACGAGCCGGTACGGCCGGGACAGCAGCTCCACCGGCGCCCCCACGTCCTGCAGCGCCCGGCGGAGACGGTGCACCTCGGCGCGCAGCGAGATGGCGCGGGCGGGGGCGGCGCCCGGCGCGGGCCGGGGACCGGCCGTCTCCTCCGGGTACAGCGCGACCTCGAGCTCGGCGCCGGTCAGGCCCGGGCCGTGCCACGCGAGGAGGGTGAGGATCTCGGCGTGCCGGCCGGTGAGCTCGACCCCGTCCAGCGTGGGCGGCAGGTGGCCGGTGACGCGCAGCAGGCCCGCGGCGGCGTCGTGGCGGTGCGGCGCAGCGGCGGGGCTCGGCTCCGGCGAGGCGGACGGCGGAGCCGAGGGGCCCAGCGTCGGGACGGTGCCGCGGGGACGGCCCCGGGACGGGGCGGGCAGATCCCGCCAGGCGGCATGCACGGCGTCCACGGTGGCCTGGAGCAGCGGCAGGGCGAGGTGGCTGACGGCATCCTCGCCGCCCGTGAGGTCCAGGACCCCGACGAGCCGTCCGGTGGCCGGGTCCGTGAGCGGGACGGCCGAACAGCTCCACGGGTGCACGCGCGGGCTCAGGTGCTCGCCACGGCTGACCTGCGTGGGGGCGCCGGTCGCGAGGACGATGCCGGGGGCGGAGGTGCCCATGGACGCCTCGGACCAGTCGGCGCCGGCCACGAAGCCCATGGTCTCGGCGTGGCGCACCGCAGTCCGGTCGCCCTCGACCCACAGCAGGTGGCCGCGCGCGTTGCCGATCGCGGCGAGCATCCCGGCCTCGGCCGCGGGGTGGATGAGCATGCGGCGGACCACCGGCAGGGCCACGGTGAGACGCTGCTCGCGGCGGGCGGCGGCGAGGTCGTCGTCGGCGAGGGTGGCCGGGTCGGTCTGGCCGGGCACCGCGGGCGCGGCCGCGGAAGCTCCTGCGTCGAGGGCCGACCCCGCGGGGGTGAGGGCGCCGAGGGAGCGCAGCCAGGACTCGCGGACCTCCCGCCGCAGCCCCTGGAGGGCGGCGCGCAGGCCCTGGTCCGCGCCGGTCGGAGCGGTGGACGACGACGGCGCGAGCGACAGGCGGACCGAGTCGAGGGACTCGTGGGCCCGGTCCACGGCGCGTCGGTAGGCGCCGGTGGCGAGGGTCGAGCTCATCGCGAGCCGGCCATCAACCGCGAACGGATCAGGAACCGCTTGCCCTCGGGCGCCTCGACGGAGAAGCCGGAGCCGCGCCCGTCCACCACGTCCAGGGTGAGGTGGGTGTGCTTCCAGTACTCGAACTGGGCGGCGGACATCCAGAACGGGATCTCCACGGCGGCCTGGTCCCCCTCGGCCGGCAGCGCGAAGGTGCCCAGCAGGACGTCGGCGGCGCCGGTCGTGAAGTCGCCGGCGGGATAGCACATGGGCGCGGAGCCGTCGCAGCAGCCGCCGGACTGGTGGAACATGAGCGGGCCATGGATCGGGAGGAGTCGGCGGATCAGCTCGAGCGCCGCGGGCGTCATGGCGACGCGGGACACGGTTTCGCCCGGCAGCTCGGGGCGAGCGTCGAGCGCATGCTCCGCCGACGAGGACGGCACGGTCATCGCGACCTCCTGGGGATGGGCGATCGTCGGTCCCCACACCCTAGCCTCCAACGTGATCCACGTCACCCCAGCCGGCGTGGTGGGGGGCGCGGGGGTGGAGAG
>NZ_LR732370.1:1996321-2011492 GCF_902506395.1 Micrococcus sp. 116
GAGGGGACGAGGGCTGGGGCGGCGGGCGGCTCACGCGGCCGCGGCCGGCGTCCACCCTCGTACACTCGGCACATGCTCCCGGACCCCAGCCCCACCGTCACCGTGGACGGCCTCCTGTTGCGCCCGCTGCGCGCCGCGGACGAGATCGCGGCGCGCGAGGCGGACGCCGAACTGCATCGGGAGGGGTTCGACTTCCTGATGGCCGGCACCCGCTCCTTCCCCGCGGTCCGCCGCGCGTTCGCCGCCGAGGCGCGCGGCGACGTCGAGCCCGGCCGAGTGCCCGCGTCCTTCTACGTGGGCGTGGACGAGAACGGCGAGCTTGTGGGCCGGGTGTCCGTGCGGTGGGAGCTGAACGAGGCGCTGCGGCACGTCAACGGGCACGTGGGCTACGCGGTGCGCCCCGCATTCCGGCGGCGGGGGCACGCCGTGCGCCTGCTGCGCGGCGCCCTGACGCTGCTGGCCGCGCGCGGGGTGCCCGCCGCCCTGCTCACGTGCGACGAGACGAACACCGCCTCCGTGGCCACGATCCGCGCGTGCGGGGGCGTGCTGCGGGACCGGGTCGAGGCGGGCCTCGACGGTGCGCCCTTTCCCGAACCGAAGCTGCGCTTCGTCGTCCCCACGACGGCGGCCTGACCGGAGGGACGGCGCGGATCGCGTCGCGCCGCCGGCCTCAGTAGGCCTTGACGCGCTGCTCCACGATCAGGTGGATGAGCGCGAACCGGCCCTCCTCCTGGACGGCCTTGAGCGCCGCGTCCACGGCCGCCGGCACGTCCGCGTCCCGCTCCACGCGCACCCCGAAGCCGCCGAACGCCTCGGCCATGGCGGCGAAGTCGGGGTTCTTCAGCTGGGTGCCGGAGACGCGCCCGGGGTACTCGCGCTCCTGGTGGGTGCGGATGGTGCCGTACTCCTGGTTGTCCATGACGATCACGAGGGGTGTGGCGCCGTACTGCGCGGCGGTCGCCAGCTCCTGACCGTTCATGAGGAACTCGCCGTCGCCGGCGATGGTCACCACGGTGCGGTCCGGGAAGTTCAGGGACGCGGCCACGGCACCCGGCACCGAGTAGCCCATGGAGCCGTTGCGGGCCGAGATCATGGCGCGGTAGCCCTCGGTCGGGAAGTACCGGTGCGCCCAGTTGGTGTGCTCGCCCGCGCCGAGGGAGACCATCGAGTCCTTCGGCAGCTTCGGCACCAGGTTGGCGATGAGGGTGGCCATCTTCGCCTGGCCCTCGGACGGCTCGGCCGGGGGCAGGGCCGCGAACTTCTCCTGCTCGCCGCGCATGCGGGAGGTCCACTCCTCCCACTCCGGCTTGACCTCGAGCTCCATGCGGACGAGGTCGCGGACGAACACGTCCGGCTTGGCCACGATCTGGTGGGACACGGGGCCGGAACGGCCGCGCAGGGACGGGTCGATGGTGACGAGGAAGTTCTTCTTGTCCCAGTTCTGGCGGATGGTGAAGCCGTTGGTCACGACGTCGCCCGGCACGGTGCCGACGAACACGATGAGGTCGGTCTCCTCGAGCATGTCGTAGGTCGGCTTCGGGCGACCGTAGCCGATCGGGCCCACGTAGGACGGCGAGGAGAACGGCACGGTGCCCTCGGTGCGCCACTCGGCGGCGGCGGGGATCTTGTGCTCCTCCAGCCACGTCGTCAGGGTCTGCGCACCCTCGTCCGTCCAGTCGTTGCCACCGGTGATGAACAGCGGCTTGCGGGACTCCTTGAGCGCGGCGTGCAGGGACTTCCAGTCCTCCACGGTCATGCCGCCCGGGGCCACGGGGATCTGCGGGTGCAGGTGCGCGTCGATCTCCTGGCGGATCACATCCTCCGGCAGGCCGACGACGACGGGCCCGGGCCGGCCCGAGCTGGCGGCGAACATGGCCTCGGCCACGATCTCGGAGGCGCGCTCCGGGTGGTCCAGGACCATCACGCGCTTCGCACCGGTGCCGAACCAGGCGTGCGGGTCGAACTCCTGGAAGGCCTCGCGGTCGCGGTGCTCGAACGGGATCAGGCCGACGAACAGCACGAGCGCCGTCGAGTCCTGCCACGCGGTGTGCAGGCCGACGTGGGCGTTCGCGGCGCCCGGGCCGCGCGTCACCATGGCGACGCCGGGGACCACGTTCATCTTGCCGTCGGCCTCGGCCATGTACGTGGCGCCGCCCTCGTGGCGGCACACCACGTTCTCGATGCCCGAGTCGTACAGGCCGTCCAGGACGTCCAGGTAGGACTCGCCCGGCACGGAGTAGACGCGCTTCACGCCGTGGGACTCGAGGGTCTTGACGATGACGTGCCCGGCGGAGAGGCGACCGGTCGCCTGGGAGGTCTGGGACATGGAGGTCTCCTGTGCTGGTTCGGGGGCCCCTCCGGCCCCATGGGTGCACCCCGCCGCGCAGACGGGGTCCGTGGGGGTCAGGGTACTGGACGGGACGGCGCCGGAGGCGACCCGATACGCGGCGTGAAGCCGGTGACGGGAGGGCGGGCCCGCCGTACGATTTCCCCATGCTCTCCGCGCCGACGCTCTCCCGCCTCGCCTCCCTGGCCGCGTTCCTGAACACCGCCCCCGGACTGCGGGGCGGTCAGCCGGCCGACGAGCGGTTCACCGCCGCCACGCAGCTGCCCTCCCTCGTCCCTGAACTCCAGGAGGACGAGGTCCGCCTCCGCCTGGCCGCCGCCGCGGCCGTGCGTGGCCGCGAACTCCGCGGCCGTCTGGCCGAGGTCTGGGCCCTCGCCGCCGTGGACGAGGCGGCCGCCGTGGAGCGCGTGAACGCCCTCCTCGCCGCGGCCGGGCCGCTGCGGCTGACGGCCGGGGGCGACGTCGTCGGGCTGGCACCGGCGCAGGTCCCCGCCGACGCGGTGGAGCGGCTGGCCGCGATGGCCGCCCTCGCGCTGGCGGAGACCGCGATGGACGGCGAGCTGACCCGCCTGCGCGTGTGCGAGGGCGAGGACTGCGAGAACGCGCTCGTGGACGCCAGCCGGAACCGGTCCAAGCGGTTCTGCGACGAGGCCAACTGCGCCAACCGCACCCACGTGCGCTCCTACCGGGCACGGCTGGCCGAGGCGGCGGAGTCCGCCCCCGCGGCGGATCCGGCCGGGCCGGAGGAGGCGGAGGCGCCGGAGGCCGTCGTGGACTCCGAGGCGCCCGAGGCCGCCGTGGACTCCGAGGCCGCCGCCGACGAGCCCCGCCGGGAGACCAAGAAGGAGAAGAAGGAGCGCAGGAAGGCGGAGAAGAAGGCCCGCAAGAAGGCGGAGAAGAAGGCCGGCAAGAAGAAGTCGGACAAGAAGAAGGACTGACCCGGCCCCACCCGCCGGGGGACGGGGCGGCCTCGGGTTCCGTCGGCCGGCCGGACGCCCCTAGCCTGCGAGACATGAGCGAGCACACCCCCGCCCACACCCCCGCGTCCCTCGGACCCGCCCACCGCAAGGTCGGCGTCGTGGGGGCCGGCGGCGTCGGCACGGCGATCTGCTATGCGGCGCTGATCCGCGGCGTCGCCCGCGAGGTCGCCCTGTACGACATCGACGAGCCCAAGGTCCGCGCCGAGGTCCTCGACCTGGCCCACGGCACCCCGTTCACCTCCGCGTCGGCGATGACCGGCGGCGCGGACCCGGACGTCCTGGCCGGCTGCGAGGTCGTGGTGATCACGGCCGGCGCCAAGCAGAAGCCGGGGCAGACCCGCCTCGACCTCGGCGCGCACAACGTGGAGATCCTGCGCGGCCTGCTGCCCCAGGTGCAGGCGCACGCGCCGGAGGCGCTGATCGTGCTCGTCACCAATCCCGTGGACGTCCTCACGCTGGTGGCCCAGCGCCTCACCGGTCTGCCTGCCGGCCGGGTGATCGGCTCGGGCACCCTCCTGGACACGTCCCGCCTGCGGTGGCTGCTGGCGTCGCGGGCGCAGGTCCACCCGTCGTCGGTGCACGCGGCCATCCTCGGCGAGCACGGGGACACGGAGTTCCCCGCGTGGAGCTCGGCGCGCATCGGCCCGACGCCCATCCTGGAGTGGCCGACGCCGGTCGACCCGCTGTTCACCCGCGCCGACCTGGACGAGGTGGCGGACACCGTGGTGCACGCCGCGTACGAGGTGATCCAGGGCAAGGGCGCCACCACGTACGCGGTCGGCGTGGCCACGACCCGCCTGCTCGAGGCGATCCTGCGCGACCAGCACGCCATTCTGCCGGTCTCCACCGTGCTCGACGGCGTCCACGGGCTCTCGGACGTCGCCCTGTCCATGCCGTCCGTGGTGGGGCGCGACGGCGTCACCCGCGTGATCCAGCCCGAGCTGGACGACGCGGAGATGCGGGCGCTGCACGCCTCGGCGGACGCGCTGCGGCGGGAGGCACGCAGCCTCGGGTTCTGAGGCGCCGGGCTCAGGCGCGGGGGGCGTCGCCTCCGGTGCCGCCCTGCTCGCGGCGCTCGGCGGCGGCCTGGGCGCGGCGGTCGGCGGCGGCCTTGCGGAACATCTCCTCGGAGGAGCGGTTCACACCGGAGCCCTGGGAGAGGTGGTCCGGGTTCTCGCGCGCGGCGAGCTGCAGCATGGCCACCACCACGAGCGAGGTCATGAAGAAGACGCCGAAGGCGATCAGCGCGATGTCGACGCGCAGTGGATTCTGGGTGCCGCCGGAGGCGGTGATGCCGGCGATCACCCCGCCGATCAGGCCGAGCACGGCGGAGAAGACGAGCGGGCCCTTGACCGTGGTGCGCAGACCGCCGCGTGCCGGGCGGCCGGATCCGGCGCGATCGGCGGACGGGCGGGGGGACGGTGCGCTCACGGCGGGACTCCTGACGGCTGGGGGCGGCTGGGGCGACACGGCCCGCGCAGGCGCCCGGGGCTGAGGCCCTCGGGGCGCGGCGGACCGGAGCCAGTCTACGCGTCCGGCCGACGGGTGGCCCCTCGGGGCCCCGAGGTCCTCCCCCGGCGAACGTCCGCCCCGCGGGTCAGGACGGCGACGTCGGTCCGGTTCAGAGGCCCCTGGCCGTGCCGCGGTCCCGGCGCACCTCGTGGTGGAAGCCGAGCCCGGAGACCATCAGGAGCACGCCGATCAGGATCGCCCCGCCGCCGGCGATGCCGAGCAGGGCGTGCGGGCCGAAGCCCTGCAGGGCGGCCACGACCACGCCGCCCCCGGAGAGCAGGCCCACGAGTCCGGTCCACAGCTGGTCCCGCGCGGGGATGAACTCGCGGCGGTGGCGGGCCCACGCCACGAGCTCGGCGACGCCGCCGAGCACGAGGGCGGCGCCGGCCGCCACGCCCACCGCCGCCGGGGACCCCAGGAACAGCAGCACGATCACGCCGAGCATCCACGCGGCCGCCGCCAGGGACAGCGGGGAGCGCATGGCCACGGGCACCGGGTCGCGGCGCAGGTACTCCCACATCGCCGAACCGGAGAACGCCAGGTACAGCGCGAACATGACCTTCATCCACGTCAGGCCCGGCTCGGCGACGAACACGGTGGTCAGACCGAACGCCAGCGCCACCACGGCGCGGATCAGGATCGGCTTGAACACCACGGACGAGATCTCGAGGGGGGTCTGCACGGTAGCCACCGCCCCAGTCTAGGAGCCGTGCGGCCGCGGCCCGGCCCGCGCGTCACCGCCCGGACGCGCTCACACGACGCCGAGCCGCATCCAGTCGTCGCGCCGGGCCCGCCAGCCGAGGGTGAGCGCCCGCATCCCCATGTAGACCCCTGCGAAGCCGAGCCAGAGCAGGCCCAGCTGCACGCCGGCGTCGGGCACGGCGGCGTTCGGTCCGGGCCAGGCCGCGGTCCAGCCGAATCCGCCCGTGGCGAGCTGCGCGAGCACCCAGAGCGCCGGCGCGTAGACCACGAGGTTCACGAGGCCGGCGAGGGCGAGGTAGCGGGCGTCGCCGGCGCCGATCAGCACGCCGTCCAGCACGAACACGTACCCGGCCACCGGCTGCCCGGCGGCCAGCACCCACAGGCCCACGGTGGCGGCGGCCTGCACGGTCGGGTCCGTGGTGAACAGCCCCGGCAGCACCGGTGCCGCCAGGGCCAGCACGGCCCCGGTCACGACGCCGAAGCCCAGCCCCCAGCGCACCATCGTCCGGGTGAGGCGACGGGCGGCGTCGGGCCGGGCGGCCCCGAGCTCGGCGCCGATCAGGGCCTGCGCGGCGATCGCGAGGGCGTCGAGGGCGAACGCCAGCGTGGAGAACAGCGTGAAGACGAGCTGGTGCGCGGCGAGGGTGAGGTCGCCCGCGCCGGCGGCGGCCATGACGGTGATGAGGATGGCCGCGCGCAGGCTCGCGGTGCGCAGCAGCAGCCACGAGCCCACCTGGGCGGTGGCCCGCGTGCCCGACGCGCGGGGCGCCCACGCCGTGCCCGAGCGGCGGAAGCGCGGGGCCAGCACGAACAGGTACGTCACGAGCATCGCCCACTGCACCACGGACGTGCCGACGGCCGAGCCGGCCACGCCCCAGCCCAGCCCGTACACCAGGGCCACGTTCAGCCCGATGTTCGCGCCGAAGCCCACACCCGCCACCACGAGCGGCGTCACGGTGTCCTGGAGGCCGCGGAGCACCCCGGTGGCCGCGAGTACGGCCAGCAGGGCCGGCAGCCCCGGCATGGACCAGCGCAGGTAGGCGACGGCGTGGGCCTGCACCTCGCCCGTCGCGCCGAGGGCCGCCGTCAGCGCGGGGGCCGCGAGCCAGCCGAGGACGGCCAGCACCGCGCCGAGCAGCAGGCCCAGCCAGATGCCGTCGCGGCCGCGGTCCATCGCGGCGGCTGGGTTCCCCGCCCCGATCAGCCGGGCCACCGCCGGGGTGGTGGCGTAGGCCAGGAAGATCATGAGGCCGGTGAGCGTGTGCAGGATGGTGGTGCCGATCCCGACGCCGGCCAGCTGGGCCGTGCCCAGGTGCCCGATGATCGCGGTGTCGGCCAGCAGGAACAGCGGCTCCGCGATGAGCGCGCCGAACGCGGGGACCGCGAGCGCGAGGATGCGCCGCGTGAGGGCGCGCGCGTCCTGCGGGGCGGGCGCCGCCGTCGAGCCGGAGGGTCCTGCCATCTCAGCCCAGCAGGGCCAGCAGCGGGGCCAGCGCCGTGGTCGGGGCAGTGGGGCCGGGCAGCGTGTCCGGCAGCAGGGGGGCCACGAGGTAGAGCATCGCGATGGCGATGCCGTTGTTCACCATGTGCAGCAGCACCGCGTACCCGAACGAGCGGCCCATCAGGATGTAGGACACCGTGATCGCCACCGCGAGGGTCAGGTACGGAATGGTCTCCACGAGCCGGAAGTCGCCGCCGGTGCCGAGGAAGTGCAGGAGGGTGAACGCGAGCACGGAGACCACGGCGCACACCCACACGTTGATCCAGCGGGAGAGCTTGCCGATCAGCAGGTGGCGGAACAGGTACTCCTCCACGAGCGGGGCGGCCACCACGGTCATGAGGATCATGAGCACGGGCGGGGCCTGCGTGGTCATCTCCTCGAGCGCGGCCTGGTTGGCGCTGGTCTGCGCCTCTCCGATGAGGCTCAGCACGATCACGTTCACGACGATGCATGCCAGCCACGTGGCGGGCAGCAGCAACAGCTTCCACCACGTGCCCGTGCGGAACACCCGCAGCGACGTCACGAGGGGTCGCCAGGCCACGGCCAGCACGAGCACCACGAGGATCGCGTAGCTGACGATGTTCACCGTGAACCCGTCGCGGACCAGGTCGAACGCCTCGAGGTCACCGGGGACCAGGCCGAGCGACACCGCCAGCCACAGCCCCAGCCCGAGCACCATGAGCGCCACGTACACGAGCACCACGACGGCGTCGCCCCAGTGGAACCGACCCGGGGTCCAGTCCGGCGCGGTGCGGGCCGCAGGCCGGCGGCCGGGCCAGCCGGCGGGGACGCCACCGGGGGCGCCGGGGTGCCCGTGCAGGCTCGGGGCGACGGCGGCGCGGCGGGCGGACGGCCGGCCCGACGGCGGCCAGCCGGCGGGCGGACCGGCCGGCGGGCCGGAGGGAGGAACGCTCATGGCGGCCACGCTACCAACGGGGGCGGACGCGCCAGGCCGCGGGCGCCGTCGTCGGGAGCGGCTCCGTGGCCCACGCCACGCCCGCGCGCCCGCGACACGCGCGCGGTGGCGGCGGGCCGAACGCCTCGTCTACGGTGCTCCCCATGGCCTTGTTCTCCCAGCCGGTGTTCATCAACCTCCCGACGACGGACACCGAGCGGATCCGTGAGTTCTGGACGACCCTGGGCGCCACCGCGATGGACGACTACTCGGACGAGCACTCGGTGTGCATCGAGCTCACCGAGTCGACGTACGCGATGTACCTCAGCCCCGGCTACTACACCGACTTCATCGGCAACCGTGAGATCGCCGACTGCCTCACCACCAACTCCGCCCTCATGGCGCTGACCGTCGGCGACGCCGCGGCGGTGGACGCCCTGGCGGACCGGGCGATCGAGCTCGGCGCCGCCGAGGTGCCCCTGCCCGAGGACCTGCGCGAGGAGATGGCCGACTCCGGCATGCACTCCCGCGAGATCGTCGACCCGGACGGGCACCAGTGGGAGTTCGTCACCGCCTGAGCCCGCCGGCTCAGGTGCCGAGCCGCCCGGTGAGGCGCGCGTGCATCTCCGCGGAGGCCTCGTTCAGCCCCGTCACCTCGGCGTGGATCCCGTGCTGGGCGTACTTGGTCAGCACCGAGTCGAGCGCGGCCACAGTGGAGGCGTCCCACACGTGCGCGGCACCCATGTCGATCACGACGCACGGCGGATCGAGGGCGTACTCGAACTGCGAGTAGAGGTCGTTCGAGGACGCGAAGAACAGGGCGCCGTGCACGCGATACGTGACGGCGTCGCCGTCGTCGTGGACCTCGCGGGCCACCGTGACCAGACGCGAGACGCGCTGGGCGAAGAGCACCAGCGCAGTGAGCACACCCACACCCACGCCGATCGCGAGGTTGTGAGTGAGCACCGTGGCCGCCACGGTCACGACCATGACGGCGGTCTCCGAGCGCGGCATCGCGCGCAGGGTGGCGGGGCGCACCGAATGCCAATCGAAGGTGGCGGCGGCCACGAACATCATCACGCCCACGAGCGCGGCCATGGGGATCTGCGCCACGAACTCGCCGAGGGCCACCACGAGGACCAACAGGAACACGCCCGCGAGGAACGTGGAGATCCGGGTGCGGGCGCCGTTCGCCTTGACGTTCATCATGGTCTGCCCCACCACTGCACAGCCGCCCATCCCGCCGAACAGCCCGGAGACCACGTTCGCGACCCCCTGCCCCCAGGACTCGCGCGTCTTGTCCGAGCGGGTGTCCGTGATGTCGTCCACCAGCTTCGCGGTGAGCAGGGACTCGAGCAGCCCCACGAACGCCATGCCGATGCTGAACGGCAGGATCAGCCACAGCGTCTCCCACGTCAGCGGGACGTCCGGCAGGCCGAGCGCGGGCAACGCGTCCGGCAGCGCGCCCCGGTCCCCCACGCGCGGCACGGCCAGGCCGGCGGCCATCACCAGGGCGGTGACCACGACGACGGCCACGAGCGTCGCAGGCACCGCCGTGGTGAGCCGCGGCAACAGCACCACGATCGCCAGGGCCAACGCCGTGAGCGGGTACACGAGCCACGGGACGCCGATCAGCTCGGGCAGCTGCGAGGTGAACACGAGGATGGCCAACGCGTTGACGAACCCCACCATCACCGAGCGCGGGACGAACCGCATGAGCCGGGCCACACCGAACACGCCGAGCAGGATCTGGATGACGCCGCCGAGGATGATCGCGGCAAGCAGGTGCCCCACCCCGTACGCGTGGGACAGCGGTGCGACGACGAGCGCCACCGCCCCCGTGGCCGCGGAGATCATGGCGGGCCGTCCGCCCACGATCGCCGTGGTCACCGCCATGGTGAAGGACGCGAACAGCCCGACGCGCGGATCCACGCCCGCGATGATCGAGAACGCGATGGCCTCCGGGATCAGCGCGAGCGCCACCACGACGGCGGCCAGCACCTCCGTGCCCAGCAGCCGAGGGCTGCGCAGGGTGCGCAGGACGGACTGCCGCTGGAGCGGCGTGAGGGCAGGCGGGGGCGCGGCGGGTAAGGCGGGCATGCTCCCGAGGGTAGCGGTGCGCGGGCGGGGTGCCCGCCGGTGAGCGGGCCCGCCCGCCACCCCTCACGCCGTCCGCATCACCCGCACGGGGTCGCGGAACGCGGCGAACGCCGCCGGGGCGAGGCTGGCCAGCAGCGCGGTGAGGGCGGCCAGCACGGCCACCGCCGCCACGAAGTCCACCCCCAGCGTCCCGCCCTGGCCGGCGACGACGGCGTACCCGGCTCCGGAGCCCAGCACGGCGCCCAGCAGCGCAGGCACGGCGGTGCGCACGGCCACGAGCAGGATCAGGTCTCCGCGGCCGATGCCGAGGGTGCGGCGGCGGCCGAGGTCGCGGCGGCGGATGAGGACGTCGGCGAGCACCACGATGGACACGAAGAACGCGCCGGCTCCGAGGATCAGCAGCAGCAGGGAGCGTCCGAGCCCGGCGAGCTCGCCGGTGATCACCTGGTTGCCGGCGGAGAGGGCACGGGCGGTCTGGATGGAGGAGGCGCGCGGGTCGGGGTCGATCACGGCGAGCGCGGCCTCCTGCATGGCGCGGGTGCCGGCGGTGTCGGCGGCGAGGACGCGGACCTGCTGCATCACGAGGGCGTCCGGGGCGGCGGGGACGGTGAGGGCGTAGCCGTCGAGGTCCTGGAAGGGGTCCTGGGCCTGGAACGCCCCGACGACGGCCCACTGGCCGCCGTCCGTGGCCTCGATCGCTCCGGAGGGCTGGGCGAGGCCGAGCTCGGCGAGCTTGGCCTCGGGGACCACCACCTCGCCGGGGGCGGGCAGGCGGCCGCGGGTCAGCACGATGCCACGGTCCAGGGTGCCGACCACGTTCGTCACGGCCACGCGGGCGCCGCCCCGGCCGATCCCGGTGTTCACGGCGTCCATGGGCGAGTCCCGGGCGAGGGCGGCCTCGGCGGTGTCGAGTCCGGCGAGGGTGGCCGCGGTGGCGCCGGTGAGGAAACCGGTGCCGCCGGTGTCGGTGACGGTGAGCACGCGGGCGCCGGGGCCGGAGAGCTCTGCGGCGACGGCCGCCTCGGTGGCGGCCTGCCTGCCCACGGTGGCCACGGCGGCGAAGCACATGGCGGCCACCACGAGCAGCACGAGGGCGGAGGGCACGGGAGAGGTGCGTGCGGCGGTGACGGCTTCACGCAGCAGGGTGCGCAGGTTCATGGGCGGTCCTCCCGGTTCACAGCCGCACCACCTCGTCGGCGCGGGCGACGACGGCGGGGTCGTGGGTGGCGACCACCACGGTGCGCCCCTCGGCGGCGGCATCGGCGAGGGCGTCCATGACGAGGCCGGCGTTGTCCGGGTCGAGGTTGCCCGTGGGCTCGTCCGCGAGGACGACGACGGGCGCGTTCACGAGGGCGCGGCACACGGCCACCCGCTGCGCCTGCCCGCCGGAGACCTGCCCGGGCCGGTGGTCGGCGCGGTGGGCGAGGCCGAAGCGCTCGAGCAGCGCCCGTGCCCGGTCCTCGAGCGTCTGGCGCTCCAACCCGGCGTAGAGGCCGGGCTCCACCACGGAGTCCAGGATGGGGCGGGACGGGTCCAGCTCCGAGTCCTGGAACACGAATCCCACGGAGGTGGCGCGCAGGCGGGAGCGCTCCCGGTCCGGGCGGGTGGAGGCGTCGACGTCGCCGAGGCGCACCACTCCGGAGGTGGGCGTGAGCATGAGCCCGAGCACGTACAGGAGGGTGGACTTGCCGCGCCCGGAGGGCCCGGTGAGGGCGGTGACGGCGCCCGGCGTGAACGCGTGGGTGAGGCCGTCGAACAGCTCCTCGGCGGCGCGGGTATAGGCGAAGCGCAGGTCCTCGACGGCGAGGGCGGCGGGGACGACGGGGGCGGCGGGCGTGCCCGGGGTGGCGGGCCCCGTCATCGGGTGCCGTTCAGCACGCGCACCTGCTCGCCGGCGTCCACGCCGTCCACGACGGCGAGGCCGTCGGCGGAGCCGAGGACGGTGACGGTGCGGTCCTCCGCGGCGCCGTCCCGGACCACCGTGACCGTCGCGGCGCCGTCTGGCTGGGTGCGCAGGGCGGACACGGGGACCACGGGCCCGGAGACGGGCGGGACCACGCTGACCTGGGAGAGCAGGGAGGTGGTGGCGTCGGCGGGCAGGGTGTCGCAGTCCTCGCCGCAGACCACGCCGCCGTCCGGGGCGGTGAGGGTGATGCGGATCAGGCCCTGCTCGTCGGAGGTGGACTCGCCGGCGACGGCCTTCCATTCGTGTTCGCCGTGGGGCACGGTGACCTGGGTGCCGGCCGGGATGAGGGCGGCCTGCTCCTGGTTGACCTCGAGGGCGAAGTCCGGTTGGTCGCCGGGGCGGGCCACCACGTTCTCGCCGCCGGCGAGGGTGGTGCCGACGGCGGTGGTCTTCGCGTCCACGCTGAGGGGCGCGGGGAGGGCGTCGAGGACCACGAGCTGGCCGAGCTCCACGGTGTCCGCGGCGGGGTAGCCGCGTTCGGTGAGCCAGTCGTCCCAGGCGTCCGCGGTGGCCTCGTCCCACGTGCCGGTGGCCTCCACCTTCGCGCCGGTGGCGGCGAGCATGCGCTGGAACGCGGCGACGTCGTCGCCGGAAGTGCCCTCCCCGAGAGGGCGCCACTGGGGAAGCTCGCCCTGGAGGACGAGCACGGGCTTCTGGGCGACGGCGTACAGCACCTCCCCGGCAGCCACCTCGCCGGACTCTCCGGCCCGGGTGACGACGCCGGTCAGCGCGTTCACCGCCGCCGGCGTCTGCTCGCGCGACACGGAGACGCCGAGGGTGATGACGCGGCCGAGCTCCTGCTCGGCGACGGTGACGAGGGCGCTCGCGGCCGGACGCTGCTCGGCCTGAGCCGGAGGGGTGAGCGTGACCCGGCCGGCCCAGAAGGCGAGCGCGGCGACGGCCACGAGCGCAAGGACGAGGGCGGCCCAGCGGGCGGGGCGATTCATCCGGATGACCCCCAGAAGACATCCTGCGGCGGAAGCTCCGGGCATGTCTGCGCGACCTCGGCCTGGCGTTCTGCCGACACGCCCCTCATGCTGTCCGCGAAGGGCCACCACTGGTGGCGGCCTGGAGTGTAGAACGCGGAGACGAATGCCTCTTTGGAGGGGCGCGCGGAGGTGTCGACCGTGTAGCCGTAGGCCTCGAGACACGGGATGAGGTATTGGTCCCAGTAGTCATAGACGAGGCGGAGCTGCGGATCGGTCCAGTCCTGGGTGTAGCTCGGATCCACCGGGTGCTGTGCGTAGCAGGTCACGTAGGCCGCCTCGAAAGCAGACCTCTGGGACTCAGGTGGGGTGTCGATCTGAATTCCCCCGGTCGGACCGACCGAGTTCGGCCACCCGGCCTCGGCCAGGCATGTGGACACCATGCGGTCCGACTCGAGGGACGTGGCGTACCACCCGGAGCGCTCCACCTGAGGCGGCGCGGGCATTCCCGCCCCCTGAGCGTGCCGCGCGACTTGCTCACGGTAGGCGCGCTCCTTCTCCGCCTCCGTCGTCAGGAGGGGTTCGATCCTCTCGGTGGGAACCCACTGCGAGGCGTCCCAGGTCTTCTCGGCCGTCGCGGTGGGGGGAGCGGCGACCGTGGATGAACCGCCGAGGCCCGCAGACTCCCGACCGACGCAGCCGGTGAGGGTCAGGGCGACGGCCGCCACCAGGGCGGCCGTCGCAGGAATGCGTAATGAAGTCATCGGTGCCGGCGAGTCAGTACGGGTAGTAGCAGTAGCCGTAGGTGCCCGACAGGAGGAGTCCTGCGCTGCAGTCCTGCCGACCGGAGTCCGTCAGCGCCTGCGCTGGCACCGCACCGGAGACGGCCAACGGTCCAGCGACGGCCACGCCGGCACCGACCTTAGAAATCCGCTGCTTCATACCCATGTCGCTCCTCTTTATGGTTCACGCTCAGTCGTGATCTACATCACACTCTATGAAGGTGCTCGCCCTGTGTCCAGAGAATTCTCGGTCGGTCCACAGACGTGCCCCACCAGGGAGTCAAGAGGGTCCTGCGCGTGACGGATGCGCAATCTCAGGGGACGAATGAGCGCGGCCACACCGGCAGGGGTGGCCCGACGATCGGGTTTCGATACTCCCGTCACCGCCGCGCGCCCTAGCCCCGTACACCTCCGGCTCCGGAGAGGTGCGGGCTCGTGAAACTCACCGGCACCTGGATCGAGAAGGTCATCGGGTGGTCCCGTGTCGCAGCGACGCCAGCGGCCAGTGGCTGGGCGCCGGCGCCATCCAGCCCCGGCCTCAGCGGGCGTCCTCGCGCGCGGCGGGCGCGCCGTCGTCGTCCTGCTCCTCCGCCTGTTCCCCGCCCTGGAACTGGCTCCTGTACAGCCGGAAGTACGCGCCGCGAGCGGCCAGCAGCTGATCGTGCGAGCCCTGCTCCACGATGTCGCCGTCCTCCATCACGAGGATGACGTCCGCGTCCCGGATGGTGGAGAGGCGGTGGGCGATCACGAAGCTCGTGCGGTCCGAGCGCAGCGCCGCCATCGCGCCCTGGACCAGCACCTCGGTGCGGGTGTCCACGGAGGAGGTGGCCTCGTCCAGGATCAGGAGCGAGGGCTGGGCCAGGAACGCACGGGCGATGGTGATGAGCTGCCGCTCGCCCGCGGACACGTTGGCGGCGTCCTGCTCGATCACGGTGTCGTAGCCGTCGGGCAGGGTGTGCACGAAACGGTCCACGTAGGTGGCCTTCGCCGCCGCGACGACCTCCTCGTCCGTGGCGTCGAGTCGGCCGTAGCGGATGTTCTCCCGGATGGTCCCGCCGAAGAGCACGGCGTCCTGGAGCACCATGCCGGTGGCGGCGCGCAGCTCGCCGCGGCTGACCGTGCGGGTGTCCACGCCGTCCAGCAGGATCCGCCCGCCGTCCACCTCGTAGAACCGCATGATCAGGTTGACCAGGGTGGTCTTGCCGGCACCGGTCGGCCCGACGATCGCGACCGTCTGCCCCGGCTCCGCCACGAAGTTCAGGTCCGTGATGAGCGGCTTCTCCGGCGTGTAGGAGAAGCGCACATGCTCGAACTCCACGCGACCGCGCAGCGGGCGCGGGAGGTGGGCGACGCCGTCGGGCCCGGGGATGGCGGAGGGCGCCGTTTCCCGAACGAAAGCGCTCTCGGAGGGCGCCGTTTCCCAAACGAAAGTGCCGTCGGGGGTGCGGGCGGGGGTGCCG
>NZ_LR732370.1:2011592-2037354 GCF_902506395.1 Micrococcus sp. 116
GTGCGGGCGGGGGTGCCGTCGGGGGTCTCCTCCGGCTCGTCGAGGAGCTCGAAGATGCGCTCGGCCGACGCCACGCCGGAGATCAGCATGTTGGACATGCCGGCGATCTGCCCAAGCGGCTGGTTGAACTCGCGCGAGTACTGGATGAACGCGGTCACGGCGCCGAGGGTCATCTGCCCGTTGGCCACGCGCAGGCCGCCGACCACCGCGATGCCCACGTAGCCCAGCCAGTTCACCCACTGCATGATCGGCATGATCATCCCCGAGTAGAACTGCGCCGTGAACGCGGCCTCGTACAGCTCCTCGTTGCGCTCGTCGAAGCGCGCGGCCATGTCCCGCTGACGGCCGAACACGGTCACCAGCTCGTGCCCCGTGAACGACTCCTCGATGTGCCCGTTGAGCCGGCCCGTCTCCCGCCACTGCGCGGAGAAGAGCGCCTGGGACTTCTTGCCGATCACGCCCACCACCACACCGGCCACCGGCAGGGCGACCAGGGCGATGAGCGCGAGCTGCCAGGACAGCCAGAACATCATGCCGACGATGCCGATCACGGTCAGCACCGAGTACACGAGCGAGGCGAACGCCTGCTGGAGGGCCTGCTGGACGTTGTCCACGTCGTTGGTGGCGCGGGAGAGCAGGTCGCCGCGCTGCCCGCGGTCGAAGTAACTCAGCGGCAGCCGGTTGATCTTGGCCTCGATCTCCTCGCGCAGGCGGAAGACGATGCGCATGACGATGTCATTGAGCACGCGGCCCTGCAGCCACATGAAGGTCTGCGCCACCAGGTACATGCCCAGGACGATGAGGATCAGCCGGCCCAGCTCGGTGAAGTCGATCCCCTCGCCCGGCGTGAACGCCATGCCGGAGAGCATCTCTGCGGCCTGGTCCTCGCCCTGGGCGCGCAGCCCGTCGATGACCTGCTCGCGGCTCAGCCCGCCGGGCATCTGCGCGGAGACCACGCCGCCGAAGATCACGTCCATCGCCCGGCCCAGGACGTGCGGGGCCCACACGTTGAGCACGACGGCGACCAGCACCATCAGCGCGACCACCACCAGGCCCAGCTTCTCCGTGCGGAACAGGCTCATGAGCCGCTTCGCGGACGGCCAGAACGCCTTGGCCTTGCGGGCCGGCCCGCCGCCCCAGTCGTCGGTGGCGCCCTGCTCCTGGATCTCGAGGATCTCCTCGTCCGTCAGGTGCTCGCTCATGCCACGTCCTCCGCGGTCAGCTGGGAGTCCACGATCTCCCGGTAGGTCTGGTTGTCCGCCAGCAGCTCGGCGTGGGTGCCGCGGCCGACCACGCGGCCCTCGTCCAGCACGATGATCTGGTCGGCGTCGGTGATGGTGGCCACCCGCTGGGCGACGACGATCCGGGTCACCCCGGCCGCCGCGCGGTCGAGCGCCGCCCGCAGCCGCGCGTCGGTGGTGACGTCCAGGGCGGAGAATGAGTCGTCGAACACGAGGACCCGCGGCTCGGCCACGAGGGCACGCGCGATGGACAGGCGCTGGCGCTGGCCGCCCGAGACGTCCGTGCCGCCCTGAGACAGCCGCGAGTCCAGACCGGAAGCCGCCGCCTCTCCCTTGCCGGTGGTGCGGGCGCGCACGAAGTCGGCGGCCTGGGCCGTCTCGAGGGCCGCCCAGATGCGCTCGTCCGAGGCGTCCGGGGCCCCGAACTGCATGTTCTCCCGCACGGTGCCGGAGAACAGGTACGGCTTCTGCGGCACGAGGGCCACGGCCTCGGTCAGCTCGGCCCGGGCCAGGTCGGTCACCGGCACGCCGTCCACGAGCACCTCGCCGGACGTCGCGTCGTACAGCCGCGGCAGCAGACTGATCAGCGTGGACTTGCCGGAGCCGGTCGAGCCGATGATCGCCGTCGTGGTGCCGGGGGCGACGGCGAAGCTCACGTCGTCGAGCACCGGCGCCTCGGCGCCGGGGTACTGGAAGGTGACGTGGCGCAGCTCCACGGCGCCGTCGCGACGCGCGGGGGTCACCGGGCGGACCGGCTCACCGAGCGTGGGGACGGTGTCCAGGACCTCGCCGATGCGGCCCGCGGAGATCACGGCGCGCGGGAGCATCATCATCATGAAGGTGCCCATCATCACCGCCATGAGGATCTGCAGCAGGTACTGCATGAACGCGGTGAGCGCGCCGACCTGCACGAGCCCCGCGTCCACGCGCTCGCCGCCGAACCACAGGACGGCGGCGGTGGCGAGGTGGAGGATCATCGTGATGACCGGGCCGAGCAGCACGAACAGCCGGCCGATCCGCACGGAGGTCTCCGTCAGGGCGGCGTTGGCGTCCGTGAACCGGCGTGTCTCGTGGCGCTCGCGCACGAACGCGCGGACCACGCGGATGCCCTGGATCTGCTCGCGCAGCACGCCGTTGACGTCGTCGATGTTGTCCTGCATCCGCTGGAACAGCGGCATGAGACGGGCGACGATCCACGCCACGATCACCAGCAGCACCGGCACGGAGACCCACACGAGCCAGGACAGGCCCGGGTCCTCGCGGATGGCCATGATGATGCCGCCGACCGCCATGATCGGCACGGCCACCATGAAGTTCAGGGCCATGAGGGTGAGCATCTGGACCTGGTTGACGTCGTTGGTGCCGCGCGTGATGAGGGTCGCGGCGCCGAAGCGGCCGAGCTCCTCCGCGGAGAACGCGTCCACGCGGGTGTAGACGGCGCGGCGCAGGTCCCGGCCGACGCCCATCGAGGCCTTCGCCCCGAACCACACGGCGGCGATCGCGGCGACCACCTGCACCAGCGCGACGCCGAGCATCACGAGGCCGATGTCCCAGATGCGGGCGGTGTCGCCGCGGGCTACGCCCTCGTCGATGATGCGGGCATTGAGGCTGGGCAGGTACAGCATGGCCAGCGTGCTGATCAGCTGCAGCACGACGACGGCCGCGACGGCGCCGCGATAGCGCCGGCCGTGACGGCGGAGCAGGGTCCAGAGCATGGGGCTCCCAGGGAGTCGGGATGGGCGCGCGGCCGCGTGGGCTGCAGTGAGGTGGGCCGAAGGGGGCCGGGCTCATTGTGCCCCAGCCGCGGGAGGGCGCGGGCAGCAGCCGTCGTCGAGGGGACGCGGGCGCACCCCGGACAGCCGGCTGCCGAACCACCCGCTGGCGGACCCGTACGAGGACTGAGCGACGCCAGACGGGGGGCGTGAGCCAGACGTTTCCGCGGCTGAGGGTCCCTCAGAACAGCACGAACATCTGGCTCACGCCCCCGGAACGCCTGGCTCAGCGCCCGAAGAGCCTCGCGAAGAACCTTGCGGCCCCGGCACGGCCCGCGCGGGCTGCGTCGCGCTCGGCATCAGGGTGACGGCCATCGCACCACTGCGCCGCGGGGACGACGGCCTTGAGGGACTCGACGTGCCGGCCGCATCCGGCCCAGGTGGCCCTGCGGCAGACGGGTCAGCGCGCCGGACGGCACATGAGGGATCCTTTCGGCGAGGGGGCTTCGGGGTGGCCGGTCAGGCCAGGGTCATGAAGAGCTTCTCGAGCTCGGCGACGGTGAGCTTCTCCTCGTCCTCCGCCTTCTCGGGGTCGGCGAGGCAATACTGCATGGCGGATGAGACGACCGCGAAGCCGGCGCGATCCAGCGCGGTGGAGACGGCGGAGAGCTGCGTGACCACGTCCTTGCAGCGACCCTCGCCCTCGACCTCGCGGATGACGGCGTCCAGCTGGCCGCGGGCCCGCTTGAGGCGGTTGAGGATCTTGCGCTGGGTCTCGGCGTCGGCGGTGCGCACGGCGACCTCCTTTGTCACGGTGGCGGGGAGGGGAATCATATCCCCAGGGGTATCCGGCGACGTCGCCGGATGTCACACGAGGAGACCGATGAGCTCCCGGACGAGGATCACCAGGCCCATGGCCAGCACGAACCAGCCGAAGCCCTTCTTCAGCGCCTTCTCCGGGACCCGCTTCATGAGCGGAACGCCGATCAGCGCACCGACCACGGCCACACCGGTGACCCACAGCAGCAGGTCCCACGGCAGCGTCACGCTGGTCAGGTAGCCGCCGAGGCCCGCGAAGGACTTCATGGCGATCACCAGCAGGGACGTGCCCACCGCAGCGGACATCGGCAGGCCGCCGAGCAGGACCAGCGCAGGGACCACGAGGAACCCGCCGCCGGCGCCGACGATGCCCGTGACGAAGCCGACGACGACGCCCTCCAGCAGGATCTTCCCGAGCGGGTGGCGGCGGGGCTCGACGTCAGCCGAGGCCTCCACTGAGGGGGCGGCCGCCGGCTGCGTCTTCTTGGGCCGGATCATGGCCCACGCCGTGAAGAGCATCATCACCGCGAAGGCGATCAGCAGCAGGGTCCCCGGCAGGAAGCCGCCGACGACGCCGCCCAGGAGGGCACCCACCATCGAGGCCGCGCCGAAGATCAGGCCGGTGCGCCACCGGACGGTGCCGTGCCGCGAGTGCAGCAGCACTGAGACCAGCGAGGTCACACCCACCACGAACAGGGAGCCCGCGATGGCCTGCTTCGGCTCGAGGCCGGCCACGTACGTCAGCAGGGGCACCATCAGGATCGACCCGCCGCCACCCATGAGGCCGAGCAGCAGGCCGACCACGAGGGCCAGGGCGAGGACGATCCACATCACGGGTCAGCTCCGCTTCCCCGCGCCGGTGGGGATGCGGCCGATCACGTCGCCCGCGGAGCGCTCCTGCGCGGGGCGGTTCCACGGCATCTTGGCCAGCACGGACGCCATGGCGCACGTGTTGGACACGGCGGAGAAGGACAGGCCCGCGCCGATCGCGGCGGGGATGAGGCCGAACCGCTTCGAGCCGACCTGGGAGGCCACGGCCCCGACCAGCGCGATGGACCCGGCGGTCATGCGGACCTGACGGTCCATGGACCAGCGGTTGCCGCTGCGGACGACCTCGCCGCCGGCCTCGGCGTAGGCGGAGATGCCGCCCTGCAGGACGCGCGCGGAGGTGAAGCCGGCCTGGGCCAGACGGTCCTGGGCGGTGCCGGCCCGGCTGCCGGACTGGCAGACGAGCACCGCGGTGCCGTCCAGGCGGGCGGCGACCTCGTCCGCGTGCTCCTGGAGCAGGTCCAGCGGCACGTTGTAGGAGCCGGCGATGTGCTCGGTCTCGAACTCGCCGGGGGTGCGCACGTCCAGCACGACGGCGTCGGGGCGGGCGGCCAGCTCGGCCTTCAGGTCGCGCGGGGCGACGGGGGACAGGGTGACGCTCATGGGAGGGGCTCCTCGGGGTTGGTCTGGGGGTGTGTCAGGACTGCTGCCAGGCGGCGTAGCTGCCCTCGAGCTCGATCACGTCGAACCCGGCGCGGCGCAGCGCCTGGGCGGCCACGATGTTGCGCAGGCCGGACTGGCAGAAGGTCACCAGGGTCTTGTCCTTCGGCAGCTCCTCCTGGTGGAAGAGCACCTTGCCGGCGTTCAGCTGCCGGGCGTCCGCCACGGTGCCGTGGGAGAACTCGGTCTTGTTGCGCACGTCCACCAGCACGGTGTCCTGCTCCGCGCCGACCTCGCCGGCCTCGATGCGGGACCGCAGCTCGTCGGCCTGCACGGTGGGCACCGGCTCCAACGTGAGGCCGTCCACGGAGGTGGTGAACGCGGCGGCGGCGTCGACGCCCACGCGGATCATGTGGTCGCGCATCGTGTGCGCGTCCTCGCGGTCCTCGGCGAGCAGGACGAGGGCGGCGTCGTCGCTCTCCGGGTCGTAGGCCCAGCCGGCGTGCGTGGCGACCTTGCCGCGGGACGGAAAGGCCAGCGCGCCCGGCACGGTGCCGGCGAGGATCTCGTCCACACCGCGGGTGTCCGCGAACACGGCGCCCTCGGCGAGCGTCGCCTGCACGCCCCCGGCGTCCAGCTCCTCGAGCTCGGGCAGCTCGCCCAGGATGGCTGGCCCCTGCTTGTTCTGGCGCTTCATGCGGGCGAAGTAGGCGTGGGCGTCGGGCTGGCCGTCGAGCAGCTCGTCGATGAAGCCCTGCTCGTCGTCGTTCTTCAGGTAGTCGGACCACCACGCGTACTTGCGCTCGTAGCCGACCGTGGTGGAGGGCAGCGCGCCGAGTGCCTTGCCGCAGGCGGAGCCGGCGCCGTGGGCCGGGAACACCTGCACGTGGTCCGGGAGGGTCAGGAACTTCGCCTTGAGGGAGGCGAAGAGCTGCTGGGCGCCCTCGAAGCGGGTGTCGACGCCGCCGGCGGCCTCGTCCAGCAGGTCCGGGCGGCCGAGGTCGCCGGAGAACACGAAGTCGCCGGTGAGCATGTAGCCCGGGGCGTCCGCGAAGGCGCCGTCGGTGACGAGGAAGGACAGGTGCTCGGGGGTGTGGCCCGGGGTGTGCACGGCCTCGACGGTGATGTTGCCGAGCGTCACCGTGTCGCCGTCCTTGAGGAGGTTGCCCTCGAAGCCGTAGGCCCAGTCCTCGCCGCCCTCGCCGGACAGGTGGATCTGGGCGCCGGTGGCGTGGGCCAGCTCGCGGGTGCCGGAGAGGTAGTCCGCGTGGATGTGGGTCTCGGTCACGTGGGTGATGGTCATGCCGTTCTTGGCGGCCAGGTCCAGGTACACCTGGATGTCGCGGCGGGGGTCCACCACCATCGCCTCGTTCTTCGCCTGGCAGCCGATCACGTAGCTGGCCTGGGCGAGGTCCTCGTCGTAGATGCGCTCGAGCAGCATGGTTCTCCTCCGGGTCGGGGGGTCTCGATGTCCATCCGATACCCCCTGGGGTATGTCGAGAACGAGCGTAGGGTATACCCCCAGGGGTATGCAAGAGAGAGGGTGAGCCCGGGCGGCGACGGGAAGGGACGGCACGGTCGGGAGACGTCGCCAGGGGGCGTGAGCCAGATGATTCCGCTGCGGATCGGGCGTCAGAACGGCAGAAACGTCTGGCTCACGCGGCGGGGGGCGTGAGCCAGATGATTCCGCTGCGGATCGGGCGTCAGAACTGCAGAAACGTCTGGCTCAGCGCCCGGGGTCCTCAGAGCAGGGGACGCAGTGGTACCAGCAGGGCCTCGACCACGCGGGCGAGGCCGTGACGGTCCTCCCAGCGCGGGGTGTCGATCCGGACGGCCCGCTGGGCGTCGAGAGCGAAGATCTCCTCCATCCGGGCGGCGAAGTCGCGGTCCACGACCACCACGTTGGACTCGTAGTTGAAGCCCAGGGAGAGGCGGTCGACGTTGGCCGAGCCCACGGTGGACCAGATGCCGTCCACGGTGGCGGTCTTCGCGTGGATCATGCTGGCCCTGTACAGCAGGATCGTGATGCCGGCCTCGAGCATCTTCCCGAAGAAGCCGCGCGAGGCCCAGTCCGCCACGATGTGGTTGGAGTCCTCCGGCACCATCACCTGCACGTCCACCCCGCGCCGGGCCGCGTGCAGCAGCGCCTCGAGGACCTGCTGGTCCGGGATGAAGTACGGCGTGTTGATGAGGATGCGGTGCTGCGCCCGCTGGATGGCGTCGAGGTAGCTCAGCCGGATCGGGTAGACCAGGAGCGGCGGCTGGTTCGCGGCCACGGTGACGCGCGGGTCCCACGTGTCCGGGGGGCGCCAGGACATCTGCTCGCCCGCGCGGTGGTGGGCGTTCCACTTGATGGAGATCGACTGGCCCAGCGCCCACACCGCCGGGCCGCGCTCACGCACGTGGGTGTCCCGCCACAGGCGGGCGTAGTCGTCGCCGATGTTGAAGCCGCCGGCGAAGCCGACCTCGTCGTCCACCACCATGATCTTCGAGTGGTTGAACCCGCTGTGCCGGACCACGCCTCGCCAGATCGGGCGGGCGAAGGCCGGCAGCCGGAACACGTGGATGCGCGGGTCCAGCTGACGGTAGAAGCGGGGCGGGACCACGAGGTTCCCGAACCCGTCGTAGGAGACGTAGACCTCCACGCCGCGCGCGGCCGCCCGGTTGAAGGCGTCCATGAACCGCTGGCCCGTGGGGTCGCCCTTCCAGATGAAGGTCTCGAACTTGATGATCCGCTGCGCTCCGTCGATCGCGGCGATCATCTCCTTGTAGAGGTCCTCACCCGAGGTGAAGATGCGCAGCTCGGAGCCCTCCACGTGGGCGTCAAACACGCCGGGGTTCGGCGCGGGTCGGCGCACTCGGCCGCCGCGCTTGACCATGTCCACGCCGGTGAGCCCGGCGGCGACCGTCAGCGGCAGTCCCACGAGACCGACGCCCGCGGCCACGGCCGCTCCCCGGAGGAGACGACGGACCGGCAGGCGGGACAGGGACGGCAGGGACGGTCGACGCATTCGCTCAGTCTACTCAGGGCCCCGTCAGCGCGGATCGGTCGAGCGGCGCATCTCGGTCCAGGCCGCGCTCACCTCGGAGCGCATGCGCACGAGTTCGATCGCCGTCTCCTGCAGCCTCCGGGCGCTCTCGCTCTCGGGGATGTACTGCCGCACCCGCTGGGCCTGGTCCTCCGCGGAGACGTCCACCATGACGGCGATCGAGTGCGCCACCAGGCGGGACTCCGCCCCGGTGCGTCGGCTCGCGTAGACGCGCAGCGCCACATGCATGGACCGCTCCGTGGTGTTCACCAGGAGGGCCTCCACGCGCACGAGGTCGCCCACGTGGATGTTCCGCACGAAGCGCACACCGCCGCCGAACACCGCGACCACGGATTCATGTCCGGTCCAGCGGGCGGCGCAGACGGCGGCCGCCTCGTCCACCCAGCGCAGGATCGCGCCCGCGTTGATGGTGCCGCCCACGGTGGCCTCCGCGTTGGGGGCCAGGAACGCGAGGGTGCTCATCTCCTCGGGGGCCTCCCCGGGCGCGGGGAACGGCAGTCGGGCCATGCCGCGCTCGACGGCGCGGCGGGCCACGGTGGAGCGGCGGGCCTGTTCGTCGCGCTCGATCTGGCCGGGGGTCGAGGGCTCCCAGACCGGCACGGTCACGGGCACCCCGCCCTCCTCCGCGGCGTAGACCACGAGGGACGAGGTGGCGACCACGGGGTCGCCGTCGTCGTCGCGGATCTCCGGCAGCAGCAGGCGGGTCTGGACGTGCACCTCGGCGCCGTCCGTGTGGACCACGCGCGCCTGCACCACAGCGCGGCGGTCCACCGGCACGGGGTGCCGGAACTGGGTGTGCCCCATGTAGCGGGCACGCACGAACGTCCCGGCCCAACTCGCCGCGACGGCGTAGCCGGCCTTCTCGATCCAGGAGATGACGGTGCCGGCGTCCACCAGGCCGGTGGGATGATCGAAGCTGTCCGCCCGGAATTCGAGGGCGAGGGCTCCGGGGGGTCTCATGCCGTCGAACGTATCACCCGAGTCCGGGCCCTGTGCGGCCGGTCACGCCCCGTCCAGGAGTCTGCGGGGAACCTCCCGGCCGCGCCCCAGGCGGGTCCGCGCACGGGGGACAATGGACCCATGACCGCCTTCGACCGTCTCCCCCTGCCCGCGGAGCCCCAGACTCCGCACGACCGCCTGCGCCGCCGCACCGAGGCCGCCGTCGCCGAGCGCGGGGAGGCCGCCGTCGCCGGGCTGGCGGTGCGCCTGATGACCGGCGCGGCCACTCCCGATGACGTCACCTCGGGCGCCGCCCGCGCCCTCACCGGCGACGACGGCGACCTCAGCCCCGCCGCGACCGGCGCCCTGGCCCTGATGCACGCGTGGCACCGCAGCGCGCTGCCCGCCCTGACCGGGGCGCTCACCGCCCCCGAGGCGGACGTCCGCTCGGCGGCCCACCTCGTGCTCGCCTCCCGCGCCGGCTCGCTGCGCCGCGATGCCGCCGTCGACCGCACCCTCGTGGACGCGGTGCGGGCCGGCTGTGCCGACCCGGACCCGGAGGTCCGCGCGTCGGCCGCGTCCGCGCTGGGCGCCCTCGCCCGCCCCGAGGACCTCGAGTCCGCCCTGCCCGTGCTCACCGGCATGGTGATGGACGTGGACGCGGACCTGGCCGCGGCCGCCGAGCTGGCCCTCGAGCAGCTCGCGATCCGCCTGGACCGGCCCGGCCTGCGGGTCAGCCTCGAGGGCTGAGGCGACGCCCGTGCAGTGCCCCCACTTCGACGTCGGCGAGTGCCGTTCCTGCCCGCTGATGGGCGTGCCGTACGCCCGGCAGCTCGCGGACAAGCAGGCCGCGGTCCTGGCCGCCCTGGCGGACGCGGTCGACGCGGACACGGTCGTGGCCGAGCCGTTCGCCTCCGCGGAGGCCGGATTCCGGAACAAGGCGAAGCTCGTGGTCACGGGGTCGGCGGCGGCGCCGCGGCTGGGCATCCTGGACCCGCGCCAGCACCCCCGGCATCACGACGGCGCCGGCGTGGACCTGCGCGACTGCGGCCTGTACGAGGCCGGCATGGAAGGCGTGTTCGACGCGTGCGCGGCGGCGGTGACGGCGGCCGGGCTGGAGCCCTACGACGTCGCCGCCCGCACGGGCGAGCTGAAGAACGTGATCGTGACGCTCTCCCCCGACCGGGAGGCGATGGTCCGGTTCGTGCTGCGCTCCGCCGACCGGCTGGACGCGCTGCGCGCGGCGGTGCCGGGGCTGCTGGACGACCTCGCGGCGCGCGGGACACCCGCCGCCGTGGTGAGCGCGAACCTGCTGCCCGAGCACGTGGCCCTGCCCGAGGGCGACGAGGAGATCGTGCTCGCCGGCGGGCCGACCCTGCGGATGGAACTGAACGGGATCGGCCTGCGGCTGCGCCCGCAGGGGTTCTTCCAGACGAACACCGCGGTGACCGAGGGGCTGTACGCGACGGCGGCGGCGTGGGTCGCCGAGGGCGGTGTGCCGGCGTCGGCGTGGGACCTGTACTGCGGGGTGGGCGGGTTCGCGTTCCACCTGGCCCGGGCCGGCGTGCGCGACGTGTGGGGCATGGAGTCCTCCGCCGAGGCGGTGGCCGCGGCCCGGGAGACGGCCGCGGAGCTCGGCCTGGCCGACCGGGCGCGCTTCTCCGACGGCGACGCCACCTCCGCGCTTTCGTTCGAGAAACGGCGGGCTCCGGAGGCGCTTTCGTTCAAGAAACGGCGGCCCCGCCCGGACGCCGTCGTCGTGAATCCGCCCCGGCGGGGCATCGGCGCCGAGCTGGCGGACGCGCTGGAGGACTCGGGTGTGCCCACCGTCCTGTACTCCAGCTGCAACCCGGCGACGCTCGCGCAGGACCTGGCCCGGATGCCGAGCTATCGGGTGGCGCGGGTGCAGGTGTTCGACATGTTCCCCCAGACCCGGCACGCGGAGGTGCTCACGCTGCTGACCCGGCGGTGACGGAAGCCGGGGCGCGTCACCGCGGGCTCCCCGCCCGACGGTTCCGCTTCTTCAACTCGACGAAGACCTGCAGCAGCGTCAGAGCCGACGGCGCGAGCGCGGGTTGCGTGAGCACGAGCGGTTGCGCACGGGTCAACCCGCCACCCTGCAACGGCCGTCCCGAGTCCCACCGGTTGGCCTTGCGCAGACCACCCTCGTTCCACAGCCGCTCGTCCACCTTGAGCGCCACCTTCATCGTGTGCTCCGACTCTGGCGCCACAGCACGGACTTCCTTCACGTCCGCCCAGTCCACGGACCAGTCCCGCGTCCACACCCGTCGCTCATCGAACGTGACATGCCGAGGCCGGAACAGACCCATCGTCGCGGCGGGAAGCACCGCCAACGCCAGCGCCAACCCGATGAACGACGCCACACGCCACACCCCGAACCCGGCCGAGACATCCTCCGGCGGCCGGAAGATCACCCACACGAACACCGCGATGCACACCACGACGATCAGCCACAGGAGCAACCACCGCGCCGGACGCACCCGCGCCTGCACCGGCAGACTCGCCAGGATCTCCTCCCGCGTCGCCTTCTTCCGCAACCGCGTCGGCTTCGCATCCATCACTTGCTCATCATCCAGTTCATGAGCCCTTCGCCCCCCGGCCATCTCCGCCGAGTGTGTCCTGCTCGTTCCCGGGCCACGCTTCCGGCGCGCGGGGGCACACGTCCGCCCCGTCGGCACGACCCTATTCCCGGAACCCACCGCGCCGCAGCGACATCACCGCAGCTGAGAACCGCTGTGATGTCGCTGCGGTGCGGTCGGCCGGAACGACGGCGCGCTCGCTGCGGTGAACATCGCCGCGGCACTCCCCGTGCGGCCCCACTTCCCCGCCCGTAGGCTGGTTCCCATGTCGCAGACGCTCACCCCCGCCGCTCCGCAGGACCTGAACGCCCGCCGTCACCGGCTCCGCCGCTACCGCGCCGTCATCTTCGACATGGACGGGGTCATCACGGACACCGCCGGCGTGCACGCGCAGGCGTGGAAGGAGCTCTTCGACGGGGCGCTGCCCGCCGTGGGCGCGCTGCCCGCCAACGCCGCCGTCGTCGCCGCGGACCCGGACGTGCTGCGTCCCTTCGACGCCGCCGCCGACTACCTGCACCACGTGGACGGGCGCCCCCGCGAGGACGGGGTCCGCACGTTCTTCGCCTCCCGCGGCCTGAGGGTGCCGGAGGCCGACGCCCCCGAGGCGGACGCCGCCCCGGAGCTGACCGTCCTCGCCCTCGCCGAGCGCAAGCAGGGCTACTTCGAGCAGGTCCTCGAGCGCGACGGCGTCCGCGTGTTCCCGGAGGCCCAGGACCTCCTCGAGCGGCTGCGGGCCAAGGGTGTGCCGGTCGCACTGGTCACCAGCTCCAAGAACTCCCGCGCCGTGCTCACGGCCGGCGGCGTGCTGGACTTCTTCCCCGTGATCGTGGACGGGAACACCGCCGTCGAGCGCGGGCTGCCGGGCAAGCCGGACCCGGCGATGTTCTGGGAGGCCGCCCGCGAGCTGGGCGTCGACGTCGCGGACGCGATGGTCCTCGAGGACGCCGTCTCCGGCGTGAAGGCCGCCTCGGACGGCCGCTTCGGCCTCGTGATCGGCGTGGACCGCGAGCCCGAGCTCGGCAAGGGCCGACTCAAGGCGGCCGGCGCCCACCTGGTGGTCCAGGACTACGGGACCCTGCATCTGGAGGACCGCACCACCACCCCGTTCGACCCCGCGTGGGTGCTGCGCTGGGACCGCTTCGACCCGGCCTCCGAGGGCACGCGCGAGGTGCTGTGCACCCTGGCCAACGGGTACTGGGGCACCCGCGGCGCTGTGCCCGGCACGCACATCTCCTCCGTCCACTACCCCGGCACCTACATGGCCGGGGTGTTCAACCGGCTGACCTCGATGGTCCAGGGCCGGGTCGTGGAGACCGAGCACATGGTCAACATCCAGGACTGGACCCCGCTCGTGGTGACCCCGCGCCACGGCCGCCCGCTGCTGCCGGGTGAGGAGAACCTCGTGGAGTACGGCCAGGAGATGGACCTGCGCCGCGGCGTGCTCTCCCGCACCATGACCTTCGAGGACGAGCAGGGCCGGCGCACCACGGTCCACACCCGACAGTTCACCTCGCTGGCCAACCGGCACCTCGCCGCGATCGAGCTGACCGTCGTGGCGGAGAACTGGTCCGGGGACCTCACGGTGCGCTCGAAGATCGAGGGCCGCGTGGCCAACCTCAACGTCTCCGACGACCGCACCCTCGCCAACCAGCACCTCGAGCCGGTCCAGGCCCGGGAGATCGACGGCGAGACCGTCCTGCTCGAGACCGCCACCAACCAGTCCGGCATCCACGTGGCCGTGGCCACCCGCACCCGCCAGGTGGCGCCGGTGGGCCACCACGAGCCCATCCGCCGCCCCGTGGACGGCTCGGACCTGGTGGTCGGCCAGGACATCCTCCTCCACGTGGACGAGGGCGTGCCGCTCGTGCTGGAGAAGATCGCCGCCGTCGCCACGAGCCACGACCACGCCAACGCCTCCGTGTGGGAGTCGGCGGTGAAGGACGTCCAGCGCGCCCAGAACTTCCGCAACCTGCTGACCCTGCACGAGCAGCGCTGGGGCACCAACTGGGACCGGTTCTCCGTGCGCATCGACCTGGCCGAGCCGTACCGGCATCAGCGCCGCTCCACGGCGGCGGAGGCCGGCGGCGAATACGCGCCGCCCGTCGTCGACGCCGGCCACTCGGCCCCGGTGGGGTCCGCGGTCCCGATGGGCAAGGACGGCGCGTCGCTGCGCCAGCAGCTCGCCCTGAACCTGCACACGTTCCACGTGCTCCAGACGGCCTACGGCCGCCGCCGGGACCTGGACGCCTCCGTGGGGGCACGCGGCCTGCACGGCGAGGGCTACCGCGGCCACATCTTCTGGGACGAGATCTACGTCTACCCGATGCTCACGCTGCGCCGCCCCGAGATCACCCGGGGCCTGCTGATGTACCGCTACCGGCGTCTCAACGAGGCCCGCGCCAACGCCCAGGCCGAGGGCTGGGCCGGTGCCATGTACCCGTGGCAGTCCGGGGCGGACGGCTCCGAGGAGACGCCCACCGAGCTGTGGAACCCGCGCTCGCGCATGTGGATGCCGGACAACTCCCACAACCAGCGGCACGTCTCCCTGGACATCGCCTACTCGGTGCTGCGGTACATCGAGATCACGAAGGACACGTCCTTCATCTCGGACTACGGCGCGGAGATGCTCGTGGAGATCTCCCGGTTCTTCATGTCCATGACCCTGCACAACGCCGTCACGGACCGCTACGAGATCCACGGCGTCATGGGCCCGGACGAGTTCCACGACGGCTATCCCGAGACCCCCGGCTCCGGCCTGCGCAACAACGCGTACACGAACGTGCTGACCTCGTGGGTGCTCGCGGAGACCGCCCGCCTGGTCCGCTGGCTGGACACGATCGACGACGGCCTGCCCGAGCTCATGGAGATCTCCGAGGAGGAGATCGAGCGCTGGGAGGAGGTCAGCACCCGTCTGACCGTGCCGTTCTTCGAGGAGGGCGAGGAGGCCGGCATCCTCGCCCAGTTCGAGGGCTACCAGGACCTGCTCGAGTTCGACTGGGAGGCCTACCGCGCCAAGTACGGGAACATCGGCCGCATGGACCTGATCCTGCAGGCCGAGGGCGACGCCACCAACCGGTACAAGCTCTCCAAGCAGGCCGACACCCTCATGCTCGGATACCTGTTCTCCGCCGAGGAGCTGGACCGGATCCTGCGCCGCATGGGCTACGAGCTGCCCGAGGAGGCGTTCGAGCGGATGGTCACGTACTACGAGGCCCGCTCGACGCACGGCTCCACGCTCTCCCGGCTGGTGCACGCGTGGGTGTCGGCCCGCACGGACCCGGACCGGTCCTGGGACCTGTTCACGGAGGCCCTCGAGTCGGACCTCTCGGACACGCAGGGCGGCACCACGAAGGAGGGCATCCACCTGGGCCTGATGGCGGGCACCGTGGACACGGTGATCCGCTGCTACGCGGGCCTCGAGACGCGCGACGACGTCGTCCGGCTGCACCCCCGCATGCCCGCCCAGCTGCCCGGCGCCCGGTTCACCATCCGGTTCCGCCAGCAGCCCGTGGTCATCCAGATGACCCAGCGGGAGGTGACGGTGGCCGCGGGCGAGGGCATGTGGCACGACGTGCCGATGATCATCGCCGGCCGCGAGCACACCCTGTCCCCCGGCGAGAAGCTGACGGTCCCGCTGGGCTGAGGGCCGCCGTCGTCGGCCACCCCACCCCGTCCCTTTGGGGGCGAAAGTGGGCGGTATCCCGCGCGGATACCGCCCACTTTCGCCCCCGGACGCGGGAGGACGCGGGAGGACGCGGCTGCCGCCCCGGCTCAGCGCAGCGGCAGCTCGGCGCGGACCACCCAGCAGCCGCCCAGCGGGCCGGCCGTGAGGGTGCCGCCGAACACGGCCACGCGCTCGCGCATGCCGGCCAGGCCGAAGCCGCTGGCCATCGCGACCACCACGCGGTCGCGGCGGGGCTCGCCCTCGTCCATGGGGCTGGCGATGCACAGCACGAGGCGGTCCGCGCCCTCGAGCTGCGAGGTCAGGCGCACCGTGCCGCGGCGCGGGGCGTGCTTGAGGATGTTCGTCACCGACTCCTGCACCACACGCAGCACGGTCAGCTCCAGGGAGCGCGGCAGCTCGTCCAGCTCGGTCAGCGAGCGCTCGACCGCGAACCCGGCCGCGTGCAGCTGGGCCTCGAACTCGTCGAGGCGGGCCGGCAGGTCCACGACGGCGTCCCCCTCCGCCGTCTGCGCGTTGCGGGAGGAGCCGCGCAGCGCGGTGAGCATGCGGCGCAGGTCCACGAGGGACTGCCGGGCGGCCTCCTCGATGGCCTTCTCCGCGGCGGCCCGTTTGTCCGGGTCCCTCTGGGTGGGCAGCATGGCGGCCTGCATCGAGATCACGGTGAGCCCGTGCGCGACGACGTCGTGCAGCTCCGCCGCGATCCGCTGCCGCTCGGCCTCCGCGGCGCAGGCGGCGGCCTCCTCGGCCCGGCGCAGGGCCGCCTCGCGGTCCCGGGCCCGATGCCGGGATCGGCGGATCATGAAGGCCGGCACCGCCACGCACAGCGCGACGATGAGCGTGATGACCATGACGCCCTTGAGGCTGTCCTCGTCCGCCCACGTGCCGTCGGTGAGGACCTCGCCCGCGACGGTGAGCAGGATGAGGGCGCCCAGGGCGAACCAGACGAACACCCGGTGCGAGTACCGCGTCACCATGGCCGCGCCCAGGACGACCCCGCCACTGAACGCCTGCGGGGTGAGGTGCGCGTGGTCCGCCTCCACGAGGCCCACCAGACCGAACGTGCACCCGAGCAGCACGAACACCGCCGCGAGGGTGGGCTGCCACCCGAACAGCAGCGTGACCAGCACGCTCGCCAGGAACAGGACCCAGCGCAGGAGCGGCTCCCGCCCCTCACCCGTCAGCCCGCCGTCCTCCTCGAGGATGCCCGCGAGTTCGGGGTCGGCGCTCAGCCCGGCGGCCACCGTGGGCCCCAGCATCAGGGTGAGGATCTCCCCCAGCACCATGAGCCCGACGATCACATAGAGGACGATCCGCGTGTGCCGGGAGACGGGTTCCGTGCGCAGGATCGCCGGCAGGCGGGAGCCCAGGGGAGACTCGGCAGGCGGGGGCGACGTCGCCGTCGTCGTCCGAGCCGGGGCGGGCGCCGCGATGCTCATCCGATGTCCACGAGGCCCGCGCGGGCGGCGCGGATGAGGATCTGCACGCGGTCACGGACCTGCCACTTGTCCAGGACCTTGCCGATGTGGGACTTCACCGTGGCCTCCGCGAGGAACAGGGCGCCGGCGATCTCCGCGTTGGAGGCGCCCTTGGCGAGCTCGCGGACCACGTCCAGCTCGCGCTCGGTGAGGCGCTCGTGCGGGGCGAGGGGCTCGGCCGGGCAGGGGGCGGTGTGCTCGGGGGCCGCGGTGACGGCCTCCACCAGGTCCGCGGCCACGCGGGCGGAGAACACGGCGTCCCCGGCATGGACGCGGCGGATGGCGTCCACCACCTCGGCCGGCGGGGCGTCCTTCACGAGGTAGCCGGCGGCGCCGGCGCGCAAGGCGGGCACGAGGTACTGCTCGGAGGAGAAGGTGGTGATCGCCAGGACGCGCACGCCGGGGGCCTCGGCGGAGATGCGCGCGGTGGCCTCGACGCCGTCCATGCGGGGCATCTGCATGTCCATCAGCACGACGTCGGGGGCCAGCGTGCGGGCCGCCTCGAGGGCCTGGACCCCGTCCTCGGCGGAGCCGACCACCTCGAGGTCCTCGGCCTGGGCCACGAAGTGCTCGAGGGCGGTGCGCATCAACGCCTGGTCGTCGGCCACGACTACTCGGATCATGGCGCCCAGCCTAGGAGGCGCACAGGCCGCCGCGCGTCCACCGAAGGTCGACGTCGGCCCCCGCCTCGGGGCGGACCGGGCCGGCTCCCGCGCCCGGCCGGCCACCGCAGTCCCGGCGCCTCCGTGGGCAGAACCCACAACCCCATCGCCTCCGTGGGCAGAACCCACAACCCCGTCGCCTCCGTGGGCAGAACCCACAACCCCGTCGCCTCCGTGGGCAGAAGAGAGGGCACTTCTGCCCACGGAACGCTCTGGCCTGCCGCTTCCGCCCACGGAACCGGGCCGCCCCACCCGGGCCCCGCTCCACCCCCCGCGCGTCACCGCGGCAGCAGGAACCAGCCCATCACGGCCATGCCGAGGATCCCGGCGAGCATGGCCGGCAGCAGCACCACGAACAGGTTCCGCCGCGTCACGGCCCAGCCGGGCATCTGCGGCGACTGCGCCCCCGCGGCCATGCCGTGGGCCACCTGGATGCGAGCGGGCCCGGCGACGATGCCCCAGCCCGCGGCCGCGTTGTGCAGGCCGTTGGACCAGGGCGGGGGGACGCCCAGGGCGGCGCCTGTGTCCATCTGCAGGGGGCCGATCAGGGCCATGGCCCCGGTGTTCGAGGCCGTGATGAAGCCGGCGAACGCGCCGAGGAACGGCATCGCCACCAGGTAGGACTCCCCCATCCCGCTGAGTGCGCCCGCGAGCGCCTGCGAGACCCCGCCGGCGGAGAGGATGAGCCCGAACGCCACGTAGAGCGCGTTGGGGATGGCGGTGCCCACCCACAGCTTCCCGGCCTCGCGGGGGACGCGGCGGCGGGCGGCGGCGTCGAGGTGGAGCAGCCACACGCCCACGCCCACCGCCACGAACGCCCACAGCGCCGGCGTCCCCACGAGGGCCGCCGCCCCCTCGAGCCCGAACGCGCCCTTCACGGTGGTGCCCAGCACGGTGCCGGCCATGAGCGTCAGGTACGGCACCACGTCCCGCCCCGGCCCGGGCAGCAGCCGGCCGCCGCGGATCACGAGCAGCCAGGCCACGGTGAGCACGAACGTGGCGACGGCGCCCGCCGGCGCGGTGCCGACCACGAGGTTCGCCCCCAGGATCAGCGCCCACTGGGCGACCCCGGAGAGCACGGCGACGCCGAGCCAGGGCAGTGTCCGGGCCGGGCCGACGTCGACTCGCATGCCGCGCGCCCCGCGCAGCAGCAGCACCGTGGCCACGCCCGCCACCAGGCAGGCCGGCAGGTTGAACACCGCGGCGGTGACCCCGATCTCCCGGAAGTCCAGGCCGAACAGGCGGGCGCCCATGAGCGTGCCCGGCGCCATGGACCCCCACGGGCCGATGGTGAGCGCGAGGACGGAGATCAGCGCGGACCGGAACGCCGTGTAGCCCAGACCCAGCAGCAGCGGCACACCCACGATCAGGGAGACGCCGAACCCGGTCACGGTCTCGAGGAACGGGATGACGCCGTGCACCATGAGCAGCGCGGTCGCGATCGTGGGGCCGTTGCCCGCCGACAGCCACGCGGCCAGGCGCGCGTGCCCGCCCGAGTACTCCATGACGCGGGACAGGGTGATACCGCCGGCGATGATCGCCAGGATCTCGAGCAGCGTGGGCACGCCGGCGCCGACCGCGCCGCCCAGGTCGCCCGGGGCCACGCCGAAGACCGTGAGGGCCAGCAGCACGGCCACGGCCGTCCCGGCGGCCGGGGCCACCCACGCGGGCAGCCGGGTGAGCAGCAGCACGAGGGTGAGCAGGATGGGTGAGAGCGCGAGCAGCACCTCCACGGCGCACCCCCTCTCCTCGTGTACTGCGCCCCACTGTAGGCGCGGGGTGGGGCCGACACCCCTCCCCTTACTCTGGGGGTCATGACGCAGCCATCCCACCCCGACGACGTCACCCGCGCCCGCCTGATCCCGCCCGTGCCCGTGGCGGTGGCCCCGATGGCCGGCGGCCCCTCGACCCCGGAGCTGGTCGCCGCCGTCGTCGGCGCAGGCGGCGGCGGGTTCCTCGCCGGCGGCATGCGGACGGCCGCGCAGATGCGCGCGCAGGTGGACGCGCTGCGCGCGCTGCTGGGCGCGGAGGGGCCGGACCGCTGGGGCGTGAACCTGTTCGTGCCGGACGCGGTGAACACGGCCATCCCGGACGCGGCGCGCACGGAGGCGGCACGGTCGGCGCGGGCGGCGGCCGTCGCCGCGTACCGGGCGGACCTGACGGCCGACGGCGCCGCCGACCTGCCCACGGCCGCGGACGTGGTCCCGGACCCCGACGCCGAACGGGCCGACTTCGACGCCCTGCTCACCGCCGCCGAGGAGCAGGCGTGGCCGCTGGTCTCCTTCACGTTCGGCCTGCCGGCCGCGGACGTGTTCGCCCGGCTGGCCGCCGCGGGCATCCCGGCCGGGGCCACCGTGACGGACGCGACCGAGGCGCGGGCCGCCCTCGAGCACGGGGCCGCGTTCCTCGTGGTGCAGGGCCACCGCGCCGGCGGGCACCGGGGCACGTCGGACCCGGCCGCGGAGCCGCCCCGCGCCGAGCTGCCGGCGGTGTTGCCGGCGGTGCGCGACGTCGTCGGGACGGGGGCCACGAGCGCCGTGCCCGTGGTGGCCGCCGGCGGCGTGGGCACCGCCGAGGACGTGCGCGCCCTGCTGACCGCCGGCGCGGACGCCGTCTCGGCCGGCACCGCGTTCCTCCTCACCCCGGAGGCGGGCACCTCGGCGGCGCACCGGGCCGCCGTCGCGGCGTGTGCGGCCGGGACACGCTTCTCCGCTGACGACGGCCGGGCCCGCACCGGCCTGACCCGCGCCTACACGGGGCGGTGGGCGCGGTCGCTGGCCACCGCGTTCATGGCGGAGCACCCGGACGCCCCCGCCGCGTACCCCGAGGTCAACGTCCTGACGAAGGGGCTGCGCGCCGCCGCCGCGGCCGCCGGCGACCTCGAACGCGTCCACCTGTGGGCCGGCACCGAGGCGCACCGGGTCCGGGAGGCGCCGGCCGTCGACGTCCTCGCCTCCCTCACGCCCTGAGGACCGCCCCGGATCATCCCGCGGGCTGACGCCGGCCCCTCCGCCTGCGGCCTAGGGCATGTCTGACAATCGTTTGGACCATGCGAGCACAGCATTCAGGACCACAGCGGCCCTGTAGATGATCGCGTACTTGTCATACCGGGTCGCCAGACCCCGCCACTGCTTCAGGTGAGCGTACTGACGCTCGATGACGTTGCGGCCCTTGTAGGCGTCCGCGTCGAGGCTGACGGGGCGCCCGCCGCGGGCACCGCGCCGTCTGCGGTGGCCCTGCTGGTCGGCCGGTTCGGGGATGACCGCTTTGATCCCACGGGCACGTAGGTGGGTGCGGATCGCCCGGGAGGAGTACGCCTTATCGCCCAGCACGGCCTCGGGGCGGGTCCGGGGCCGCCCTACTGGCCGGGTCACGCGCAGCTGCTCCAGAAGAGGAAGCAGCATCGGGGCTTCACTTTCACGTCCGTGGGTGCGCCAGCCGCCCCCGTCTGGGATCTTCCCGATCTTCTTCACATCCAGGTGCACCATGTGCCCCGGCCCTCTCGCGGTGATCTTCTGGGGTCGTTGGCGCAGGTCCTCACCTGTGGGCGCGAGGTCTGGCAACCGGGAGATGCCCAGCCGGTGCAGCCACCTGCCCACCGTTCGGAGGCACACCCGGTGGCCCTCGGAGACGAGGTGGTGATGGATCCGGCGGGCCGACCACTTGCACTCCCGGCGCAGGGTGAGGATCTGGGTGACCAGGGCCGGGTCGAGCTGGGCAGGTGAACGGCGCGGACGGCTGGGCCGGTCGAGCAGCCCGGCCTCGCCCTCGGCGCGGTAGCGGGCCACCCAGGTGGCCACCGTGGGCCGGCTCACCCGGAACTCGGCGGCCACGTGCGCCTGTGGGATCCCGTCGTGCAGGTGGCGGTGGACCATCCTGAGACGGCCGGTGGGGGTCAGGGGTGCGTTAGCGTGAGTCATGAGTGGGTCTTTTCGGGCAGGTGGGTTGTTGAGGAACTTCCATCCTGCGGGAGAGGCCCACTCGTCTCATCTCAGCCGGCGCCTCGTGGCAAGAACCTCATGACCCACAACACCTAGGCTGGCCCGCGTGAACCCCCTGCGCCGCCTCGACCAGTGGACGCGCCTGCACCCCGTGCGCACCGACGTGATGGCCGCCGCGGCACTGTTCACCGTGCTCGTGGCGCTCCCGTGGATCGCGCTCGGGCCGATGGTCGCCCCGGACCCCCAGGGCAGGCAGACGGCCGTCTCCCTCCTGGCCGGGGCCGGCATGGTCCTGCCGTGGGCCGTGCGTCGGGTGCGCCCGGTGGCCTCGGCCGCCGTCGTGACGGCCGCGGCCGTCCTGCACCTGCTCGCCGGGCCCGAGTTCAGCATGTCCCTGCTGATGGTGCCGCTCACCGTCTACAACCTCGCCGCGAACGCGCCCCGGAGCATCTCCGTGGCCGGGCTCCTCACGGGGCTGGCCGGCGGCGTGGCCAACGGGGTGAAGGTGTGGCTGTTCCCGGCGCAGTTCGTCACGCCCGACGGCCTCACCGTCCGCTCCCCCGCGGAGCCGCTGGCCATGGTCATCATGGCGATCGGCTGCGGGCTCATGGTGCTCACCGCGTGGGCGTTCGGCGACGTCGTGCGCAACCGCCGCCTCACCGTGCGCGCCCTCGAGGACCGCGCCCACCGCCTCGAGGTGCAGTCCCGGCAGGAGCGCGAGCTCGCCGCCGCCGACGAGCGCAGCCACATCGCCCGGGAGATGCACGACATCGTCGCCCACTCCCTGCAGGTGGTCATCTCCCAGGCCGACGGCGCCCGGTACGCCGCCGCCGCCAAGCCCGCGCTCGCGGTCACCGCGCTCGAGACCATCGGCCAGACCGGCCGCTCCGCGCTCGCGGACATGCGCCAGCTGCTCGGCGTGCTCCGCGAGACCGGCGAGACCGTGGCCGGGGTGCCCGGCGTGACGGACGACGACGCCCGGCGGCCCGCCGCCGACGCCTCCCCCGACGGCCGCGGCACCCGCCTACCCCCGGGCCGCCGACCCCAGCCGCGGCTCGCGGACCTGCCCGCGCTCGTGGAGACGATGCGGCTGTCCGGACTCGAGGTGTCCCTGCTGGAGACCGGCACGCCCCGCCGTGCGCTGCCGGCGGGCGGCGAGCTGGCCGCGTACCGGATCGTGCAGGAGGCGCTGACCAACACGCTGCGCCACGGCGGGCCGGACGCGGACGCGTTCGTCACGCTCGCCTGGACGGCGCGCGGCCTGGACCTGCAGATCGACGACGACGGCTGCGGCGCCGCCGCCGACCCCGCCACCCGGGGAAGCGGCCAGGGTCTGCGGGGGGCCGCCGAGCGGGCGGCCCTGTTCGGCGGGACGCTCGAGTCGGGGCCGCGCGTGGGGGCCGGGTACCGCGTGTCCGCCCACCTGCCGTACTCGGCGGTGTGAGGGGTGGCCGCCCCCGCCCGACTTGAGAGGATGACCCCATGAGCTCCGAGGAGACCGCCCCCGTCCGCGTGGCCCTGGTGGACGACCAGGCGTTGATCCGGTCCGGGCTGGCCATGCTCGTGGACTCGCAGCCGGACCTGACGGTCGTGGCGGAGGCGGGCAGCGGGCGCGAGGCGGTGGCGTCGGTGTCCGTGGCGGGCGCCGACGTCGTGCTGATGGACGTGCGCATGCCGGAGATGGACGGCATCGAGGCCACCCGCGCGCTGCTGCGCCGGCCGGACGCCCCGCGCGTCGTGGTGCTGACCACCTTCGACCTGGACGAGTACGCCTTCGACGCGATCGAGGCGGGCGCCAGCGGCTTCCTGCTCAAGGACGCCCCGCCCGAGGAGCTGCTCGCCGCGATCCGCACGGTGCACCGGGGCGACGCCGTGATCGCCCCGTCCACGACGCGCCGGCTCCTGACGCACATGGCCCCGCGTCTGCGCTCGGACCAGGTCCGCAGCGCGGAGTGCGAGGAGCAGCAGGCGGCGGTGGCGTCGCTGACCCCGCGCGAGCGCGAGGTGCTGGTGCTCATGGCGCAGGGCGCCGCGAATCTGGAGATCGCCGCCGAGCTCGTGCTCTCCGAGGCGACGGTGAAGACGCACGTGGGCCGGGTGTTGGCCAAGCTCGGCGCCCGCGACCGCGTGCAGGCCGTGCTCATCGCCCACCGCGCGGGCCTCGTGCAGTTCTGACCCGCCGTTCCGGCACGCCCTGCAGCCCCCGCCCTAGCCCCTGCCCCACCCCTCGTCGAGGCCCGCAGACGCGCCGCTACGCCGTCGTCGTAGCGGCGTGTCTGCGGGCCTGGGCGGCGGGCCTCAACGGCCGGCCTCAACGGCCGGCCTCAGCGGTCGGCCGGGGCGGCGGGGCCCTTCCCTGAGCCACTCCCCAGGCACCTGCCAGCACAATCACAGGTCATACCTGGGTATGAGTCGGACGCCCCGAGGTTCATCCTCATGGCCCTGCCGGTGCGCCCACCCCCTCCGCGATGCTGGACGCAGGCCCCGCAGCGGGTCCGCCGCCGGGGTGCACGCGCCGATGGCCGCCCCGGCCCGACGCGCACTGGAGGAGAGGCACCATGACCGGCAGCATCCTGGACCACCCCACCCCGACGACGTCCCGCGCCTCCGACCCAGCCGCCGAGCAGGCGCAGCGGGACAGTGAATGCGTGGCCTTCTTCGTGGCGCTGGTGACGGCCGCCGTCGTGATGCTGGGCCTGAGCCTGTTCACGGGGGTCGAGGGGCTGCTCCGCCTGGCACTCACCGCGGGCGCCGGCCTGCTCGCCGGCGCCGTCGCGTGGGCCACCGCCCGCCCCGTCCTGGAGGACGACGCCCCGGGCGACTGACCCGGCTGCGCCCTCAGGGCCGCAGGCCGCGCAGGTACGTGTCCAGCAGCCAGCCCCGCTGGCCCGGGCCGTGGCCCAGCAGCTCGCACTCCGGCGACCGGGTGACCATGAGCAGGCCGAACAGGTAGTCCGCCCCGGTCACGTCCGGGCCCACGAGCCCGGCCCGCCGCGCCCCGGCCACCACCTGGTCCGCGAGCTCGAGGATCACACGCTCGGCCTCGGCGATGAGGGCCTCCGGCGGCCGGTCGGCTGGGTCGAAGTCGTCCCGGGCCGCCGCGAGCGAGGCCAGGTTCACGGCCCCCAGGTCCTCGGCGAGCCGCCGCCACCGCGCCTCGGCCCCGCCGTCGCGCTCGTCCCCGGCCGCCCCGTCGAGGAAGGCCTGCAGGATCCCTCCGGTGCGGGCCACGACGTCCTCGAGCACGGCGTCCAGCAGATCCCGACGCGTGGGGAAGTGCCCGTACAGCGTGCCCACGCCGACCCCGGCCTCCTGCGCCACCCCGCGGAGGGACATCGCGGCCCCCTGGGTGGCGATGAGACGGCCGGCGGCCGCCAGCAGGTCCTGGCGGTTGGCGCGGGCGTCGGCTCTCATGTCCCCATCATCCCACTCCGCCCGGCACCGCCCGGCGGCGGGGACCTGACGCCCTCGGGTCCACGCCTCGCCGGCCCGCCTCATCCCCGGGCATGACCCGCCGCCCGCGGAGGTGGTCCCCTCCTCCGATCCGCCCCGCCGGGTCCGCGCGGGAGAGTGGCCGCCATGGACACCTCTTCCCCCGCCTTCTCCCCCACGACCCCCGGCCCCGTCGCGCCGGGGCCGGGCACGCCGTCGTCGTCCGCCACCACGACGACGGCGCCCGCCGTCTGCGCCCGCGGCCTCACCCGCGCCTACGGGCGCGGTGACGCGCAGGTGCACGCCCTGCGCGGGGTGGACGTGGACTTCGCCTCGGGCGCGTTCACCGCGATCATGGGGCCCTCGGGGTCGGGCAAGTCGACGCTCCTGCACTGCCTGGCCGGGCTGGACGCGCGGACCTCGGGCTCCGTGAGGATCGGCGGCACGGAGATCACAGGACTGGACGACACCGCCCTGACCCGCCTGCGCCACCGCCCGCACGAGCTCTCGGGCGGTCAGCAGCAGCGCGTCGCCGTCGCCCGCGCCCTGCTCACCCGACCGGGCGTCGTGTTCGGGGACGAGCCCACCGGCAACCTGGACACCGCCACCTCCACCGAGGTGTGAGCAGGCGGGGCGCGGTGCGTGCGAGCCGCGCCCCACAGCTCGGCGCCGGTCCGCGGCCCCGGCGACGCGCCCGAGACCTCGTGACGGGGTCCCGGGCGCGCCCTACGCTGAGCCGCATGAGCGAGACCCTCCTCGCTGCCCCTGCCGCCCCCGC
>NZ_LR732370.1:2037454-2076842 GCF_902506395.1 Micrococcus sp. 116
CCCGCCGGCTCCCCCGCCTGGATCGACTACACCGCCCCCGACTTCGCCCGCCAGCAGGCCTTCTACGAGGCCCTCTTCGGCTGGTCCTTCACCGACTCCGGCGAGGAGTTCGGCCACTACCGCATGATCACCAAGGACGGCGCCTCCGTGGGCGGCGCCATGGACGCCGACCAGCTCTCGCAGATGACCGGCGAGGACGCCCCGCCCGCCGCGTGGACCGTGTACCTGCGCACACAGGACATGGACGCCACCCTCACCGCCGTGCGGGAGAACGGCGGCGCCGTGCTCGTGGACGCCATGCCCGTCGGCGACCTCGGTGTGATGGCCATGGCCGAGGGCCCGGGCCACGAGGTGGTGGGCTTCTGGCAGTCCGGCACCTTGGCCGGCCATGACCTGCCGCTCACCCCCGGCACCTCCGTGTGGTTCGAGCTCATGACGACCCGCTTCGACGAGTCCGCCGAGTTCTACCGCGCCGTGGCCGGCTGGCAGCCCACCCCGCTGGGGGACGACGGCGCCCCGGAGGACACGCAGACCGCGGCCGACGCCGAGGACGCGGCCCACGACGGCCCCCGCTACGCGACGAACCACCCGTTCGACCGCGCGACCGCGGGCCTGTGCGACGCGCGGGCCTGGCTGCCGCCGAACGCGGTGGGGTACTGGCGCATGTACATCGCCGTCGCGGACACGGACCGCGCGCTCGAGGTGATCCGCGAGCACGGCGGCACGGTCCTGGACGGCCCCCAGGACTCCCCGTTCGGCCGCGTCACCACCGTGCAGGACCCCGCCGGGGCCACGTTCCAAATCAACGAGCCGCCCGCGCAGGGCTGACCTGCGCCGCGGCCCTCACTCCTGCGCGGCGCGCCGGCCGTCGGAACGGCGGTAGGCCATCGCGAGCACGGCCCCGGAGAGGTTATGCCAGATCGAGAACACGGCGCCCGGCAGGGCTGCCGCCGGCGAGATGTACTGCGCGGCGAGGCCCGCGGCCAGGCCCGAGTTCTGCATGCCGACCTCGATCGAGACCGTGCGCGCCACGGGCGTGGGCAGCCGGAACAGCTTCGCCGCGCCGTAGCCGAGCAGGTAGCCGAGCCCGTTGTGCAGCACCACCGCTGCGAACACCAGCAGGCCCGCCGACAGCACGCGGGAGGCGCTGTTGCCGACGACGGCGGCCACCACCAGCGCGATGAACACCACCGAGACCCACGGCAGGGCGGGCAGCACGCGGTCGACGACGCGGCGCAGCAGCAGGCGCACGACGAGTCCGCCCAGGACCGGCAGGAGCACGATGTTCACGATGGACTTCGCCATGGCGCCGCCGTCGACGGCCATGTACTGGCCGGCCAGCCACAGGGTGAGCAACGGCGTGAGCAGCGGGGCCAGGAGCGTGGACACGGAGGTCATGGCCACGGAGAGGGCGGTGTCGGCGCGGGCGAGGTAGCTGACCACGTTCGAGGACGTGCCGCCCGGGGCCGAGCCCACGAGGATCACGCCCGCCGCGAGCTCGGGCGGCAGCTGGAGCACGACGGCGACGCCGAGCCCCAGCAGCGGCATGATCGCGTACTGCGCCACCACGCCCAGCAGCACGGGCAGCGGCCGGCGGGCGACGAGGCCGAAGTCCGGAAGGGTCAGCGTCAGGCCCATGCCGAACATGATGATCCCGAGGAACAGGTTGACCTGGGGCAGCAGCGTCTTCGCGGCGGTCGGGGCGAGGAAGCCCACGAGCGCGGCGGCGAGCACCAGCAGCGGGAAGACGGTGACGGCGATGCGTGCGGAGCGGTCTTCCGCGCGGCGGGCGTCGGTGGGGGCGGGATCCGGTGCGGTCATCCCGTCATGGTAGGAGCGCGACCGCGGTGCGTCGTCGCGTGACGCGGCGCCGTCGTCGGCCTTCCGGAATCTTCTGCGCCCCTGACCCTTCTGGACGTCCGCTCCCGCCCCAGAAGGGTCAGTTCCGCAGACGATCCTCCGCGCCACCGGCGTCGAGACCGCCACGCTCCGCGATCGCGGCCCGCACCAGCCCCGCCGTCTCGACGAATCCCCGCCACCGGTCCGTCCCCGCCACCCGGATGTTGAGCCAGCCCTGACGCAGGAACACCGCGTCCCGGCGGGTGTCCTTGCCGACCTGCGCGGCGCCGTCGTGGGTCTTGCCCTCGTAGTGGATCGCGATCCGCCACCACCGGTAGCCGAGGTCCGCGCTGGCGGGGTGCCACAGCGAGTAGTCCGGGTCCCAGAGCTCGATCTGCAGGTCCGGCTCGGGCAGCCCCGCGGCCATCAGCGCCAGGCGCAGTTCGGTCTCGGCCGGGGAGTCGGAACCGGTGCGCACGAGCGCGAGCGCCTCCCGCGCCCGCACGATCCCGGCCTCGCCGGTGTGCCGCTCGAGCGCGGCGCCGAGCTCCCGGCGGGTGGCCAGCGCGACCTTCCCCCGCCGTTCGTCCTCCCGTGCCAGCCGATCCCCCACCGCCACGAGCGCGTCTCGGTCCAGGACGGTGGCCAGGTGGAACCAGGTGTCGGCGTGCGAGGTCCATCGCAGCCCGTGCAGCCGGTCCCTCCGCACGAGGACGCGGTCCAGGTCCACGAGCCGGGTGCGCACGCCGGGCTCCCGTAGCACCCGGCGGGTGCGGGACCGCAGGACGGTAGGACGCACCCGGGCCTTCACGTCGTCCGGGAGGGGCCAGCCCAGCAACCGGGCCACGGACTCTCCGGTCACCACGACGTCGGGACGCATCGCCGCCAGGTCCTGCAGCCGGGACAGCTCGGTGGCGAGGGGACGCGCGGGCGGCGTCGCCCCGGTGACGGGGCCGATCCAGCGGTAGTGGCCGTGCGCGACGCGTTCGACGTCCCGGCTGCGCAGCCGCGACCCGGACACCCCGGCGGCCAGCGCCTGCGCCCGCGTGAACGGGGCGTCCTGGAGGTGGGCGGGGAAGGGTCCGGGCACGCGCATGGCCCCGATCCTGCTCGCTCCCGACGTCGGCGGGCCCGGTTGTCCACAGGCCCTGCGGAGGCGTCGGGCCGACGTCGTCGTGGACGTCCTGCCGCGCGCTGGGAATCCGTTGCACATCTGACCCTTCTGGGCCGCCGCGCAGCGCTCGGAAGGGTCGGATCCGCAGAAGATTCCGGGATCATCCGCTCAGCCCGTACTCCTTCAGCATCTTCCGGGCCTCCTGGGTGCCGGCCCTCTGCAGCTCGAGCAGCTGCGCGTAGATCCCGCCTGACTCGGCCAGCTCGGCCGGGGTCCCGATCTCCTGCACCTGCCCGCCGCGCAGCGTGACGATCCGGTCGACGGACGCGATCGTGCTCAGCCGGTGCGCCACGATCAGGCTCGACCGCCCCACCATCAGGTCCTCGAGGGCCGCCTGCACGAGCCGTTCGGACTTCGTGTCCAGTGCGGAGGTGGCCTCGTCCAGCACGAGGATCGGTGCGTCCTTGAGCACGGCCCGCGCCACCGCGATCCGCTGCCTCTGCCCGCCGGACAGCCGCAGCCCGCGCTCGCCGATCACCTGTTCGTAGCCGTCGTCGAACGCCTCCACGAACCGGTGCGCGTACGCGGCCTTGGCGGCGGCCCGGACGCGTTCGTTGGAGGCGCCGGCGTCCGCGTAGGCGATGTTCTCGCGCACCGTCCCGGAGAACAGGCTCGGCTCCTGGAACACGGTGGCGATCCGCCCGCGCAGCGCGGCCAGGTCCAGCCCGGCGACATCCTGTCCGAACACCTCGATGCGTCCGCTCGTCACCGGGTACAGACCCAGCAGCAGGTGCGCGATGGTCGACTTCCCGCCGCCCGACTCGCCCACGAGCGCCACCCTGGCACCCCGCGGGATGTCGAAGGACACGCGGTCCAGCACGGGGCGGGAGGCGTCGGCGTCGTAGGCGAAGGAGACCTCGTCGAAGCGCACGGCCGGCACGTCCGCGGGGACGCCCGGCGCACCCGGCACGACGTCGGCCCGCGGCTCCGCCGGCGTGCGCGGCGCCTCCGCACCCGCCACCGCGAGCGCCGCCCCGCCGGCCCGCTCGCGCTCCTCGGCGAGCACCTCGAAGTAGTCCTTCGACCCGGCGACGGCCCGCTGGGCGGAGTCCACGAGGAAGCTCATGGAGAAGATCGGCTGCCGGGCCATGTTCATCAGCTGCAGGAGGATCACCATGTCGCCCACGGAGAACAGGCCCTGCGCGGTGCGGACGAACACGATCAGGTACATCGCGCCGAAGGCCACGTTCAGGGCGAGCCGCCGCCCGGCGTCCATGCCGTGCCAGAACCGGGACTGCTGCCGGGTGATCCCCACGGTCCGCAGGAACCGGTCGCGGAACCCGGTGAGCTCGTGGTCCTGCCGGTTGTAGGCCCGCACCACGGACATCTGAGAGACCACCTCGGCGAACCGCCCCGAGGCGATGTCCACCTCCGTGTTCTTCTCCCCCTCCCACACCTGCCACTTCGCGGAGGTGCGGGCGGTGAGCCACATGTACACGGGGAAGACGACGGCCAGCAGGATCGCCAGCGGCCACCAGTAGAACGCGGTGATCACGAGCACCGCGGCGGTGGTGATGAGCATGGTGAACGCGTTGTTCGCGAAGAACTGCAGGAACTGGGTGAGCTCGTTGATGGTGCGGTTCAACCGGTTGACGACCCGCCCGGTGATCGCGGTGTCGAAGTACCGCTGGGGCAGGTGCAGCAGCTGCTCGAAGTACCGCGTGGAGAGGATGGTGCGCATGCGTGCGGCCATCACGTCGCCCCAGTAGCCGCCGACGCTCACCACCAGGGTGGTCGCCACCTCGACGGCGAGGAACGCGACCGCCAGCCAGGTCACCGCGGTGACGGCCTCGGCCACGTCGGTCTCCCCCGCGACGGCGGCGACGATCCGGTCCGTGGCCGCACCGATCAGGAACGGGGTGGCCAGGGCCAGCACCGCGGCCAGCACGGAGCTGACGGCGATGCCGAGGTAGAGGCGGTGGAGCTGGGGCGCAAGGCGCAGGATGCGGAGCAGCGACGTCACCGGGCCAGGCTAGTGGCCGGGGCGGACATCAGCGCGGGCCGGCCGGCCCGCCAGGACGTCAGAACGGGGGCGTGGCGGCGACGGCGGCCAGCACGGGGTGCAGCAGCGGGGCCACGCCGTGCCCGCCCGGTGCGGCCGGGGCGGCGGGGTCCATCCAGTGCAGCTCGACGATCTCGTCCGTCGGCTCGGGGACCTCGTGCCGGGCGACGGGCCGCCACAGCGCGAACACCTCCGAGTGCAGGGCGGCACCGGGCTCGTTGGCCGCGGCGGTGTCCCACGCACCGAGGCGGGTCAGCTCGTCCGGGCGCAGGCGCAACCCGGTCTCCTCGGCCACCTCGCGGACGGCGGTGTCCACGGCGGCCTCGCCGGGCAGGTGCTTGCCGCCGGGGAACATGAACATGGCGGTGCCGGCCTTGCGGACGGTCAGCACGCGGCGGTCCGGGCGGGCCAGCACGACGGCGGAGACGCGGATGACCTCCCCGCCCGCGACGGTCGGCGTGCGGGCGGAGTCGGAGGGGGAAGGACTCATGCCCCCATCATCCTCCCCGGGCGGCTCAGAGGAGCGTGAGCCCCACCTTCACGGCGATTCCCAGCATGAGCACGCCCACCACGGCGTCCACGATCCGCCACGTCCGCGCCGAGTCCATGGACGGGGCGAGCTTGGTGCCGCCCCAGCCGAGCGCGGTGAACCAGACGAGCGAGGCCGCCACCGCGCCGCCCACGTACACCCACTTCGCCGCCCCGAACGTCTGCGCGAAGGTGCCCATCATCACCACGGTGTCGAGGATGGCGTGCGGGTTCACCAGGGAGACGGACAGCGCCAGCAGGATGATCCGCGGCAGCGGCGTCTGCGGGCGGTCCAGCGCCACGCGGCGCGGCTGCACGCGCTGCCGCACCGCCACCGACCCGCCGCCCGAGGGGGCGCCGAAGCCGGGCGCGCCGTCGTCGTGACGGCCGACGCCGGCCCCGGCCGGCTCGCGATCGGCCAGGCGGCCGGTCGCCGGGTCGATCAGCGGCAGCTCGCCGGTGAGGACCGCGAGGTCGATGCGGTCAGGGCCGTGCCCGGTCCCCTCGACGTCCGCGGCCGCGGTGGTGAGGGTCCGGTCCCCGCGCCAGGCGGAGCGCAGCGCGCCCACGGCGAACGCGAGGAGGTAGACCACGCCGGCCACGGTCAGCGCGGGCACGAGCCACGGCCAGCGTTCGGCCACCACGCCCACGCCGCCGGCGCCGAGCACGAGCAGCGCCACATCGGCCACGAAGCACACGGTCAGGACGGTCCACACGCGGTCGCGTCGGACGATCTGGCGCAGCAGGAACAGGGTCTGCGCGCCGATGGCGACGATGAGGGCGAGGTAGGTCAGGAATCCGGTGGCGAAGATGGTCACCGAGCGAGGATAGGAGCCGTCCCACGTCCGTGCCATCGCGATCTTCTTCAAGATCTGAAGACATCCTTCATGACCACCCCTACCCTGGACCGCATGAACTCCGACCACCTGCGCGCCCTCGTCGCGGCCGTCGACCACGGCACCTTCGACGCCGCCGCGGACTCCCTGCGGATCTCCGGCTCGGCCTTCTCGCAGCGGATCAAGGCCCTCGAGCGGCAGGTGGGCCAGGTGCTCCTGGCCCGCACCGTCCCCGTCCGGCCGACCGCGGCCGGAGAGCGCCTGCTCCGTCTCGCCCGGCAGACCCTCGCACTCGAGGACGAGGCGCTCGCCGCGCTCGGCCGCGGCGACGGAGGCCGCGTGCCGCTGCGCGTGGCCCTCAACGCGGACTCCCTCGACACGTGGTGGGAGCCCGTGCTGCGCGAGGCGGCGACGTGGGACGACGTCGTCCTGCAGATGCAGTCCGAGGATCAGGAGCACACCGCCGTCCTGCTGCGGGACGGCGCGGTCGTGGCCGCCGTGACGGACGACCCCACGCCCGTGGCCGGGTGCACCTCCACCCCGCTGGGCACGATGCGCTATCACGCGGTGTGCGCGTCCTTCCTGCTGGAGCTGCACCGCGACGCGCGGGGCCGGGTGGACTTCGGCTCGCTGCCGATCGTGGACTACGGCCCCCGTGACGGCCTGCAGCACACGGTGCTGCGCCGCGTCACCCGCGGCCGGCCCGTGGCCGACCCGCCGACCCACCTCGTGCCGTCCGTGCACGCGTATCTGCGGGCGGTGGAGCTCGGGCTGGGCTGGGGCATGCTCCCCTCGGTGCAGATCCCGCCGGGCGTGCTCGAGGGCCGGCACCCCGACCTCGAGCCGATCCCGGCCCTCGGCGCGGCCGACGTGCACCTGCACTGGCAGCGCTGGACGGCCGGGACCGCGGCTCTGGACCGCCTCACGGACGCGGTGCTGCGCGCCGCGCCCTCGGCGGGGGACACCGCGGACTGACGGGCGCATTCGAGACTCTCCCGGACACACCGCGACCCCCGCCGGAGGGGCGGGGGTCGCGGTCACGGGCCGCTCGGGGCGGCCGGGGTCGGGTCAGCGGGCGTCGCCGGTGCCCGGGCGGCGGGTGGCGTCGCCCAGGGTGCCGTCGGCCTCGCGACGGCGGGCGTCCGCGCCCTCGGTGCGCACGTCGCCGGCGCGGTCGTCCACGCGGTGCACGTCGTGGTCACGGTGCGCGCCGGCCACGTGGTGGTCGCGGCGCACGGGCTCGGCGTGCACCTCACGCTTGCGGCGACCGGCCAGGCCCGCGAGGCCCAGCAGGCCGGCCAGGCCCCACAGGCCCCAGTTGCCGTTGTCGTCCTTCTCCTCCTCCTGGGGGGCGGGCGACTCGGAGGCCGGTGCCGTGGTGGCGGTCTCGGTGGCCGGGGCCGTGGTCTGCGCGACGGCGGCGGGGGCACCGAGGCCGGTGACGACGGCGGCGCCGAGGGTCAGGGCGGTGGCGGTGCGGCGGATGTCAGTCATGATCGTGCTCCTCTCACCGGCGGCCTGCGCCGACCGGCGTCGGGGTGGATCGGCCGGAAGTCCCGGACGACCCTGTCGGTCATACACAGGCACCGTACGCATAGGGGGGTGGGGATACGTCAACGGTTGCCGTCCCGGGGTCAGGGCCGGCCGGCCCGGGCGGAGCCGCAGCAGGAGCCCGCAGCCCCCGGCCCGGCGCGCCCCGGGGTGCAGGGCACGACGACGTCGAAACGCGTCCACCCGCCCTCGGACGCCACGGTCACGTCCCCGCCGTGGCTGCGCGCGATCGAGCGCACGATGGCCAGACCCAGACCCGTGGACGGCTCCGTGCCCGGGGGGCCCGTCCGGCCCTTCCCGGGGCCGCGGACGAAGCGGTGGAAGAGGGTGGCGTGTCGGTCGGCCGGGATGCCGCCGCCGTCGTCGTGGACGCTGACGAGCATGAAGCCGGGCCGGGGCTGGTCCTGCCGCACGGAGGCCGTGACGGTGGTCCCGACGGGGGTGTGCTTGGCCGCGTTGGAGAGCAGGTTGCCGACCACGCGGGCCAGCTGCGACCGGTCACCGGTGACGGACCGCTGGGTGCCCGGCTCCACCCCCTCGGGCAGGTCCACCACCCACGTGTGGTCCGGCCACGCCGCGCGGGCGTCCATCACCCCCTCGAGGACCACCTCGGACAGATCCACCCGTTCGGCCAGCGCCACCTCCTCGGAGGGCTCCAGGCCCATGGCCCGGCCGCGCGAGACGGACTCGAGCCGTTCGAGCAGGAGCATGTCGTCCACGAGGGCGGCCATCCGGTCGGCCTGGAACAGCACCCGGTCGAGCGACCGCCGGCCGGCCGCGGAGAGCTCCTCCGTCATCGCGATCATCTCGGCGTAGCCGCGCACCGAGGCGAGCGGCGTGCGCAGCTCGTGGGAGGCGTCCGCCATGAACCGGCGCATCTGCTGCTCCTGCACGCGGCGCTGCTCCAGGGCCGCCTCGACCGAGCCGGTGAACCGTTCGAGCGCCTGGGCGACGACGGCCACCTCGTCCGGCCCCTGCAGGAGCCGAGGCGGCATGCGTGAGTCCTCCGGATCGAGCCCGGCGCGGGCCATGTCCACCTGGGCGACCCGCTCGGCGACGGCGGCGACCTCGCGCAGCGGGGCCAGTCCCCGACGCAGCCACAGGGTCACCAGGATCGCGGTGGTGAGGACGGTGACGGACAGTCCGACGGCGACCGCGAGCAGCGCCTGCCGTGTGACGTCGGACATGGCGCCCGTCGGCGCCCCCACCACGAGCACCTGGTCCGCGGCCACCCAGGGGCCCGGCGCGGTCAGGGTCTGGGCCTGGACGCGATAGGAGACGTCGCCGACGACGGCGTCCAGCATCGGCCCGCCCGGCCGGTCCCGGAGGGCGTGCAGAAGGTCGTGGGCCTCCCGCGCCGTGAGCGGCACGGACTCCCCGGCGTCACCGACCCGGTGCCCGATGAGGGCGTCCTGCTGATGCTCCTCCAGACCGGAGAGCGGGACGAGCGCGACCACCGTGCCCTCGGGCTGGCCGAGGGTGCCCGGCACGCGGAGGTCCCCCTGCCCCGGGCCGCCGTCGCCCCCTCCGCCCGGCGAGGGGGCCGTCAGCTGCTCCGAGGCGCGGATCCATGCTTCGGAGGCGTCCCGGGAGGCGGATTCGGTCAGCAGGGCCTTCGTGATGCCGGCCGCGTAGAACGAGTAGGCCAGGATGGTGGCCATCAGGATCAGAAGGACGCCGGCGCCGATGCGTCGGGCCAGCGACGTGGGCCGCCTGCGGCGGGTGCTGCCGTGCCCCGACGGGACCGCGGCGGTCTCAGGCAGGCCGGATGACATACCCGGCGCCGCGGATGGTGTGGATCATGGGATCCCGGTCCGCGTCGATCTTCTTCCGCAGGTAGGAGATGTACAGCTCGACGATGTTCGCGCGGCCGCCGAAGTCGTAGCCCCAGACGTCCTGCAGGATGCGCTCCTTGGAGAGCACCGTGCGGACGTTGGCCATGAGGAACTTCAGCAGGTTGTACTGCGTGGCCGTCAGCTCGATCTCGTCGCCGCCGCGGGTCACCTCGTGGGTGCGGGTGTTCATCACCAGGTCGCCGACCACGAGCACCTCGGAGCCGCCCGAGACCACGCCGGAGCGCTGCACGAGCCGGTGCGCGCGGATGAGCACCTCCTCCATGGAGAAGGGCTTGGTCACGTAGTCGTCGCTGCCGGCGGCCAGGCCCGCCACGCGGTCCTCGGTCGCGTCCTTGGCGGTGAGGAACATGGCGGGCATCTCCGACCAGTGGGCGCGCAGGCGATCCAGGACGTCCAGGCCGTCCATGTCCGGCAGCATGACGTCCAGGATCGCCAGGTCCGGACGGCCGGCGGTGCCCAGCTCGGCGGCGGTCGCGCCGTCGTGGGCCACGATCACCTCCCAGCCGCAGAGGGTGAAGCCCATGGAGAGCAGGTCGGCGATCATCGGCTCGTCGTCCACGACGAGCACCCGCACCGGCGCGCCGTCCGGGTGCGAGAGCTCGGGCAGGACCTTCTTCAGCTCCGCCATGGATGACGGGCCGGTGGTGCTCTGGATGGGGCTCACAAGGTTCCTCTACGTTCAAGAGACGGTTCACGGTGCCCACGCGGACGTCGCGGGCTGCGGGGGACGAGCGCCTCGCGACGGAGGGGCGACGCCGTTCCGGGGGATGGCGGACGGGCGGCGACCGGAGGCCGGGGGGTGCGCGGATCCCCCCTCGACGGAGCCCCATGCTACGCGGATCAGCCGGGTCGGCCCAGAGTCTTCTCGGATTGCGGACATCAGCGTGACTCGTCACAGCCCTGACGCATCCGGCGGCGCCACCGGGGCCGCCCTGTGCTGACGCCGCGCCGCGTGGCCCGCGTCAGTCGACCGGCTTCATGGCCCAGTGCGTGGCCAGGGTGCCGAACATGTGGGTCTCGTGCCCGATGTTCACGAAGCCGGCCTCGGCGAAGAGGTCCGCGACCTCGTCCGGCGTGTGGAACGCCTTCGTCGAGGAGGACAGGTACGCGTAGGCCTCCGGCCGGTCGGCGATCAGCTTCGCCAGCTGTGGCATCACCCGGTGGATGTAGAAGGAGGAGAAGGGCTTGAGCACGTTGTCCGGCGCCGGCGACGTCTCGAGGGCCGCGACCCAGCCGCCCGGGCGCAGCACACGGAACTGCTCGGCGAGGGTCGCCGGGATGTCCGCGACGTTGCGCAGCAGGTAGCCGTGGGTCACGGCGTCGAACGAGCCGGCCTCGAACGGCAGGTCCGTGGCGTCCGCGACGACCCACTCGATGCGGTCCCCGCCCGCGCGGGCACGGCCGACCTCCATCATCTCGGCGGCGATGTCGGCGCCCACCACCTGCGCGTCGGGGTGCTGCTTGAGCACCTCGAACGCGAGGTCCCCGGTGCCGGTGGCCAGGTCGAGCACGCGGGCCTGCGCGGGGATGTTGGCCCGCGCCACCGTGCGGCGCACCAGGCGCGGCTCCTGACCCCATGTCATGACGGCGTTCATCAGGTCGTAGCGGCCGGCGATGGCGTCGAACATCGCGGAGACCCGGTCGTGGTGGTCGGCGGCGCCGCGCTGCGCGTCGCCGCGCGGGGCGGGGAGGGGGTTCTGGCTCACCAGGCCACCGTATCCCGCCCACCTCCCCCGACGACGCCCCTCACCGGGATTGCACAGGGGAGTTAGGTTGCCCTAATCTTCCAGAGTTACCTCACGTCGGTGTTTGCTAATACCGGCCCGGCAGGGCCGACGCATCCTCCGACCGCAGACCCGACCCCCTCCGCCCGGCGCCCGCGCGTCGCGACCGTGAAAGGCCACCACCATGGCACCGTCCCCCCTGTCCCGCCGCTCCCTCCTCGCCAGCGGGGGAGTCGGGCTCACCCTCCTGCTCGCCGCGTGCTCCACCGGCCCGGCCGGAGGCTCGGCCTCGTCCTCGTCGGCCGGTGCGTCGTCGTCAGACGCCGCGGGCGGGGACGCCGCGTTCCCGCGCAGCATCGAGCACGTCTACGGCACCACCGAGATCCCGCAGCGCCCGGCCCGCGTGGCCACCGTGTCCTGGGTGAACCAGGACGTGGCCCTCGCCCTCGGGGTGGTGCCGGTGGGCGTGGCCGCCGTGGAGTTCGGCGGGAACGCGGAGAAGTCCACCGACTGGTTCGACGCGAAGCTCGCCGAGACCGAGGGCGCCCAGAAGCCCGTGCAGTGGTCCGAGGCCTCCGGCATCGACGCCGAGGCGATCGCCGCCGTGAAGCCGGACGTCATCCTCGCCGTCTACTCCGGCATCACGCAGGAGGACTACGACCGCCTCTCGAAGATCGCCCCCACAGTGGCCTACCCGAAGGACGTCCCCGCCTACGGCACCTCGTGGCAGCAGTCCACGGAGGTCATCGGCCGCGTGCTCGGCAAGGAGCAGGAGGCGGAGGAGCTCATCGCGGACCTCGAGCAGCAGATCAAGGACGCCGGCGAGAAGCACGCGGGCCTCCAGGGCGCGTCCTTCGTCTACGGCACCATCGACCCCGCCGCCGCGGACCAGATCAGCATCTACACGGACGTGGACAACCGCCCGAAGTTCCTCGAGCTGCTCGGCATGGAGCAGGCGCCGGTGGTGACGGAGAACTCCCCGGAGGACCAGGCGTTCTTCTTCACGTGGTCGCCCGAGCGCGCGGACGAGCTGGAGTCGGACGTGTTCGTCTCCTGGGCCGCCCAGGACTCGGTCCGCGAGGCCATCGAGTCCGACCCCCTGCTGGGCTCGATCCCGGCCGTGAAGGCCGGCGCCCTCGTCCTGCAGACGGACGAGCAGGAGGTCCTCTCCGTCTCCGCGATCTCCCCGCTGTCCATCCCGTTCGCGCTCGAGAAGGTCGTCCCGCCGATCGCCGAGGCCGCGAAGACCGCGCAGGGCTGATCCCTCCCCATGCCGTCCACGGCCCTGGCCTCCCCGGCCCGCGTCCGCGCGGGCGTGCTGATGGGCGCCCTGCCCGCGGCGCTGCTGCTGGCGGCGCTCGTGGCCGGCGTCGCCCTCGGCGCGCGCACCGTGCCGGCGACGACGGCGCTCGACACCCTGGGCGCGGTCCTCACCGGGCACCCCGTGCCGGAGGGCATCGAGGCGGCGGCCGTGGCCTCCCGCGTGCCCCGCGTGGTGACGGGGGCGCTGGTGGGGGCGGCGCTGGCCGTGGCCGGCGCCGCCCTGCAGGGGGCCACCCGCAACCCGCTCGGCGACCCGGGGCTGCTCGGGCTCTCCGCCGGCGCGGGGCTGGCCGTGGCGGCGGGCATGGCGCTCGGCGTCGCCGGCTCCACGTTCGGGGTGCTGGCGCTGGCCGCCGTCGGGACGCTGGTCGCGGCGGCGCTCGGCTACGCGGTGGCGGCGGCCGCCACGCGGAGGGGCCGGACGACACCCGGCGCCCCCTCCCCCATGGCGCTCGTGCTGGCCGGCGCCGCGATCACCGCCGGCGCCACCGCCGGCACCACGGCGCTGCTCGTGCTCTCCCCCACGGTCCAGGACCGACTGCGCTTCTGGGCCGTGGGCACGGTGGCCCGCGCCGACCTCGGCGAGGCGCTCGCCCTGGCGCCCGTGATCGCCGTCGGGCTGCTCGCCGCCGTCGCCGTGGCCCCCGGGCTCGACGCCCTCGCCCTCGGCGACGACCTCGCGCACGGTCTGGGCGGGCGCCCGGAGCGGGTGCGCGCGGTGCTGCTGGGCGCGGTCGTGCTGCTCACGGCCGCGGCGGTGGCGCTGGCCGGGCCGGTCGGGTTCGTGGGGCTGCTCGTGCCCCACGCGCTGCGCCGTCTGCGGCCGCCGAGCACGCGAGCCCTGATGGCCGGCTGCGCCCTGTGGGGCGCCGTCCTCGTGATCCTCGCGGACCTCGCCGGGCGGCTCGTCGTGGCGCCCGGGGAGATCCACCTCGGGGTGACCACCGTCCTGCTCGGCGTGCCCGTGCTGCTGGCGCTGCTGCGCCGCCCGGGGGTGGCCGCATGAACCTCCAGCACACCGCCCCGGACGACGTCGTCGCCCGCCTGCGCCGCTCCGACCGGCGCCGCCTCGGACGGGCCTGCGCGGGCCTCGCCGTGGCCGTGCTGGTCCTCGCCCTGCTGCGCGTGGTGTGGGGCACGTACCAGGTGACCGTCCCGGACCTCGTGCGGATCCTGGGCGGGGAGACGATCCCGGGAGCGAGCTTCATCGTGCTGGAGGAGAAGCTGCCCCGCGCCGTGGCCGCAGTGCTCACCGGCGCCGCCCTGGGCGCGGCCGGCGCGCTCTACCGGCGCACGCTGCGCAACCCCCTGGCCTCGCCGGACATCCTGGGCGTCACCCAGGGCGCCGCGGCGGCGGTCGTGCTGGGGATGCTGGCGACCGCCGGGCAGACCGGCGGAGGATCGGACCTGATGCGCGCCGCCACGGCACTGATCGGCGGCCTTGTGGCGGTGGCCGCCGTGTTCGCCACGGCCCGCTCCGTGGGGGGCGAACGGTTCGTGGTGGCCGGCATCGCGGTGGCGGCGGCGGGCCAGGCCGTGGTGGCCGGGGCGATGCTCTCGCTGGCCCAGCACGACCTGCAGTCGGCCACCGTCTGGATCGCCGGCTCGCTCAACGGCGTCACGTGGGGCCGCATTGCGCTGCTCGCGGGCGTGCTCGCGGCCGCCCTGCCGCTGGCGGGGGCGCTCCACACGCAGCTGGCCCCGGCCGACGTCGGCCCGGACCTCGCACACGCCCTCGGCGCCCGAGCGCGCCCCACCTCGGCCGCGGCGCTGGGGCTCGGCGCAGTGCTGGCCGCCGTGGCGACCGCCGTCGTGGGGCCGCTGGCGTTCGTCGCGCTGCTGGCCACCCCGGTGGCGCGCGGGCTCACCCGCGGCCTGCCCTCCCTGCCCGCGGCGGCGCTCACGGGCGCCGCGCTCGTGCTGCTCGCGGACCTCGTGGCCGGCGAGGCCGTCCCCCTGCTCACCGGCGCCGCCCTGCCCACCGGTGTGCTCACCGGCGCCGCCGGCGCCCCGCTCATGCTCTGGCTGCTGCTGCGCCAGGGCCGGACCCCAGGAGGCGTGCGCCCCGCATGACCGCTCCCCCGCTCACCGTCCCGTCCCCCGCCGCACCGCGCGCCGGGGCCGCCGACGACGTCGCGATCCGCCTGCGCGGCCTGACGCTCGGCTACGGCCCGGCCTCGGCACCGCCGATCGTCGAGGACCTCGACCTGGACGTGCCCGCCGGGCGCGTCACCGCGATCATCGGCGCCAACGGCTGCGGCAAGTCCACGCTGCTGCGCGGCCTGACCCGCCAGCTCGCCCCGCGCGCCGGGAGCATCGAGGTGCTCGGCCGGGACGCCGCCCGCGTGTCCGCGCGCGACTACGCCCGCACCGTGGCGCTGCTGCCCCAGCATCCCGTGGCGCCCGAGGGCATGACGGTGGCGCAGCTCGTGGCGCGCGGCCGTCACCCGCACCGCGGGCTCCTGGGCGGCCGGGCCGCCGGCGACGACGCCGCGATCGCCTCGGCGCTCGAGCGCACCGACCTCGTGGAGCTCGCCGACCGCGAGGCCGGCACGCTCTCCGGCGGGCAGCGGCAGCGGGCGTGGCTCGCCCTCGTGCTCGCCCAGCAGACCCCGGTGGTGCTCCTCGACGAGCCCACGAGCTACCTCGACCTCAGCCATCAGGTGGAGGTGCTGGACCTGGTGCGCGCGCTCCCGGACCCGCGCGGCGGGGGCCGGGCGACCGTCGTCGCGGTGCTGCACGAGCTGAACCTGGCGGCGCGCAGCGCGGACCACATCGTGGCGATGGCCGCGGGCCGGGTGGTGGCGCAGGGCACGCCGGGCGAGGTGATCGTGCCGGAGGTGCTGGCCGAGGTGTTCGGCCTGGACGCGGACGTGGTGGCCGACCCGCTGCTGGGCCACCCCGTGGTGCTGCCGCGCGGGGACGGGGACCGCCGATGAGCGCCGACGGCATGATCGTGGCGCACACGCGCGTGGTGTCCGTGGAGCAGCCGTGCCGCGGATTGCGGCGGATCGTGCTGGCGGGGCCGGACCTGGAGGCCGCCAGCGGGGACCTGCTGGGACTGCTGCCGCCCGGCGTCGCCGACCTGCACGCCCTGTACCGGGGCGCGCGGCCGCGCCGGGACGCCTACGTGAAGCTGCTGATCCCCCCACCGGGCGGGACATCGGCGGACCCGGACCTGTCCGCCGGGTTCCGGGCCGGGTTCCTGGCCATCCCCGAGGAGGAGCGCGGCTGGATGCGCACGTACACGGTGCGCTCGGCCGGGCTCGTGCGGCTCGACGGGCGGCAGGTGCCCTCGCTGACCGTGGACGTGGTGCTGCACGGCGACCCGGACGACCCCGCCGACCCGCATCAGGGGCCGGGCCTGCGCTGGGCGCGCGCCGTCCAGGCGGGGGACGCGGTGAACGTGCTGGTGCCCTCGGCGGAGGCGCCGGCGTGGTCCGGCTGGCGGCAGACGGGGGCGCACCGTGTGCTGGCCGTGGGCGACGAGACCGCCGTCCCCGCCCTGGTGTCCGTGGCGGAGGAGCTCGCGGACCCGTTCGGCGGGTTCGACGGCGAGGCGGACCTCGTGCTCGAGCTGCCCCACGACGGGCAGGCCGCCGACCTCATCGCCGAGCGCCTGGCCGTCCCCGAGCCGTGGGACTGGCGGGCCGTGACGGAGCTGACGGACCGGGGCCGCGTGCGCCTGCACGTGGGCCGCCGGGCGCCGGGGGCGCCGTCGGGGTCCTGGGCGCACGCCCGCCTCGCCGCCCTGCTGGGCGTGGACCCCGACGACGCCGGCGGGCCGGTCGCGCCGCCCGCGGCCTCCGTCGAGCGCGAGTGGACCGTCGCCGCCCTCGAGGCCGACGAACGGCCCGAGGCCTACGTGTTCCTCGCCGGGGAGTCCGCGATGGTGCGCGCCCTGCGCCGGCTCAGCGTGGGCCCCGGCGGCGTGCCGAAGAAGCACGTCTCCTTCATGGGCTACTGGCGGCAGGGCCAGGCGGAGAGCTGAGGAGTGGGGTGGTGGAGCGCCGCTCCACCCTCGCACCGGCGTCGGGCTCTCCCTACTGTGGAAGTCCAGCACCCGATCGAACCGAAGGAGAGATCCCCATGACCCGCACCGTGATCATCGGCGGCCACGGCAAGGTGGCCCTCCTCGCCGCACCCCTGCTGGCGGAGGCCGGCCACGACGTCGTCTCGATCATCCGCAACCCCGACCACGCCGAGGACGTCCGCGCCGCCGGCGCCGAACCGCTCGTCCTGGACATCGAGAAGGCGGACCAGGAGGAGCTGCTCCACGCGCTGCGCGACGCGGACAACGTCGTGTTCTCCGCGGGCGCGGGCGGCGGGGACGCCCAGCGCACCCGGGCCGTGGACCACGACGCCGCCGTCGCCAGCATGCGCGCCGCCGAGGCCGCGGGCGTGCGGCGCTACGTGATGGTGTCCTACCTCGGCGCGTCCCTGCACCACGACGTGCCCGAGGACGACCCCTTCTACGCCTACGCGCAGGCCAAGGCCGAGGCGGACGAGGCGCTGCGGGACTCCGGGCTGGCCTGGACCATCCTCGGTCCCGGCACCCTGACCGATGAGGAGCCGTCCGGCCGCATCACCGTGGACCCGGATCTCTCCGACTCCGATGCCCCGCAGCGTGGGGCCAGCCGCGGCAACGTCGCCCGAGCGATCGTGGCCGTGCTCAACGAACCGGGCACGGTGGGCCGGAAGATCGACTTCGTGGACGGCGACGTGCCCGTGGCCGAGGCCGTCCGCGGCGACTGACGCGCCGTCAGCGCCGGGGACCGCCCCTCAGGCCAGGCCGAGGCGGCGGTCCACGGTGCCGAGCACACCCATGAGCCCGGTGAAGCCGGCCAGGATCCCGGCGAGTACGACGCCCACGCTGCGTCGGCCGAGCCGCGGCACGTCGAGGAACGGGTACGGGTACCAGTCGATGCGGGGCCCGCGCGCCATGGTCGCCGCCGCCCACATCAGCGGGATGACCGAGGCCAGCCCGGCGCGCCGCGGCGTGATCTGCCCGCGGGGGTCGAACAGCGCCCACACCGCCGGGGCGAGCACGGGGTTGACGATGTGCTGCAGCGCGTCGTTGAACCGGTAGAGGAAGGTGTCCTGTTCGCGGCCGCGCAGCACCGCGTTGTAGACGATCCCCGTGACCATCACCGAGCCGAGGCCGGCGGTGCGCACGGCCCAGAACGCGTCCGACGTGGGCGCCTCACGACGCGCGGCCAGCGTCAGCGACGTGCCCGCGACCAGCGCGTTGGACAGCCACGTGAAGTACGCCGGCTGGTTGAGGGCGTGGGACCAGCCCGCGGGGAAACCGCCCTGATAGCCGACGCCCGGGATCACCATGGAGTCCTTGGACATGCCGATGGGGAACGAGGTCAGGCACCCGATCAGCGGCAGTGCCCCCGAGACGTGCCACGCCAGGCGGCTCCGACGGTCCACCGGCGGCACGGGACGCGGCTGCAGCCGGGACACGACGGCGTGCGCGATCCGCTCACGGACCCCCTGCGGGGCGGGGCGGGTGCGGCGGAGGGAGGGCAGGCTGACGCGGAGGGTGGAAAGGGGCATGGGGGGTCGTCCTCGAACGGTGGAGTCAAGGGATGAGACCGCCCATTCTCACATGAACAGCAGTTGAACGAAAGGGAGCGAGACGGAGAACATCGCCGCGCCCCCCTCCTGCCCGCCCCGCCGCCTCAGTGGGCGCCGGCCTCCTCCAGCGGCAGGATGCGCTCCGGATCCTCGACCTCCACGCGCACGCCGTCGGCCTGCAGCCGGCGCACGCCCTCGGCGATCAGCCGTCGGCCGACGTCGTCGATCCGGTCCACCCGCGTGAGGTTGAGCACCACGGTGCGGATGGGCCCGTCGTTCTCGTCTTGGGCGGCCACGGCGGCGGCCTCGTACACCGCCCCGCCGCCGGTCGCGGCCGCGAGCGCCGCGCTGTCCGCCGCGGCCTCCTGCCACCGCGGGTAGACGGCGGCGTCCCAGCCGGTGCCGGGCTTCTCCGCACCGGTGCGCAGGTCCGTGAGCGCGTCCAGCACCGCCTCGGCGCCGCCGAACCGGATCACGCCCTGCAGGTGCAGGAACACGCGGTCACCCTCGCGTTCCACGAAGCGCACGGCGGTTCCGCCCAGGCTGTCGCCGTCCATGAGGTGCAGCCGGAAGTCCTCGGAGAGGCGGCGGCACGCCAGCACGCCGCGCGCCGAGTTGCCCACCTCGTCCAGGCGCGGCGAGAACACGCCGATCCCCACGCGGCCCGGCAGCGCGCCGAGCACACCGCCGGCCACCCCGGACTTGGCCGGGATCCCGACGTCGGCGAGCCACTGCCCGGCGGCGTCGTACATGCCGGAGGAGGTCATCACGGACACCACGCGCCGCGCCACGATGGACGGCAGCACGCGCTCACCCGTCATCGGATGGATGCCCCCGGTGGCCAGACACGCGCCCATCACGGCGAGGTCCTTGGCGGTGACGAGCACGGCGCACTGCGCCACGTACCCGGCCACGATCTCCTCGGCCGAGTCCTGCAGCACCCCGTAGCTGCGGAGCATGTGCCCCAGGGAGAGGTTGCGGTCCGAGACCGCCATCTCGGACTCGTACGTCTCCCGGTCCACCGCGAGCCGACGCCCGGCGAGCAGGGACATGATCTCCACGGCCCGGTCCAGCCGCTCCTTCCGGCTCGCCTCCGGCCCCACCAGCAGCTGGTGCACCGCGAGCGCGCCCGCGTTGATCATGGCGTTGTCCGGGCGGTGCGACTCCGCCTCGAGGGAGAGCTCGTTGAAGGCCTCGCCCGAGGGGTTCAGCCCCACCTGTCGGTCCACGGCGGCGAAGCCCCGGTCCACGAGCGCGGCCGCGTACGTGAACGGCTTGGACGCGGACTGGATGGTGAACTCCACGTCCGCGTCCCCCGCGGAGTGCAGCCGCCCGGTGGGGGTGGCCAGCGCGATGCCGAGGCGGTCCGGGTCCGCCTCCGCGAGCACGGGGATGTACTGGGCCGTCTCTCCCGGGTTCACGGCGCCGAGCTCGGTGATCAGGCTCGCCAGGTAGTCGGGGATCGGGTGTCTCATCTCAGGCCTCCCAGCGCAGGCAGGTCAGGGGCTCGCCCCCGGGCACGGGCACGTGGCCGGTCGCACGGAAGCCGAGCCGCTCATAGAACGGGACGGTGGCGGGCACGGACGCCTCGAGGTGCACGGGCAGACCCGACGCGCGGCGCTGGCCGTGGCGCACCAGCGCACTCGCCGCCCCGCGCCCGCGGGCGGACGGGACGGTGCCGACCTCCTCAAGGTACCAGTGCCGGCCTGCCGGGCGGGCACGCTCGCAGGCGGCCTGGATCCGCTTCAGGGCGAGGGTGTGGCGGCCGTGGACGGCGACCGCGGTGGGCAGCCCCGCCAGCAGGCCCGGCACGTCGACCCCGCGGGGGGCGGCGGGGGAGGTCCACACGGCGGCGCCGAGCAGCGTGCCGTCGGCCGCGTCCACGGCGACGTCCACGGCGCCCAGCGGGGCGCCGTCGGCCCCCGCGCGCAGCCCCTGGCGCACGGCGGCGGTGAACTTGCGCTCGAGGCGGGGCCCGCGCCGGTCCTCGGGCACGAGCCCGAGCGTGTACGGGTCCGTGGCGAAGGCCTCGGCGAGGACGGCGCCCACGCGGCGGGCGGTGTCCTCACGGGCTCCATCCGGGCGCAGGGTGAGCACGTGGACGCGGGGGCGCGGCGCAGCGGGGTCCGGGGAGGTCATGGCCGCCAGTCTAGGGACGGGGCCGGGCGCGTCATCGGACCGGCCGACGAGCGTTCCGTCCCGTGTGATCGGCGACACTGGTGGGCATGGACTTCTCCGCACCGCTCGCCCCGGCCGCACCGCTCGCCCCGGCCCCCGCCGCAGACGCCCCGCCCGCCGACGTCGTCGCCCGCCTGCAGGCGGAGCTGCCCGGCCGCGTGGACGTCTCCGCCGCCGCACTCCAGGCCGCCCGGGCGGACCGCTCGGGGCATCGCTCCCCCGCCGCGCCGCGGGCCGTGGTCCGCGCACGGACGGTGGAGGACGTGCAGGCCGCGTGCCGGATCGCGCACGGCACCCGCACCCCGCTGGTCACCCGCGGAGCGGGCACGGGGCTGGCCGGCGGCGCCGTCGCGGGGGCGGGCGAGATCGTCCTGGACATGACCGCGATGGACCGGATCCTGGAGGTCTCCCCCGCGGACCGCGTGGCCGTCGTCGAGCCGGGGATCCTCAACGGGGCGCTGAACGCCGCGCTCGCCGAGCACGGGCTGTGGTGGGCCCCGGATCCCGCGTCGAAGGACATCTCCACGGTGGGCGGCAACATCGCGATGAACGCCGGCGGGCTGCTGTGCGCCAAGTACGGCGTCACGCGCGAGGCGGTGCTGGGCCTGGACGTGGTGCTCGCGGACGGCACCCTGCTGCGGCTGGGCCACCGCACCGTCAAGGGGGTGACCGGCTACGACCTGGTCGCGCTGATGATCGGCTCGGAGGGCACGCTCGGCGTGATCGTGGGCGCGACGCTGGCGCTGCGGCCGGCCGTGCGCGGCGTGCCCGTGACGCTCGGCGGGTTCTTCCCGGACGTCGTCGCGGGCGCCGCCGCGGCCGAGGCGATCACCGGGGCCGGTCACGTGCCCGCCCTGATGGAGCTGATGGACGAGGCGACGCTCGCCGCGGTGCGCGCGCACGCGGGGCCCGAACGCGGGGCCGCCCTGCCCGAGTCCGGCGCGTTCCTGCTGGTGCAGGCCGACGGCGCCGGCGCCGAGGCGGACGGGGAGGCCATGGCCGCCCTCATGCGCGCCCACGGCGGGGACGTCACCGTGACCGTGGACCCCGCCGAGGGGGAGGCCCTCATGGCCCTGCGCCGCACCGCGTTCCCCGCGCTCGAGCGCCTCGGCACCCCGCTCGTGGAGGACGTGGCCGTCCCGCGCAGCCGCATGGCCGAGATGTTCGCGCGGATCCGTGAGATCGAGGCACGCACCGGCGTCGCCATCCCCACCACGGCCCACGCCGGGGACGGCAACCTGCACCCGATCCTGCTGTTCGGCGCGGCGGCGCAGGTGGGCGGCGCGGCCGAGGACGCCGCGTCGATCCCGGCGGACGTGTGGGAGGCCGCCGGCGAGCTGTTCCGCGCGGGCCTGGAACTCGGCGGCACGCTCACCGGCGAACACGGCGTGGGCCTGCTCAAGCGCGCGTTCCTGCGAGACGAGCTCGGCGACGCCCAGCACGACCTCCAGCAGCGCATCAAGGCCGTGTTCGACCCGCACGGCATCCTCAACCCAGGAAAGGTGTTCACCCCGTGACGCAGCCGACCACCCCCGAGACCCCCGCCGACGCCGGCACGCCGACCCCGTTCGAGGTCGGGCTGCAGCTGCGCTGGTCCGACGAAGACCGCTACGGCCACGTCAACAACGCCCGCCTGCTCACCCTCGCCGAGGAGGCGCGCGTGCGCGCCCTGGCCGCGTGGGCCACGACGACGGCGTCCCCGGACGTCCAGCGCGTCGTGCGGTCCATGGAGGTCCAGTACGAGGCGCCCGTGGTCTACGCCGGGCCCGAGGTGACGGCGCGGGTGTGGATCCTGCGGATCGGCCGGACGTCCTTCACGCTGCGCCACGAGCTGTGGCAGGACGGGCGGCGCTGCGTGCTGTGCGACGCCGTGTTCGTGCAGGTGGACCCGGCGGCCGGGCGGCCCGTGGCCGTCTCCGACGAGGAGCGCGCCGCCTTCGAGCGCGTGCTGATCCCCGCCGAGGACTGACGGGCCGCCGTCGGGCCTGTGGACGGCCTGCCGTCTCGCAGGATCCCGCCGTAGGCTCTGAGGCCATGGAGCAGGACCCTTCCCCGGACGCGCCCGCGCCCTCGGCGGACGTCGAGGCGCTGCGCGGCACCCCCGTGTCCGAGTTGACGCAGCTCACCCCCGCGGCGTCAGGGGCGCTGGAGCGGCTGCGCCGAGACGTCGAGCGCTTCGACCTCGAGTACCGCTCGGCCCTGCTCCAGGTGGAGGCGCGGCTCGAGGTGCTGCGGGACGAGTTCACGCACCTGCACGACTACAACCCCATCGAGCACATCGTCACGCGGGTGAAGTCGCCGGAGTCGATCCTGCGCAAGGCCTCCGCCCGCGGGCTGTCCCTGGACCTGGACGCGCTGCGCACCAACGTCACGGACATCGCCGGGGCGCGCGTGATCGTCAGCTTCGCCCGGGACGTGTACCGCGTGTTCCGCCAGTTCACGCAGCAGCCGGACATCCGGGTGCTCGAGGTGGAGGACTACATCTCCCGGCCCAAGCCCTCGGGCTACCGCAGCCTGCACTGCCTCGTGCAGGTGCCGATCCACCTGTCCACCGGCACGATCCCGGTGACCGTGGAGATGCAGTTCCGCACGAGCGCCATGGACTTCTGGGCCACGCTCGAGCACAAGATCAACTACAAGTTCGACGGCGGCGTGCCCCCGGACATCGCGACCGAGCTCGTGGCCGCCGCCCGCGTGGCTGCGGACCTGGACACCCGCATGGAGCGCCTGCACGACCAGGTGCAGGAGACCGACAGGGACGACGACGCCGCCGCGGCCTGGGAGGACGACGGCGGTCCCGTCTTCGAGGACGAGCCGGCGGCGGGGCCGGGCGAGGCGCGGCCGGGTGACGACGCGCCCGGCGCGTCCACCGTCTGAGCCCCTCCGTCCACACCCGGCGGGCCGCGTGCACAGGGTTCTCCACAGAGTTGTCCACAGGTGTGGATGAGTCACACGCGTGTGATCCAGCAAAGCAGAGCAGGGCGTGACCGCAGGCCAGGGAGGACATGCGGAGGGAGCGGCTGCCGGTAGCCTGAGCCGATGCCCTCCACCGCCGTGCCGCCGCGCGACTCCGGCGCCGCCTCCACCCTGCCCGCCCGCACAGGGCACCGCGGGGTGTCGATCCTGCGCACCGCCGCCCTCGTCCTCGTGGTGGCGGCGTTCGTGTGGCTGGCACTCACCGTGCGCCTGCCCGGCGTGGACGAGCTGCGCGCCCAGCTGGACGGCTTCGGCTGGTGGAGCTGGCTGGCGTTCACCGTGCTGTACGCGGCCGTGGCGCTCACCCCCATCCCCGTGACGATCATGGCGGTCACCGCCGGTGTGCTCTTCGGCGCGATCGAGGGGACGGTGCTGTCCGTCGTCGGAGCCCTGCTGGGCTCGCTCGGGGCGTACGGCATCGCGCGCGCGGTCGGACGCGAGGTGGTCCTGCGCGGGCTCGGCCGCCACGCCGAGACCGTGGAGCGGCGGCTCGAGGACACCGGGTTCCTCGCCCTGCTGGCCCTGCGCGTCGCCCCGGGGCTGCCGTACTGGCCCGTGAACTACGGGGCGGGCGCGCTCGCCGTGCCGCTGGGGATCTTCGCCGGCTCCACCGCGGTCGGCGTGATCCCCGGGCAGCTCTCCCTCGTGGCGATGGGGGCGTTCGCGGTGCGCCCGGGCGTCGTGAACGGCGTGCTGCTCGGGGTGGGCTGGCTCGCCGTGGGCGGTCTGACCCTGTGGGCGGTGCGGCGCTGGCGACGGGCAGCCCGGGCCGCGGAGGGGCCGGCGGGCTCGGAGGGGCCGGAAAGCCCGCGGAGTGGTCAGGACACGCCGTCTCCGCGTGCGCGACGCGGCGTGTCGTGACCACTCTGCGCCGGACGTCAGCCGAGGGTTGTGTACCGCACGCCGAACTTGCTGCTGACCTGCAGGAACACGAGCACGTCCGTGCCGCGCGCGTAGGCGGGCATGCCGTACCAGGTGCGGGGTTCGAGCTCCGGGGCCGCCTCCGTGACGATCCGGTGCACCCCCACCGCCATGGCGCGGTCCTGCTCGGGCATCTCCTCGATCTTCACCAGCAGGTCCTGCAGGGCGTCGGCCTTCTTCCTGCCGCCGCGCTGGGCGCGCAGCTCCTGCGCGCGCTCGGCGATCGCGGCCTGCTCCGCGGCGCTGAAACCGGTGGACTCGCTCACGGTGCCTCCTGGGGTGCGGGGACGGGTCCTGCCCTGGTCTCAGCCCCGACGGCCCAGGCGACCGAGCAGGCGGGTCTGCCGGTCGGCGTCGTCGGCCACGGGGACGGGCTCGCCCAGGATGCCGGGCGTGTAGGCGGCGTCGCCGAACAGTTCCAGCGACTCCTCCACGCAGTCGATCTCCGCGTCCGTGAACCGCGCGTCCACGCCCTGCGAGCGGGCCAGGTCCCAACGGTGCACGATCACGTCGAACGCGTGGAAGCGGATCAACGCCTCGCCCACGGGCATCTCCCCGAGCGCGGTCTTCATGGGCCGCATGATGAACTCCTCGTCACCGGCGAGGGCGGACATGGCGGCGGCGTGCTTGGCCCACTGGGTGGCCAGCTGCTGGCGGGACCCGTCGAAGAGGGGCACCTCCCGGCCCTGGCGGGCGGCGAAGTCGCGCTGGCCGGCGATCACGTGGTCCAGCAGGTCCAGCGCGTCCCAGCCCTCACACGGGGTGGCGGCGTCCCAGTCCCGCACCTCCCGGACGACGGCGGTGAACGGCTCGGCGGCCGCGTTCCAGCGGGCCTCGACCTCGGTGGCGGGGATGGACATGGTGCTCTCCTCAGGGTCGCGGGGTTCTCGGGGCCGCGGCGGGCGACGACGGCGCCGGGCTCGGCTTCTTCGGGCCGCGGATGGACTCGGGGCGGGCCGGGTCCAGGACGGACCGGGGGTCGAAGAACTCCTCCAGCACGGGCCGCTCGCCCGAGACGGCCGCGGCGAGGCTGATGCCGTCCACGTTGATGCGCGAGCCGCGGTAGTAGCCGGGCTCGAGCTGGCCCCACGCCTTGGAGGTGCCGTCCACGAGGAAGAAGGAGCGGTAGCCGAGCTCGCGGAAGTAGCGGTACCGCTCGTTGTCCTCCGTGTACTTGCCGGGGCCGGTGACGTCCGCGCCGAACGGGTAGATGAGCATGTCCGTGGGGCCGAGGATCGGCTCGACCTCCTCGTGCCAGTGCCTCATGTCGAACTCGAGCTCCTCCATGGTCAGCTTCGGCACCGTCCGGTGGCCCCACGTGTGGGAGGCGAACTCCCAGCCGCTGTCCTTGAGCGCGTCGGCAACCTCGGTGGCGGCCGCGACGTCGGCGTCGAACGTGGGGCTGTCCCCGAACTCGCGGGCCGAGGTGCGGTAGCCGAACACGCCGTCGTAGCCGGTCATGGCGAGCACGCCGCGGGCGCCGTTGAGGCTGAAGTCCGGGTGCTCGGCGAGGAAGTCGTCCAGGCGCGGGACGACGTCGAACGCCCCGATGTGCGTGGTGCCCTCGGCGTCCGTGTACTCGTTGCGGACGCGGCCGTCCTCGGCCACGATCAGGCGGTCCGCGAAGCCGTCGCCGTCCATGTAGAGGTAGTACGAGCAGTCGTCCAGGGAGAGGATCAGCGGGGTGCGACCCTCGGGGACCATGAGGGTCTTCGGGCGGACGACGTCGTCCTCCCCCACCTCGTACAGCTCGTGCGGGGAGACCAGCACGTAGCCGCGCTCGTAGACCTGCCGGATGACGGCGTCGAACTCGTCCACCGTGACCATGAAGTCCAGGTAGCCGCCGGCCTTGTCGTCGCCATCGAAGGCGCGGGCCGGGTCCACCACGAGGGAGTGGAAGAACAGGTGCGGAACCCGGGCCACGTCCGGCCAGGCCACCGGTTCGCCGGCGGGCGGCGGTCCAGCGGGGGCGGCGGAGGTGGGCGCGGACGAGGTCGGCACGGACGACGACGCCGCGTCCTCCCCGTCCTGCCCGCAGGCGGCCAGCAGTCCCGATCCGAGCAGGGCGGAACCGGCCAGGAGCATCTGTCGGCGGGTCGGCTGCGGCACGGGCGGGGGCATCGGGCACCTTTCTCCGGGGGCACCCATCATCCCAAGGCCGCCCGGCCCGGGACCACCCCTGCCGGGCGGGCGGGCGGAGGTGGGAACCGGCCGGGCATGGGAGGCCGGCCGGCGGCGGGGCTCGATCCGCCGTAGACGGCCCAGAGTGGTCACGCGGACGACCCGAGCTCGGCGCGGACCGTGTTCGACCGCTTCGTGTTCAGCAACCACATCCGCAGCTTCAGCGTCGACTGAGCCCCGGCTGGGAGGCGCCTTCGACGCGCGCCGACGCACGCGCCCCTCGCGCCGTGCCGCGTGCCACACTGGCGAGCGTGACCCGACGTCCGGATGCACCGCCCCCGGCCGACCCGCGCACGCGTGCGGCCCTGCGCGCCGTGCTCACGGTCCTGGCCGTGATGGCGGTGCTGTTCGCCGCCGTCGTGCTGACGCTGGCCTACGGACCCGCCCGCTGAACCCTGTCTCTTATACCACTCTGACGCTGCCGACGAATAGAGAGGTGAGCTGTTCGCCGAGGACGCGGACTTCGTGAACGTGGTGGGCGTGTGGTGGAGGCGGCGTCGGCAGATCCGGGTGAACCACGCGCTCGGCTTCCGCTGGATGTTCCCGCACTCGCGGCTCGAGCTCGGGCGCGTGCGGGTGCGGGAGCTCGGGGACGTGGCAGTGGTGCACGCGCCGTGGACCATGACGGGGCAGACCGCGCCCGACGGCGACGAGGCCGGCGAGCGCACCGGCGTCCTGCTGCTCGTGGTGCGCCGCACCGAGACCGGGGCGTGGGAGGCGGTGGCCGGGCAGAACACGGATTCCGTGCCCGGGGCCCAGACCCACCTGGCCGACGACGAGGGGCTCGCCGCGGTGCACTATCACCCGTCCGCGTGGTTCGACCCCGACGAGGACCCGGACGGCCCGGAGGCCTGCTGAGCGGCGACCGGCTCACGCCACCGTCAGCAGCCGCACCCAGTCGTCCTCGACCCGCTCCCCGCCGACCACGAACTGCCGCGCCCCGACCGTCTCGAAGCCGAGGCGCTCGTAGAACCGGTTGGCCCGTGCGTTCTGCGCGTTCGTGCCGAGCCACACGTGCCGGAACCCCAGCCGCCGCAGCCGCTCGACGCCGTCGTGCACGAGGGCCTCGGCCAGCCCGGTGCCGCGCCCCTCGGCGAGCACGTACAGCTTCGAGAGGTGGCCGGCCGGCACGTCGCCGAGCCGCTCCGTGACGGGTGCCTCGGGGGCCGCGGCGGTCTCGTACATGGCGTAGCCGAGCAGGGTCTCCGGGGCGTCGGCCGCGGCGCCCACGAGCACGATCCGCTCCGGGTCCGCGATCCACGCGGCCACGGCGGCCTCACTCAGGTGCAACGCGATGTGCGCCTCCACCGCGGCACGCGGCAGCGAGGCCGGGGAGGCGTCCGGGAAGGTGGCCGCGGCGATCGCGGCGATCGCGGGCGCGTCCTCGGGGCGGGCCGGACGGACGACGGCGGCGCGGGGTGCGGAAGTCATCCCCGCTCAGGCCTGCAGCGCGGGGTGCAGGTCCTTCATGCGGAACCGACGCCGGCGCCGCACCACGAGCACGTCCAGGGCGAGCGCCGCCGCCCCGATGCCCATCAGCACGACCACCGGCACCCAGAAGCGCTGGTCCGGACCGCCGGAGATCGCGTTGCGGAACGCCTCGATGGAGTAGCTCATCGGCATGAACGGGTGCAGCGCCTGGAAGAAGCCGGGCAGCACCTCGGCCGGGTAGGTGCCGCCGGTGGAGGCCAGCTGCAGGACCAGCAGGACCAGCAGCAGCGCCGAACCGGGGGTGCCGAGCGCCGTCTGCACCAGGTGCGCGATGAGGGAGAACACCACGGCCACGAGCACCGTCAGGGCCACGGCCCGCACCGGGTGCACGGGGGCCAGGCCCAGCGGCAGCGTCGCGGCGAGCATGAGCAGGCCGCCGCCCACGGCCACGATGCCCACGGGCAGCCACGCGGCCAGCGCGATCGCCACCGGGTTGCGGCGCCCGGCCAGCAGCCGCCCGCTGATGGGCCGCATGATGTTGAACGCGGCGATGCCGAACACCCACAGGGCGATGGAGAAGAACATCGGCGCCATGCCGCGGCCGTAGACCTCCGCGGAGTTGTCCACCTGCATCACGGCCTCCACGGGCCGGGACATCACCAGGGCGGCCTCGTCCCGCTCGTCCTCGGTCAGGGCGGGGACGCGGTCGACGCCGTCGGAGAGCCCGGAGGCGAGCTCGTGGGCGCCGTCGTCGAGGGTGCCGAGGCCGGCGCGCAGCTCCCCGGCGCCGTCCTGGAGCTGGGCCAGGCCGCCGTCGAGCTCGGTGGCGCCGGACTCCAGCTGGCCCGCACCGTCCTGCAGGGTCAGCGCCCCGTCGTGGAGCGCGGCGTTGCCCTCGGCGAGGGTGGTCGCCCCGTCCGTCAGCTCGCCGAGGCCGGACTGCAGCTCCCCGGCGCCGTCCTGGAGCTGGGCCAGGCCGCCGTCGAGCTCGGTCGCGCCGGAGCCCAGCTGCTCGAGGCCGTCCGCGAACTTCCCGGCGCCGTCGGCGAGGGAGTCGGCCCCGTCCTTCGCCTCACCGATCCCGCCCTGCAGCTTCTCCGCGCCCGCGGCCACGGCGTGGGCGCCGTCGTTGAGGTCCGTCAGATCCGCCTTGGCGGAGGCGGCGACGTCGTCCTCGACGAAGCCCTGGACGCGCTCGTTGGCGGCCGCGGAGGTCGCGGCGGCCTCCTCGGCGCGGCCGGCGACGGCGGTCACCCGCTCGTCCGCGCCGGTGAGCGCCTCCTGGAGCGCGGCGTACTGCTCGGACTCGGCGAGCGTCGGGTCCTCTTCGGCGAGCTCGGCCAGGGCGGCCTGCGCGTCGGCGATGCGGGCGCCCGCGCCGTCCTCGGCCGTGCCGGCCACCTCGGCGACGCGCTGGACGTCCTCGTCCACCGCGGCGACGTCGGCGGCCACCGCGTCCTGCCGCTCGATCACCTGGTCCAGGCCGGGGATCACCGTGTCGTAGAGCTGCTGGGTGCCGTCGGCCACCTGCGTGGCGCCGTCGGTGAGCTCGGCCGATCCGGTCTGCAGCTGGGCCAGCCCGTCGGAGAGGTCCGTGGCGCCCTGACGCAGGGCGGGGGCGTTCTCGGCGAGCTGCCCGGCACCGTCGGCGAGGGCCTGGGAGCCCCCGCGCGCCTGGTCGAGCCCGTCGGCCAGGCGCCCGGCCCCGTCCTGCGCGGACGCGGCGCCCTCGGCGAGTCGCTGGGCGCCGTCGTCGGCCTGGGCGGCGCCGTCCGCGAGGTCACCCGCACCCGTGGCGAGCTGGCCCGCGCCCTCGGCCAGCTTGCCCGAGCCGTCGTGGGCCTGGACGATCCCGTCCTCCAGCTGGCTCGCGCCGTCCTCCGCGGAGGCCGTGCCGTCGGCCAGCTGCGCGGCGCCGTCGGCGGCGTCCACCATGCCCGACCGCAGCTCGCCGAGGCTGGAGAAGACGGCCTCGAAGTACGCCTCGATCGCGGACCGGTTCACGGCGGCCTCGACCTTGGCCTGGCTCGCGTTCGTGACGGAGCCGATCACGAAGCCGTTGGCGTCGTCTCGGCGCAGGGTGATCTGCGCCTGCCGCGGTGTCCCGCCGCCCTCGGGGCTGACGAGGTCACGACTGAGCTCGGCGGGGATCTCCAGGACGAGGTAGTACCGGCCCTCCCGCAGTCCCTCCTCGGCCTCCTCGCGCGTGGTCTCGCGCCAGTCGAAGGCGCGGTCGTCCTTGAGGCGTTCGGTCATGTCCGCGCCGGTGCGCAGCGTGGTGTCGCCGCGCTGGACGGGTTCGTCCTCGTTGACGATCGCCACCGGCAGACGGTCCATGGCCCCGTAGGGGTCCCAGTTCGCGGACAGGTACAGAGCGCCGTAGATGGCGGGGACGAGGAAGATGAACAGCAGGGCGAGCAGGGGCAGGCCACGGCGGAAGCGTCGCAGCTCGTAGCGGAACAGCATCAGTTCTCCCGGACGGGGGGCAGGGTGAGGACGACGGCGTCGCGCGGCACGGGCGCGGAGGCCACGGCGCTCACCGCGAACGGGTGGCCGTGGTCCTTGAGGACGTCCAGGGCCGCGTGGAGCGCGACCAGCTCATCGATGGTCAGGGTGGCGTCCACGTCGTCGAAGGTGACGAGGCGGGCCGGGCGCAGGCAGGCGACGACGGCGGCCAGCAGCGCGCGATCGGGCGCGGACAGCTCCCGGACGACGGCCTCCGGCGCCACGGTCAGCCTCACCGCGTCCGCGAGGAGGGCGAAGCGTGCGCGGCCGGCGCGGCGGCGCACGCCGTCGGTGAGACAGCGCTCGTCCACGACCTCGGCCGCGGTCAGCGCCGGCTCGAGCTCCACCACGTCGGTGGTGTGGGCGACGGCGGTGCGGGCGCGCAGGGCGTGCGGGTGGCGCGCGGCGTCGATCGGGGGCCGGTACGCGCGGGCGGCGGGCCGCTCCGGCCCGTCCAGGGCGACGTCCACGGGGCCGCCGGTGAGCACGAGCTCGCCCCGCACGCCCTGCAGGCGCCCCGTGAGGGCGAGCAGCAGGGCCGAGCGGCCCGAGCCCTGGGTTCCGAGCACGGCCAGGTGGGTCTGCGGGGGCAGCACGAGGTCGAGGGAGCCGAACACCGGCCCGCGACTGCCGCGCAGGGTCAGACCGCGCGCCACGAGGGTGGCGGGCGGGAGGTCGTCGAGGTGCGCCGGGTCGGGGGCGGGCCCGGGGCCATGGTGATCGGCGTCGGTGGGAGTGGAAGACATGGGCCCTCTTTGCCGAGTCGAGGCGGATTCAATACCATCGGTATTCAATACCATCGGCATCGAGAGGGCAACATGGCGACCCGACCCCGCCGCGAGGATGTCCGCGCGGCCATCCTCGACCACGCGGCTCGGGTGTTCGGACGGGAGGGTTACGCGCGCTCCTCCCTCGCCCGCATCGCGGCGGAGGCCGGCTACACGAAGGGCGCCGTCTATTCCGGTTTCGCGGGGAAGCCGGACCTCTTCGCCGCCGCCTGCACCGTCCAGTTCGAGCGGGCGACCACCCGAGCCATGGACGGCGTCGCCGACGCCCTGGACGACCCCGACCTGCCGCGCGAGGACCTGGTGGCCCGCGTGGCGGAGGCCCTGGCCGACGTCGTGCTCGAGACCACGGGCTCCTGGCCCCTGCTCCTCCACGAGTTCCAGGCCGTGGGCCTGCGCGAGCCCGCCGTGGGGAGAGCCTACCGGACGCTGACCGTCCGGCGGCGGGACTTCCTGGCCGGCCTGCTGCGCGAGCACCGCGTGCTGGCCGACGTCCCGGACGAGCAGGTCACGCACACTGCGGCCATGCTCCTGATGCTCGTGCACACGCTGTCGGTCGAGCGGCACCTGGCCCCGGAGGACCTGACGGTGGACGACGTGCGGGACACGCTGGCCGCGGCCGTGCGCTCCCTCCTGCCCTGACGCCTGCGCGCCGGCCCCGCCTCAGCCCAGGGTGCCGGCCACACCGCGCACCAGCGCCAGCGTGCCCCCGACGCCGGCCAGGCAGATCGCGAGGACGCGCGCCTTCGCGGGGTCCACCCGGCGGGCCACCACCGAACCGGGCAGGACACCCAGCGGGCCGCCCACCACCACGGCGACCCACACCGGCCACGGCACGTGCAGCCCCGCGGGCACGGCCGCGCCGAACAGCGACTTGGTGACCAGCGAGGTGAGATTGGCCAGCAGGAACACGGGCTGGAGGGTGGCCGCCCACGAGCGCTGGTCCCACCGGCTCGCCACCGCGTAGACCGCGAGCGCCGGCCCGGCGATGCCCGCGGTGGTGTTCATGAACCCGGCCACGGCGCCGGAGGCGAACACGGCCCCGTTCCCCTGGGCGGTGAAGCGCTGCTGCAGGCCCAGGACGGCGGCCACGGCCACCAGCACGGAGGACCCCAGGAGGATCTCGAGGGCGTGGGCGTCCAGGACCCGCACGGCCCACGCCCCCGCGAACGAGCCGGCCACGAGCAGGGGTGCGAGGCGGACGAAGCGCGGCCAGTCCACGTGCCTGTGGAGCACCGCGAACAGCAGCACCGCGGACACCGAGGCGGCCACGTTGGACAGCGTCACCCCCGCCACCGGGCCCAGGAGCAGGGACAGCGTGGGTGCGGCGATCATGCCGACGCCCATGCCGCTCACCCGCTGGAGCGTGCCGCCCACGGTGATCGCGGCCAGCGCGACGACGGCCGGCAGCCACACCAGGGAGGGGTCCATGCGGGCAGTATGCCGGAGCCGGGGTGTCCGTCGGCCCTGGCTTCCGCCCGTGACGGGTGCGCATGCTGGCCGCATGGCCCAGCACAGCTCCACCCCGTTCCCGCTCGTGATCGTGGGCAGCGGCCCCGCCGGCGTCAGCGCCGCCCGCGCCTACGTCGACGCCGGGGGACCCGGCCCCGTCCTCATGCTCACCTCGGACGTGGACCACCCGTACGAGCGTCCGCCGCTGTCCAAGGAGCTCCTGCGCGGCACCGCCGAACCGGAGCCGACGGTGCTGGAGGACCTGCCGGACGCCGTCGAGCTGCGCCGGGGCGTGACCGTCACCCACGCGGACCTGGGTGCCCGGACGCTGCGGGTCGGCGAGGAGCCGGTCCGCTTCGAGCGCCTGATCCTCGCCCTCGGCGCGCACCCGAAGCCCCTGCCCGTCGCGGACGACGACGCCGAGGTGCACCTGCTGCGCTCTCTCGACCACGCCCGCCGCCTGGTGGCCTCCGCCGGGCACGCGCGCTCCGCCGTCGTGATCGGCTCGGGGTTCATCGGCTGCGAGGCGGCCGCCTCCCTGGCCCTGCGCGGGGTGGCCACCACGCTGGTCACCCCGGACGAGGTGCCGCAGCAGAAGCGGCTCGGCCGCGAGGCGGGCGATCGGATCGCGCAGTGGCTGATCGGCGCCGGCGTCGAGCTGCGCACCGGCGTGCGGGTGGGGCAGGTGCGCGCCCCGCGCACCGTCCACCTCGACGACGGCGCCACGCTCGCCCCGGACCTGATCCTCGCCGCGGTGGGGGTCGAGCCGGGGGGCGGGTGGCTCGAGGACTCCGAGCTGACCATGCACGAGGGGCGGATCGTGGCGGACGAGCACCTGGCGGCGGCGCCGGGCGTGTGGGTGGCCGGGGACGTGGCCCGCGCCCACCACGCCGTGGCCGGCCGGCCGATCCCCGTGGAGCACTGGGGCGACGCCCTCGGCATGGGCGAGGTCGCCGGGCACAACGCGGCCCGCACCGAGGTCGGCGTGCCGGGCGGCGCCGGCCAGGCCTCCGTGCTGGCCCACGCGGCGACGGCGGACCCGGAGTCCCTGCGGCGGTGGGAGGCCGTGCCCGGGTTCTGGAGCACCATCGGCGAGCACACGCTCAAGCACGCCGCGTGGGGCGACGGCCACGAGCAGGCCCGCATGGTGGAGCGCACCGGCGGGTTCACTCTCTGGTACATGGACGCGCAGGACCGCGTGGTGGGCGTGCTGACCTACAACGCGGACGAGGACTACGAGCGCGGGCGGGAGCTGGTGGCGGGCCGGGATGCCGTGGGCGAAGGCCGGGGCCGTCCCGACCCTGCATGACAGACTGAGGGGATGACCACCCCGACCCCCGGCGCCGGCTCCCCGGGCAGCGGTGTGGCCGGGGGCGTGCTGGCCGCAGTGGGGGCGCTGGCCCTGATCGCGACCGTCCTGGCGCTGGTCCTCGCGTTCGGTCCGGCCGGCCGGGACGACGCCGGCGCGGGCGCCGAGCGGCGGCGCTGGAACGGCGGCTTCACCCCCGCCCCGCCCACGGTGAACACGCAGGGGTACGCCGAGCCCGTGCAGGGCCGCGTGACCTCCCGCTTCGGGCCCCGCCCCAACCCGTTCGGCGAGGGCGTGGTGCCCTCGGGGGTGTCCGAGGAGGCCCTGACCCGCCACGACGGCGTGGACCTCGGCGGGGTGCCGGAGGGCACGCCCTTCCACTCGGTGTCCGACGGCCGAGTCCTATTCGTGGAGGCCGGCGGGGACGCGGGCGGCAACCTGCTCGCCGTGGACGCCGGGGACGGCCACGTGTGGCGCTACCTGCACGCCGCCCCGGACTCCACCGTGGTGGACGCGGGCCAGCGCGTCTCCGCCGGGGACCACCTGGCCGGCGTCGGGCAGACCGGCGCCGCCACCGGCGTGCACCTGCACCTGGAGCTGCGCGTGGACGGCGAGCCGGTGGACCCGGAGGCCTACCTGGCCGAGCGGGGCGTGGAGCTCGGCGGCTCCTACCCGGAGCGGCGCCGCGGCCTCAGCCGGTGACCGGGCCGCCGCCGTCGTCCACGGACCCGGCCCAGCGGACCTCCCCGTCCACGACCTCGTCCGTCGGCGCCAGGCCGATCGCCTGGGCGACCCGCTGGGAGGCCGTGTGCTCGGGGTGGACATCCGCCACGAGGCGCCGCACCCCCCGGTCCCGCAGCTCGCCCTTGAGGAGGCCGGCGGCCTCCTTCGCCAGCCCGCGGCCCTGCCACGGCGTGCCGATCAGCCAGGCGATCTGCGTGGGTCCCCCGTCCACGGGGATGGTGGCCTGGACGTAGCCGACCGGCCGGCCCTCCGGCTCCAGCACCACGATCCAGTTGGCCCAGTCCTCCGCGCCGTCCTCGGAGCGACCGCGCGCGAGGATCGCGTACCGCTGCCGCAGCTCCTCCTCGCCCGGCGGCGTCCCGCCGGTGTACGTGTACAGGTCCGGGTCGGCGAGGACCGCGGCCATGGCCTCGGCGTCATCCACCCGCAACGGGCGCAGGGAGAGGGAATGCGGCATGGGCACAGTCGACCAGCCCGGCCCCGCGCAGACAAGAGGCGGGGCGCATCCGCCCGCCGCTAGCCTGGGCGCATGCCGCCCGCCCCCACCGCCCGTCTGCGCTTCCGCGAGATGGCCGACGCCGACCTCGACCACCTGGCCGGCCTCCTCGCCGATCCCGTGGTGATGCGCTTCTACCCCGCCCCGCGCACGCGCGCGGAGGCGGCGGCGTGGATCGCGGGCAACCGGCGCCGGTACGCGCAGGACGGGCACGGGCTGTGGATCATCGAGACCCACGACGACGGCGGGCCCGGCTTCGTGGGCGACTGCGGCCTGACGTGGCAGGAGGTCAACGGGGAGCCTCGCCTGGAGGTCGGCTACCACGTGCGGGCCGACCTGTGGGGGCGCGGCTACGCCACCGAAGCGGCCGCCGCCTGCCGGGACCACGCCCGGGACGTGCTGGGGCACCACGAGCTCGTGGCGATCATCCACCCGGAGAACACGGCCTCGCGCCGGGTGGCCGAGCGGATCGGGATGACCGTGGTGGGCGAGGACCGCACCGGCGCGCCCGAGGCCCGCGCGGCTCTGGGGCTCGAGGCGCGCACCGTGCTGGGGATGAGGCTCCGGCCGGGCGCGTGAGGCGCGGCCCGGCCGGACGTCTCAGCCCCGGTCGCTCACTTGGCGTGGCGGGCGAGCAGCTCGCGGGCGGCGTCCAGGCCGCCGGCCTCGACGTCGTAGGAGCCGGTGGACGCGTGGTGGGCCTCGACCGCGTCCGTGATCCGGTAGTGGTCCGGGTTGCCGGGCGGGTCGGAGGTCTCCAGCACGTGGATCAGGTAGGTCTCGCCGGCGGCCAGGGCCTGGCGGTCGTCGCGCTCGTGATGGGTCATGACGTCCTCTCGGGTCGGCGCCCGGCGGGTCTGTCCCACCGGGGCGTGCGCACCAGGGTGGCGCATCGACGGCGGCGGGGCACAGTCCTGCCCGCCCGCGGGCCGGATCCGGTCAGTAGGCGGGTCAGAGTCCGCTCAGGCCCCGACGTAGGAGCTGACGACGCTCCGCAGTGCCTCGGCGGATTCGTAGATGTCCTCCAAGTTCTCGAGGTCGGCCCGCGTCCTGTTCTTGTCCGCATCGAACAGCACCAGATATTTCACCTTCCCGTCGAAGTGAAGGCGCGCGATCGGCTTCCGATTGTTGTCGTCCAGGATGACGCTGCAGTACGAGGCTGCGTCGCGCATGTAGACGCGGTTCATCGGCACGATTCCGGCGAGAATCGCCTTGATGATGCGGAAACCCTCGATCTCCTCTTCGGTCGTCACCACGCCCGGCTTGAGCTGGCCCTCCTGACCGTTCTCCTCGTCGGACAGGACCGTCTGATCGCCGGTGGCCACGGGCTCAGCGGGAGCCGCCAGTACCGGAGCGACCTGGTCGCCCAGGGCAGTCTTCAGCCGCGCGTTGACGCGATCGTTGATGTACTGGCGCGCAGCCTCCTCGGTGAGCCGGGTGAAGGTCTCCACCGCCTTGGCGTTCATGTACCCGGAGTACACGCGCTTGGCGAGGACCTTCACCAACTCATCGCTCGGCGCAGCCATCTCGGCAGAAATCTCGCGCTTGATGGCCGATACGTACTTCAGCTCCTCGGCTGCGGCGATGACCGAGTCGAGATCGAAGGATCCCTTCGCCAGCTGCTCGAGCTTCGGCACGGTGACCGGGTCGATGTCCAGAAGATCGAGGACGAGGAACGGACGCTCGTCGAGGATGTTGGCCTTGTCGAGGTCCGTGTAGAAGTTCCACACCCGCCCGTTGGTGAGCACGCCGATCCGCGCTTCACTGGTGTGGAAGTAGCGCACCAGCTGGCTCGCGTGCGCCAGGGACAGCTCCGAGCCGACCTTCTTGGCCTCCACGAGGATGTTGACCTTCCCCTCCCGCATGATGGCGTAGTCGATCTTCTCCCCCTTCTTCAGGCCCAGATCTGCGACGAACTCCGGGACGACCTCCTGGGGATCGAACACGTCGTAGCCCAACACCTGCGAGATGAATGGCATGACGAGCGCGTTCTTCGTCGCCTCTTCCGTGTCCAGGGAGCTTGCGTAGTCGCGGGCTCGCCGAGCCACTTGCGCAAGCTTGTCCTCGAATTCAGTCATGCCGTTTCACCCATCCGTGAGTAGGAGCCGGACAGCCGGGAATCCGGCAGCCTCGCACGTCAGCGCCCGAAGGCCCGCCGCAGCTGTGTCGAAATATAACCCAGCTCACAAACACGCTACGGGGACCCTCGCAGGCGCTCCGTGGCCGGACCGCGGGATCGCCCGGAACGCGAGGCGGCCACGACGCGTCGCCTCTCACAGGAAGGAGACGGGGCGTCGTGGCCGCGTTCCGCGGGGGGCCGCCCTGTCAGGCGACGCCCGGCCGGCTCAGCGGTTGCCGGGGTGCTGCGGGTCGGCCGGGATGCCGCGGCTCAGGGGCTCCACGGGCGGGCCGCTCGTCTCCGGGGTCACGGGCGAGCCGGTGCGGGAGCCGCCGACCTCCGGGGTGTCCGGCACCTGATCGCCGGAGGGCTGGGCGCCGGAGCGCAGCGCCTCGAGCCGCGTCTCGAGGACCTGCACCACGGGCAGGCGGTCGCCGTGGGCGCGCTCGTAGGCGAGCAGCTGCTCCACCTGCGACTCGTCGAGGCCGGTGATCCGGGTCGACAGCGTGCCGTTGGGGATGTGGTCGTAGTCCGGCAGGGGGAGCTCGTCGCGGTTCGGGGCGTTCGTCATGGCACTGTCCCTCTTCTCTCGTCGGGGTCCCTCGTCGGGATGCGTGGTCCACCCACGCTAGTGAAGGCCCCCGTCAGACGGCACCCCCTGCCGCCCCGCTCACCCGACCCCGTCCCGCCGCGCCCGCAGCACGATCTCCAGGTCGAACCGCGCGTCGGGGTCCTCGAGGGCCTCCCCGAACAGCTCGCGCAGCCGGCCCACCCGGTACCCCACGGTCTGGGGGTGCACGCCGAGCTCCGCGGCGATCGGCGCCCGCTGGCCCCAGTGCGTGAGCCAGGCGAGCAGGGTCTCCTCCAGCACCGCCCGCTTCGCCTCGCTCACCTCGTCCAGGGGCGCCAGCACGCGTTCGGCCAGCTGCGTCACGACGCGCGGCTCGGCCCCCAGCACCACGCGCGCCAGGTGGTCCGCGGCGAGGATCGGGGACGGGGCGCCGTCGTCGTCCTCCCCCTGCGCGGGCTCCGCCGTCCGGCCCGCCGCCTCCTGGACGGCCAGCGTGCGGGCCACCCGGTAGGAGTGGGGCACGAGCGGCCAGTCCACGGCCGGCCCGACGACGGCGGCCGTCCCCGCCAGCAGGCGCAGCATGCGCTCGCGGCGGCCCTGGGAGGGCGTCGCGTCGATCACGGCGACCACCTCCGAGTCCCGCTCCACCACGAGCCCGGCCCGGCCCAGCCTCTCCCGGACGGCGACGCCGGCGTCCGCGGGCAGCACCACCACCGCCAGCCGGCGCGGCAGCCGCCAGTCCGCGAGCGCGGCCAGCCGTTGCACCTCCTTCTCCTCGGTCCCGCCCCGGACCAGGGCGGTGGCGAGGGCGGCGCGGTGCAGCTCGAGCACGCCCGCCTGGGCGGACTGCGCCTCCGCGTACGCCTGGGCGCTGACGGAGGAGAGCTCGTCGATGTACGCCCAGATGGACTCGCCCAGCTCGATCACCACGGACATCTCCAGGCCCAGGCGCGCGCACTCGGCGGAGAGCTCGCGGAACACGATCCGCGCGGAGGTGCGGTACGCGCCGAGCAGGGCGTCCATGGAGCGCCCCTCGCGGAACTCGCCGGCCCCCAGGCGGGCCATGAGGACGCGGGACTCGCTGTTCAGGGCCGGGCGGGTGGTGCCGGGCAGGCTCATCAGCTGCTCGAGGGCGGTGGTCACGCCGGCGGTGAGGTTCTTGCCGTAGTGGCCGTCGCGCGCCGCCGCGTAGGCGGGGATCTGGTCCGGGACCGTCTCGATGATGCGCTCCATGATCCCGGGGATCGCCGGGGCCAGGCGCTCCGCGAGGTCGTCGGGGAGGGACTGCCAGGGCGGGCGCCAGT
>NZ_LR732370.1:2076942-2088027 GCF_902506395.1 Micrococcus sp. 116
CGCCAGTCGGGGGCGGGGGTGGTCTGCGTCACACTCAATCTTGTCTCCTCGCGATGAAGTGATGGCCCAGATCGTACGCTGAAGACGAAGAACTGCGGCATGCCGAGCCATAGACTGGAGCCATGGTCGGCCCGTCTCTGTTCTCCCGTCTGGCGTCGACGCTCCTGCACCCGCTCGCCCCGCAGGACGTCCTCAGCCTGCTCGACCCCGTGCACTCCTCGCGGCAGCTGCGCGGCGTGGTCACCTCCGTGACGCGCGAGACGCCCGGCACCGCCACCATCGCCTTCCGCCCGGGCCCGGGCTGGCGGGCCCACGACGCCGGCCAGTGGGCCCGCATCGGGGTGGACGTGGACGGCGTGCGCCAGTGGCGCTCCTACTCGCTCTCCGCTCCCGCGGGCGCCGACCCCGAGATCACGGTGTCCGACATCGGCCTCGTCTCCGGCACGCTCGTGCGCCACACGAAGCCCGGCGACGTCCTCTTCCTCGACATCCCCGAGGGCGACTTCACCCTGCCGGACGAGCCGCGCCCACTGCTCATGCTCACCGCCGGCTCGGGCCTGACCCCGGTGATGTCCATGATCCGCACGCTCGTGCCGACGCGCCGGGATGCCGACGTCGTGCTCATCCACTCCTCCCGCACCCCCGAGGACGCCCTGTTCCGCGAGGAGCTGGCCGAGCTGGCCGACCAGTTCCCGGGCCTGCGCGTGGTGCACCACCACACCGCGGAGACGGGCCGCCTCGACCTCTCCTCCCCCGCACAGCTCGAGGGCCTCTGCCCGGACTGGCGCGAGCGCGCCGGCTACGCGTGCGGGCCGGCCGGGTTCCTCGACGACGCCGAGGCCCTGTGGCGGCGCGAGGCGGCCGCGGACCTCACCATCGAGCGGTTCCAGGCCGACTTCGCCCCGGGCGTGGCGGGGGCCGGCGGCCGCGTGGTGTTCGAGCACGCCGACGTGGAGGTGGACGCTCCCGGCGACGTGCCGCTGCTCGTGGTGGCCGAGGAGGCCGGCGTCGCCGCGCCCGCCGGCTGCCGCATGGGCATCTGCCACGCGTGCCTCACGCCGCTGCGCTCGGGCCGGGTCACGGACCTGCGGACCGGGCAGGTCCACGGCGAGCCCGGCGAGCTGGTCCAGACCTGCGTGAGCGCCGCCGCCGGCCCGCTGAGCCTCAGCCTGTGAACCTGACGCCCGGCCCGCGACCCGGGCCTCCCCGACCATCCCCGCCTCCCGCCCCCAGGAGCATCACATGACCCAGACCGCAGCGTCAGGTGTGTATAAGGGACAGGCCCCCGACCGCACCGGCGCCACCGCCCCGGACGATCTGGCCCTGGCCATCCCCGGCACCACCGTGCGCGGCCGCGCCGCCCGGGTCCTGCCGCAGGACCGCCCCGACACCACGAGCTGGGCTCCCCGCACCGCCGAGTCCCGTGCCGCCGCCACGACGCCGGGGCTGCCGGGCGTCGTCGGGAGCCCGGCGGTGCGCCCGCCCGGCGCCGCCCACCTGACGGACGCGCAGGTGGCCGAGCTGGGCCGGGAGCTGGACGCGATCCGCGACGACGTGCTCGCCCGCCGCGGCGCCTCCGACGCGGCCTACATCCGCCGCGTCATCCGCTGGCAGCGCCGGCTCGAGCTCGGCGGCCGCGCCCTCCTGCTCAACGCACGCCACCCCGCCGCGTTCGTGGCGGGAACAGCCATGCTCACGGTCGCGAAGATCGTGGAGAACATGGAGATCGGGCACAACGTGCTCCACGGCCAGTGGGACTGGATGCGCGACCCGGACATCCACTCCACCACGTGGGAGTGGGACTTCGTGACGCCGTCGCGGGCGTGGCAGAACACCCACAACGACCTGCACCACCGCTGGACCAACGTGGTGGGCAAGGACCGCGACGTGGGCTACAACGTCCTGCGCATGGACGAGTCCGAGCCGTGGCGGCCCCGCCACCTGCTCAACCCCGTGATCAATGCGGGGCTGGCGCCGATCTTCGAGTGGGGCATCGCGCTCTACGACCTCGAGCTGGACCGCGTGCAGAGCGGCGAGAAGTCCCGCGAGGAACTGATGACGGATCTGCGCTCCGTGGGCGTCAAGGCCGCACGGCAGTTCGCGAAGGACTACGTGGCCACGCCGGCCGTCGCCGAGGTGCTGACCGGCTCGGGCAAGGCCGCGCTCGTGGGCACGCTGCTCGCCAACGGCCTGCGCAACATCTGGGCGCACGCGGTCATCTTCTGCGGGCACTTCCCGGAGGGTGCGGAGACGTTCTCCGAGGAGATGGTGGACGGCGAGACCCGCGGCGACTGGTACGTGCGGCAGATGATCGGCTCCGCGAACATCTCCGGTTCGAAGCTGATGCACTTCATGACCGGCAACCTCTCCCACCAGGTGGAGCACCACCTGTTCCCGGACCTGCCGTCCAGCCGGTACGCCGAGGTGGCGCCCAGGGTCCGGGAGATCTGCGCCCGCTACGGCCTGCCCTACACGACCGGCCCGCTGCTGCGGCAGGTGGGCTCCGCGTGGAAGAAGGTGTTCCGGCTGGCGCTGCCGTGAGGCGGGAGGGGCGGGCGCCCCTCCCACCGCCGTCGTCGGCTCAGCCCTTCACGCCGCCGGCCGTGAGGCCGGAGACGATGTACCGCTGCAGGAACAGGAACAGCGCCATCACGGGCAGGGCCGCCAGCACGGCGCCGGCCGCGAACACGCCCCAGTTCTCGGAGCGGGTCTCCGAGACGTAGCCGTAGAGGCCCACCGCGAGCGTCTGCGCGGACGGGTCCGTGAGCACCACGGAGGCGATCACGAACTCCGAGACCGTGGTGATGAAGGACAGCAGGGCCACCACCGCGAGGATGGGGGTCACCAGGCGCAGGATGATCGAGAAGAAGATCCGCGCGTGCGAGGCACCGTCGAGCTTGGCAGCCTCGTCCAGCGACGGCGGGATGGTGTTGAAGAACCCGTACATCAGGTACGTGTTCACCCCGAGCGCGCCGCCCAGATACACGAGGATGAGGCCGAGCTGCGAGCCGATGCCCAGGACGGGCACCAGGTTGCCGATGTAGGTCAGCAGCAGGAAGATCGCCACCACCGCGAGCAGCTGCGGGAACATCTGCACCAGCAGCAGCGTCAGCAGCCCCACGCGGCGGCCCGTGAACCGCATCCGGGAGAACGCGTAGGCGGCCAGGGCACCGAGGAACACCGTCATCACGGACGTGATGACGCCGATGACCATCGTGTTGAGGAACCAGCGGCCGAAGGGCCGGTTCGGGTTGCTGAACAGGTCCACGTAGTTCTGGCCGCTGAACGAGGAGAACAGCCGGTTCGAGCTCGCCATCGTGCCAGTCGGGTCGAGCGACGCGGACAGCACGTACAGCAGCGGGAACAGTGCGAACGCGCTGGCCAGCACGCCCACCGCGTGGCGCCAGCCCAGCTCCCGCATCCAGCGGCCGAACGAGCGGCGGCGTCGTGGCGGGGCCGGGTCCTCCTCCCAGCGCAGCGGGTCCGTCTCCTGCTGCGCCAGGGCGGCGGCGAGGGGCGAGGTCGGGGCGTCCGGCCGGGGCCGTCCGGAATCCTGGGGGATGCTCACTTGTCGATCTCCTCGAGCGCCTTGGTCTGCCGGAAGCTGATCGCCGAGATGGTCGCCACGATCAGGAAGATCACGATGGACAGGGCGGAGGCCAGGCCGTAGTCGCGCCCCACCCCGCTGAACGCCGTCTTGTAGACGACCGTGATCAGCAGGTCTGTGGCGCCGATGTTCGAGCCCGCGTCGGGGAACCGCGGTCCGCCGCCGGTCAGCATGTAGATGATGTTGAAGTTGTTGAAGTTGAACGCGAACGAGGAGATCAGCAGCGGCGCCACCGAGACCAGCAGCAGGGGCAGCTTGATGGAGCGGAAGATGCGCCACGGGCCGGCGCCGTCCATGCGGGCGGCCTCGTCCACGTCCTCGGGCAGGGACTGCAGGGCGCCCGTGGTCACCAGGAACATGTAGGGGAAGCCCAGCCACAGGTTCACCACGAGCACCGACAGCCGGGCCAGCCACGGGTCGGTGAGCCACGGGATGTCCGCGCCGCCGAAGAACACGGTGTTGACGAAGCCGAACTCCGGGTTGAGCAGGCCGGCCCACACGAGGCCGGACAGGAACGCCGGGAACGCGTACGGCAGGATCATCATCACCCGGTAGACCTTCTTGCCGCGCATGTCCGAGCGGTTGAAGGCGATCGCCAGCAGCAGCCCGACGGCGAACGTCGTGGCCACGCTCAGGAACGCGAAGGCGAAGGTCCACACGGTGACCCGCACGAGCGGGTCGCGCAGCTCGGGGTCGGTGAACGCGCGCGTGAAGTTGTCCAGGCCGACGAACACCCGCCAGCCGGTCTGCAGCGTGCTGCCGTCGTCCGCCTGGAACTGGCCCTCGCCGTTGTCCCGGTACTCCACGCCGCTCTCGAGGTCCGTGAAGGTGTCCCGGGCCTCGTCGTACTCCAGACGCGGCGCGTACACGTACCCGCGGGAGCCGTCGCGCGTCTCCAGGGTGCCGTCCGCGGCGTCGTCGCTCAGCGGGACCTTCAGGCGGGCGACCTGGTCCTGACGCTGCAGCAGGTCGCCGAACCGCAGGGTGGTGTACCCCTCCACCCCCACCGGCTCCCCGTCCTGCATCTGGGCCTCGACCGGCTCCAGCGCCTGGTCCGCGCCGCCGAGGACGGGCTCCCCGTCCCGCAGGGTCAGCAGGTAGAGGTCGCCGCCCTCCTCCAGCACCGTGATGTCGTACACCGGGGAGTCCGGCACGCGGATGGAGGAGGAGCGCTGGATGATCTCGATCGCCGCGGCCTTGTCCGAGTTGTGCCCGGCGCCGTAGTTCGTGAAGGCGACGTAGGAGGAGTAGACCACCACGAACACCTGGAACAGCATCAGGAAGAACAGGCCGGGGGCGAGGTACTTGGCCGGCAGGCCGCCGCGGCGCAGGTAGATCCAGTTGATGCCGATCGTGACCGCCAGGGTCAGCGCGAACACCACCCAGTCCCCCGCGGCCGCGAGCTGGAACAGCAGGAACGCCGCGAAGGCGTCCACGAGGCCCAGCAGGACGATCTTGGCCAGCGTGCCGCCGAGGCCCTCGGTACCCCGGGCGTCCGCACGACGACGGCGGCCCGGGCCGGTGCGGCGCGCGGCGTCGTCGAGGGCGGCGGTGGCGGCGTCGGACCGGTCCGACGCGGTGGAAGACGGGCTCATGGTTCCTCATCCGGCCCGAGGGCCTGCCGTGGAAGGGGGGGGATGCGCGCCCCGAGGGCGCAGGGCCACGGTCCGCCTCCGGCGTCCCCGCGGGGACGCCGGAGGTGGACCGCGCCGGATCACTGGCCGATGCGGCCCTCGATGTCGGAGATCATCTTCTGCCAGGTCTGGACCGGGTCGCCCTCGCCCTTGATGATGCTCATCTCGGCGCCGCCCCAGAACTCGAACACCGCGCCCATCTCGGGGGCCGCCGGCATGGGGACGCCGTTCTCGCCGATCTCGCCGAACGCCTTCACGGTCTCGTCCGAGGCCGCCTTGTCGAAGGAGGCGGTCAGCGCCGGGGGACGCTTGCCCTCGGCGAAGAGCGCGTCCTGGGCCGCCTCGGTGGAGAGGTAGTTGACCACGAACTCATTCGCGGCCAGCTGGTTCTCGGACTCTGAGGAGACGAAGAAGGCGTTGACGCCCACGAACGGCTGCGCCGGCTGGTCGCCCATGGACGGGATGGCCTCGACCTCGAAGTCGACGCCGGCCGCCTCGGCCTCCTCGATGTTCCACGGGCCGGTGATGAAGTAGGCCGCGTTGCCGGAGTTGAACTGCTCCTTGGCGATGTCCGCGGTCATGTTCGGGTTCAGCACCCCGGACTCGCCGTACTCGGCCAGCTTCTCGGCGAAGGCCTCACCCTCGGGCCCGCCCATGGCCAGCGAGCCGGTGTCGTACGAGCCGTCCTCGGCCTGCTTGAACACGGGGGCGCCCATGGAGGTCTGGAACGGGTACAAGTGGTACGGGTCGCCGTTGACGGCGTCCAGGCCCACCACGAACGGGTACTCGGCCTCGCCGGCGTCGACGGCCTTCCGGCCCTCCGCGATCATCTCGTCGAAGGAGGCCGGGGTGGACTCGGCCAGCTCGGTGTTGCGCAGGATGGCGATGTTCTCCACGGAGTACGGCACGCCCCAGGTCTGACCCTCATAGGTGACGGCCTGCACGGAGGACTCCACGAAGTCGCCGGCTCTCTCGCCCAGCTCAAGGGGCTCGATGGTGCCGTTCTGCACGAGCGAGCCGATCCAGTCGTGGGCGCCGACGATCACGTCCGGGCCCTCGCCCGTGGGGTTCTGGGTGATGAAGTCGTCCTTCATCGTGGAGTTGTCCTTGACCACGAGCTCCACCGTGATCCCGGTGTCCTCCTTGAAGTCCTCCGCCACGGCCTGCAGCGGCTCCTGGCGGTTCTGGTCCACCCACATGGTGATGGTGCTGGCGCCGGCCTCGGAGAGGTCCTGGCTCGGGGACGCGGTGGCCGTGCCCTGCTCGGTGGCGCCGGCCGGGGAGGAGGACGCCGGGGCGGAGGAGCCGCCGCCGCACGCGGTGAGCGCGAGGGCGGAGAACGCCGCGGTGAGGGTCAGGCTGAGCGGGCGGCGGAAGAGGCCGCCGGTCGTCGTCGACTGCATGATGTGCCTTTCACGAGGGGTGGCCCGCGGCATGCGCCGGCCGTTGCGTCGCCGACGTGGGCCCCGCGGTGAGACGGCGCCTGCCCCCGGCGGCTGAAGGAGTCAGTCCCCAGGAGTGTAAACGCTTCCACTGTGATATGCCACACAGAGGTGCGCTCCCGCATGAACACGGGCATGCGGGAGTGGGGGCGGAGGTCAAGACCGGCTGAAACCGGAATGGAAGCGCTTCCACCACCGCGCCTGCCGTGCCGTACTCTGGTGCCACGCATCGACCCCCGGCCCGCCGCCGTCGTGCACCCGCCCCGCCGCAGAACCCCATGAACCGGGAGGAGGACCGCCGATGGTCGGCATCAAGGACGTCGCCCGCATGGCCGGGGTCTCCACCGCCACCGCCTCCCGCGCCCTCACCGGCTCCGGCCCCGTGGCGGCCGCCACGCGCACCCGAGTCCAGGAGGCCGTCGCCACGCTCGGCTACGTGGCGGACTCCGCCGCTTCTTCGCTCGCCTCGGGCCGCACCCGCAACATCGGGCTGGTGACCCCCTCCGTCCACCGGTGGTTCTTCGCCGCCGTGCTCGAGGGCGCCGCGGACGAGCTCGTGCGGCACGGGTACGACCTGACGCTCTACGACGTCGGCCAGGACCCGGAGCGTCGATCCACGGTCATCTCCGACCTGCTGCCCCGACGGCGGCTGGACGCCCTGATCACCCTCTCGTTCCGGCTGAGCGTGTTCGAGTTCGCCGGACTCGAACGCCTCGGCCGGCCCGTGATCGCCATCGGTGGCCGCCTGCCGGCGGGCGAGACCCTGCCCGACTGGTTCACCGCGGTCCAGGTGGACCACGCCCGCGCCGCCCGGATGGCCACCGAGCACCTGCTGGAGCTCGGACACCGGGACATCGCCTACGTGGGCCGCGTGGACGAGGACATCGAGTTCCAGGTCAGCACCGAGCGCACCCGCGGGTTCCTGCACGCCCTCGCCGCCACCGGGGTGCGCACGCCGGCCGACTGGATGGTGCCCGCGGACTTCACCATCGGCGGCACCTACCACCAGGCGCGCGCCCTCCTCGCCGACCCGCGGCGCCGGCCGACGGCGGTCATGTGCATCTCGGACGAGATGGCCATGGGCACCTGGATGGCAGCCCACTCCCTGGGGCTGCGTGTGCCCGAGGACGTGTCCGTGATGGGCCTGGACGGCCACCCCGAGGCCGCCCGCCTGGGCATCAGCACCGTGGACCAGAACCCGCTCGAGCAGGGCCGCCGCGCCGTCCGCCTGGCGCTCGGCGCCCTCGACGGCGCCGCCCACCCCCACCGGATCATGCACCACCTGGCCCTGCGGCCGAGAGCGAGCACCGCGCCGCCGTAGACCGTCAGCTCCGACCCTCACCCACCCCTCTCCTTCACCTTGGATCGTCGGGCACGTACCTGCCCGTGAAAGGAACCCCACCATGGCCTCCGTGACCTTCCGCTCCGCCAGCCGCCAGTACCCCGGCTCCCCCCGCCCCGCCGTCGACTCCCTCGACCTGGAGATCGCCGACGGCGAGTTCCTCGTGCTCGTGGGCCCCTCCGGCTGCGGCAAGTCCACCTCCCTGCGCATGCTCGCCGGTCTCGAGGAGCTCTCCCACGGCAGCATCCTGATCGGCGACCGGGACGTCACCGACGTGGACCCCAAGGACCGGGACATCGCGATGGTGTTCCAGAACTACGCCCTGTACCCGCACATGACCGTGGCGGACAACATGGGCTTCGCCCTGAAGATCGCCGGCGTCCCCGCGGACGAGCGGCGCCGCCGCGTCGAGGACGCCGCGAAGCTGCTGGACCTGACCGAGTACCTGGACCGCAAGCCGAAGGCCCTCTCCGGGGGCCAGCGTCAGCGCGTGGCCATGGGCCGGGCGATCGTGCGCGACCCGCAGGTGTTCCTCATGGACGAGCCGCTCTCCAACCTGGACGCGAAGCTGCGCGTGCAGACCCGCGCCCAGATCGCCAACCTGACCCGCCGTCTGGGCACCACCACCGTGTACGTGACCCATGACCAGACCGAGGCCATGACCATGGGCGACCGGGTGGCGGTCCTCAAGGAGGGCCGCCTCCAGCAGGTGGACACGCCGCGCAACCTCTACGAGCGCCCGATGAACGTGTTCGTCGCCGGGTTCATCGGCTCCCCCGCCATGAACATCTTCCGCATGCCCGCCACGCACGAGGGCGTGCACTGGGGCGAGACGGTCATCCCCGTGCCGCGGGAGGATCTGGCCGACGCCGGCACGGCGGTGGACCTCGGCGTGCGCCCCGAGAACCTGGTGGTCAGCGACGACGCCGCCGGCCTGCCCGTGGAGGTGGACACCGTGGAGGAGCTCGGCGCGGACGCGTACGTGTACGGTCACGCGACGATCGGCGGCGAGGAGCGGCTCATCACCCTGCGGACGGTGGGCTACACGGCGCCGGAGAAGGGGTCCGTGGTGCACGTGGTCCCGGACCCGGAGCGCGTGCACCTGTTCCACGCCGAGACCGGCGAGCGACTCAACCGCTGACGGCGGCGCGGGGCGCGCGACGGCGGCGGGCGGCGCCTGCCCTCAGCCCTGGCGCTCGGCCAGCTCCGCGAGCCGGTCGATCGACGCGCGGAGCTGCCCTTCGCCGGTCCGCAGCGCCTTCTGGACGCGCTTCGGGTCGGTGAGGGCGGTCCAGTCATAGGTGTGGGTGACGCGGCAGCCGCCCTCGTCGTCGCCCTCGACCTCCCACCGCCACAGCTGGCCGAACGGCTCCCCGCCGACCTCGGAGGGCTTCCAGGCGATGCGGCGGCCCTCCTCGAACTCGACCACGTGGTTCGCGCGGTCCACGCCCTTCTGCAGGGTCATGACGAACACGTCCCCGACGGCGGTCACCCGCTGCCCGGGGGCGGCCTCGGCCAGGTTGTCGTTGCCGTCCCACTCGGGCTGGCGGGAGGGGTCCGCGATCAGCTCGAAGACGACGCCAGCCGGCGCGTCGACGTGACGGGTCGCGGACACGACGCGGTCCTCAGGGGCGGGCAGGGCGGTCTCGTCGATGTGCTCCATGCCGTCACGCTAGACCTTCCCACACCGTCGTCGAGAGGGTCGGCGGACCGGGCCGGGTGCCCGGCCCGCCGACCCGGACTCACAGTCCGGCGGCATCGACGCCGTACTCGGCCTGGGAGGCGGAGTAGCCCTCGAACATGAGCTGGTCGATGAGACCGGCACGGGAGAACGCGGAGTGGCTCAGGTACGACTGGGCCTGCTTCGCGGCCTGCTCGTTGTAGTCGATGCCCAGGCCGTCGACGGCGGCCGTCGCGTCAGCATTCGAGTAGCCCTCGAACTCGAGCTGGTCGATCAGACCGGTCCGTGAGAACGCCGTGTGAGTCAGGTACGACTGGGCTTGCTTCACAGCCTGCGCCGCGTAGTCCACGTCCAGGCTGTCCACGGCCGCTGTGGCGTCGGCGTTCGAGAAACCCTCGAACTCGAGCTGATCGATCAGGCCGCTCCGGGAGAAGGCGGTGAAGCTCAGATACGACTGCGCCTGTCGCACGGCCTGCTGTCCCTCCGCTGACAGCCCGTCGCCACCCGCCGACGCGGCCGACTCCTCCTCGGCGGCCGCCGCGTCGACTTCGGCCGATGCCTCCGCCTCACGCTCCGCTTCCGCCACGGCCTCGGCCTCGGCCTCGGCGGATCGGGACGCCTCGGCTGCGGCGGCCGCGGCGGACTTCTCGGCCTCCCTCGAGGCGGCAGCGGCACGGCTGGCCTCGGCCGCCTGCGAGGACTCCACGGCACGGCTGGCGCTCGCCACCGCAGACGACGAGCCGGCCGCGCGGGACGAGGAGGGCGCCGCGCCGTCGGAGACCCGGCCAGACGAGGACGCCCCACTCGAGGACGATGCGGCGGAGGGCGAGCCGGCGGACGACCCGGCTGCGGCGTCCCCATCGACGGAGCATCCGGTGAGCAGGGCGAGCGCGGCAAGGCCAGCGGTCAGGAGTGCGGTGGGGCGGGCATGACGAGGACGGAGCATGGCGCTCTCCTTCGACGAGGGGAGGCGGTCGGCCTCCAGCGATAGGAAGCGAACACTCGGCGAGTGTTCACCATCCTCACAGTAACGACCCAGCGGACACGATAACGGTGTCCGCCCCGCGCAGGACATGGGCGCGGCCGTGATCCTGTGCGGTCTGGTCCTGGGTCTGGCGTCCACGCCGCGGTTCCTGTGCCGGGGCCGCGTGGCCCCCGACCTCAGATCAGGCCCAGCGCGGTGAGCTTGGCCGCGGTCTCCTCGTTGGTCGGCTCCACCTGGTGGTCGCCGTCGGGGAACACGACCACGGGGATGTCCTTCTGGCGCCGGGTGCGCAGGCAGTCGCGGCACCAGTCGGCGCCGTCGACGGTGAGGACGTTCTGACTCATCCGTCCAGCGTACTGAGGGGTGGGATGCTGGGGGCATGCCCGCCCAGCCC
>NZ_LR732370.1:2088127-2110120 GCF_902506395.1 Micrococcus sp. 116
CGCCCAGCCCTCCCCCTCCGGCCGCACCGTCCACCTGTCCACGTCGGGCGTGGACGCCCGCATCGCCCCCGACGAGTTCGGCGGGTTCGTCCTGGAGATCGGCGGGGCCGTCCAGTCCCACGTGGACCTGGCCGACCCCGCTCGCATCCGCTACGAGTACCTGCGCCGCATGGCCCACGTGCTCGACGGCGTCGCTCCGGCGGGCGCGCCGGTGCGGGTCCTGCACCTCGGCGCGGGCGCGCTGACCCTGCCGCGCTACCTCCAGACGACCCGACCCGGCTCGGAGCAGACGGTGGTCGACCTGGACCGGGAGCTCGTGTCCTTCGTGCTCGCCGAGCTGCCCCTGCCGGCGGGCACGGACCTCGTCTCCGTGGTCGCGGACGCGCGCCTGGCCGCCGTCGACCTCGCGATGGACGGGGAGCGGTTCGACGCCGTCGTGCTGGACATCGGCACCGGCGAGGAGGGCGCCGAGCACCTGCGCGGCGCCGTGTTCTACGAGGAGCTGCTCGAGCTGCTGACGGCGGGCGGGGTGCTGCTGGTGAACATCGGCGACGACGCCGGCCTGCGTTTCCTGGGCGCCGAGCTGGGCGCCCTCGAGGAGGCGGCCGCCGAGGCCGGGGTGCCCGGCCCGTGGACGCTCGCGGACCAGGGGATGCTGGAGCGCCTGGACTGGGGCAACGTCGTGCTGGCCGCGGGGGCGCCGCTGGGAGAGGCCGGCTGCCCGGAACGCCTCGCCGCGGCGGGGCCGCATCCGGCGGCCGTGCTGGACCCGGCGGAGTCGGCCGCGCTGGCCTCCCGCATCCGTCGCGCCTGAGGGCGGGAGCGGTGCTCAGGGCCGGGGGTCCTCCGCACCGGGGCCCGTCTGCGGCCGGGGCCACGGGTGGCCCCGGCGCTCCTCCGCCCCCTCGTTGAAACGCCGCAGGAGCCTGCTGAACTCGACGACGTCCTCGGCGGGCCAGGAGGCGACGATCTGCGCCACGTTGTCCGCCCGGGAGCTCAGCTCCGCGGCAAGGCGGGCGCGTCCCTCCTCCGTGGGACGGTGCAGCCGGGCGGAGCCGCCGTCGGGGTCCGCCACCCGCTCGACGAGGCCGGCCTTCATGGCGGCGGCCACCTGCCGGTGGACGGTGGAGACGTCGAGGTCGAAGGCCTCGGCCAGCTCGGCGACGCTCATGGCCCCGCCCGCCTCCAGGCGGGCGAGCAGCACGGTGGCGCTGCGCTCGAGCGCGCTCGACCGGCCGTAGGGGGCCACCCCCTGCGCGGCCACCCGCAGCAGGAGCATGTGCTCGTACATGATCCCGCGGACCGGGTCGGCCCACGCCCCCTCAGGTAATTGCATCATGCAAACGATGCTACCTTTTGCATCATGCAAATCGCCGAGCGAGAACGCATCGCCTCCCCCACCTTCGTCCTCGCCTGGGTGGTCTCCTTCCTCCAGTTCCTCGCGTTCTACGCCCTGGTCACCACCATGGCCCTGTACGCGGTCCGGCAGTTCGCCGCCTCGGACGCCGGGGCGGGGCTGGCCTCGAGCGCCTTCGTCATCGGCGCCACCCTCAGCCGCGTGGTCACCGGCCACGTGGTGGACCGCTTCGGCAAGCGCCGCGTCCTGGTGGCGGCCCTGGTCGCCGTCGCACTGTCCTGCACGCTCTACCTCGTCGCCTCCTCGCTGCCGGCCCTCGTGGCGGTGCGCATGCTCCACGGCGCCAGCTACGCCTTCGCGAGCACCGCCGTCATGGCCCTGGCCCAGGCGGCCATCCCCGACGGGCGACGCGCGGAGGCCACCGGCCACCTCGCGCTGGGCACCACCCTGGCCACCGCGATCGGCCCCGCCCTGGGGCTGTTCCTCGCCGGCTCCATCGGCTACGCGTGGCTGTTCCGGGTGACTCTGGGGATCACGGTGGTCAGCCTCGTGCTGGGCCTGCTGGTGCGCGAGGCACCCGCCGCGGCGGGTGTCGACGGCGAGCGCGCCGCCGGCGAGGTCCCCCTGGAGCACCCCGCCCCCGCGGTGGGCTTCCGCCTGCGCTCGGTGCTGCACCCGGCGGTGCTGCCGATCAGCGGCTTCATGCTGCTGGTGGGCCTGAGCTACGCCGGGATCCTCACCTACCTGAACGCCTACTCGGTGGAGCGCGGGCTCACAGCCGGCGCCGGCCTCTTCTTCCTGGCCTACGCCGCGGCGATGCTCGTCATGCGCCTCACCCTGGGCACCCTCCAGGACCGCCGGGGAGACGACGCCGTCGTCTACCCCGCACTCCTCTGCTTCACGGCCGCGCTCCTGGTGCTGGCCTTCGCCACGCGCGACTGGCAGGTGGTGCTGGCCGGGGCGCTGAGCGGCCTCGGCTACGGCACGCTCATGCCCGCGGCCCAGGCGATCGCCGTGAACGCGGTGCCCTCCCACCAGCTCGGCGCCGGCATCTCCACCCTCATGCTGTTCGCGGACGTGGGGCTGGGCCTGGGTCCCGTGCTCCTCGGCGGGCTCGTGGCCTCGGCCGGCTACGGCGCCATGTACGAGGCCCTGGCGGGCGTGCTGGTGGTCGCCGCCGGGTACTACTTCGTGATGCACGGACGCCGGCACGGGCGGCGAGGGACCGTGGCCCGCGCCTGAGTCCCGCGCGGTGACGGCGGCCTGCCGCCGCGGGCGGCGCTACCGGCGCCGCGCCGGCCAGGACGCGAGCATGACGGCGGCGAGGGCGCCCAGGGTGCCCAGCACCGTCGTCGTGGTGACCGTGGATCCGTCGGTGGGGGCCACCAGGTCCACCACGAGGGAGCCCAGGAGGTTGCCCGAGACCAGGCCGAGGGTGGCGGCGAAGACGCCCAGGCGCGGGACGACCATGGCGCCCACCCCGATGAACACGCACCCCAGCGGGCCGCCGAGGTAGAGCCGCCAGTCGTGCGGCAGCGCGGGCATGCCGTGGCCGGAGGCCAGGGCGATCCCGCCCCACACGACCCCGAGGAAGAGGACGCCGGCAGTGAAGTTGACCAGGGTCGCCGGGATGGCGGTGCCGTAGGCCGTGGTCTGACGGGCGTTGAACACCTGCTGCCCGGCGGTGGCCAGACCGGTCAGCAGGGGCAGCAGGGCCAGCAGCGCCCAGCCGGGCCCGCCGCCGGCCTCGCCGAGCGAGGGCCACACCACGAGGGCGACCGCGGCCAGGGCGAGCGCCGCCCCCGTGAGGCGCCGCGGCGTCAGGCGCTGCACCCCGGCGGGGCTGAGCCCGAACCGGTCCACGACCATTCCGCCGACCACCTGCCCGGTGACCACGGCGACCGTGAACACGGCCACGCCGAGGGGGCCGATCGTCGCGGACTGGGTGAGCACCAGGAGCCCGCCGATCACGCCCGCCACCGCGTACCACGGGCGCACGGACCCCGCGGCCAGGGCCGGGCGGATGCGGGCCAGGCCCCGGCGGCCCCGCGGCGTCAGCACGCTCACGAGCACCATGACGACCAGGCCCGCCGCGAAGGAGCACAGCGCGGCGAGGACGGGGTCGCCCGTCAGGTGGGCGAGGCGGGAGTTGATGCGGCCCTGCAGCGGCATCACGGAGCCGGCGGCCACCGCGAGAGCGAACAGCAGGGCGGTCGCCCGCGGGGAGGGGGCGTCCGGGCGGGCGGCGACGTCGGCCGGGCGGGGGCGGGAGCGTCCGCGCTCTGCGGACGGGGCAGAGGATGCGGGTGGCATCCCCCCGTTCTACACCCCTAGGCGGCCAGGCGCGCCTCGAGCCCGGCGCGCACCGCGGGCCACTCCTCGCGCACCACGCTGAAGTAGTCGACGTCGGCGATCGTGCCGTCCGCCGCCGGACGGAAGCGGCGCAGAGTGCCCTCGAACGTCGCCCCCAGACGGGCGATGGCGGCGTGCGAACGGGCGTTGCGGTGGTCGCAGCGCAGGGCCACCCGCTCCAGCGTCCATTCCTCGAACGCGTGCCCGAACAACAGCAGCTTGCAGCCGGGGTTCACGGAGGTGCCCCACACCCGACGGGCGTAGACCGTGTGCCCCACCTCCACCCGCAGCCCCGGCACCAGGTCATAGAGGCTCGTGCGCCCCACCAGCTCCCCGCCCTGCTCGACGGCGAACGCGAAGGTGCCCTCCCGCTCGATCAGCTCGGCGAGGTGCGCGGACATGGCCGCACCGTCCACCGGCAGGGGCGCGCTGTTCCCCGCCCACATGACCGCGTCGACGAGCTCGCGCAGGGCGGGGCCGTCGGTGGGTGAGAGGGGGCGCAGGGTGAGGTCCCCGCGGGTGAGGACGATCTCGTGCTTCATGCACCCATCCTGTCAGCGGACTCGGGGTGATCTCCCGGCACGACGAGACCGAGCGCCACGGACGAGGGCGTCGCCTCCGGCGCCCGGCCGGCTCAGAGCGTGGCGGAACGGCGGGCGGAGGCCCTCATGGCCGCGACCCGCTGCGCCACAGGGGCCTCCAGAGCGCCCGGCTGCAGGGCCGGGGCGAGATCGGCGGCCACCTCTCGGGCGACCCCCTCGAGGGCGGAGGCGTCCTGGGCGACCCAGGCGCGCAGCGTCAGGTGCTCCCGCATCCACGCCGTGAGCGTCTCCTCGGACTCCGGGGTGAGGGCGAAGCCCACCCCCGCCGCACCCGGGCTGGTGCGCTCCACATCCAGGCCGAGCTCGCCCGCCAGCAGGGCGGCGAACGCCTGGCGCAGCGGTGAGACGCCGGTACGACCGGACTGGAAGGCGGCGCGCACCTCGCGGCACTGCAGGCTCTCGTCGGCCACGTCGACGGCGAGGACATCACCGGCGGCGGGGGTGAGGCCCAGGGCGGCACGGGCTGACTCCTCGGCCACCACGGCCACGATGCCGGGCACTGCGGGGGCGGCGGTGAGGAACTCGGCGTACCGCATGCCCGGAGTGGCGGCGAGCACAGCGGCGGCCTCGGCGGTCAGGGACGGGGTGTCGACGGCGGTGATGGTCATGGATCCAGGGTGAATCGCGATTCACTGAGACGGGGAGCGATGTCCATATTCTGAGATTTGCAATCACATGGTGAGACCCACGCCGCCCGATGTGCAGTACGCTGGCCCCATGCAGATGCGCGCGCAGCAGTGGTGGACCGCCTGAGGGCGGCCCCGGTCATGCGCATCTGACACGACGAGCCGCTCGCCTGCCGGGCGGCTCGGCCATGAGCGGCTCCGGCGGGCCCCATCCCAGGAGGACCCCCGATGACCCACCGCAACCCCGAGGACAACGCCCTGAGAGGCGCCCCCGAGCCCCGCACCCTCGCCGAGGCCTGCGACCTCGTCACCACCCCGGACCTGGACGTCTCCGCGGACGGCATGTTCGGCCAGTACGGCGGCGCCCACCTGCCCCCGCAGCTGGCCGGCCCCATGGCCGAGGTTGCCCGCGCGTACGCCGAGGCGCGCACCGACCCCGAGTTCTACGCTGAATACCGACGCCTGCTGCGCGACGCCGTCGGGCGTCCCTCCCCCCTGACCCCGCTGGACCGCCTCTCCGACGAGCTCGGCGGCGCACGGATCGTGCTCAAGCGCGAGGACCTGAACCACACCGGCGCCCACAAGATCAACCACACGATCGGCGAGGCGCTGCTCGCCAAGCGCATGGGCAAGCGCAGCCTGATCGCGGAGACCGGCGCCGGCCAGCACGGCGTGGCCCTGGCGACGGCGGCCGCGATGGTCGGCCTCGACTGCGAGATCCACATGGGCGCGATCGACGTGGCCAAGCAGCACCCCAACGTGGTGCGCATGCGCCTGCTCGGCACGAAGGTGGTCTCGGTGGAGCGCGAGGGCCGCTCCCTGAAGGAGGCCGTGGACTCGGCGTTCGAGGTGTACGCGGCGGACCCGGAGAAGTACCTCTTCGCGATCGGCTCCGTGGTGGGCCCGCACCCGTTCCCCACGATGATCCGCGACTTCCAGTCCGTGGTCGGCCGCGAGGCCCGCGCCCAATTCCAGGAGCGGTTCGGGGCGCTGCCGAGCGCCGTCGTCGCCGCGGTGGGCGGCGGCTCCAACGCGATGGGCGCGTTCACCGCGTTCCTCGACGACGCCGACGTCGCGCTCGTGGGCGTCGAGCCCGGCGGCCGCTCCGCGACCAAGGGCGAGCACGCGATGACCATGACCCAGGGCCGCGACGGCGTCCTCCACGGCATGGCCACCCTCGTCCTCGCCGACGACGACGGCACCCCGGATCCCGTGCACTCGATCGCCTCGGGCCTGGACTACCCGGGCGTCGGCCCACAGCACGCCCACTTCGCGCGCGTCGGCCGTGTCCGGTACGTGGCCGAGGACGACGCGGCCGTGCTCGACGCGTTCCAGCGGCTCACGAGGCTCGAGGGCGTCATCCCCGCGCTCGAGTCCGCGCACGCCGTGGCGCACGCGATCCGCCTCGCCCCGCAGATGGGCCGGGACGAGCGGATCCTCGTCAACCTCTCCGGCCGCGGGGACAAGGACGTGGACTACGTGGCCGAGAAGCTCGGTCTCACGGGCGAGGCGGACGAGGTCGTGCGGTGAGCTGAGGCGGCGGCCCGGCGTCGCCCCCGGTCAGCGCGTAGCCTGGCACGCGTGATGACCCTGATGTGGGGCGCCGTCGCCGCGTCCTCCCTGCTCGTGGGCGCCGTCCTGGCGACCCTGCGCCGCTGGCACATGGGCACGATCGGACTCGTGCTCGCCTTCGGCGCCGGCGCCCTGATCGCGTCCGTGCCCTTCGAGCTCGCGGAGGCGGGCGTGCAGGCGGCCGGACCTGCCGCCGTCGGCATCGGGCTGACGCTCGGCGCGGCCGCCTACTTCCTCGGCGACCGCGCGGTGGAGCGCTCCGCCGCGAGGTCCGGGGGCTCGTCCTCGGGTGCGGCGCTGACCGTGGGCGCGCTGCTGGACGGCATCCCGGAACAGATCGTGCTGGGCATCGGGCTGGCCGCGGGCGAGGGCGTGTCCCTCGCGCTGCTCGTGGCGATCTTCATGTCCAACCTGCCCGAGTCCATCGCCGCCACGGCCGACTCCCTCGACGGCGGCAAGACGCGCCGCCACCTGCTGATCCAGTGGTCGCTCGTGACGGTGGTCTGCGCCCTGGCGACGTGGGGCGGCGGGCTGATCGCCGACGGCGCCTCCCCCGCCCTGACCGGCGGCATCCAGGGCTTCGCGGCCGGCGCCCTGCTGGTCATGCTGATCGACACGATGATCCCCGAGGCCCGCGAGAAGGGCGGGGAGAAGGCCGGGCTGCTCACCGTGGTCGGCTTCGCGCTCGGCGCGTTCCTGTCCCTGGTGGTGTGAGGGGCGAGACGGGACCGACTGCTTCCCGAGGGTTAGACGGCCCCGTTGATATAGACCGCGCCCGTCGCCGAAAATTTGTTGCAGCTGGCTGCGCGCCGGTCGCGCATGCGGGCAGTGGAGATGCCCGATGAACTTCAACGCGGGACAGCACGTAACGCCATGCGCCGAGCATTGGCCCAGGGCGTGGCAGTCCCCCGACTCGCACACAGCCTTGGCCTCGAGACAGCAGATTTGCTGCTGATGCCCACTCCGTGGAGCCACATCCAAGGCCTCGAGAACGCGTCACCACGCTCGGGGACGTCATGTCCGCGAGTCGACCCCGCCGAGGCGCCTCGCCCCTCGACGCGCTCTAGCGAATTGACCAGGGCAGGCAGGCGGCCTGAGTCCTACCCCGCCTCAGACCTAGAGCGCTAACGAAGTCCGCTCCCCAAGGAGCGGAGACCCGAGCTGAGACTGACGCCGTTGGACCCCTTGCCACCCATGCCGTCGCCGCCTCAACGAAGTCCGCTCCCCAAAGGAGCGGAGACCTTCCCGGAGTCGATGTGGAAGCGGAGGACGGACACGCCTCAACGAAGTCCGCTCCCCAAAGGAGCGGAGACCGGACGTCCTCCGTCGTGATGCTCCGCACCCGCGACCCGCCTCAACGAAGTCCGCTCCCCAAAGGAGCGGAGACCGGCCCCACCGGCGGGCTCCTCGTCGTCATCGGCGTGCCTCAACGAAGTCCGCTCCCCAAAGGAGCGGAGACCAGTGAACTTTCCGTCAACCTCCACTCGTGACGGGCCTCAACGAAGTCCGCTCCCCAAAGGAGCGGAGACCGTCGTAGTGGGGGGACCACGGGTCGGCGTGGGGGTTGCCTCAACGAAGTCCGCTCCCCAAAGGAGCGGAGACGGGGGCCGAGATGCCAGACGCCCTGGTAGTCCCGCCAGCCTCAACGAAGTCCGCTCCCCAAAGGAGCGGAGACCACGCGCCCACGGTGGGCGACGACGGCTCCACGCGGGCCTCAACGAAGTCCGCTCCCCAAAGGAGCGGAGACAAGCGGCTCGACGGCGGGGCACACCACGGGTTTGGCGCCTCAACGAAGTCCGCTCCCCAAAGGAGCGGAGACAGCCACTCCGCCGTGAGCACACCCACAGGCGGCTCCGGGCCTCAACGAAGTCCGCTCCCCAAAGGAGCGGAGACGTCGCGGATCGGTGGGGCACGCGCGGCGCTCACACGCCTCAACGAAGTCCGCTCCCCAAAGGAGCGGAGACGCGTATGGGGCGCAGTGCGTGGACCCGGCGCTGCAGCCTCAACGAAGTCCGCTCCCCAAAGGAGCGGAGACAGCACCTCAGATTACAGCCCTTTGACATGGGCAGACGCGACCTTCGGCGAGCCCTGGGCTCAAGAGGCATCCGTGAAGCGCCCTGCTTATCGGCCTCGGCCCATAAACCGTGGGCTGACAAGCCCTTTTCTGATGCGACGGCTCGCCGGATTCCGGACATCGACGGAGCCCTCGCGAAGGTCCCTGGGTCGCTTCAGATGATGATGGGCCCATCCACAGTGATCTCGCGTGATCGACCCAGAAAGCTGAACTGCTCTGCGCCAAGCGTGGCCGTCAGGCCGAGGTCGCAGACCAGCACGCTGTCCTCGCCCGGATCCAGCACCGCTTCGAGGGCTGCCTGGAGGGAGACGAACTGGGCGGGCAAGGCATCCACCACGAAGACCGAATATTGGACTCGATCTCCGTACCCTTCGAGGACGCGGGCCGCCCGGGATCTGCGGCGGTCGTCAGGAATGTCATAGGCGATGAGCCGCCTCCGGAGACGATCCCGGGCACTCAACGGACTCGCACCCCCTTGTAGACCTCCTGCGAGCCGTCCAGGACGCCGAGGAACATCCTCGCCTGAACCTCTATCGCGCGGCGCCACGTCACTCTGTATCCGAAGACGGGGTGCTTGAACTCCGTCCCGAGACGCCGTTCCACCGCCGCGATCACTTTGCGCCGGCCGGTCTGGGTGAGCCGCGCGCCGCCGAGCACATGAGTGAAAGACAGTCGCCCCAACTCGCCATTGTTGAACGCGGCCAGGATGGCGGAATCGACCACGGGCGGACGGAACTCCTCCATCAGGTCCAGCGCCAGGGCCGGCTTGTTCCGTCCGCTGGAGTGCAGCACCCCGGCATGCGGGTCCAGGCCGCAGGCTAGGACCGCACGGATCACCTCGGACAGGAGCATCCCATACCCGTAGTTCAAGGCGATGTTCAATGGGTCGGTGGCCCCTCGCCCGACCCGACCGGGGAAGGACTCAGCCACGCCCGCGTCCACACCTGGCGCCAGCAGCCCCGGGAATCCTGCGAAATACTCTGCGGCGGCCCGGCCCTCGATTCCAAACAACTGGCCGGTGGACGTCGCCGTGCTCGCCTGTCGCGTCGCCGATCGAAGACGCTTGACCACAGCTGGCATGCCTCCGAAACGCCGGAGGATCGTGGCCTGGTTCGCGACCTTGGCCACCACGAACTCGCGAGCGATGTCCACTCGGCCTTCGGCCGATGCCGCGAACTGACGGAAGCGTGCGCCGCCATTCGGCGGCTTGACTCCATTGGTCCACCCGACGACGCGCCCCGCCCCCGTGCACCAGACACAGGGAAGGCCTCGCCACATCAGCTCCCGCAGCAACGCTCCTGAGAGGTCGACGTTGCCGTGCACCACGACGGCCAACACCCGCTCCAAAGGGATGCTGGCCAGCCGCTCATCGCCCTTCACCACCGTGATCCGCCCGGCCGACATGCTCGCTCGACTCCCCGGCACAGTGAGGTGCAGGGTCTCGCCGGCAGGGTCCGGCGGGACGATTCGGGACAGCACTTCTTCTTCCTGCCGTTCCTCAGGGAGACAGACGGAGGCGTGGGAGCACCGCATGCACCTCGGGTCGCCCAGTAACGGTGCCGGAGCGGTCTCCCCGTTGACCACGGACCGAGCCGATGCCACTGCATCACGGGCGGCCTTTCGGTCCGCAGCCGAGATCTCGACCGGGACTCGCCGATGATGGGTGGTGAAGTACACCTCGGCGTCCTCCACCGTGTTCCCCTGGGATTCGAGCGCCATCGTCTGCAGTACCAGCTGCAGACGATTGGCGTCGTTGATTCGGACAGCTCGCTTCACCGGGGTGGCTTTGTGCTCGACGACGCGAAGACGCCCCGACGGGAGTCGCTCGACCCGGTCGACTCGCCCGTGGAGGCCGAGAGACGGGTCGCGCACGTCGATGCCGCGCATCGTCTGAGCCTCACGTGTGGTGGGCACGTCCACCCGCGCATGGTCCGCCACTCCCTGCTGGATCTGCGCCACCTTCGGCGCTTTCTCGTCCATGGCCTCGAGCCATGCCCGACGCGGGCAGAAACTCCAGTGCGCGACCAGACTGATTGGCAGCGAGTCAGCATACGGCTCCCCGTGTCGTGCTCAGTCATCTCAGCGCCCTCGCCGCGAGAGTGCGCCGCTCCGGGGCTGACGCACTGCCGGTGACGTTCACGGGGAAGCTCAGGATCTGAGCGAACCCCCACTCCTCCAGGATCGCCTGAGCCGCCGTCGTCTCGGCTGAGCCCAAGCTGGGCCCTGTCGCGTCTTCCCCCGCCACGAGCAGGTATCGCGAGCGCAAGGCGGCCTGCATCCGCGCCACCGTCACCCAGGATGTCGGCACCGGCATCAACAGCCGCGCCAACGACTCCCTGCGGGCTGGGATATGAGCGGACGAAACGGACCGCCCGTGGCTGTCCGCCCAGACGGGCAAGGCCGCGAGCGCCCACAGCCCCACCCAGGCCCGCGCGGCATCCACCGGCCCCAGGGGGGCCATGCCCGTCGCCGTGCGGGAATCCGGCTTGTTCTTGCCCGGTTCGTCCTCCACCGTGGTCCCGAGAAGGCCCGAGGTCACTGCCTCCACCGCTCGGCCGGCCACAGCCCTTCCCGTGGGGAGGAGCGAATGCGCGATGAACTCCATGCCCTTGTTCCTGGTGCGCATCTCCCAGGCGGCCGCGCCATGGTCCGGCCGGAACAACTTGCTCGTCCTGTGCCACCAGGCCCGCTCCCCCAAGCCCACCACGAGAGCCGAGTCGAGCCCGCGCAATGGCCGCGCCACCTCTATGCGATCGTGCAGCAGGTCGACCCACCCGTGCTCGGACGCCGGCATCTTGGTCCGGGCCGAGAACAACGATCCGGCCACTGCGTCCGTGGAGCACAGCCAGCCCCTCGGGTCTTGGACATGCCGGGTCGCATGCCGGTGGATGAGGCCGCCAAGGGCCGCGGCATCAAGCCCTGCCCCACACAACTGCGGTCGAGAGTCCGGCTCGTCGGTCCACCGCAGCCGCACGGCACCGGCTCCCAGTTCCTCCTCCACGATCATCGCGGCGCCGAGCAGCGCCGTATGGGACAGCAGCACGTCCCACGTGCCTGCCAGCGTCACGGGCTCAGTCGTGCGGGCCATGTTCATCGTCCTTCCTTGGAGATCGTCACGTCGGCGGCTCGCAGTACCGCCTCGAGCCAGGCCACAGCCCATAGCCCCCACGTCTGCTCCACGGACAGGACCAGTGCGTCCCAGACTCCGACGTCGAACAGTTCCTCCGCGGCCATGCGGACGTGAGGGGCTGCCTCCGGGTGGACAAGACTCTCCGCCCCCATCAGGAACGTGCCGCGCCCATGCCCGTGGCTCGTTCCCACCAGACGCACGGCCAAGGCATCCGCCCCGTCCGCATGCGCGCGGAGCATCGCGGCGGACAGTTGCTCGTGCCGCCAGCCAGCGGGGAGGAACCGTGACTGACGGAAAGGCAGGGCGCTCAGCAGACTCTTCGCCATCGGCTCGTCCACGCCAGCCACACCCTGGGTCAACCAGGCTTGGTAACGCTCGTCGCTCTTGCCGTTGTCGTGGTGTGCCCCCGCCACGGTCAACGTCCGCTTCAGACTCTCCGGCAGGCCGAGAATTTGGGCGAACTCGCCGGCCCGGTCTGCCACGTCCCTCTGGTGATCGGCGAGGGACACAGGGCTGCGCCCGGTTGTCGCAGACAGCTGGGCGTCGTCAGGATCGGCCGCGTCCAGCAGCTCGAACACCACCCATGCCGCCTGCTGCGGCGAGTCGGGAGCCCGGCCACCCACGTGGACCTTCACGTCGAATCGCGCGGCCAGATCCGGGTCCGCCCACTGGCCGAGATAAGCGGTGAGCCACGCGGACTGTCCCCGATCATCCAGCGCATCCAGCACGCTGGGGAGGGTCAGCGGAATGTCCGCCTCCTGCAGGCCCGCGCAGACCTCCAACAGGGAACATCGAAGGTAGTCCTGCACGCCAGGCGAGGTGACGCCGGTCATGAACACCACCCTGCGCCGACTGGCCTTTACCGGCTCGAGCGAGAGCATCGTTCCGTCCGGAGACCGCGGGTCGAGGACGTCGCCGACAGGCTCCCGGCCATCCTCAACCAGGACGTGATGATGTGTGGCAGCCCAGTCGTGAGGGACGCAGACGACATCTCCCGGGACGATCCCGTGACCCGAGGCATCCGGATCCACGAGGGTCCACTGGCGTCCACGACGGACGAACGCGGGCGTCACCCGCCCGCGGCGGCCCCCGGCGAGCAGCAGGCGTAGCCGGGAGAGCGTGACCGGATAGGCCTCATGCGGCTGAGGTGGGGCAGTCGTCAGCAACGCCGCGGACTCCGCCTGGTCCAGCCCTGACCAGTCCTCTCCAGCGTCTTCGCCGAGACGGGGAAGCCGGCGGCCCACGACGACAACGTCCGTTTCCGCGTCCAGTGAGTCCCTCAGCCACAGCGTCAAGTCCGGTTCGACGGCCAGTGCCTCGGACGTGCGGCTGAACAGGGCCGCGCGCGCGGCTTCGATCTCGCTGAGGACGGGCCTGGCCGGGGTGGAGGACGGGGCCGGGTGCTCCAGGAGAGCAGCGGGACTCACCCCCTTCGGATCCTCTGCGCGGTCCCGGAGCCACTCGAGCGCGTCGGTGATGTCCTGCACTTCGTAAGGGGCCGCCGTCTTTGCCGTGGGATCGGCGGACGGGCAGAGCACATGCACGGGCGCGGACTCCCGGGCCCCGGTGCGGTTGAGTCGGCCTGCCCGTTGCGCGAGCGCCGATCCCGACGCGATGTCCGTGATGAGGAACCCGAAGTCCAGGTCGAGGCCGACTTCGATCGCCTGGGTCGCCACGTAGACATCCGGGGTCCGGGATCGTTCGAGGGCCTGCTCCCAGCGGCGGCGCGGCCCCACGACGAGCGCGACATCCAGGCCGCCATTGAGACCGAGGAGGGCACGGTGCACGGCCAGGGCCGACGCGACGCGGTTCATGACGACCCCCACGGGGGTGTGTCCCGCCTGCACGGCGTCCGCCGCCATGCGGGCGATCTCCTGCGCTCCCTGCGTCGTTTCCCGCGCTGTGCCCCCAACGAGCCAGGGGCCGTCCAGGTGCAGATGGACTGGCTTCGGACGATCCAGACGGCGCAGGAGCGCCTCCCCCACGGCACCCGTGCGGATGTCCGAAAGCTCGACGCCGATAGAAGTCTGGGCCGGCGCGAGTCCCGCCGGAGTGGCCGTCGTCTCGACGACCTGCAGTACTGGCACGTGAGCGGCGAGAGGTGACTCACCGGCGAGCGACGCGACACGACGAGCCGTGGTGAGCAGCTGCCGGTTGAGATGGGCCTCGTCCAGGATCAGCACGGAGTCGTATGCGATCAGCCCCGCCTCGCGGGGACGCATTCCTGCGGTGGAGCCATAGCCACGGAACAGGAGCCGACTGCCGGCCATGTCCGGCGTTGCACAGATCACCTGGCAGGAGACCGGGTCGTCCTGCCATCCGCGCTCCGGCGCGATCCCGCCGCGGAGCGTTGTCACCGAGCCCGGTTGCCCGGCCGGCGAGATGCGCCTCAGGACAGCCGCGACCCGGCTCAATGGCGCATCGCCCGGGACGTCTGTGGTCTCGGCAAGTTGGCCGAACACGGCCTCGGCCCGGGAGGCCATGTCGTCAACGAGCGCTCGGCGCCCCACCACGTGCCAGAGGCGGCGAGGGGCCCGGGCCCCATCCCACCCGGGCGAGTGGGTCATGGCCACTGCGAAGACGTGCACCTCCAGGACGCTCGATTTACCGGCGCCTGTGGGAGCAACGACGGCGTCAGGCCAGCGCCCCGTTGTCACGACCTGCCTCAGCAGAGCACGTTGCCAGTCGTAGGGCTCACGGCCCTGGTTCACGGCGGCGAAGAACTCGTCGAACTCATCGATGTCGACGGTCAAGGCCGCCTTGTCATTGACGTTCATGACCGCTCCTGGGTCGATCCGGGAATGTCCGTGGGCACCAGCAGTCCGCAGCCCAGATGACGGCTCTGACCGAGCGCGAGGATGGCCCGGTCAGGCACGGCGGTGCTGAGAGTGAGCGTGAGGCGGAACGGCTCGATGGGGCTGCGGCGGTCCGTACGGTGGACGTACGCCGTCGGCGTGAGCGTGCGGAACGCCCTGCCCCGAAGCTGCGCTCCGCTCTCCACGACCGCTGCGTGTCGAGCAACAGGGTCCTTCGTCGTGAACGCCGGTTCGAGGTCGCGGAGCACATTGCCCAGAGACCATGCGGCAGCCAGGTCGACGTCCCGGATCGGGGGCTTCGACTTGAGCCGTCGTTCTACGACCACGGCCGGCTGGGCGTCCCACGTCCGCACCGCACCCTCGGGCGGGGCCTTCCAGAATTGCGCCCCGTCATACACCTCGATCTCCTCGGGGGCGACGGTCAGCTGGTGCTCTGAGGTGACGACACGGCGGACGCCGGCCACGGCTGATGCCAGCATCCCCAGGGCGGGCCCGGGCATCCCTCGCGGCACGAGGACGAGGAATCGATCCCGTCCGTCCGAGAACGGCAGGGCCGGAAGGTCCCCCGGCACCAGGTGGAGTGCGACACGGTTGGCCGGTGGGGCATCGGACGGCGCATAACGGCCGGTGATCTCCGGCGGGGCGTCGGGTCCCAGGCGCGACACGAGCGCGCGGTGCAGGGCGACGCAGACACTCACGTACCGCTCTTCAGGGACAGTGGAGTTGGCCCCGATGACGGGGACCGCCAGCACCTGGGTCCAGGGAACGTCAGGTTCGTGTTGCTCGACCGACGCGAAGATCCCGCTCCGGAGGTGGTCGCGCGGCGGCAGGGCGGCATGCGGCACCGCCGACGTCGTGTGCTTGTCGCCGCTAGCCGAGGGCTTCCGCCCCAGCGTCGTTGCCGCGTGAGCACGGTCGAGCTCTGCCCTCCGTCCGGGATTCGGCATCGCCTGCCGCACCGCACCGGGGACCGCACGCAGACTTGCATTCCGGTCACATCGATGCGTGGGCGCCGGAAGGCCCTCCCCCTCGTGCACCGTCAGACGTACGGGCGACGACGCCTCTCCGAGATGGGGCACGTCCGCGCAGAGTTGTTCCAGAGTTGAGCAGACCTGTGTGTCCGTCCCGCTGGGCCCGTCATCCCAGACCCACTGCACGGGGCCGCCGAGCGCAGTTCCGTCCGAGACAGGCCGGCCGGTCACTTTGTAGTTGGTCTTGCCGACCTCCTTGAGGAAGACCCCCTCCTTCCGGTACGCGAAGCGTCGCACGCCAGGTGCCACGGGCGTGTGACCAGGCAGGACCAACGCATCCGGCGGATGCTCCTCGAGCCAGTCCAGGGCGGCCAACGACTCTGCCGTGAACGGAGCCTCAGGATCCCCCGTCGAAAGAGTCCCCGCAGCGGCCGCCTGCACGAGGGCCGAGAAGAGCCTCGCGACATCAGGGAATCGCTCTGCGCCGCCGTCCGACCCGTGGCCCGTGTAGACGCCCAGCGGGAAGTCCGCGCTGATGACGAGTCCGCCCACGGTCACACCTCGGCGTCGTCGGTGCTGGCGGCGCCCAGGATCGCCGGGTCGCCCACCAGTTGGATGGTCTGCCCGTTCCACTCGACACCGGCGACCGACTCCGCATGCGCCAGCGCCGCTTCGAACACCTGGACGGCCACCTCGTCCGTGATGGGGGCGAGCGCCCGGGACTTGCCGTACCGGAGGTCGAGGGTCACGGTCGGCTCATCGGATTCGACCAGATGGCAGTTCGCACGCAGATGCAGCTCGCGGTCCGAGAGGGCCATGCCGAGCAGGGCGTAGGCCGCGAGCAGGGCGCGGCACGCCACGTCCTGCTCCGTCGTGCCGCCGAAGCGGAGCTGACGGAGCGCGGAAAAGGACAGGAGGCGTCGTCGCATGATGGAACGGCACGCGACACCGCCCAGTTCGCCGAGGACCGGCGGGATGTGGCCCAGGCCGAGCGTGGACATGGACGATCCGGTCTCCCCCTTCTTCTTGGCCTCGGCGAGCACCTTGTCCTGCAGTTTGGCACTCAGTTCACCCGCCTGCGCCTTGACCAGTGCCTCAACGTCCTTGGCCGATGGCTTGACGCTCGCCGCGACGGGGTCCACACGGCCAGCTGCGCGCCGATTGGTCCGCGGCGCCCCGCCCTCCTGGTCCTGGTCGGCCAGAACGCCGATGATCTCACCCGTCATGCAGGACTGGTAGCGGCCCTGATGCGACTTCCGAGTGGAGTCCCATGCGCCGAGGACCAAGGCCGTCGGTGCGGCGTCCAGCAGAGCCCGGGCGTCGAGCTTCGTGGCGTCTCGCAGTGCACGGTAGGCCTCGGTCTGCGTCACGGGAGCACCGTCAAGGGTGGCCGCCCGAATGTGTCCGTCGAACGCACGATGAGGCAGGGAGAGATCCGACTCGACAGCCTCTCCGTAACGCACCTCGATGGTCGGCACCTTGCGCAGCGCCTCTCCCTCCGGTGTCCCCTGATCCCGCCGAGCGGAGATGATGGCGTCCTCGTCCCGGTTGGAGACCGACTGCTTGCTGTCCACGACGACGGTCCACACCGGTCGCGGCTGGCCGGCCTCGTCGAGTTCCATCCGACGCTCGTAGGCGTAGGTGGGCTCACCCCGGCCCTCGATCACCTTGGCCGGCGCGATCACCGCCCCGGGGCCGCCGGCGGGCTGGAGCGGGGTCTCCGACAGGAGTGAGGTGCTCCCCCCGGGAGCACACGCGGCGAGGAGGTCCTCGAGGGACAGGGTGTCGAAGTCAGACATGACGCGGCCTTTCGTCCTGGTCTCGGGGCCGCCCCATTCGATCGGGCGCTGCCCCCGCTTAACGTGTCCGCCTCCCGCGCGAAGATCGAGTGGTCGGAAGCCTCGGTGAGGCATAACACAGATGCTGGCAGAGCGGGCGCACAGGGTCAATAATGGAACCCTCTTAGCAAGTTCTCATTCACATACCTAATATCAGCTAGTAGGGGTACATCTTCTGGCCCGCCCACCCCGCGCGCCATGGGGACGCCTCCCCAGCACGCGCGTCCTCACGTAGGGTCGTCTTCGTCGCGCAGAGTCACCCACCCCCTTCGTTGAGGCTAGGTCTGTGCCTGAGAACTGCGCCCAGACGCACACCACGCGGGATCTCCGCGTCTTCGCTGAGCCGGCTCCGCGCGACACCGCCGGGCTCCATCAGGTGATTCCGCACAAGGCTGTGGAGCCTGCAGCCCCACCCCACAGACAAGGTGACGGTCGTGGTCGCTTCCGGTGTCCGGAGGCGACCACGACCGTCACCTTGTCTATCGCGGGGTACACGCCCCGCCTGACAGGCCTCACCTCACGGCGTCGGCATGCCGCCGGTCACCGGAATGGTCGCGCCCACCACATAGGAGGACTCCGGCGAGGCCAGGAACACGTAGGCCGGGGCCAGCTCGGTGGGCTGCCCGGCGCGGCCCAGCGGAGTGGACTGGCCGAACTCGGGCAGGGCCTCCGGCTTCTGGCCGCCGGAGGGCTGCAGCGGGGTCCAGATCGGACCGGGCGCGACGGCGTTCACGCGGATGCCCTTCGGGGCCAGCTGCTGGCCCAGGGCCTTCGTGAAGGTGTTGATGGCGGCCTTGGTGGCGGAGTAGTCCACCAGCTGCTCCGGGGCCATGTAGGCGACCACGGAGGTGGTGTTGATGATCGTGGAGCCCGGCTTCAGGTGCGGCAGGGCGGCCTTGACCAGGCGGAACTGGGCCAGGATGTTGATGTCGAAGGTGGCCTCGAGCTGCTCGTCGTCGATGTCCTCGATCGAGTCCTGCGCCACCTGCTTGCCGCCGTTGTTCACCAGCACGTCCAGCCCGCCGAGCTTCTCGACCGCCTGGGCCACGAGGTCGGCGCAGAACGTCTTGTCGCGCAGGTCGCCGGGGATCCCGACGGCGGTGCGCCCCTCCGCCTGCAGGACCTCGAGGACGTGCTGGGCGTCCTTCTCCTCCTCGGGCAGGTAGGTGATCACGACGTCGGCGCCCTCGCGCGCGAACGCGATCGCGGTGGCCGCGCCGATGCCGGAGTCACCGCCGGTGATGAGCGCCTTGCGGCCCTCGAGACGGCCGGTGCCGCGGTAGGACTTCTCACCCAGGTCGGCCTTCGGCGTCATCTCCGCGTCCAGGCCGGTGCCGGGCAGCGTCTCCTCCGGCGGGCTGATCACGGGGTAGCGCTTCGTGGGGTCCTGCAGGGTGAGCTGGTCGGTGGTGGTGGTGTTCGCGTCGTCGTGCGCCACGGGGTGCTCCTCATGGTCTCGGGGCGACGCGCGGTCTGCGCGCCGTCCTCCGAGCGTAGGGAGCAACCCCCCAGCAGAGCCACGGCTGACCGCCGGGCCACCGGACGTGCCCCACCCGCTCCCCTGGATGACGAGCCCTGCGATATGGCCCCTAAACCACGCGTTTAGGGGCCATATCGCAGGGCTCGTCGCGGGGCACCGGGGCCGGGCGTCACAGCCCGCCGTGCACGAACTCCCCGCCCACGGCGGTGGCGACGACGTCGATCGCCGCGATCTGATCGCTCGGCACCGCGCGCGGGTCCTCGCTGAGCACCGTGAAGTCCGCGAGCTGGCCCGCGACGAGCCGTCCCTTGCGGCCGCCCCAGCCGGTCGCCTCCGCGGAGCCGACCGTATAGGCGTGCAGGGCTTCGGCCACCGTGAGCCGCTCCGCGTCCGGGCCGTACTGCTCGCCGGTCTCGGTGCGGCGCAGCACGAAGTCCTGGATGACCTCCAGCGGGCGGCCGCCGGCCACGGGCCGGTCCGAGCTGCCGGGCAGCACCAGGCCCGCGCGCAGCAGCCGCCCGGCCGGGTACGAGAGCGCGGCCCGCTCCGGCCCGATCCGCTCCCGCACCGACCCGCCGAACGCGCTGATGAAGTTCGGCTGGGTGGCCATCACGACCTCCAGCTCGGCCATGCGGGCCACCTGGTCGTCGCGGACCACCCCGCCGTGCTCCACGCGGTGCGGCATCACGGGCCGCCCGAACCGGCCCCGCGCCTCGGCGATCACGTCGAGGGCGAAGTCGAGGGCGGCGTCGCCGATCGCGTGCAGGGCCAGCGCCCAGCCGGCGGCCGCCGCACCGAGGCACGCTCGGCGCATCTCCCCCGCGTCCTGCTGTAGGTAGCCGCGGCCGTGGCCGTGGCCGCAGTAGTCCTCGGTCATCGCGGCGGTCTGTCCGAGCATCGACCCGTCCGTGAACACCTTCGCCGGCCCGATCTGCAGCCACTCGTCGCCCACGCCCGTGCGCACGCCGGCGTCGAGGGTGAGGTGCGTGCCGTCGTCGGGATGGCCGTCCACCGGGTGCAGCGCGTCCAGGGTGACCATCGTCTGGAAGCGGGTGCGCAGCAGCCCCGCGTCCCGGGCGCGCTGATACGCGCCGAACTCGAGCGGGCTGTGCCCGATCCACCCGCCGGCCACCCCCGCATCCGTCACCGAGGTGATGCCCTCGGCCGCGTACTCCTGCGAGGCCCGCGCCAGGCACGCGCCGATGTGCTCGTGGGACTCCGGCTGCAGCAGCCGGGTCACCAGGCTCATGGCGGTCTCCTCCAACAGGCCGGTGGGCCGGCCGGCGGCGTCCGTGAGGATCCGCCCGCCCTCGGGCTGCTGCAGCACCTGCTCCCCCACGCCGGCCAGGACCAGCACCGCCCCGGACACCGTGACGGCGTGGCCCGTGTTGTGGCGGATGAGCACCGGGCGCCCGGAGGCGGCGGCGTCGAGGCCGTCCCGGTCCGGCTGGGGGCCGGTGAGGTGGCCGGGGTCGAAGCCGGTGCACGTCACCCAGGCGCCAGGGTCGAGCTCGGCGGCGCGGGCGCAGACCCGGCGGTGGACCTCCTCCGCGGTGCGCGCGCCCTCGAGGTCCACGTCCAGCCGGGACTGGCCGAACCAGACGCTGTGCGCGTGGGCGTCGTTGAACCCGGCGAGGACGGTGCGCCCCCGCGCGTCGAGACGTTCGCGCGTCGCGAGGCCGTCCAGCTGCTCGTCCACCCCGACGACGACGCCCCGCCACACCCCCAGCCGCGAGGCCGACGGGCGGGCGGGGTCGCCGGTGATGAGGCGGGCGTTCTCCACGATCAGGTCGAGCTGCATGGGGGCTCCTGGGGTGGGGCGGCGGGGACTGGTTCGCGAGCGTAGCCGGGACGCGGGTCAGGGTGAGGTCTCGGCGGCGCTCACTTTCAGGGCCGAATACGACTCTCCCGGGCCCCAGAGCCCCCGGGAGAGTCGTATTCGGCCCACAAAGTGCGGAGGGCGCGGGTCAGGCGGTCGGCCCGCCGCCCGCGGCGGTCATCGCGCGTTCCAGGTCGGCCAGCAGCTCGGCGGTGGGCTCCACGCCCACGGACAGACGCACGAAACCGTCCGGGACGTCGTCGCCCCAGCGGGCGCGGCGCTCGGCCGCCGTGTGCGTGCCGCCGAAGCTGGTCTGCGGCACCACGTACTGCGCCGCGGCGATGAACCGCTCGGCCGCCGCCGCGTCCGCGAACCGCAGCCCGACGAGGCCGCCCGCCGCCGTCATCTGACGCGCCACGACCTCCGCGTCCGGGTGGTCCGCCAGCCCCGGGTAGACCACGGCGCGCACCGCTGGGTGGCCCGCGGCCAGCTCCGCGACCGCCTGCGCCGAGGCGCACATCCGGGCGAAGCGGACCTCGAGGGTCTCGAGACCGCGGTGGATGAGCCAGGCCTCGTGGGTGCCCAGGATCCCGCCGGCCAGGGTCCGCCAGCCGCGCACCCGCGCCATCACCTGCGGGTCCCGGCTGGCCACGTGCCCGCCGAGGGCGTCCGTGTGCCCGTTGACGGCCTTCGTGTCCGAGGCCACGACCACGTCCGCCCCCAGCTCCAGCGGGCGCTGCCCCAGGGGGGTCAGCAGCGTGTTGTCCACCACCACGAGGGCCCCCGCGCCGTCCCGGCGGCCGTTCGCGTGGGCGCGGGCGGCGACGTCCGCCAGGTCCGCCACGCGCAGCCCCGGGTTGGAGGGGGTCTCCACGAGCACCAGGTCGTAGCCGCTCAGGTCCGCATGGGCGAGCCCCTGGGTGGCGACCAGGTCCACGTGCACGCCTCGGGGCGTGAGGTGCTCGGCGGCGAGGGCGCGGGTGGGCCCGTAGCCGTCCGCGGGCAGGAGGGCGCGGTCCCCCGGGTGCAGCAGGGGCAGCAGGACGGCGGCGATCGCGGCCATGCCGGAGGGGACCACGGCGACGTCGGCGTCCTCCAGCGCGCCCAGGGCGGCCTCGAGCGCGGACCAGGTGGGCGTGGCCCAGCGCGCGTACTGGAAAGGCACGTCCGCGCCGGGGGCGGTGGGGGCGCCGTCCGGGTCCGCGCCGGGCAGGTGGAACGCGCTCGCGTGGACCAGCGGCGGGGAGATGGACTCCCCCGGGGCCATCCCGTGGGCGCGGTGGTGCAGGACGGTGCCGAAGGCGGGCGGCGGCGGGGCGGCGGACATGGCCCCGAGCGTAGTCCCGACCCCGGACG
>NZ_LR732370.1:2110220-2156835 GCF_902506395.1 Micrococcus sp. 116
GAGCGAGACGGTCAGGTGCTCGCCGCCCACCTGCGCGGCGAGCACCTGACCGTCTCGCTCGGCGGGCACCGCGTGCTCACGGACGCCACGGTGCGGATCAACGCCGGCTCGCGGCTCGGGATCGTGGGTGAGAACGGGCGCGGCAAGACCACGCTGCTCCACGTGCTCACGGGCCGGATCACGCCCGACGTCGGCCGCGTGACGCGGGCGGGCACGCTCGCGTTCGTCCCGCAGGCGCTGCGGGCGCGGGCCGACGGGCGCTCCCGCACGGTGGGCGACCTGGTCCGCGACGCCCTCACGGGCCCGCACGCCGCACTCGAGGCCCTGGACGCCGCCGCGGCCGCCCTGGCCGAGGCCCCCGACGACGCCGGCGCCGGACACCGGTACTCCACCGCGCTGGAGCGGGCCCACCTCTACGACGCCTGGGACGCCGGCCGGCGCGTGGACATGGACCTCGAGGGGCTGCACGCGTGCACGGACCGCGAGCGCCCCCTCACATCGCTCTCGGTCGGCCAGCGCCACCGGGTGCGCCTGGCCGTCACCCTCGGCTCCCGGCCGGACCTGCTGCTGCTGGACGAGCCGACCAACCACCTGGACGACGTCGCCCTGGACTTCCTCACCCGCCGGCTGGTGGAGCACCCGGGCGGGGTCGCCGTCGTCAGCCACGACCGCGCCCTGCTGCGCGCCGTGTGCACCGACATCGTGGACCTGGATCCCAGCCAGGACGGGCGGCCGCGGCGGTACTCCGGCGGGTACGCCGGCTGGGCGAAGGGGCGCCGCCGCGCCCGGGCCGCCTGGGAGCAGGAGTACGCCGAGCAGAACGCCGAGCGCGAGCGGCTGGAGCTGGCCGTGGAGGACGCGCGGGAGCAGATGCAGGGCTCGTGGCGGCCCCCGAAGGGCACCGGCAAGCACCAGCGCTCGAGCCGGTCGGCGGGGATCGTGCAGATGTTCAACCGGCGCTTCGACGAGCTGGAGGCGCACCGGATCACCGTGCCCGAGCCGCCCCTGCGCCTGGACTGGCCGTTCGCGGACATGCCCGACGGCGACCCGCGGGACGGCGCGGACGCGGCGGCGGGCACGGCGGGCGGGCCGGGCACGGCGGGCGACGACGTCCTGCTCACCGCGGACGCCGTGCGCGTGGCCGGGCGGCTCGAGCAGCCGATGGGCGCGGCCCTCGTGCCGGGCGGCCGCGTGCTGGTGACGGGCCCGAACGGGGCCGGGAAGTCCACGCTGCTGCGCGTGCTCGCCGGGGACCTGGAGCCCACGAGCGGCTTGGTGACCGTGGGCGCCGACGTGCGCGTGCGCCTCGTGGCGCAGGAGACCCCCGCGTGGGACGAGGAGCGCACCGCCGCCGCCGTGTTCGAGGAGCACGTGCGCCGCGTCGGCGCGGACGAGGCCGGCGTCGACGACCTGGGCCGTCCCCTGCCGGCCCCCACGCTGCCCTCGCTCGGGCTGCTCACCGCCGAGGCCGCGGACACCCCGGTCGGACGCCTGTCCCAGGGGCAGCAGGCCCGTCTGCACCTGGCGATGGTGCTCATCGAGCGCCCCCACGTGCTGCTGCTGGACGAGCCGACGAACCACCTCTCCCCCGCGCTCGTGGACGAGATGACCGAGGCCCTGCAGGTCACGGAGCAGGCCGTCGTCGTGGTGACCCACGACCGGCAGATGCTCGCCGACCTCGCCGACTGGCCGCGCGTCGAGCTGCGGACCGACGCCGCGGCGGTGTGAGGCGGGCGGGGCCCCTGGCCACAGGCCCGGCCCGGCGGTCCGCCCTCAGAGGTGCGCCCGGCACAGCCGCCGCAGCGCCACGCGGGCCGGCAGTCGGTAGGCCAGGGCGACGACGGCGGGCCCGTGGACCGTCAGCCCCGCCCGGGTGCCGCGGGGGGTGGCGGTGAGGTCGTGCGTCATGGAGACCGCCGTCCCGGCCACCCGCACCGTCCACCGCCAGGTGCGGGCGTCGTCGTCGACCTCCTCGACCACGAACGGGACGCGCAGCCCCAGGGGCGCGTGGACCACGCCGCGAAGCCCGGCCCGCAGCCGGCGCCGTGGCGCCTCCACGGCGCGGATCTGCGGAGCCCACCGCGGCCACAGGCGCAGGTCGGCGTAGCGGGCCCAGGCCACGTCCACGGCGGCGGGCCCGGTCGTCGTCACGCGGCGGAACTGTCGGGGGCGGCGCGCGCGCCTCGCGCCGGCGGGGGTGCGGGTCCAGGGGGTCCGGATCATGGTGCCGAGCGTAGGGTCCGGACCGCCGGCCGGGACACGCCCGCCGGCCCGAGCGGCTCGGCCAGTGCACCGGGGGCGGCGTCGCGCTCCGGCAGGATGGGCGCATGACCCTCCCCACCCCCTCCGGCCGCTGGACGACGACGGCGCGGCCTGCCTTCGCCGTCGCCGCGGCCCTGTCCCTGGGCGGCAACCTGCTCTCACTGTGGATCGGCTCGTGGAAGTCCTCGGACCTGCCGGCCGACGCGGGCTACGCGGGCGTGCTCGAGGGCGGCTGGGAGCACATGCTCAACCAGCCCACGTACTTCACGTTCCTCTCGAACTTCCTGGTGGGGCTGACGTCCCTGCTGCTGGCGCTGCGCCTGCACCGGCCGGGCACGCTGTTCCGGGTGCTGCGGGTGACGGGGGTGGTGTGCATCGTGATCACGGGCGTGGTGTTCAACGTGCTGCTGCGGGACGCCGACCCGATGACCGCCGTCGAGCGGTTCAACGACACCCTGCAGCACATCGTCACGCCGATCCTCACCCCGGTGCTGTGGGCGGTCTTCGGGCCGCGGCGGCAGATCACGTGGCGGGTGGTGTGGTTGTCCACGCTCATCCCGCTCGCCTGGCTGGCGTTCACGCTGCTGCGCGGGCCGTGGCTGGACTGGTACCCGTACACGATCCTGGACGTCCCGCGGCTGGGCTACGACGGCGTCGCCGTCTACGTGGTGGCGATCCTCGTGTTCTTCGTGGCGGTCGCCGCCCTGCTGCGGGTGGCCGACGGCCTGCTGGCGCGGGCCGGCGTCGGGGTGGGGGCGGGCGCCGAGGCGGAGGCCCGGGTGGAGGCCCGTCCCTCCCCCTGACCCCGCCTCAGTCCGACGCCGCGCGGCCCACCTGCACCGCCCACGCGCGGACGAGCGCCTCGGCGACCTCCTGCTGGTCCAGGTGCACGTTGTGGCCGGCGGCGTCGAGCGCCGCGTAGGTGGCGCGCGGGTAATGCTCCAGGAGCCCGGCCTGGTCCCGGTAGCCGACGAGGTGGTCCTCCCGGCCGGTGAGGATCAGGGCGGGCCCCTCGAACGGCGGCGCGGCCTCCTCCGGCACGGCGTCCAGGACGTAGCGCGCGGACAGGCGCTTCAGCGCCTCCTCGTCCACGGCGCGGACGCCCGGCAGCGCGTGCTCGCGGAACCGCTCCCACGTGTCCCGCGTCAGCCGCGGGGACATCTCGAGGAACGGGGCGGCGTCGTCGGGGTCGAGGGTAGACATGAAGGCGTCGTCGCGCTCGCGCACCACCAGGTCGGTGCGGGTGCGCCGGTCCTCGTCCGGGTCGACGACGGGCGCGAGCAGCCCCAGCCCCAACACCTGCGCGCCGAACTCGGCCGCCACGTGCCGGGCGAGCAGGCCGCCGAGGGAGTTGCCGAGCACCGCGAACGGCCGCTCGCCGACCTCCGCGCTGATCCAGTCCACGAGCCAGGCGGCGAGCTCGGGGAGGCCGCCGTCGTCCTGGAGGGCCGAGGTCCGGCCGAAGCCCGGCAGGTCCACGTAGATCCGCTCGACCTCCCCGGCCTCGGCGAGGGCGTCGTCGAGCGGCAGCAGCAGCCGGTGGTCCACGCTGTTGCCGTGCACCGCGATCAGCGGGACGCCGGAGCCGCGGCGGACGACGTGGGGGTTCTCGGGGGTGTGCTCGGATGTGTGCTCGGTCATGGGTCCGAGCGTAGGGCTGAGCGCGCGGTGCCGCCCTCTCCCCGCCGCCCTCTCCTCGCCGCCCTCTCCCCGCTTCGCCGCCCTCTCCCCGCTGCCCCCTCCCCACCGCTTTGCGGGCCGAATGCGACGCTCCCGTGCCCGATTCAGGGGCTCATCCGTCGGATTCGGCCCACAAAGTGCTCGGCCGGGCCGCCCGGTGCCGGCCGGTCACCAGAGCAGCTGGTCCCCGCGGATCTGCGTCTGGAGTCCGTCGATGCGCCCGAGCACGGAGACCTGCAGCAGGGCCGGCCAGGCGTGCACCACGAGCCCCAGGGCCACCGCGACCACGCCCCAGACCGGATGCCCGACGGCCGCCAGCGCCACGCCCGCCACCGCGTGCAGACCCGCGGAGGCGGCGTGGCTGACGAGGGAGCCCACGGCGGCGGTGCGGATGCGCCGCAGGTCGGCCCGGCCGGTGATGCGGCGGCTGATGGCCGCGTTCCAGCCGACGGCGCCCAGCTGCCGGGAGAGCCAGTCGGTGCGGACCCGGCGGGCGAGATCGCGCCAGCGCGTGTCCCGCCTCCACGGCCGGTCCACGAGCTGCCGCGAGGGCTCCCCGTAGAACGGGCCGAACCCGAAGGTCCCCACCGTGAGCACGCCGACGAACAGCCCCGGCGCCGTCGGCGCCATCAGCACGAAGGCGGACATCAGGGCGGCGACGGTGAGGGCCAGACCGGCGAGCGAGCGGGGAGTCATCACCGCGGACGCTAGCGCACCGGGCCCGCACCCCGGGCGATCCCCTCGAGCCGCCGCACGTGCGCGGCCCACCGCTCGGCGTCCCAGCCGGGCAGGTTGTCCCCGGGGCCGCGCAGGCCGGCCTGCCCGTCGATCCCCTCGCGCAGGATGTCGGCGTGGCCGGCATGGCGGGCCGCGTCGAGGGCCACGTGGGAGAGGATCTGCGCCAGAGTCACCTCGGCCAGGTGCGCGGGCCACCAGGGGACCCGCCCCCGCGCGTCGAGGACGAGGGCCTCGATGGTCGCGTCCGCGTGCGCGAAGCATCGCCGCGCGTAGTCGAGGACGTCCTCGAGGGTCTCGTCCTCGGCGGCGAACAGGTCCGCGCCGTCCTCCTCGCCCACCCCCGGCGCGTCCCAGGGCAGGGGGATGCCGGCGGGGCGGCCGAAGACCTCGCCGAAGTACTCGAGCTCGCACGTGGCCGCGTGCTTGAGCAGGCCCAGCAGGTTGGTGCCGGTGGGGGTGCGGGGCAGGCGGACCTCCCGCTCGGGCAGGCCGTCCAGCTTCGCGAAGAGGGCGTCGCGCTGCCGGCGCAGCCCCTGATGGAGGATCTCCTTGTGGTCCATGGGGTGAGCCTGCCGGGATTCAGGCCGCGCGGACGGCCCTGGCCCGTGGCCCGACGTCGTCGCGGACGTCCGGCGCCCCGGGCCGCCGTCGTCGGTCCTCAGCCCTCCCGGCGCGGGACCACGGTGATGGCCCGGGTGTCCGGGGCGGTGTCGGCGACGTGCTCCATGGCGCGGTCGAGGTCGCCGGTCTGCTGGTACGCCGCGTGGATCTGCTCCCACAGGCGGGCGTTGCGGACGCCGATCGCGTGCGGATCCAGCACGGGTTCCTGGCCGGCGCGGCGCTGGCGGTCGTAGTCCTTGAGCAGCCGGATGGCCACGGGGCTCAGCAGGATGAGCGCCACGATGTTCACCCACGTGTAGAGGCCGACGCCGAAGTCGGCGAACGCCCACACGAGGGCCGAGCTCTGCACGGACCCGAACACCATGGAGCCGGCCAGCAGCAGCCGGGCGATCGCGATGACCGCGCGCTGCGCCGTCTTGTTGGGGATGAGGTAGGCGACGTTCGTCTCCGCGTAGAACGCGAAGGAGAGCAGGGTGGTGAAGGAGAACAGGAAGACGGCGATCGCCACGAAGGACGGTCCGAAGGCGGGCAGTGCCTCGTCGATGGCGATCTGGACCCATGCCGGGCCCTCCTCGACGCCGGGCACGTGCTCCGCGAGGAGGCTCTCCTCGTCCGGGCCCAGCACGTTGAAGCTGTTCGTGGCGAGGATCATCAGGCCGGTCATGGTGCAGACGAACAGGGTGTCCACGTAGGCGGAGAACGCCTGGGCCAGGCCCTGCTTCACGGGGTGGGAGACGTGGGCGGCCGCCGAGGCCTGGGCGCCCGAACCGGTGCCGATCTCGGTGGAGTACACGGCACGGCGCACGCCCCACGCGACGGCGGCGCCGAGGATGCCGCCGTAGACCGAGTGCAGGCCCAGCGCGCTGGAGAAGATCAGCCCGAACATCGCGGGGACCTGCTGCCACATGAGTCCGACGACGAGCAGCCCCACCAGGATGTACGCGCCGGCCATGAACGGGACCACGAGGCCCACCGTGCGGCCCAGGCGGTGCATGCCACCGAACACGATCGCGCAGAACAGCACGGCCATCCCGAGACCCACCCACAGCGGGTTCCAGCCCCACGCCTCGGTCGTGGCGGCGGTGACGGCGTTGGCCTGGATCTGCGGGCCGGTGAAGACCGTCGCGAACACGGTGGCCGCGGCGTACGCGACCGCCAGCCACCGCCAGTTCCGGCCGAGCCCCTCGAGGATGTAGTACGCGGGCCCGCCGCGGTACTCGCCGCGGACCTTGTGCTTGTAGAGCTGCGCCAGCGAGCTCTCCACGAGCGCCACGGGGGCGCCGAGGATCGCCGTCACCCACATCCAGAACAGCGCGCCCGGGCCGCCCAGGTAGATCGCGGCCGCGACGCCCGCGATGTTGCCGACACCGATGCGCCCGCCCAGGGCCATGGCGAACGACTGGAACGAGCTGATCCCCGCCGACGACGATCCTCCCCTGACCAGCTGGCCCACCATGTCCCTGAGCAGCCGCACCTGGGGAGCCGCCATGCGGATCGTGAAGTACAGGCCTAGGGCGAGGAGCCCGACGACCATGGGCAGGCTCCACATGATCGAGTTGGCGGCGGTGACGAACTGCTCCATGGCTTCTTCCCAGGTCGCGGACAGGATCCGTGCACTCCATCACATTCGGGCCACCCCGGGCACCCCTGAGCCCCCGGGGGGTCTGTGTGAGACCGGCAGGGTCGGCCGGCCAGACACGCCGTGCCGCCCCCGCACCGGCTCACCCCTGCCCCGCTCCCGCCTCCTCCCGCACCGTCACCGCCAACTCGACGTGTCCGGCCTCCGGGTCCACGAGGATCTGGCGGATCTCCGGCGCGGCGCCGGCGTCGTCCACGTCGAACGCGTCCATGAGTCCCAGCAGATCCGGATGGGGCAGCGCGCCGCCGGGGGCGTCGTCGAGGAGGTCGACGTCGCCCGCATCGGCCCGCACGTCCACGTACCGCTCCACACGGCGTGGCAGTGTCCCGGTCACCACCTCGTGCCCGTCGACCCTGAGGCCCGCGGGAGCCGGACCGCTCAGCGGGACCGCCAGGACGGTCTCCACGACGTCGGCGGCGCCCGGCACCGGACGCAGCGCCGTCCACAGCGGCCCGGCCGGTGCCGGCCCCGCCTCCGCGAGCGCCTGGAACAGCATCGCGAAGGCGGCGTTCGCGCGCTCGGTGGTCCCCTCCTCACCGGCCTCGTCCAGGGCCACCCGCTGCACGACGCCGGCCCACGGCGTCGGCCCGACCGTGCGTTCCGCCACGGGGCCGGGACGGGCGGGGCCGCCGTCGTCGTCGGGATCCGGGGCCGCGTAGACACCGGCGGCCGCGAGCGCGAGCGCGCGGTCCTCGAGGTCGCGGCGGCGTCGCAGCTCGGCCGCGTGTGTCTCGAGCCGCGCCGGCAGGGAGGCGGGGTCCGCGAGGACGGACCGGACGTCGTCGACCGTGAGGCCGGCCGCCCGCAGGACGCGGATCTGTGCGGCCGTCCGGATCTGGGCGGGCGCGTAGCGGCGGTAGCCGGAGTGGGCGTCGACGTCGGCGGGGGCGAGGAGGCCGCGCTCGTCGTAGAAGCGCAGCGCCTTCGCGCTCAGTCCGGTGGCGAGGGCGAACTCGCCGACGGTCATCAGGGGGCTCATGGGGCGACCTTTCTCTCAGGTGATCCCAGCGTGGGCGTTCCCCCAAGGGGAGGGTCAAGCGTCGCCCACGGCGCCCCCGCGCGTCGTCCCCGGCACAGTCCTCCGACTGTTACCCCGCACGTCCTGCCCGGCGCGCGGGCCCGGCCGCACCCTGTCTCATGGCAGGCATGATCATCACCGGACTCCTCCTCGGCCTCGTCCTGGGCTTCGTGTTCCAGCGCGGACGCTTCTGCGTCACGGGCGCCTTCCGTGACCTGTTCACCATCCGGTCCACCCGATGGCTCACCGCGTTCATGGTGATCGTGGCCGTCCAGTCGGTGGGCGTGTTCGCCCTCGACGCGCTCGGCGTGATCACCCTGGAGGCGGAGACGTTCCCGTGGCTCGGCACGATCATCGGCGGCCTGATCTTCGGCTTCTCGATCGTGCTCGCGGGCGGCTGCGCCACCGGCACGTACTACCGCGCGGGCGAGGGCCTCGTGGGCTCGTGGTTCGCCCTGATCTTCTACATCGTGGGCGCCACCGCGTTCCGCAAGGGCCCGCTGGCCGGCACCACCGAGGCCGTCCGCTCCGTCGAGACGCAGACGGGCTCGTTCCAGCAGCTCACGGGGCTGTCCCCGTGGGTGTTCGTGGCGCTGCTCGTGGCCGGCGTCGGCCTGGCCGTGCGTCATCACCTGCGTCGCGAGGCAGCCATGACCCGCTTCCGCCTGCCCGCCGCCAAGACCGGCCTCGCGCACGTGCTCACCGAGAAGGCGTGGCACCCGTTCGTCACCGCCGCGATCATCGGCGTGCTGGCGATCCTCGCGTGGCCGCTCTCCTGGGCGACCGGCCGCGAGTCCGGTCTGGGCATCACCGGCCCGTCCGCGAACATCGGCGCGTTCCTCGGCACGGGCGAACTCGAGCTCGTGGACTGGGGCGTGCTGATGGTGACGGGCCTGCTGATCGGCTCGTTCATCGCCGCGAAGGCCTCGGGCGAGTTCCGCGTCCGCGTGCCCGACGCGCAGACCACCGTCCGCTCGATCATCGGCGGCCTCGGCATGGGCTGGGGCGCGGCGTGGGCCGGCGGCTGCACCATCGGCAACGCGATGGTGAACACCGCGACCTTCAGCTTCCAGGGCTGGACCGCGCTCGTGTTCATGGTGCTCGGCACCGGCCTGGCGGCCAAGCTCTTCATCCTCAACCACCGCGGCAAGGGCACGACGCCGGTCCCCGCCTCCGGCTCCGGCCTCACCTCGGCCGAGGGCGCGGCGGCGGACGCCGGGGCGGCCCGCCCCGTCAAGCTCACGCCGATCGGCTGAGCCGGCCCGCCCGCGCACGATCTCTGACCACCGACATCAAGGAGAGAACATCATGGCGAAGCACCTGCTCGAGACCGACGGCCAGGTCTGCCCCTTCCCGCTCGTGGAGGCCAACCAGGCGATGCAGCAGATCCCCTCCGGGGACGAGCTCGTGATCGATTTCGACTGCACCCAGGCCACCGACTCCCTGCCCCGCTGGGCCGCGGAGAACGGCCACGAGGTCACCGACTTCGTGAAGCGCGGCGCCGCGGAGTGGACGATCACCGTGAAGAAGGGCTGAAGGGCGGAGGAGCCCCTCGGCACCTCCGCCCGCCGCGGGGGGCTCAGACCTCCAGCAGCACCTTGATCTCGCGGCGCTCGTCCATGGCCCGATACGCCTCGGCGGCGTCGTCGAGCGGCATGCGCGCGGTGAACACACGGCCGGGCTGGATCTCACCGGACTGGATGCGCTCGATCAGCTCGGACAGGAAGCGGCGGACGGGGGCGGGCCCGCCCTCGAGGTGGACCTCCCGTGCGAAGAGGTCGGAGCCGTCGAGGGTCTGGTCGTGGGAGACGCCCACGAACCCGAGGTACCCGCCGGGGCGCACCGAGGCTAGGGCCTGGTCCATCGAGCCCTGCGTGCCGACGGCCTCGCACACCCCGTGCGCGCCGTAGCCGCCGGTGAGCTCGCGCACCTGGGCGGCGCCCTCCTCGCCGCGCTCGGCGATCACGACGTCCGCGCCGAACTCCCGGGCGAGCGCGGCCCGATCCTCATGGCGGGAGAACACGATGACCTGCTCCGCGCCGAGGGTCTTGGCGGCCAGGACGGCGCACAGGCCGACGGCGCCGTCGCCGACCACGGCGATGGTCTTGCCGGGGCCGGCCTGCGCGGCGACGGCGGCGTACCAGCCGGTGCCGAGCACATCCGAGGCGGCGAGGTAGTCGGCCAGGCGGTCCGGGTCCGAGGGCTCGCCCCCGGGCACCTTCACGAGGGAGCCGTCGGCGAGCTCGACGCGCATGTACTGCGCCTGGCTGCCCGTGTACTCGCCGGCGTTGACGCAGCGGGACTGGTAGCCGGCCTGGCAGATCTCGCACGTGTTGTCCGAGAGCATGAAGGAGCCGATCACGAAGTCGCCGACCTCGAGGGTGGCGACGTCCTCGCCCTTCTCCACGATCGTGCCGACGTACTCGTGGCCCATGCGCCGGTGGTCGACGTCGTTGTGGCCGCGGTAGGGCCACAGGTCCGAGCCGCACACGCACGCGGCGGCCAGCTTCAGGACCACATCCGTGGGCTGGGCGACGCGCGGGGTGTCCACCTCCTCCACGACGACGTCGCCCGGCGCGCGCATGACGACCGCCTTCATCGTCTTGGGGATGGCAGGGGTGGCGGGGGTCTGTGCGGTCATGGTCTGTCCTCCGGTCTGGCCCGGCGGTCCGGGCGGTGTGCGGGGACCAGTCTTGCGCCCCTGAGCCGTGGAGACGACACATCGGCGACGCGGGCGGGGCCGGTGGATGACCGCGCGCCAGCGACATCACCGCCGGGCAGAACCGCGGTGATGTCGCTGGCGTGAGGTTGGCCGACACACCCCACTCGGCTCACAGCGAACGAGCACCGCCGGGCGTTACGCTGTGGTTCCCATCACATCCGACTCCCCTCGGAGGCCCGTCGTGACCCTCACCCTGCCCGCCCGCCTCGAGCGCACCGCCGCCGAGCATCCGAACTCCACCGCCCTGATCCTCGGCGAGAACCGCATGACATACGCGGAGCTGCAGGACCAGTCCCAGCGTCTGGCCGGGCTCATGCGGCAGGAGGGCATCGGCCCCGGGGACCGCGTGGCGCTCATGGTGCCGAACATCCCGGCGTTCCCGGTGGTGTTCTTCGCGGCCCTGCAGCTGGGCGCCGTCGTCGTCCCGATGAACCCGCTGTTCAAGCGCCGCGAGATCGAGTACTACCTGGAGGACTCGGGCGCGTCGATGCTGTGGTCGGTGCCGTCCGAGGAAGCCGTGGAGGGCGCCCGCGAGCGCGGTGTGCCGCTGCGCACCCTCGGCGAAGACGGCCTCGCCCCGCACCTCGCGGAGAGCCCCGGCCCGGTGACCGAGACCGTCGAGCGGGACCTCGAGGACGACGCCGTCATCCTCTACACCTCCGGCACCACCGGCCGCCCCAAGGGCGCCCAGCTGACCCACCGGAACATGGGCACCAACGCGGACACCGCGGCGGAGACGCTGATCCAGCTCCAGCACGGGGAGACCGTGCTCGGCTGCCTGCCGCTGTTCCACGTCTTCGGCCTCACGTGCGCGCTCATGGCGCCCGTGACGATGGGCGCCAGCCTGGCGTTGATCCCCCGCTTCGATCCCGCCGTGGCCGCGCAGACCGTCAGGGAGCGCGCGGTGGACGTGTTCATCGGCGTGCCCACCATGTACGGGGCCGTGCTGGCCGCGGCCAAGGACCATCCGGAGGACCTGGCCAGCCTGCGCCTGGGCGTCTCCGGCGGATCCGCCCTGCCCGTGGAGCTGCTGCGCCGCTTCGAGGCCACCTTCGACTGCGAGATCCTCGAGGGCTACGGCCTGTCCGAGACCTCCCCGGTGGCGTGCTTCAACCATCCGGGTGAGGAGCATCAGCCGGGCTCGATCGGACGCGCCGTCCGCGGGTGCGAACTGCAGCTGGTGACGCCGGACGGGGCCGTCGTGCCCGAGGGCGACGAGGAGACCCTGGGCGAGGTGTGGATCCGCGGGGAGAACGTGATGAAGGGCTACTGGGGCAAGCCGGAGGCCACCGCCCAGGCCATCACCGAGGACGGCTGGTTCCGCTCCGGCGACCTCGCCCGGCGCGATGCCGCGGGCAACTACTACATCGTGGACCGCACGAAGGACATGATCCTGCGCGGCGGGCTCAACGTGTACCCGCGCGAGATCGAGGAGGTGCTCTACGAGCACCCGGCCGTCGCGGAGGCCGCCGTGGTGGGGGTGCCCCACCCGGAGCTCGGCCAGGAGGTCGCCGCGCACGTGGTGCTCGCCCCCGGCGCGCACGCCACGGAGGAGGAGCTGATCCAGCACGTGAAGTCTCAGGTGGCCCCCTACAAGTACCCGCGCACCGTGACCGTGCGGGACGGGCTGCCCAAGACCGCCACCGGCAAGATCCTCAAGCGGGAACTGGCGCCGGCGGAGTGAGCCCGGGGTGGCCGCCCGGGCCGGACACACGGTGAGCCTCCCATGACGGCCCTGCCGCGCCTACGGGCGGAGGTGGCCCGGCGGTACGCCGCCCTCGACCTGCCCACCTGGCCTGGCCCGCACCCGGACGGCGCCCCACCCCGGGAGGAGGAGTACTCCCGGGTGACCGACCCGCAGCGGTATCGGATCGCGGCCGCCCGGCGTCGACGGCGCCTCCCCCTGGTGGCTGCTGGAGACGGACGTGCCCCAGGATGACGACGACGGCGGCGTCCTGCCGGTGATCCGGGTGGCGGTCGGCGCCCCGGGGTGGCCGTTCGAGGCGCTCACAGACGCCTGCCGGGACCTGGCCGCCAGCGGCTGTCCGAGGCTGCCGCGCGGGACCGAGGCGACCGTGCGGGCGGGGTGGTTCCCGGAGACATGAGGGGGCGGCGGTGGATTCGGCATGACCTGTCGATCGCGACATGACCTGACGGCAGACCCCAGGTCGTGTCGCGGCCGTCAGGCCGACCTGCCTCGGGCGCGGGCCACCATCCCCGCCGTCACAGCCGCCACAACCTCCCGTGGTGGCTCGGCCCCGGCCCAGTCCCCCGCGGCGCCGCCCTCGAGGCTGGCGATCAACCCCTCGACGTCGGCGTGGTGCTCACCGCGCCCCGAGCGGCGGATCAGCGTCCAGGCGTCCCCCTCGAGCGTGAGTCGACACCCCGGGGCGAGCTCGCCGCGCAGCCGCGCCAGGGCCCGCCGTTTGAGGCCGTGCTCGTTGAGGAACGCTGTCGTCGGGGACGCCACCCCGCGTCCGCACGCCCCGCACATCCGCGCTCAGCGGAGCTCGCGGGGGAACCGGCGGGCGAAGTCCGCGGCCACGTCCTTCATGAACGCGAACTCCACGCCGTTGTGCCCCTGGATGTGGTCGAACAGCCGCTCCAGCATGAGCAGGTTCTGGGGGCGTCCGGACACGTCCGGGTGGATCGTGATCGGGAAGACGGCGTAGTCCATCTCGCGGTGCACCCAGTCGAACTGGTCCTTCCACAGCTGCTCGATGTCCCGCGGGGAGACGAAGCCGTGGCTGTTGGGGCTGGACTTGATGAACATCATGGGAGGCAGGTCGTCCAGGTACCAGGACGCCGGGATCTCGATCAGGTCGGTCTCTTCGCCCCGGACGAGCGGCTTCATCCACTCGTGCGCGGACGCGGCCTCGTAGTCGATCTTCGTCCAGCTGTCCCCCACACGCACGTAGTACGGGGTGTGGTCGTCGTGCATGAGCGAGTGGTCGTAGAGGAAGCCCCGCTCGAGCAGGATCTCGTTGGTCACCTTGGAGAACTCCCACCACGGCGCCACGTAGCCCACGGGCTTGGTGCCCGAGCGGCGCTCGATCAGGTCCGTGCAGTAGTCCAGGATCTCGGTCTCCTGCTGCCGGGTCATGGCAATGGGGTTCTCGTGTGAGTACCCGTGCACGCCGATCTCGTGACCGGCGGCGACGACGGCGTCGAACTGCTCCGGGAACGTCTCGATCGAGTGCCCCGGCCAGAACCAGGAGACCGGCAGCTCTCGCCGCTGGAAGAGCTGCAGCAGACGCGGTACACCCACCTCGCCGGCGAACAGGCCGCGGGAGATGTCGCCCGGGGAGTCCTCGCCGCCGTACGAGCCGAGCCAGCCGCCGACCGCGTCCACATCGATGCCGACGCTCACGTAGATCTTCTTCGCCATGGGGGTTCCTCCTCGGAATCGTGGGTGGGGTCAGCGCAGCCGGGTGAACCGCGCCGCAAACTCGTGGGGATCCGGACGATGTGCCAGCAGGGCGGCGGCCAGGATGCGGGCCTGGAACGGCGGCAGCTCGCCGGCCGCCACGGCACCGGCGGCCAGGATGTCCGCGCCACCGCCGCTGCCGTAGACGCCGAGGACGGGGCCGGCCAGGGTGCGGGTCGCCAGCACGACGGGCACCCCTCGCGCGACAAGGTCAGCCACCGCCTCCGCGTGTCCGGGCCCGGCGTTGCCCAGGCCAGTGCCGGCCAGCACGATGCCGTGGGCGCCGCGATCGACGGCGGCCGGCAGGGCCGCGGGGTCCGCGCCCGGGTACGCGGTGATCAGGTCGACGCGGACGCCGTCCAGCCCGGAGTCCGGGAGGTCGAGGGTGCCGGGTCGATGCGGGCGGGCGTGCAGGCGGAACTCATCCCCGTGCGTCGTGCCTACGAGCGTGCCGCCGGTGAACGGCTGGCTGACCATCGTGTGCCCCTTGCGGGTGCCGCGTGCCGAGAGCAGCACACCGTCGAAGGCGACGAGGGTGCCGAGTCCGCGAGCGTTCGGGTGAGCGGCGGCGAGGACGGCCTGGCGGAGGTTGCGGGGACCGTCGGTGTCCGGGTGGTCGGCAGCGCGCTGGGCGCCCGTGAAGACTACGGGGGTGTCCGTGCCGTTCAGCAGGTCCGCGAGGAACGCGGTCTCCTCCATGGTGTCAGTGCCGTGTGTGACGACGACACCGTCGATGCCGGGGTCTTCCGCGCGCTCGCGTGAGACGCGGGCGATCGTGGCCAGCTCCGGCAGTCCGAGCCGGTAGCTGCCGACCGTCATCACGTCCTCGCTGGTGACCTCGACGTCGGCGGCCGCGTCCATGCCCTCGAGCAGGACCTCAGCGGAGTCCCCGGCCGTCGCCCCGGACCCCTCGCCAGAGCGCGAGGCGATCGTGCCACCGGTGGCAAGGACGTGGACGCGGGTCATTGGGGGGCTCCTTCGGTCATGGCCCGACCCTCTCAGCGGCGGGAGAGGCCGGTCAATGGCCCCGCCCACCGGCGACCCAGCCGGTCGGGGCCAGGACAGGCAAGGTCAGGCTTTGAGGTCCCCCTCCACCATGCGCGTGAGCACGCCCGTGAGCAGGTCGACGCCGGCCAGCATGTCCTCGTCCGAGGTCAGCTCAGCTTCGTTGTGGGAGACGCCGTCCACCGAAGGGACGAACAGCATGACGGTGGGCACAACGTCCTTCATGTTGGTGGAGTCGTGGCCGGCCACGGTCAGCACCTCTCCGCCCCGCAAGCCGCGCTCCTCGGCCACCTTCCGTGCCAAGGCCACGCCCTCCTCCGGGTAGGCGAGCTGGCCCCACGAGTGGGTGAGCTCGAGGTCCACGCGCACGCGGGCCTCCTCCTCGATCCGGACGACGGTTTCACGCAGCCAGGCTTCGGCGTCTTCCAGCACGGACGTCTCCGGGGAGCGCAGGTCCAGGTTCAGCACGACCTCGCGCGCCAGCGTGACGGGCGAGTTCGGCTCGAGGTCCAGCTCGGATACGGACGAGTGCAGCGCCCGGTACGGCGCACGGTCGGCCACCTCACGGGCGGCCACGATCACGCGGGCCGCTCCGTAGAGAGCGTCCTGTCGGTCTTCCATGCGGGTGGAGCCGGTGTGGGCCTGTGCACCAGTCACGGTGACGCGGAACTTCTTGGCGCCCCATGTGGCGGTCACGAAGCCGACCTGCAGCTCGCGCTCCTCCATGGACCGGCCCTGTTCCACGTGCAGCTCGGCGTAGCCGGCGGTCTCGGGGAAGGCACCGGACCCGGCGCGACCCTCGGCCCCCAGCTCCTCGGCCACGGTTGCGCCGTCTCGAGCCGCCTTCGCCAGCGCGTCCGCCAGCTCGAGCCGCCCGGTGTGCACGGACGAGCCCATCATCGACGGAGTGAACCGCGAGCCCTCCTCGTTGAACCAGTTCACGACGGCCACGTTGAAGACCGATGCCGCCTCACCGGCGCGCACGGCGTCCGCGACAGCGGCCGCTGCGTGTCCGGCGGCGAGCACGCCGTAGGCGCCGTCGAAGCGGCCAGCCAGCGGCTGAGAGTCCAGGTGAGAGCCGGCCACGATGTACGGGGCGCCGGGCACAAGCTCGATGCGGCCGATCTGGTTGCCGATCGCGTCGTAGTCCACCGTGAACCCGCGCTCCTCCAGCCAGCCGTGGAACCACCGGCGAACGGAGCGGTCCGCGTCAGTACCGGCCTGGCGGTCCACGCCCCCACCGGGGGTCGCCCCATGGGTGGACATGGTGGCGAAATCGTTCAGGAAGTCCGCAGTGCCGGTCATCATCGTTCCTCTCCGTAGGTGATCTCCCCGCCCACCCACGTGGACGAGATGGGGATGTCCGCCAGGTCGTCCGGCTCGACCCGCAGCGGGTCCTCCTCGAGCACGACGAGATCGGCGAGCTGGCCCGCGGCCACCTGGCCCTTACGGCCAGCCCAGCCGGTCGCCGCGGCGGAGCCGGCGGTGTACGCGCGCAGCGCCTCCTCGACGCCGATCCGCTCGTCCGGTCCGTAGACCTCGCCGCTCTGAGTGAGGCGCCTGACGAAGGATTGGACGACAGCGAGCGGTGCGCCGGGCGCCACGGGGCGGTCTGAGCTGCCGGGAAGCATCATCCCGGCGTCGAGAAGACGACGCGCGGGGTAGGAGAGGGCGGTCCGCTCAGGGCCGAGCAGGCCGGCCATCCCGTCGCCGAAGCTGGCCAGGAAATGGGGCTGCGGGACCAGCACAACACCGAGAGCGGCCATGCGGACCACCTGGTCCGGGCGGACGACTCCGCCGTGCTCGATGCGGTCCGGCATGGGCCCGGGGCCGGCCTCCGCCCGAGCCTGCTCGATGGTCTCGAGGGCGAAGTCCAGGGCGGCGTCGCCGATCGCGTGGAGGGCGAGTGCCCAGCCTGCGCGCGCGGCGCCGCGGATGCGGGCCGCCATGGTCGGGGCGTCCATCTGCAGGTAGCCCGTCTCGGCACCATGGGAACAATACGGGTCGGTCATGGCCGCCGTCGCACCGAGCAGTGAGCCGTCGGTGAAGAATTTCACCGGGCCCAGTTCGAACCACTCGTTGCCGAGGCCGGAGCGCAACCCGGCGTCCAGGGTGAGGGCGGCGGGATCGTCGGCATGGCCACCGACGTCGTGGAGCACGTCCGAGGTGACCATGGCCTGCAGGCGGGTGCGCAGCCGGCCAGCGTCCCGGGCGTCCTGATAGGCGGCGAGTTCCTGCGGGCTGTGGCCGATCCACCCGCCCGCCGTGCCGGCGTCGGTGACGGAGGTCAGGCCCTCCGCGGCGTACGCCTCGGTGGCCGCGGCCAGGCACTGGGCGATCTCGGCGCGGGACTCGGGGAGGATCAGCTCCTGCACGAGTGCCATCGCAGTCTCCTCGAGCAGGCCCGTGGCCTTCCCGGACTCGTCCGTGACGATGCGCCCGCCCTCGGGCTGGTGCCCAGGCGCCACCCCGATGCCGGCCTGCTCCAGCACGGCCGTGTTCACGGTGAATGCGTGGCCGGAGTTGTGGCGTAGCAGCACGGGGCGGCCGCCAGCAGCCGCATCCAGGTCCTCACGGCGCGGGGTGCGGGTGGTGAGGCTCAGCGGGCTGTAGCCGGAGCACTTCACCCACTCGCCGGGCGCGCGCCGTTCGGCGTCGCAGCGGACGGCCTCCAGAACATCGTCCAGCGTGGTGGCCTCGCTGAGGTCCACTTCGAGGAGAGTCTGGCCGAACCAGACGGAGTGGGCATGAGCGTCGTTGAAGCCCGGCAGGACCGTCCGGCCGCCAAGGTCCACCCGCTCCCGCGCGGTGCACCCCTCGATCTCTTCGTCCACGCCCACGACCCGCCCCTGCCACACGCCCACGCGGCTGGCCGAAGGGCGGTCCGCGGTCATCGTATGGATCCGGGCGTGCTCCAGGATCAGATCAAGTTGCACGGAACTCCCGCCCCGTCTGTCTCTACGGTGACCACTGGCATGCCCTCCATTGAATCGACCGGGGTGGGGCCCAGCAATGGACGTATGTAGCCGTCCTCACCCCGGTGCGTGGGCACGTGCACATCCAGCCAGGCCGGGAAACCGGCGGTGGACTAGCATCGGGACGATGGAGGAGGTGACCCCGCACCCCGTCAAGGACGGGCAGGCAGTGGACGAGCAGGTCTGGCGGAGGATCGTCGAGACCCTCCACGGAGACGTGGGCCGACTCGCCGACGCGTTCTCGGATGAGCTGCGCGGGCACGGCTACTACGACCATGGCCGCGTCACCCCGCAGCAGATCCTCGACTCAGCCCTCAGCACGTTCACGGCGCTGATCGAGTTGTTGGCCCTGGAGGATGCCGGCCAGGGCCCCTCCCTTGGTGACGCCCCGGCCGCCCAGGCGGCGGCCGAAGATCTGGGCCGCAGCCGCGCCCATCAGGGCGTCCCCCTCTCCTCGCTCGTGCAGGCCATCCGCCTCGACTTCGGCGTCCTGTGGCGCCGGATTAAGGAGCTTGCGCTGCCGACGCACGTGGACGTGCTGGTGGCCCGAACCGAGCACATCCACTACGCGGTGGAGGCCTATTCGGCCGGGGTCCAGCTGGCCTTCACGGCGGAGAGGGCGCGGATCCAGCACGACGCACGGGTAGTCACCGACCGCGTCGTCGCCCGGCTCTTCGATGAAGCCGAACTCGACGCGGACGCGGTCTCTCGCATCTGCACCGGCCTGGGGGTCGAGGCGGACACGCGCTTTGAAGCAGCACTGTTGCCCGTCGAGAACGGGACGGAGCTCGACCGGCGGATGGAGCCCGCGTTCCAGCGCGGCACCGCGTGGCGCCACCAGCGTGCGGACACGATCGCGTTCGTCCGCCCCGTGACCGGCGGGCGCAGACTCGCCGACGACCTCGCCGGTCTCGGTGCGCTCCTGCTCCCGGTTTGCCTCGGCGTGGCGGAACTGCGCCGGACGGTGCGCGGAAGTGCGCGGACGCTCGCCAATCTGCCGTCCCTGAGTCGGCCCACCGAGTTCCTCCACGTGTGGGAGCACGAGGCGCGCCGTCACCTGTCAGACGCGACCCCCTGGTTCCTGCGGGAGTGGCGGGAGCTCATCGAGAGCATCCCGCCGCAGGACCGGGCCCTCGTGGTCGAGGCCGCCCGGGCCTACATGGAGACAGGTTCCATCCGCGACACCGCGGGGGCGCTGTACTGCCACCGCAACACGGTGCAGAACCGGTTCCGGATGCTGAAGGAGCGCGTGGGGCTGGACGTGACCGTCCCGCGGGAGGCCGCCCTCCTCCAGATCCTGTTCAGCGCGGACACGACCGAGCTGGACGCGGAGGACAGCCCGGGCGGCAGAACCCCGCGCCGCTGATCGCCGGCAGGTCCCGGCCCACGATCACGTGAAGCGGGGCCGGGCCCTGGTCCGCGAGGACCCGGTCGAGGGTGGCGACCTTTTGGCCGTTCATGAGGACGCCCCGTCACCGCACCCGGTCGAGGTTGAGGTAGCGGCCCTGGCCGCCGCCTTAGGGCTCGGTGCTGAAGTGCTCGTGGAAAGCGTGCAGGGCGGTGACCCGGCCCGGGAGTGCGGGGGAGCATCGCGGCGCCGGGGCGCTCACCCCCGTGCCGGTCCGTCGGCATGGGGGGGGTGACCGCCCCGGACGTCGAGTCTGTCCTTGACAAGGTGTGCCCTGTGCAGGTGACCAAGGGTGCTTGGCCCAGGCGCGGCACATGCCCAGTGATTCCCATCACCCTGGGTGGCAAAGTGACACGTCAGATGATGCGCCGGCGTTTGCCACCCGTCATCGGCGCTGCCCCTCCACGTCCACGGTCACAGCCCCGGGCGCACGCTGAGGGACTGAACGACGAGAGCTGCTGGGAGGACCACCATGTCGAGCACACATCCAAGCCCGCGTCCCGCCCCGAAGGTGGACGAGCCGCACGAGCCGGCCTCGGAAAAGACCGTCAGCGCCAAGGAGGTCGGGCGCATCGCCCGGGCGGCGTTCGTGGGGACCGCCCTCGAGTGGTACGACTACTACCTCTTCGGCACCGCGGCGGCGCTGGTATTCAACCGGCTCTTCTTCACGACCCTCAACCCGACGGCGGCCGTCCTCGCCTCGTTTGCGACCTTCGGCGTGGGTTTCGCGGCGCGGCCGATCGGTGCGTTCCTGTTCGGGATCCTCGGCGACCGCTGGGGGCGCCGGCCCACGCTGATCCTTTCCATCGTCCTCATCGGCACGGCCACCGGCGTCATCGGCCTGTTGCCGAGCTACGCCGACATCGGCCTGCTCGCGCCAGTCCTGCTCGCGGTGCTTCGCCTCATCCAGGGCCTGGCGGTCGGCGGCGAGTGGGGTGGTGCGACCACCATCGCGATCGAGCACGCACCTCCGGAGCGTCGCGGCCGATACGCCGCGCTCGTGCAACTGGGCTCCCCGGTCGGCACTCTGCTGTCGTCTGGCGCGTTCGCGCTTGTGCTGATGCTTCCGGCCGATGCCGTCGACTCTTGGGGCTGGCGGCTCCCGTTCCTCTTCGCGTTCCCGCTGCTCGGCATCGCCCTGTGGATCCGGGTCAAGGTCGAGGAGTCGCCGGTCTTCGAGGAATTGCAGAAGATGGACGACCGACCGAAGGTGCCTGCCGCCCAGGTGTTCACCAAGGCCGGCGGTCGCCTCCTCGTCGCCATCATGGCCGCGCTGCTCGGCGTGGGCGGTTTCTACGTGATGAACACGTTCGTGCTCAGCTACGCCACCAACACCCTCGGGGTGGAGCGGCAGACCGTCGTGAACGCGACCCTCATTGCCGCCGTGGTCCAGGTCGTCGTGATCCTGATCTTCGGGAGGGTCGCCGAAACCTGGGGACCCGGCCGAGTGACCATGGCCGGCGGCGTGGTGACCGCGCTGGCGGCGTGGCCGCTCTTCGCCCTGATCGACACGGGGCAGGCGTGGGCGATCACCGTCGCCGTCGCGACCGGCATCGGCTTGCTGACCATCACCTACGCAGTGACAGGCAGCCTGCTGTCTGAGCTCTTCCCCGCCGAGTACCGGTACTCCGGCGTCGGCCTGGGCTATAACCTGGCCGGCGCGCTCTCCGGGTTCCTGCCGTTCCTGGCCACGTGGATGATCGGTCTTCAGGAGACGCCGTCCTCGACGCCCGCGATCGTCATCCTTGTCGGGATCTCCCTGCTGACGGCGCTGGGCGGGTTCATCGGCGAGCGGCTTCGCGTGCAGGACGAGACGGTGGTGCGGGCGGGCTAAGTGAGGGGGCGGCGGTGGCCGGGTGCCGCCGCTCAGAACAGTGCCGCCACCCCCCGAGCGGCGAGCGGGATGAGCCGCACGGCCCGCACCACGGTGAACGCAGTGACCACCGAGACGAGCGCCCACTCCCGCCAGGACCCGGTCCGGCCGAGCAGGGGGAGCCGGAACCGTCCGGAGGACTGCCACCACCACAGGCGCGCGGGGGGCTCCGGGCTGAGCGGCCAGAGCAGGGCCACCCCGTTGTTGGTGAGGGCGTCGCCGAGGATGTGCACGCTCACGCCGACGGCCACGGACGCGGGGATCCACCACAGCCCGTCGCTGAGGACGGTCGCCGACACCGCGACCAGGATGCCCAGCGCCCACGCGGCCCTCCATCCCCGGTTCGGGAGCAGTCGGAGGGCCTTGGCGGCCACGGCCGCCAGGAACGCGGCGATGACCCCCTGCCCCGGCGTGTAGACGTGCCCCGCGATCGGCACCTGGATGGAGGCGGCCGCCGTCGCGATGGCGGTGAACGCCGCGACCCCCACCAGCGAGTGTGTGCCGCGCCGATGCCCGCCGGCCACGTGGCGGATGCCGCGGCTCATCCACTCGGTCAGGGGCGGCAGGGCGTGGACGACGGTGGCGCGGGGGTGGTCCCAGTCGCTGATCATGGCCGCGCCGGCGGTGGTCACGGCGCCGAGCAGCTGGAGTTCGGCGGGCAGGTGCAGCACGGCGATCGGCGACTGCCAGTGCGTGAGCGCCAGCCAGGCCGCGGCGCCGGTGGCCGCGTGGGACGGGCCCATCATGGGTGGGGTCCTCTCGTTCGCAGGACCGGGCCGCGTCACCGCGCCAGCGAGGGCCGGCGGGCGGCCCGCGGGGAAGGAAGAGGACCAGGGTGGCAGGCGGGGCGGACACGGTAAGGACGCCGCCGCGGCTGGAGCGGGTCGAGGCGGCTGCCCGGCCGGGGGCGGCCGCCCGGCCCCTCACCCCGTCATCGCCAGCACCAGCGGGGCCAGCAGGGCGGTGAGCACACCGGAGCAGGCCATGGCGAGGGCGGAGAACGCACCGGTCTTCGGGCCTTCGGCGAGGGCGCGGGCGGTGCCGATGCCGTGGGAGCTCACGCCGATGGCCAGGCCGCGCACGCGGGGGTCGCGCACGCGCAGCCGGTCGAGCACCCAGGGGGCCAGCACGGCGCCGAGCACGCCGGTGAGCACGGGGAGCACGGCGGCGAGGGAGACGATCCCGCCGCCGGCGTCGGCCACCGCCATGGCGATCGGCGTCGTCGCGGACTTGGGGGCGAACGTGGCGGCCAGCGCGGCTTCCCCGCCCATTGCCCGCACGATCAGCACGGCGCTCACCATGGCGGTCAGCGAGCCGACGGTGACCCCGACGGCGACCGGCAGCAGCAGCTTCCGGATGTCAGGGCCGGCCCGGTACAGGGGGACGGCGAGGGCCACGGTGGCGGGGCCCAGCAGGAAGGTGAGGTAGCTGCCGCCGATCATGTAGGTCTCGTAGTCGATGCCGGTCAGGGCCAGGAACGCGGCCACCAGCACGATCGTCACGAGCACGGGCGTGAGCAGGGCGGTCTGCCGGGCGGCGAGCCACAGGCGGCGGGAGAGCACAGCAACGGCGAGGGTCAGCGCGATGCCGAACAGCGGTGTGTGCAGGAGCGCGTCCCAGGCCTCGGCGAGGGAGTCGGTCAGTTCGGCGGCGTTCACTGTGCGTCCTCCTTGTCCGTGAGGCGGCGGGCGAGCGGGGCGGCGACGCCGGCGGTGACCACCAGCCCCAGCAGCCAGGGCACCACGAAGCCGACCAGCATCAGCGCCCGGTGTTCCTCGATGAGGCCCAGCACCGCGACGACGCCGACGCCCGCCGGGACGAACAGCAGCGGCAGGTGCTGGAGCAGGTGATGGCTCGCCGTCATCACCGGCGCGTCCTCGGCCGGCCGGCGCCACGCGAGCAGGCCGAGCAGCAGGAGCATGCCCAGCACGGCCCCGGGGATCGGCAGGTGCAGCGTGTCGGCCACGAGCGTGCCCGCCAGCTGGCAGAGCAGCAGGATCAGCAGGCCCTCGATCATCGGGGTTCACCTGCCTCGGACGGGCCCACGGGCGGCAGGCCGGGGACGACGCCGCTCCCCGCGGCGTCGAGGTGCGCCTGCAGGGCGCGCTGGGCGTCTGCGGCGCGCCCGGCGGCCAGCTGGGCGCAGATCTCGGCGTGCCCATCGAGGAGGCGGCGGGCGGCGTCGACGGATCCGCCGGTGGCGGCGTGGATCAGGCGTGCCAGGCGGGGGGCGAAGGTGCGCACGACCTCGTCGAAGGCGGCGTTGCCGCACGTGGCGATCACGTCCCGGTGGAACCGCACGTCCAGCGCGGAGAACGCCGCGAGGTCGCCGGCGTCCAGGGCGGCGCGCTGCTGCTCCAGGTTGGCGGTGAGCGTGGCGACGAGGGGCCCGACGGCGTCGGGCCGCGCGACGACCGTGGCGAGGGCGGTGGACTCGAGGAGGCCGCGCAGGGCCGTGAGGTCGGCCACGGTCTGCGGCGTGAGGGCCTGCACGGCCGCGCCCTTCTTGGGGAGGAGCCGCACCAGGCCCCAGCGCTCGAGCTGGAGGAGGGCCTCCCGGGCCGGCGTCCGGGAGATGCCGGCCTCCGTGGAGAGCTGGACCTCGGTGAGCATCTCCCCCGCGGCGATCTCACCGCGGACGATGCGCCAGGCGACGTCGTGGGCCAGGCGGCCGGCAGCCGTGGCACGACTGCCCCATAAGGGGTCGGAGAGTGGAGACATGCGGGCCAGAATAATCGGATGCATGCATGGATGTATGCATTGTGTCGGACTCGGAAGGGGTCCGGGTGGGGAGGCGCCCATGATGCCGGCGCCCACCCTCGCCCCATGACCGTCGCCATCACCCGTCTCGACCCCGCCGGCGCGGACCGCGCGGAGCTCATTGCGCTGCTCACCGGCAACGCGTGGCCCTTCCCTGTGCGCCCCACGTCACCCGGCCGGTGGCGAAGGAGGCCATCGAGGACGGCGGCAGGCACCACACACTGTCGGGTCACCAGCTCCCGATGTAGTCCTCCGGGCCGAGGAGACCCTGGGTGTCCGCCCAGGCTCCCCAGCGGTCGAGGAGGAGGGGGATGGCCTGGTCCTCCCACCAGGGCAGATGGACGAGGCCCTGACTCATGCCTCCGCGGTTGAACCGCTCCACGTTGACCTTGTCCTCGTCGTAAGGCTCGGCCCCCTCAAGGGAGCGATTGAGCGCATCGCGCAGGAGCCGGCCGAGTTCATACTCACTGGTGGGCATGGGGGTGTCGTCGAGCCGTTCAGCGAGCTCCTCCCAGAGACCGACGCTTCCCCGCAGCCCGTACTGGCTGGGGCGGCGGCGGAACAAGTAGCCGACGGTCGCGCGCGCCGACGAATGGACTTCCACCACGTCCACACCGCGCTTCGCCTGCTCCGCCAGGCCCGTGCGGGCCTTCCGGATGCGCTGGCGGAGCAGCTGTGCTTCGGGGCTGGTGCCGCCGTAGGTGAGGTTCAACGGCGGGGTGTGCGCGTCGATCACAGGCTTCTCAATGCCCCCGAGCGGTGTCACTTCCGCGAACCCGGCGGGTGTCTGCCACACGCGGACGGCGAGGTGACGGCGCATCCAGGTGGTCAGCTGCTCGCCGCTCTCCGGGGTGAGGGAGAATCGACCCGCGGAAGCGACGGCGACCGGCTCCAGGTCCAGCCGATCCACCAGGAGTGCGGCCAGAGTGCGGCGCAGAGTGGAGTGCGCGGTGCCGCCGCCCGCGAAATGCTTGCGTTCCAGGCGGGCCCGCAGGCTGCCCTCGGCCTTGCCGATGTAAAGCACATCGCTTCGACTGACAGACGTGTCCAATCGCAGCTCGGCTCGCACCGCGTCTGGATCCTGCGCGACAACCGCGTACAGCCCGGTCGAATCCGGCACGACCTCGCCGCCACCCCCGCCGATGACCACACCGCCGTCCTCGACGCGTGCGAACAGCTGGGGACCGTTCTGCAGAGCATGGGAAGCGGCCTCGATGAACCCCACCTTGGTGGTCATGCCAATGTCCTCTCTTCGTCCGGGACATCCACCCCGGCTACGCCTCGAGCCTACGGAGGGCCTTGGACACGGTAGGCGCCCTGGCGATAGATCGCTGACCCCTCACCGCGCCAGGATCCACCGGTCCTCGGGGTCGAAGACGTGGAGGTCGTCGCATGCGAAGCCGCGCAGCCACGGGACGTGGTCCACGACACGCAGGTACAGGCCGCGGTGCACACCGGACTCGTCGCCGATCAGCTGCTCAGCGGACACGTTCATCCCGACGCCAACCGCGCACAGGCGGGCGGGGCTTCATGCCTCGTCGGGCGCCCGGTCCTCCGCGTCGGCGATGACGTCCTCCAGAGCCTGCAGGTGGGGCTCGGCGTCGTCCCCGGCGCCCAGGTCGGCCAGCGCGAGGCGGAGGGCCTCGAGCAGCTCGCCGGCCTCCGGGTCCGCGGCGGCGGAACTCCAGCTCTCCCGCCAGGGCTCCTGGGTGGCGTCCTGCTGCTGGAGGAAGATGAGCCGCTCGACGTCGTCGGCCGGGATCTTGAGTTCCTCACCCCACGCCTGCATGGTCTCCACGTACGTGGCGTACTTGCGGGGGTAGGTCCAACCGCCGCCGATCCGGACGTCGACGTCCTTCGCATGCTCGGCGAACCAAGCGCGCACCACGGAGTCGAGGACGGGGGCGATGTCGGACTCCCGGTGGGCCTTGGTGAGGAAGTAGAGGTACTTGGTGCCGAAGGCCGCGCCGAGGTGCTTGAGGCAGCCGACCCCGCTCTTGCGCTGCTGCCGGATGTGCTCGAAGGCCGCGGGCCCGCCCTGCTCGAGGGTGATGCGGGTGACGTCGGCGAGCTGCTCCTCAAACCCGGGCTGCGCCATGATGCGCTCCACCCGGGAGGGGCCGTAGCCGACCCGTCCGTATCCCCACACCATCGCGGCGATGAAGGCGTCCCGCTGCACGGCGCGGTCCTCGGCGGTCACCTTCGCGGCGTAACCGGTGACGACGGCGCGGGTCAGCGGCTCGCGCTCGAGGCAGGCGGGCAGGTCGGGCACGTGGGCCGTCCAGTGATCGAAGGACCAACGCGTGGGCTCGTCGGCGGGCCTGCCGGCGGCAGCCCACGCATCGAATGAGCGCTGGAGGGCAGGGGGTACGGCGGCAGCGGGGATACTCGTCATGGCCACAGCGTAGGCCCAGCGGCGGAACGGGAGGCATGTGCCTTCAGTTCCGGCCCGGCCCGCCGCTCCCCTCCGCGATGGCGGTCAGACGGTCCACGTGGGCGGCCCAGCGGTCGGCGCCCCACACGGGCAGGTTGTTCCCCGGGGCGCGCAGGCCGGCCTGCCCGTCGATCTGCTCCCGCAGGATGTCCGCGTGGCCGGCGTGCCGGGCCTCGTCCAGGGCGACGTGCGCGATGATCTGCGCGAGCGTGACCTCCGCCTTGTCGTCGGGCCACCACGCCACCCGCCCGTGGGCGTCGGCGCCGAGGGCCGTGATGGTCGCGTCCGCGTGTGCGAAGCAGCGGCGGGCGAACTCGAGGACGTCCTCGAGGGACTCCCCCTCGGCGGCGAACATGTCCACGTTGTCCTCCTCCGACTGCCCCGCCGCCGCCCAGGGCAGCTGCACCTCCGCGGGGCGGTCGAACGTCTCGCCGAAGTACTCCAGCTCGACGACGGCGGCGTGCTTGACCAGTCCCAGCAGGTTGGTGCCGGTGGGAGTGCGCGGCAGGCGGGCGTCGCGCTCGCTGAGGCCCTCGAGCTTCTGCAGGAGGGCCGCACGCTGGCGGCGCAGCCCGTCGTGGAGGATCTGCTTGTGGTCCATGAGGTGATCCTGCCCCAGAGCAATCAGGCCGCGAACCCCCGCACGAGCTCCGCCACCCGCTCCGGCGCGTCCAGGTGCACGTCGTGCCCCGCGCCGGGCACCTGCACGTGCCGCACATCCGGGCGCCGACGCCGCATCTCGTCCAGCTCTCCGGCGGGCACGTACCCGTTCTCCCCGGTGATCAGCAGGGTTGGCGCGGCGATCTGCCCCCATTCCTCCCACCGGGGCCGCTCGTGGACGGGCCGCAGGGCGGCCTCCAGCACGTCGACGTCGAAGCGTGGCACCCAGCCGACGTCGACGTCCCGGGTGGAGCGCGGGGAGGGCGCGGTTGCGGGCGGCCCCGCCCCTGACTGGCCGTTGCGCACCGCGCGCCTGTGACTGGCCGTTGCGCACCGCGCGCCTGACGCTGCGCCCACACCGGGAGGACGACCTCGGCTGGCCCTGGCGGATCGGTGTCTCTGGTGGTGGGGAACGTGGGCATGCCCGTGGGGACGTGATCCTGTGGCTGACGGACCGCGAGTCATCCCGCGGGCCTCACCTCGTGTGTTCGCCTGACCATGGCCGGGGCACTCCATACGGCACTGAGGCTGGTCAACCCTGTAGACCGCCCCCGTCAACCCCGCCGGCCCGCACGCGCGGCGAACTCGTCCAGACAGGCGAGCACCTCGGTGGCCAGCCACACCCGGTTCCGACGCTGGCTGGAGACCGGCTGCAGCACACCGGCCTCGACAAGCTGGTCCACGGCCCGCTGGGTGGCCGGGCGCGAGACACCCAGCACCTGGGCCAGGTGGTCCACGGTCACGGCGGGTTGCGCGATGATCACCGCGAGCGCCCGCCAGACCGCCGCGTCCCGCCGGGCGGTGAGCCGCTCGCGCCAGCCGGTCAGGGCCTCGTCCAGGTCCGCGACGAGCTCTCGGCCGTTGCCGACGGCGGCCAGGGCGGCCTGCGCGAAGCGGCGCACGATGGGCGCGGGGTCGCCGTCGCGGTAGGCGGTGAGGGCGTCGAAGTATCCGGCCGTGTCCGTGAGGAGTCCCGCGGAGAGGGGCACCCCCATACGGGTGATCGCGCCGGCCCGATGCAACACGGCGTGCACGAGGACGCGCCCGGTGCGGCCGTTGCCGTCCGCGAACGGGTGGATGGTCTCGAACTGGGCGTGCGCGATGGCGGCCTGCACGAGGGCGGGTACGTCCGTGCGGCGCAGATAGGCGAAGAGATCGTCCATCCCGGCACGCAGGCGCTCCGGATGGGGCGGGACGAACTGCGCCGTGTGCGGCGTGGGCGCCCCGCCCCCGATCCACCCCTGCGCATCGCGGTAGGCACCCGGCCGGGCATGCTCCTGACCGTCCATGAGGGCACGATGGGCGGCCAGCAGGGCGGGCTCGTCGAGGTCGGCGGCCAGCCGGGAAGCAGCGCCCATGGCCCTCACGTTCGCCGCCACGAGCGTTGCGTTCGGGCGGGTGCGTTCGCCGAGAGTCGCCAGGGCGAGGGCTCGCGCGCCCGCGGTGATGTGCTCGATCTGCGAGGAGGACGCGGACTCAGTGCGCAGGAGCACCGCGTCGATCGGGGCGATCTCTCCCGTGAGCCCCGGGAGGGCGTGGCTGATCTCAGCATCGAAGCGCACGACGGCGGCCGTCGCCTCCTCGACCTCGGTCGCCAGATCAGAGGGCAGGTCGAGCCCGAGTCGGGCGATGCGGGCTGGGAGCGCGGCTCGATATGGGCCTGCTGCACGCACGCGAGCGCGCCGAGTGAGGACGCCGGCGTCATCCGGGCCCGCGGCCCAGGGGCGCTCTTCCCAGCCGACGGCCCACGGGGTCGGGCGCGGATCGTTGCTCATGCCGCCACCTTACGCAACGTTATGTCTAGAGAGTTGCGTACTTCTGGGCGTCGTGAGGTGGAAAGCCGTCTGCCCCGGGCCCGATGCTCCGAGGCGAGCATCGCGTAAGTGACGCCGTCCACCCAGCCGCGGGTGCGGTGCAGTGACTCCTCCTTGAAGGTGCCCTCGTGGCGCAGGCCGACCTTCTCCATCACGCGCAGGATGGGCGCGTTGTCCGCGAAGGCGTGAGCCTCCACGGGTCGGACGCCGAGGCCTGCGAAGGCGAGGTCCAACAGGGCACAGGCCAGCTCGGTGGCGCGGCCCCGGCCGGCGTGGGCCTGGGCTATGGTCCAGCCGATCTCGGCCTGCGCGTCCCGGGCTTCCTCGCGCGGTGCGCCGCGAGGTCGAGGAGGGGCGTGGCCATGGGGTCACGGCAACGGGCGGCGGTGACGTCCCCTCCCCTACTCTCGGCCCCATGGACGTCACCTTCACTCCACTCGACCCGGCAGGCGCCGACCGGGACGCGCTCGTCGCCCTGCTCACCGAGAACGCGTGGCCGTTCCACACGCGCCCGCGCGTCACCCGGCCGGAGGCGGAGAAGGCCGTCGATGGCGGCGCCTGGGAGGATGAGGACCACCGCACCTTCTGGATCGAGCATCCCGAGCACGGCCGCGTCGGCGTGGTGCGCCTGGAGGACCTCACGGACCCCACCCCCTTGTTCGACCTGCGCGTGGCGGAGCGGTTCCGCGGGCGCGGGCTCGGCGCGCAGATCCTCACCGCGCTCACCCGGCGCGTCTTCGAGACGATGCCCGCGGTGGACCGCTTCGAGGGCCAGACCCGCGAGGACAACGTCCCCATGCTGCGCACCTTCCGCCGGGCCGGCTGGGTCAAGGAGGCGCACTACCGGCGCGGCTGGCCCGTGGACGGCGGCGAGCCGCTCGCGTCCGTGGCCTACGCAATGTTGCGCCAGGACTGGGCGTCCGGCACGACGACGCCGGTCCCGGCCGACGCGGACGTCACACCCCCGGCGGGGCGCAAGGAGGGCGCGGCTGCGGGCGGCCGCGCCCCTGACTGGCCGTTGCCCACCGCGCGGCTGACGCTGCGGCCGCACCGGGAGGACGACCGCGGCTGGTTGCAGGAGATGTACACGCAGCCCGAGGTGGTGCACCACCTGCTGGACGAGCCCTGGGACGAGGCGACCGCGCGGGCGAAGCTGGCCAAGCGGATCACGTGGGACGACCTCGGCGGCCCGTCCGGGGCGGCGTCCCTGGTGGTGGAGCACGCGGGCGTCCCCGTGGGTGACGTGATCCTGTGGCTGACGGACCGCGAGCGCGGTGTCGCGGAGATCGGCTGGGCTCTGGATCCGCGGCATGCTGGTCAGGGCTTCGCCCGGGAGGCCGCGGCTGCGCTGCTGGACCTGGGGTTCGAGACGTCTGGCCTGCACCGGGTGGTGGCACAGATGGATGCCCGCAACACGGCGTCCGCCCGACTGGCCGAGACGCTCGGTATGCGTCGAGAGGCACACCACCGCCAGAACTGGTGGAGCAAGGGCGAGTGGACGGACACCCTCGTCTACGCGATGCTCGCGAGCGACCGGGGAGGTGGGGGGGCCATCTATGACGGCGAAGGCAACGTCAGCTCCGGAAGAACCGCCTCGGGCCCCGTGGCGAAAGAGAAATCCCCCACCTGCGCATCGTGGAGAGGCGTGGGGGATGCAGTGATGTGAACGTTCGCATCCATGCGCACCGAGGTCGGCGTGTCGGGCGCAATCCGTGCCGCCGAACGGACTTCTACGCTCACCCCATGTAGCTCGACACCGTGAGGGGGTGGACTCGCGAGGCTCACCAGGTGTGCGGACCGAGGTCCTCGAGGATCTCCAGGTCGAGAAGCCACTCGTCAGGGCGGGGAGTCTCGGGGAGCACCGGCTCGTAGGCGCCGACGTAGACGACCTCCCCCATGCCGAGGCCGGTGGCCTCCTCCGGCTCAAGGATCGTCAGGTCAGCGTGGCCGGGGACGCGGTCGATCTCGGCGAGCCGCCCCGAGGGCCACACCTCGTGTGCCGCCCTCACCACGGCCCGCACACGACGCAACGGGATCGACCCGGCGGGGCTGCCGTCGTCGTGATGGGTGACGACCCAGCCTGCAGAGGCCAGGGGCCCAGCCTGACTCACTCCCCGGGAGGGCAGCAGGATCAGCTCGTGGACTTCCCCCACGGCGATCGAGTCACCGCAGCATTCCTGCTCCCAGTCCGAGAGCGAGGCGCGGCCGACGGCGCCGACGGTGATGTCCATGGTCGGAGTGTAGGGGCGGGGCCTCACCCGAGGGCACGCGTCACCCGAGGCGCTCCGCCCTCGTTCCAGCGGAACAGGGTGAGGTGCCACAGCCCGAGGAGCGTGTGGGACGAGCCACCTCCACGCGCGCCGACGTGCCGCTGTTCGAGCGGCTCGGGTTCCGCGAGACCGTACCCGACGCGTGCATACCCGCGGCCCGGGAGTGACATCATGGACCTCGGCTCGTGCTGATACTGGGTATCGTGAGCCACGCCACTACACTGTGCCTCCACTGATAAAGGAGCAACCCCCCATGCCGACCCTGCGAACCGTCCCCCTCTCCGCCGCCACGCGGGAGGACCACCTCGCCCGCCTCCGGGCCACCAGCCCGGAGGCCCCCCTCGACATCCTGGTCGTGGGCGGCGGCTCCACCGGCGTGGGCGCCGCGTTCGACGCGGCCACCCGCGGCCTCGACGTGGGCATCGTCGAGGCCCGCGACTGGGCCTCCGGGACCTCGTCCCGCTCCTCCCGCCTCATGCACGGTGGCCTGCGCTACCTCGAGATGCTGGACGTCAAGCTGGTGTACGAGGCGCTGCGGGAGCGCGACCTGCTGCTCACCCAGACCGCGCCCCACCTGGTGCGTCCCCTGCGCTTCGTCTTCCCGTTCTTCCACAAGGTGATCGACCGCGGCTTCATCGGCGCCGGCGTCACCATGTACGACGCCATGCAGTCGCTCGGCCGCCGCCGCGCGATGGGCGCGCACCGCCATCTCAGCCGCCGCTCCATGGCCGCGACCTTCCCCTCCCTCGACGACGAGAAGATCGTCGGCGCGGTGGAGTACGCCGACGCCCAGTTCGACGACGCCCGCCTGGCCATGATGCTCGTGCGATCCGCCGTGGACCACGGCGCCGTGGCCGCCAACTACACCGCCGTCACCGGCTACCTGCGCGGCGACGACGGCCGTGTGCAGGGCGTGCGTGTCCGCGAGGAGACCTCCGGCGAGGAGTTCGACGTGCACGCGCGCGCCGTCATCCTGGCCGGGGGCGTGTGGACCCAGGAGCAGCAGGAGCTGGCCGGGGCCGACGGCGGCCTCGAGGTGCTCGCCTCCAAGGGCGCCCACATCACCGTCCCGCGCGACCGCATCCGCGCCGACGCCGCCACCGGCGTGATCACCAAGACGGAGAAGTCCGTGCTGTTCCTCATCCCGTGGGACGAGTACTGGGTGATCGGCACCACGGACACCCCGTGGGCGGAGGACGTGGCCCATCCGGCCACCACCGCGGACGACATCGACTACATCCTCGAGCACGCCAACGCGGTGCTGAAGGAGGACCTCACGCGTGACGACGTGATCGCCACGTACGCCGGCCTGCGCCCGCTCCTGCAGCCGGTCACCGGATCCGACGGCGGCTCCACCAAGATCTCCCGTGAGCACACCGTCACCGAGGTGGCCCCCGGCCTCACCGCCGTGGCCGGCGGCAAGTGGACCACGTACCGGGCCATGGCCGAGGACGTCGTGGACTTCGTGGTGCGCGAGACCCACCCGACCCGTCCCAGCCTCACCGAGCGCATCCCCGTGCTCGGCGGCCTCGGCTACTCGGAGATCGAGGCGGAGGCGGACCGCATCGCCGCCGACTACGGCCTGGACGAGGCCCGCGTGGACCGGCTCCTGTTCCGTTACGGCACCGTCCTGCGCCATGTGCTCGACCTGATCGACGGCGACCCGTCCCTGAGCGTCCCTCTCGCCGAGGCGCCGCGCTACCTGCGCGCCGAGATCGTCTACGCGGCCCGAGCCGAGGGCGTCGTCCACCTGGACGACGTCATCGAGCGCCGCACGCGCCTGTCAACCGAGGTCCGCGACCGCGGCGTCGCGGCGGCCGAGGAGATCGCGTCCCTCGTGGCCCCCGAGCTGGGCTGGGATGAAGAGCGCATCGCCGGTGAGATCCGGGCGTACAAGGACCTCGTCGCCGCCCGCCTCCGCGGCGAGACCGCCCACGACGACGTCACCGCCGCCGCCGCGCTCGCGGCCGCCGACGCCGCCCCCACCCCCTGAAAGGAGCCCGTCCATGGGCACGATCTTCCTGCATGAGATCGCCGGCACGGCCATCCTCCTCCTGCTCGGCGTCGGCGTCGTCGCCAACGTCGTCCTGACGAAGACCAAGGGCAACGGCGGAGGCTGGCTGCTCATCAGCTTCGGCTGGGGGCTGGGCGTCTTCGCGGGCGTCTACGTCGCTGCCGCGACCGGTGCGCACCTGAACCCCGCCGTGACCGTCGGCCTGCTCGTCAGCGGCGCCGAGGAGTACGCCCCCGGCATCGCCGTGACCCTCGGCACCACGCTCGCGTACTTCGCGGCGCAGCTGATCGGCGCCTTCCTCGGCGCGGCCCTGGCCTGGCTGGCCTACCGCGACCACTACCAGGCGGAGACGGACCAGGGCTCGATCCTGGGCACCTTCGCCACAGGCCCCGAGATCCGCAACCCGCTGTGGAACATGGTCACCGAGGTGATCGCCACGTTCGTCCTGGTGTTCGTGATCCTGCTCTTCGGCTCCACCCCCTCCGGGCTCGGCCCGCTCGCGGTGGCCCTGCTCGTCGTCGCGATCGGCGCGAGCCTGGGCGGCCCCACGGGGTACGCCATCAACCCGGCGCGCGACCTGGGCCCCCGCCTGTTCCACGCCGTCGCGCCGATCCGGCACAAGGGCGGCTCGGACTGGGGCTACGCCTGGGTGCCGATCGTCGGCCCGCTCGTCGGCGCCGTCCTGGCCGGCCTCGCCGCGCCTCTGTTCGTCTGAGCGGTCTGCCCGTCCAACCCCGGCGGGCACGTTCCCCTGCGGGAACGTGCCCGCCACCCCCACACCCCCGTGACCACCTCCGAAGGAGTAGGACATGACCACCCCCCGCTACGTGATGGCCATCGACCAGGGCACCACGTCCACGCGCGCGATCCTCTTCGACCACAGTGGGGCCATCGTGTCCACTGGTCAGCGCGAACACGAGCAGATCTTCCCGCGCGCCGGCTGGGTGGAGCACGACCCAGTGGAGATCTGGACGAACACCCGCGAGGTCATCGGCGAGGCCCTGGCCCGCGCCGAGGTGACCCGACACGACGTCGCCGCCGTGGGCATCACGAACCAGCGTGAGACCACCGTGGTGTGGGACCGCAACACCGGCAAGCCGGTGTACAACGCCATCGTGTGGCAGGACACCCGCACCGACCACCTCTGCGAGCGCCTCGCCGGCGACGTCGGCGCGGACCGCTACAAGGAGCGCGTCGGGCTGCCCCTGGCCACGTACTTCTCCGGCCCCAAGGTGGCCTGGATTCTGGAGAACGTGGACGGTGCCCGGGAGGCCGCCGAGAACGGCGACCTCATCTTCGGCACCACGGACTCGTGGCTCGTGTGGAATCTCACCGGCGGCGGCGAGGGCGGCCGGCACGTCACCGACGTCACCAACGCCTCCCGCACCATGCTGATGAACCTGGACACCCTCGACTGGAACGAGGAGATCTGCGCGGACATGGGCATCCCGATGTCCATGCTCCCGGAGATCGTCAGCTCCTCCGCCGAGGTGGGCACCGTATCCGGCCAGCAGCTGCTGCGCGAGACGCCGATCACCGGCATCCTGGGCGACCAGCACGCGGCGACCTTCGGCCAGGCGTGCTTCGAGGTCGGCCAGGCCAAGAACACGTACGGCACCGGCAACTTCATGCTGATCAACACCGGCGAGGAGCCGGTGCACTCGGACAACGGCCTGCTCACCACGGTGGCGTACCGCATTGGCGACCAGAAGCCGGTGTACGCGCTGGAGGGCTCGATCGCCGTCACCGGCTCGCTGATCCAGTGGCTGCGTGACAACCTCGGGATGATCGCCAGCGCCCCGGAGGTCGAGACCCTGGCCGCCGGCGTGGAGGACAACGGCGGCGTGTACTTCGTCCCCGCGTTCTCCGGCCTCTTCGCCCCGCACTGGGACGCCGCGGCCCGCGGCGTCATGGTGGGCATGACCCGTTACGTCAACAAGGGGCACATCGCCCGCGCGGCGCTCGAGGCCACCGCCTTCCAGAGCCGCGAGGTCCTGGACGCCATGAACGCGGACTCCGGCGTGGACCTGACCGAACTGAAGGTCGACGGTGGCATGGTCGCCAACGAGCTGCTCATGCAGTTCCAGGCGGACCTGCTGCGCGTGCCCGTCGTGCGCCCCAAGGTCATCGAGACCACCGCTCTCGGCGCCGCCTACGCCGCAGGCCTGGCGGTGGGGTTCTGGGCGTCCCAGGACGAGCTCGTGGCCAACTGGGAAGAGGACAAGCGCTGGGAGCCCACCACGGACGAGGAGGAGGTTGAGCGCGCCCTGCGGCTGTGGAAGAAGGCCGTGGAACGCTCCCGCGACTGGGTCGACGAGGACGTCGAGTCGGCCCAGGGCTGAGCCGTCCGGTCCGTAGGTCGGTCCGGCCGGCCCCGTGCGCCCCGTGCGCCCCGGGCCGGTCCGGGCCGGTCCGGCCCCTCCAGAAGAACCCCGAGCAGCACTACCCCCTCGTCGGCCGCCTGCGCGCGGAGCGGGGCGGAGTCGGTGCCGTTGCCATCGGCGCAGTGGCCAGGCCCGAGGCGCCCGGCTGCTCCGACGTCAAGCTGTCCTCACCCAGGGCGTCCTCTTCCCCGCCGCTTCCGCCCAAGGCGGCGGTGGACAGGCAGGCGAAGTAGTCCGCATCCACGTTCCGGCTGTCCTTGATGGCGCTCCGCTGTGGAATCTCCTCGGAGAGGTTCTCCACGGCCGCGTTGTTCGCCGAGGCCACCACCCTTTCGAGGCCGGCCACCTCAGGCCGGAGTTCGCGCGCCCGTCGTCGCATCCTGTCCTCGCCGGTCCACTCATGGGTGCGTTCGGTGAGGGCGTCGAGTGGGTTCTCACACGCCGACAATCGGCGTGCTCGTTCGACAACGTTGGACGCCAGGATGTCCCGGAGCATCGTCGTCTTGCCGGTTCCGGGGAGGCCGTTCACACCCATCAGACCTGGCCCGCCCGCCTCGACGACGTCGGCCCGCGCGGCGACATCAATGCGGGCGGCTTGCGGATGCCCCGTGTGCTCGTGGGCAGTCATATTCGAGGAACTCAGCGATGGCTGCTGTGCCTGGAGGGCGCACTTGCCCTCCTCCCCAAGGCTCGGCGGGGGCAATCCATCCCCCCTCCCGTCTGCCCTTCGCTCTCTCCCCCAGGACGACGACGTCCGTTCAGTTCCGGTTCAGTCCGAACCGGCGCGTCATCAAAGCCTCCTTGTAGTGCTTCTCCGCGGCGTCGATCTGGGCCGGCGGGGTATTGGAGCCGAACACGCGCAACAGGCTGAACGTGTACCGCTCCGGTTGGGCGGGGTCGAGCTCCAGGGCATCCCGGAGGGCGACGTTCCCGCCATGCCCGTCACGGGCGTAGGCCTCCCACCGGCCGAGCACACCACGCTCACCGTCGGCCTTGCCGACGTAGCACTGGCCCGCGGTCTCGTCGGCGATCAGGTAGATCCCGCGTACGGCCTCAAGGGCAGTGCGCCAGCCGGCATAGCGGGTCTCGGTCACCATTGACTGCAGGTCCCCGTAGCTGAGCAGCACGTGGTCGAAGCCGGGGAACGCCTCGGTGGTGGGGTCGGCGATCTCCAGGACGGGGAACCGCGCCGCCAGGGGGCCGCGCTTGGCCCAGTTCACGGGGTCTGCGGACCACTCCACCACCAGGCGCTCCTCGAGGGAGGCCAGCAGCGGCACCGGCGCAACGTCGTAGTACCGGTACCGCTCCGTGCGCTCAGCCACGGCCTCCCCGCGGTTCTCGTACACGGCGATGAGGCGAGAACGACGCCCGCCCTCCCCCATGAAGATCAGCCAGTGGCGGGCAGGCTCCTTCGGGAACTTCCCCAGGTGGTGCTGCTCCCGCGTGTAGGCGAGCACCCGCTCCGGTGTGGCTGCCGCCCGCGATGGCAGCCCCGACGCCTTGTAGGTGTGGCGGATGGCGAGGACGTCGTGCGGGTCGAGGCCAGCGGCGGCGAGCACCGACCCAAGAGTCAGGACGAACGGCTCGGGAACCGGATCAGAGTGCGGCATAGGATCTCATTCTGCTCATGGGACGGATCCACATCGACAGATTGACACTTCAGACTCACAGTCGACCGCCAATGGGGGCTCTCAAAAGCGGCAGTGTCGGTCTCCCGCCCCTCTGGCCGACACCAGTCGGTACCGGGTGTCCTTGTGGCCCTGACCGCCGGTCATCTCCACCAGCCCGTCGAGCAGCGGCTGGCGGAGCGCGTAGCGGATCTGCCGCGCGGTCAGCATGGTGGCCTCCTCCAGGTCGCGGATGCCCACCGCCTCCCCCGCGGCCAGGGCACCGAGGACGCGCCCCTCGTGGCGGGTGGGCGCGGAGCTGGGCGGCACGGCCGACGACGGTGTCCCGGCCTTCGCCCCGGGCGTCACCTCCGCGGGGGACGTCGTGGCGACCTCCACAGCCGGCTCCTGCCGACTCGCCACGGCCCCCTCGGGCCGCGGCCGCCAGAGGAGGGCCTTGAACTGGACCCCCGTGTCGATGAGCTGGGGCCGGCCCAGCCCCCACTGACGAGCGGACCGGAACACCTCGTGGATGCCGCCGCCCTCGCCCTCGATGACGGAGGCGCCGTCCGGCGTCGTGAGCTTCTTGGCGATCTGGTACAGCCGCTGATTGACGGCGGCCTGGGCGTGTTCGTCACTTTCGAGCTGGGTGAGTGACACTCCGCGGAGCCCGCCCGGGCTCTGGATGAACAGGGCCCGGTCTGTGAGCCGCACCTGGATGGCCTTGCCCGCACCGAGGGTGTCGGGGCCGAGGTCGCGGTGCACGAGGGCGTTGCCGAGGAGCTCACGGACGGCGGCGAGCGGGAGCTCGGGGCGCCGCTCGAGCTGACCGTCGGGGCGGTACACGTGCTCGGTCCCAAGGTTCTGGCGCACCCAGGCCATCACCTCGTCGAGCAGCACGGGGACGGGGCCGGTGAAGTCCGTGAGGTTGCGGCTGCGCGCCTGCCCCTCTCCCCCGCGCACCTGGACGGCGGCGGTGACGGTGAGCCCCGGATAGCGGCCCTGCGGGTAGTCGCCGAGGGCGTAGAGGCCGGCCAGGGTGGGCTCCCCGGCGGCGGTGAGGACGTTGGTCTGGCGGAGGATCTCCTGGTGCGTGCGGTCACGGAGGCGGCGGTCCCGCTCGCGCACGGCCGCCACGTAGTCGGTCACGAGCTCGGGGACCAGGTCCTCCTCGCTCATCCCGGTGACGGGCTTGACGTCGTAGTCCACGCGCTCTTCGGCGTGGAGCTGGGCGACCTCCATCATGCGCAGCTCGTGCGCGTGCATCACGTAGTCGCCGTCGGACTGGCGGAGATAGGCCTGCCCTCGCACCGTTGCGGGCCGGTCCGTGAGGCGCAGGGGCACCACGTGGGCGACGAGCACGTCCTTCCCGTCCAGGCGGAAGACCTGGGGCAGGAGGGTCGGACTGGGCGTGACGGCCTCGCGCGCCTGGGCCACGAGCCCCGCCTCCAGCACGGCGACGTCGGGCACGCCCACCACGCGGAACTCGCCGTGCGCCTCGTCGACGCCGCAGATGACGGTTCCACCGTCGGGCATGTTGGCGAAGGCGCAGAGCGTCTCCGGCATGGAAGGGACGCCGCCCGTGGCCCGCTTGACCTCGACCGAGGTGGTGTCGCCACGACGCGCGCGGAGGGCGTCGAGGGTGGCCGTCAGATCATCAGAAAACCAGTTCACAGTGACAATTGTAAGTCATGGTGTCAGTGTCATGGCGGGCGCTTCCTTCGAGGGCTGCTCAACCTGCACCCCGACGACGTCGAGAACCTGGACGAGGTGCGCCTCCGCGGCGGCATGGACGTGTACCTGCGCAGCGTCGTGGTGATGGACAGGCTCCCTAAGACGGCGACGAGGAAGATCCTCAAGCGGGAGGTGAAGGGGATGAGGTGAGAGGAACACCAGAGGAACCCCCGGGCGGGCAGGTAGCGGCATGTCGGGCCCCTCGAACCCGTCAGGGGGCCCGGCTGTAAGCCGGGATCTGTGCTCGTCACTCAGCCGTGCGCGCCGCCGCCCACGCCTCCCAGCGCTCGAGGATCAGCGGCACGCCGGTCTCCCTCCACCACGGGCGGTGAACCAGTCCCTGGCTCATGCCGCCCACGTTGTAACGGTCCATGTGCACGCTGCCCCGGTCGTATGGGGTGGCTTCTACGAGGATCTCCTCGATCGCCTCGTCGACGAGGCTCTTCAGCTCGGCGCGCGCCGCCGGCATGGGCTGATTCGTGAACCGCACCCGAAGTTCGGTCCACAGGCCCGCATCCCCACGGAGCCCGTACTGGTCAGGGCGCACACGGAAGAGGTCTCCCACCGACGTCGGAGACCACCCCGCCGGCGGCGCAGCCTCCTGCTGTGCATCGGCCAGGGCGACCATCCAGGCCCGCGCCGCCTTGATGTGCGGGCGTGCACCGGCGTGGGTGAGGTTCAGGGGCGGCGCCCACTCCTGGATCAGCTGTTTCTCTACCTCGCCGAGGCTGACGGGCGTGTCACGGACCCAGATGCGCAGCACGAGGTACTCAACCATCCAGCGGGTCAACGCCTCCTCCGACCGCTCGCTCAGTGCGAAGGTCGCCGGGCCCTTGCTGGATCGCTTCTTCCCCGCACGCGGCACCGGCCAGAGCAGGACGGAGTGCTCCAGCAGGGCTGCGAACGTCCTGCGAACGGTGGAGCGGCTGGTCTTCCCGGTGCCGAAGTGCTGCGCCACGTCCCGCTCGGCCAGCCTCCTCTCGGCCTTCCCGATGTACAGCAGCCCGTCTTCACCCACCGGCACGTCAGGCCCGAGCGCCCGGCGGACCCGCTCCAGGTCCTTCGCGTAGACGGCATAGAGTCCCGGGGCGTCAGGGATCGGCCCGGCCTCGTCCGCCCAGGCCGCCACGCCCCGTTCCGGGCCGCCGTCCCCGGTAAGCTGCAGCTCGTACACCGGGCCGTGGTCCAGGGCGTGCGCCGCAGCCTGGACGGCCGCGTCCAGGCGAGCCGGCGTCTGTTCATGCGTCATGGCTCCATGATGACGCTGGGACCGGACGTGGTTACAGCCACCGACCTCCTGCTTCACAGATCAACCGACGCTGGGGCATCCTGAAGGCATGACAGAGCAGCGCAGCAAGCAGCAGCCGAAGACTTCCGCCGGCGCGCGTTCACACGGTCGTCTGGACCCGGAGGACTGGCACCTTTACCTCAAGGACGCTGTTGACTTGCCGTCTGCCCTACGTGAACTGCTAGACACAGTGCGCGCCCAGTCGAAAGATGCGCTTGACGCAAACCGGGAAGGTGGCAGCACACGCGACTATCTTCTGAGAAAGAAGATGGACATCATCGAGAGAGAACTTGCGAAGCCCGATGTGACGCGGCAGGAGAAGGAACACCTCATGGCAATGGCGGATGACCTCATTCGCCTCGCCAGCGAAAAAGAAGAGGACAATCGCCGTTTTATCGCCGCATTGCACCAGGTGAACGGGAAGGTCATCCTCACGGGGCTCGGCATGGTGGCCACTACGGTGGGCGCCGTCGGCATCGCTGCCGTCGCTGGCCCGGAGGGACTCAAGCAGGTTGGACAGCTATTGCCGCAAGTCGCCCAGCGGGCTATCCGGAAGTAGCCTCGATTAGCCGGCACTCCCGGCGCTCATGCACCCGACCACCTCGGCTCACGCCTGCGCATCGGCCGGCACGGCGACGACCTCGTCCGCAACGTCTCCCGCATACATGCATCGACGCCACCGGGTGAGAGGTATGGGTCCCCGTAGAACCATCCGGCAGGCAATTGCATCATTTTGCTCGGACTGGGACACGGTCAGCGTCGTGTTGAAGGTGAATACAACGTCCTCGTGCGCACCCCCTGGAGGCGCCCCCCCTTCGTTCACTCGACAGGCAACGACGGACCGCAGCACTGAACCACCTCCGCCGCGTCGCAGGGTTAGCTGTAGGAGGGCATGACGTTGTTGACTCGGGCCGGGGCCAACGAGGCCGGCGGGGCGTCCCCGCAGGAGGTATGAGGCCGATGGTAGTTGTAGTGGTTCACCCACACCGCCAAGGCCTCACGCCGGGCCTGTTCTGAGCCGTAAGGGCGGGCGTAGAGGATCTCATCGATCATCAGCCGGTTGTACCTCTCCACCTTCCTGTTATGACGCGGGGTGTAGGGTCGGATCCGGTGATGCCGGCTCCCGAGCGAGACCACCTTCATGGTGAACTCCGCGGCCCGATAATTGGACCCGTTGTCCGTGATCACCCGGTCCACGGTGATGCCGTGCGCGGCGAAGAACGCCCTCGCCCGGCAGAAGAAGCTCACGGTCGTAGCTGCCCGCTCATCGGGCAAGGCTTCGGTGTAGGCCAGGCGGGTGAACCCGTCGATCGCCGAGTGCAGGTAGGTGTAGCCGACCCGCCGGCCAGGCCCGCGCTTGGCCGCTCGCTGTTCTCGCAGTCCCTTCCGTGAGCACGCCAGCCTCCCCCGTCAGGGATGCGCCCGATCTTCTTCACGTCCAGGTGCACCATGTGCCCCGGGCCGCGGGCGGTGATCTTCTGCGGTCGTTGGCGCAGGTCCTCACCCGTGGGCGCGAGGTCTGGCAACCGGGAGATGCCCAGCCGGTGCAGCCACCTCCCCACCGTTCGGAGGCACAGCTGGTGGCCTTCGGAGACGAGGTGGTGATGGATGCGCCGTGCGGACCACTTGCGCTCCCGCCGCAGGGCGTGGATCTGGGCGACCAAGACCGGATCGAGCTGGGCAGGTGAACGGTGCGGCCGGCTGGGCAGGTCCTGAAGGCCGGCTTCTCCCTGGGCGCGGTAGCGGGCCACCCAGGTGGCCACCGTGGGCCGGCTCACCCGGAACTCGGCGGCCACGTATGCCTGCGGGATCCCGTCGTGCAGGTGGCGGTGGACCATCCTGAGACGGCCGGTGGGGGTCAGGGGTGCGTTAGCGTGAGTCATGAGCGGGTCTCTTCTGGCAGGTGGGTTGTTGAGGAACTTCCATCCTGCGGGAGAGGCCCACTCGTCTCATCTCAGCCCGTACCCCGTGGCAAGAACCTCATGACCCACAACAGTTAGCCTCCGATCACGCGATCGAACTGTAGGCGGCCAGGCTTAGTCTTCTGCGGAATTAATAACATGCTCCCCGAGACGAATGAAAAAACGGAAATCCCTAAGGTGCCCCATTGAGCCAGCCGGCCTCCCGGGTAGGAACCCTCAATACAAGACGATGACAGACCTCCTCACGAGTGCCAACATAGGTGCGGTCGCTGGCCCCACGACAACCCACGATCACCCGGCCACCCTCCCTACTCACCGCCCCGCGCACACCACCCACACAAGTCCTGCAAATCATGTGAGATTATCGGATTTTCAAGGAAAATTACCCATCAATTACTCAGACTTCTTATACTCGCCCTTCAGGGACAGGGCCTCCTTCAGTCCCGGGTGAACGAAGAAGCGAACTTTGGAGCGATCCAAGGTGGCCTCGGGATCTTTGTATTTCATGACCGACGTCGACCCCGCACGGGCGCCACCCGTCTTCGTGTATCCAACTATGGAAAAATCAAACATTACTTCAATTGCATCGTCTGCAGAGAAGAGACTCCCATAACCCTTTGATTCAATCGCCCCCTTAAGGTCATCCAGGGTGAACTTTTCGTAACCAATAGACCTAATAAGGTCAAACAACTTCTCCCCATGATCGAAGTGACGCTTAATTTCGTCCGAAATCTCGCCCTTGAGGTAGCTCGAATAGGCCGAGCGGGCACCGAGTACATGCTCATTGGAGAAAATATTTCCGCGACTACTGCCCTTTTTGTACTCGGCGAGAGTCATATTGCAATATTTGATGATATCTCGAGGCCTCATCATTGTTCGCTGAAGAATATAGGAGTACTTACTCTGCTGTCCGATTTTCTGCCCCTCGTCGAAGACCTTTCTCCAATCGACAAGAACGGAATCGCCGCCATCCAGTGCACCAAATCGCGCCTCCATTAGCTGACGTAGGTTAAACTGGTCATCCTCGTTCCACATGACATAGGAGGTCAGCTCGGAGGTAATCTTATTCTTATCCTCAAAGTCCAGGTCATTGAGGATATCGGACCGCATAAAAACGACCGGATTTAGATGTTTTCCGGCCCTCCGCGCCGTACGGAATACCTCGCGCGCCGCGAGCAAGAGGCCGGCGAGTCGGTCCGAATGCTCCCGACTAGAGGAGTCGAATCCCAAATCGATCTCGTCAAAGCAAACAAAGTACTTTTTGTCCTGATTTAGGATCGAAATCAATGCCCCCATCATCTCCTTGTTTACCTGACTGAAGTAGACAGGGAGCTCCCTGGGCTCAACCTCTTTAATGCCGGCCTCAACGACGGGGGTTGGCTTGAAAAGAAGATCTAGGCGAAACTTCTTTTTAAGCGGCTGGAAAACTTGGGAGAAATCAGGATTAGTCTTGCCGTAGGCGTCCTGGACAAACGCCCTCATTCGCTCATAATTGTTGAATTGCTCTTCATCTAGTCGCTCCGTCTGAACGTCCTTTAGCACAAGTCGAGCAACTCCAATGAGGATGAAATATATCCAGCTCTGCAGGTACCTGCGCTCGGCCGGCACCCCCTCCACCGCCTGTCGCTCATGGTGCGGCCAGGGGTAATCATCGAATGTATGTGCAATTACTTGAATGTCGTCATCTGTCTCAGCCTCTTCAATAAGCCGCATAAATATTGCAGTCTTACCTGACCCCTTGCGCCCGGCAACGAGGAATGAGTCCATTTCCTTAATGGAAGTATATGCAGGGTGATTCTGAAAGCTTTTCCTCAGAAGGGAGTCATCACTTGCCTCCACGGAACCAAATGTGGACACCTTCATGAGGTCCATAGAAATGGCCATAATTAATCAGAATGCTCCTCCACTCCCACCATCGTTGGCGAGGTTGCTGAACCGAGAGTAGTGCCCCTGGAACCCCACCACAATGGTCTTCGTGGGCCCGTTGCGGTGCTTGGCCACGATCAGGTCCGCCTCGCCGGCGCGGGGGGACTCCTTGTCGTACACGTCCTCACGGTGCAGCAGGATCACCATGTCTGCGTCCTGCTCGATCGACCCGGACTCACGCAGGTCGGACACCTGCGGCCGCTTGTCCGTGCGCTGCTCGGACCCACGGTTCAACTGGCTCAACGCGATCACCGGCACGTCGAGCTCCTTGGCCAGCAGCTTGAGGGCACGGGAGAACTCGGCCACCTCCTGCTGACGGGACTCGACTTTCTTGCCCGAGCTCATGAGCTGCAGGTAGTCGAGCACCACCATCTTGAGGTTGTTCTTCTGCTTGAGGCGCCGGCACTTGGCGCGGATCTCCATCATGGTCATGTTCGGGGAGTCGTCGATGAAGAACGGCGCCTCGTTCAGCCGCCCCACGGTCGCGGCGATCTTGGACCACTGGTCGTCCCGGATGGTGCCCTTGCGCAGGTCCTGGAGTGCGATCGTCGCCTCGGCGCTCAGGAGCCTCATGGCGATCTCGTTCTTGCCCATCTCGAGGCTGAAGAACACGGTGGCCATGTTGTGGTGGATGGCCGCGGCCCGCGCGAAGTCCAGCGCGAGCGTGGACTTGCCGACGGCGGGGCGCGCCGCGATCACGATCATCTGCCCGCCGTGCAGGCCCTGCGTCAGCTCGTCGAAGTCGTAGAAGTCGGTGGGGACGCCCGTCAGGCCCTCCCCCTGGTTGCCGGCCGCCTCGATCTCGTCGACGGCGTGCTCCATGATCTCCGCGAGGCGCACGTAGTCCTCGGACTGGCGGTTCTCCGCCACCTTGTAGATCTCGGACTGCGCCTCGTTGACGATCTCCTCGACCTCGCCGTCGCCCTGATACCCCAGCTGGGTGATCTTGGTGCCGGCGGTCACGAGGCGCCGCAGGACGGCCTTCTCCGCCACGATCTCCGCATAGAAGCTCGCGTTGGCGGCCGTGGGCACGGACTGGATGAGCTCGTGCAGCACGGCGGGGCCGCCCACGCGGCTGAGCTCCTGGCGCTTGTTCAGCAGGTCCGCCACGGTGACGGCGTCCGCGGGCTCACCGCGGCCGTAGAGGTCGATGATCGCCTCGTAGATCATCTCGTGGCTCGGCCGGTAGAAGTCGTGGCCGCGCAGCAGCTCCACCACGTCCGCGATCGCGTCCTTGGAGAGCATCATGCCGCCCAGCACCGAGCGCTCCGCCTCCAGGTCCTGGGGCGGCAGGAAGCGTTCAGAGGAACGGCCGCCGTCGTAGGAGCCCGAGTCTCCGTAGTTCTCAGTCAACGTCCGGAGACTCCCTTCCCACAGCCCGCACGACGGCGGCCCTCGCCGGTCTTCCCGGCCCTGATTCCTCTGTTGTCACCGCCCGTGCCGCCGCACCCTCCTGCAGGCGGACGGTGCGACGGTCCCCGGGGCGACGGTCCGAGCGGATGCGCGCCTGTCAGTGGTCACCTGCGGCCAATACCCGCCCTCGCGTTGGGGATACCACGCGACACTACGCGCGCCGTGGAGGCTGGGCAACCGCGTTTCCCACAGGCCTTGTGGACAACGTGTGGATTCGGCGGCGTGTCGTGTGGATCGCCTGGGGACCGCGCTGGGGACAACCGCGCGGCCAGTCTCAGAATCCAGTTCTGACCTGGGACGATGCGATCCCCAGCGCTGTGGAGGAAGATTCTCCACTCCCCTTTCGCCCCGGCCACGGGACTTGACAGCACCCTCGTTTGCGCCCTCATCACACCGCCTGGTACACGCCTATCCACACCGTCGTCCACACCCTCCACATCTGTGGACAACTCCTGTGGACAAGGTGCTCGGATCTGGGGACGGCGAAGTTGACAGCCTCTGCCCGCGGCCCCGGGTCCTCCCCGCGCCCACCTCTCCCGGCCGCCCCGGGTCGCCTCGCACCGATGACTCACGCACGTCAGTGACCTGCCCCAGAGTCATTGGACGGAACGCGGGCACGGTGCTTGGGTGGAACCCGTCGTCGTGTCGTCCGCCACAGTGAGGAGTCCGCCGTGCCCGCGTTCCGTCCAATGACTCTGGGGCNGAGGTTCTTGACATGGGTACCGGGCTGAGATGAGACGAGTGGGCCTCTCCCGCAGGATGGAAGTTCCTACACCACCGACCTGCCCGAGAAGACCCACTCATGACTCACGCTAACGCACCCCTGACCCCGACCGGCCGTCTCAGGATGGTCCACCGCCACCTGCACGACGGGATCCCGCAGGCACACGTGGCCGCCGAGTTCCGGGTGAGCCGGCCCACGGTGGCCACTTGGGTCGCCCGCTACCGCGCCCAGGGAGAAGCCGGCCTTCAGGACCTGCCCAGCCGGCCGCACCGTTCACCTGCCCAGCTCGATCCGGTC
>NZ_LR732370.1:2156876-2219907 GCF_902506395.1 Micrococcus sp. 116
GGCCGTCTCAGGATGGTCCACCGCCACCTGCACGACGGGATCCCGCAGGCGCACGTGGCCGCCGAGTTCCGGGTGAGCCGGCCCACGGTGGCCACTTGGGTCGCCCGCTACCGCGCCCAGGGAGAAGCCGGCCTTCAGGACCTGCCCAGCCGGCCGCACCGTTCACCTGCCCAGCTCGATCCGGTCTTGGTCGCCCAGATCCACGCCCTGCGGCGGGAGCGCAGCATCACCGTGGACCGGGTGATCACGGACAACGGGAACAACTATCGGGCTGCGGACTTCACCGCGAAGGTGGTCTCGCTCGGGGGCCGGCATCACCGGATCCGCCCCTACACCCCGCGCCATAACGGAAAGGTCGAGCGGTACAACCGGCTGATGGTCGATGAGGTCCTCTACGCCCGCCCGTACTCCTCAGAGCAAGCTCGGCGTGAGGCCCTGGCGGTGTGGGTGAACCACTACAACTACCATCGGCCTCATACCTCCTGCGGAGACGCTCCTCCGGCCTCGTTGGCACCGGCCCGAGTCAACAACGTCATGNCGTGGATCTGGGCGACCAAGACCGGATCGAGCTGGGCAGGTGAACGGTGCGGCCGGCTGGGCAGGTCCTGAAGGCCGGCTTCTCCCTGGGCGCGGTAGCGGGCGACCCAAGTGGCCACCGTGGGCCGGCTCACCCGGAACTCGGCGGCCACGTGCGCCTGCGGGATCCCGTCGTGCAGGTGGCGGTGGACCATCCTGAGACGGCCGGTCGGGGTCAGGGGTGCGTTAGCGTGAGTCATGAGTGGGTCTTCTCGGGCAGGTCGGTGGTGTAGGAACTTCCATCTCCCCGGCCTCGCTCCCCCTCGACGGCGTCCTCGTCGCCGACTTCTCCCGCGTCCTCGCCGGCCCGCTCGCCACCATGACGCTGGCAGACCTCGGGGCGCGCGTCATCAAGGTGGAGCACCCCGAGCGCGGCGACGACACCCGCGGCTGGGCCCCGCCCCGCTCGGCGACGGGCGCCACCTACTTCGAGTCCGTGAACCGCAACAAGGAGTCGGTCGGCTGGGACCTGAAGGACCCCGAGGACCAGCGGCGGGCCGCCGCCCTGGCCGCCCGGGCCGACGTCGTGGTCCACAACCTCAAGCCCGGCACCATGGAGCGCCTCGGCCTGGGCTACGACGACGTCGCGCGGGAGAACCCGTCCGTGGTCTACGCCGCGGTCTCCGGCTTCGGCGACCGCGAGGGCCGGGACCTGCCCGGCTACGACTTCATCGTCCAGGCCGCGGGCGGACTGATGAGCATCACCGGCGAACCGGACGCCCCGATGAAGGCGGGCGTCGCCCTGGTGGACGTGCTCACGGCCAAGGACCTCACCGCCGGCGTGCTCGCCGCCCTGCTGCGCCGCGAGCGCACCGGGGAGGGTGCCCACCTGCGGCTGAACCTGCTCTCCTCGCTGCAGGGGGCGCTCGCCAACCAGGGCCAGGCATGGCTCGGCGCCGGTGTCGTCCCGCGGCGGATGGGCAACGACCACCCCTCGATCGCCCCCTATCAGCTGCTGGCGTGCCGGGACGCGCCGCTCGCCGTCGCCATCGGCAACGACGCGCAGTTCCGCGCCTTAGCCGCGGCCCTCGGCGTCCCCGAGCTCGCCGAGGACCCGCGCTTCACCACGAACACGGACCGCGTCGGGCACCGCGAGGAGCTGCGCACCGCCCTGGAGGACGCGCTCTCGGCGCAGACGGCGGCCCACTGGCGGGACGTGCTGCAGGCCGAGCGGCTCCCGGTCGGCCTCGTGTCCACCGTCGCCGAGGGCGTCGAGCTGGCCGAGTCCCTCGGCCTCGAGCCGACCGTCGAGGTCCAGGACCGCTCCGGCGCCCCCGCCGGCCGGCAGTTCCGCCACCCGGTGCAGTGGGACCCGCCCGTCGCGCACCCGCGCCACGCGCCGCCCGCGCTCGGCGCGGACACGGCGGCCGTCAACACCTGGCTCGACGCCCGCTGACCACCCCGCAGAGAGGACCCCCGCCATGACCACCCCGTTCCACGCCGAAGCCGACTCGTTCCTCGGCCGCGCCGACGTCGTCGGCCTGGACTCCCTGTTCTCCGCCGAGGAGAAGGCCGTCGCGCTCAAGGTGCGCGGTTTCGTGGACGAGCACATCCGCCCGCACATCGCCCGCTGGTACGACGACGCGGTGTTCCCCCGCGAGATCGTCCCCGAGCTGGGCCGTCTCGGCGTGCTCGGCATGCCCTACGCGGGCCACGGCATGCCCGGCCGCTCGGCGGTGGAGTACGGCCTCGCCGCGCAGGAGCTCGAGGCCGGCGACTCCGGCCTGCGCACCTTCGTCTCCGTGCAGGGCTCGCTCGCGATGGGCGCGATCCACAAGCACGGCTCCGAGGAGCAGAAGGCGCAGTGGCTGCCGCGCATGACCACCGGCGAGGCGGTCGGCTGCTTCGGCCTCACCGAGCCGGGCGCCGGCTCGGACCCGGCCTCCATGACGACGACGGCCCGCCAGGAGCCCGGCGGCGACTGGGTGCTCGACGGGGTCAAGCGGTGGATCGGGCTGGCCACCCTGGCCGACGTCGCGATCATCTGGGCGCAGACCGGCGAGCCCGGCGACGGGCGCGGGGTGCGCGGCTTCGTGGTCCCCACGGACACCCCCGGATTCCGTGCCGAGGCGATCACCCAGAAGCTGTCCATGCGGGCCTCGGTGCAGTGCGAGATCCACCTCGACGGCGTGCGCCTGCCCGCGTCCGCGATGCTGCCGGCCGACTCCGCCGTCGGGCTCAAGGGCCCCTTCCAGTGCCTCAACGAGGCCCGCTACGGGATCATCTGGGGCGCGATGGGCGCCGCCCGCGACTCCTTCGACGCCGTCCTCGACTACGCGATGCAGCGGCAGCAGTTCGGGGTGCCGCTGGCCTCCCACCAGCTGACGCAGGCCAAGCTCGCGGACATGGCCGTGGCCATCGGCAAGGGCTACCTGCTGGCGCACCAGATCGGCCGCGCCAAGGACGCCGGCCCGCTCACCCCCGCCATGATCTCCGCCGGCAAGCTGGACAACTGCCGCGTGGCCATCGGCATCGCGCGGGAGGCCCGCGAGATGCTCGGCGGCAACGGCATCACCCTGGAGCACTCGCCGCTGCGGCACGCGAACAACCTCGAGTCAGTGCGCACCTACGAGGGCACCGACGAGGTCCACCAGCTCACGCTCGGCCGGCACCTCACGGGCATCGGCGCGTTCGCCCCGGCCCGCTGAACCCCGCGCCCGGGCTCAGGCATCGTCGGCGGGCGCCTCGGGCGCCGGGGCCTCCTCGGCCACGGACGCGAGGATCGGGGTGGCCGGCAGCTTCCGCACCCGCTTGGGGCGGCGGGCGCGGGCGGGGATGAGGGCGCGCATGTTCTCGGTCTTGCCGAAGCAGAGCAGCCGGTCGCCCTCCTCGAGGACCTTGGTGTCCGCGGGGTTGGGGAACACGGAGGTGCCGCGGTGCAGGGTGAGCACCTGCAGGTCCTTCGCGAGCAGCTCGGAGTCCTCGATGGACTGGCCCACCCAGCCGGAGCCGGCGTGCACGGTGATCTCACCGACCCCGTACCCGGTGGACACGGCCAGGCGCTGGCGCACGTCGATGTCCGGGAAGCCGGCCTGGTCCGCCACGTAGTCGATGATCGCGCCGGCCACGTCCAGGTCGGTGGCGGCCTCGATGCCCTGCAGCCCCGGGGAGGAGTTCACCTCCATGACCAGCGGGCCGTGCTCGCCCTCGAGCATGTCCACGCCGGCCACCCGCAGGCCCATGATGTGGGCGGCGCGCACGGCGGTCTCCGCGTACTCGGGCGAGAGCTCGACGCGCTCCACGGTGCCGCCGCGGTGCACGTTGGAGCGGAACTCGTCCCCCTGGGCCCGGCGGCGCATCGCGGCCACCACGCGGTCCCCCACCACGAGCGCGCGGATGTCCTTGCCCTTGGACTCCTCCACGAACCGCTGGATGAGCACCTGCTGGTTGGTGCCGTGCAGCGTCTCGATGATCGCCTCGGCCACCTTCTTGGTCGGCGCCAGGATCACGCCGATGCCCTGGGTGCCCTCGAGCAGCTTGATCACCACGGGCGCCCCGCCCACCATGTCGATCGCCGTGGACACCTCGCCGCGGTTGCGCACGAACACGGTGGCGGGCATGTCGATCTCATGGCGGGAGAGGATCTGGGTGGCCCGCAGCTTGTCCCGCGAGTTCATGATCCCGGCGGCCGTGTTCGGCGTGTAGACGTCCATCTGCTCGAACTGGCGCACCACGGCGGTGCCGAAGTAGGTCACCGAGTTGCCGATGCGCGGCAGCACGGCGTCATAGCCGGAGAGGGGGCGGCCACGGAACATCAGATCGGGCTCGTCCGAGCTGAGGTCGATCCCGAAGCGTAGGGTGTCCAGGACCTTCACCTCGTGGCCGCGCTCGAGCGCCGCGGTCTTGAGCCGCTGCGTCGAGTAGGCGCGCAGGGAACGGGAGAGGATGGCGAGCTTCATGACCGCTTTCCTGGGAGGATGAGGGGCGTGTCTGAATCTAAGCACACGGCCCCGGCCCCCCACGGCGCGCCCGCCACCGACGACGGCGCCGCTCGCCCGGGTCTGGTGGGCTGGCGCGAATGGGTCGGCCTGCCCGCCGCCCACACCCCCTGGATCAAGGCCAAGATCGACACCGGCGCCCGCACCTCGGCGCTCCACGCCTTCGGCATCGAGCGGTTCGCCCGCGACGGCGCCGCGTGGGTCCGGTTCGAGGTGCACCCGTGGCAGACCTCGGCGGCGGACGCGCGGACGGCCGAGCTGCCGGTGGCCGACCTGCGCACGGTCCGCTCCTCGAACGGCGAGGCGCAGGAGCGCGTCGTCGTCGTGATGCCGCTGACCCTGGCCGGCCGCACGATCGAGGCGGAGGTGACCCTGACCCACCGGGACGAGATGGGCTTCCGCATGCTCGTGGGGCGCACCGCGCTGGCCGCCGGCGGCCTCCTCGTGGACCCCGCCGCCTCGTACGTGGGCGGGCAGCCGCCGCGCGGCGTGCGCCGCCGGAACCGGGGACGCGCATGAGCCCTCGCCCCGCCCGCGCCCCCTTCGCGTTCGGCGGGGTCGAGGTGGCGGCAGGCCGCCGCCACGAGCTGTCCCTGCCGATCTCCCAGCTCGTCACCGGCGCGGACGTCACCCTGCCCGTGCACGTGCTGCACGGCCGCGAGGACGGGCCCACCGTGTGGGTCTCCGCCGCGATCCACGGGGACGAGGTGGCCGGCGTCGAGATCGTCCGCCGCGTCCTGGAGCGGCTGCAGCCCAAAAACCTGCGCGGCACCCTGCTGGCCGTGCCCATCGTCAACGTGCTCGGCGTGATGGCCGGAGACCGCTACCTGCCGGACCGCCGCGACCTGAACCGCTCCTTCCCCGGCTCCGCCCGAGGCTCGCTGGCCTCGCGCATCGCGCACCTGATGATGACCGAGGTGATCGGCCGCTGCACCGTGGGCATCGACCTGCACACCGGCGCGGACCGCCGCTCCAACCTGCCGCAGATCCGGTGCGACCTGGAGGACCCCCAGACCCGCGCGCTCGCGGAGGCGTTCGGCGCGCCCGTGCTCTTCCACGCCCGCCTGCGGGACGGCTCCCTGCGCGCCGCGGCCCGCGAGACCGGCGCGCGCGTGCTGCTCTACGAGGCCGGTGAGGCCTGGCGGTTCGACGAGTACGCGATCGCCCCCGGCGTGGACGGGGTCCTGCGCGTGCTCGCCGCCCTGGACATGGTGGACCCCGCGGACGTCGGGCTCACCGAGCCCGGGCCGGACGCCGTCGTCGACGCCCCCGGTCCGCTGCCCGGCGAGGTCCCCGAGGAGCGGACCACGGACGTGCCCGAGGCGACCGACGCCACCGGCGAGGACACCGCCGCCGTGCACCCCGACGTCGTCGACGGCGAGCAGGACGCCCCGTACCTGGTGTGGCAGTCCACGTGGGTGCGCGCCCGCGCGGACGGCCTCGTGCACCTGGACGTCGCGCTCGGCGAACGCGTGAGCGCCGGGGACCGGATCGGCGCGCTCTACAACTCGTTCGGCCGCCGCCTCGCGCACGTGAAGGCCGAGCTGACCGGCGTGGTCATCGGCCGCACCGAGGCACCCCTGGTGCACCGCGGCGACGCCCTCGTGCACATCGGGGGATGGGACGCGTGAGCAGCCCCACGACGACGGCGGCCCCGGCCCCGCCCGCGCGCTGACCCGGGGCCGCGGGGCGCCGTCGTCGGGCGGCGCGGGACGCTGAGCCCTATCGCGGCCACGTGCGCCGATGCTCCACTGGGGGTTCGAACCGCCCGCCGAGGCCCTCGCCGGGCCGGCGGTGCGACCCGCCCACCGTCCTGGAGGTTCCGTCATGACCGCCCGTCCCGTCGCCCCCGGCATCCACCTCGTCCAGCACGCGAACGTGAACTGCTACCTCATCGAGGACACGGACGGGCTGACCCTCGTGGACGCCGGCCTGCCCGCCGTGTGGCGTCCGCTGGGGCACGCCGTGCGCGCGCTCGGGCATCGCCCGGAGGACATCAAGGCCCTCGTGCTCACGCACGCGCACTTCGACCACGTCGGTGCCGCGCGTCGCCTCGTGGAACGGCTGGGGGTCCCGGTGTACGCCCACCGCGCCGAGCACTACCTCGCCGCCCATCCCTACTCCTACGCGCACGAGAACCCGCGCGCGCTCTACCCCCTCCGCCACCCGGCCGCGCTGCCGATCCTGGGCTCGATGGTGGCCGCCGGGGTGTTCGCGGTGAAGGGCGTCAGGGCGACGGCCGAGCTCACCCCGGGGGAGACGGTGCCCGTCCCCGGGCGCCCCGTGGTGGTGCCGAGCCCGGGCCACACGCACGGCCACTGCGCCCTGCACCTGCCCGACCGGGACGTCCTCATCTCCGGCGACGCCCTCGTCACCCTGGACCCCTACACCGGCCGCCGCGGCCCGCGCATCATCGCCGGGGCCGCGACCGCCGACAGCGGCCTCGCCCTGCGCTCGCTGGACGCCCTCGCCGCGACGGGGGCCGGCACGGTCCTGCCCGGTCACGGCGAGCCGTGGCACAGCGGCGTCGCGAGCGCCGTCGAGGAGGCGCGCCGGCACGGGCCCGCCTGAGCGCGCCGGCCCGCTCAGGCCGGGGACGGGCGCCGGGCGATGGCCCGGCCGCCGTGCACGAGCCGGTAGTAGAGCAGCAGCGCCACCCCGACCCCGCCGGAGAACAGGTACATCACCGGGATCCCGACGGCGGCCACCACCGCGCCGAGCACCATGGGGCCGAGGCCGGTGCCGAGGTCCAGGAGCAGGAAGAACGTGCCCGTGGCGACGCCGATCTCGGTGGGCCGGACCACCTTGATCGCGATGGTCTGGAACACGCTCACCACGGGCCCGTAGGTCAGCCCCAGCAGGGCGCCGGCCACGAGCATGCCCGCCGGCTCCCGCCACAGCGCCAGCACCGCGTAGGAGACGGCCATGCCCGCGAGGATCGGGTAGACGACGGCGTTGTCCCCGTGCCGGTCGTGCAGCACGCCCAGGACGGCGCGGCCCACGATGGTGCCCGCGGCGAAGAGCAGGAAGAACAGGCTCGGCACCATCGCCGGGTAGCCCTGCTGCTGCGCGAACGTGGCCATGAACGCGAGGATGCCGCCGTACATGAACCCGGAGGCCAGGGCCACGCCCGCCGCCGGCGCCACCTCCGCGGAGAACACGTCCGCCCGGTGCAGCCGGAACCGGCCCGTCAGCGGCGGCTCGGGCACGCGCAGGAACAGGGCGATCAGCAGGGCCATGCCCGTGAAGCCGATGCACGCCCAGAACAGGGCGTCGTAGCCGACGGTGGTGCTCAGCTGCAGGGCCACCATCGGTCCGACGGCGCCCGCGAGCGTCATGGACGTGGAGAACCAGCCGGTGCCCTCGGAGCGGCGCACGGGCGGGACGATCCGCTGCACGGCCGTGGCCAGCACGGTGCCGGCCGCGCCGAAGCACATGCCGTTGAGCAGCCGCACCGCGGTCAGCGTGGCCAGGGAGTCCGCCCAGAGGTACGCCGCCGTCGTGAGGACGTAGCAGGCCAAGGCGACGAGCAGGACCCGCCGCCGCCCCCACGCGAAGGTGGTGGGCGTCGTCGTCATGCGGGTGAGGACCGCGCCCAGCACGAACGCCCCCACCACGACGCCGGCCTCCGCGTCCGACGCGCCGAAGGACGTGACGGCGTAGAGCGCCATCGCGGTCATGAGCGTGTAGAAGATCATCGCCACGAACAGGTAGGTGGCGCTGACGAGGATGAACGGGCGCGTCCACAGTGGCGGGCGCGGGGCCGCCGTCGAGCCGGCGGGGTCGGAGGGCGGTGGGGCGGAGGGCATGATCTCCATGTTCCCCCACGGCACGAGGCCCCGGCCCGCTCGTGAAGAGCGGACCGGGGCCTCGGGTGCGCGTCGCGGGCGCGACGGGCTCAGAAGCGGTTGATCACTTCTTGGCCTTGGCGGCCACGACCTGCAGCTGGACGGTCGCGATGACGTCCTCGTGCAGGCGGACCTGGGCCTCGTGGTTGCCCACGGACTTGATGTGCGCCGGCAGGGTGATCGAGCGCTTGTCCACGGAGCCGAGGCCGGCGGCCTCGATCGCCTCGGCGACGTCGGCGGTCTGGACGGCGCCGAACAGGCGACCCTCCGCACCGGCGGTGCGCTCGAGCTTCACGGTGGCGGACTGGAGCTGCGCGGCCTGGGCCTGCGCGTCCTCCAGGTTCGCCACGGCGCGGGCCGCGCGGGCCTTCTGCAGGGACTCGACCTGCTTCTCCCCGCCCTTGGTCCACACGGTGGCGAAACCGCGCGGGAGCAGGTAGTTGCGGGCGTACCCGTTCTTGACCTCGACCACGTCACCGGAGGTGCCGAGACCGGCCACTTCCTGGGTCAGGATGAGCTTTGCCATCTGGGTGTTCCTTCCTTCGCTCGCTCGATCAGCCGCGGCCGGCGCCGGCGTAGGGCAGCAGGGCCACCTCGCGGGCGTTCTTGACGGCCTGGGCGATCTTGCGCTGCTCCTGGACGGTCACGCCGGTCACGCGACGGGCACGGATCTTCCCGCGGTCGGAGATGAACTTGCGCAGCAGGGCCACGTCCTTGTAGTCGATCTCGGTGATCTTGGCGGCCTTGAGCGGGTTGGACTTCGGTTTGGGCTTGCGGAGTTCAGCCTTCGCCATCGTGGTGCTCCTTCAGAGTTCTCTGGAGCCCGCAGAACGGTTCTGCGGGATGGGATCACGCGACGTCCCGTGCCGGGCACGGGGCCGTGTGCAGTGCGGCCCGGCGGTGCCGGGTCGCGGGTGGGATGGGCCGCCGGGGCGGCCCTCCGGGCGAGGTGCGCCCGGACGGAGAGGTCCGTGGTGTTCCGTGTCCGTCGCGGCCGTGGGGGCCGCGCCCGGTCAGCGCAGGATCAGAACGGGGGCTCGTTGGAGGACGGGGTGTCCCATCCGCCGCCACCGCCGCCGGACCAGGGGTCCTGCGGCGCGGCCTGGCCGCCGCCCTGCTGCTGGCCGCCCCAGCCGCCGCCCTGCTGGGCGCCGCCGAAGCCGCCGTCGTTGTTCCCCCCGAAGCCGCCGCCGGCCGGGGCGCCGCCGAAGCCGCCCCCCTGCTGGCCGCCGCCGAAGCCACCGCCGCCGCCGCCGCGCTGGGCGCGGGTGACCTTGGCCGTGGCGAACCGCAGCGCCGGGCCGACCTCGTCCACGTCCAGCTCCCAGCTGGTGCGACGATTGCCGTCCCGGTCGTCGTAGGAGCGCGCCCTGAGGCGGCCCTGCACGATCACGCGCATGCCCTTGGTCAGCGACTCCGCCACGTTCTCCGCAGCCTCGCGCCAGACCGAGCAGCGCAGGAACAGCGCTTCGCCGTCCTTCCACTCGTTGGTCTGACGGTCGAACGTGCGGGGCGTGGACGCGACGGTGAAGTTCGCGACGGCCGCGCCGTTCGGGGTGAAGCGCAGCTCCGGGTCGGCGGTGAGGTTGCCGACCACGGTGATGACGGTCTCGCCTGCCATGGTCACTCCTGTCTTCGGGGGTTCTGCCGGTCAGTGACCGGATCCGAGGATCCGGGACTGCTCAGCGGGGTTCCGGTGGGGGCGTCGGGGACTGATCCGATGCTCTCAGACCCTCCGGACACGGTACGAGGATCACTCAGCGGTGATCTTCTGCTCCTCCGGACGGATGATCTTGGTGCGCAGGATCGTCTCGTTGAGGTTCAGCAGACGGTCCAGCTCCTGGGTGGCGGCCGGCTCCGACTGGAAGTTGACGACCACGTAGATGGCCTCGGACTTCTTCTGGATCTCGTAGGCGGTCTTGCGGCGACCCCACACGTCGACGTTGTCGACGGTGCCGCCGGCGTTCGTGACGACCTCGAGGTACTTCTTCAGGGTCGGCTCCACGGTGCGCTCGTCGACCTCAGGGTCGATCAGCACCATCAGCTCATAAGCACGCATGCGAACCCACCTCCTCTGGGCTTGCGGCCGCGGTCTCTCCGCGGCAGGAGGTTCTGCGTTCTCCCCTTACGCATGCATCCGCACTCTTCGGCGGCACGCAGGGGATCCCGTCAAGAATACCAGCACTGCGCCTCCGCAGATGAGGTGCCACCCCTAGGGGGCCGTGGGGTGGCCGGGGCTTGCCCTCGGTCGACGACGACGTACCTTGGAAGGAGGACACACATCCTGTGTCACACCCCTCTCACGTTTCGGAGCATCCCATGTCAGAGTCCACGTCGGCAGCGCCCCAGCCGTCCCAGTCCGTCCCCTCCCGCCGCCGAGTCGCCAGCAGCCTCGCGTGGGCGGTGCCGACCGTCGTCGCCGCCGCCGCTGCCCCCGCCGAGGCGGCCAGCCCTCTCCCGCGGATCGACCGCGTGTTCCGGGTCACCCGCGGCACCCAGGCAGCCGTGCCCGGCGCGTCGGTGTCGGAATGCCGCTCGGGTTCCCGCTTGAGCGTCACCACGGACGACGTCAACAACTACTACCGGATCGTCAATGTGCGCACCGGCTCCACGGTGACGAACGTGACCGCCTCCATCCTGGTGCAGAGGAGCGTGGTGGATGCGATGGCGCGGAACAGCAACCCCCTCACCTGGACGAACCACACGACAACAGACTGGAGCAACCCCGTCCTTGAGGTCTCCGGCACCACGCCGGCCGTGTACACCAACGACGGCATCGAGTACTACCGCTACTACAGCACGCTCAAGACCGCGGTACCCGCCCCCGTCTCAGGCACCATCACCCTGCCGCGCATCGGGTGGTACAGCAACTGCAGCACGGCCCTCGCCGGCGTGTCGGTCAACGGGCGCGGCTCCGCCGTCGTGAACGGCACGACCTTGGTCAATGTCGGCGGCTTTCGGACGGTGTGACCCCAGGCTCCGCCGGCTGACGCAGCCCCGCGCACGCCGCTCGCGGCGCCCCCCACGCGCAGCCTCACACCCCGCGGAAGAACTCCCGCACGGCCGCCGTCAGGTGCTCCACGTCCCGCACGCCGCACATCTCGCGCGCCGAGTGCATGGACAGCAGGCCCAGGCCCACGTCCACGGTCCGGATGCCCAGGCGGGTCGCCGAGATCGGGCCGATGGTGGAGCCGCAGGGGACGTCGTTGTGGGAGACGAACTCCTGGAACGGCACCCCCGCCACGCCGCACCAGCGGGCGAACGCGGCCTCACCCCCCGCGTCGGTGGCGTAGCGCTGGTTGGCGTTGATCTTCAGCAGCGGGCCGTGGTTCACGCGCGGGTGGTTCACGGGGTCGTGCCGCTCGGCGTAGTTCGGGTGCACCAGGTGGCCGGCGTCCGCGGACAGCAGCCAGGACCCCGCGATCGCCCGCGCCCGGCCCTGCCCGGCCACGCCGAGCGCCTCGAGCACGCGCCCCATGACCTCCTCGAGCAGCGGCCCGGCCGCCCCGGACCGCGACGCCGACCCCAGCTCCTCGTGGTCGAACGCGGCGAGCAGCGGGATCACCGGGGCGCCGGCCGCCTCACCGGCCACCCCGCCCGCGACGGTCCCCTCGTACGCGATCGCCCCCTCGGCGCCACCGTGCTCGCGCGCCAGCTCCTCGAGCGCCACGAGGCCCGCGTGCACCGAGCTCAGGTTGTCCAGCCGGCCCGACGCGAAGAACTCGCCCGCCAGCCCGAAGAGTCCGGGCGCCTGGGCGTCGGCCACCACGACGTCGTGCCCGCGCACCGCGGCCGGGTCCACGCCGGCGGCGGCCGCGAGCGCGGTCAGCACGTCACCGGGCACGCGGGCGGCCAGACCGTCGGCCTCCGCCTCGCCGGCGCCCTCGCCGCGCGGGGCGAGCGCCCCCACGACGGGGTTCGTGTGCCGCTGCCGCTTCAGCGTCAGCCCCTCGTTGACCTCGCGGTCCAGGTGGATGGCCAGCTGCGGGATGCGCCCCACGGGCCCGGTCGCGGCGAGCACCTGCGTGCCGTCGTCGAGGGCGAGACGCCCGGCGAACCGCAGCTCACGGTCCAGCCACGAGTTCAGCAGCGGGCCGCCGTACACCTCGACGCCGGCCTGCACCCAGCCGTCGGCCGTCACGGTGGCCGGGTTCGGCTTGAGCTTGAACCCCGGCGAGTCCGTGTGTGCGCCGAGCACGCGGAACACCGGCACGACGCCGGCGCTCTGCCCCGCCTCGTCCGGCCCGGCCGCGCGCGCCTCAGCACCCTCGTGGCGGCCCAGCGCCCCGGCACCCGTCGGCACGATCCAGGCCACCGCCGCGCCGTCGCGCACCACCACGTAGCCGCCCGGGGCCGACGGGAAGTCGACCGTCTCGTCCAGGCGGGTGAAGCCGACGGCCTCCAGGCGGCGTGCGACCTCCTCCGCGGCGTGGTAGCTGGAGGGCGAGGCGGTCACGAACTCGGCCAGGTCCCGCAGGTGGGCGGGCAGCTCGGCGACGGTGTCACGGGTCACGGGGGTCATGACCCGACCGTACCGCGCCCCACCATCCGTCCGACTACCCTGGCCCGAAAGCGGCCCCGGCCGCATCGCCCGCCCCGTCAGCGCAGGAGGAGCCCGCCGTGGACATCATGATCGCCGTCGCCGTGGGGGTCTTCCTCCTGGTGGCGTGGACCGTGGGCGGCTGGGCCATCGTGCGGATGGGCTTCACCCGGGACGGGGACGCGGCCCGCACCCCCGCCCACGACGACGGCGCCGCGCGTCCGGCGCACCCCGGCGCGGCCGCGGACCCGGCCACCGACCCCCACGTGATCTGGCGCGAGCAGATGAAGGCGGCCACGGCCGCCTCCGGGGCGCAGTGCGTCTGTCCGCCGCCGCCCCGCGAGGACGGCGCCGCCGAGGCGGGGACGACCGCGGCGCCGTCGTCCCCGGACTGCCCGATCCACCGCTGGGACTACGCCTGAACCGCGGCCGGCCGGTCTGAGCGCCCCCGGGCCGGGCCGGCGTACGCGCCGGCGAGCGGGTCGGCGTCCGGGTGGCCGCCGTGGTCGCGCTTCACGAGGTCCTCCGCCGGGTGCAGCATCTCCCACACGACGCGCCCGCACAGCCACAGCACCGCGAGCATGTGGGCAAGGATCGCGGCCACGTAGACGGAGTCGTCCATGGAGTGCTGCGGCGGGGTCTCGGCCACCCCCTTGGCCAGGTACATCCACACGGCGAAGAAGTGCAGCGCCTCCACCGTCTGCCACACCCAGAAGTCCCGCCAGCGCGGCAGGGCGAGCGCCAGGAGCGGGATCAGCCAGACCACGAACTGCGGTGAGTACACCTTGTTGGTGAGCACGAACGCCGCCACCACCAGGAACGTCAGCTGCGCCAGCCGCGGGGTGTGCCGCACCCGCACGCCGAGCACGAAGATCCCGAGGCAGCACACCGCGAAGGTGCCGTAGGCCAGCAGGGTGAGGGAGTCCTCCGGCACGAACGCCCACCCGGCCTGCGCGGCGGTCACGTCCCACGCGTGCCACACGCTGGACAGGCCCGGCCCGCGCTCGCCGGAGAAGGTGAAGAACACGGACCACGCCTGGAAGTTCACCGCCATGAGCGGCACGTTGACCGCCGCCCACGCCGCCACCGTGCCCCCGGCCGCGAGCAGGAACGGCCGCCACCGCCGCGAGCGCACCGCCAGGATCAGCAGCGGCCCCAGGATCAGCAGCGGATACAGCTTCATGGCCGCGCCGAGGCCGAACAGCACCCCCGCCGTCAGGGACCGGCCGCGCGACCACGCGTACATGCCGCACGCCAGCAGGGCCACGGCCCACAGGTCCCAGTTGATGGTGCCGGCCAGCACGATCCCCGGGGCCACGGCCACCATGAGCCCGTCCGTCCACCGGCGCCCCGCCATCCGGACGGTCAGCACCGCGACGACGGCCCACAGCACCACCACGAACCCGAGGTTCACGAGCCAGAACACCACCGTGCCCTGCTCCGGCGAGAACGGCAGCGCCTGCGTGATCCAGGCCGCCACCGAGCCCACGACGGACATCAGCACGGGGTACTCGAACGTGGAGCCCGCCCGGAACGGCGCCCAGGGGTCCGCCGCGAACCCGCGCCCGCCGTAGAGCGCGGCCCAGTCCGAGTAGCAGCCCGCGTAGTAGACGTCCGGGGCGCCCCAGCCGTGCAGCAGGCACGGCGACTTCTGCAGCACGGTCACGACGGCGGCCAGAGCCACCAGCAGCCCCGTCAGCGCCGCGGGCCCGGCCCAGGAGCCGGTCCCCCGTCCGGGGCCGTTCGCCGCGAGGCCGCCGGCGAGCTGGAAGCGGCCGCCGCGCTCGCCGGGGGCGGGCAGGGTCCCGGACGGTGCGCTGTCAGCGGAACGCCCGGCGGGGGCACCCGGGTCGGCCACGGCGTCGCACGGGGCGCCGTCCGCGGCGTGAGTAGGCGGCTCGCTGGGGGTCGCGGCATGCGCGGGGGCCGGTCTCATGCCCCCATCCTAGGAAGCCGCCCGGACACCGGACGGGCGGGGCCGCCGTCGTCGGTCGTAGACTGGCGGGGTTGATCCCCGGGTGAGCGCCCCGCCGAACGGTGTGGGCCCCCCTGCGCGCGCCGCGTGCCCGCACCCGTTCCGGACAGTCGAGGAGAGAACCAGACCGTGGCCACCAATCCCATCCGCGTCGCCATCGCCGGCGTGGGCAACTGCGCAACATCCCTCATCCAGGGTGTGGAGTACTACCGCGAGGCGAAGGCCACGGACACGGTCCCAGGCCTGATGCACGTGCAGTTCGGCGACTACCACGTGTCCGACCTCGAGTTCGTGGCCGCGTTCGACGTGGACGCGAAGAAGGTCGGCCTGGACCTGTCCGAGGCCATCACCGCCTCCGAGAACAACACCATCAAGATCGCGGACGTGCCCCACGCGGACGTCACCGTCCAGCGCGGCCCCACCCTGGACGGCCTCGGCAAGTACTACGCCGAGACCATCGAGGAGTCGGAGGCCGAGCCCGTGGACGTGGCCCAGGCCCTCCGCGACGCGGAGGTGGACGTGCTGGTCTGCTACCTGCCCGTCGGCTCGCAGCTGGCCACCGAGCACTACGCCCAGGCCGCGATCGACGCCGGCGTCGCGTTCGTGAACGCCCTGCCCGTGTTCATCGCCGGCACCCCGGAGTGGGCCGAGAAGTTCACCGCCGCGGGTGTGCCGATCGTGGGCGACGACATCAAGTCCCAGATCGGCGCCACCATCACCCACCGCGTGATGGCCAAGCTGTTCGAGGACCGCGGCGTCACCCTGGACCGCACCTACCAGCTCAACGTGGGCGGCAACATGGACTTCAAGAACATGCTCGAGCGTGAGCGCCTGGAGTCCAAGAAGATCTCCAAGACGCAGGCCGTCACCTCCAACACCTCCGCGCAGCTGGGCGAGAAGGACGTGCACATCGGCCCGTCCGACTACGTGGCCTGGCTCGACGACCGCAAGTGGGCGTTCGTGCGCCTCGAGGGCCGCAACTTCGGCGACGCCCCGGTCTCGCTCGAGTACAAGCTCGAGGTGTGGGACTCCCCCAACTCGGCCGGCGTGATCATCGACGCCGTGCGCGCCGCGAAGATCGCCCTGGACCGCGGCATCGGCGGCCCGATCCTCTCGGCCTCGTCCTACTTCATGAAGTCCCCGCCCGTGCAGCACAACGACGACGCGGCGCACGAGCTCGTGGAGGCCTTCATCCGCGGCGACATCGAGCGCTGACCCGCCCGGTCCCCGCGGACCGCGCACGACGCCGGCCCGTCACCCTCCCCGTGGAGGTGACGGGCCGGCGTCGTCGTGGGGGCGCGCGCCGCCCCGGCCACCGCGCTCAGCGCCGCGCGCCGAGCCGGTCCTCGATGGTGAGCCGGACGAGCTGGGCGTACATGGCCTGGCCGTCGGCGCGGGGGTGCACGCCGTCGGCGGAGAAGTCCGTGACGTGCTGCTTCGCCGCGGCGTCCCAGTCCGCCAGGACGATCCGGTCCGGGTGGGCCTTGGCCTGCGCCTCCATCTGCACCTGCACGTCCGCGATCCAGTCCATCGGGCCGTGCGGGACGACGAGCACGAGCAGCCGGTCCTCGCCGACGGCCGCCAGGATCTTCTCCCAGTCGCCCCGATGGGTGGTGCCGTTGGCGCCCAGGGCCACCACGACGACGTCGCTCAGCTGGCCGTCCGCCTTGAGCTTCTCGAGCTCGTCCGCGGCGTCCCAGATCTGGTAGCCCACCTCTGCCTCGAGCAGCATCCCCGGCAGCTGCTCCATGAGCGTGGGCGCGGCCGAGAGCGAGACGGAGTCGCCGATCAGGGTGACGTCCGGGCCGAGCTCGGACGGCGGCAGGGCCGCGGTGAGCTGCTCCTTGGAGTACGTGGGGCGCGTGACGGCCGGGTCGCCGAGCCCGAGCCCGGACGGCTCGGCGGACGATCCGGGCGAGGACGTCGCGCCGGCGGAGCTCTCCGCGTCCCCGGGGGCGGCCGAGCCGGGCGAGGCCGAGGCCGACGCCTCGGCCCGCTTCGACTGCTCCGCCGCGCGGGACTCGCGGGCCGCCTGCTGCGCCGCCTGGGCGGCCTTGAGGGACTCCTCCGCCTGGGCGATGTCCTGCTCGAGCTGGGTCTGCGCGGGCGAGTGCACCACGGCGGCCACGGCCGCCGTGGGGACGGCCACGAGCCCCAGCGCAGTGGCGGCGGCCGCGAGCCGGCCGATCGGCCCGGCCCCGCCCGTGAACGCCCGCCGCGCGGCCGCGCCCCAGCGGCCGAAGGCGCCCCTGAACCCCTCGTGGAGGATGGGCTCCTCGATCAGCCGGGTGCTCAGGTCGGCGATCAGGGCGGTCAGCAGCAGGATCGCGCCGGCGGCCACGGGCTCGACCCACCCGGGGGCGTCCACGGGCACCATCACGCGCATGATCACGAGCAGCGGCCAGTGCCACAGGTACGCGGCGTAGGAGCGGCGCCCCCACCAGCGCAGGAACCCGTTGCCCAGCGCGCGCGAGAGCGAGTCGCGCCGGTCGCCCTGCACCACGTGCCAGACGATGAACGCGACGACGGCGGACAGGCCCGCCAGCACTCCGCGGTACGTGCTCGCGTGGCCGCCGTCGACCAGGGCGAAGCCCGCCGCGAGCACCGCGACGGCGCCCCACGCGACAGCCACCCGCGTGGCCGAGGTCCGCGGCTCGGGGCCGCCGTGCTCGGGCCGGGGCACATGGGCCAGGCCGATCGCCACGCACGCGCCGAACAGCAGGCCGAAGGCGTGGGTGTCCGTGCCGAAGTAGAGGCGGGCCTGCTCGAACCCGTGCCACGAGCCCCAGGCCATCCACGCCGCGGAGGCCACGGCCGCGACCGCGACCGCGAGGATACGACGTCGGTCCGCCACCCGCCCCGAGTTCACCGTGCTGCGCGGCGGCCAGGTGAGCAGGAGCAGCCCCCAGAGGAGCAGGGGCCAGAGGATGTAGAACTGCTCCTCGATCGCCAGGGACCACAGGTGCTCGAACAGAGGCGGCGAGGCGCGGTTGAAGTAGTCCCCGCCCTCGAGGATCATCACCCAGTTGCTGGTGTAGGTCAGGGCGCCGAACCATTGGCGACCCAGGCCCGCGGGGAACTCGTCCACCGCCAGCCACGCGAGCGCGGTGGTGCCCACGAGCGCCATCAGCATGGCCGGGATGAGTCGTCGGACGCGCTTCATCCAGAAGGTGCCCAGCGCCACGCCCCGGCCCGCGTCCACACCGCGGACCAGGCCGGTGGTGATGAGGAAGCCGGAGAGCACGAAGAACATGTCCACGCCCACGAACCCGCCGCGCAGGAAGGTGGGCCAGGCGTGGAAGACGAGCACGGCGAGCACCGCGATCCCCCGCAGCCCGTCGAGGGCGGTCACCCGGCCGGGGCCGCGGCTGACCCGCGTGCCGACCTTGACGGCGGGCACGCCGTCCTGGGGCGACAGGGCATGGCGGGGCACGGGCGCGGTGCGCTGGTCGGAACTCACAGCGGTCGATCATTCCATCCCGACCTGGATGGGCCAAAGCCTCCGGCTATCCCCCACCCACCCACCGCGTTGGGGGCGGTTTCCGGCGGTATTCCGCTCCCAAAGCACCGGATTCCGCCCCCGGAAGCGGGGGTGCGGGCGCCGGTCAGTGGTTGCGCAGCGCCTCGATGAGCTCGTCCTTGGTCATGGTGGAGCGGCCCTCGATGTCGAGTTCGCGGGCCCGCTTCGCGAGCTCGTCCTTGGTCCAGTCCGCGTAGGAGCCGGCCTCGCCGCCACGCTCGGCGACCTCGTCCCGGCCGTCCCGGGCGGAGGCGTTGGCGATCCGTGCGGCCTTCTCCTCGCTCGCGCCCTCGCGGCGCAGCGCCTCGTAGACCTCGGGGTCCTTGATGCTGGAGGTGCCGGGGCCCATGGGGGCGCCGTTCTTCTCGGTCTTCTTCTCAGCCATGCGGCCAGTGTGGTCCCGGCCCGACGACGGGTGGAAGGCCCGCCGCGCCGCCTCAGCCCTGCTGGGCCTCCGGCTGCTCGGCCCACCAGCGCCGCAGCTCCGCCTCGGCCTCGGCCTGCTCGTGCGGGCCCTCGTCGAGACGCCACTCGAGCAGGTGGCTGTACGCCCGCCCCACCACCGGGCCCGGGCGGATCCCCAGCAGCGCCATGATCTGCTGCCCGTCCAGATCCGGCCGCACGGCGGCGAGCTCCTCGGCCTCGGCGATCTCGGCGATGCGCCGCTCGAGGTCGTCGTACGCGTGGGCCAGCCGCTCGGCCTTGCGCCGGTTGCGGGTGGTCACGTCCGAGCGGGTCAGCGCGTGCAGGCGGGGCAGCAGGTCGCCGGCGTCGTGCGCGTACCGGCGGACGGCGGAGTCGGTCCAGCCGGCGTCGCCGTAGCCGTAGAACCGCATGTGCAGCTCCACCAGACGGGCCACCGCCTTGATGGTGTCGTTGTCGAACTTCAGGGCACGCAGCCGCTTGCGGACGAGCTTGGCCCCCACGGTCTCGTGGTGCCGGAAGGTGACGGCCCCGCCCTTCTCGAAGCGGCGCGTGGCCGGCTTGCCGACGTCGTGCAGCAGCGCCGCCAGGCGCAGCACGGGGTCGGGGGTCGACGGCGCGTACTCACCCTCCAGCTCCATGGCCTGCTCCAGCACGGTCAGGGAGTGGGCGTAGACGTCCTTGTGGCGGTGGTGCTCGTCCGACTCGAGCTGCAGGGCGGGCAGCTCGGGCAGGACGTGGTCGGCCAGGCCGGTGCGCACGAGCAGGTCGAGGCCGGCGCGCGGGTGCGCCCCGCAGACGAGCTTGACGAGCTCCTCGCGGACGCGTTCGGCGGAGATGATCGTGATCCGCTCGGCCATCGCGGTCATGGCCTGCTCCACCTCGGGGGCCACGGCGAAGCCGAGCTGGGAGGCGAACCGGGCGGCGCGCATCATGCGCAGCGGATCGTCGGAGAAGGAGTCCTCGGGGGTGCCGGGGGTGCGCAGCACGCCGGCGTGCAGGTCCCGCATGCCGCCGAAGGGGTCCACGAGCTCGAGGGCGGGCAGGCGCAGGGCCATGGCGTTGACGGTGAAGTCGCGGCGCAGCAGGTCGTCCTCGAGGCTGTCGCCGAAGGCCACCTGCGGCTTGCGGCTGGCCGGGTCGTACTGCTCGGCCCGGTAGGTGGTGACCTCGAGCTGCCAGCCGGCCTTGCGGAAGCCGATGGTCCCGAACCGCCGCCCCACGTCCCACGTGGCGTCCGCCCAGCCGGCGCCGACGGCCTCGGACGCGTCCGGGTCGGCGTCCGTGGTGAAGTCCAGGTCCGGCGACGGCCGTCCCAGGAAGAGGTCGCGGACCGGGCCGCCCACCAGGGAGAGCTCGTGACCGGCGGCCTCGAACCTCCGCCCCAGCTCCACGACGACGGCGGGCAGGGTGGCGTCCGCGGGGAAGCCGGGGGGCAGCGCGTGGGTGGCGGTGGTCAGATCCATGATGCCTACAAGGGTGCCAGACGGTCCCGGCACGGGCCCGCGCGGGCCGGGCTAGAGTTGACGGCATGACCCGCCCCGATCCCTCCGCGCACCGGGGCGCCCCCCTGCCCTGGGCGCCCCCCTGCCCTCCGCGCTGGGGGCGTGGCGTCGCCGGCCGCAGCCGCCTCTGCGCCCCGTCACCTCGGCCCCCGCGGGACCCCGTTCCGCCGGTGCCGCCTCCCTGCCCACGGTGGAGGAGGTCTCCGCCGGCGGCGTCATCGTCCGCGAGCACGACGGCGGCCTCGAGGTGGCCGTGATCGCCCGCTACAACCGCGGTGGCCGGCTCGAGTGGTGCCTGCCCAAGGGCCATCCCGAGGGCGAGGAGGACCACCGGCAGGCGGCCGTGCGCGAGGTGGAGGAGGAGACCGGGATCGCCGGCCACATCCTCGAGCCGCTCGGCGCGATCGACTACTGGTTCACGGTCGCCCGGCACCGCGTCCACAAGACCGTGCACCACTTCCTGCTGCGCGCCACGGGCGGCGAGCTGACCACGGAGAACGACCCGGACCACGAGGCCGTGGACGTCGCGTGGGTGCGCCTCGAGGACGTCGCGCGCCGCCTCTCCTTCGCCAACGAGCGCCGGATCGTCGACCTGGCCCGCCAGGTGGTCGACCAGCACTTCCCCCCGGGCGGTGCCCGGGGCCCCCGCCCCTGATCCACCGCCCCCGGCACGGGGCCTTCCGACCACGATTGGGTGACCCTTGAGCAGCAGACCCGCCCCGCGCCGAGCGCAGGACCCCGCCCACGCCGGCGTCGCCGACGAGGAGCCGACGACGACGGACCCCGCCCCCGCCACGGATCCGGCCGCCGTGGACCCCGCGGACGAGACCCCCGAGGGCGAGCGCCGCGCCGGCCGGTCCACCGCGATCATGGCCTCCGGCACGCTCCTCTCCCGCGTGCTGGGCCTCGTCCGTGCGACGCTGGTGACGGTGGCGATCGGCCTGTCCGCGGACATGGCCGACATCTTCGAGATCGCCAACTCCCTGCCGAACGTGATCTACCTGCTCCTGGTGGGCGGCGTGTTCAACGTCGTGCTCGTGCCGCAGCTGATCAAGCACGCCCGCGACGCCGACCGGGGCGCGGACTACACCTCCCGCCTGATGACGCTCGGCACGCTCGTGATGCTCGCCGGCACGGTGGTGGTCATGCTGGCGGCGGCCCCGCTCATGACGGCCCTGACCCGCGGCTGGTCGCCGGAGAAGCTCGAGATGGCCACCGTGTTCGCCCTGTGGTGTCTGCCCCAGGTGTTCTTCTACGGCATGTACGCGTTGGTGGGGCAGGTGCTCAACGCCAACGGGCGCTTCGGCGCCTACATGTGGGCGCCGGTGCTGAACAACGTCGTCGCGATCGGCGCGATCGTGCTGTACCTGGGCATGTTCGGGGCGTACCGGGCCGGGGACGACCTCGCCGGGTGGACGAGCGCACAGACGGTCGTGCTGGCCGGCGGCCACACCCTGGGCGTCGTGCTGCAGGCCGTGATCCTCTTCCTGCCGCTGCGCGGGCTCGGCCTGGGTCTGCGCCCGCGGTTCGGCTGGAAGGGCATCGGCCTGCGGGACACCGGCCGGATCGCCGGGTACACCCTGATCACGATGGTCGCCACGAACGTGGTGCTCCTGCTGTGCCAGCGGTACGTCACCTCCGCCACGGAGGCCCGCGACCGCGGCGAGCTGCGCATCCCCGGCACGGAGACCTGGAGCGCCGAGATGGCGCAGGCGGCCATCCCCGGTGTGGCCGCGTACAACATGGCGATGCTGATGGCCGTGCTGCCCCATTCGGTGTTCGTGCTCTCCCTGGCCACCGTGCTCTTCAACCGGTTGGCCCGCGCCATGGGCCGCCAGGACATGTCCGCGGTGCGGCGCACGACGGCGCAGGGTCTGCGCGCGTTCACCGTGCCGCTGATGTTCTGCCTCGCCGGCGTGGTGGTCCTGGCGGGCCCCCTGGGCCGCGTCTTCGGCTCGACGGCCGAGACGGCGATGGTGGCCGGCATCGCGGTGGGCTCGGTCCTGCTCGCGCTGGCGCTGTCCATCCCGTTCCGCTCGGGCTCCTTCTACCTGCTGCGCGTGTTCTACGCCGCCGAGGACGCCAAGGTGCCGATGGTGGTCCAGGTCAGCGGCTCGCTCCTGATGCTGCTGCTCTCGTGGGCGGGCGCGATGCTGCTGCCGCTGTGGTCCATGGCCCTGTGGGTCGCGGTCGCCTCGTCCGTCTCGTACGTGTACCAGTTCGTCCTGACCCATGTGCTCACCGTGCGCCGGTTCGGGGACTACGGCCTCGCATCCGTGCTGCGTGCCCACGTCCAGACCGGCCTGGCCGCGCTGGCCGCGGCGGCCGCGGGCGTCGTCGTCGTGTGGCTGCTGGGCGGGTACACCGGCGGGTTCGCGTGGAACTCCATCGGGACGGCGCTGCTCACGTGCGCGGTGGCGGCCGTGGCGATGGGTCCGGTGTACCTGATGGTGCTGCGGGCCATGCGGTTCCCCGAGCTGGACGACGCCCTCCGGCCGCTCGTCGCCCGCGTGCCGGCGCTGGGTCGTCTGCTGCGCGTCGGCTGATCTCTGGCCGCGACGGCCACGCCACGTATCATCGGATTCCGACCCCGTCGTCAGGAGAAGAGCCCGTGCCCCAGCCCATCGCCGTCGGCGCCGTCCTGGGCGGCCGCTATCGCATCACCCAGCACGTGGTGACGTCCGCGGACCAGGACATGGTGTTCCTGGGCACGGACCAGGTGCTCAACCGCCGCGTCACCGTGCTCGTGGCCTCCCGTGAGAACGCCACACAGGTGGCCTCGTCCGCGCGGGAGCTGGCCACGGGCGAGCGCACCGACGACGTGCAGGTGCTCGACCTGGGCCTGTCCGAGGGCCGCACGTACCTGATCGCCGGCGGGGACCCCGACCCGGACGTCCTGCTGGGTCTGGCGTACCCGCAGGAGCTGCACGTGGAGCCGTTCCAGACGGACAGCCTCGGCTCCGAGCTGTTCGGCGAGTCGCGGACCCAGGACCCCCACGCCTACGACGACGACGAGGCGTACTACACCGACCTCGACCGGCGGCTCCGCGCGGACGAGGACGAGGCCCAGCGTCGTCCCGGGTTCCTGAACCGCCTCTCCGAGCGCCTCGCCGAGCGGGTCCGACCCTCCGACGGCACCGCGGCGAAGGCGGCCGCCGGGGCGTCGGCCCTGGCCGCGGCGGACGCCGCCACCCGGAAGCAGCAGGAGGAGCGCGAGCGGGCGGAGCGGGAGGCTGCCGAGCGCGCCGAGCGGGAACGCAAGGAGGCCGCCGAGCGCGCAGAACGCGAACGTCGGGAGGCGGAGGAGCGTGCCGAGGAGGAGCGCCGCGCCGAGGCCGAGCGCGCCCCTCGCCAGGCGGAGCAGGAGGCTGAGGAGCGGGCCGCGCGCGAGCGGGAGGCCGAGCAGGCCCGGCTGGCCGCGGAGCGGGAGGAGGCCGAGCGCCGCGAGCTCGAGCGCCGGGCCGAGGCCCGCCGTCGTGCCGAGGAGGAGCGCGCCCGGGAGGCCGAGCGGCGCGAGGCTGAGAAGCGCGCGGCCCAGGAACGCGAGGCCGCGGAGCGCGAAGCTGAGAAGCGCGAGGCCCAGGCGGGCACCGCCGCACTCCCGGCTGTCGCGGCGGGGGCCGCCGCCGCGCAGACGACCGACGCCGATGCCGACGGGGCTACGCCACCCACCGAGCCCGTCGAGCCCGTGGCGGCCGAGAAGACCGACGCGCCGGAGCCGGTCGCCCCGGACACCGAGGCGATCCCGGTGCGGCGCCAGCGCCCCGTCCCCCGCCGAGCGATCGTGGCCGAGTCCGCGCCCACCGTCCGTGAGGAGTCGCGCGGCACGGCCGCTCCGGTGGCTGCCGCGGCCGGGGCCGCAACGGCGGCGGGTGCCGCGGCTGCCGGTTCGACGGCCGCCGCCGCGGCTCCGAATGCTGAAGCTGCCCCGGCCACCACCGGGGGCGACGACGGCGCCACGGTGGCCGACCCGGGCGACGGCAACGGCCGCACGCGCGGCGGCGGTCCGCTGGCCCTGCTCCTCGTGCTCGGCCTGCTGGCCGCACTCGTCGTGGGCGGGGTGCTGCTGGCCCAGAACCTGCGCGGCGGGCCGGCCCCGCAGGCCGCGTCGTCCGAGTCTGAGTCTGCGTCGTCCGAGTCCGCATCGGACACCCCGTCGCCGTCGGAGAGCACCAGCCCCTCCCCCACCCCGTCCAGCGAGAGCGCCGCGGCCGCCCCGCAGCCCGTCCAGGCCCTGCGCTCGGTGCCGGACCTGCCGGAGCACGAGGCCGAGCACGACGCGGACCTGAGCAACCTCATCGACGGCGACCCCACCACCGTGTGGCGCACCTTCGCCTACGCACGGCCGAACTTCGGCGGCTATGTGGAGAGCATGAACCTCGTGGTCCAGCTCGAGGAGCGCACCGAGGTGAACGAGGTGACCCTGCAGAGCACGGGGGCCACCGGTGGCGCCTGGTTCGCCTACATCGCCGACTCCCCCGAGGGCGCGAACGCCAAGGAGATCGGCAACGGCACCTTCGACCAGGACACCGTCTCCATCCCCGTGCCGTTCGAGGGCACCGAGGCCGAGGCCGAGTACGTGATCGTCAGCCTCACCTCGCTGCCCCAGCTGGAGGGCACGACGTCGGACCTCCCGTTCGGCCTGCGCCTCGGCGAGATCGCCGTCCGCTGACCCCGCGCCCGGGCGACGGCGCGCCGGACCTTCCGGCCGCCGTCGCCGGACGTCGTCGCACCGCGGCCCCGGCACCGCGGAATACCCGCCCGTGGCTCCGCCGTTGTCCTGGAGGAGCGTCCACCACCCCGATCCACTGGAGGAACCCGTGGCCCCCACCGCCCAGGACCAGAGCGTCCACAACGTCGTGATCGTCGGATCCGGCCCCGCCGGATACACCGCGGCGATCTACACCGCCCGCGCCGACCTCTCCCCCGTCCTCGTGGCCGGGGCGGTGACCGCGGGCGGCGAGCTGATGAACACCACCGAGGTGGAGAACTTCCCGGGCTTCCCGGAGGGTGTGCAGGGGCCCGAGCTGATGGCGAACCTCGAGGCCCAGGCCCGCCGGTTCAACACGGAGGTGGTCTACGACGACGTCGTGCAGGCCGACCTGACGTCGAACCCCAAGGTGCTCACGCTCGGCGACGGCACCCAGCTGCGCACCCGCGCGGTCATCCTCACGACCGGCTCCGCCTACCGGAAGCTCGGCGTTCCCGGCGAGGAGCGCCTCTCCGGCCACGGCGTCAGCTGGTGCGCCACGTGCGACGGCTTCTTCTTCCGCGAGCAGGAGATCGCGGTCGTGGGCGGCGGCGACTCCGCCATGGAGGAGGCCCTGTTCCTCACGAAGTTCGCGTCCAAGGTGACCGTGCTGGTCCGCAAGGACGAGCTGCGCGCCTCCAAGGTGATGGCCCACCGGGCCATGGAGAACGAGAAGATCGAGTTCCGCTGGAACACCGAGGTCACGGAGGTGACGGGTGACGACAAGGTCAACACCCTCCGCCTGCGGGACACCCGCACCGGCGAGGCGTCCACGCTGGACGTGACCGGCCTGTTCGTGGCCATCGGCCAGGACCCGCGCACGGACCTGGTGCAGGGCCAGGTGGAGCTCACGGAGCACGGCACGATCCGCATCGACCATCCGTCCTCGCGGACCTCCCAGCCGGGCGTCTTCGCCGCCGGCGACGTCACGGACCACACCTACCGCCAGGCCATCACCGCCGCCGGCTCGGGCTGCGTGGCCGCCCAGGACGTGGAGCACTACCTCGCGACCGTGGCCGACGTGGAGGAGGCCGCGCCGGCCGGCCCGGAGTCGGACGCGGTTCCGGCATGAGCCACTGACTCATCACCCCTGACCGAGCGTCATGAGTCATGTCGATAACACCCCTGTCCACCCCCGTCAGACACAGAACAACCCCCAGGAGGCTGCCATGAGCACCATCACCGTCACCGACGCCGACTTCGACCAGAAGGTCCTCCAGTCCGAGCTGCCCGTCCTCGTGGACTTCTGGGCCGAGTGGTGCGGCCCGTGCCGCATGCTCGGGCCCGTCCTGGAGGACATGGCCGTGGAGCACGAGGGCAAGGCCGTGATCGCCAAGCTCAACGTGGACGAGAACCCGGCCATCGCCGCGCGCTACGGCGTCACCTCCATCCCGCTCGTCGTGGGCTTCCAGAACGGCGAGAAGGTCGTCGAGTCCGTGGGCGCCAAGCCCAAGGCCGCGCTGGAGAAGGAGTTCTCGGCCCTGCTCGGCTGAGCCCCTCCCCCACTCACCACGACGGCCCCGCCACCCGAGAGGGTGGCGGGGCCGTCGCGCGTCGATCTTCAGGACAAGCGGCGGGTGCCCGTGGACGCCGTCCGCGGGAGGTCCGGATCAGGACTTCTTGCCCTTCCCCTTGCCGTCCTCGCCGTCCTGAATGAGGTCCATGATGCGGTTCAGGTCCTCCACGGTGGTGAAGTCGATGGCGATGCGGCCCTTGCGCGCGCCGAGGGTGATCTTTACGGCGGTGTCCAGGCGGCTGGTGAGCGCGGTGGCGTAGTGGTCCAGGCGCTCGTGGCGGGCGTCGTCCGTGCTGCGCCGCGGCGTGCGGCCCGGCCGGAGCCCGCCCTGCAGTTGCGCGACAGCCTCCTCCGTGGCCCGGACGGACAAGCCCTCCGACTGGATCCGCTGCGCCAGACGCTCCATGTCCGACGGGTCCGTGAGACCGAGCAGCGCACGCGCATGGCCGGCCGAGAGCGTGCCGGCGGCCACGCGACGCTGCACGAGGGGCGGCAGCTTGAGCAGCCGCAGCGTGTTGGAGATCTGCGGACGGGAGCGGCCGATGCGCTGGGAGAGCTCCTCCTGCGTGCAGGCGAAGTCCTCCATGAGCTGCTGGTAGGCGGCGGCCTCTTCGAGCGGGTTCAGCTGGGAGCGGTGCAGGTTCTCCAGCAGGGCGTCCCGCAGGAGGTCCTGGTCCGGGGTCTGGCGGACGATCGCCGGGATGGTGTCCAGACCCGCCTTCTGGGTGGCGCGCCACCGGCGCTCGCCCATGATCAGCTCGTAGGGGGTGGGGCCGTCCACCTCGCGCACGACGATCGGCTGCAGGATGCCGACCTCGCGGATCGAGGTGACCAGTTCCGCCATGTGGTCCTCGTCGAACACCTCACGCGGCTGCCGCGGGTTGGGGTGGATGTCCCCCACCGGGATCTCCCGCAGGACCGCGATGTCCGCGGACACGGTCCCCTCGGTCGCGACGGGGTCCGCGGTCGAGTCCGCCGGTTCCTTCCTCGACGACGTCGCGGAGGTGGCACGCTTGCTGGGCGCCTTCACCGTCGGCATGGCCGGACGCCCCTTGGTCGGCCGCGCCGCGGGTGCATCCTCGGAGTCTGCGGAGAAGAACACGTCGACGGGACGCTGCGCGGGTCGCGAGGCACGCTTCGACGAGGTGGGCCCTGCCTTCGTGGCGGACGTGGCGTTCCGGCCAGTCGCAGCCGTTGATTTCCCGGCCTGTGTCGTTCGGCCCGCGGTCTTCCGCTGCGAGGCCGACGGGGCGGGCTCGTTGGACTCCCCTGGCGTCTCGGTCGTCGCGGTGCTCCGCGTCGATGTCGTGGTTGCCTCCGCTGCCGCGGCAGCCTTCGGGCCGCTCTTCACCGGCACCGCAGAGTCCCTCGGGGAGGAGGCCTCGGCGTTCTCTTCCGGGGCTTCTACAGTGCTCTGGATCAGGGCGCCGAGGCCTCGCCCCAGGCCTCCTCGACGGCTCGTCTTCAACGGGTCCTCCTGCAGTGAGTGGGTCTGCGATCAGTGTAGGTGAGCGGCCTGGTCTCGATGGCCCCGGTCGGCGGGAAGACACTTCTCAAGGAGCTCTGGCCCTGACCGCCGGGGGGCGCGCGAGGGCCTGACACGTGCAAGGGGCGCGGCGAGGTTCGGGCCTCGGTTCTGGGGTGAGACGTCCGCATTGGGCTCGGATGGCAGGATGCGGGCGCGCGGACAGCACCTGCCGCGAGCGTGAGTGTTTCACGTGGAACACTCCGAGTGGGGGCGCTTCGGAAGGGTGCCGCTGCAATCCTCAAGACCTCCTCATGTTCCCTCTCGAGGTTCACTCGTTTCACATGAAACGCGAGCCCGCGACGACGAGCGGGCGGTATCAGAATCACGGTTGTTCAGTTTGTTTTTCATGTATTCCCGGGCCGATCAGCCCTCCGTGCGGACGGTACTCAGATCGCTGGCTACCCGCATGATGATGTGCTTCATCGGACGCGCAATGGCGGACCAGCAGCGAAGCACTCGTCCGACTTCCCCTCGGTGTGATGTGAACACTCGAATCGCCGAACGGATGAGCTCGGCCTGCTCGTCGCTTCGCCGTCAGTGCTTCCTCACACCCGCGCAGCTCACGAATTGAACGCTGCTTCACCATCCGCGTTTCACGTGAAACACGGACGAGTCTGTCATCCAAGTACGACATGAGTTCGGGTGGGCCACGTGCTCGCTCACCCGCAAGTCAGTGCCACATTCCTGCGCCATTCTCAGTCAGCTCGCTCCCGGCACGGATCGTGTGCTCCCTGGATCGCCTGGGATTGTGACCTCGCGGCACGGCGCTTTCACCCGAAGCTCGTTTCACGTGAAACGTATCGTTCGAAGAATCGACCGTGCGCTCATCCATGGAAGCTCGCCCACCAGCGGGTCGCACCCCGAGGCCGGCGTGCGCAGGGTCCTCTATATCTTGAGAGGTTCAGACTTGCCGCGTCGCTGATGGTACTGGCTCGATCTAGTGAGCCCCGATCACCGGTCGTTCAGTTTCACGTGAAACGGCTGGGAGGGAACGCCGGGTCGCGGGTCGCATGTCGGGGCAGCGAGCATCCACTTCCGCCGTTGACAGTACTGCTCGATGTGGTCGCCGATGTCACGGGCGGCAGTACAGTGACGCGGCCGGCGCTCCACCCCACCCACTGACTCCATCCGTCCTGTCAGCTGAGGCCGCCCATCAAAGTTTCAGGACCGCCTCGTGGGGAAACTGGGTCTTCAATGCCTCCATCCGCGTACAGCTGCGGTCAGGGATCGACGCTAGGTGAGCGCGGAACCACCGTGTTTCACGTGAAACCCCCGGCGACCGGCCGATTACTCGACGCCCTGGTTCCCACGTCGCTGCAAGACAGAACCACACGGCCCGCCCCATCCCGCACGGAGCCGCCGCGGGCTTCCCGGGGGGCCTCCACCGCAGTCACCATTCACACGCCGTCCCCGTGCCCAGTCGTCAGACGCGACAGGAGACTGAGCAGGGCTCATCAGCACCGCAGAGGCATCTACGGCCGCACACCCTAGACGTACACTGTCCACAGATGTTGTCCACATATCAACATCGACGTTCGCTGGTGACCACGTCAAGACGCTTGTTGGCCAGCTCAACCACTTGTCTCTGTATACACTGGGGGCACACGACCGCGCTTCCTCACTGGAGGCTCTCTTTCTCCGCACACAGGAATGCACAGCCGAACTGAGCTTCAGGCGCCCCCAATCGGCCCCTCCAACTCAGACGAATCACAGGAGACCACCTCGCCGCTCACGTGCCCTCTCGGACACGCTGACTGACAGACCGGCCGCGCACCCCCGCGACGGCACTCTGACTCGAGCTCCGCTCTGGCCCCCGATTCCCTGCACGTCACCGACGGCGAGGAGGTCTGACGTGGGGGGAGGGGGCACCCAGCCACGGCACCCGGCCTGCTCGACGGCTGCATTCTCGGGGCTGCCACGAGCCCGCCTGAGGGGCAGGGACGGGCCATGCCCTGCACGTCCGCACCAGCCGGCCAGGACGTTCCCTACGAACCGCGCAGCTCCCGAGGCGCACCTCAACGCACGGTGCACCGCCGGCCGGCCATCACAGCCGCGGTCCCGCTCCAGGGCAAAACCGTCCTCCCCGTGACTTCGTGCGTCGCCGCCCCTGCTACCCCCACGCCCGGCGACAGATGCGCCCCGCCCACGACGGAGCGGCAGAGGGCTCGGCCCAGGGGAGGAGAGGGCGGCATGTCTGTCGGAAGCGGTCGACCACGGGCACCCCTCCCCATCGTCCCGCCGCGGCGGCACCACGCGCGCACCCTCAGAGAGGGCCGTTTCACGTGAAACACGGCCGTCCGCCATGCCCAGCGATTCCGCTTGTCTTTTCACCCCTCATCCCCCGGGCCGCACTCACTCACGACGAAGCCCGCCGGGGGATCGCTCCCTCCGGCGGGCTCCGTCGTCGTCGGCAGCGCCATCCGGCGACCGCAGCAGCGGGTCGCCTGCGCGTCAGCCCTTCACGGCCGGGGCACCGCGGCTGGCGATCTCTGCAGCCGCCTCCCGGTACGCCACGGCGCCGGCCGAGGCCGGGTCGTAGGTCAGCACCGTCTGCTGATAGCTGGGGGCCTCGGAGATGCGGACGTTGCGGGGGATCGCGGTGTTCAGCAGCTGCTCCGGGAAGTGCGTCCGGACCTCCTCCGCCACCTGCACGGCGAGGTTGGTCCGCGCGTCGAACATCGTCAGCAGGATGGTGCTCACCTGGAGGCGCGGATTCAGGTGCTTCTGGATCATCTGCACGTTCTTGAGCAGCTGGGAGAGGCCCTCGAGGGCGTAGTACTCGGCCTGGATCGGGATGAGCACCTCCTCGGCCGCCACGAACGCGTTGACCGTCAGCAGGCCCAGGGACGGCGGGCAGTCGATGAACACGTAGTCCAGCCGCTCCTGGCCGTCCTCCTCGCGCCAGGCGGTGTACGCCTCGAGCGCTCGAGACAGTCGCTGTTCGCGGGCCACCAGCGAGACCAGCTCGATCTCGGCACCGGCCAGGTCGATCGTCGCGGGCACCACCTGCAGGCCGTCCACGTCCGGGGCGTCCTGCACGACGTCCTGGATCTCCATCTCGCCCAGGAGCACGTCGTACACGGAGGCCACGTCTCCGGTGTGGGGGATGTTCAGCGCGGTGGACGCATTGCCCTGCGGGTCGATGTCGACCACCATCACCCGCATGCCCGCGCGGGCGAGGGCCGCGGCGAGGTTGACCGTCGTCGTCGTCTTGCCGACGCCGCCCTTCTGGTTGGACGTCGTGAACACGCGGGTGCGGTCGGGGCGCGTCAGACGGCGCCGCTGGAGCCGCGCGGGCTCCTCGGCGTCGGCGCCGCCCTTCTCGGCGGTCCGGCCGGTCCACTTCTGGCGCAGGGCCCTCCAGGCCCCACCCCGGCTCTCCTGCTCCTGCGCCATGCGGCTCTACCTCCTGGGTCGCGGGTGTGCGGATCTGCTGCCGCCCGGCCCGTCCCGTCCCGGTGGGGGAGGGGTCAGCGGGGACGCGCGCTGACGCGCACGACGGTGGTGGTCTCGGGCAGCAGGCCCTCGCCCACCGTGAGGATCTCGGGCTCGGCACCACCATACTTGCGCAGGACCTTGCGGGCGGCGGCGATCTCGTCGGCCGCGGAGCGGCCCTTGATGGCCAGCAGCTCCCCGGCGCCCTGCAGCATCGGCATGGTCAGCGGCACGAGGGTCTTCAGCGCGGACACGGCGCGGGCGGTCACGACGTCGACGTCGAGGTTCCCGGAGACCTGCTCGGCGCGGCCGCGGATCACGTCCACGTTCTCCAGGCCGAGGTCGGCGACCACCATGTCCAGCCACTCCACGCGCCGCTCGAGCGGCTCGATGAGCAGGAACTGGCAGTCGGGGCGCGCGAGCGCGAGGCACAGGCCGGGCAGGCCCGCACCGGAGCCGACGTCGGCCACGAGCGCACCCTGCGGGAGGAGCTCCTCGACCACGGCGCAGTTCAGGACGTGGCGCTCCCAGAGACGGGGCGCCTCGCGCGGACCGATCAGGCCCCACTCGATGCCGGTGTCCGCCAGGTGGGCCACGTACGCCTCGGCCCGGGGGAGGGCCTCGCCGAACAGCTCGACGGCGGCCGGCCGCAGCGCATCGGTCAGCGGCGGTGCCGGCTGTCCCACGGGTGCGGGACGGTCGCCCCGGTCCCGCGGATCCAGCCCGGGGCGCCGCTCGTAGGCCGAGCCCCGCTCAGTCATCGGCGGAGATGACCACGTGCCGGCGGGCGCCCTCGCCCTCCGACTCGGAGGTCAGGCCGGCGTCCGCGACGACGTCGTGGACGATCTTGCGCTCGTACGCGCCCATGGGCTCGAGGTGCACGGGACCCTCGCCGGCGCGGACGCGCTCGACGGCCGCCTGGGCGGCGGTGCGCAGGGCGACGTTGCGGCGCTCCCGGTGCCCGCAGACGTCCAGGATCAGCCGGGAGCGGTGCCCCGTGGCGGCGAGCACGGCCAGCCGGACGAGCTCCTGCAGGGCCTCCAGGGTGCGGCCGTCGGGACCGACGAGGCCGTCCAGGCGCTCGTCGTGGTCCTCGGAGACGACGGACACGTACGTGCGCCCGTCGCGGACCTCGATGTCGATGTCCCCGTCCAGGTCCGCGATGTCGAGCAGCTCCTCGACGTAGTCCGCGGCGACGTCGCCCTCCTCCTCGAGGCGGCGCACCGCCTCCGAGACGGCGGCATCGTCCTGCTCCGCGACGCGGGAGCCCTGGCCCGCGGGGGTCTCGACGACGGCGTCCTCGGCCTCGGGGGCCGGGGTCACGTTCTCGGCGGACATGCTCACTTCCTCCTGCGGTTCTTGCGCTGGGGCTGGACGCGCTGACCCGACTGGCGGACGACCTCACCGTTCAGCACGGCACCGCCGCGGCCCGCCTGGGTGTGCGCGGACGAGGGCGTGGCCTCGGCGTTCGACACCTTCTGGCCCACGGGGGGCAGGCCCTTGGCGGCGCGGCGCTCGTTGAGCTCCTTCTCGGCGAGGGAGCCCGGGGTCGGGTTGTTGCGGATGATCCACCACTGCTGGCCGACGGCCCAGAAGTTGGAGTAGGTCCAGTACAGGAGCACGCCGATGGGGAAGTTGATGCCGCCGATGCCGAAGATCAGGGGCATGGCGTAGAGCATGATCTGCTGCGTCTGCATCATCGGGCCGGAGAGGGCCTGCTGCGTCATGTTCTTCGTCATGAGCATCTTCTGCATGAAGAACATCGAGCCCGACATCAGCAGGATCAGCACGATCGCCGTGACGATCACGGGCGTGCTGCCCGGCGCGCCGAGCGAGTTCATGAAGGTGTCCGACATGCGGGCGCCGAAGATCGTGGAGCCCTCGAAGGAGCGGATCTGGTCCGCGGACAGGGCGTCCATGGCTTCGCCGCGCTCGGCCGCGCCGCGGGCGCCGATCAGCACCTGGTACAGCGCGAAGAAGAACGGCATCTGGATCAGCAGCGGCAGGCAGGCGGCGAACGGGTTCGCCTTGTGCTCCTTCATGAGCGCCTGCTGCTCCATGGCCATGGCCTGGCGGGAGAGCTGGTCCTTCTTGCCCTTGTACTTGGCCTGCAGCTTCTGCAGCTCGGGCTGGATGGCCTGCATGGCGCGCTGCGCCTTGATCTGCTTGACGAACAGCGGGATCAGCAGGGTGCGGATGAGCACCACCAGCAGGAGGATGGACAGGGCCCACGTCCAGCCGGAGTCCGCGGGCAGGCCCGCAAACTCCAGGATGCTGTGGAACGCCCCGAGCAGCCAGGACATCAGCCAGCGGAACGGGGAGAGGATGGCTTCGAACATGGGGGTCAATCCTCCTGCGGGAGATCAGGTGGGATGGGAGGGTGGTTCAGGGCGAGGATGCGCGGCTGCCGGCCCGGCGGCCAGCGTCGGTGCCCGGGCGGGACCGGGTCCACGCCGCCGTCGTTCCAGGGATGGCACCGGCCGATGCGCCGCGCGGCGAGCCACGACCCCTTCACCGCGCCGTGCACGTGCACGGCCTCCAGCCCGTAGGCGGAGCAGCTGGGGAAGAACCGGCACACGGGTCCGTACAGCGGGGAGACCACGGCCCGATAGACCGTGAGCAGGCCCGCCAGCAGGGCGGACGGCAGCGCGCGCAGCGGCCCCCACTCACGGGAGGGCTCGAGCACGACGAAGGGCGAGGGCGTGACGGTCATCTACGCGTGCTCCGAGGCGGCGGGCAGGTGCGGCTTCAGGGCCTTGCCGAGCGCGCCGACGGTCTCGCGGCGCAGCAGCGCGTAGTCCGCCTCGGCGGCGGCCGGCAGCGCGCGGACCTGCACCAGAACCGGCAGGTCGCGCAGCGGGGGCAGGCGCATCTGATCCGCGACGACGGCGCGCAGCCGCCGCTTCACCCGGTTGCGGGTCACCGCGTTCCCCACGGCCTTGGACACGACGAACCCGGCCCGCGGCCGAGGGGCGCTCGGCGACGTGGACCGGGTCTGATCGGGGTCCGTGGCGACGCTCACCACGACGGTGCGCCGACCCGCGCGGGTGCCGGTGCGACCGAGGTGACGGAACTCCGCGGGCGTGCGGACGCGACGGTCACGGGGCAGCACGGGGCGCGCCGTCCCTGGACCGAGGTCCTCAGGCGGACAGCTCGGCGCGGTTCTTGCCGCGGCGAGCGGACAGGATGGCGCGGCCGGCGCGGGTGCGCATGCGGGCACGGAAGCCGTGCTTGCGGGCACGACGGCGGTTGTTGGGCTGGAACGTGCGCTTGGTCACTGTGATCTCTCCACGACGTGTTGTGTGCCTTCGACCGTCGACCTGAGCAGGTGGACCAGGGGGAAGGACCGGTGAGGCTCTGACATGAAATCCCCGGCGGGCACGATCAACCGACACCCGGGGGACCAGACAACTCTAGTGGCCGGGGTACGCAGGGGTCAAACGGGTGCGCGCGGATCCCGGACGCCCGTGGGCGCCCGGGGCGGTCGTCCACAGGATGATAGGGGTTGTCCACCGTCTGTGCACAACCCTGTGGACAACCGTTAGACTCCGAGCACCGTCGTCCGTCTCGCGCAGCCGCCCCCGTCCTCGGGGACGTCTGCCCCAGGAAAGGAAGCCTCCGTGGTGGCAGACCAGGCCGTGCTCAGCTCGTGGCGCTCCGTCGTGGGCTCCCTCGAGGACGACGCGCGGGTCAGCGCCCGCCTCATGGGCTTCGTCTACCTGGCCCAGCCGCAGGGCCTCATCGGCAACACGCTCCTGCTGGCCGTGCCGAACGAGACCACCCGCGAGACGCTCCAGGGCACCCAGGTGGCCGACGCCCTCACGGACGCCCTGACCAAGGAGTTCCGCGAGGAGATCCTGCTGGCCATCTCGATCGACGCGAACCTGCAGCCGCCGCGGACCCCCTCGTCCGAGGCCCGCCGCTCCTCCCTCGCGGGCGGACCGGCCGCCGCCGCGGTGCCGGACGTCGAGCTGCCCCCGGCTGCGACCGCCGCCACCTCCCGCCGCGCCGTCGCCGAGGAGCTGCCGGGCTTCCGCATCGAGCCGCCGGCCGACGTCGCGCCCGCTGCGACCGCGGCCCCGAGCGGGAACGGCAAGCCGACCCCCGCGCCGCCGTCGACGTCCGCGGAGACCAGCCGCCTCAACGACCGCTACCACTTCGAGACGTTCGTGATCGGCTCGTCCAACCGGTTCGCGCACGCCGCCGCGAACGCGGTGGCCGAGGCGCCGGCGAAGGCGTACAACCCGCTGTTCATCTACGGCGAGTCCGGCCTGGGCAAGACGCACCTGCTGCACGCGATCGGGCACTACGCCCGTCGCCTCTACCCGGGCCTGCGGGTGCGGTACGTGAACTCGGAGGAGTTCACCAACGACTTCATCAACTCCATCCGCCACGACGAGGGCGCCTCGTTCAAGCAGGTCTACCGCAACGTGGACATCCTGCTGATCGACGACATCCAGTTCCTGGCGGACAAGGAGGCGACGGTCGAGGAGTTCTTCCACACCTTCAACACGCTCTACAACAACAACAAGCAGGTGGTCATCACCTCGGACCTGCCGCCCAAGCAGCTCTCCGGGTTCGAGGACCGGCTGCGCTCCCGCTTCGAGTGGGGGCTGATCACGGACATCCAGCCGCCGGACCTCGAGACGCGCATCGCGATCCTCCGGAAGAAGGCGGAGGCCGAGGGGCTCGTGGCCCCGCCGGAGGCGCTGGAGTACATCGCCTCGCGCATCTCCACGAACATCCGCGAGCTCGAGGGCGCGCTGATCCGCGTGACCGCGTTCGCCTCGCTCAACCGGCAGACCGTGGACATCGAGCTGGCCGAGCATGTGCTCAAGGACCTGATCACGGACGAGACGGCGCACGAGATCACCCCGGAGCTGATCCTGCACGCCACGGGGGAGTACTTCAATCTCACCCTCGAGGAGCTGACCAGCAAGTCCCGCACCCGCACGCTGGTGACGGCGCGGCAGATCGCCATGTACCTGCTGCGCGAGCTGACCGAGATGTCCCTGCCCAAGATCGGCCAGGTCCTGGGCGGCCGCGACCACACCACCGTCATCCACGCGGACCGCAAGATCCGCGAGCTGATGGCCGAGCGGCGGACGATCTACAACCAGGTCACCGAGCTCACCAACGAGATCAAGCGGAAGCAGCGCGGCGCCTGAGCCACCCGCTGTCCCACCCTCGAGTCCCGGTTCGAACCTTCGACCGGGACTCGAGCCTTCTTCCACATTGTCCACCGGTGTGGACAACTCTGTGGAGAACCCCCGGTGCTGTGGACAACCTCCGCCCCTGTGGATGGCGGAATCAGGCCGCTCACGCCGCGTCCACACCCCTGGGGACGACGACGGTGCACAGGCTGGTGAATCACACGGGTGTCATTCGATGGTCCACACGTATCCACAGATCTCCACAGCCGAAAACCGCATGATCTCGCGGATTTCGACGGGTGTGGACGCACCCTGTGGACAGGAATGTGGACAACTGGGGGGTGGATCCGGGGATGAGTCTGGACAACTCCGGTCGGGCCTGTGCAGAGCGGGGGGAGGGCCTCCGAGTCTCGTCCACATCGGATGCACACCCCGAACGAGCGGGCGTCCACACGGTTCCCCCAACCGGATCCGCATGTCGGCGCGGCAGAACCGCGTTCTCCACAGGATCCACACCCGCTACCACTCCTTCTGATCCCTCTGGAGAGATCCCGCCAAGCAACATCATCTCCGCCGCCCCGCACCGAGCTGAGCGCCTCGAGGGCCCGGGCTGCGCCCGTGCGCTCGGAATCCGTGGAATCACACCACTGTCATTCGTGGGCGACCTGACACCCACCGCGCGGACCGCCTATGCTGAGGCCCGCGTGTCGCCGTTCCCCCCGGGCCCGCAACCCCCGTCATCACCCCCAGAGAGGCAGTGCAGCTCGTGAAGTTCACCGTCGAACGCGACATCCTCACCGACGCCGTCTCCTGGGCCGCACGCTCCCTGTCCCCGCGCCCGCCGGTGCCGGTGCTCTCGGGCCTGCTGATCACGGCCGAGGCCGGCGTCGTGTCCATCGCGAGCTTCGACTACGAGACCTCCGCGCGCCTGGAGATCGAGGCCGACGTCGAGACCGCGGGCCAGGTGCTCGTCTCCGGCCGCCTGCTGAACGACATCGTCCGCTCCCTGCCGCAGGCCCAGGTCACGGTGGAGCTCGACGGCGGCAAGGTGCTCGTCACCTGCCGCTCCTCCCGCTTCGCCCTGGCCACGATGCCCGTGGGCGACTACCCGGCCCTGCCCGAGCTGCCGGCCCCCGCGGGCACCGTGGACGGCGCCGCGTTCGCCCACGCCGTCGCCCAGGTCACCGTCGCCGCCTCCAAGGACGACACCCTGCCGATCCTCACCGCCGTGAAGGTGGAGATCGAGGGCGACACCATGACCTTCCTGGCCACGGACCGCTACCGGCTGGCCATGAAGGAGATCCGCTGGACCCCGGCGGACCCGTCCCTCTCGACGTCGCTGCTCATCAAGGCGCGCACGCTCACCGAGGTCGCCAAGTCCCTCGGCTCCGGCGGCGACCTGGAGATCCTGCTCGGTCAGACCGCCGACCTCGTGGGCTTCGCCTCCGGCGGCCGTCGCACCACCTCCGTGCTCGTGGACGGCGAGTACCCCAAGATCCGCTCGCTCTTCCCCGAGTCCAGCCCCATCCAGGCCGTGGTGGACACCGCCGCCCTGGTCGAGGCGTCCCGCCGCGTGGCCCTCGTCGCCGAGCGCAACACCGCCCTGCGCATGGTGTTCACGGACGGCCAGGTCACCCTGGACGCCGGCACCGGCGACGACGCGAGCGCCAACGAGTCCGTGCCGTGCACGCTCGAGGGCGAGGACATCACCGTGGCGTTCAACCCGTCCTACCTCTCCGAGGGCCTGGCCGTGGTGGACCAGCCGCAGGTGCGCTTCGCGTTCACGTCCGCGCCCAAGCCCGCCCTGCTCACCGGCGTGAACCAGGAGGACGGCGTCGTCTCCGACTACCGCTACCTCGTGATGCCGGTGCGCATCGCCTGACGCAGGGGGCTGGACGCTCCCGTGTACCTGTCCCACCTCACCGTCGCGGACTTCCGGTCCTACCGCTGGGCCGACCTGGAGCTGACGCCGGGGTCCACGGTGCTGCTCGGGGCCAACGGGGTGGGCAAGACCAACCTCGTGGAGGCGATCGGCTACCTCGGCGCCCAGCAGTCCCACCGGGTCAGCTCGGACGCGCAGCTCGTGCGCTTCGGCCGGGACCGGGCCCGGATCGCCGGGCGCGTGCACCGCGGGTCCCGCACCGTCGCCCTCGAGCTGGAGATCCTGCCGGGCCGGTCCAACCGGGTGGCCATCAACCGCGGCGCCCCCGTGCGGGCGAAGGAGGGCCTCGGGATCCTGCGCACCGTGGTCTTCGCCCCGGAGGACCTGAGCCTCGTGACGGGGGAGCCCGGTGGCCGTCGTCGTCTCCTCGACCAGCTCATGGTGCAGCTGCGTCCGGCCCTCGGTGAGGCCGCCGCCGACTACGAACGCGTGCTGCGCCAGCGCAACGCCCTGCTCAAGTCGAGCCGCGGCTCTCGCCGCTGGGGCCCCGAGGAGGACGCGACCCTCGCCGTCTGGGACGAGCACCTCTGCGCCGCCGGCGCCCGCCTGCTCCACGGCCGCCTGCACGTGCTGCGCCTGCTGGCCCGCCCCCTCCAGGAGATGTACGCGGCGCTGACCAACGGCTCCAAGGCCGCGGCCTACGCCTACGAGTCCACCGTCCCGCTGGCCCGTGGCACCCACGCGGAGGTCCCGGCCGTGGCGGACCTGGCCGCGGACATGCACCGGACGCTCGAGGCCCAACGGGAGGAGGAGCGGGCGCGGGCGCTCACCCTGGTGGGCCCGCACCGGGACGAGCTCGCCCTCTTCCTGGGCCCGGCGCCCGCGCGCGGCTACGCCTCCCACGGGGAGACGTGGTCGCTGGCGCTCGCCCTGCGCATGGCGGCCTACGACGTGCTCGTGGCCAACGACCCGGACCCCGACGCCCGCCCCGTCCTGATCCTGGACGACGTGTTCGCGGAGCTCGACGCCGCCCGTCGCCGCCGCCTCGCCGCGCTCGTGCACCGGGCCGAGCAGGTGATCGTCACGGCCGCCGCGCTCGAGGACGTCCCCGAGGAGCTCACGGCCCACCGCGTGCTCATCCGCCAGGACGCGGAGGGCTCCGAGGCCGTGACCGCCGCGGCCCCCGTGGAGGGGGACATCCGCGAGCCCCGGCGCGAGGGCGGCGCCGATGGCTGAGACCCCCGCCCCGTTCGAGCCGGACCGGCCGGACCTGGCGCTCGTGCAGCTGCGCCGGGTCCGCGAGGCCGCCCGGGAGCGGGGCGAGGCGCCGCTGCGGGCGCGGGGGACGGGCGCGGGCCTGGCCGGGGCCATGGCGGGCACGACGTCGGCCGGCCGGGAGCGGCAGGACCGTCGGCGCCCGTTCGGGGGTGCGGACCGGGACCCGGCCACGGTGTCCACCGTGTTCGGCCGGCTCATCCGCGACCGTGGCTGGTCCACCCCCGTGGCGGTCGGCTCCGTGCTCACCCGCTGGGCCGAGCTGGTGGGGCCGGAGATCGCGCTGCACTGCCGCCCGGAGAGCTTCGAGGACTCCGTGGTGCGGGTCCGGACGAGCTCCACCGCGTGGGCCACGCAGCTGCGCCTGATGAGCCCCGTGCTCCTGCAGCGCTTCGACGAGGCGCTCGGGCCCGGCGTCGTGACCCGCATCGACGTGGCGGGCCCGCAGGCCCCGAGCTGGCGCAAGGGGCCGCGCACCGTGCGCGGCGGCCGCGGGCCGCGCGACACCTACGGCTGAGTCCGGGGCTGCCCCCCCGCGGCGCACGACGGCGTCCCGGACGCGGCGAGGCCATGGGCGCCGCTCTGGCGCGCTCACAGGGTCGGTGACGGCCCGGGAGGCATGGGCGGTCTCCTGCGCACGTCCTGAGCCGTGTCCCTGGCCGCTGAGCGGGTGTTCTCCCGTGGCGGACCCCCGTCGATGCGGGCCCTCGGGGTGTCAGGCGGTACACTGGGACCAGTGAGAGGGGGCCGGTTGTCGTCCGGCCCCCGCCCCCGTGGATCTGCGGGAGCGTGTCGCGTGCCGGTCCTGTCCGGGCGGCGTCGCGCGCCTGCGCGCGGGTCGACCCTGCCGCCGACGTCCGAGGAAGTGAGCCACCCGTGGTTGACGCCATGCCCGAGAACCCCGCGGAGGAGCCGACCGCCGCGTCGGCCGCGCCGAACCCGGAGGCCGTGCCGGACGCCGTCGGGCAGCCCGAGGCCCCGGTGAAGGACCGGAAGGTGCCCGGTGAGTACGGCGCCAGCGCCATCACCGTGCTCGAGGGCCTCGAGGCCGTCCGCAAGCGCCCCGGCATGTACATCGGCTCCACCGGCCCGCGGGGCCTGCACCACCTCGTGTACGAGGTCGTGGACAACTCCGTGGACGAGGCGCTGGCCGGCTACGCCACCGGCATCGACGTCACGCTGCAGGCCGACGGCGGCGTGCGCGTGGCGGACGACGGCCGCGGCATCCCCGTGGACCTGCACCCCACCGAGGGGAGGCCGACCGTCGAGGTCGTCATGACGATCCTGCACGCCGGCGGCAAGTTCGGCGGCGGCGGCTACGCCGTCTCGGGCGGCCTGCACGGCGTGGGCATCTCCGTGGTCAACGCGCTCTCCCGCCGCGTGGACACCGAGGTCCGCCGTCAGGGGCACGCGTGGCGCATGTCCTTCGCGGACGGCGGCGTGCCCCAGGGCGAGCTGGTCAAGGGTGAGGCCACGGACGCCACGGGCACCGTGCAGACGTTCTACCCGGACCCGGAGATCTTCGACTCGATCGAGTTCGACTACGAGACCCTGCGCGCCCGCTTCCAGCAGATGGCCTTCCTCAACAAGGGCCTGCGCATCACCCTCACGGACGAGCGCGTCCAGGAGTCCAACGAGGTCGTCGACGACGAGATCGCGGGCGAGGGCGCCGCCGGCGAGGACGTCGCGGAGAACGGCCTGGCGGAGGACGCGGAGCAGGAGCCCCAGCGCCGCTCCGTCACCTACCTGTACGAGAACGGCCTGCTCGACTACGTCCAGCACCTCAACTCCGCCAAGAAGGTCGAGTACGTCCACGACGACGTCATCGCCTTCGAGGCCGAGGACCTCTCGGACGGCCGCTCCATGGCCGTCGAGGTGGCCATGCAGTGGACCTCCGCCTACTCGGAGTCCGTGCACACCTACGCGAACACGATCAACACCCACGAGGGCGGCACCCACGAGGAGGGCTTCCGCGCCGCGCTGACCTCCCTGGTCAACCGCTACGCGCGGGAGAAGGAGATCCTCAAGCCCAAGGAGGACAACCTCACGGGCGAGGACATCCGCGAGGGCCTGACCGCCGTGATCTCCGTGAAGCTCTCCGAGCCGCAGTTCGAGGGCCAGACCAAGACCAAGCTCGGCAACTCCGAGGCCCGCGGGTTCGTGTCCAAGGCGGTCACGGACCACCTCGGCGACTGGTTCGAGCGCAATCCGGGCCCGGCCAAGGAGATCATCCGCAAGGCCATCATGGCCTCGCACGCCCGCCTGGCCGCCCGCAAGGCCCGGGACAACGCGCGCCGCAAGTCCCCGCTGGAGTCCTTCGGCATGCCCGGCAAGCTGGCCGACTGCTCCTCGAAGGACCCCGAGCGCTGCGAGGTGTACATCGTGGAGGGCGACTCCGCCGGCGGCTCGGCCAAGCAGGGCCGCAACCCGGAGACGCAGGCCATCCTGCCGCTGCGCGGCAAGATCCTGAACGTGGAGCGCGCCCGCCTGGACAAGGCCCTCGGCAACGCCGAGATCCAGTCGATGATCACGGCGTTCGGCACCAACATCGGCGAGGAGTTCGACATCTCCAAGCTGCGGTACCACAAGATCGTGCTCATGGCGGATGCGGACGTGGACGGCCAGCACATCACCACGCTGCTGCTGACCGTCCTGTTCCGGTACATGCGCCCGCTCATCGAGGCCGGCCACGTGTTCCTCGCGCAGCCGCCGCTGTACCGCATCAAGTGGTCCAACGCCCCGCACGACTACGTGTTCTCGGACGAGGAGCGCGACGCCGCCGTCGAGGCCGGCCTGGCCAAGGGCTGGCGCTACCCCAAGGACAACGGGGTGCAGCGCTACAAGGGCCTGGGCGAGATGAACTACCAGGAGCTGTGGGACACCACCATGGACCCGGAGCACCGCACCCTGCTGCAGGTGACCATGGAGGACGCCGCCGCCGCGGACGCCGTCTTCTCCATGCTCATGGGCGAGGACGTGGAGTCCCGCCGCACCTTCATCCAGCAGAACGCCAAGGACATCCGCTTCCTGGACGTCTGAGCCGGACCCGCAGACCTGCCTGAGCCGACCATCCTCCCCGCCGTCGCGGGGAGCACGAGAGGACCCGCGTGAGCGACGAGACCACCCCCCAGACCCCGGACGAGCCCGTCGAGGGCGCCCCGACCCCGCAGACCGGCCAGACCGGCCTGGACATCGAGGTCGAGCACTACGTGCTCCCCGAGGGCGCCGCCGACAAGGTCGAGCCCGTCGACCTCGAGTCGGAGATGAAGCGCTCGTACCTGGACTACGCGATGGCCGTGATCGTCGGCCGCGCGCTGCCGGACGTGCGCGACGGCCTCAAGCCCGTGCACCGTCGCGTGCTCTACGCGATGTACGACGGCGGCTACCGCCCGGACCGTGCGTTCAACAAGTCCGCCCGCGTGGTGGGCGACGTGATGGGCAACTACCACCCGCACGGCGACACCGCGATCTACGACGCCCTCGTGCGCCTCATCCAGGACTGGGTCCAGCGCTACCCGCTGGCGCTCGGCCAGGGCAACTTCGGCTCCCCGGGCAACGACGGCGCGGCCGCCCAGCGCTACACCGAGACCAAGATGGCCCCGCTGGCCATGGAGATGGTCCGGGACATCGACGAGGACACCGTCGACATGCAGGACAACTACGACGGCAAGCAGCAGGAGCCCGTCGTCCTGCCCGCCCGGTATCCGAACCTGCTGGTCAACGGCTCCTCGGGCATCGCCGTCGGCATGGCCACGAACATCCCGCCGCACAACATGCGCGAGGTGGCCGCGGGCGTGCAGTGGTATCTCGAGCACCCCGAGGCCACCCGCGAGGAGCTGCTCGAGGCGCTCCTGGCCCGCGTGCACGGCCCCGACTTCCCCACGGGCGCCCAGATCCTGGGCCGCAAGGGCATCGAGGAGGTCTACCGGACCGGCCGCGGCCCCATCACCATGCGCGCCGTGGTCAACGTGGAGGAGATCCAGGGCCGCACGTGCCTCGTGGTCACCGAGCTGCCCTACATGACCAACCCGGACAACCTGGCCGCGAAGATCGCGGAGATGGTGCGGGACGGCAAGATCAGCGGCATCGCGGACATGCGCGACGAGACCTCCGGCCGCACCGGCCAGCGCCTGGTGATCGTGCTCAAGCGCGACGCCGTCGCCAAGGTGGTGCTGAACAACCTCTACAAGCACACCGAGCTGCAGTCGAACTTCTCGGCCAACATGCTCGCGCTCGTGGACGGCGTGCCGCGCACCCTGTCCCTGGACGGCTTCGTGCACCACTGGGTGAAGCACCAGATCGACGTGATCGTGCGCCGCACCGCGTTCCGCAAGCGCAAGGCCGAGGAGCGCGCGCACATCCTGCGCGGCCTGCTCAAGGCCCTGGACATGCTGGACGAGGTCATCGCGACCATCCGCCGCTCGGCCTCGGCGGACGTGGCCCGCGAGGCCCTCAAGGAGCTCCTGGACATCGACGACGTCCAGGCCCAGGCCATCCTGCAGATGCAGCTGCGCCAGCTCGCCGCCCTGGAGTCCCAGAAGATCCAGGACGAGTACGACGACCTCATGGCGAAGATCGCCGAGTACAACCGGATCCTGGAGTCCCCGCAGCGTCAGCGCGAGGTCATCTCCGAGGAGCTCGCCGAGATCGTGGCCAAGCACGGCGACGACCGCCGCACCGAGATCATGGCCGGCTTCGACGGCGACATGTCCATCGAGGACCTGATCCCCGAGGAGGAGATGGTCGTCTCCATCACCCGCGGCGGCTACGTCAAGCGCACCCGGATCGACCAGTACCGGTCCCAGGCGCGCGGCGGCAAGGGCGTGCGCGGGGCGACGCTGCGCGGCGACGACGTCGTCGAGCACTTCCTGACCGTGTCCACGCACCACTGGCTGCTGTTCTTCACGAACTTCGGCCGCGTGTACCGCATCAAGACGTACGAGCTGCTCGAGGCCGGCCGCGACGCGAAGGGCCAGCACGTGGCCAACCTGCTCGCGTTCCAGCCGGACGAGCGGATCGCTCAGATCCAGCCGCTCGTGGACTACGGCCGGGCCCCGTACCTCGTGCTCGCCACGCGCGGCGGCCTCGTGAAGAAGACGCCGCTGCTGGACTACGACACGAACCGCACCGCCGGCCTGATCGCCATCAAGCTGCGCGAGGGGGACGAGCTGGTCTCGGCCCGCGTGGTCTCGCCCGACGACGACCTCATCCTGATCTCGCACAAGGGCCAGTCCCTGCGGTTCACCGCCACGGACGAGGCGCTGCGTCCCATGGGCCGTGCGACCTCGGGCGTGACGGGCATGAAGTTCCGCGACGACGACTCCCTGCTGACGATGGACGTGGTGGAGGAGGACGGCTACGTCTTCACCGTCACGGACGGCGGCTTCGCCAAGCGCACCCACGTGGACGAGTACCGCCTGCAGAACCGCGGCGGCCTCGGCATCAAGGTCGCCAAGCTCGTGGACGACCGCGGCGAGCTCGCCGGCGGTCTCGTGGTGCGCGAGGACCAGGAGGTCCTCGTGGTGATGGCCTCGGGCAAGGTGGTGCGCTCCGCCGTCGCCGGTGTGCCGGCCAAGGGCCGCGACACGATGGGCGTGATCTTCGCCAAGCCGGACAAGCGGGACCGGATCGTCGCCGTCACCCTGAACAACGAGCAGGAGATGGAGGCGAAGGCGGACGCCGAGGCCGAGGCGGGGCCGGATGTACCCTTGGACGCAGACATCGACCCGACCGACCCCGTAGCCGCACCGGAGGACGCCCTGACGCAGGACGCCGGTGAGGGTGCAGACGGAGGAGAGCAGTGAGCACGTCCGCGTCGTCGCGTCCCGGCCAGGGACGGAGCACCGGGAAGGCCGCCGAGCCGCGGTCCGGCCGTCCGGTGCGCAAGGCCAGCGGGTCCTCGCAGGAGGACCTGGTCCGCGCCGTCCCGAAGGCCAAGGTGCGCCGCGCCCGCCTGGTGCTGACCCGGGTGGACCCGTGGTCCGTGCTGAAGCTGGCGTTCCTGCTCTCGGTGGCGCTGGGCATCCTCACGGTGGTGGCGGCGGTGGCGCTGTACTCGCTGTCCGACGTCCTCGGGATCTTCGACAGGGTCAACGACGTGATCGGCACCGTGCTCGGCTCCGAGGCCGGGCGCTACACCGTGGCGTCCCTGGCCCCGCTGAGCACCGTGACCTCGCTGGCCACCGTGCTGGCCGTGGTCAACGTCATCCTGCTGACCGCCCTGGCCACCGTGGCCGCGCTGCTCTACAACCTCTGCGCGAGCCTCGTGGGCGGCCTCGGCGTCACGCTGACGGACGACTGAGCAGACCCTCGACGACGCCCCGCGCGGATTTGCGCGGGGCGTCGGCGTTCCTGTACAGTCATCTCCTGTTGTGAACGGCGTCAGCCGTGAGCGACGGTGAGGGCGTATAGCTCAGGCGGTTAGAGCGCTTCGCTGATAACGAAGAGGTCCCAAGTTCAAGTCTTGGTACGCCCACTCCCACCACACAGAGCCCCGGTCCGCTGGGGCTCCGTTCGTCTCCGGAGGTCTTCCCATGGGTCGACTGGCACGCGTGGCCCTCGTGGTCGGCGCCGCGGCAGCCGCCTACGGGGCGCGTCTCTGGCGGGAGAACAGTGCGGGGAAGGACGTCTGGGCCACGGCCACGGACGACCTGCCGGAGGACGCCGACGGCGTCGAGCCGGCACCGGAGGACTGACCGGTCCTCACGGGGGCATGGCGCAATTGGTAGCGCACCTGCTTTGCAAGCAGGGGGTTAGGGGTTCGAGTCCCCTTGCCTCCACCGAAGAAGGGCCCGGGAGTCGTGAGAATCCCGGGCCCTTTCGTCTGCCCAGGGTGGCCGCCGGCGCCGGCACCGTGGGCAGAAACCGGCGACCCGGGGGCTCCTGGGGCACAAACCGCAGGACTTCGGGCCCCGTGGGCAGAAGAGAGGGCGTTTCTGCCCACGGAGGGACGGGGATGGCCTGCCCCGAACCCCCGCCGCCGGACCCGCCCACCGCGCCCGTGGCCGTCGCGTGTGGTGTTGGATGGTCCGGTGAACACCATCATCGACACCCCGTCCCCCGACCGACCCGCCCCTGGGCAGGGCACCCCGGCCTACGCCCGGGTGCCCGCGAGCTACTACGACATCTTCGTGGGCGTCTTCATCGCCCTCCTGATCCTCTCCGGCGTCACCGCGGCCAAGCTCTTCTACGGCCCCACCGTCCCGATCGTCTCCGACCTCTTCTACGACGGCGGCCCCCTCATCTTCGACGGCGGCGCCTTCCTGTTCCCGTTCGCGTACATCGTCGGCGACATCCTCGCCGAGGTGTACGGCTGGCGCCGGGCCCGCCGCGCCATCGTCCTCGGCTTCGCGATGCTCGTGCTCGCCGCCCTCACCTACACGGTGGTCTCTTGGACCACGCCCGTCGAGGGCTTCGAGGTGTGGGACCAGGCCCTCGCGCCCATGCTGCGGATCACCGTGGCCGGCTTCGTCGCGTTCCTCGTGGGCTCCCTGCTCAACGCGTCCATCGTGGTCCGCCTCAAGGAGCGCATGAAGGAACGGCACGTGGCGTTCCGGCTCATCCTCTCGACCGTGGTCGGCCAGTTCTTCGACACCCTGATCTTCTGCACCATCGCCTACGCCGGCACCATCTCGCTGCTGGAACTGGCGAACTACACGGTGACCGGCTTCGCGTACAAGACGCTCGTGGAGATCCTCATCGTGCCGGTGACCCTGCTCGTCATCCGCGCCCTCAAGCGCCGGGAGCCCACCTACCGGGCACCCGGCTTCGAGATCCACCGCGACGACGACCCCGCCCTCGCCCCGGCCGCGTCCCGCTGACCCGCACGGGCCCCGGTGTCGGCCGCGCCGGGGCCCGTCCGTCGCGCGCACCCCGCCCACCGGCTACCGTCGGTGCCATGGGCAAGGACCTCTTCGAGCACGAGCAGCAGCAGACCCTCAGCCGCGAGCAGGCCGCCGCACGCCTGCGCGACCTCGCCGACCAGCTCTCCCGGCAGAACGACGTGCGGATCGAGCACGGCGGCCGCGACGTCGTCGTCACCGTCCCGGACCGCGTGGGCCTCGAGGTGGAGCTCGAAGTCGAGGACGACGGCGACGCCGAGCTGGAGATCACCCTCAGCTGGTGACCGGCCCCGGGCCGGCCGCCGTCGCCTCCCCGTGCCTCAGAACCTCCAGGGCTCCCCGGGGGCCAGGCGTCGGTAGTCGGTCACGCCCTCGGCGAGCCCCGAGAGCACCCGATCCACCACGCCCTTGCCGTCCTCGCTGAGGATGCCGTCGTGGATGGGGCGGGTGTGCGTCGCCGCGATGGCCCGCATCTGGTCCACCACGTCCGCGATGCGCAGCCACGGCGCCGCGGCGGGCAGCAGGAGCACCTCGACGTCGGCGTCCGGCACCGTGAACGAGTCGCCGGGGTGCAGCACGGCCCCGTCCACGAGGTAGGACACGTTGACCGGGCGCGGCACCTCGGCGTGGATCACCGCGTGCTCCCCGCCGAGCACCTCCACCCGGAAGCCGGCGGCCTCGAACGTCTCCCCGGGCACGGCCGTGTGCACGTGCCCGGCGTCGAGCCCCGCCTCCGCCAGCAGCCCCGTGAGGTCCCGTGGCGCCCACACGTGCGCCTCCGTGCCGGCCAACGCCCGGGCCAGCTGCTCGGGGACCACGTGGTCCGGGTGGCCGTGCGTCACGAGGACGGCGTCCGCGCCGTCCAGGACCGCCGCGTCGCTGAACGCGCCGGGGTCGAACGCGAGGCGTCGACCGGCCTTCTCGAGGCGGACGGCCGAGTGGCCGAAGAGGGTCAGGGTCGTGCTCATGCAGATCACTCCTCCGCCCGGCGTCGGGATCCCGGGCGCTCCCAGCCTCCCGCGCGCTCCCGGCGGCGGACAAGGCCCGCGCCCCGTTCGACGGCGGCCCACCGGCTCCCGCCCCGACCTGCGCCCGGACGCGCGCCGGCCCGCGCCCCCTCGGTCCTGCCGAGGATGCGCGGGCCGGGCGTCGTCCGCTGCGCGCTCAGAGCGCGGGGGAGCAGGTCAGCGCTGCTGCCCGGGCTGGACGCCCAGCACCTTCGCGTTGGCGGCGGCCACCGGGTCCGGGGCGGCGGTGTCCACCCGCACGCCCTGGCCCGCCGCGGCCGAGCCGGCCTCGGCCACGACCTTCTGCTGCTGGGCGTAGGGGTTGTTGGCCTCCACCACCGGGATGTTCGCGGTGATCGGGCCCGGCACCGGGGCGGTCCACGGATCCTGCACCGGCTTGGTCAGGCGCCACAGGGCGTAGCCGGCGCCGGCGGCGGCGGCCGCCATGCCCGCGACGATCCAGGCGCGGCCACCCGAGCGGGAGGCCCGGCGACCGGCGGCACGGTTCAGGTCCTTCTCGGCGGCGCCGGCGTACTGCTCGGCACCCTTGCGCAGGCGCTTCACGATCGCCTTGTCCCCGGTGAGCTTGATCAGGGCCTGCTCCAGGGCGTCCGGGACCTCGACGTCGTGGGCGGTCTTGCGGGCGTGCGCGGCGCCGTCGGCCAGGCGGGCGGCGGCCACGGGAAGGACCTCCTCCTTGCGGCGCTGGGCGTAGTCGCCGGCGTCGGCCAGGCGGGCCTGCACCTGCGGGGCCACCTTCCCGCCCTGCTCCTGCAGCGCGGACAGACCCGTGGCGAGGAGGCCGGCGAGGGTCAGGCCGCCCGCGGCGGCGGCGTCCTTGGCCTGGCCGGCACGGTCGCTGAACAGGGCGGCGGACCGCTGCGCGTCCTTGCGGGCGCCCTTGGCGGCCTTCTTCGCGTCCTTGCGCAGGCCCTTGGCGGTCTGGCGGCCGTCCCGGCGCACCTGCTTGGCCTTGCGGCCCCCACGACGGCGGCCCTTCTTCGCGGCCTTCTCGGCGTCCTTGCGCGCCGCGGCGAACTGCTGCTGCACCTCGTGGCCGGCGTCCTGCGCCTGGGCCTGCAGGTGCTCGAGGAAGTCCTGGACGGTGTCCACGCCCTTGGCGACGGCCGGGGCCAGCAGCCCGTACTGGTGCGCGACGGCCTCACCGGCCTTCCGCGCCCCGCGCTCGACCACGGGGCCGTACTCCTCCTTGGCGTCCTGGGCCTTGCGGCGGCCCTCCTCGGCCGCGGCGGAGCCGCCGATCAGCCCGTAGGCCGCCGCCACCTCGCTCCAGGCGCGGGTGGACTCCACCTTCGGGGCGGCCCAGTGGCGCAGGTTCTCCGCCTGGCGTGCGACGAACGCGTTCGCGCCGCCGTCGTGCTGGATCTCGTCGTGCAGGGTCTTGCGAGCCATGTGATGCCTCCCGTGGGTTCTGGATGGTCGTTGAACGCGGTGGTCCTCGGGGCCCAGCCTAGTGGCCGACCCCCGCCGTGGCACGGGTCCCGGCACGCCGGGAGTGCGTACGCCGATCGCGGAAGATCCCGACCCCGGACGGCGGGATCCGGACGGCCCGCCGCCGCGGATGGAACAATGGGGCGCATGGCGAACAAGACGCACACCGCGACCATCCACACGAACCACGGCGACATCGTCGTCGAGCTGTTCGGCAACCACGCCCCGAAGACCGTGAAGAACTTCGTGGGCCTCGCCACCGGCGAGCAGGAGTGGACCCACCCGCAGACCGGTGAGAAGAACAACGGCGCCCCGCTGTACTCCGGCACCGTGTTCCACCGCATCATCAAGGACTTCATGATCCAGGGCGGCGACCCGCTCGGCATGGGCATCGGCGGCCCCGGCTACCAGTTCGGCGACGAGATCCACCCCGAGCTGCAGTTCGACCGTCCCTACCTGCTGGCCATGGCCAACGCCGGCCCCGGCACCAACGGCTCCCAGTTCTTCATCACCTCCGTGCCCACCGGCTGGCTCAACGGCAAGCACACCATCTTCGGCGAGGTGAAGGACGAGGCCTCCCAGAAGGTCGTGGACGAGCTCAACGCCGTCGCCACCGATCCCCGTGACCGCCCGCTCAAGGACGTCGTCATCGAGTCCATCGACATCGACGAGGCCTGAGCAGCCCCTCGGTGAGCACCACCCCCTCTGACCCGCACGGCCCGGACTCCGCGGACGGCACACCCCCGGTGTGCCCGCGGCATCCGGGCCGTGCGGCGTATGTGCGCTGCGCCGTCTGCCGGCGCCCCGCGTGCCTCGACTGCCAGCGTCCCGGTCCCGCGGCCGGACCGGTCTGCGTGGACTGTGCGTCCGGCGTCGTGGCCAGCCCCGCTCCGACGCCGTCCCCCGCCGCCGGCGCCGCCGCGACGGTCCCGGCCCGACGGCGGACGGGCTTCACCGCCTCGCCCGTCACCTGGATCCTGCTGGCGGTCACGACGGTGGTCTATGCGGCGCAGTGGATGACCCGGGATCAGGCGTCCGGCGTGACCGAGGCGCTCTGGTACGCCGGGCTCTACACGTCCCCGTACGGCATGGAGCCGTGGCGGATGGCCTCCTACGCGCTCGTGCACGACGTCTCCGGCCCCACGCACCTGCTGCTGAACATGCTCGCGCTGTGGGTGATCGGGCGCGTGCTCGAGCCCGCGCTGGGCTGGTGGCGGTTCCTCGCCCTCTACGTGCTCTCCGCCGTGGGCGGTGCGGTGTTCGCACTGTGGGTCTCGGACCCGCTGCAGCCCGTCGTCGGGGCGTCCGGCGCCGTGTACGGCATGTTCGCGGCCCTGTTCCTGCTCACCCGGGTGCGGGGCGGGCAGGTGCGCTCGATCGCCGTGCTGATCGGCCTGAACCTCGTGTTCTCGTTCCTGCTGCCCGGGGTGGCCTGGCAGGTGCACGTGGGCGGGCTGCTGACGGGCGCCGTCGTCGCCGTCGTGTTCTCCCTGGCCGGCGGGCTGCGGCCCGGCCGCGCGCGCGTGCCGTCCGTGGGCGCCCAGGTGGCCGGCCTCGTGGTCGTGGCGGCGGCGCTGGCGGCGCTCACGGTGCTCGGCGCCGCACGGGTCACGGTGGCCGGCCTGCTCGGGTAGGCCGTCTTCCCCGACCGTCCCCGGAGTTCTCCACAGGCGGGTGTGCACTTCTTCCCACAGGGGTGTCCACACCTGTGGACAACTCCGGGGACAACTCGTCTCCGGGCCGGATCGTGCGGATCCCCCATCCACAGGGTTGTCCACCGCTGTGGAGAACTACACGCGTGTCATTCGCTCCAGCGGGACATCATGAGGAACCCGACGAGCGCGAGGCCGAAGCCCACGAGGATGTTCCAGCCGCCGATCTGCACGATCGGGAGGAGACCCTGGGTCAGGTAGTAGACGATGATCCAGAGCAGGCCGAGGATCAGCAGGCCGAACATCACGGCCTTGTACACAGGGGAGAGGGGCTTGGGACCCGGGTCCACGTCCCCGAGGTCCGTCCGCACGGCGGAGCGGCTGCGGCGCGCGGCCTCGAGCTCCTCGCGCTTCCGACGGGCCGAGTCCTTGCGCTTGCCGGCGGGTGCTGCCACGGGTCTTCTCCTCGGGTGGGGGGTGGTGGGCGCCCCCACCGGCGGGGACCGGGGCGGGGACGGTATCCTGCTGACCTGCCCAGGACCGGGGTCAGCGACATGCCCGGCCAGTCTATGCACCCCGCTCCCACGCGGCGGGGAGGAAAGAGCGCCCCCGTGCAGAGCCCCCAGGTCTCCGTCCTCGTCGTCGACAACTACGACAGCTTCGTCTACACCCTGGTGGGCTACCTCGAGCAGCTCGGGGCCCGCACCACCGTGATCCGCAACGACGAGGTCACCCCCGCCCGCGCCCTCGAGCTCGCGGCCGAGCACACGGCGGTGCTCATCTCACCCGGGCCGGGCGCGCCCGCCGACGCCGGTGTCTCCCTCGACCTCATCCGCTCCGCCGCCGACGGCGGCCGCCCGCTCTTCGGGGTGTGCCTGGGGCACCAGGCCATCGCGGAGGCGTTCGGCGCCACCGTGACGCACGCGGAGTCCCTCATGCACGGCAAGACGTCCCTGGTCCGCCACGGCGAGCACCCCATGTTCGAGGGCGTCCCCTCGCCGTTCACCGCCACCCGCTACCACTCGCTGGCCGCCGTGCGGGCCACCGTGGACGAGGCGGTCCTGGAGATCACCGCCGAGACCGAGGACGGCGTCGTGATGGGACTGGCCCACCGCACCGCGCCCCTGTGGGGCGTGCAGTTCCACCCCGAGTCCGTGCTCACCGAGGGCGGCTACCGGATGCTCGGCAACTGGCTCGAGTCCGTGGGGCTCTCCGGGGCCGCCGAGCGCGGTGGCCGGCTCTCTCCCCTCGTCCGCCAGGACTGACCGGCCCGGGGCCCGGTTCGCGGGTCCGACGGCGCCCCGTCCGCTCAGGTGGACGGCGGCGGATCGATCGAGGGCTCGGGGTCCGGTGTCAGCGTCGGCAGCGGGTCCACCGGCGTCGCGGTGGGCGACGTGCTCGGCGGCTGCCCGGTCGGCTCCGACGGGGCCGCCGACGTCGGTGACGGGCTCTGCGTCGGCGACGGCGTCTCGGTCGTCGTCGGCTCGGGGCTGGGCGTGGCCGAGGCGGACGGCGAGGGTGACGGCTCCGCGCTCTCGGAGGGCTCGGGGCTCTCCGTCGGCGGGGGGCTCGGTGATGCGGACGCCGACGGCGTGGGCTCGGGCGCCTCGCTGGATGGCGGGGCCGGCTCGGAGGGCTCGGCCGTGGGCGCGATCCACGAGGACGCCGTCAGGGTCAGGGAGGAACGGTTGTCCACGCGGACGCCGGCGGGCGGATCCTGGGCCACGACCGTCCCGGTGTCCGTGGTCGCGCCGTCCTCGTCCTGGATCCGCACGCGCAGCTCGGGGGCGCTCAGCGCCAGCTGACGCCGCGCGTCCGGAGCGCTCATCCCCACCACATCCGGCACGGCGACCATGCCGCTGGACAGGTGCAGCACCACGGAGGAGCCGGGCGGCACGTGCGTGCCCATCGCGGGGTCGGTGCGGGCGAGCAGCCCGCGCTCGAGTCGGCCGTCGTCCTGGTACTGCACGGAGGAGACACGCAGGCCCAGCCGTTCCAGCTCGCGGCGGGCCGCGTCCTCGGACAGCCCGTGCAGGGAGTCGGACAGCGCGATGCCCTCCTCGCCGCGGGACACTCGTATCCGCACCTTGGCCCCGCGGGGCACCTCCGTGCCCGTCGGCGGGTCGCTCTGGGTGACGGTCCCGTCCGGGGCGTCGGCCATGTACGCGGACGAGACGACGGCCACCAGACCTGCGTCCTCGAGCGCCGCGACCGCCTCGTCCTGCTGCAGCCCCACCACCGCGGGCACCTCCACGGTGGTGCGCAGGGCCGCCGCGAGCCACGGCGCCAGGACCAGGGCCAGGCCGATCAGGACCGCGCCGGCCGCCAGGAGCGTGCGCCGGCGGAGGCGCCGGCGGACGCGACGGTGCGTGGCCGTCGCTGGCGCCGGCGTGTCCCCTTGCGGTTCGGGCCGGGGCGTCGCGGCCGCACCGGGCTTCACCGGCTGGCCGACCGTCACCGGGCGGGGGCCGTCCATGGCGGCGGCGGCGGCAAGCTGCGCGGCGGAGGCGGCGCCGGGCAGTCCCGCACCCGCCACGGCATGGTTCGCCGCCTGGGGCTGTGCGGCGTCCGGCTCGGCCGGGACGGAGGGCGTCGGCCGGGTCAGCGGGACCGCGGCCATCGGCACGTCGGCCCCGTGCTCCGCGGCCGCGGCGCCCAGCACCGCGCCGCCCGCGCCGACGAGGGCGGGAGGGAAGGCATCGAGCGGCGGGGTGTGACGGCCGGGGCCGGCGTGCGGATCCGCCGCGGCCTCCTCGAGGGCCGCGAGGAACGCGGTGCCCGTGGGGAACCGGTCCTCCGGATCCTTGCGCAGGGCGCGCAGCACCACGGGGTCGAACGCGGGCGGCAGGTCGGGGTCGACGTCGGAGGGCGCCGGCGGCTCCTCGCGCACGTGTTGATAGGCCACGGCCAGCGGCGTGTCACCCGTGAAGGGGGGTCGGCCCGTGAGCAGCTCGAACAGCAGGCAGCCGGCCGCGTAGAGGTCGGCGCGGCCGTCCACGGTGCGGCCCGTCGCCTGCTCCGGGGCCAGGTAGAGGGCCGTGCCCACCACGGCCTGGGTCTGCGACGTGGTGGCGGAGGTGTCGGCCAGCGCATGGGCGATCCCGAAGTCCATGACCTTCACGGCGCCCGTCTCCGTGACCATGACGTTCGCGGGCTTCACATCGCGGTGGACGATGCCCTCCTCGTGCGCGTGCTCGAGCGCTTCCAGCACGCCCCGGGTCCAGGCCACGGCACGGTCCGTGCCCACGGCGCCCTCGGCGTGCAGGATCTCCCGCAGCGTCCGGCCGGAGACGAGCTCCATCACCAGGAACGGGCAGTCCACCGGATGGAGGCCGTCCTCGAGGGAGACCTCGCCCGTGTCGTACACGGAGACGATCGAGGGGTGGTTCAGGGAGGCCGCCGAGCGTGCCTCCTTGCGGAAGCGCGCCTGGAAGTGCGGATCGCGCGCCAGGTCCCGGCGCATCAGCTTGACCGCCACCGGGCGGTGCAGCCGCAGGTCCTCGCCGCGGAAGACGTCCGCCATGCCCCCGCGCCCGATCAGCTCACCGATCCGGTACCGCCCGTTCAGGGTCCTCTGCTCGTCCACAGACACGTCCGCGTGCTCGTCCCGCCCGCCGCTCAGGCGGAGGGCGTGGCGTCGGCGGACGAGGCCTCCGCGCCACGCGCGTCAGCGGACGGGTCGGTGGTGGACTCGCCCGTCGGCGCCGTGGACTCCCCGGAGGACTCCGTCGTCGGATCCCCCGTGGGCGTCGTCGGCTCCTCGGACGGCTCCCGCGTGGGCTCCGGGTCGGCGGTGGCCGTCGGGGATTCGGCGGTGGGGGACGGGCGGGGCTCGTCCGAGGCCGACGGGCTCGGCTCGCTGCTCGGCTCGGTGCTCGGCTCCTCCGACGCGCTGGGCTCCGGCTCCGAGGCGGGCTGGGAGGCCTCGCGGGTCGGCGCGGCGTCGGACCCGCCGGTGGCCACGATCAGCTGCACGTGCGTGTCATAGCGGTGACGCTCGCCCTCGCCGGGCACCACGCGCACCACCTCGCCGTCGGCGCCGTCGGCGGACGGGTCGTCCACCCGGTCCACGGTGAAGCCGCGGTCGCGCAGCGTCTGGATCGCGCTGTCCACGGGCTGGCCCACGAGACCCTCCGGGATGACGCCCTCCCCGGTGGAGACGGCCAGCGTGACGGTCTCACCGCGCTGCAGCGCCCCCACGGGGTTGATCTCCTCGACGGTGCCCTCCGGGCTCTGCGCGTCGCGGTCCTCCTCGCGCACCGCCAGGCCGAGGCCCTCGAGCTCGGCGCGCACCTCGCTCACGGGGCGACCCTTGTACGCCTCCGGGTCCACGTGCACGGACGACTCCTCCTGCGAGGTCGCCGGCGCCGAGCCGCCGTCGCCGCGGCCACCCGTGAGCAGCGGCCACAGCAGCGCCCCCAACAGGGCGAACACCACGAGACCGAGCAGCGCCCACAGCGGCCAGGGGTTGGCGCGTCGCCGGCGGGCGGGCGCGGAGCCACCCCCGGCGGGCGGGCCCGGGTCCACGACGTCGCCCGGGCGGGTCTGCTGGTCGCGCACGGCGGCGATCTCGTGGTCGCGCGTGCTCGCGCTCGCGGCGGCGCCGGCCGCACCGGCCGCGCCCACGGCCGCCGCACCGGCGGCGCCGGGGCCGCGGGCGGCGTCGTCGGTGCGGGGCTGGGCCGCGGTCACCGGCAGCGCCGCGGTGGCGGGGGAGCCGTCTGTCCGGGTGCCCTCGGCGCGGGGATGGGTGGTGCGCATGCCGTCGTAGTCCAGGGGAGCGGTCTCGGCGCCCGAGGGGTCGGTCACGCCCTGCTCCTCGAGGAAGACGGCCAGGGCGGGCACGGCCTCCACGGCGCCGCGGGTGTCCTTGCGCCGCAGCGCGTCGGCGGCGTCCGAGAGCGCGGCCGCGTCCGAGGGCCGCTCCCGGGGGTCCTTCGAGAGCATGCACATGATCAGGGCGCGCACCGGGGCCGGGACGGTGTCCGGCAGGGGCGGCGGCGTGTCGTTGACCTGGGCGAGGGCGATCGCGATCTGGGACTCGCCCGTGAACGGGCGATGCCCGGCGAGGGCCTCGTAGCCGATGATGCCCAGCGAGTAGAGATCGGAGGAGCCGGTGGCCTGCTGCCCCGTGGCCTGCTCGGGCGCGAGGTACTGGGCGGTGCCCATCACCTGGCCGGTGGCCGTGAGGGGGACCTGGTCCGCCAGGCGCGCGATGCCGAAGTCCGTCACCTTCACCCGGCCGGTGGGCGTGATCATGAGGTTGCCGGGCTTGACGTCGCGGTGCACGAGCCCCTGGGCGTGGGCCGCCGAGAGCGCGGCCGCCGTCTGCGCGATGATCCGCAGGGTCCGCTCGGGGGAGAGCACCTTCTCCTTCTCGAGGATGGAGGACAGCGGCTGGCCCGGCACGAGCTCCATGACGAGGTAGGCGGAGCCCTTCTCCTCGCCGTAGTCGTAGACGTTGGCGACGCCGGGGTGGTTCAGCAGCGCGGTGTGCTGGGCCTCCGCCCGGAAGCGGCGCAGGAAGTTGGGGTCACCCGTGTACTCCTCCTTGAGGATCTTCACGGCGGTGATCCGGCCCAGGACCTTGTCCCGCGCCTTCCACACCTCGCCCATGCCGCCGATCGCGATGCGATCGGTCAACTGGTACCTGCCGCCGAGGGTGATGCCCGATGTCGGCCTCATTCCGTGACCACCGCTTCCATGATTGCCTTCATGCCACTGACGACTGTCTGATGTCCAACCCCCGGCGGCTCGTCCTCCACCACGATCGTCACGGCCGCCCGGGGGTTCTCGCTCGCGTCGAAGCCGGTGATCCAGGAGTGCACGTTGCCCGTGTCCCCGACCTCGGCCGTGCCCGACTTCGCCGCGATCCGCACCGTGTCCGACTGCACGGATCCCAGGATGCCGTCCTCCACCGCCGAGACCATCATGTCCGAGACCTGCCCGGCCACCTCGGGGGTCGTGGCCCGGCCGCGCTCACGGGGGCTGAACTCCTGCACCGTGGTGAGGTCCGAACGGCGGACCGCCTTGATCAGCTGCGGCTCCATGACCACGCCGTCGTTCGCGATGCCGGCGGCCACCATGGCCATCTGCAGCGCGGTGGCCTGCACGTCCCGCTGGCCGATCGAGGACTGCGCCAGCGTGGCGTCGTCCAGGTCGGAGGGGAACACGGAGCCGGTCACGGGCAACGGGTAGTCGAAGGAGTCGTTGAAGCCGAACCGCTCGGCGACCTCCCGGATCCGGTCTTGGCCCAGCTCGACGGCGGCCATGGCGAACGGCGTGTTGCAGGACTGCGCCAGCGCCCACGTGAGGGTCTGACGCCCCACGGTGTTGCACGGTGAGCCGTCGTAGTTGGGCAGCTCCGTGGTCGTGCCGGGCAGCGTCCACGCGGCGGGGATGTCCACCGTCCCGCCCGGGGTGTAGTCACCGGACTCGAGCATGGCCACCGCGTCGATCAGCTTGAACGTGGAGCCGGGGGACACGAGCTGCTCCGCGGCGCGGTTGCGGTACGCGCTGGCGCCGGGGATCTGGTCGATCGCGGCCATGGCCGACTGCGCCTCGGCCGGGCTGTGTGAGGAGAGCGCGTTGGAGTCGAAGCCCGGCTTCGACGCCATGGCCAGGATCTCGCCCGTCGTCGGGTCCGTGACCACGGCGGAGGCGCGCACGCCGTCCGGGAGCGCGTCGTACGCCAGACGCTGCAGCTCGGGGTCGATCGTCAGCTCCACCTGGTCGCCCTCGGGCGTGGCACCCGTGATGATCTCCATGGCGCGGTCCACGAACTGGGACGTGGGGGTGCCGGAGAGCTGCTCGTTCATGGCCGCCTCCAGCCCGTCGGTGCCGTAGGTGAGCGAATAGAAGCCTGTGAGCGGGGCGTACAGCTCGGGCTCGTGGTAGACGCGCTGGTAGTGGTACGCGTCGTCGGAGGGGACGGACTCGGCGATCGGCTCGCCGTCCACGAGGATCGGCCCGCGCGGGGCGCCGAACTCCAGGAACATCTGCCGCGAGTTCAGGGCGTGCGTCTTGAGCTGGTCCGCGGCCAGCACCTGGATGACGGACGCGGCCAGCGCGAGCACCAGGATCATGGCCGCCATGACGGTCCACGTGCGTCGGATCGCCTCGTTCACCGCTCCTCACCTCCTCCCGGGGGCACGGCCGCCGCCGGGAGCGCCGTGCCGGGGTCGAGGTGGCCGGCGCCGGGCCCGGACGCGTTGACCATCCCGTCCACGACCACGGGACGGCGGGCGGCGTTCGAGATGCGCAGCACGAGCCCCACGATGATCCAGTTGGCCAGCAGCGACGAGCCGCCGGCGGCGAGGAACGGCGTCGTGAGGCCGGTGAGCGGCAGCACGAGGGTCACGCCGCCCATCACCACGAACACCTGCCACGCCATGGTGAAGGCCAGGCCGGAGGCGAGCACCTTGCCGAACGCGTCGCGCACGCCGAGGGCGGCGCGCATCATGCGGGTGACGAGCAGGAGGTACAGGACGAGCACGGCGGCCAGGCCCACGAAGCCGAGCTCCTCGCCGATGGCCGTGAGGATCATGTCCGAGAAGGACAGCGGCACCTGGGTGGGGTTGCCCGCGCCCAGGCCGGTGCCCATCAGCCCGCCTGAGGCCATCGCGAACAGGCCCTGGACCACCTGGTAGGAGCCGCCGAAGTCGCGATGGTAGATCTCGGGGTCGAAGGCCCTCAGCCAGATCTCGAACCTGGCGGTCACGTGCGGCATGAACAGGAACGCCAGCGCCGCGCCGAAGGCGATCAGGCCCAGGCCGAGGAGGATCCAGGAGGCGCGGGACGTGGCGATGTAGAGCATCGCCATGAACATGCCGAAGAACAGCAGGGCCGAGCCCAGGTCGCGCTGGAACACGAGCACGCCGAGCGCCAGGAGCCAGCCGGCCAGCAACGGGCCGAGGTCCCGGGCTCGGGGGAAGGTCACCGGGCCCACACGGCGGCCGGCCAGCAGGATCAGGTCGCGGTTCGCGGAGAGGTAGCCGGCGAAGAAGATGGCCAGCGTGATCTTGGCGATCTCGCCGGGCTGGAAGGTGCCGAATCCGACGTCGATCCAGATCCGCGCCCCGTACATGCTCAGGCCCAGCCCGGGCACGAGCGGCAGGAGCAGCAGCACGCCGGACGCGGCGAGGAACAGGTAGGGCCAGCGCCGCAGCACCCGGTGGTCGCGCACCAGGAACACCAGGGCGGAGGCCACCAGGACGGCCAGGACGGACCACACGAGCTGCGAGGTGGGGTTGGCCATCGCGGCGTCCTGGCTCAGCCGGTGGATCATGGCCAGGCCCAGCCCGTTGAGCAGGGCGGTGATCGGCAGCATGAACGGGTCCGCGTAGGGGGCCCGCAGCCGCAGGACCACGTGCAGCACGAGGGTGGCGGCGCCGAAGACGCCCAGCGGCACCCAGGCGGTGGAGTCCAGCGGGGCGTCCGTGCCGATCATGCCCAGCAGGTCCGCCCCCAGGGCGATGGCCAGGGCGGCCAGCAGCAGGACCAGTTCGATGTTCCGGCGCGGGCGTGCGGGGGAGATCACCTCGGTCACGGGGCCTCACCTCCCGTCGCGCTCGGGGACGACGCCGGGCTCGTCGGCGCGGTGGAGCCGGACGCGTCCGAGGGGCGGGCGGAGGACGACGACGGCGTCGTGCTCGGCCGGGCCCGCTCGGAGGGCTCACCGGCGGGGGCGGGGGCGTTCGGGTGCAGCGAGTCGCGCAGCTCGGCGACGATCTGCTCCGCGTGGTCCACGTCCCGGGCGGCCATGCCGGCGTTCACGCGGTCGCGTGCGTACGCGGGCAGCGCGTCCACCGGGAGGTCGGTCTGGCGGTCCACGTGGGACAGCTCGAGCGGGCCCAGCCGCTGGGAGACGCCCTTGAACACGGCGATCCGGCCGTCGTTGGCCCCCACGTAGTACTGCGTCTGGGTCCACAGGTAGCCCCACACGGCCACGGCCGCGAGGGTGAGGGCGAGCAGCGTGGTGAACACGGGGATGAACCAGCCGCGGCGGTACTGCACCGGGCGGTCGTCCTTTCCACGCCGCCGACGCGCGGCCCCGTCCTCGGGGCCGCCGGCGGGCCCGGCGGTCGCCGGGGCCGGGGTGGGGGCCGTGGTCATCGGCTCGGCGGCCTCGTCGGACGGGTGGTCGGCAGCGGTGGCGGCCGGTGTGGCGGCGGAGGAGGAGCCGGCGGCGGCAGCGGTGCCGCTCTGCGCGGCGGGCGGGACGGAGGCGTCCGGGCGCGGGGCGGCGGCGGGATCCGGCCCGTCCGTGAGGACGGCCGCGGTGCGCCGGGGACGGTTCTCCGGCACGGGCGTCTCGCCGAGCAGGGCGGCGGCACGGCGGCGCGTGGAGCTGCGGGTGACCACGGGGATGCGATCGGTCTTCACGGCGTTGGAGGCCGCGCCGACGAGCAGGTGAGGCCGTGCGTCCAGGTCCTCGCGCAGCAGCAGGCCGGAGACCGGGCCGACCTCGGGCGGGTGGGCGGCGGCGAGGGCCTGCTCGGACAGGTGGACGTCCGGGACGGGGGCCAGCTCCTCCGCCGTGCCCTCCGCGATCTCGAACGCCACCACGGTGACGTTGTCCGGGGCGCCGCCCTTGAGGGTGAGGTCCACGAGGGTGTCGACGGCCTGGTTGAGAGCCTCCGAGTCCCGCAGCACCTCGTGGATCTTCTCGGGGGGGACCACGTCCGTGAGGCCGTCCGAGCAGAACAGCCACCGTTCTCCGGGGGCGACGGGCACCTCGAACACGTCCAGCTCGGGGGAGGCGTCCACGTCGCCGAGCACGCGCATGAGCACGTTCTTGTTCGGGTGGAACGGGGCCTCCCCGGCCTCGAGGCGCCCCTCGTCGACGAGCTTCTGCACGAACGTGTGGTCCGTGGTGACCTGGGAGAACTCGCCGTCCGCGAGCCGGTAGGCACGGGAGTCGCCGATGTGCGCGATGTGCAGCGTGGTCCCCGCGAGCAGGCCGGCGGTGCACGTGGTGCCCATGCCGGCGAGCTTGGGGTTGGCGTGCACCAGCTCGTTGAGGATCAGGTTGGCGTTCTGGATCTCGTCCGGCAGCACCGTGGCCGGGTCCTCGTAGCCCACCGCATCCAGCGGGGCCAGGTCCAGCACCGTGGACGCGCTTGCCACGTCGCCGCCCACGTGCCCGCCCATGCCGTCCGCGAGCACGGCCAGATGACGGCCCACGTAGGCGGAGTCGTCGTTCTTGGCACGGACGCGGCCGACGTCGGAGCGGGCGGCGTAGCGGAGGACGAGGGTCATGGGTCAGGCCTCGAGCTCCATGACGGTCTTGCCGATGCGGATGGCCGTGCCGGGGCCCACGGGCAGCGCGCGGGTGACGGGGGCGCCGTTCACGTAGGTGCCGTTCGTGGAGCCGAGGTCCTCGAGGAACCAGCGGGTGCCCTGCGGGAACAGCCGGGCGTGGCGGCCGGAGGCGTAGTCGTCCACGAGCACCAGGTCGGCGTCCTGGGCGCGGCCCATCAGCAGGGGACGGCCCTCCAGGGCGATGGTCTGCCCGGCCTTCGGGCCCTCGACCACCCGCAGGGTCCGGGACAGCCGCGGGGCCGGCGTCGTCGGCGCGGACGCGGCGGGGGCCGGCGTCGACGCGGGCGCGGGGCGGTCGACCGCGGACGAGCCCGCCCCGGCGGCCCCGGCCGCGGGCACCGCGGTGACCAGGCCGGCGTCGCGCTGGGCCTGCTGGAGGCGTGTCTTGTTGCGTCGGCCGACCACGAGGTCGCGGCCCTGCGCCATGACGATGGAGATGATCAGCACCCACAGGGCCAGCAGCAGGCCCATGCGGAGCACGGCGACGGCGAGCTCGCTCATGCGCGGCCCCCCGTCCCGCCGAAGAACAGCAGCTCGGTCTGGCCGACGGTCACCACGTCCCCGTCGCGCAGGGTGACGGAGCCGTCCACGCGGCGGCCGTTGACGAGCACGCCGTTGCGACTGCCCAGGTCCAGGAGCGTGACCGTGGAGCCGACGGTGAGCAGGCGCAGGTGTTCGCGGGACACCGAGGAGTCCGGGATCACGAGGTCGGCACGCTCGGCCGAGCGGCCGAGGATGAGGTCGTCCCCGTCCAGGGGGAGCATGCGGCCGTCCAGCTCGAGGGCCGGGCCGGCGGGCCCGGTCACGGGGCGGCCCATCACGACGGTCGGCTGGTCGGCGTGGGCGGGGGCGGCGGGCGCGGTCGAGGCGGCGGCCCGGCGGGGCGCCGGAC
>NZ_LR732370.1:2220007-2232611 GCF_902506395.1 Micrococcus sp. 116
GTCCTCGACCAGTCGGTCCGGCGCCGCGGCCGAGGCTCCCGGGCCGTGGGCGGTGGCGGGCGAGGCGCCGTCGTCGTGGGGGGCCGGGGCGGTGAGCGAGCCGTCGTCCAGGCGGGTGACGACGCGCAGGTCCCCGGCGCGCACGTCCGCGTCCGGGTGGAAGGCGACCCGGACCGTGCCGGGCAGCGCATAGCCCTGGGAGTCGGCGTGGCGGATGACCTCGTCGCACAGCTCGCTGGCGAGGGTGGACCCCCACGAGCGGGCGCGCTCGAAGTCGGCGGGGGAGAAGTGGACCACGTAGCTGTTGGGCGCGACCGTGTGGCCCTCGGACAGCGCGAACGACTCGTCGTCCATCGCCTGTCGCAGGGCCGAGGCGATCTCCACCGGCTTGACCGCCCGCGGACCGCCGGCCGAGAAGGCCGAGCGCACGGCCCGCTCCAGGCCGCGTTCGAGGTTGTCCAGAAGTCCCACGACGGGGCCCCTTTCCACAGTTGTCCGTCCCGATACTACGGGCCGGGCTGGGAGACCGCCGAGAACAGCGGGATTCTGCGGGGTGGAGCGCGGGTGGGAGACTGTCGATTTGCACGCCCGGGCGGGCGGGGGTTAGAGTATTCCTCGCTGCCTGTGACGGTCGCCGGATGCCCGGAGCCGAGAGCAGGAAGCCGCTCGCGCGAGTGGCGGAATTGGTAGACGCGCTGGCTTCAGGTGCCAGTGTTCGCAAGGACGTGGGGGTTCAAGTCCCCCCTCGCGCACCGAGGACGAAGGCCCCGGAACCGTGTGGTTCCGGGGCCTTCGGCGTTCCCGGGGTGGGCCGGGCGCGGGGCCGCCCGCCCGACGTCGGCCCTCACGGCTTGACGCACACCACCGGGACGCGGGCCTCCAGGATGATCTGCTGCGCGGCCGATCCCAGCAGCAGCTTGCCCACGGGGGAGCGGTGCTTCACGCCCACCACGATCCGGCTCGCGCCCACGCGCTCGGCGTGCTCGAGCAGGTCGCCGACGGCGTCCCGGCCGCGCTCCTGGGCGTGCGCCACGGACACGCCGACGCCGGCCTCGCGTGCCTCCGCCTCGTCCGGCTCGGTCCCGTCGAGGGAGAACCAGACCACGTCCTCTCCGCGCAGGGCCGCCTCCGCCAGGGCGGCCCGCCAGGCCGCGGCGCTCTCGGGGGTGCTGGTTCCGGTGCTGATGATCGTCATGGGGACCACTGTGCGTCATGGGCGCGGTCCCCGTCACCACCCGGGCCGGTTGTCGTCGGTCACTCTGCGGACGCGGAGCGCACGCAGCCTCGTCGCGCTGTTACGGTGACCTCCACCACTCGCACCTGTCCCCGGCGCCACTCCCTGGCGGCGGGGTGTCTCTGTTAGGAACCGCCATGTCCTCCACCTCCCCCGACGGCCCCCCGCGCCGACGCACGGGGATCGGCCGGATCGTCTTCAGCGTGATCGCGGTGCTCACCGTGCTCGCGGCCTCCGCCTTCTCCATCCGCTCGGCCTCGGGAGGGAACGACATCCGCACCAACCTGACCCTCATCGCCCCCGCGGCCGCCGGCGGCGGCTGGGACTCGTTCCAGCGCGAGCTGCAGCAGACCATGCGCGTCAACGGGCTGGTGAACAACGTCCAGGTGGTCAACATCCCCGGTGCCGGCGGCAACATCGCCCTCGGCCAGCTGACCACGCTCGAGGACGCGAACAACCTCATGGTGGGCGGCACCGGCCAGATCGCCGCCCACGCGGCCCGTGGCACCGGCCCCGAGCTCTCCCAGGTCACCGCGGTCAGCCGCGTCGTCGAGGAATACAGCCTCGTGGTGGTCCCGGCGGACTCGCCGTACCAGAGCATGGACGACCTGGTGAGCGCCTGGCGCGCCGACCCCGCCCACGTGGCGTGGACCGGCGGCGGCTCCTTCGACCAGCTCGTCATGGCGGACATCGCCCGCACGGCCGGCGTGCCGGTCGCGGACACCACCTACATCCCGTCCGACGGCGGCGGCGAGGCCATCCAGGCCCTGCTCAACGGCACCGCCCAGGCCTCCGCCGGCGGCTTCGCGGACATCTACCCGCAGGTCGAGGCCGGCCGACTGCGCGCCCTCGGCGTGGTGGCGGCCGAGCCGCTGGCCGGCGTCGAGGAGATCCCGACCCTGCGCTCCCAGGGCTACGACGTCACGCTCACCAACTGGCGCGCCCTGTTCGTGCCGCCGGGCGTCTCCGCGGAGGAGCGCACCGAGCTCGAGACCCTCATCGCCGAGGCGGTCGACACCCCCGAGTGGAAGGAGGCGGTGCAGCGCAACTACTGGAACCCCGTGCCCCTCTCCGGCACCGAACTCGAGGAGTTCATCGCCGCCGAGAAGGAGCGCATCGGCACGCTGACGGAGGAGATCAAGTGAGCCACGCATCCACCGTCCCCCCCGCCGCCGACGCCCCCTCCCGCTGGGGACGCGCCGCCGGGCTCTCCGGACTCGTCATGCCGGCCGTGCTGGCCGCGTTCAGCCTCTACCTGCTGCTGGGGTCCCTGACCATGGACACCGACGGCGCCGACTTCCCCGGCCCGGACTTCTTCCCGCTGATCCTCTCGGTCGCGGGCCTCGTGATCGCCGCCGCGCTCGCGGTGGAGGTCGTGCGCGTGCGCCAGGCCCCCGAGGGTCAGGCCGACGCGGACGGCGAGGTCGGCCAGGCGGCCGGCCCGCTGACCCTGTTCCACTCGGACTTCGGCGCGCTGGCCTGGTGCTTCCTCGGCTTCCTCGCGTTCGCCGTCCTGCTGCCCTGGCTGGGGTGGATCCTCGCCGGGGCGCTGCTGTTCTGGTGCATCACGCGCGCGTTCGGTGCCCCGCACCCCGTGTTCGACATCCTCGTCGCCCTGTTCGTCTCCTCGCTGGCCTACCTCGGCTTCGCGGTGGCCCTGGGCCTGACCCTGCCCTCGGGCATCCTGGGAGGTGGCTTCTGACATGGAGACCCTCGGACTCCTCATGGAGGGCTTCGCCGGAGCCCTCACCCCCATGAACCTGCTCTGGGTGGTGCTGGGCTGTCTGCTCGGCACCGCGGTCGGCGTGATGCCCGGACTGGGCTCCTCGATGGCCGTGGCCCTGCTGCTGCCCATGACCTTCGCCCTCGAGCCCACCGCCGCGTTCATCATGTTCTCCGGCGTGTACTTCGGCGGCCTCTTCGGCGACTCCACCATGGCCATCCTCATGAACACCCCCGGCCAGGCCTCGGCCATCGCCTCCACGTTCGAGGGCCACCGCATGGCCCAGAACGGCCGGGCGGCCCAGGCCCTGGCGACGGCGGCGCTCGGCGCCTTCATCGGCGGCATGGTGGCCTCGGTGTGCGTCGTGTTCCTCGCCCCCGTGCTGGCGGAGTTCTCCACGAGATTCGGCCCCGCGGAGTACTTCGCGCTCGCGCTCTTCGCGTTCGTGGCCACCTCCTCGGTGGTCGCCGACTCGGTGCTGCGCGGCCTGGCCTCTCTGGTGCTGGGACTGGGCATCGCCGTCGTCGGGATCGATGCGGTGACCGGCACCGAGCGCTTCACGATGGGCTCGCCGCAGCTGTTCGACGGCATCCCGCTGGTGACCGTCACGGTGGCGATCCTCGCGCTCGGCGAGGTGTTCCACGTGGCCTCCCGGGTGCGCCGCGAGCACGAGGACCTGCGCATCCGCCGCACCGGCCGGCCGTGGCTCTCGGGCGCCGAGTTCCGCGAGGCCGCCCCGGCGTGGCTGCGCGGCACGGCGATCGGCCTGCCGTTCGGCATCGTGCCGGTGGGCGGCTCCGAGGTGCCGACGTTCCTGGCGTACTCGGCCGAGCGGCGCCTGGACCGGCGCCGGGCGCATCCGCAGTTCGGCCGCGGCGCGATCCGCGGGCTGGCGGCCCCGGAGGCCGCGGGCAACTCGACCACCGGCATGGCGATGGGCGCGCTGCTCACGCTCGGCCTGCCCGTCTCCGCGACGGCGGCCATCATGCTGGCGGCGTTCCGCCAGTACGGGCTGCAGCCCGGCCCCCTGCTGTTCGACCGCAGCCCGGACCTCGTGTGGGCGCTGCTGGCGAGCTTCTTCATCGCGATGATCGTGCTGCTGGCGATCAACCTGCCGTTCGCGCAGCTGTGGGCCAAGCTCCTGCTCATCCCGAAGCACTACCTCTACGCGGGGATCACGCTGTTCTGCGGGCTGGGCATCTACGCCACCACGGGCGCGGTGTTCGACCTGCTGATGCTGCTGGGGATCGGCGTGCTGGGCTTCCTGATGAGGCGGTACGGCTACCCGCTGGCGCCGCTGATGATCGGCATGGTGCTCGGCCCGCTGGCGGAGACCAGCCTGCGCGACGCCCTGCTCAGCTCGGTGGGCGACCCGGCCGTGCTCGTCTCCACCCCCATCACGTGGGTGATCTACGGGATCCTGGCGATCGTGCTGGCGTTCTCGGTGCGGGCCGCCGTCGTGCGCCGGACGCGTCAGGACGTGTGAGCGGAGGCGGGATCCGCGCCCCCCGAGACAACGCGGGTTGAGTTGTCACCGGTGTGCGGCCTCCGCACCCGTGACAACTCAACCCGCGTTTCTGGTGGGCGGCGGCCCGCTCAGTAGTGGTACGTGTCCGACGGCGCCGTGATCGCGTTGTCCTGGTCCGGGTACCGCGTGGAGTGCACCCCGAACGCGGTGGCCAGCCCGAGGATCTTCTCCGCGCGCGCCTTGCGGGGCAGGTCGGAGCCGTTGCGGATCTCGCCGCCGTCGGCCTCGAAGTCCGCGAGGAACTCGTGGGCCCACGCCAGCTCCTCCTGGGACGGGCTGAGCCCCTCGTTCACGGCCGCGCACTGCTCCGGCGCGAGGCACAGCTTGCCGGTCATGCCGAACTCCGCGGTCACCGCCGTCGCCTCGGCGAGCTTCACGCCGGTGGAGCCCACGGTCGGCCCGTCGATCGCGCCCGGCAGCCCCGTGGCCCGCGCCGCGATCGTGAACTGGGACCGCGTGTACGCCAGCGCCATCGGCGACTCGCCCAGGCCGGTGTCGCGGCGGAAGTCGCCGATCCCGAAGGCCAGCCGGAACGTGCCCTTCGCGGCGGCGATCGAGTCGATCCGCTGCAGCCCGCGCGCCGTCTCCACGAGCGCCACGACGGGCACGCCGGGCAGCCGTCGGGCGGTCTCGTTCACGTGGTCCGTGGACTCCACCATCGCCAGCACGACGCCGGCCAGGCCGCCCTCGGCGACCGGCCCGCCCAGGTGCGCGGGCAGGGCCGCGGCGAGCGCCTCGACGTCCTGCTCCCACCACCGCGAGCCGTAGCCGTTGAGCCGCACCCAGCCGGTGTGCCCGGAGGTCAGCCAGGCGACGGCGTCCGCGCGGGCCTGGTCCTTGTCCTTGGGGGCCACGGCGTCCTCGATGTCGAGGATGACGATGTCCGCGGCCGAGTCCTCGGCGGGCTGGAACCGTTCGGGCTGGGCGGCGTTGACCAGCAGCCAGGAGCGGGCGAGCTCCGGATCGATGCGCTGGCCGGGCACGGGCTGGAACGCGGGGGAGGGGGTGATCGCGGCGGGCAGGGTCACGGTCATGAGGNCGATGGCGCTGGCGTACACGCGGTCCCAGTTCACGATCGCGGCGCGGGCCACGGGGCTGCCGGGCGCGATCGACGGGCCGACCGTGGGCTCCACCGGCGTGAAGCTCGCCGAGGCGACGGCGGTGACCGCGGAGTTCGGCATGACCGGCAAGCTGTGCCTCGCGCGGCGGACGGCCGGGGGACGGACCAGGTGGGCCCTGAGCGAGCGGCGTTGGTTCGACGCCGAAGGGCGCCGCGGGTGTGCGGCGCGTCCACAGCACAGTACACGCCACCGTGTCCGACGTCACCCGGGTGGGCGTGGATCTCGGCTCAGAAGGGGTGACGGGTGCGGGGGGAGCGCGTAGCGTTCATCGGGGTCCGGACGACGTCGGCCGCGCAATGGGGCGCGGCCCTCCGCGCGTCGGTCGGGCCGCGACACATCCCTGCCCACCGGACCACGAGGACGCTCAATGACGAGGATCCCCGCCGAGGACGAGGCCGTGACGGCCCCGTCCTCCCCGCTCGACAACGCCCTGGCCCAGCTCTCCGCCGCCGTGAAGACGCTCGGCTACGACGAGGGCCTGCACCAGATGCTCGCCGCCCCCCGCCGCGAGATGGCCGTCTCCATCCCCCTGCGCCGCGACGACGGCTCCACCGAGGTGCTCCGCGGCTACCGCGTGCAGCACAACTTCTCCCGCGGCCCGGCCAAGGGCGGCGTGCGCTTCAGCCTGGACGTGGACCTGGACGAGGTCCGCGCACTGGCCATGTGGATGACCTGGAAGTGCGCCCTGCTGGACGTGCCCTACGGCGGCGCCAAGGGCGGGGTGACCATCGACCCGCGCCAGTACTCGAAGGCCGAGCTCGAGCGCGTCACCCGTCGCTACACCTCCGAGATCCAGCCGATCATCGGCCCCGAGGTGGACATCCCCGCCCCGGACGTGGGCACGGACGAGCAGACCATGGCCTGGATGATGGACACCTACTCGGTGAACGTCGGCCACACCACGCTCGGCGTGGTCACCGGCAAGCCCGTCTCGCTCGGCGGCTCGCTGGGCCGCGCCTCCGCCACCTCGGCGGGCGTGGTCTACGTGGCGCTCGCCGCGCTCGAGCACCTCGGCATCGAGCCGTCGCGGGCGACGGCCGCGGTCCAGGGCTTCGGCAAGGTCGGCGCCGGCACGGTCGAGCTGCTCGAGGCGGCCGGAGTGAAGGTCGTGGCCGTGTCGGACCAGTACGGCGCCGTGCGCGACGACGAGGGCCTGCACTACGACGCCCTGCAGAGGCAGCTCTGGGACACCGGCTCCGTGAAGGACACCCCCGGCACCGCGCCCATGGACGCGGACGAGCTGCTCGAGATGGACGTGGACCTCGTGGTCCCGGCCGCCGTGCAGTCCGTGCTGACCGAGGAGAACGCCCCGCGCGTGCGCGCCCGGCTGGTCGTGGAGGGCGCCAACGGCCCCACCACGGGCGAGGCCGACCGCATCCTCGAGGAGAAGGGCGTCCTGGTCGTCCCGGACATCCTGGCCAACGCCGGCGGCGTGATCGTCTCCTACTTCGAGTGGGTCCAGGCGAACCAGGCCTACTGGTGGAGCCGCGAGGAGGTGGACGAGCGCCTGAAGCGGCGCATGGTCGCCGCATGGAAGGCGGTGCTGGCCACCTCCGAGAGCCGCCGCGTGAGCCTGCGCGAGGCCGCCACCCTGACCGCTGTCCAGCGCGTGGCCGAGGCCCACCGCACCCGCGGCCTCTACCCGTGACGGGGGGCGGCCCCGCCGCCTGACCCCGTCCGGCCGCCCGAGCGCGGCCCCGCTGCCCGACCGCGGGCCGACGGCCCGGAACCCCGGAGGTTCCGGGCCGTCGTCGTGGGCGGACGCGGCCTGATGTGCCCCCGGACCGTGACCTCCGTCTCTATTTCGAATTTTGACGATCAAGCGTGGACGGCCTGCCCGGATGATGTTTGAATTTGAAACAAGTTCGGAGGCCCAGGAGCCATCGCCGCCGCGGCGGCCCACCCCGGACACACCAGACAGACCCGCTTCAGAAGGAGCACCCCATGAACGCCATCACCACCGGAACCTGGAATCTCGACGCCGCCCACTCGGACGTCGACTTCGTCGTCCGCCACGCGGGCATCTCCAAGGTGCGCGGCACCTTCCACGCCGTGGAGGGCCAGCTCGTCATCGCCGAGCAGTTCGCCCAGTCCTCCGTGGACGTGACCGTCGACGTCGCCTCCATCAGCACCAAGAACGAGGGCCGCGACGGCCACCTGCGCTCCGCCGATTTCTTCGACGTGGAGCAGTTCCCCACCATGACCTTCCGCTCCACCGAGGTCCGCGGCGAGCCCGAGGAGTTCACCCTGGTCGGGGAGCTGACGCTGCACGGCGTCACCCGGACCGTGGAGCTTGAGGCCGAGTTCGGCGGCCAGGACAAGGATCCCTTCGGCGCGACCCGCGTGGGCTTCGAGGCCACCGGCGAGATCTCCCGCAAGGACTTCGGTCTGACCTGGAACGCCGCCACCGAGGCCGGCGGCGTCCTGGTCTCGGACAAGGTGAAGCTCGAGATCGGCGCCGCCTTCGTGCTGTCCGAGGCCGACGCCCAGGCCTGAGCCTGAGTCGACCTCGCGCGTCGAGACCGGGTCCCTCGATGAGGGGCCCGGTCTCCTCATAGGGTGGGGCCCATGATGGCTTCGAAGACCCCGCACCAGAACGTCACGTTCGACCTGCCCACCAAGGACGCCGGCCAGGACGGCGACCGGACGGGCCACGGCTACCTCGCGCTGCCCGCCTCCGGGAAGGGCCCCGGCGTGATCGTGATCCAGGAGTGGTGGGGCCTGGTGGACCACATCAAGGATGTGTGCGACCGCCTCGCCGACCTCGGCTTCGTCGCGCTCGCCCCCGACCTCTACGGAGGCTGGATCGCCCACGACGGCGACGAGGCCGGCGAGATGATGCAGAACCTGCCCGCCGAGGAGGGGGCCCGCCAGCTGGCCGGCGCCGTCGACTGGCTGCTCGCCCGGGACGAGGTGACCTCGCAGACCGTGGGCGCGATCGGCTTCTGCATGGGCGGCGGCTTCGTGCTCGCCCTCGCGGCCCAGCAGGGCGACAAGGTCTCCGCCGCCGTGCCCTTCTACGGCGTGGGCCAGGGCGTGCCCGGCGACTTCTCCGGCGTCACCGCCGCCGTCCAGGGCCACTACGCCGAGCAGGACGACTCCTTCCCCGTCGAGGACGCGCGGGAGCAGGAGCAGCAGATCCGTGAGGAGTCCGGGGCCGACGTCGAGTACTTCTACTACGACGCCCCGCACGCCTTCCACAACGACGAGAACCCCCAGGGCAACTACCGGCCCGAGGCCGCGGCCCTCGCCTGGGACCGCGCCGTCTCCTTCCTGAAGGAGAAGGTCCGCTGAGCGGCTCCCGTGGCGGCCGGGGCGGGAAGTCCCGCGCGAGCAGGGGCGGCCCCGCCCGGTCCACCCGCTCCGGCGGCGGGCGCGGCGTGGCCAAGGGCGTGAAGCCTGCGGGCCGCGCCGGGGGCGAGGGCCGGCGTCGTCCCGCGCCCGCGCCACCGGCCGACCTGCCCGTCCCGCCCGAGACCCTCTTCCTGGCCACCATCCCCGGGGCCACGCCGTCCACGTGGGTGGAGCGGTTCACCACGCGCCAGCGCACGGTGCAGCTCGTCAACCACGACGACGCGGCCCAGCTGGCCCACCTCGCCCACGACGCCGCCGGTCAGCCCCGCCACTTCCTGCCGCAGCTGGGCTACGTGCGGCGCCGACGCGACGTGCCCGTCGAGGAGTTCCTGCGCGCCGGCGGCGTCGACCCGCGGCACGTGCACCTCGTGGGCGTCTACTCCGAGCTGCCGGTGGTGTGCGTGGGCAGGGACCACCTGCTCGCCGCGTGGGACGTGGACGCGGACGGCCCGGTGCCGCCCGCCGAGCTCGACCCGGACGAGGAGCTGGATCCCGCCCGCTTCGCCCCGGCCCCCAGCCCGGAGCCGATGGACGCCGCCGAGCTGCCCGGCGCGGGCGAGCGGATGGCCCTGGAGATCGCCGCGTCCGGCGCCGGCCACGTCGTGCTGCCGATGTCCGTGGCCCGCATGTTCGGCCGCAAGGACGTGATCGTGCTGCCGCTGGCCTCCACCCTCGACGACACCGTGGGCCTGTCCCGCGCCGACCGCGAGGCCGCCGCCACGCGGTCCGCGCTCGCGGACGAGCAGGCGCGGGCCGAGGCGGAGGCGGGCGCCGCCGTCGTCGACGGGGCGGATCCCGCGGGCCACGGCGACGACGACGCCCGCCACCCCGGCTGGGACGTCGCCCTGGCCTGGCTCAAGGCGGCCGACTCGGAGCTCGTGCAGGCGTTCGTGGGGGTGGCGCGCGGGCGGCGGGGCGCCAGCTCGCGCTGAGGGCGGGCGCGCCTATGCTCGGAATGACCCGCATCACACTCAAGGAGGGCGCATGTCCGAGCATCAGCAGCACGTCGGCCGCCGGGACCCCCGGATCAGCGACGAGGCCATCGAGCGGGGCCGCCGCGCCCACGAGCTCGACCGCGCGCACGTGTTCCACTCGTGGAGCGCGCAGCGCGACCTGAATCCCATGACCATCCTCGATGCCGAGGGGTCGTGGGTGTGGGACGGCGAGGGTCGGCCCATGGTCGACTTCAGCGGGCAGCTCGTCTTCACGAACGTCGGCCACCGCCATCCGAAGATCGTGGCCGCGATCCGCGAGCAGGCCGAGACGCTGGCCACCGTGGCCCCGCAGCACGTCAACGACGCCCGGTCCGAGGCGGCCCGGCTGATCACGGAGCGGCTGCCGGAGTCCATCAACCACGTGTTCTTCACGAACGCGGGCGCAGAGGCCAACGAGCACGCGGTGCGGATGGCACGCCTGCACACGGGCCGGCACAAGGTGCTCTCCGCGTACCTCTCGTACCACGGCGCCACGCGCCTGACGGCGAACCTGACCGGCTCCCTGCGGCGCGTGGGCTCGGACTCGGCGTCCGACGGCGTCGTGCACTTCCAGCCCGCGTACACGTACCGCTCCGCGTTCGGCTCGGAGAGCGACGAGCAGGAGGCCGAGCGCGCGCTGGCCCACCTGCGCGACGTGATCGAACTCGAGGGCCCCTCCACCGTGGCCGCCGTGATCCTCGAGGCCGTCCCCGGCACCGCGGGCATCTTCCTGCCGCCGCCCGGCTACATGGCCGGCGTCAAGGAGCTGTGCCGCGAGCACGGGATCCTGCTGATCATCGACGAGGTCATGGTCGGCTTCGGCCGCGTGGGCGAGTGGTTCGGCCACCAGCTCACGGGCGTCACCCCGGACATCGTCACGTTCGCCAAGGGGGTCAACTCCGGGTACGTGCCGCTGGGCGGCGTCGCCATGAGCGACGACGTCTACGAGAGCTTCGCGACCACGCCCTACCCCGGCGGCCTGACCTACTCGGGCCACCCCCTCGCGTGCGCGGCCGCCGTCGCCGCGATCACCGCGATGGAGGAGGAGGGCATGGTCGCCCACGCGAAGCGCATCGGCGAGGAGGTCATCGGGCCGCGCCTGGCCGAGATCGCCGCGGCCCACCCGAGCGTGGGCGACGTGCGCGGCGCCGGCGCGTTCTGGGCCGTCGAGCTGGTGAAGGACCGGCAGACCCGGGAGCGGCTGGCCCCGCTCGGTCAGGTCGCGCCCGTGATGGGGCGGATGATGGCCGAGGCCAAGGACCGCGGGCTGTTGCTGTTCATGGCCGAGAACCGGTTCCACCTGTGCCCGCCGCTGAACATCTCGGACGAGGACCTGCGCTTCGGCCTCGACGTGCTCGACCAGGTCCTCGCCCTCGCCGACGAGGAGGTCGCGGCCGGCTCGGTGCCGCGGGCGCGGGCGATCGTCGTCATGAGGTGGTACACCACCAGGGCGGCGACCGTGCCGAGCGTGATGCCGCCGAACACGAGTCCGCCGACCACGAGCTGGGGGTCGGCGATCGCGATGATCAGGCCCGCACCCGCCGTCATGAGGTTCACGGTGTTGGAGAAGTCCACGCGGTTCTGCACCCAGATGCGCACGCCCATCATGCCGATCATCCCGTAGAGGATGATGCCCGCGCCGCCGGCCACCCCGGCCGGGATGGTGGCGACGGCGGCCCCGAACTTCGGCAGGAACGCGAGGGCGATCGCGGTCAGGCCGGCCACCCAGTACGCCGCCGTCGAGTAGACGCGCGAGCTGGCCATCACGCCGATGTTCTCCGCATACGTGGTGGTGCCGACGCCGCCGCCCGCGCCGGAGAGCATGGTGGAGAGGCCGTCCGCGATCAGGGCACGGCCGGTGAGCGGGTCCAGGTCGCGCTTGGTCATCAGCCCGACGGTCCTGACATGGCCGATGTTCTCCGCGACCAGCACGAGCACGACGGGCAGGAACAGGGGCAGCAGGTCCCAGCGCAGCTCCGGGCCGTGGAAGGGCGGCAGCCCGATCCAGGCGGCCTCCCCGACGGCGGCGAAGTCCACCTGGCCCTGCGCGAGGGCCAGTACGTAGCCCACCACGATGCCCACGAGGATGGACAGGCGGCCCAGGAGCCCCCGGAACGTCACGGCCGTGAGCACCACCGCCAGGGCCGTGCCGAACGTGGTGACGGGCACCTCCTGCATGGCCGTCGTCGTGGCGCCGGCGAGGTTGAGGCCGATCAGGGCCACGATCGTGCCCATCACCGCCGGCGGCATGAGCGCGTGGATCCACCCGGTGCCGGCGCGGTGCACGATCGCGCCGATCACCGTGAGCAGCAGGCCCGTCACGAGGATGCCGCCGAGCGCGGCCCCCGTGCCGCCGATCGTGGCGGCGGCCGTCAGGGGTGCGATGAACGCGAACGAGCTGCCCAGGTACGAGGGCAGGCGGTTGCCCGTGATGACCAGGAAGAGCAGGGTGCCCAGGCCGGAGAAGAGCAGCGCCGTCGTCGCGGGCATGCCGGTCAGGGCGGGCACGAGCACGGTGGCGCCGAACATGGCCATCACGTGCTGCACGCCGATGCCCACGGTCCGGGGCCAGCTCAGCCGCTCGTCCGGGGCGACGACGGTGCCCGGGGTGATGGTGCGGCCGTCGCCGTGGAGGCGCCAGCCGGGGCCGCGTGAGGGCCGGGTGGGGGT
>NZ_LR732370.1:2232711-2243078 GCF_902506395.1 Micrococcus sp. 116
GTCGGGGATGGGGGTGTCGGGCGTTTCTCGGGGGCCTGGAAGCCTGCGCACAGCCCCGGTTCTGCGCCGGTGATTAGGGTACCGTGGGGCGCGTGGCTCAGTACTGTGGTGTGATCGGAGAGGCGCTCGTCGACGTCGTGGTCTCGGACACCGCGACCCCCCGCGTGCACGTCGGGGGCAGCCCCCTGAACGTGGCCGTGGGCCTGAGCCGGCTGGAGCGGCCCGTCCTGTTCGCCGGCCGCCTCGGCCGCGATGCGCACGGGGACATGATCGCCTCGCACCTGCGGGAGAACGGCGTGCGCTGCCTGCTCGAGCCGGATGCCGCCGCCACCTCCGTGGCCACCGCTCGCCTGGACCCCACGGGTGCCGCCAGCTATGAGTTCGAGCTGGACTGGACGCTGCCGCCCGCCGCCGCGCTCGCCCGGGACTTCGACGACGCCGCCGGCGGCCCGCTGCACCACATGCATGCCGGCTCCATCGCCACCATGCTCGCCCCCGGCGACGCCGAGGTGATGGCCCTGCTCGAGCGGATCTCCGCGGTCACGACCATCAGCTACGACCCCAACGTGCGGCCCACGATCGTGCCGGACCGGGCGTTCGCCCGCGCCCGCGCGGAGGAGTCCGTGCGGCTGGCGGACGTGGTGCACGCCTCGGACGAGGACATCGCGTGGCTGTACCCGGACCGCCCGCTGCTCGAGTCGCTGCAGGCGTGGCAGCGGATGGGCCCGGCGTTCGTGGTGATGACCCGCGGCGCCGAGGACATCGTGGCCGTCACCGCGCACGGCGTGGTGGAGCGCCCGATCGTGCCCGTGGACGTCGCGGACACCGTGGGCGCCGGCGACTCGTTCACCGCCGCCCTGCTCGCCGCCCTCGACGACCGCTCGCTGCTCGGCGCCGCCAACCGCGGCCGCCTGCACGCGATGGACCCGGCCGACGTCGAGTCGGTGCTGATCTACGCCTCCCGCGCGTCGGCGATCACGGCTTCCCGCCCGGGGGCGGACCCGCCCACGCGGGCCGAGCTGGCGGACTGATCCCACGCCCGCCCGTCCCCGCACGAATCTGTTGCGCATCCGACCCTTCCGGCGGGCGGGGACGCCCCCAGAAGGGTCAGAGACGCAGAAGATCCCGGTCGCCTCAGAGCAGGCCCAGCCCTCGCACGGCGTCGCGCTCGGCCTCCAGCTCGGCGACGGTCGCAGCCAGCCGCCCGCCCTCACCCGGCAGCACGGACTCGTCCGGCTCCAGCCCCGGCACGATCCGCCACGCGGTGCCGCCGTCGGACGTCACGGGGAACGAGCTGATCAGCCCCTCCGGCACCCCGTAGGAGCCGTCCGAGACCACCGCGGCCGACGTCCGGCGCGGCGCCCCGTCCGCGTCCGCACCGGTGCCGAGGGTCCAGTCGCGCATGTGGTCGATCGCCGCGGATGCCGCCGACGCCGCCGAACTCGCCCCGCGCACCTCGATGATCTCCGCGCCCCGCTTCGCCACGCGCGGCACGAACTCCTCGCCCGCCCACGCCGGATCCACCACCTCGAGCGCCGGCCGCCACGTCCCGTCCACCCGCACGCGGGCGTGGGTGAGGTCCGGGAACTGGGTCGCGGAGTGGTTGCCCCAGATCGTCACACCGGCCACGTCCGTCACCGCGACGCCGGCCCGCGCCGCCAGCTGCGCCACGGCCCGGTTGTGGTCCAGCCGGGTCAGCGCCGTGAAGCGCTCGGCCGGCACGTCCGGGGCGTGGGCGGCGGCGATCAGCGCGTTGGTGTTGGCCGGGTTCCCGACGACGACGACCCGCACGTCCTCCGCCGCGTGGTCGTTGATCGCCCGGCCCTGAGGGCCGAAGATCCCCCCGTTCGCCTCGAGCAGGTCGCCCCGCTCCATGCCCTTCGTGCGCGGCCGCGCGCCGACGAGCAGCGCGTGCTGGACCCCGTCGAAGGCGCGGGCCGGGTCGTCCGTGACCTCCACGTCGGCCAGCAGCGGGAAGGCCGCGTCGGCGAGCTCCATGGCGGTGCCCTCCGCGGCGCCCAGGGCGGCCGGGATCTCGAGCAGGCGCAGCCGGACCGGGGTGTCCGGGCCGAGCATCCCGCCGGCGGCGATGCGGAAGAGCAGCGCGTAGCCGATGTTGCCGGCGGCGCCGGTGACGGTGACCGTGCGGGGCGTCGTCGACGCGGGGTCCGGGGCGGTGTCCTGTGCGGTGGTCTGCTGTGCGGTGTCCACGCCCCCATCGTGCCCCCGCTCGCCCGCGGAAGGTGTATAAGGGACAGGGGGGCGGGCACGGCGACCTCCGAGGTGGGGGACTCAGTCCAGGACGCGGGTGAGGTCGGCGTCCTCGTAGCGGACCGGCTTCGAGCCGGTGACGAGCTTGTGGCCGAGCCACAGCGCGAGGAACAGGGGCAGGCCGATGTACGCGCTGGCCACGGCCACGAGGTCCACGTCGCCCATGAACGCCTGGTAGTTCTGGCCGAGGATCACGACGGCGCACATGACCAGCGCGACGATCGGGCCCAGGGGGAACAGGAAGGCGCGGTAGGGCAGGTCCTTCGGGTCGTGGCCCTGCGCGACGTAGGCCCGCCGGAACCGGTAGTGGCTCCAGGCGATGCCCATCCACACGATGAACCCGGCCAGGCCCGAGGCGGAGACGAGCCACACGTAGGCGGCGCCGTCCCCGATGAACGTGGTCAGGAAGCACGCCGCGCCCACCGCGGTGGTGGCGTAGAGGGCGTTCATGGGCACGCCGCGCCGGTTCACCTTCGCCAGGAAGCGCGGGGCCTTGCCGGAGTCGGCCAGGGCCCAGAGCATGCGGGTGGAGGCGTACAGGCCCGAGTTGCCCGCGGAGAGGATGGCCGTGAGGATCACGGCGTTCATCACGGAGGCGGCGGCGAGCACGCCCGCGTTCTCGAAGACGAGCGTGAACGGGGAGATCGAGATGTCCTCGACGTCGCTGCCCAGCAGGTGGGGGCTGGTGTAGGGGATGAGGAAGCCGACGACGGTGATCGCGCCGACGTAGAAGAGCAGGATGCGCACGAACACGGTGCGGATCGCCTTGGGCACGTTCTTCTCCGGGTCCTCGGCCTCGCCCGCGGCCACGCCGACCAGCTCGGTGCCCTGGAAGGAGAAGCCGGCCACCATGAAGATCGCCAGGATGCCGGCGCCGCCGCCCACGAAGGGGGCCTCGCCGTCCGTCCAGTTGTGGAAGCCGGGGGAGGAGCCGCCGAGGATGCCGACGATCATCAGGACGCCGAGCACCAGGAAGATCACCACCGTGGCGACCTTGATGAGCGAGAACCAGAACTCGCTCTCGCCGTAGGCGCGCGTGGAGAGGGCGTTGAGGCCGAAGAGCAGCGCGAGGAAGATCGCGGACCAGATCCACGAGGGCACGTCCGGGAGCCAGTACCGCATGATCAGGGCCGCCGCGACGAGCTCGGCGGCCACCGTGATCGCCCAGTTGTACCAGTAGTTCCAGCCGATGGCGAAGCCGAACGAGGGGCTCACGAAGCGGGTCGAGTACTCCTCGAACGCGCCGGAGACCGGCAGGTACGTGGACATCTCGCCGAGCGACTGCATCAGCAGGAACACCATGAAGCCGATGGCCACATAGGCCACGAGGGCGCCACCGGGGCCGGCGGTCGCGATGGTGTTGCCCGAGGCCACGAACAGGCCCGTGCCGATGGCGCCGCCCATCGCGATCATCGTCAGGTGCCGGGACTTGAGGGTGCGTTGCAGGGAGCCGCCCTCATGGGTGGCGTGGGCGGCGGAGGCGCGCGGCGTCGACGGGGACGTCCGGGGTGCGCTGGTGTCCACGGTGGCCTTTCGGTGGAGGAGCGGTCGGACGCGCGTCGAAGGCCGCGGCGTCCCACCCTGCTGCACGGTGGTAGAAGGGTATCCCGGCCGGGCGCGTCCGTCAGACGGCGGGGACGAGTTCGGCGCGCAGCGCCGCCGTGAACGCGTCCACGTCCTCCTCGGTCGTGTCGAAGCCGCACACCCAGCGCACCTCGCGGCGCGCCGCGTCCCAGTCGTAGAACCGGAAGCGGGCGCGCAGCCGGTCGGCCACGCCCTCGGGCAGGACGGCGAACACGGCGTTGGCGTCCGTGGCCTGCGTGAACTCGACGCCGGCCAGCGAGCCGTCGGCGACCCCCGCCTCGATGCCGGCGCGCAGCCGGGCGGCCATGGCGTTGGCGTGGCGGGCGGAGCGCAGGTACAGGTCGCCGTCGAACAGGGCGAGCAGCTGCGCCGAGATGAAGCGCATCTTCGAGGCCAGCTGCATCTGGTTCTTGCGCAGGTACACGAGGCCGTCCGCGGCGTCCGGGTCGAGCACGACGACGGCCTCGGCCAGCAGCGCCCCGTTCTTGGTGCCGCCGAGGGAGAGCACGTCCACGCCGACGTCGGTGGTGAAGGCGCGCAGCGGCAGGCCCAGGGAGGCCGCGGCATTGGCGATGCGGGCGCCGTCCATGTAGACGCGCATCCCGTGCTCGTGGGCGTAGTCCGTGATGGCCTTGACCTCGTCCGGGGTGTAGACCGTGCCGAGCTCGGTGGACTGGGTGAGGTAGACGACCAGGGGCTGGGCGCGGTGCTCGTCACCCCAGCCCCAGGCCTCGGCGGCGATCAGCTCGGGGGTGAGCTTGCCGTCGTCGGTGGCCACGGGCAGCAGCTTGATGCCGGCGGACTTCTCGGGCGCGCCGCCCTCGTCCACGTGGATGTGCGCGGTGTCCGCGCAGATCACCGCGCCCCAGCGGGGCAGCATGGCCTGGAGCCCGACGACGTTCGCCCCGGTGCCGTTGAACATCGGCCACACGGTGGCGTCCTCGCCGAAGTGCTGGGCCACGACCTCCTGGAGGCGGGCCGTGTACACGTCCTCGCCGTAGGCGACCTGGTGGCCCCCGTTGGCCTCGGCGATCGCCGCGAGCACCTCCGGGTGGACGCCGGAGTAGTTGTCCGAGGCGAAGCCCCGCTCCTGCGGATCGTGGATCCTCTGCATGTCAGTCCGTTCCCTTCTCCTGGAGCGTGAGGACGGCGTCGTTCAGCGCGCCCGCCTCAGCCTCCCACAGTCGCGTGTACTCCTCGGCCAGCCGTGCCTCGAGCCCGGCGAGGGAGGTCACGCGGAACACGACGGCCGCCGAGCGCAGCGGGGTCCCCGCGTCCCGGGCGGCCTTGGCCCAGCCCTGCGCCACCGCGCGGGTCCATGCCTCGCTCGCCGCCTTCACCGCGGCGTAGTTCGCACCGCCGGCGAGCGGCCGGGTCACCGCCGTGGACGAGACGATCGCGAGGCGACCGGCGGACGAGGCCCGCAGGTCGTCGTCGAGGGCCCGGCTCACGTGCCGCAGCGCCGTGAACGAGGCCTCGAGGGCGCGGTAGTCCTCCTCGGTCTGGCCGGCGAGGCCCCCGCCGCCGCGCCAGCCGCCCACCAGGTGGAGCAGGCCGTCGATCCGGGTGCCGCGGGCGTGCAGGTCCTCGACGAGGCCGCGGACGGCGGTCTCGTCCGTGAGGTCCAGGGCCGCGGTCTCGGCGCCGAGTTCGGCGAGGGGGGCGAGCTTCGCGGCGTCGCGCCCGGTCGCGACGACGTGCGCGCCGGCGTCGAGGAGGGTGCGGGCGGCGGCCCGGCCCGAGGCGCTCGTGGCGCCCGCGATCAGGACGGCGCGGTCGGTCAGGGCGGCCACGGGTCAGGCGTCCGTGCCGCGGATCCCGGCGGTGGACTCGATGACGCCGCGCATCTTCTTCTCGAGGGCCTCGAAGAACATGGACAGCGGGAACTCGTCGTCGAGCACGAGGTCGGTGTAGCCCTTGGGTGGGCCGGCGAGCACCTCGCGCGGCAGGCCCTGCGCCCACACGGAGGCCGGGTGCGGGGTGACCACGGAGGCGACGAGCTCGTAGGCCTGGAGCCAGTGCACGGTCTTGGGGCGGTCGATGGACTCCCAGTAGAGCGTGTCGATGGCGTCGCCCAGCTCGACGACGGCGTCGGCGAGCCGGTCCCAGTCCACGCTGAGCTCGACGTCGCGCCACTGGATCACGTCCTTGCGGTGCAGCCAGGCGAAGAGCAGCTGGCCGCCGAGGCCGTCGTAGTTGCGGACGCGGGAGCCGGTGAGGGCGAAGCGGAAGACCCGGTCGAAGAGGACGGCGTGCTGCACGAGCCCGGCGTGGCGGCGGGTCTGCTCCTCGAGCGCGGTGAGCTGCTCGCCGGCGGCGGCGCGCGCCGTGAGGCGGCGCTCGATCGCCACGCACTCGCGGAAGGCGGTCATGTCGCAGCGCATCTCCTCGAGCGTGTAGAGGAAGAAGGGCATGCGCTGCTTGATCATGAACGGGTCGAAGGGCAGGTCGCCGCGCATGTGCGTGCGGTCGTGGATGAGGTCCCACATCACGAAGGTGCCCTCGGCGAGCTCCTGGCTGGAGAGCAGTTCGGCGAGCTCGGCCGGGAGCTCGAGCTGGGTGACCTCGGCGGCGGCGGTGACGACCCGACGGAAGCGGGCGGCCTCGCGGTCCTGGAAGATGGCGCCCCACGTGAAGGTGGGGATCTCGCGCATGGCCACGGTCTCGGGGAAGAGCACCGCCGAGTTCGTGTCGTAGCCGGGGGTGAAGTCGATCAGGCGCAGGGAGACGAAGAGGCGGTTGCCATAGTCGCCGGCCTCGAGCTCGGCGATGAACTCGGGCCAGATGGTCTCGACGATCAGGGCCTCCACGTGCCGGTCGGGGGAGCCGTTCTGCGTGTACATCGGGAAGACCATGAGGTGCCGGACGCCGTCGACGCGGTGCTCCTGCGGCTGGAAGGCGACGAGGGAGTCCAGGAAGTCGGGTTCGGCGAAGCCGCCGTCAGCCCAGCGCGCGAAGTCGCGGGGCAGGGCGGCGAGGTAGGCGGCGTCGTGCGGGAAGAGCGGGGCGAGCTCCTCGACGGCGGCGACGATGGTCTCCACGTGCTCGCGCGCGGCGGCGTGGTCCGCCGGGTCCGGGATGGAGCCGTCCTTGACCTGCAGAGGCTGCAGGGCGGTGGCGGCGGCCTTGAGGCGGAGCCAGGCCGGGTGGGTCTCGACGGTGCGCGCGTCGGCCGGGGCCTCCGAGGCAACGCCGTCGGTCCGGGCGGGCTGCAGAGTGGTGGACATGGAACCTTCCTGAGGTCGAATCGCCGGAAAATATCCGGTGATGCGGATCACTTGCCGGAAGGGTTCCATGAGGGCATGGGGCTGTCAACCCGGCGGCCGGGGCCGGCTGATAGCGTGCGGCGCATGGACGACCCTGTCGACGGGCGGCTTGCGGCCGCCGTCTCCCATGACCCGCGCGCCACGCTCGCCCAGCTCTCCGAGCGGGTCGGCCTCTCGACCTCCGCCGTGCAGGCGCGCCTGCGCCGGCTCGAGAGCACGGGCGTCATCACGGGCTACCGTGCGCTGCTCGACCCCGAGGCCGTGGGCAGGCCGCTCTCCGCGTTCATCGAGATCAGCCCGCTGGACCCGCGCCAGCCCGACGACGCCCCCGAGCTCCTCGAGTCCATCGCGGCGATCGAGGCGTGCCACTCCGTGGCCGGCGACGCCGCGTACATGCTCTTCGTGCGCGTGGGCTCACCGCGCGAGCTCGAGGCCCTCGTGACGGAGATCCGACAGACGGCGTCGGTGTCCACCCGGACCATCGTGGTGCTGCAGACCTTCTACGAGCACCGTCCCATGCTGGAGCTCCCGGTCGAGGACTGAGGGCGGGCGCTTCGGCCCCTCCGGTCACGCGAGAGGTCGGAATGAGGGCGGATCTGACGCTCATTCCGACCTCTCGCGTTCCCGGCTGCGGCAGTGAGTACCCCACCGCCCGTCCCGCTACGGTGATCCCGTGCGTCCGACCTCGCCCGCCCCGGCCTAGACTGAGCGCATGCCCGCCCTGCCCCTGCCCTCGCGCCGTCCGCGGATGATCGCGACGGACCTGGACGGCACCATCATCGGGTACCGGCACACGCGGTCGGGGCGCCTGAGCCCGCGCACCATCACGGCGCTGCGGGACGCCCACGACGCCGGCGTCGAGGTGGTGTTCGTGACCGGCCGTCCCCTCCGCTGGCTCGGCCCGCTGAGCGCGCAGCTCGGCCCCGTCGGACCGGTGATCTGCTCCAACGGCGCCGTCCTCGTGGACACCGCCACGGACGACGTCCTGATCGCCCACCCCATGCCCGTCGAGGCCGTGTGGACAGCCACGGACCGGCTGCGCGCCCTGGACCGCACCGTGTCCTTCGGCGCCGAGACCCTCGAGGGCTTCTTCTGGGAGCACGCGTTCTCCGAGCGCGCCGAGTTCCGGGCCGAGGTCCACGCGGCGGCCACGCTCGAGGCCGCGCTGCCGGGTCGGCTGGGCGTGGTGAAGCTGCTGGCCCGCTCGGACACCCTGGCCCCGGACGCCTTCCTCGCCGCGGCCCGCGCCGAGCTGGACGAGCTCGTGAGTGCCACGCACTCCGCGCCCGGCATCGCGCTCGTGGAGATGTCCGCCCCGGGCGTGCACAAGGCCGCGACCCTCGCCGAGTTCGCCGCGAGCCGGGGGGTCGCGCCGGTCGACGTCGTCGCGTTCGGGGACATGCCCAACGACCTGGAGATGCTCCAGTGGGCTGGTCTCGGCCTGGCCGTGGCCTCGGGCCATCCGTCGCTGCTGGCCGCGGCGGACGGCGTGGTCGGGGCGTGCGACGACGACGGGGTGGCCGCCACCGTCGAACGCCTGCTGGAGCTGCCCACGGACTGAGCCGCGGGCCACCCCCGGCGGGTCAGAGGAACTCGTACGGGTCGAACGCCTCGACGTCGATCACGCGCAGGCGCGGCAGGGACGAGTCGAACGCGCCCACCGCGTGCTCCAGGTCGAAGAACTCGACCCCGGGGATGCGGCGCAGCTCGTGGGAGAGGAACTCCTCGAAGCCCATGATCCCGGTGCGTCGGCCCGGCGTGGCCGCGAGGTCGGTGAGCTGGGGGGCGAAGTCGGCGTCGTGGCTGACGAGGACGACGTCGTCCTCCCGGCCCAGCAGCGCCTCCGCGGTGCGCTGGATGCCGATGTCCACGACCTTGCCCTCGCCCCGCAGCATGATCGGCTGGAAGCCGAGGGCGGTGAGCGCCTGGACGAACGGGATGGGGATCTCACCGTCGATGGCGAGGAAGAACAGGCCCTTGACCGGCTGGTCCCAGCGGTCCTCGAGGTAGCCGAGCAGGCGCTTCCAGCGTGGCCGCTCGTCGGGCTGGGGGCGCCGCTGCAGGATGGACGTGCCGAGGGTGGCGTCGATGTTCTCGCCGTCGATCAGCAGGTAGGTGGTTCGCTCGCTCACGCTCTCGAGGCTACCCGCTGGGGTGGACGTCGGTCAGCGCGCGCGGTCGAACGGGGCCGTCAGCAGGCGGACGACGCCCTCCAGCGGCCCCGCGCGGAACGGGCCGATACGCACGACGGCCCGCCACAGCAGCGGCAGCAGCAGCGCGCCGGCCACCAGCACGGCCAGGTTGAACCACGTGTCGTCCGTGCCCGTGGCGCTGCGCCACGGCCCGGGTCCGAGCCCCCGCACCCAGCCGAGGTACCACAGGTGCGCCACGTACACGGACAGCGTCATCGCGCCGGGCACGGCCAGCAGCCCGGCCCACCGCGGCGCCAGGGCCGCGCACCCGCCGAGCACGATCAGCACGAGGCCCGTGTCCAGCAGGGCCTCCGCCGGGGTCGCCGTGTAGGGCACGGGGGCGGCGCCGGTCCGTGTCCGGGACAGGGCGAGCACGACGCCGGCCAGCGCGATCCCCCCGGCCGCCCAGGCGAGTCCCGTGAGCCGTGCGCTCCGGGCCGGGGCCGCCGTCGTCGTGCCGTGGACGGTGGCGACCAGCACCGCCCCCAGCAGCGCCCACGCGAGGAACAGGGGGAGGCGGTACGGGCCGTCCGTGAGGAACGCGGAGACCCACGGGGTCAGCGTCGCGCGGCTCAGCCCGAGCGCCTGCGCGGCGGGGACGAGCCGGTCGACGACGTCGGCCGTCGGTGTGGCGGCGAGCAGGAGGCCGCCTCCGCCGGCCAGGACGGCGAGCACGAGGTGCGCGGCGAGGGGGAGGGCGGCCAGCAGTGCCATGAGCACCGTGAGCACAGCCAGGTGCGCCAGCACGTTCACGACGGCCGCCCCGAAGAGCCCGGTCAGCCACGCCGCCCCGCACAGGGCGGCCGCCCGCACAAGCGCGCGGGGCACGGCCCGGCCACGGCCCAGCCACTCCGCCTCGAGGCGCGCGCCCACGCCCACGAGCGCCGCGAACAGGGGCGCGGTGAGGTGCTCGGAGAGGTGGAGCACCCCACCCGGGCCGCCGGCGGGCGCCGTGTGGGCGACCATCATCGCGACCAGGGCCAGGCCGCGCGCGACGTCCACCCAGACCAGGCGGCCCCGGGCGGTGTGGGTGGCGGCGGGAGCGTGGGAGGAG
>NZ_LR732370.1:2243178-2247414 GCF_902506395.1 Micrococcus sp. 116
GCCCCCGCCTACCTCACCGACTCCGTCCCCGCCCGTCGCGGCCACCCGCTGGGGTTCGCCCACCGGGGCGCCGCCGTCGACCGGGAGAACTCCCTGGCCGCGTTCGTGGACGCCCACGCCGCCGGATTCACCTACCTCGAGCTGGACGTGCGCACCACGGCGGACGGCGAGCTCGTCGTGTTCCACGACGAGACCCTGGACCGCGTCAGCACGGGCCGCGGCCGGCTGCGCGACCACACGTGGGAGCGGCTGGCGGACGTCACGGTCGGCGGGGAGCCGCTGCTGCGCTTCACCGAACTGCTCACGGCGCTCCCCGAGGCGCGCCTCAACGTGGACCTCAAGGACCGCGCGTCGGCCCCGGCCCTGGCCCGCATCCTCGCCGAGCACGGCGCGTGGGACCGCGTGCTCGTCGCCTCGTTCCACGACTCGCGGCGCCGCCTCTTCCGGCGCGCCCTCGCCCGCCTCGGCCACCCCGAGCGGGCGTACGGGCCGGAGCGGGTGGCGACGTCGGGCGGGGCGGCCGCCATCGCGGCGCTCGTGACGCTGGGCCCGCTGGGACTGACCCGCTGGCTGCGCCGGTGCGCCCTCGACGTCGACTGCGTGCAGGTGCCCGTCCGGCACGGCCGCGTGCCCGTGGCCACCGCCGACTTCGTGCGGCGGTGCCACGCGGCGGGCCTGCCGGTGCACGTGTGGGTCGTGGACGAGCCCGCGGAGATCGAGCGCCTGCTCGACCTCGGCGTCGACGGCGTCATGACCGACCGCGCCGACGTCCTCGCTGAGGTCTACGCCCGACGCGGCTTCTGGCCGCAGCGCTGATCCCCGCCCCCTCAGAGCATCTTCGGCAGCAGCGCCCGCTTCATCCGCCCGTACGGCGGGTACGCGGTCTTGAGCGTGTCCACCTGGTCCGACTTCGTGATGGACGGGCGCAGGTGGGAGAACGTCTCGAACCCGTGGATGCCGTGGTACGCGCCCATCCCGGACGCGCCGATCCCGCCGAACGGCAGCGTCGCGATGCCGGCGTGCAGCAGGCCGACGTCGTAGCCGAGGCCGCCGGCCTGCACCTGGTCGTCGAACGCGCGGTGGTAGCTCGGCCGGTCCGTGAAGAGGTAGGCGGCCAGCGGGTGCGGGCGCTCCGCGATGAAGTCCAGGGCGTCCTGGAAGGTGTCCACGGTCAGCACGGGCAGGATCGGGCCGAACAGCTCCTCCTGCATGAGCGCGCCGTCGGGCCGCACGCCCGTCACCACGGTCGGCGCCATGTACCGTCCTGCCACATCCACGTCGCCGCCGACGAGCAGCTCGGCGCCGGCGTCGAGGTCCGTCTGGAGCATCTCCCGCAGCCGCTCCGCGTGCTCGGCGGAGATGAGCCGGCCGTAGTCCTTCGACGCGCGGGGGTCGTCGCCGTAGAACTCGCGCAGGGTTGCGGGGAGCTCGGCGGTCACCTGGCGCAGCGCGGCCTCGCCGACGGCCAGCACGTAGTCCGGGGCCACGCACGTCTGGCCCGCGTTGGTGAACTTCGCCCACGCGATGCGGCGGGCCATCGCTCCCGTGTTCCGCGACGGCGTCACCACCGCCGGCGACTTGCCGCCCAGCTCGAGCGTCACGGGGGAGAGGGTCTTCGCCGCCGCCTCGTAGACGATCCGGCCCACGCGCTCCCCGCCGGTGTAGAGGATGTGGTCCCACGGCTCCGCCAGCAGCGCGGTGTTGCACTCCTTGCCGCCCGCCACCACGGAGACCAGCGCGGAGTCCAGGTACTGCGGCACCAGCTCCCGCAGCGCCGCCGCCGTGGCCGGGGCCTTCTCCGACGGGCTGAGCACCACCGTGTTGCCGGCCGCCAGCGCACCCACGACCGGGGCGAGCGCGAGCTGCACCGGGTAGTTCCACGCGCCGATGACCAGCACGAGACCCTTGGGCCGCGGCCTGACCTCCGCGCTCGCGGGCCGCAGGGCCAGCGGCAGCTTCACGGGCCGCGGCTCCATCCAGTCGGTCAGGTGCAGCAGCGCGTGGTCCACCTCGGAGCGCACCGAGACGATCTCCGTGATCAGCGCCTCGGTGGCCGGCTTGCCCAGGTCCGTGCCGAGCGCCGCGACGAACCGGTCCGCGTGCTCGGTCAGCATCCGCTTCAGGCCCTTGAGCTGGCGCACCCGCACCGCGCGCGGGTGGGCGGCGCGGGAGCGGGCGGCGGCGCGCAGCCGCTCGACGGCGGCCCGCGGCTCCTCGGGTCGGGGCCCGGCCGGCGCGATCGGCAGGGCCTCGGTGGGCAACGGCTCGCGGACCGGATCGTCGGCGGGGGAGTCGGGGGAGTCGGTGGTCAGGCCGGGGGGCTGCGTGCTCATGCCGGCCACGCTACCGAGCGGCCCTGTGCGGCGGCAGGGCGGGGCGCCGTCGTCGTCCTCCGGCCGCTGGTGCCGCCCCGACGGGCGCCACGGCGTTTTCGTTCGGGAAACGGCGCACGCGCCCCGCTGTTTCCCGAACGAAAGCGGTGCGACACGCCGCCGTTTCCCGCACGAAAGCGGACGGGGGGAGGGGAGATGGGGCGGGGGTCAGCCGATGACCGCGTCCACCAGCCGCTGCGCCTCCGCCTGCACCTGCGTCAGGTGCTCGGGGCCGCGGAAGGACTCCGCGTAGATCTTGTAGACGTCCTCGGTGCCGGAGGGCCGCGCCGCGAACCACGCGTGCTGCGTCACCACCTTGAGCCCGCCGATCGGGGCGTCGTTGCCCGGGGCGTTGGTCAGCGTCGCGAGGATGGTCTCGCCGGCCAGCTCGGTCACGGGGACGTCGTCGGGGGAGAGGGTCTTCAGCTTCGCCTTCTGCTCGGCGGTCGCGGGGGCGTCGATGCGCGCGTACGCCGGGTCGCCGTGCAGGGCCACGAGGTCGCGGTACCGCTCGGACGGGGACTGGCCCGTCGCGGCGATGATCTCCGCGGCCAGAAGGCACAGCAGCAGCCCGTCCTTGTCCGTGGACCACGGGCTGCCGTCGAACTGCACGAAGGACGCGCCCGCGGACTCCTCGCCGCCGAACACGCCGGTGCCCGTCAGCAGGCCCGGCACGAACCACTTGAAGCCCACCGGCACCTCCACGAGCTCGCGGCCCAGGTCCCCGGCCACGCGGTCGATCATCGAGGAGCTCACCAGGGTCTTGCCCACGCCCGCGCTCTGGGGCCACTGCTCGCGGTGGCGGTACAGGTAGTCGATGGCCACCGCGAGGTAGTGGTTCGGGTTCATCAGCCCGCCGTCGGGGGTGACGATCCCGTGCCGGTCCGCGTCGGCGTCGTTGCCGGTGGCGACGTCGAAGGGCGCCTGCCCGTCCGCGTCCGGGGTCATCCGCTCGATCAGCGAGGCCATCGCGTTCGGCGACGAGCAGTCCATGCGGATCTTGCCGTCCCAGTCCAGGGTCATGAACCCGAACCGCGGGTCCACCTCCGGGTTCACCACGGTCAGATCCAGCCCGTGGCGGTCGGCGATCTCGCCCCAGTAGGCCACGGACGCCCCTCCCATGGGGTCGGCGCCGATGCGCACGCCCGCCTCTCGGATCGCCTCCACGTCGATCACCTGCGGCAGATCGGACACGTACCGGTCCAGGAAGTCGAAGCCGCCCAGCTTCGCGTGGCCGGCGACGTCGGCGCTCGCTACCCGGTGCACGCCCGCCAGCCCGGCGGCGAGCAGCTCGTTGGCGCGGTCGGCGATCCACGTGGTCGCCTCGGTGTCCGCGGGGCCGCCGTGGGGCGGGTTGTACTTGAAGCCGCCGTCCGCGGGCGGGTTGTGCGAGGGGGTGATCACGAGGCCGTCCACGAGGCCGGCGTTGTCCCCGTCCACCGCAAAGCCCGACGGCGACAGCTCGCGCCCGGCGTTCAGGTGCAGGATCGCGTGGGACACGGCGGGGGTGGGCGTGTAGCCGCCGCGGGAGTCGACGAGCACCTCGACGTCGTTGCCGAGCAGCACCTCGACGGCGGTCTCCTGCGCGGGCCCGGACAGGGCGTGCGTGTCCTTGCCGACGAGGACCGGCCCCGTGATCCCGTGGTGCGCGCGATACTCGACCACGGCCTGCGTGATGGCGGCGATGTGGTCGTCGTTGAACGAGGTCGTGAACGCGGAGCCGCGGTGGCCGGAGGTGCCGAACACGACCTTCTGCGCCGGGTCCGTCACGTCCGGGTGACCGGTGCGGTACGCCTCCAGGAGGGCGTCGACGTCGATCAGGTCCTGCGGCAGGGCGGGGGTGCCGGGACGCTCGGAGGGGGGC
>NZ_LR732370.1:2247514-2334781 GCF_902506395.1 Micrococcus sp. 116
CGGCGGTGTTCTCGGTCATGTGCCACACCTTGGCACGGGCGGGCGGACGGGGGAAGACGCGCGGCCCAGCGGGACGACGCCGGCGGTCACCCTCGGCAGCCGGCGCACAGCCCCCAGTAGTAGACCTCGGCCTCGTCGACCGCGAAGCCGTGGTCCTCGGGGGCGTCGAGGCACGGGGCGGAGCCGGTGCGGCACGGCACGTCCACGACCGTGCCGCAGCCGCGGCACACGAGGTGGTGGTGGTTGTCGCCCGTGCAGATCTCGTAGCGGGCCGGGGAGCCGGCGGGCTGCAGGGAGCGCACGAGCCCGGCCTCGGTGAGCGCGTGGAGGCAGTCGTAGACGGCCTGGTGCGAGGTGCCGGGCAGGGCCCGACGCACGGCGGCCAGCACGGTGGACGCGTCCGCGTGGGGGTGGTCGGCGAGGGCGGTCAGCACCGCGAGGCGGGGCCGGGTCACGCGCAGGCCGACGCCGCGCAGCAGCGTGCGCTCGTCCTCGTCCCGCGTCGTGGTCTCCATGCCAGTCGATCCCATCCGGTTCTCTGGAACATGTCAAGAAAGAGCGGGCCGCTTCGCCCCCGGCGCACCGGCCATTCCCCGCCGTCCCCGTGCTGACTACGGTGAATCCTCGACCCCGGGGCGCACCGGCCCGGGCGCCGTCGACGAGGAGGTCCCCACCCATGGCCCAGCCCGAGCCCGTCCGTCTCGTCCCGGGTGGAGCCGTGGACCGCCCGGCCGAGCAGGCCCTCCTCGCGGCCGCCGCGGCCTGCGGCGGCGACGTCGACGCGATGGTCGAGCTGCTCCGTGCGGCGTCCGGCGCCGCGTCCGACGACGACGCCGCCCCGCTCGACCTGCCGCTGACCGGCGCGGGGCGCACCCGGGAGCAGTGGGAGCTGCTCGCCTCCGTCGCCGCGCAGGACCTCTCGGCCGCCCGCGTGCTCGAGCCCCATCTGGACGCGCTCTCAATCCTGTCCCAGGCCGGCGTCCCCGCCCCGGCCGGGTTGCTCGGCGTCTACGCCTCCGAGTCCGGCGGCCGCACCCCCGCCCTGCGCCCCGTCCCGGACGGCCCCGACACCGCCTGGCTGCTCGACGGCGAGAAGCCGTGGTGCTCGCTCGCAGACCGGTGCGCGGCCGCCGTCGTCACCGGCCGGGAGGCGGACGGCACCCGCCGTGCCGTGCTCGTGGACCTGTCCCACCCCGGCGTGGCCGAGACCGACTCGGCCTGGCCCGCGCTCGGCCTCGCCCCGATCCGCACGGTGGGCCTGGCCTTCGACGCCGTCCCCGGCAACGCCGTCGGCGGCGCCGAGTGGTACCTGCGCCGGCCCGGCTTCGCGTGGGGCGGCATCGGCGTGGCGGCGGTGTGGTTCGGCGGCGCCGTCGGCATCGCCCGCACCCTGCGGAACGCCACCGCCGCCCGCGCGGCCGCCGAGGCCGAGGGCCGCGGACCGGGCCCGGACCAGATCGGCCAGGCCGCGCTCGGCCGCGTCGACCGGCTGCTCCATGCGATGGCCGCCCTGCTCGCCCGTGCCGCCGACGACGTGGACGCCGGCCGCCTGGACCACGGCCGCGGCATGGTCGAGGCCGACCGGATCCGCGGCACCGTGGCGCAGCTGTGCACCGAGGTGATGGACGTCGTCGGGCAGGCCACCGGCCCCGGCCCGCTCACCGGCAGCGCCGCGCACGCCCGCGCCGTGGCCGACCTGCAGGTCTACCTGCGCCAGCACCATGGACACCGCGACGACGCCCGGCTGGGCGCCGCGCTCCTGACCGGCGAGACCGACGGCGGCTGGACGTGGTGAGCTTCTCCCACACCGACGACGGCACGTCCGAGGCGGCCTGGGCCGAGGGCGGCGTCGGTGAGCTGCCGGAGCTGCGCCTGCCCGTCTGGGACGCGCAGACGCTGCTGCTCGTGGCCGTGGCGCACCCGGACGACGAGACCCTCGCCGCCACCGGCCTGATCCGCTCCGCCCTGCGCGACGGGGCACGCGTGCACGTGCTGGTCGCCACCGCCGGCGAGGCCTCCCACCCGCACTCGCCCACGCACACGCCCGAGGACCTGGTCCGGCTGCGCCGGGACGAGATGGAGCACGCCCTCGACGCCCTCGCCGCCGGCCTGCCCGCCTCCGCAGGCCCCGGCTCTCCGGCGCGGGACCGGCTGACGTGGGCGTCCCTGGCCCTGCCCGACTCCGGCGTGGCCGAGCACGAGGACGCCGTGCGCGACGCCGTCGCCGCGGCCCTCGACGCCCACCCCGGCCCCGCCGTGCTCGCCTCCCACGACCCGGGCGACGGCCACGCGGACCACGAGGCCGTGGGCCGGGCCGTCGGCGCGGTCGCGGGCGAGTGCGACCTGCCGCTCTACGCCTTCCCCATCTGGTTCTGGCACTGGGCCGACCCGGCCGACCTGCCCGCCCGCCGCTACCGACGGCTGCCGCTCACCGACGACGACCGTGCCGCCCGCCGTGCCGCCCTCGACGCGCACGCCTCCCAGGTCCGGCCCCTCTCCGCCGCGCCCGGCGACGAGGCGATCCTGGGCCCCGCCGTGCTCGCCCACCACGAGCGCCCGTTCGAGGCCCACCGCGTCTCCGGCCCCGACGACGCCGACGCCCACCGGGCCGCCGCCGTCTTCGATCGGCTCTACCGGGCCCAGGAGGACCCGTGGCGCTACCTCAGCTCGTCCTACGAGGCCCGCAAGCGGGCGCTCACCCTCGCCGCCCTGCCCCGGCCCCGCTACGGGACCGTGGTCGAGGCGGGCGCGTCCATCGGCGTGCTCACCGCGGACGTGGCCGCGCGCGCGGACCGCGTGGTCGGCCTCGAGGCGTCCTCCACCGCCGTCGAGCGCGCCGCCGCCCGGCTGGCCGGCGCGCCGCACGCCGAGGTGCGCCGAGCCGTGCTGCCCGCGGACTGGCCGGCCGACGTCGCCGGCGCGGACCTCGTGATCGCCTCCGAGATTGGCTACTTCCTGCAGCCCGAGGAGCTCGACGCGCTGATCGACGACGCCGACGCCGCGCTCGCCCCCGGCGGCGAGCTGCTGCTGTGCCACTGGCGCCACCCCATCGAGGGCTGGCCGCTGGACGGGGACGCCGTGCACGCGCGCGTCGCCGCCGACCCGCGCTGGCGGCTGCGCACCGAGCTCGTGGAGGACGACTTCCGGCTCAGCCTCCACGTGCGGGCCGCCGCCGCGACCCACGCCGTCGTCGTGGTGCCCGCCAAGGACGAGCAGGAGCGGCTGCCGGCCGCGCTCGCGGCCCTCACCGCCGCCCTGGACCGCTGGGAGGAGCACCACGCGCAGGGCACGGCCGCGGTCGTGGTCGCCGCGGACCGCTGCGACGACGCCACGGTGGCCGCCGCCCTCGAGGCCCGCGCCGCCGACCCGCGCATCCACGTCCTCGAACTGGGGGAGCCGACCGCCGGGCAGGCCGGCGTCGGGCGGGCCCGCGCGGAGGGTGCGCGCCGGGCCCGCGCGCTGTTCCCCGACGTGCCCGCCGAGCGCCTCTGGCTCGCCTCCACCGACGCGGACAGCCGCGTCCCCGCCGACTGGCTGCTGGCGCAGACCGTGGCCGCCGGCCGCGACGAGGCGCTCGTGCTGGGCACGGTGGACGTGCGCCAGGGGCCGCTGCGGCAGGCCTGGCTCCGCGGCTACCGGCACGAGGAGGGGCACGCGCACGTGCACGGGGCGAACCTGGGGCTGCCGTGGTCGCTGTACGAGGCCGTGGGCGGGTTCCCGCCGGTGGCCGAGCACGAGGACGTCGGCCTGGCCGCGGCGGTGCGGGCCCTGGCGGGGGAGCGCGACGGCGGTGACGGCCGCCGGGTGCGCGTGATCGCCACCGACACCACCCGCGTGCTCACCTCGTCCCGCCTGGAGGGGCGGACCCCCGGCGGGTTCTCCGGGCACCTCAAGGCCGTGGGCCGGCCCGGGTGAGGCCGGCCGTGGAACAGGGGGTGCGGGTCCGGGCCGGGTCCGGGGGCACCGCCTAGATGTTGTGGGTCATGAGGTTCTTGACATGGGTACCGGGCTGAGATGAGACGAGTGGGCCTCTCCCGCAGGATGGAAGTTCCTACACCACCGACCTGCCCGAGAAGACCCACTCATGACTCACGCTAACGCACCCCTGACCCCGACCGGCCGTCTCAGGATGGTCCACCGCCACCTGCACGACGGGATCCCGCAGGCGCACGTGGCCGCCGAGTTCCGGGTGAGCCGGCCCACGGTGGCCACTTGGGTCGCCCGCTACCGCGCCCAGGGAGAAGCCGGCCTTCAGGACCTGCCCAGCCGGCCGCACCGTTCACCTGCCCAGCTCGATCCGGTCTTGGTCGCCCAGATCCACGCCCTGCGGCGGGAGCGCAAGTGGTCCGCACGGCGCATCCATCACCACCTCGTCTCCGAGGGCCACCGGGTGTGTCTTCGTACCGTGGGACGGTGGCTGCACCGACTCGGGATCTCCCGCCTACGGGACCTGACCCCGGCCGGAGAAGACCTGCGCCAACGACCCCAGAAGATCACCGCGAGAGGGCCGGGGCACATGGTGCACCTGGATGTGAAGAAGATCGGGAAGATCCCAGACGGGGGCGGCTGGCGCACCCACGGACGTGAAAGTGAAGCAGGCCGTGCTTCCAAGCGCGGGCCTGGCCGGCGGGTCGGCTACACCTACCTGCACTCGGCGATCGACGGGTACACCCGCCTGGCCTACACCGAGGCGTTGGAGGACGAGCGGGCGGCCACGACCGTGAGCTTCTACTGCCGGGCGCGGGCGTTCTTCGCCGCCCACGGCATCACCGTGGACCGGGTGATCACGGACAACGGGAACAACTATCGGGCTGCGGACTTCACCGCGAAGGTGGTCTCGCTCGGGGGCCGGCATCACCGGATCCGCCCCTACACCCCGCGCCATAACGGGAAGGTCGAGCGGTACAACCGGCTGATGGTCGATGAGGTCCTCTACGCCCGCCCGTACTCCTCAGAGCAAGCTCGGCGTGAGGCCCTGGCGGTGTGGGTGAACCACTACAACTACCATCGGCCTCATACCTCCTGCGGAGACGCTCCTCCGGCCTCGTTGGCACCGGCCCGAGTCAACAACGTCATGCCCTCCTACACCTAGACTCGGCACCGGACCGCGACGCCCCGAACCGGAAGGACCGTCATGACCGACCCCCACGCCTCCCACGACCCGCGCCGTGAGGCCACCCGGCCGAGCTGGTACGGGTCCGAGGCCGGTGCGGGCTCCTCCGGCACCGGCTCCTCCGCCGCCGGCTGGCCCGACGCCCCGGCCGGCGACGCCGACCGCGCCGCCTGGGACCGGGCCCCCTCGTACGCCGAGCAGGAGGGGCAGACCCGCCCCGCCTACGGGCAGCCGTACGGCTACGGCCAGGACGCGAACACCGTCCCCGCCTACGGCTACGGGCAGGGCACGCCCGGCCACGGCTTCGGAGCCCCGCTGCAGCCCGGCCAGACCGACGGCGTCGGCCGCTCGGTGGCCTCCATGATCCTCGGCATCATCTCCGTGGTGGGCGGGTTCACGTTCCTCCTCCCGCCGATCGTGGGCGTGGTCCTCGGCCACATCGGCCTCAAGCGCGAGCCCCACGGCCGCGGCATGGCGATCGCCGGCCTCGTGATGAACTACGTGTCCCTCGCCCTGCTGCTGCTCGCCGTCGTGTTCCTCGTGATCCTGGTGATCGCCGGGATCTCCCTGGGCGACTACACCTCGACCTGACCGGCCGGCTCAGCCGGCCAGCAGCAGCTCGAGGTGCGCGGCCAGGGCGAGCAGGGGCGCGGACGTGCCGGGCCGGCCGATGAGCTGGACGGACCAGTTCAGGCCCCGCTCGTCCCGGAGCACGGGCACCGCGACCGCGGGCAGGCCGAGCACGTTGACCATCGAGGTGTAGGGCGTGAACGCGCACTGCGCCTCGTAGTTGGCCTCGGGCTCCATCGCCAGGAAGTGGCCGACCGGCGGGGGCGCGGTGGCCAGCACCGGGGTCATCACCACGTCGACGGCGGCGAACTGCGCCCGCACCCCGCGCGCCCACTCCTCGAGCCGGTGGGCGGCGTCGTCGAGCTCGGCGCGCCCTGCGGCCCGGGCCGTGCGCAGGAAGTGCGCGGCCACCGCGCCCACGCGCGCCTCGGCGTCCTCCGGCAGCGGCGCCCGGAGCAGCCCGGCCGTCCACACCGTGCGGAAGTCCCGGTGGTAGTCCTCGCCGTAGTAGGGGGAGAGGTCCTCGACCGCGTGGCCGCCCGCGTCCAGGGCGGCGGCGGCCTTCGTCAGGGCGGTGACGGCGGGCCGGGCCAGGGAGATCTCGAGGTTGGAGGCGAAGGGCGAGGCCGTGGTGACGCCGATCCGGCGGGCGTCGACGGCGCCCCCGGCCCGGGCGGTCTCCACGGTGCGGCGCAGGTCCGGCAGCACCCGGCCGGGCAGACCCTCGGGGGAGAGCAGCACGTCGTAGAGCAGGGCGGCGTCCTCGACCGTGTGGGCCAGCGGGCCCGACACCGTGAGGTTGCGGACCGTGTCCGCGTGCTCGTCCATCGGCAGCTCCCCGCGACCGGGCTTGAGGCCCACGAGCCCGCACGCCGCGGCGGGGATGCGGATGGACCCGCCCCCGTCCGAGCCCGGGGCGAACGGGAGGATCCCCGCGGCGACGGCGGCCGCGGCCCCGCCCGAGGAGCCGCCCGCGGTGCGGGTGGGGTCCAGGGGGTTGCGGGCCGGCGCCGTCACGAGGTTCTCCGAGTAGGAGTCCAGGCCGAACTCGGGCACGGTCGTCTTGCCGAGGGTGACGGTGCCGGCCCCGCGCAGGCGGAGCGCGAGCGGGTCGTCCTGCGCGGACGGCGGCGCGTCGGCCAGCAGGGCGGAGCCGAATCGCGTGGGCATCCCGCGCACGTCGATCAGGTCCTTGTACGCCAGCGGAAGACCGTGCAGGGAGGCGGGGGCGCCGTCGTCGTCCGGGGCGGGGGAGGTGTGCGGACCGGGCACGGCCCGGGGTGCGACGCGCGGGTGGGCCGCGTCCAGCTCGGCCGCACGGGTCCGGGCGCCCTCGGCGTCGAGGAGGGCGAACGCGCCGAGGTCCGCGTGGGCCTGGGCCGCGGCGAGGGCCGCCTCCGTGACCTCCCGGGCGCTCAGCTCCCCGGCGGCGAGGTCCTCCCGCAGGCGCACGGCCGAGCGGTCCAGGAGCCGGGCCGGGCCGGGGGCGGAGGGGGTGCGGTCGTCGTCGGCGGCGGGTGCGGCGTCGGAGGTCTGCATGCGGCCGAGCCTAACGGGCGTGGCCCGGGTCATGGACGGCGGGGCCTTCCTGGGATGCCCGGGCGGGTGGCTACGCTGAAGCCATGAGCGCCTTCGAGACCGTCGATGTGAACGAGATCCCCGCCGATGCGGCCATCCTGGACGTCCGCGAGGACGACGAGTGGGCCCTGGGCCGCGCCGCCGGCGCCCAGCACATCCCGCTGGGCCAGCTGCCGGACCGGCTCGAGGAGCTGGACCCGGACACGGACTACTACCTGATCTGCCGCACCGGCGGCCGCTCCGCCCGCGCCGCCGAGTTCATGACCGGCCGCGGCTACTCGGCCATCAACGTGGCCGGCGGCTCCGGCGCGTGGCTCGAGGCCGGCAAGCCGATGGAGGCCGACGGCGACGCCGAGCCCACCGTCAAGTGACGGGGACGGACTCCGCTGACGCGACGCCGTCGCGCCTGCGCTATGCCTTCCTCGGCCCGGCCGGCACCTTCACCGAGGCCGCCCTGCGCAAGGTGGTGGACCCGGCCGAGGCCGAGTTCGTGTCTGCGGGCTCCGTGCTGAGCGCCGTGGCGGCGCTGCGCAGGGGGGAGGTGGACCGCGCCGTCGTGCCCATCGAGAACTCGGTGGAGGGCGGCGTCTCCGCCACCGTGGACGAGATCGCCCTCGGGGAGACGCTGCAGATCCTCGCGGAGGTGCACGTGCCCATCAGCTTCGTGCTCGTGGGCCGGCCCGGCGTCGCGATCGAGGACGTGCGGCGCGTGACCACGCACCCCCACGCCTGGGCGCAGGTGCGCGGCTGGGCCGAGACGGCGCTGCCGGGCGTGGAGTTCACGCCCGCCCCGTCGACGGCGGCCGGTGCCGGCCTCGTGGCCCAGGGCGACTTCGACGCCGCCGTGTGCGCCCCGCTCGTGGCCGAGCAGACCGGGCTGCCGGTGCTCGCCGAGCGGATCGAGGACGTGCCGGGCGCCGTGACGCGCTTTGTGCTGCTCTCCCGGCCGACGGCCCTGCCCGCGCCCACGGGAGCGGACAAGACCACGCTGGTGGTGCCGCTGCCGGAGGACCGGCCCGGCGCCCTCGGGCAGATCCTGGCCGAGTTCACCACGCGCGGGGTGAACCTCTCCCGCATCGAGTCCCGGCCGACCGGCGAGGGCATCGGGCGGTACTTCTTCTCCCTCGACCTCGAGGGGCACCTGGCGGAGGCCCGCGTGGGGGATGCGCTCGCGGCCCTGTACCGGGAGTACCCCGACCTGCGGTTCCTGGGCTCGTACGCGCAGGCCGAGCCCGTGCCCACGAGGGTGCCGGCCGAGTTCACCGACGCCGCGTATCGCTCCGGCCGCGCCTGGGTGGAGTCCCTCCGCTCCCGCTGAGGCGGTGCAGCACTTTCGTTCGGGAAACGGCCGGCCCAGGGTCACTTTCGTTCGGGAAACGGCGGCCCCAGGGTCACCTTCGTTCGGGAAACGGCGGCCCCGAGAGACTTTCGTTGCCGAAACGGGACGATCACCACGACGACGGGCCGTCGTCGTGCTTCCCGTCCGCGCGTCGCCCCGGCGCCCGTTTCCCGAACGAAAGTGCTGGGGAAGCCGCCGTTTCCCGAACGAAAACGGTGGGGAAGCCGCCGTTTCCCGAACGAAAGCGGGGACGGGGGGTCAGATGTGCGGGGCCGGCTCCGGGACGGGGGCGGCGGCGGAGACGCCGTCGTCGCGCACGGAGGCGTCGTCCTCGGCCACGAGCATCACGACGAGCGAGTCCGGCTGCACGCGGGCGTCGAGGGCGGTGATGACCCCGGTGGCGTCGCCGTCGAGCTGGGAGGGCATCGGCTCGGCGAACTCCACCTTCACGCGCTGCGCCTGCTCCGTGTGCATCACGGGGATGGAGCTGCGGGACCGGGTCACGGTCTTCACGGCGATCCGCGCCCAGTCGAGCGCGTGCCGGGGCGAGAGGACCATGACGTCGAGGAGGCCGTCGTCGAGCTTGGCCTGGGGCAGCAGCTCGACGCCGCCCGTGAGCATCCCGCAGTTGGCCACCATCACGGTGCGCACCTTGAACCGGCGGGGCTGACCGCCGTCGAGGGCCACGGTCACCTCGTGCCGCTTGCCGCGCAGGTGCCGTATGCCGGCCTCGCTGTAGGCCAGCCAGCCGGCCAGATCCTTCAGCTCATCCTTGGTGTCGCCCATGATGTCCGCGTCGTAGCCGGCGCCACCGATCACGGTGAAGGTCTGCCGGGTGACGCGCCCGTCCTCGTGCGTGAAGCGGACGTCCACGGTGTCGATGCGTCGCTGCCGGCCCCCCACGGCGATCCGCAGGCACTGCTCGACGTCGTTGATCGGCAGGTCCAGGTTGCGGGCCAGCAGGTTCCCGGTGCCCAGCGGCACCACGCCGAGGGCGACGTCGGTGCCGGCCAGCTGCTCGGCCACGGTGCGGACCGTGCCGTCGCCGCCCGCGGCGATCACGAGCCGGGCGCCGGCGTCGAGGGCCTGCCGCGCCATGGCGGTGCCGGGGTCGTCCTCCTGCGTCTCGAGCACGAGCACCTCGCCGAGGCCCTCCGCCTCCGCGAGCCGCTCGAGCTCGCGCCGCACCCGGTCCGCGTGCGTCTTGATGGGGTTCAGTACCAGCGCGACCTCGTGGCGGCCCGTGCCGATGCCGGGCACCTCCTCCAGCCGGCGCTGCACGCCGCCCACCCGCGCGTCGAGGGCGTCCACCAGGAGACGCGTCCGTTGGTGCTGCACGCCGAGGCGGACCTGGCGCACCGCCAGCACCACCACGACGACGGCCAGCACGGCCAGGAGCACCAGGGCGGCCAGCGCCATCCACCACTCGGGAGTCATGCCCCGAGTCTAGGCGTCGGCCCCGCCCGCTAGGCTGGCGCACGTGATCGACGTCAAGGACCTCATCGAGCAGCCCGAGAAGTACCGCGTCTCCCAGGAGGCGCGCGGGGAGGACGCGTCCCTCGTGGACCGCGTGGTCGAGGCGGACGCGTCCCGCCGCTCGTCCATCGCGGGCTTCGAGCAGCTGCGCGCGGAGCAGAAGGCCTTCGGCAAGCGCGTCGCCCAGGCGAAGGGCGAGGAGAAGAAGGCCCTGCTGGCCGAGGTGAAGGACCTGGCCGCGCGCGTGAAGGAGGCCGAGTCGGCCGCCGGCGCGGCCGAGGCCCGCCTCGCGGAGCTGCAGCGTGCCTTCCCGAACCTGATCGTCGACGGCGTCCCGGCCGGCGGCGAGGACGACTTCGTGGTCCTCAAGGAGGTCGGCACCCCGCGCGACTTCGCCGCCGAGGGCTTCGAGCCGCGCGACCACCTCGAGCTCGGCGAGCTGCTCGGGGCGATCGACATGGAGCGCGGCGCGAAGGTGTCCGGCGCCCGGTTCAGCTTCCTCAAGGGCGTGGGCGCGCGTCTCGAGCTCGCCCTGATGCAGCTGGGCCTGGACCTGGCCCTGGAGAACGGCTTCGTGCCGGTCATCCCGCCCACCCTGGTGCGCCCGGAGACCATGCAGGGCACCGGCTTCGACGTCGAGCACGACGACGAGATCTACCGTCTGGAGCGCGACGACCTGTATCTCGTGGGCACCTCCGAGGTGGCCCTGGCCGGCTACCACGCGGACGAGATCATGGACGTGAGCGCCCCCGTCCGGTACGCGGGCTGGTCCACGTGCTACCGGCGTGAGGCGGGCTCGGCGGGCAAGGACACCCGCGGCATCATCCGCGTGCACCAGTTCAACAAGCTGGAGATGTTCATCTACGCCGCACAGGAGGACGCGGAGGCGGAGCACGAGCGCCTGCTGGCGTGGGAGGAGCGGATGCTGGGCGCCATCGAGGTGCCGTACCGCGTGATCGACATCGCCGCCGGCGACCTCGGCCTCTCCGCCGCCCGCAAGTTCGACTGCGAGGCCTGGGTCCCCACGCAGGGCACCTATCGCGAGCTGACGTCCACCTCGAACTGCACCACGTTCCAGGCCCGCCGTCTCAACATCCGCGAGCGGGTCCGCACGGAGGACGGTTCCAAGGGCGGCACCCGCATGGTGGCCACGCTCAACGGCACCCTGGCCACCACCCGCTGGATCGTGGCGATCCTGGAGAACCACCAGAACGCGGACGGCTCGGTCACCGTGCCCGCCGCGCTGCGTCCCTACCTCGGCGGGATGGAGCGCTTCGAGCTGGTCTGAACGGACGACGTCGTCCCCCGCGGCGCCGGTCGCCTCGCCCGCCCGCCCCGCGGCGCCCCTGCGGCGCCCCTGCGGTTCACCCGCGCGTCGCCGTCGTGTCCAGGCCGTGTGGTTGGGTGGAGGTCATGACGAAGAAGCTCGTGTGCCTGGACGTGGACGGAACGATCGTGGACCATGACGGCCATCTGCATGAGCCCGTGCGCGCGGCCGTGCGGGCCGTGCTGGACGCCGGGCACCACGTGGTCATCGCGACGGGCCGCTCCCGCGCGGCCACCCTGCCCGTGGCCCGCTCCCTGGGGATCGGCGCCGGCTTCATGGTGTGCTCCAACGGCGGCGTCACGCTGCGCCTGGACCCCGAGCTGGAGGAGGGCTACGAGGTCACGGACCTGCGCACCTTCGACCCGCGCTCGGTCCTGACCCAGCTGCGCCACCGCCTGCCCAGCGCCAAGTACGCGCTCGAGCTGCCGGACGGCACCTTCCGCTCCACCGAGCGGTTCCAGGACATGTCCTTCGGCGTGGCCGCGGAGGGCGTCACGTTCGAGGAGCTCATGGACACCACGGCCGTGCGCCTCGTGGTGTTCTCCACGGACTCCTCCGCCGAGGAGTTCGGTCGCGCGGTGGAGGGCATCGGCCTGTCCGGCGTGACCTACTCCGTGGGCTGGACGGCGTGGCTCGACGTCGCCGCGGCGGGCGTGACCAAGGCCTCCGGGCTCGAGGCGCTGCGCACCGTGCTGAAGGTGGCCCCCGAGGACACCGTGGCCGTGGGCGACGGCCGCAACGACATCGAGATGCTGCGCTGGGCCGGCCGCGGCGTGGCCATGGGCCAGGCCGTGGAGGAGGTCGTGGCCGCCGCGGACGAGGTCACCGGGCACGTGGACGAGCACGGGCTCGCCACGGTGCTGCGCTCGCTCCTCGAGGAGCCGGCCGCGGCCTGAGCGGCGCGACCGGCCCGGGCCGCCGGGTCAGCCCCCCGCCAGCGTGAGCAGCCGCGCGGCGGCGGGGCGGCAGGCGTGCTCCTCGTTCCAGTAGGAGCGCTGCACCGCCTGCGAGACGGCCTGCGCCGTGATCCCGAGCGCGGCGGCCGCCGGCTTCTGCTGGCCGCGCACGCCGGGCACTAGCAGGTCCAGCACCGCCCACTCGGCGTCGGTCCGGGACCACACGAGCTGCCCGACGAGTCGCAGCACGGCCTCGGCCTCGGCGGCCGCCTCCTCGTCGCGGCCGCGCACGGCCAACGGGATCCGCGCGGTGGACACGGTCGCCGCCTCCACGGCCCGCCGCGCCGCCGCGAGACCGGGCCCGCCGGCGTCGTGCAGGTCCCCGGAGGCGGGCGCGCCCGCCGCACCGTCCGCGTGCGTCACCGTCCCGACGCCGACCCCCACGTTCCAGCGGCGCTGCCGCAGGGCGCGCAGCGCCACGTCCACGGCGACGCGCGGGTCCTCGACGGCGCCGATCAGCTCGTCGCCCACGGCGCGCTGGAACGGGAGCACGACGGCGTCGTCCAGCCCCGGCACGTCCTGGAGGGCGCGCAGGAACGTGTCCACGCGGTCGCCGGCGTCGAGGGTGTCCCGCTGGTTGATGGTGAGCACGAACATGGTGGTCGATTCTGCCAGCCCGCAGACGACGCCGGCCGCCCACCCCGAGGGGTGAGCGGCCGGCGTCGCGCGCGTGGGCGGTGCGGGGATCAGCGGCCCTGGGGCTCGTCCGTCGCCTCGCCCTCCTCGGTGGCCGGCTGCGCCTCCTCGGTGTCCACCGCGCGGCCCTGGGGCTCGTCGGTCGGGGACTCCTCGCCCTGGGCGTCGAAGCGCTGGATGGACGCCTCGAGCTCGGCCTCGGCGGCCGCGCGGCCCTCCCAGCCCTCGGCCTTGACCCACTTGCCCGGCTCCAGGTCCTTGTAGCGGGTGAAGAAGTGCTCGATCTCCTGCTTGAGGGACTCCTCCACGTGCTCGAGCTCGGTGATGTGGTCGTAGCGCTTGTCCGCCGGGACGCACAGCAGCTTGGCGTCGCCGCCGCCGTCGTCGGTCATGTTGAACACGCCGATCGGGCGGGCCTCGACGACGCAGCCCGGCACCAGGTCGAAGCCCGGCAGGTACACGAGGGCGTCCAGCGGGTCGCCGTCCTCGCCGAGGGTGTTCTCGAAGTAGCCGTAGTGCGTGGGGTACTGCATGGAGGTGAAGAGCACGCGGTCCAGGCGCAGGCGGCCGGTCTCGTGGTCGAACTCGTACTTCACGCGGGAGCCCGCGGGGATCTCGATGGTGACGTCGTGCGCCATGACTCTCCTTCGCACAGAGGGTGGGGTGTCCGGGCGGCGCGGCGCCGCCCGGCGGTGCTGCCGTCAGCCTACCGGGGGCGTCCGTCATGATGGACGCATGGGACAGGTGGACACGGGGCGCGCTGGGCGTCGGGATCGACGCACGGAACACCGCCGGAGCCGCTCGCTCCCCGCCGTCCTCCTGGCCGCGCTCGCGGCCGTCCTGGTCGCCTGCGGGCCCGTGACCGCGCCGCCGGCCCCGTCGAGCGCGCCCGCCGCGTCGACGACCGCCGCGCCGACGTCGACGTCCCCGTCCGCCGGCCCCACCGCGGCCGAGGTGGCGGCCGCCGTCGAGCCGGGGCTGGCGACGTCCCCGGGCACGGTCTCCGCCGAGTTCCGCGACCTCGCCACCGGCGAGGTGCTCTACGCGCGGGACGCGGACGAGCCCGTGGCCCCCGCGTCCTCGCTCAAGGTGCTCGCCGCCGCGGCCATCGTCTCCGCCCTGGGTCCTGAGACGACCCTGCAGACCACCGTGGTGGCCCAGCCCACCGCGGACGGCGCGGCCACCGAGCTGGTGCTCGTGGGCGGCGGCGACGTGCTGCTGGGCACGGGCGCCTCGGACTCGACGCACGTCTCCGGCCGCGCGGGCCTGCGCACCCTCGCGGAGCGGACCGTGGCCGGGCTGGTCGAGGACGGCGTCACCGGGCGGGTGGTGGTCAGCACGGACCTGCGGCTCTTCACGGACCGGACGGCCCTGAACCCGCGCTGGACGTCGGACATCCCGGAGAGCGGCAACATCGCGCCGGTGCAGCCGTTGGCCACCTACGGCGGCCGTGAGGCCCCCGGCACCGGGGAGGACCGCATCGAGGCCCCGGCGCAGTTCGCCGCGCTCACCTTCCAGGCCGCGCTCGACGACGCGGTGGCCGCCTCCGGCGCCGACCTCGAGGTGGGCCTGCGGGACACGTTCCCGGCCACCGAGGTGCCGCGCGCCACGGTCCTCGCCGCCGCCCCCGTCGCGGCGGTGGAGTCCGCGTCCGTGGGGGAGCAGGTCGCGTACCTGCTGGCCCACTCGGAGAACCAGGTGGTCGAGGCCCTGGCCCACACGGCCGCGCCCGCCACGGACCTGCCGGCCACCCACGAGGGCGCCACGCGGCTGCTGACGGCCACCGCCGAGGACCTCGGCGTGGACACCGCCGGGATGGCGCTCGTGGACTCCTCGGGCCTGTCCCCGGACAACCGCGTCAGCGCGGGCCAGCTGGCCGGCGTCGTGGCCGGGGTGGCCCGCACACCCGCCCTGGGCACCGTGCTGGAGGGCCTGCCGCGGCCCGGCGAGGACTCCACCCTGGGCGACCGGTTCCCGGATGCCCCCGCGCGGCAGGCCGTGGCCGCGAAGACCGGCACGCTCGACCAGACGGTCTCCCTCACCGGCACCGTCACCACGACGTCCGGGCGGGTCCTCGCGTTCAGCATCATCTGCTCGGATCTGCAGTGGAAGCTGGAGCCCGCGCGCGCGGCGGTCGACGAGGCCGTCAGCGCCGTCGCCGGGCTCTGATCCGAGGTTCGGGGCCTGTGATCTGATGGAGCCCATGAGCGACGACCACGCGACCGACCGCCCCCGCACCGCCGCGGACGCCGAGCCGGGCGCCACCGCCGAGCCGGGCCCCGCCGTCGCCCACCCGGTGGACTGGGCCTTCGCAGCACGGACCGCACGGTCCCTCGCCGCCGCCGGGCCCCGGTTCACGCCGCGGGAGGCGACGCGCGAGGCGGAGGGCCTGCGCGCCGCCGCGGAGGCCGCCGTGCCGCACGTCCACCGCCTGACCGGGCTCGAGGCGGCACGGGACCTGCGCGACTCGCAGGTGCTCGTGGTGGACCGCCCCACCTGGTCGCGCGCCGCCACCCAGTCCTTCGCCACCCTGCTGGACCCCACGTTCGCGCATCTGCGGGACACCCGGCCCCGCGAGCACGCCGCCGCCACCACCCGCGTCACCCGGCACGCCACCGCCCTGGAGATGGGCGGGATCCTCGCCTGGATGTCCGGGAGGATCCTCGGCCAGTACGACCCGTTCATCGCGCTGCCCGGCCCCGGGGGGACGGCGGGCGGCCCCGCCGGCGGACGCCTGCTGCTCGTGGCCCCGAACGTCGCGCAGGTGCGCGCGGAGATCAACGTGGACCCGGCGGACTTCCGCCTCTGGGTGTGCCTGCATGAGCAGACCCACCGCGTGCAGTTCGCGGCCGCGCCCTGGCTGCGCGAGCACCTGCGGGCCGAGATCACGGCGCTCACCGTCGGCCTGTTCGACAAGGCCGAGTCCCTGCCCGAGCGCCTGCGCACCGCGCTCGCGGCGGCGAACCCGCTGGGTCGGGAGGCCGACGCCGGCCGGACTGGGGCGCGGGACGGACACGACGCGCAGGACGTGGCCCCGGCCCGCCCCGCGCCGGGCCTGCTCGGTGCGATCCAGGACGAGGAGGACCGGGAGCGCCTGTCCCGGCTGACGGCCGTGATGTCCCTGCTCGAGGGGCACGCGAACGTGGTGATGGACGGCGTCGACTCCTCCGTCGTGTCCTCCGTCAAGACCATCCGCCGCCGCTTCGACGAGCGCGGCGACCGCCGCTCGCCCCTGGACCGCATGCTCCGCCGTCTGCTGGGCATGGACGCCAAGATGGCCCAGTATCGCGACGGTCAGAGGTTCGTGGCCGCCGCCGTGGCCGAGCTCGGCATGGCCGGGTTCAACGTGGTCTGGGACGCCCCCGAGCTGCTGCCGAGCGAGGCCGAGCTCCACGCCCCCGAGACGTGGGTGGCGCGCATCCGTGCCCAGGCCTGAGGCGCGGGACCCGGGGCCGACGCCGGTGGGCGGGGTCGGCGGCGTGCCCGCGGTCGGCGCGTGGCCGCCGCGCACCCGCTGGCCCGAGCCCCTGCACCGGGCCGTCGCGGCGGTGCGGGAGGCCCTGGCGGGCGACGGGACCCGTCGCGCGGATGCCGTGCCGGGCCGGGCGGGGAGTCGTCCCCGCGGCCTCGTCGCCCTCTCCGGTGGCGCCGACTCCCTCGCGCTCGCCGTGGCCTGCGCCGTCCTCGTGGGCACCCGGGAGGGTGCGCGGCTCGGCCCGATCGGCGCGGCCGTGGTGGACCACGGGCTGCAGTCGGGCAGCGACACCGTGGCGGCGGCCGCCGCCGACGTCGCCCGCATCCTCGGTCTGACCCCGGTCACCGTCACGCGGGTCGAGGTGGCCCGCACCGGCGACGGCCCCGAGGCCGACGCCCGGCGTGCCCGCCGGGAGGCCCTCGCCGCCGCCGCCCGGGACGCGGGGCAGGGGGGCGCCGCCGTCGTCCTCACCGCCCACACCGCCGACGATCAGGCCGAACAGGTCCTCCTCGGGCTCGCACGCGGCTCCGGCACGCGGTCCCTCGCGGGGATCCCGGCGCGCGGGACGCTGCCGGGCGGGGCCGCCGTCGTCCGCCCCCTGCTGGGCCTGACCCGCGCGGACACCGAGACGATCTGCCGCTGGGCCGGGCTGACCTGGTTCGAGGACCCGCACAACCGCGATCCCGCGCTGCTGCGTTCGCGGGTCCGCACCCGCGTGCTGCCCGCGCTCGAGGACCCCGACGCCGGCCTCGGCCCCGGCGTGCGGGCCGGGCTGGTGCGCACCGCGGCCATCGCGGCCGAGGACGCCGCGGCCCTCGAGGCATGGGCCGGCGCCGAGGTCACCCGGCTGCGCGTCGACCCGCCCGCCCGGGACCCGCGCGTCGTCTCCCTGGATCTGGACGCCCTGGCCGCGCTGCCCGCCGCCGTGCGCCACCGCGTGATCGCGCGCGCCGCCCGCGCCGCGGGAGGGCAGGCCCCGCCCCGCGAACGGATCCTCGCGGTGGACGCCCTCGTGACGGGCGCCCGCGCGGGGGGCACGTCGGCCGGTCCGGTGGAGCTGCCCGGCGGGGTGGCCGCGCATCGGGCGTGTGCCAGACTGGACCTCATCCCCTGCCTGCCCGGTCCCTGACTGCGGCCCGGCCCGGCATTCCCGCACGAGCACTCACCAGGAGCGGCGCATGGACGCACAGGATGTCCAGAACGACCTCACCCACGTCCTCATGTCCCGCGAGGACGTGCAGGACACGATCACGGACCTGGCCCGCCAGATCGACCGCGACTACGCGGACAAGGACCTGCTCATCGTCGCCGTGCTCAAGGGCGCCGTGATGGTGGTCGCCGACCTCACCCGCGCCCTGCACTCCCACGTGGAGCTGGACTTCATGGCGGTCTCCTCCTACGGCTCCGGCACCAAGTCCTCCGGCGTGGTGCGCATCCTCAAGGACCTCGACGCGGACCTCACGGGCCGGCACGTCCTGATCGTCGAGGACATCATCGACTCCGGCCTGACCCTGTCCTGGCTCAAGGCCAACCTGGAGTCCCGCGGCCCGGCCTCGGTCGAGATCTGCACCCTGCTGCGCAAGCCGGAGGCCATGAAGGTGGACATCGACGTGAAGTACGTCGGGCGGGACATCCCCAACGAGTTCGTGGTGGGCTACGGCCTGGACTACGCGGAGAAGTACCGCAACCTGGACTTCGTGGGCACCCTCGCCCCGCACGTGTACAGCTGACCGGGGGCCCGGCCCGGCGTGGCCGCCGCAGCAGCGACCTGTCACGTGAGCGGTCGCTCTGAGGTGCCATTCACGCCCCATTCCGACTCCTTGCGTGACAGGTCGCCGGCGTCCCCGAGGTGACGGCGCACCTCCACGATCACGCGCGTGAATCCGCGGCGAGCGTCGGAGGAGGACACGGTGATGTTCCGGTAGCCCCGTCGCTCGAAGGCCGCGTTGCGCTGCACGTCGCGGTCGATCTGGCGATCCGCGCCGTGGTGGCCGCCGTCGTAGTGCAGGGCCACTCTCGCCTGCCGATAGCCCAGGTCCGCCGTCGCGGGGTGGTGCAGGGAGAACTCCGGGTCCCAGACCTCGAGCTGCAGTGCGGGCTCGGGGAGCCCGGCGGCCCTCAGCGCGAGCCGCAGCCGCGTCTCCTTCGGCGAGTGCGCCCCCACCCGGACCAGTGTGGCGGTGGTGCGGAGCCGTCGTCGTCGGTTGTGCGCGGACGGGCTCGCTTCGGCCGCCTGGGCCAGGGCCGCCCGGGTCCGCTCGGCGGCGTCCGGGCCGCCGGACAGCTGCGCCCGGCGGACGAGATGGTCGCCGAGGATGACGAGCTCGTCGTCGTCGAGCAGGGCCGAGAGGTCGACCCAGAGACGGGGCGGGGCGGTGACGTACCAGGCCAGGCCGCCGATCCGCACGCGCTCCACGTCCGCGGGCGGGAGCGCTGTTCGGTGGGAGGTGACGCCGGGGAGGGAGAGCTGGCCACGGTCTCGCGGGCGGCTCACGTGGACGTCGTCCCCCGCGTCCAGTCGCTCCGGCAGCCAGATCTCCCGGGCGCGGGCCGCGGTCTGGTGCGACACCACCGTGGTGGCGCGGTGCCGGGCGAGTCGCAGCAGGAGCTCGTGTTGGGTGGCCGAGAGCGGGGTGCTCCACCGGTAGGGGGAGGAGCCGGCCACGGGGCGTTCGACGGCGGCCGGGGTGGCCTCACGCCGGCGGTAGAGGCCCCGGGCGAGGCGTTCGATGTCGGAGCGACGCAGCCGGTTGCGGTCGATGCCGGCGGCCCTCGCCTGCGCGGCGGTGAAGGGACCGTCAGGCAAGGCCGCGGGAAGCGGGGCGGGGCGACGCATGGTGCCAGCCTGGCGCGGTGGGGCGGGCGATGTGCTGGGCCGCCGCCGGCCCGGGGAGGATTTCGGGTGCGCGGGGGCCTGTGCAGGAGGGGACACAGGGGCGCGACCGCAGCGCCGGCGACCTGTCACGCGAGCGGTCGCTCCGAGGCGCCATCCACGCGCCATTCCGACCTCTCGCATTCCCGGTGGGCGTCAAGACGGCGCTGGCCGACGTCGGCGCCGGCCGACCGCCCGCGCCCTGTCCACCTGACGCGAACAGTCAGCGGACACCCGGGCCGGGCCGGTACCGTGGGGGCTTGACCCGGGCGCGACGTCGGCCCTGCGCCGTCCCCGGCCGCACGGCGGCCGCCCCGGGCAGCCCGGCCCCCGCGGCAGACCAGGAGACACTCGGACCGTGAAGAAGCTGTTCAACAAGCCCTACGTCTGGATCCTGCTGGGCCTGCTGGTCCTCGCCGTCGCGATCCCGCTGACCACGTCGCAGAGCGGCCGCACCATGGTGGACACCAACGTGGGCATGGCCCTGCTGAAGGACGACAAGGCCGCGCAGGCCCGCGTGGTGGACGGGGACCAGCGCGTGGACCTCACCCTGCGTGAGCCCTACAAGCAGGACGACCGGGACCTCGGCAAGGAGGTCTACTTCTACTTCGCCAGCGCGCGCGCCACGGACGTGGTCACCGCGGTGGACGACTCGGCCCTGGACGGCTACACGGACGAGCCGGTGCGGAGCAACTGGTTCCTCTCGCTGCTCGGCTTCATGGTCCCGTTCCTGCTCATCGCACTGCTGTTCTGGTTCCTGATGTCCCGCATGCAGGGCGGCGGCGGCAAGGTCATGCAGTTCGGCAAGTCCCGCGCCAAGCTGATCAACAAGGACAACCCGGACGTGCTGTTCAAGGACGTCGCGGGCGCGGACGAGGCCGTGGAGGAGCTCCAGGAGATCAAGGAGTTCCTCACCGTGCCGGACCGCTTCCGCGCGGTGGGCGCCAAGATCCCCAAGGGCGTGCTGCTCTACGGCCCGCCCGGCACGGGCAAGACCCTCCTGGCCAAGGCCGTGGCCGGTGAGGCCGGCGTGCCGTTCTACTCGATCTCCGGCTCGGACTTCGTGGAGATGTTCGTGGGCGTCGGCGCCTCGCGCGTGCGCGACCTCTTCGAGCAGGCCAAGTCCAACGCCCCCGCCATCATCTTCGTGGACGAGATCGACGCCGTCGGCCGGCACCGCGGCGCAGGCATCGGCGGCGGCAACGACGAGCGCGAGCAGACCCTGAACCAGATGCTCGTGGAGATGGACGGCTTCGACGCCTCCACGAACGTCATCATGATCGCCGCGACCAACCGCCCGGACGTCCTGGACCCGGCGCTGCTGCGCCCGGGCCGCTTCGACCGCCAGATCCCCGTGGACGCCCCGGACCTCGAGGGCCGCGCCAAGATCCTCGAGGTGCACGCGCAGGGCAAGCCGATCGCCCTGGACGTGGACCTGCGCTCCCTGGCCAAGCGCACCCCCGGCTACACGGGTGCGGACCTGGCCAACGTGATCAACGAGGCCGCGCTGCTCACGGCGCGCTCGAACAACAACGTGATCGACAACCACGCCCTGGACGAGGCCGTGGACCGCGTGATGGCCGGCCCGCAGAAGCGCACCCGCCTGATGAACGAGCACGAGCGCAAGGTCACCGCCTACCACGAGGGCGGCCACGCGCTCGTGGCGGCCGGGCTGCGCAACTCCGCCCCGGTCACCAAGATCACGATCCTGCCCCGCGGCCGCGCCCTGGGCTACACGATGGTGGTCCCGGAGGACGACAAGTACTCCGTCACCCGCAACGAGCTCCTGGACCAGCTCGCGTACGCGATGGGCGGGCGCGTGGCGGAGGAGATCGTGTTCAAGGACCCGTCCACGGGCGCCGCGAACGACATCCAGAAGGCCACGGACACGGCCCGCAAGATGGTCACCGAGTACGGCATGTCCGCCAAGGTGGGCGCGGTCAAGCTCGGCGGCGGCAGCTCCGAGCCCTTCGTGGGCGGCGCCGCCGGCGGCTCCTCCCGTGAGTACTCCGAGGAGCTCGCGTACCTGGTGGACGCCGAGGTCCGCACCCTGCTGGACCAGGCCCACGCCGAGGCCCACTGGGTGCTCACGGAGAACCGGGACGTCCTGGACCGGCTGGCCTACGAGCTGCTGGAGAAGGAGACGCTGACCCAGGAGGCCATCGCCGCCATCTTCGCGGACGTGCGCAAGCGGCCCGAGCGCGGCGTGTGGCTGGCCTCGGACGACCGGCTCCCGCAGGACATCCCGCCGGTCCTCTCCCCCTCCGAGCGCCGCTCGCGCCACGACGGCGGGGAGCAGACCCCCGTCGGCGTCGAGGGCACCACGGTGCCGGTGCGTCCGGAGGGTGCGCCGCCGTCGTCGCTGGGCGGGGACGCGGCCGGCCCCGGCCTGCCGCCGCACGGCGGTCCGAGCAACACGCCGGGCCCCGGCGAGGGACCGACCTTTTGACCGCGCAGGAGGCCCGCATGACAGCCCACACCCCCGACGACGCCGTCCCCGGCACGTTCGACCCGGACTCGACCGCGGTGGACCGGCCGCGCATCGAGGCGGCGGTGCGGGAGATCCTGCTGGCGATCGGTGAGGACCCGGACCGCGAGGGCCTGGCGGACACCCCGGCGCGGGTGGCCAAGGCGTACGCGGAGTTCTTCGCGGGCCTGCACCAGAGCCCGGACCAGGTGCTCGGCACCACGTTCGACATCGCGCACGAGGAGCTCGTGCTGGTGAAGGACATCCCGTTCTACTCGACCTGCGAGCACCACCTGGTGCCGTTCCACGGCACCGCGCACATCGGCTACATACCCTCCGCCGAGGGCCGCGTGACGGGGCTGTCCAAGCTGGCCCGTCTCGTGGAGCTGTACGCGCGGCGTCCGCAGGTGCAGGAGCGGCTGACCACGCAGGTGGTGGAGGCGCTCATGGAGCACCTGGCCCCGCGCGGGGCGATCGTGGTGGTGGAGGCCGAGCACATGTGCATGTCCATGCGCGGCGTGCGCAAGCCGGGCGCGAAGACCGTCACCTCGGCGGTGCGCGGCCAGCTGCGGGATCCGTCCACGCGCTCGGAGGCGATGAGCCTCATCATGCACGGCTGAGGACCACCGACGGCGGAGGAGGACACGTGGACGAGAGCATCGACGCGGCGGCGCGGGAGGCGAACCGCGCCCTGCTGGGGCGGCTGCCCGCGGACCGGACCCTGGTCATGGGCATCCTCAACGTCACCCCTGACTCGTTCTCGGACGGCGGGGAGCACGCCACCGTCCGCGCGGCCGTCGAGCACGCCCGGCGCATGGTCGCGGACGGCGCGGACATCGTGGACGTGGGCGGGGAGTCCACCCGCCCCGGGGCCCGCGCCGTGCCGCCGGCCGAGGAGCAGGAGCGCATCCTGCCCGTGATCGAGGCGCTGCTGGCCGAGGACGTCGTCCTCTCCGTGGACACGCGCCACACCGCCACCGCCCGGGCTGCCCTGGCGCTGGGGCCGGTGATCGTCAACGACGTCTCCGGCCTCGCCCACGAGCCGGATATGCCGGCGCTGATCGCCACGTCGGGCGCGCCGTACATCCTCATGCACAACCGCGGGAACCCGCAGACCATGGACGGGCTGGCCGTCTACGAGGACACCGTCCCGGACGTCGTGTGCGAGCTGCGGGACGTGGCCGGCCGCTTCCTCGCCGCGGGCGTCGAGCCCGCGCAGCTGATCGTCGACCCGGGCCTGGGCTTCGCGAAGGCCGGCGAGCAGAACTGGGAGCTGCTGCGCGGCCTCGAGTGGCTCCGCGCCATGGGCCACCCGGTGCTCGTCGCCGCCTCGCGCAAGCGGTTCCTGGGCACGCTGCTGGCGGACGACGACGGCACCCCGGCCCCGCCCGCCGCGCGCGACGCCGCCACCGCGGCCATCTCCGCCCTCGCCGCCGCCCAGGGCGCGTGGGGCGTGCGCGTGCACGACGTGCGCGCCAGCGCCGACGCCGTCCGCACCGCCGCCGCCTGGGTCGGGGCGCATGCCCCGGGTGAGCCCGTCTCCGAGGACGTGCTGCCGTGAGCGCCCGGGACCGCATCCGCCTGGCCGGGCTGTCCGCCGTCGGGCACCACGGGGTCTTCGACCACGAGCGCCGGGACGGGCAGCCGTTCGTCACGGACGTCGTCCTCCACCTCGACGCCGGCCCCGCCGCGGCCGGCGACGACCTCGCCCGCACCGCCAACTACGCCGAGGTCGCGGACACGGTGGTCCGCCTGGTCACCGGGGAGCCGGTGGACCTGATCGAGACCCTCGCCGACCGGATCGCCCGCGCCGTCCTCGCCGAGCAGCCCGTGGTGACCGCCGTCGAGGTCACCGTGCACAAGCCGCAGGCGCCCATCCCGCACGACTTCGCGGACGCCGCCGTCACCGTGCACCGCACCCGGGAGGATCTCGCGTGAGCACCGTCGACTGGACGCACCCGGCCGAGGGCCCCGCGCCCGTCCCCGAGCTGGGCGCCCGCCCGGACGCGCCCGTCGCGGCCGTGCTGGCCCTCGGCGCCAACCTGCGCGAGCCCGCGCAGACGCTCGACGCCGCCGTCGCCGCCCTGTCCGCGCTGCCGCACATCACGGACGTCCGGGCTTCGCCCCGGGCCGTCACCGCGCCCGTGGGCGGGCCGCCGGGCCAACCCGACTACCTCAACCAGGTGGTCACCCTGCGCACGGACCTCGCGCCGTGGGAGCTGCTCGCGGTGGCGCACCGGCTCGAGCAGGACCACCATCGGCGGCGTGAGGTTCGCTGGGGCGCGCGCACCCTGGACGTGGACGTGATCGCCTACGGGGACGTGCGCAGCGACCACCCGGACCTCACCCTGCCGCACCCCCGCGCGGCCGAGCGGGCCTTCGTGCTGCTGCCGTGGCTGTGGCTCGACGCGGACGCCACGCTCGCCGGCACGCCCGTCGCCGACCTCGCCGCCGTCGCCGCGGACGCCCCCGGGGTGCGCCGCCAGGAGCCCGAGCGGCACCGGCTGCTGGCCGGCACCGACGACGTCGTCCCGCTCCGCCCGGCATGCCCGGACGCCCTCGGGAGGGAGGACACGTGATCGCGCTGCGCTCCGGGTGGACCCTGCTCGTGGTGCTGGCGGCCGCCGTGCTCGGCTGGCTGGCCGGGCTCGCCGCGCCGTCCCTGGGCTGGCCGGCGCCCGTGGTGGGTCGCGGCGGCCTGATCACCGTGGCCGCGGTCTCCGTGCTGTGCATCGGGCTGGGCTGGCGGGTGCGCCGGGACCGGGAGAAGCCCGCCGCCGCGCGGATGGACCCGCTCGCCGCGGCCCGCACGCTCGTGCTCGGCCAGGCCTCCGGCTTCGCGGGAGCGGCCCTCGGCGGCTGGCACGCCGGTGTGGCGGTGCAGGTGCTGCTGCGGGCCGGCGTCGGGGCGCCGACCGTGCGGGAGGCCGCCCTGCAGGCCGCCGGCGGTCTCGTCCTGCTGGTGGTGGGGCTGATCGTCGAACGGTGGTGCCGGATCCCCCCTGAGGAGGATGCGCCCGAGGGCGGCCGTGGGCAGGATGGGTCCCCGGGCCGCGGCCGACCGGCCCGTCCCGAGACCGAAGGAGGGTATGCCCGTGCCCGGCATTGACCTGAGCGGCGTGGCCTTCACGCCGGCCTCGCCGCGGCTGACCACGGTGAATCTCATCGCCACGTCCATCGGCCACCTGATCTGGCTCGCCGCGTTCTCCGTGCCGCTGATCCTCAAGCTCACCGGCCCGTGGGCGGGGATGGCCGCGTGGGTCGCGTGGGGGCTGCCGGCCGTCGTCGTCGTGTCCTGGATCGTGGACCTGATCCTGATCCCGCGGCGCGTGCGCGCGATGGGCTGGGCCGAGCGCGAGGACGACGTCCTGTGGCGCGAGGGCATCCTGTTCCGCAGCGTGCACGCGGTGCCGTACGGCCGCCTGCAGTACGTGGACGTGTCGGACGGTCCGCTGCTGCGCCGGGTCGGGCTGCAGACCCTCACCCTGAAGACCGCCGCCGCGGGCGGGGACGTCACCCTGGAGGGCGTGCCCCGCGAGAGGGCCGAGGAGCTGCGCGAAGTCCTCATGGCGCGCGGCCAGGCGCGGCTGGCGGGCCTGTGAGCGCGGCCGCCCCGCCCCCCGCCGACGACGCCGGCTGGGTCCGCGTCCACCCCGCCTCGCCCTGGGTGCGGGGCTGGACCTTCCTGCTGCTGATCCTGTTCTTCGCGGGCCGCAACGCGGTGGAGGACTTCGCGGCGGGCCGGCTCAGCGGGGAGGACGCCCCGGGCGGCGGCGACGGCAGCCTGCTCGTGGCCGGCGGCATCCTGCTGGGGGTCACCCTGCTGATCAGCCTCGTGTTCTTCTTCTCCTGGTGGTTCACCCGGTTCCGCTGCGGGGAGGACCGGATCGAGCTGCGCCAGGGCTGGCTCTTCCGCAGCCGCCGGCAGATGCGCTACGACCGCATCCAGGCGGTGGACCTGCAGCACCCCCTCGTGGCCCGGCTGCTCGGGCTGGCCACAGTGAAGGTCGAGGCGGCCGACGGCGGCGAGTCCGCGCTCGAGCTGTCCTTCCTGCGCCGCGCCGAGGCCGAAGCGGTGCGCCGGGAGATCCTGGACCGCGCGTCGGGGATGCTCGGGGGAGCCGGGGCGGACGCGTCCGCGCCGGAGCGGGCGGCCGAGCCCGGCCTCCCCGACGCCGACGCCGCGGACGCCGGCGAACTCATGCTGCAGGTGCCCGCGGGGCGGCTCCTCGGCTCCGTCCTGCTCTCCGGAGGCGTGCTGGGGGTGCTGGCCGGGTCCCTGATCTGGCTGGCCGGCCTCGCCCTCGTGGTCGCGCTGCTGCCCGAGGCGGTGCTGGACGAGGGGGAGACCCTGACCGGGATCGGCGCGGCTGCGTCCCTGCCCGCCCTGTTCTCCGTGGCCGGCGTCGCGTGGTCCCGGTTGAACGCCGGCTGGGGCTTCCAGGTGCGCCGCTCCACCGACGGGCTGCGACTGCGGCACGGGCTCACCGAGACCACCCACCAGACCGTCCCGCCGGGGCGGGTGCAGGGGGTGACCGTCTCCCAGCCTCTGTTCTGGCGGCCCTTCGGCTGGTATCGGGTGACCATGGCGGTGGCCGGCTACCTGCAGGAGTCCGACGGCACCCGGGACGTGGCGCTGCCCGTCGGTCCGTGGGAGGACGTGCTCCGCGTCCTCACGGTCGTGGCCCCGGACCCGGGCCTGGAGGATGATCCGCGCGCCGCGCAGGGGCTGACCCCCGCGGGGCTCATGCACCTGGGCGTGCACGGCTCCGGCACGGAGGGGGGCTTCCAGCACGTGCCGCGGCGCGGCAGGTGGTGGTTCAACTGGTTCGCCTGGCGGCGGATCGGCTTCACGACGACGCGGTCCCTGCTGGTGGTGCGCAGCGGCTGGTTGAACCGCCGGCTGCAGACCCTCCAGCACGAGCGCGTGCAGGCGGCCGAGCTGGTGCAGGGGCCGGTGCAGCGGCGCCTGGGCCTGGCCACGGTGCGCGTGTGGGTCGCGGGGGCGAACGCCGTGGTCCGCGACCTCGACGAGGACGTGGCCGTGGACCTGTACGCCCGGGAGGCACGGCACGCGGCCGTCTCACGTCGCCTCGCCGACCGCGACCAGTGGATGCGCCCGGAGGAGCTGGCCCGCTTCGAGCAGCGCACGCGCGAGGTCGCGGCCACCGAGGTGGGCCGCCGCGAACTGGCGCGGGCCGGCGTCGGCGGCGGCGTCGTCGTCGGGGAGGAGAGCGGGGCAGACGTCCCCGCCGTGCGCGGCGAGGAGGAGCGATGACCGGCGGACTCGACCTGAGCCTGGACCCGCATGACCCGGCGCAGCGGCCCGGGCGGCTGGGCGTCGGCGTGGTGAGCGCGGGTCGAGTGGGGGCCGTGCTGGGCTCGGCGCTGCGGGCTGCGGGCCACACGATCACGGGCGTGCACGCCGTCTCCGAGGCCTCGCGGGACCGCGCGGAGATGCTCCTGCCGGGCGTGCCCGTCCTGGAGATCCCCGAGATCCTGCGCCGCTCCGAGATGGTCGTCTTCGCCGTCCCGGACGACGCGCTGGGCGAGCTCGTGGCCGGCCTGGCCGCCGCGGGCCACGTGCAGACCGGCCACCTGCTCGTGCACACCTCCGGCCGCTACGGGGTGGGGGTGATGGAGCCGGTGCGCGCGCACGGGGCGATCCCCCTGGCGATCCACCCGGCCATGACGTTCACGGGGCTGAGCCTCGACGTCGCCCGGCTGCAGGACTGCGTGTTCGGCGTGACCGCGGACCCCGTGGTGCTGCCCGTGGCCCAGGCGCTCGTGGTGGAGATGGGCGGCGAGCCCGTGGTCGTGAAGGAGGCCGACCGGGCGGCCTACCACCTGGCGCTGTCCCACGGGTCGAACCACCTGGTGACGCTGACGGCGCAGGCCCGCCAGATCCTGGAGACGATCGGGGTGGCCGACCCGGAGCGGGTGCTGCGCTCACTGATGACCGCCGCGCTGGAGAACGCGCTCACGGACGGCGACGGCGCCCTCACCGGCCCCGTGGCCCGCGGTGACGTCGACACGCTGCGGACCCACCGTGAGACCCTCGGGGAGCTCGAGGCCGGGGGACTGCCCCCGGACGTGCGGGCCGTGTGGGAGACCCTCGCCCGCGCGACGACCGACCGCGCCGAGACCCGCGGCACCCTGCGCGCGGACACGGCGGCGCGGCTGCGAGAGGTCCTCGACGACTCCGACGACCCCCACGACGACTGACCGACCCCCCGCCGCCCCCGCCCCCCGCTTTCGTTCGGGAAACGGCGGGTCCCGGACCGTTTTCGTTCGGGAAACGGCGGGTCCGGGGCCGCGCCCCGGCCGTCAGAGGCGGCCGTCGCGGATCGCGGCGACGACGCCGTCTGCTGCGTCCTCGATCTGCCGGTACATCTCCTCGAACTGCGGCCGCGGATACCCGTACGGATCGGGGACCTCGCGCACCCCGGCGCTGTCCGCATCCGACGCGAACTCGCCCATCAGGTGGATCCGGTCCCGCTGCTCGTCCGTGGTCGCGAGCCGCCGCGCGTCGGCGAGGTTGGCCTCGTCCATCACGAGGATCAGGTCGGCGTCGTCCACGAGGTCGGCGGACAGCTGCACCCCCACCGTCGGGAACTCGTAGCCCAGTTCGCCGCCGACCTCGCGGGTGAGGTGATGCGGCCGGGCGCCCACGTGCTCGTCGGACGTGCCGGCGGAGGTGACCTCGACGTCGTCGAGACCGGCCTCCGCGAGCTTGCGGTTCAGCACGGCCTCGGCGGCGGGCGAGCGGCAGATGTTCCCCAGGCAGACGGTCATGATGCGCATGGGGCCAGTGTCTCAAGTCCGGTCGGGGGCGGCGGACGACGACGGCCCGCACGCTCGCCTCGTCGCTGGCGGCACGACATCGGGCGCGTCCACGAGTGCTCCCGCTGGGGGATCGCAGGCCTCCGGCGGTGTGTCCCCCCGGTTCCTCGCCGTTTCTCGAACGAAAGCGCGGCCGGCGCCGCCCGTTCCGGCGACGGCGGCGCCCGACGCGCCTGGCAGGATGGAGGCCATGACCGACCAGCCCGAGATGAGCCCCCTGACCGAGCCCGAGCGGGAGTGGGTGCGCGTCCGTCGCGACTTCGCCGCGCAGGAGGGCGTGGACCACCTGGACCTGGACGCGGTCGCCGCGTACTACGACGCCGTGCTGGCCCGCTCGCAGGCGGAGGCCGACGAGCTGGACCCCGAGGAGCTGGCGGTGCTGCTGGACGTCGTCGCGGTGCTGCTCGGCGAGCACCTGGGCGCGCGCCACGGCATGCAGTGGGTGACGGTCGCGGACGAGGAGGGGCCCGCCCTCGCGCTGCGGGACACCCTCTCGGACGCCGTCGTCTTCCCGCAGCCGGTGGTCGGCCAGAGCTGGAACGACCAGGCCACGGGGGAGTGGATGGGCGGGTACGTCGACTGGCTCGGCGAGCAGCTCCAGCAGATCCGGGCCGACGCCGGCGCGCTGCCCGGCGCCTGAGGCGCGGCGGGCACCGGGGCGGCCCGCCGTCGAGGCCACCACCCCGCCGCCCTCCGTGTTGCCCGGATCACGTGCAGGCCGATAGAAACGAACGCATGACCTCCACCCCGGACACCCCGGACACAACACCCCCGCCACCCCCTTCCACGACCTCGACGCCTTCACCGCCCTGCCGCGCGTCGCCGGTCTCACCCTCAGCCCGGACGGCGCCCGCCTGGTGACCACCGTCGCCACCCGGGACGCGAAGGGCACCGGCTACGCCACCGCCCTCTGGGAGGTCGACCCCGCGGGCGAGCGCCCCGCCCACCGCCTGACCCGCTCCCGCGAGGGCGAGGCCGGCGCGCAGTTCGCCGCGGACGGCACCCTCTTCTTCACCTCCGCCCGTCCCGACCCCGCCGACGCCGAGGCCGAGAAGCGCAACGCCCTGTGGGCCCTGCCGGCCCGGGGCGGCGAGGCGCGCGTGGTGCTCTCCCGCCCGGGCGGCGTCGCCGCGGTCACGTGCGCCTCCGCGGCGGACCGCGTGGTCGTCACGGCGGACCGGCTGCTCGGTGCGACCACCGAGGCCGAGCACGCGGCCCTCGCGCAGACCCGCAGGGACGCCGGCGTGGACGCCATCCTGCACACCGGCTACCCCATCCGCTTCTGGGACCACGACCTCGGCCCCGCCCGCCCCGAGCTCTTCGTCCTCGAGCCCGGCCCGGACCCGCAGGGCGAGCCCGCCACCGACGCCGACGTCGCCGAGCCCGGCCCCGCCGCCTCCGGCCTGGCTCCCGAGGCCGACGACGTGGCGCACCACCTGCGCCACGTCTCCGGATTCCCGCGCTCCCACGCGTTCGGGATCGGCGCGCAGGTGGCCCCGGACGGCTCGTTCCTGCTCACCACGGCCGCCACCGCCGAGGCTCGCGGCAACGTGCGCGAGGGCACGGTGGTGCGCGTGGACCTGGCCACGGGCGAGCACCGCGTCCTGCACGACGTCCCCGGTGAGGACGTGGCCGTCGGCCCCGTCAGCCATGACGGCACGCGCGCCGTCGTCGTCCGCACCCCCGACTCCACCCCGCATTCCGCCGTGCACCCGCGCCTGTACGTGATGGACACGGCCACGGGCCAGACCACGCCCCTGGCCCACGGCTGGGACCGCTGGGCCGACGTCGTCGCGTGGCTGCCGGACGACTCCGCGGTGATCGCGCTCGCGGACTCGGAGGGTCGCCGCCCGGTGTTCCGCATCGAGGTGGCCACCGGCGCCGTCGCGCAGGTGACCCGGGAGGACGAGGCGTGGACCGACGTCGTGCTCTCCCCGGACGGGGCCACGGCCTACGGCGTCCGCTCCTCCTACCTGTTCCCGCCGGAGGTGGCGCGGATCGACCTGGCCACGGGCGAGGCCACGCGCTTGCCGAACCCCGTGGAGCGCCCCGCGATCCCGGGCACCCTCGAGGACGTGGAGACCGTCGCCGAGGACGGCACGCGCGTGCGCGGCTGGCTCGTGCTCCCCGAGGGGGAGGCGCCGGCCGGCGGTCACCCGCTGCTACTGTGGATCCACGGCGGGCCGCTGGGCTCGTGGAACGCGTGGAGCTGGCGCTGGACGCCGTGGGTCATGGCGGCGCGCGGCTACGCGGTGCTGATGCCGGACCCGGCGCTGTCCACGGGCTACGGCCAGGACTTCATCGAACGCGGCTGGGGCCGCTGGGGTCAGGCGCCCTACACGGACCTGATGGCGCTCACGGACGCCGTCGTGGCGCGTGAGGACGTCGACGGCGACCGCACCGCCGCCATGGGCGGCTCGTTCGGCGGCTACATGGCGAACTGGGTGGCCGGGCACACCGATCGGTTCCGGTGCGTGGTCACGCACGCCTCGCTGTGGGCGCTGGACGGCTTCGGCCCGACGACGGACGCCGCGTTCTACTGGGCCCGCGAGATGGACGAGCAAATGCAGCAGGAGAACTCTCCGCACCGGTTCGTGGGGGAGATCGTCTCTCCGATGCTCGTCATCCACGGCGACAAGGACTACCGCGTGCCGATCGGCGAGGGGCTGCGCCTGTGGTCGGACCTGCTGGCGAAGTCCGGGCGGCCGGCCGCCGCGGACGGCACCACCGACCACCGGTTCCTCTACTTCCCGCACGAGAACCACTGGATCCTCGCCCCGCAGCACGCGAGGGTCTGGTACGAGGTCGTCCTCGGCTTCCTGGGCGAGCACGTCCTCGGCGACGGCACCCCGTCGGCCCCGGAGACGCTGGGACTGACGCGGCCGTCGCCGACGGCGGGCTGAGCCGCCGGGCCCGGCGCCGCGCATCGTGACGGGCGGTTGAACCTCTCCGATCAGCCGCCCGTCACCGGCTGTTCACCGGACGGGCCGGCTGTGGCCGGAGGGGGGCCACCCGGCCGACACCCGGATCTGGCCCACTGGAGCGGTCATCCCCCTCCCGGAAAGGACCGTTCCATGACCTCCGTCCGTCGTCACGCCGCCCGCGGCCTCGTGGCCCTCGCCGCCGCCGTCGCCGTCAGCGCCCCGCTGGCCGCCCCGGCCGCCGCCGCCCCCGCCGCACCGACGACCCCGGCCGCCGCGCAGTCCGTCACGGGCAAGCCCGTAGTGCGCCCCGACGTCGTGGGTCACCGTGGTGCCTCCGGCTACCGCCCCGAGCACACCCTGGCCGCCTACGAGCTGGCCGCCGCCCAGGGCGCGGATGTGATCGAGCCGGACCTGGTCTCCACCAAGGACGGCGTGCTCGTGGTCCGCCACGAGAACCTGATCGACGGCACCACGGACGTCGCCCAGCGGCCCGAGTTCGCGGACCGCAAGACCACCAAGGTCGTCGACGGCGTGGCCCTCACCGGCTGGTTCACCGAGGACTTCACCCTCGCCGAGCTCAAGACCCTGCGCGCCAAGGAGCGCCTGCCGCAGGTCCGCCCCGAGTCCGCGTCCTACGACGGCCGGTACCAGGTGCCCACCTTCGAGGAGGTGCTCGAGCTGCGGGAGCGCCTCTCTGCCCGGTACGGCCGCGAGATCGGCGTCATCCCCGAGATCAAGCACCCCACCTACTTCGACTCCATCGGCCTGTCCATGGAGGAGCGCGTCGTCGAGCTGCTCGACGAGTACGGCCTGAACAAGCGCAACGCCCCCGCCACCGTGCAGTCCTTCGAGCTCGCCAACCTGCGCGATCTCAACGAGAACCTCGGCCTCAAGGCCGAGACGGTGTTCCTCTCCAGCGTCACCGGCGCGCCCTATGACTCCGTGGCCGCCGGCGACGGGCTCCGCGACTACGACTTCTACGAGACCGCCGCGGGCATGCGCGAGGTCCGCGCGGCCGGCGTCGACACGCTCGGCCCGGCCTTCGCGCAGATCATCACCAAGGAGAAGGACGGCTCGATGGGCGAGGAGACCGCGTTCGTCTCCCTCGCCCACCGCGCGGGCCTTGAGGTGGTGCCGTACACCTTCCGCGCCGAGAACCAGTTCCTCTACACGGAGTTCCGCTCCTCCACGGACCCGAACGCGCGGGGCGACATGGTCGGCATGATCCAGCCGTTCCTCGACGCCGGCATCGACGGCTTCTTCACCGACCACCCCGACCTCGGCGTGCAGGCCGTGGACACCTGGATGCAGGGCAAGAAGGAGCACCCGGGCCGGGGCGTCGGCAAGACCGCCCAGCGGGGCCTGAAGGTGCGCTGACCCCGTCCCGACCGGAGACGATCCCGGCGGACCCGAGGTCTTCCGGCACGTCCGTCGCGGTGCTTACCTTGGCCCTCAGGACCGGTGGACCCGGTGACGTGGACGGCCAGAAGGGCTGGCCATGAGGGGCCGCCGACCCGGACGAAGGAAGGCACAGCATGACGACGAACACGCCGAAGAACGCCCACGGCTCCTCAGCCGAGGGCCGTGACGCCAAGGACCAGGCGAAGGACAAGGCCCAGCAGGCCGCGGGCGAGGCCCAGGGCCAGGCGAAGGCCGTGGCCCAGGACGCCAAGGACAAGGCCCAGGACCTCGCGGCCACCGCCAAGCACGAGGCCGGCCAGGTGAAGGACGAGGCCGCTGACCAGGTGCAGTCGCTGGTCGGCTCCGCCCAGGAGCAGGTCGGCGCGCAGGTGCAGACCCAGCAGGAGCGGTTCGCGGGCCAGGTGCGCAGCTACACCGACGACCTGCACCGCGTGGTCTCCGGTGAGCAGCCGCAGACCGACCTGGTGCGCCAGGGCGTCGCCTCGGTGGCGGACCGTGCCGAGGCCCTGACGCAGCGCCTGGAGACCGCTTCCCCGCAGGACCTGCTGCAGGACGTGCGCGGCTTCGCCGCTCGCCGTCCGGGCACGTTCCTGGCCCTCGCCCTGGGCGCCGGGCTGGTGGCCGGTCGACTGACGCGCGGCATCCGCGACGCCGCCCAGCCCGACTCCGCCGCCTCCACCTCGCCGCGCCGTCACACGACCCGTCCGGACGCGGTGCACGCGGACGTGACCCCGCACCACCTGGACTCGCAGGCCCCGGCCTACTCGAGCGATTCGCTCTCCCAGGCCGACGGCCGCGTCGCGGACGGCGCCGGGCCCCGCCGCGCGGCCGGCGTCGGGGACACCCCGTATGGCACGCAGGCGCCGGTCCAGCAGGGCCTGACCGCCGAGCGGCCGTTCGACCAGACCCGGCCCGGGGGTGACGCATGAGCACCGCCCACGAACCGTTCCGCGACGCGACGCCGCACTCCGGCGCGCACACCCCGCCGCCCACGCAGGCGGAGTTCCGTGCCGAGCACGAGAGCCTCGGCGAGATGTTCCAGAGCCTGTCGGCCAAGCTGTCGACGCTGGTCAGCCAGGAGATCGCCCTGGCCAAGGCCGAGGCCACCGAGTCCGCGAAGAAGGCCGGCAAGGGGGCAGGCCTGCTGGCCGGCGCCGCCGTCGGCGGCTTCTTCCTGCTGATGTTCCTGTCCCTGGCCCTGATGCACCTGCTCGACGTATTCCTGCCGATCGGCTGGGCCGCGTTGATCGTGGCCGTGCTGTGGGGCGTCGTCGCGGCCGTGCTGGCCGTACAGGGCAAGAAGGACATCGAGAAGATCAAGGGTCTGCCGCAGACCCAGGAGACGCTTCAGGAGATCCCCGAGACCCTGAACCCCGCGAAGGAGACGCGATGACCACGAGCAACAACCCCGACGAGATCCGCGCCGACATCGAGCGCACGCGCCGCGAGCTCGGCCAGGACGTGGACGCCCTCGCCGAGAAGGTGAGCCCCACGAAGGCCGTGTCCCGGCAGACCAACCGCATCAAGGACGGCTTCATCCACGCGAAGGAGAACATCATGGGCTCCCCGGAGCAGCACCGCCACGAGCCCTCGCTGGGCGATCGCGCCCACGCGGTGGTCGACGACGCCCGGGCCTCCGCGTATGACGCGGCCGGCCAGGCCCAGGACCGCCTGGGCGACGCCGGCGACCGGGTGTCCGAGTGGGCCGACGACGCCCAGCACGCCCTGCACCAGGCCCCGGCTCAGCTGCGCGGCCGCACCGCGGGCAACCCGTTGGCCGCCGGGCTGATCGCCTTCGGTGCCGGCCTGCTGCTCAGCTCGCTGATCCCCGCCTCACGCGCGGAGCAGCGCGCCGCGGAGGGCCTCAAGGACCAGGCCGCCCCGCTGGTGGACGAGGCCAAGCAGGCCGCCCAGCAGCTGCGCGAGGACCTCGAGCCCGCCGCCCGCGAGGCCGCCGGGAGCGTGAAGGAGTCGGCCGCCGAGGCCGCTTCCCACCTCAAGGAGCAGGGCACGGACACGGCGCAGGGCCTCAAGGCGGAGTCCCAGGACGCCGCCCGCCAGGTGAAGGACACCGCGAAGGACGCCTGAGCCCGACTCGAGCACGACGCCGGCCGGTCCCGTTGACGGGACCGGCCGGCGTCGCGCGTGGCGGGGCCGAATCCGGCCCGCGGCTCAGGCCTTGGACCAGATGCGCGTGGTGAGGCGGAAGTCCTCCCCGAGGCCCCGTGCCTAGACTCGGAGGGTGACCCCTCTCGACCGCGTCCCCGACCAGCGCCCCGTCCCCGCCGGCACCGGCCTGACCCTCGAGGACGCCCTCCCCGCTCCCGTGACGCCCGAGGCTGACGGCGTCTCCGCGCGCCCGCGTCTGGCCCGGACCGTCGCCGAGATGCGCTCCGCTCTCCGTGAGCTCGTCGCCCACGCCACGGACGACGGCGACGCCGAGCCCGTCACCGTCGGCCTGGTCCCCACGATGGGCGCCCTCCACGGCGGCCACGCGGCCCTGGTGCGGCGGGCCCGCGCCGAGAACGACGTCGTCGCGGTCAGCATCTTCGTGAACCCGCTCCAGTTCGGCGATCCGGCCGACCTGGAGCACTACCCGCGCACCCTGGACGCGGACCTGGACCTGCTGGCGGCGGCGGGCGCCGACGTGGTGTTCGCCCCGGACGTGCAGGAGATGTACCCGGGCTACCCGGACGCGCCGATCGTCACCGTCTCCGCCGGCCGCATGGGGGAGGTCCTCGAGGGCGCCTCCCGCCCGGGCCACTTCGACGGCGTGGCCACCGTCGTGGCGAAGCTGTGGAACATCGTGCGCCCGGCGGTGCCGGTCCTGCGCAGCTACTTCGGCCAGAAGGACGCGCAGCAGCTCACCGTCCTGCGCCGCCTGGCCACGGACCTGGACATCGACGTCGACGTCCGCGCCGTGCCCATCGTCCGCTCGCCCGAGGGCCTCGCGCTCTCCAGCCGCAACACCCGCCTGGACGCCGCGGGCCTGGAACACGCGCTCGTCCTCAGCCGCGCCCTGCGCTCCCTGGCCGACGCCGCGGCGGCCGGTGAGCCCGTCGACGTCCAGGCCGCTCGCCGGATGGTCGAGGACGAGCCGGGCGTCGAGCTGGACCACCTCGTGGTGGTGGACCGGGACACCTTCGCCGAGCTCGGTCCGGAGCTGCTGTGCCAGCCGCTGCGCCGCGAGGCCCTCGCCCTCGTGGCCGCGCACGTGCCGCCCGTCCGGTTGATCGACACCATGGTGCTGCCCGCCGCGGGGCCGCTGCCGTGACCCCGGAGCGTCTCGCCGCCGCCTTCGACGGCCCCTCGCCCGCGCTCGCCGCGACGCTGCTGGGGTGCCGGCTGACCGTCGTCGCCCCGGACGGCGCCGTCACCGTGCGGCTGACCGAGACCGAGGCGTACGGGAACGCGGGCGCGGACCCCGGCGCCCACTCGTTCCGCGGTCGCACCGAGCGCAATGCCGCGCTGTTCGGGCCGCCGCGGCGTACGTATGTGTACCTGAACTACGGCATCCACCGCTGCCTGAACCTGGTGGGCCACCCCGAGGGGGAGGCCGGCGGTGTGCTGCTGCGTGCGGCCGAGGTGCTCGCGGGAGGGGACCTCGCGGTGGCCCGCCGTGGCCGGGACACCGGCCTCAAGCTGCTCTCCGGCCCGGGGAACCTCGGCCAGGGCCTCGGCATCACCCTGGAGATGGGCCACGCGCCCGTGGAGATCGTCGCCGCGCCGCCGGAGGTGGCCGACGACGGCGGCACCCCGGCCCGCCTCGCCGCGCCGGCCGCGCCCGCCCGCTTCCTCCTGGCCCCGCCCGCGCCCCGCGATCCGGCCGAGCCGCCGATCGAGGTCGTGACGGGCCCGCGCGTCGGCGTCTCGGGGGAGGGCGGCTCCGTGCGCTTCCCGTGGCGGTTCAGCGTGGCCGGCCACCGCAGCGTGTCCGCGTTCCGGCGTGGGCGCAACGTGCCGGACTGAGCCCCAGACCTTGTCGGCCGCCCCGGCCCCGTGCCTAGGTTGATCCCATGACCGAGATGAACAAGACCGCCCACGGCGAGACCCAGCAGACCGTCACCCGGACCATCGACGCGTCCGCCAAGGACGTGTTCGACTTCCTGACCCTGCCCGCGAACCACGCGAAGTTCGACGGCTCGGGCATGGTGCAGTCGGACGACAAGACCCAGCGCATCCAGAAGGTCGGCGACGTGTTCACCATGAACATGCACGCGGAGCACATGGGTGGCGACTACCAGACGGACAACCACGTGGTCGCCTACGACCCGAACAAGCTGGTCGGCTGGAAGACCGCCCCCGCCGGCACCGAGCCCAAGGGCTGGCAGTGGGTCTACCGGCTCGAGGACAACGGCTCCGGCAGCACGGACGTGTCCCTCACCTACGACTGGACCGACGTGACCGACCCGGAGCTGCTGGAGAAGAACCTCTTCCCGATGGTCTCCGAGGAGCAGATGGAGGAGTCGCTCGCGAAGCTGGCCGCCGAGGTCGGCTGAGCCCCCGCCTCCCGACGGCGGCCCCCGGGCCGGCCGTCCCCACGACGACGGGCACGCACCCGACCAGGGTGCGTGCCCGTCGTCGTGTCCGGTGTCACGGCTAGAGTGCCGTGCGAGACCGTCCCACCCCCCACGTCCAGGAGGATCCGCCGTGACCGCCACCGCCGAGCCCCGCGTCCCGTCGCCGCGCGAGGACCTGTACCGCCACGTCAACGCCGGGTGGCTGGACACCCACGAGATCCCCGCGGACCAGGGCGCCTACGGCGCGTTCCTCGAGCTGCGGGACGCGGCCGAGCTCGCCGTCCGGCACCTGTGCGAGGACGCCGTGCGCGAGGTCGGCGCGGGCTTCGACCCCGCCCAGGCGCGCGTGCAGGCCACGGCCGCGGCCGGCGCGCACCGGGACGCCCCGCTCGCGCCGCTGGATGCGGAGGACACGGAGGGCATGGAGCATCCGGAGCTCAAGCGCCGGATCGCCGCGCTGTACGCCTCCTTCATGGACGACGAGACCGTGGAGGCCCGCGGCCTCGAGCCGATCGCCTCGGACCTGGCGGCGGTGGCCACCGTGACCACCCCTGCGGAGCTGCTCACCCTCTCCGGGCGACTGCAGCGTCAGGGCGTCTCCGGCCTCATCAACACCGGCGCACTCAACGACGCCGGGAACCCGGACCGCATGCTCCTGCACCTGCTCCAGGGCGGCCTGGGCCTGCCGGACGAGTCCTACTACCGGGACGAGGCCTACGCCGAGATCCTCGCGCAGTACACCGAGCACACCGGCCGCCTGCTGACGCTGGCCGGGATCGGCGCGGACCGGGACGAGGCCGCCGCGCTGGGCGTCCGGGTGGTGGAGCTGGAGAAGCGCATCGCCGCCCTGCACTGGGACCTGGTCCGCAGCCGGGACGCCGTGGCCCGCTACAACCCCATGACCCACGACCGGCTGACGGAGCTCTTCCCCCTGGCCGACGCGTGGCTCGAGGGCGTGGACGCCGCCGGCGAGCGCGCCGCGGAGGTCGTGGTGTGGCAGCCGGACTTCCTCTCCGGTGTGCAGGGGCTGCTCGAGGGACCCGAGGCCGCCGACCTCGAGGACTGGCGTCACTGGCTGATCCTGCAGGTGCTGCGCTCCTTCGCCGGCTTCCTGCCGGACGCGTTCGTGCAGGAGAACTTCTCCTTCTACGGCCGCCGCCTGGCCGGCACCGAGGAGGTCCGCCCCCGCTGGAAGCGCGCGGTCGCGTTCGTCAACGGGGCGGCCGGCGAGGACGTGGCGCAGCTCTACGTGGCCCGCCATTTCCCGCAGGGCCACGTGGCCGCGATGGACGAGCTCGTGGGCCTGCTCCAGGAGGCCTATCGCCGGTCCATCGAGGAGCTCGAGTGGATGGGCGAGGAGACCCGTCAGCGGGCGCTCGAGAAGCTGGCGATGTTCCGCCCCATGGTGGGCTACCCCTCGAAGTGGCTGGACTACTCCGCCCTCGAGGTCCACGCCGGCGACCTGCTGGGCAACGCCCGCTCATCCTCGGAGCTCGAGTGGGAGCGGGACCTGCGCAAGATCGCGGACGGGCCGGACCCGGAGGAGTGGCACATCACGCCGCAGACGGTGAACGCGTACTACTCCCCGCTCGAGAACGCGATCGTCTTCCCGGCCGCCATTTTGCAGCCCCCGTTCTTCGACCCCGAGGCCTCGATGGCCGCGAACCTGGGGGCGATCGGCGCCGTGATCGGCCACGAGATCGGCCACGGCTTCGACGACCAGGGCTCGCGGTACGACGGCGCCGGTCGGCTCGAGGACTGGTGGACCGAGGAGGACCGCGCGGCGTTCACCGAGCGCACCTCCCGGCTGGTGGCCCAGTACAACGCGCTCTCCCCGGCCGAGGCCCCGGACCACCGCGTCAACGGCGAGTTCACCCTGGGGGAGAACATCGGCGACCTCGGCGGCCTGGGCATCGCCCACCGCGCCTTGGAGATCTGGCGGGACGAGGGCGACGGCGCCTCCCTCGACGCCGCGGCGGGGGACCGCGAGTTCTTCACCGCCTGGGCCACCGTGTGGCGTCAGCTCACGCGACCGGAGGCCATGGTCACCCGCATCGCCTCGGACCCGCACTCGCCCAACGAGTTCCGCTGCAACCAGGTGGTCAAGAACATCGACGCCTTCCACGAGGCGTTCGGCACGCGCGAGGGGGATCCCATGTGGCTGGCCCCGGAGGAGCGCGTCACCATCTGGTGATCCCGCCCGCCGGCCGGGCCCGCGGGTCCGGCCGGCGGCTCACTCGGACTCGGCGGGGTCCTGCATCCGGGTCTGACGCTCGGCGGCCAGCCGGTCCAGCAGGCGCGTCAGCGTCCGGATGTCCTCGCGGTCCCAGCGCGCCAGGTCGTCGCGCAGCCCGCGACCCGCCGGGCCGCCGCGCACCGCGTCGAGGCGGGCGAGCCCCTCGGGGCTGGCGCTCAGGAGGGCGGAGCGGCGGTCCCGCGGGTCCGGCTCTCGGGTGATCAGCCCGGCGGCCTCGAGGTCGCGGACCATGCGGGAGACCTGGGCGCGGTCCACCAGCAGGCCCTCGGCCACGGCCGAGGGCGTCATGGTCCCCTCGTTGGCCAGCATCATGAACGCCTTCATCGCCCCGACGGACAGGGCCGGGCTGAGGGCCGCCGCGTAGCGGACCATCACCTGGCGGTGCTGCAGGACCAGACGCGAGAACGCCTGCTCGAGCCCCTGGACGGCGGCCTCGAAGCCCGCGTCGTCGCCGCCTCTGCCCGGGTCCGGGGCGCCGTCAGCCACGGCGGGCCCGGACCAGCGCGGTGACGACGGCCGCCAGCAGGGCCGTCCCCGCCACGGCCAGCGCCGCGGGGACGACGGGCCGGCCGGCCACCGGCGACGCCGTCGCCGGGCGCTCGGCCGCCACCGCCCGGGACTCCTCCGGGTCCTCGGCCGGATGCTGCCCCTGCGCCGCGGTCACCACGGGGATCGGACCGGTCGCGGGCAGCGTCTGCATGGCCTCGGCCGTGGAGTGGGTGGCCAGGTCGGCGCGGGTGGCGTGGAGGCGCTCGGAGGTGGTCATGCGGCCCAGCGGGATGTTCGGCAGGAACAGGATCGCGATCAGCGCGACGATCGCGAGCGGCACGCCCACGAGGAACGCGTGGGAGATGCCGGTGGCGTAGACGTCCTCGAAGATCGAGCGCAGGCCGTCGGGCATCTCCGCCACGCGTGGCAGGGTGCTGGACTGCAGGCTCTCGGACCACTCGGCGGCGTCCGGGCCCAGGCTGCGCAGGGCCGCGGCGAGGTCCGCGCGGCGCTCCTCGATGCGGTCCGGGACCACGTTGGAGACCACGGCGCCCATCACGGCGACACCGATGCTGCCGCCCAGGGTGCGGAAGAAGGTGACGCCGGAGCTGGCGACGCCCATCTGCCGCGGGTCGGTGGTGTTCTGCACCACGAGCACGAGGTTCTGCATGGTCATGCCGACGCCGGCACCGAGCAGGAACATGTAGAGGGACACCAGCCAGAAGGAGGTGTCGTAGTGCAGGGTGCCGAGCAGGGCGGTGCCGGCGATCAGCAGGACGGCGCCGATCACGAGCCAGCGCTTCCACACGCCGGTGCGGGTGATGAGGCCGCCGATCACCGTGGAGGACACGAGCAGGCCGAGGATCATCGGGATGGTCATGAGGCCGGCCTGGGTCGGCGCCGCGCCGCGGGCCAGCTGCATGTACTGGGCCAGGTAGACGGAGGAGCCGAACATGGCCAGGCCCGTGGCGATCGAGGCGATCGTCGCGAGGGTGAAGGTGCGGTCGCGGAAGAGGGTGAGCGGGATGAGCGGCTCGGCGACGCGCAGCTCGGTCACGACGAACAGGACGGTGGCGACGGCGGCGCCGCCGAGCATCCACGCGGTGGTGGTGCTGGCCCAGTCGAAGTCGCGACCGGCGCTGGTGACCCAGATCAGCAGCAGCGCGGTGGCCGCGGTCAGGAACACGATGCCGAGGTAGTCGATGGACACCTTCTGGCGCTCGCGGTGCGGAAGGTGGAGGGTGCGCTGCACCATCACCAGGGCGACGACAGCGAAGGGCACCGCCACGAAGAAGTTCCAGCGCCAGCCCCACAGGTCGGTGATCACGCCGCCGGCGAGCGGGCCGCCCACCGTGGCCACGGCCATCACGGCGCCGAACAGGCCCATGTAGCGGCCGCGCTCACGCGGGCTGATGATGTCCGCCATGATCACCTGGCTGAGCGCGACGAGGCCGCCGCCGCCCAGGCCCTGCACGGTGCGGCAGACGATCAGGAAGGTCGGATCGTGGGTGAACCCGGCCGCCGCGGAGGCGGCGACGAAGATCGCCAGGGCGACCTGGAAGAGGACCTTGCGGTTGACGAGGTCGGCCAGCTTGCCCCAGATCGGGGTGGCGATGGCCGTGGCGAGCAGGGCCGAGGTGATGACCCAGGTGTAGGCGGTCTGGTCGCCGCCGAATCCGAGAGTGAGGCCCCGCCGTGACCCCCCGTTTCCTGCTCATGACCCGCCTCCCCGAGCCCGGGCTCGGGATGCTGCGCGCGGCCGGAGAGGTGGTGGACGGCGCCGACGTCGGAGGGGACGCCGCGCTCGCGCGGCTGGTGGCCTCGGGGGACTACGACGTCGTCGTCGCGGCCCTGGACCAGAAGTTCACCGCCGACGTGCTCGCCGACGCGCGGATCAGGGGCATCGCCAACTACGCGGTCGGCTACAACAACGTGGACGTGGCCGCCGCGACGCGGCGGGGGATCGCCGTCGGCAACACCCCGGACGTGCTCACGGACGCCACCGCGGACATCGCGATGCTCCTGATCCTCGGGGTGACCCGCCGTGCCCCCGAGGGCGAGCGGATGGTGCGCGAGGGACGCTTCCACGGCTGGGCGCCGGACCTGCTCGTGGGCCGGGACGTGCGTGGCGCGACCCTGGGCCTGGCCGGTTTCGGGCGGATCGGCAAGGCGGTGGCCGAGCGTGCGCTCGCCTTCGGCATGGAGGTCGTGTTCGCGCCGCGGCCGCCCGCGCACCGGGAGGTCGCGGCCGCGGAGCTCGGCGACCTCGCCGGCCGCGTCCGTCAGGTCCGCTGGGAGGAGCTCGTCGAGGTCGCGGACGTCCTGTCCCTCCACGTGCCCCTGACGGACGACACCCATCACCTCGTGGATGCGGACGTGATCGCGAAGATGAAGGACGACGCCGTCCTCGTCAACACGGCCCGGGGGCCCGTGGTGGACGAGGCGGCCCTCGTCACCGCCCTGCGCGAGGGGCGGCTCTTCGGCGCCGGTCTGGACGTCTACGAGGACGAGCCCGCCCTCGCCCCGGGCCTGGCCGAGCTGGAGAACGTGATGCTCCTGCCGCATCTGGGCTCCGCCACCCGGGACACCCGCGCCGCGATGGCCGAGCTGGCCGCGCGCAACGCGATCGCCATGGCCACGGGCGCGGAGGTCCCGGCCCTCGTCAACCCCGAGGTGCGCGGCTGACCGGCGGGGCGCCGTCGGTAGACTCGGGAACCGTGACCACCGAGAACTCCGCCTCCGCCGCCGTCGACCACCACGATCAGCAGGCCGTCCGCGCCGCCAAGCGTGAGCAGCTGCTCGCCTCGGGCCGCGAGGCCTACCCCGTGCAGGTGCCGCGCACCCACGCGCTGGCCGAGGTGCGTGAGCGGTTCGACGGCCACGAGCCTGACTGGGCCTCGGGCGAGACCGTGTCGGTGACCGGGCGCGTCGTCTTCCTCCGCAACACCGGCAAGCTCTGCTTCGCCACCCTGCAGGAGTCCGGCGCGGACGGGGAGGCCGTCCGCCTCCAGGTCATGGTGTCCCTGGCCGCCGTCGGTGAGGAGTCCCTGGCCGACTGGAAGAAGGTCGTGGACCTGGGCGACTTCCTCTCCGTCACCGGCGAGGTGATCGTCTCGCGCCGCGGCGAGCTGTCCATCATGGCCTCGGCGTGGGAGATGGCCTCCAAGGCGCTGCGCCCCCTGCCCGTGCTGCACGCGGACCTGAACGAGGAGACCCGCGTCCGCCAGCGCTACGCGGACCTGATCGTGCGCGAGGAGGCCCGCCGCATGGTCTACACCCGGGCCAAGGTCACCTCGGCGGTGCGGCGCACCCTCGAGGGCCACGGCTACGTGGAGGTGGAGACCCCGATGCTCCAGCTGGTCCACGGCGGCGCCCTCGCACGTCCCTTCGAGACGCACCTCAACGCGTTCGACCAGCCGATGACCCTGCGCATCGCCACCGAGCTGTACCTCAAGCGCGCCGTCGTCGGCGGCATCGACCGCGTGTTCGAGATCGGCCGCGTGTTCCGCAACGAGGGCGTGGACTCGACCCACTCGCCCGAGTTCACCACCCTCGAGTCCTATGAGGCGTGGGCGGACATGCACGTCATGGCCGAGCGCATGCAGGAGATCATCCTCAACGCCGCGGACGCGGTGGGCGCCGGGCGTCGGCTCGAGACCGCGAAGGGCGTCATCGACCTCGACGGCGAGTGGGCCTGGGTCGCCGTGTACCCGGGGCTGTCCGAGGCCGTGGGCCGCGAGATCACCCCGGACACGGACGCCGAGACGCTGCGGGCGATCGCCGCGGAGCACGAGGTCAAGGTGGACCCCGCGTGGGACGCGGAGAAGCTCGTGATCGAGCTGTTCGGCGAGATCGTGGAGCCCACCCTGATGAACCCCACGTTCGTGTACGACTACCCGCCGGCCGCCCAGCCGCTCGCGCGCCCGCACCGCTCGAAGGACCGGGTCATCGAGGCCTGGGACCTGATCATCGGCGGCATGGAGCGCGGCACCGCGTTCTCCGAGCTGATCGACCCCGTCATCCAGCGCGAGCGCCTGACCGCCCAGTCGGCGATGGCGGCCGCCGGCGACGACGAGGCCATGCAGCTGGACGAGGACTTCCTGCGCGCCCTCGAGTACGGCGCCCCGCCCATGGGCGGCATCGGCCTGGGCATCGACCGCCTGGTGATGCTGTTCACGGACGCCGGCATCCGCGAGACCATCCTCTTCCCGCTGCTCAAGCCGGAGGCCTGACATGGCCGACTTCTGGGACTACTTCTCCGTCCTCGCCCCCTCGATCGGCCTCGGGCTCATCTTCTGGCTGGTGATGCGCTCCCTGCTGCGTTCGGACACGGGCGAGCGCGAGAGTCAGGCCCGCCGGCTCTCGGGCGCGGACGCGCGGGCGGCCCGCGAGGAGGCCGAGGCCCGTGAGTGGGCGGCCCGACGCCGAGCCGAGGGAGGGCCGGAGGCCGATCCGGAGGACCGCGCCCGCTGAGATTCCTTCCCCGGCGTTGAAGAATCCTTCTGCCCGGCTTTGTTGCGGTATTCTTGAATCACCACAAGTGCACGGCCGGAATCGTGAGCACGCGGGAAAGAACCCCGAGAGCGAAGACCGGAACCCAGGGACACGCGCACGAGAGAAGAAAGTGGGAATCACCGTTGGCACAGAAGGTAGAAGTGGTCCTCGTGGATGATCTTGACGGTTCGCCTGCAGATGAGACCGTGAACTTCGCATTGGACGGTCGCAATTACGAGATCGACCTGTCGAAGGAGCACGCTGCGGAACTCCGTGAGTTCCTGAAGCCCTACATGAAGAAGGGCCGCGCCGTGGCGCCGCCGTCGCCCAAGGTCGAGGCCGCCCAGATCCGCAAGTGGGCGGCCGAGAACGGCTACGAGGTCTCGAGCCGGGGCCGTCTGCACCGCGACGTGGTGGAGGCCTACCGCAACGCGAAGCGCAAGTGAGCGCCCCGCCCGGGTGCGTCGAGGAATCGGCGTCCCCGGGCCTCGTTCCGGCCCCTCCCGACGACGGCCGGGCCGCTTCTCCCGCTGGCGAACAGTCGCGCGGCACGCGGCCCGGGTGCGTAGTCTCGACCACGACCGTACGCAAGGAGTGTGCCCATGTTCGAGAGATTCACCGACCGCGCCCGGCGGGTGGTCGTGCTCGCCCAGGAAGAGGCGCGCATGCTCAACCACAGCTACATCGGCACCGAGCACATCCTGCTCGGTCTGATCCACGAGGGTGAGGGCGTCGCAGCCAAGGCACTGGAGTCCATGGACATCTCCCTGGGCGCCGTGCGAGAGAAGGTGCAGGAGGACATCGGCCAGGGTCAGCAGAACCCGCCCGGCCACATCCCCTTCACGCCGCGCGCCAAGAAGGTGCTCGAGCTGTCCCTGCGCGAGGCGCTGCAGCTCGGCCACAACTACATCGGCACCGAGCACATCCTGCTCGGCCTGATCCGCGAGGGCGAGGGCGTGGCCGCCCAGGTGCTCGTGCAGCTCGGCGCGGACCTGAACCGCGTCCGTCAGACGGTCATCCAGCTGCTCTCCGGCTACCAGGGCGGCGCCCAGGGCGGCAAGGAGACCGCCGGCGCCGGGGTGGGCCAGGGCGGCGAGGCCGGCCAGAACGCCGGCTCCGTGGTGCTGGACCAGTTCGGACGCAACCTCACCGCGGCCGCGCACGACGGCAAGCTGGATCCCGTCATCGGGCGTGCGGGCGAGATGGAGCGCGTCATGCAGGTGCTCTCCCGCCGCACCAAGAACAACCCCGTGCTCATCGGCGAGCCCGGCGTCGGCAAGACCGCCGTCGTCGAGGGCCTGGCCCAGGCGATCGACCGCGGTGACGTCCCGGAGACGCTCAGGGACAAGCAGCTCTACTCGCTGGACCTCGGCTCCCTCGTGGCCGGCTCCCGCTACCGCGGCGACTTCGAGGAGCGCCTGAAGAAGGTGCTCAAGGAGATCCGCACGCGCGGGGACATCATCCTGTTCATCGACGAGATCCACACCCTCGTCGGGGCGGGTGCGGCCGAGGGCGCGATCGACGCCGCCAGCATCCTCAAGCCGATGCTGGCCCGCGGTGAGCTGCAGACCATCGGCGCCACCACGCTGGACGAGTACCGCAAGCACATCGAGAAGGACGCCGCGCTCGAGCGCCGCTTCCAGCCGATCCAGGTCGCCGAGCCGTCCGTCGAGGACGCCACGGAGATCCTGCGCGGCCTGCGGGACCGCTACGAGGCGCACCACAAGGTCTCCATCACCGACGGCGCGCTCAAGGCCGCCGCCGGCCTGGCGGACCGCTACGTCTCCGACCGGCACCTGCCGGACAAGGCCATCGACCTGATCGACGAGGCCGGTGCGCGTCTGCGCATCCGTCGCATGACCGTGCCGCCGGAGATCAAGGCCTACGAGTCCCGGATCGCGGAGGTGCGCACCCAGAAGGAGGCCGCCATCGATGGCCAGGACTTCGAGGGCGCCGCCCGCCTGCGGGACCAGGAGCAGCAGCTCGAGGACGAGCGCCGCGAGAAGGAGCAGGCGTGGCGCACCGGCGCCGACGCCGACGTCGCCACGGTGGACGAGGACCTCATCGCCGAGGTGCTCTCCAAGTCCACCGGCATCCCGGTGTTCAAGCTCACCGAGGAGGAGACGGACCGCCTGCGCAACATGGAGGACGAGCTCCACCGTCGCGTGATCGGCCAGGACGAGGCCATCAAGTCCCTGTCCCGCGCCATCCGCCGCACCCGCGCGGGCCTGAAGGACCCGAACCGCCCCTCGGGGTCGTTCATCTTCGCCGGCCCCACCGGCGTCGGCAAGACGGAGCTGGCCAAGTCCCTCGCGGAGTTCCTCTTCGGGGACGAGGACGCGCTCATCACGCTGGACATGTCCGAGTTCCAGGAGAAGCACACCGTCTCGCGTCTGTTCGGCGCCCCTCCCGGCTACGTGGGCTATGAGGAGGGCGGCCAGCTCACCGAGAAGGTCCGCCGCCGTCCGTTCTCCGTGGTGCTGTTCGACGAGGTGGAGAAGGCCCATCAGGACCTCTTCAACTCCCTGCTGCAGATCCTCGAGGACGGTCGCCTGACCGACTCGCAGGGCCGTGTGGTGGACTTCAAGAACACCGTGATCATCATGACCACGAACCTCGGCACCCGGGACATCTCCAAGGGCGTCATGACCGGCTTCCAGTCGGCCACGGACACCACCACCGGGTACGAGCGGATGAAGGGCAAGGTCAAGGAGGAGCTGCGCCAGCACTTCCGCCCCGAGTTCCTCAACCGTGTGGACGACGTGATCGTGTTCCCGCAGCTGCAGAAGCACGAGATCGTGGAGATCGTGGACCTGTTCGTCTCCCGCCTCGGCAAGCGCCTGGCGGAGCAGGACCTGTCCATCGAGCTCACCCAGTCCGCCAAGGACCTGCTCGCGGACCGCGGCTACGATCCGGCCATGGGCGCCCGCCCGCTGCGCCGCACCATCCAGCAGATGGTGGAGGACCAGCTCTCGGAGAAGATCCTCTTCGGCGAGATCCCGGCCGGCTCCCTCATCACCGTGGACGCCACGGGCGAGGGGGAGGGCGCCGAGCTGACGTTCGCGTTCTCCGGCGGCCGGGAGGCCCTGGAGGGTGCGGAGCTGGCCGAGCTCGAGCCCGGTGCCGGCGATCCGGTGGACGCCGACCGCTCCGTGTGACCTGCGGGGTCTGACCCACGACGCCGGACCGCGCGTCCGGTGGCCACGGCCCGTCGCCCCTCCCCCTCGGGGAGGAGGCGGCGGGCCGTCGTCGTGCCCCCGCGGGGACGCCGGGGCCGAGGTCCGCGACACCGCCGCCGGCATCAAGGACGGCCTCGCGAAGGACCGCTGAACCGGCCCGCCTCCCCGCAGGCGCGAGAGGGGTTCCCTCGCGGCGGGATCGGTGCCACTGTGGTCTGTGACCGCTCGACGGTGGTCCTGTCTCCGCTTCGGCCCGGCACTCGCCGGGACGGCCGCGGAGCAGCCCCGAGAAGAAGGAGGCCGCCCATGGGTATCGGTGACCTGAACAACCTCGCAAACCAGCACTCGGACAAGATCGACGAGGCCGTGGACAACGCTCAGGAGCAGCACGGCGACAAGCTCGGCGAGCACGGCGACACCGTGAACAAGGGTGTCGACGGCGCGCAGGAGAAGTTCCTGTCCGGGGACGAGGGCGAGCAGCAGGCCTGAGCCTGCCGTCGACGCCGCGGGAGCCCCCGCCTGGTCCGCCGGGACGGGGGCTCCCGTCTGTCCGGGGTCGGGATGTCCGTGCCTAGACTGGACCCCATGCCTGCCGACCGCCCCCTCACCCTCCGCTCGGCGCGGACCCAGGACGTCCCGGTCATCCAGGCGCTCGTGGAGCCGCTGGCGCGGGAGCGCGTGCTGCTCCAGAAGGAGGCTGTGGCCTACTACGAGGCCATCCAGGAGTTCGTGGTCGCCGAGGAGGCGGATGGGACCCTGGCCGGCTTCGGCGCCCTCCACGTGATGTGGCAGGACATCGCCGAGGTCCGCACCCTCGCCGTCTCGGAGGCCCACCGGGGGGCCGGCGTCGGGCACCTGGTCATCGAGGAGCTGCTGGACCGTGCGCGGGCCGTGGGCGTCGAGCGGGTCTTCTGCCTGACCTTCGAGGTCGAGTTCTTCCGCCGGCACGGTTTCGAGGTGATGGCGGACCAGTCCGCCGTGGACCCGGAGGTCTACGCGGAACTGCTGCGCTCCACGGACGAGGGCGTCGCCGAGTTCCTGGACCTCGCCCGGGTCAAGCCGAACACGCTCGGCAACACGCGGATGATCCGCCGCCTCTGAGCCGCCGCACCGCGGGCCGCCCCGTGCCCCGGCGAGGTCAGGCCGGGAAGGTGAGGCCGCCGTCGTCGTCCCGGGCCAGCAGCCCGTCCGACACGAGCCCGGCGACGCACCGCGCCCACTGCGCGTCGTCGGGGCGGTGCGACCCGAGCCGCCCCCCGGCCACGACGACGGCGGGCACCTCCGCCTCGGCCACGCGACCGTGCTCGCGGACGGCGGCCATCACAGCCCCGCGCACCTGACGGTCCGTGCCGGCCCAGGCCTGGCCGCGCGGCACCTCCACCGGCGGCGGGGAGCCCGCCGCGACCCACGCGCACGTCTCCGCCAGGGGGCAGCGGTCGCAGGCGGGGGAGCGGGCGGTGCAGACGAGGGCCCCGAGCTCCATGACGGCCGCGTTCCACGCGTTGGCGCGGGTGGGGTCCTCGGGCATGAGGGCCTGGGCGCGGCGCATCTCGGCGCGGGTCAGCGACCTGCCGGGCAGGGCCTCACCCGCGACCGCGCGCGCGATCACCCGGCGCACGTTGGTGTCCACGACGGTCTCGGGGATGCCGAACGCGAAGCTCGCGACCGCCGCGGCCGTGTACTCGCCGATGCCGGGCAGGGCGCGCAGGGCGGCGGGGTCGGCCGGCACCCGGCCGTCGTGGCGCTCGACGACGGCCCGGGCGGCCTCCTGGAGGCGCAGGGCCCGGCGCGGGTAGCCGAGCCGGTCCCAGGCCGTGAGCACGTCTGCGGTGGGGGCGGCGGCCAGGTCCGCGGGTCCTTGAGCTCGTTGATCAGGTCCTCGACGGCGAGGGTGGAGATCGGGTCGAGCGCGGAGCAGGGCTCGTCCATGAGGATCACGTCGGGCTGCACCCCCCCAGAGACTTCCACGAAGGAACAGAACCACTCATGTCCAAGCGCATCCAGGCCGTCGACGTCGATGTCTTCTACGGCAAGTTCAAGGCCGTCGAGGGCGTCAACATCGACATCGCCCCCCGCTCCGTCACTGCCTTCATCGGCCCCTCCGGCTGCGGCAAGACCACTTTCCTGCGCAGCATCAACCGCATGCACGAGGTGCTCCCCGGCGCCACCGTGGACGGCAAGCTCCTGCTCGACGGCGAGGACATCTATGGGCCCGGTGTGGACCCGGTCCGCGTCCGTTCCCAGATCGGCATGGTCTTCCAGCGTCCGAACCCGTTCCCCACGATGTCCATCCGCGACAACGTGCTGGCCGGCTACAAGCTCAACGGCACCCGCCTGAACAAGTCCCGTGCGGACGAGCTCGTGGAGAAGTCCCTGCGCGGCGCCAACCTGTGGAACGAGGTCAAGGACCGCCTCGACAAGCCCGGCTCCGGCCTCTCCGGCGGTCAGCAGCAGCGTCTGTGCATCGCCCGCTCCATCGCGGTGCAGCCCGACGTGATCCTCATGGACGAGCCCTGCTCCGCGCTCGACCCGATCTCCACCCTCGCCGTCGAGGACCTGATCAACGAGCTCAAGGAGGAGTACACGGTCATCATCGTCACGCACAACATGCAGCAGGCCGCGCGCGTGGCGGACAAGACCGCGTTCTTCAACATCCAGGGCGTCGGCAAGCCCGGCAAGCTGATCGAGTACGACGACACCAACGTCATCTTCAACAACCCCTCGAGCCAGCAGACCGAGGACTACGTCTCCGGCCGTTTCGGCTGAGCCGCCCCGCGCTCCGTCCCCGACCCCGTCCGGCCGCACGCCGGGCGGGGTCGCGGCGTCTGCGGGGCCGGGCGTCGTCGTCGGGCGCGGCCTCAGGCCAGCGGGAGGAGGGCCAGCGTGCCGAGGAGGCCGAGGAGGGCGCAGGCCACCGGCGTGAGCAGCCACCAGCCGACCACGCGCAGCACGGTGGGCCAGCGCACGGACGCGTAGGTCTGCGTCTGGCCGGCGCCCACGATGGCCGCCGTCGCCGTGTGGGTGGAGGACAGGGGCAGGTGGAACATCAGGGATCCGACGAACAGCAGGCCCGCGGGGATGACGGCGGCCACGGACGCCCGCAGGGGGTCGAGGCGCACGAGACGCTCGGTGAGGGTCCAGGCGATCCGCCAGGCGCCGCCCAGCGTGCCGAGCCCGACCGCGAGGGCGAACAGGAACGCGCCCCCCACGAACTCGGCCGTCAGGGCGTCCGGCGCCAGGACGGACCCGGACCCCACCAGCACGGCAGCCCACAGCACCCCCATGCGCTGACCGGCCTGCAGGCCGTGGCCCATGGCCATGGCGCTGGCGGAGATGCCCAACGCGACGCGGGCCCGGTGCTGGACGTTGACCGTGGTGCCGCGGGTGGCGAGCCGCATGGCGGGCGCGGTGAGCAGTCGGGCGAGCGCCCACGCGATCAGGGGCGAGAGCAGCAGGCTGAGCAGCACCTCGGCGCGGACGAGGTCGAAGATGGTGTGGGCGACGTCGATGTGCAGGCTCAGGCGCACGGCGAGGTGGCTGCCCGCCAGCGCGGAGATCAGCGCGTGCGTGCTGGAGCCGGGCAGGCGCCGCCACCACAGCAGCAGACCCCACACGAGGGTCACCGCGCAGGACACGCCCACGGCCAGGGGGCCGATCTCGCTGCGCACCGCGGGCGAGGTGAAGTAGTGCACGCTCAGCGTGATGAGCCCGATGCCCAGCAGGGCGCCCACGGTGTTGACCGCTCCGGTCAGGAGGAGGGCTCCGCGCGGGGTCAGCGCCCGGTACCGGACAGGCAGCGCCGCGGCGTTGGGGGCGTCACGGAACCCCATCAGCGCGCCGACGGCGCACAGCAGCACGAGGACGACGGCGAGCCCCGCGGTCACGGCGCCTCCACCGGCTCAGGACTCACGGACGAGCACCATGCCCAGGTCCATGTTCACGCGGGAGAGGGCCTCGAGCGCCGCGTGCAGCGCCCAGGCGACCTCGCGCTGGCGGTTGTAGTCGCGCTGCAGCAGGTCCATGCCGAGGTCAGCGAGCCACTCGACCATGATCCGCTCCGTGCGGCGGGAGGCGCGCAGCAGCTGCATCCACGTGGCCTCCAGGGCGTCGAGGTCGCGCATCTCGGCGGCGCCGCGGGCGAGCAGCTCGGCCTGCCGCCCCACGGTCTCGAGGACGTCGAGGGCGTGCGTCGGCAGCTCCTCGAGGTCGGCCCGCTGGATCAGCACGCCCGCCGACACGACGCGCCGGGTGGTCGCGTGCACGCCGCTGGCCAGCCGGTAGAGGTCCTGACGGGGCAGCGGAGTCACGTAGGCGCTGCGCAGCGCGGTGAGGAAGGCCATGAGGGTGGCGCTCGAGGACGAGTCGAGCTCCTCGAGCTCACGGGCGGCACGGTCCGCCTCGGGTCCGCGGGTCCCCGCGACCTGGGCCACCAGATGCACGGACCGGTGCAGGGCCTCGGCGAGGTCCGCCATGTGGCGCAGCGCCGGGGTGTCGCGCGTGACGAGCCAGGGCATGCGGGGGGACATGGGCAGCGGTCGCTCTCTCGTCGACGGGTGGCGAAGGGGTCGACGACGACGCCGGACCGGGAACGCCTCTCGGCGGAAGGCCGCTCGCAGCGGCTATGTGTTGGAGCCCGGGGTTACCAGCGGCCCGGCGCCGTCCCCATCAGTCTAGCGATCCGTCCCGAAACGCTCGACCCGCCGCCTCCAGGGCGTCGGCGGTGCTGACCAGGCGCGCGGCCCGGCGGGTGAGGGCGGCGGCGCGGTCCGGGGCGGCGGCCTCGGAGCCCTCGGCGTGCTCGACCTGGCCCAGAGCCACGACGCGGGCGTAGGCCGCGGCGCGCTCGAACGCGACGTCGATCTCGGAGCGGTAGGCGCCCGTGAGGATCGTGTCCGTGAGGCGGCGCAGCTCGGCCGGCCCCGGCGGCTCGACGGCGCCCGCCACGACGCGCGAGGCGTAGGCGGCATGCCCGGCGCGGTACCAGGCGGCCCAGCGCTCGCCGTCGCGGGTCGTCGCCTCCTGGAGCGCGTACAGGCGCCACAGGGCGCCGGCGAGCGAGACGGGCGGGGCGTCCGCCCACAGCTCGGCGAGCGTCTCGACGCCCAGCTCGCGGACCAGCCCGACCAGCCGCTCGACGATGGCCGGGTCCTCCTCCGCGCGGCCGCCGGCCACGAGGGCGTGGGCCAGGCGCGAGGCCGCCGCGGCCACTTCCTGCGGGTCTTCGCCGCCGGCGAAGTGCGTGAGCTCCTGCGGTTCCGAGAGGCGGGGCCGGTGGGGGCGCAGCACGCCCGAGGCGCTCGAGCTGGCGCCGCGGCCGGCGGGCAGGCGGTGACGTGCCATGGGCGGGCTCCCTTCGAGGGCGCATCGGGGTGGGGATGTGGTCGCCGGAGGCGGCGGCCCCGTCCACGGTAGTGCCCCGGACGCCTGGGCTACCATCGGAGGGCACCCGTGAGGGTCGCCGTCGTCGGCCGCGCGCCGTCGTCGTCGGCCGCGGGTGGGGGCCTTTAGCTCAGCTGGCAGAGCATCGGACTTTTAATCCGCCGGTCGCGGGTTCGATCCCCGCAGGGCCCACGCGAAAACGGCCCCTGACCAGGCATGACGCCCGGTCGGGGGTCCTCCCTAGGATGGAGCCATGAGCCCCACGCCCGCACCAGTCACCGAGACGATCAGCTCCGGCCACAGCGTGGTGTGGTCGCGCCCGCCGGCGGAGCGCGCGGGCACGGACCTGGTGCTCGTGTTCCACGGCTACGGCTCCAACGAGGTCCGCGCGGCGCGCCGCCACTTCCCGATGCTCCCGGAGCGGTGCACCGGCCTGGCGGTGCGCGGCGGCTTCGAGATCGACGAGACGGCGTCCGAAGGCCCGGGCGACCCCGGCGCGCACGGCTGGTTCCTGCTCGACCTGCTGCTGCAGTCCGACTTCGCCCAGGTGCTCGCCGCCGCCCACCGCGTGTTCGACGTGCTCTCCGCCGAGGAGGTCGTGGCGGCCGGCTTCCGCACGGTCTCGGTGCTCGGCTTCTCCCAGGGCATGGCCATGGCGACGACGGTCCTGCGTCTGCGCCCCGAGGCGTTCACCTGCGGTGTGGGCCTGAGCGGCTTCGCCGTCGACAACGAGCTGCTGGCCATGCTCGACTCCCCGGCCGAGGGACCGGGCCCGCGCCCGTTCTTCTGGGGCCGGGACGCCGAGGATCCCGTGATCCATCCGGACGCCGTCGCCCACACCCGCGCGTGGGCCGAGGAGCACACCCGCCTGACCGTGCGCACCTACCCCGGGATCCTGCACGGGACCGGCCCCGACGAGGTCCGTGAAGTGCGCATCTTCCTCGAGCACTCCCTGCGCGCGGCGACGCCCGGGTCCTGACCGCGGGGGTCGCGCGCCGATACTGTGGCGCGCATGGCAAAGAACTCGACGATCGGCCGGTACGCGTCCGGGAAGGTGAAGGACTTCGGGCTGAAGTCGGCACTCGATGAGAACGGCGAGCCCACGGAGGGCTTCGAGAAGGCCCTCTCCACGGTGTTGGCGGTCCAGCGCCCCCTGGTCCTGAAGAACATCCAGCGCATGGCGGCGAAGCACCCGGGGGAGAGCCCGGAGCGTCTCGCCGAGCGGCTCGGGCAGCAGTACCTGACCACCGTCACGGGGGCCGGTGCCGCCGTGGGCGGCACCGCGATCGTCCCGGGCATCGGCACCGTGGCCGCGCTCGGCCTGTCCGGTGCCGCGGTCGCCGGCTTCATGGAGGCCACCGCCCTCTACGCGCAGTCCCTCGCCGAGCTGCACGGCATCACCACGCAGGACCCGCAGCGCGCCCAGGCCCTCGTCATGGGCCTCATGCTCGGCGACGACGCCAAGGAGCTGCTCCGCGAGGCCGCCGCCAAGGCCGGCCGTCCCTACGACCCGCAGTCCAGCCTCAACGCGCTCGCGGGCACCGCATCGGGCACCGGCATCAGCGCGTTCGTGGTGGATCGCCTCAAGAGGACGTTCATGCGCAAGATGCTCCTGCGGCAGGGTGCCGGCTTCGTGGGCCGCGCCGTGCCGTTCGGCGTGGGCGCCGTGATCGGCGGCGTGGGCAACCGCGCCATGGGCAAGGCCGTGATGGAGAACGCCGCGGAGCTCTTCGGCCCCCTGCCGATGGTGATCCCCGGCGAGATCCGCGAGGGCGCCGCACAGGGGCGCGCCGCGGGGGAGTCGGAGGGCACCAAGGACTACGGCGGCGTCTTCGGCGCGATCCGTCGCGCCCTGCCCGGCGGCAAGGACGAGAAGGACAAGCCGGCCGCCTGACGGCCTCGCCCCCGCGCGTCCATCGCCCCCGTCCCCGCGCTTTCGAACGTGAGAGAGGGCCTATCTCACGCTCGAAAGCGCCCATTCGCCCCATTTCACGTTCGAAAGTGCGGGGCAGGGGCGGCGGCTCAGAGGAACAGTGTCGCCACCCCGTGGATCGCCAGGCCCGCGAGCGCGCCGACGACCGAGCCGTTGATGCGGATGAACTGCAGATCCTTGCCCACGAACAGCTCGAGGGTGCGCGCGGTCTGCTCGCCGTCCCAGCGGGCGACCGTCTCCTCGATCACCCCGGTGAGCGCCGGGCCGTAGGAGCTCAGCGCATACGCCGCGGCGCGGCGGGCGTGGCCGTCCACACGGTCGCGCAGCTCGGGGTCCTCCTGCAGGCGGGCGCCGAGGTCGCGCAGGGCGGCCACGAGCGCGCGGTGCAGGTCGGAGGACGGGTCCTCGAGCGCGTCCAGGAGCGAGTCCCGCAGGGAGACCCAGGCCCGCCCGGCCCACGCGCGCAGCCGTTCGTCCGCGAAAAGGTTCCGCTTGAACCGTTCCACCGAGGCGCGGGTGGCCGGCTCGTTCCGCATCTCGTCGGCGAGGCGGTCGAGCCAGTCGTCGACGGCGCGGCGGGCCTCGTGCTCCCGGTCGCGGCGGATGCCGGCGAGATACTTGAGGGTCTCGGCGTGCAGTCGCTCGGCGAGGAGGCGGTCCACGAGGTCCGGGCTCCACTCGGGGGAGCGACGGCGCACCGTCTCGACGAACAGCTCGGGGTGGGCGGCCACCCAGTCCCCGGTGTGGGCGACCACGAGGTCCACCACGCGCTCGTGGTGCCGTCCGGCCACCACGTCCTCCAGCACGCCCGCGAGCGTGGGGGACCAGTCCGGGGCCACCATGTGGCGTTCCATCAGCTGGCGCAGCAGCTCCTGGACGGCGTCGTCGTCAGCCGCGGCCATGGCGCCCCGGGCCGCCGTGGCGATCTCCCGGGCGGTGCGGGCCGCGTTCTCCTCACGTCGCAGCCAGCCGCCGGCGGCCTCGGCCACCTTCAGTCCGTCGACCTTCTCGTGGGCGACCTCCGAGTCCAGGAAGTTCTCCTGCACGAACTCGGTCAGCGCGGCGCCGAGCTGGTCCTTCTTCCGCGGGATCAGGGCGGTGTGCGGCACGGGCACACCCATCGGGTGGCGGAACAGCGCCGTGACCGCGAACCAGTCCGCCAGCGCGCCGACCATGCCGCCCTCCGCGGCGGCGCGCACGTAGCCCCACACCGGGTGGGTGTCCTGCAACGGGAACGCGACCACGAACACCACGGCCAGCAGGATGAGCAGCCCCAGGGCGACGGCCTTCATGCGCCGCAGGCCCGCCGCGCGTTCGAGGGCGCCGGCGCTGAGCAGCTGCTGGGCGGGGTCGGGGGAGAAGGACACGGGAGGCTCCTGATCGCGTGCACCGAATGGTCCCCACCAGTTAACCAGCCGGGCACCCTGCGGTGACGTGGCCGGCACTCGCGCTCCCTAGCCTGGCGGCGTGCCCGCCCTCGTGATCGCCCACCGCGGTGCCTCCGCCGCCTTCCCCGAGCACACCCGCGCCGCCATGCTCCACGCCCTCGCCGTGGGCGCGGACGGTCTCGAATGCGACGTCCAGCTCACGCGGGACCGTGAGGTCGTCTGCTGGCACGACCCCACCGTGGACCGCACCTCGGACGGGCGCGGCGCCGTCGCGGACCACACGCTGGATCGTCTGCGCGCCCTCGACGTCCTCTCGTGGCACGCCCGGCGCCCGGGGGCCGAGCCCGCCACGACGACGGCGCCGCCCGCCGTGTACGGCGGCGCGGGGGAGCAGGTGCTCACCCTGGCCGACCTCCTGGAGGTCGCGACGGCCGCGGACCGGCCGCTGCGACTGGCCGTGGAGCTCAAGCACCCCTCCCCGTTCGGGCATGAGCTCGAGGAGCGGGTGCTGCGGGAGCTGCTGCGGGCCGGCTGGGACCCGGAGACCGGCCGGGTGGGTCAGGTGCAGGTGTCCCTCATGAGCTTCCACCCGGACGCGCTGCGCCACGTGGCTCCGCTGGCCGGCACGGACCCCCTCTGCCCCCTGATGGACCTCATGCCGACGGAGCTGCCGACCCGGCTCGCGCGGGGGCCGCTGAGCCGGGCGGCGGTGCGTGCGGCGGCGCGTCAGTCGCTGGCGGGGTCCGAGGCGCTCGTCTGGCGCGGCCGGGCCGGGCTGGCGGGGCCCTCCGTGGCCTACGTGCGGGAGCACCTGGCGGACGTGAAGGCGTGGCTGGCGGCGGGGCGGCGGCTGCGGGTGTGGACCGTCGACGAGCGCGAGGACGCCGATTTCCTCCTCGCCCAGGGGGTGCAGGAGCTCACCACCAACCGTCCGGAGGACGTGCTGCGCTGGGTCCGCGAGCGGGCCGCCGCGCGTCGGGAGCGGGTGCCCACCGGGGCCTGAGGGCGCCGTGCCGCACGCGCAGACGCGGCCTGCGTTGCGTTCCTGCCCGCGCTTGTGGCTATAGTCACGTCCAGGAGCGTGCCCGAGGTCACACCCGACGGCGCGGTCCCCTCGCACCCGCGTCTCGGCTGAGACCTCTCCCGGAGGAGCCCCCATGGCCACCCGTCTGCGTCACCGACTCCTGTCCGCCGCCGCGCTCACCGCGGCCGGCGCCCTGCTCGTCACCGGCTGCGCCCAGAGCCAGCGCGACGGCGGCGGCTCCGGCGGCTCGGGCGGGGGCGACGCCGCCCAAGTGGACGGCTCGTTCCTCTTCGCCGCCTCCTCCGACCCGAAGACCCTGGACCCGGCCTTCGCCTCCGACGGCGAGACCTTCCGGGTCTCCCGTCAGATCTTCGAGGGCCTCGTGGGCACGAAGCCGGGCACCGCGGACCCCGCGCCGCTGCTGGCCGAGTCCTGGGAGTCCTCGGAGGACGGCCTGACCCACACGTTCCAGCTGAAGGAGGGCGTGACCTTCCACGACGGCGAGCCGTTCAACGGGGAGGCCGTGTGCGCCAACTTCGACCGCTGGTACAACTTCACGGGCATCCAGCAGTCGGAGACCCTCTCGTACTACTACGGCAAGCTGTTCCGCGGCTTCGCGGACAAGCCCGAGGACGCCGTCTACAAGGAGTGCGAGGCCACCGGCGAGCACGAGGTGAAGATCACGCTGGCGCAGCCGTTCGCGGGCTTCATCTCCTCCCTGTCCCTGCCGGCCTTCGCCATGCAGTCGCCGAAGGCGCTCGAGGAGTACAAGGCGGACGAGGTCGGCGGCACCGCCGAGTCGCCCCAGATGTCCGAGTACGCCCGGGCACACCCCACCGGCACCGGCCCCTACAAGTTCGAGTCCTGGAGCGTGGGCGAGGACGTCAAGCTCACCGCCAACGAGGACTACTGGGGCGAGGGCGGCGAGGTCACGGACATCACCTTCCGCGTGATCGACGACCCGGTGGCCCGCCGTCAGGCGCTCGAGGCCGGGGACATCGACGGCTACGACCTCGTGGCCCCCGCGGACACCGCGGCCCTGTCCGAGGCCGGCTTCAACGTGGTGGCCCGCGACCCGTTCACCATCCTCTACCTGGGCCTGAACCAGGAGAAGGAGGAGCTCCAGGACGTCAGGGTGCGCCAGGCGATCGCCCACGCGATCGACAAGGACGCCCTCATCGCGCAGACCCTCCCCGAGGGCACGGAGCCCGCCACCCAGTTCATCCCGAAGTCCGTGAACGGGTACAGCGAGGACGTCACCACGTACGAGCACGACCCCGCCAAGGCCAAGGCGCTGCTCGCCGAGGCCGGCTACCCGGACGGCTTCACGATCGACTTCAACTACCCCACCGGCGTCTCGCGCCCGTACATGCCGACCCCCGAGCAGGCGTTCTCCAACCTCTCGAGCCAGCTGGCCGAGGTGGGCATCACGGTGAACGCGAAGCCGGCCAAGTGGAGCCCGGACTACCTCGACCAGGTGCAGGGCACCTCGGACCACGGCATCCACCTGCTCGGCTGGACCGGTGACTACAACGACACGGACAACTTCGTGGGCGTGTTCTTCGGCCAGGAGAAGCCCGAGTTCGGCTTCACCGACGAGGAGCTGTTCTCCGCCCTCGAGGAGGCCCGCCAGATCCCGACGCTCGAGGAGCAGACGCCGAAGTACCAGGAGATCAACGAGCAGATCTCCGAGATCGTCCCGGCGGTCCCGCTCGCCCACCCGGCCCCGTCGCTGGCCTTCGACAAGCGCGTGGCCTCCTACCCGGCGAGCCCGGTCAACGACGAGGTCTTCAACGAGATCGACCTGACCGAGTGAGCCCGGCGGGCCGGGGACGACCCGCCCCACCGGCGACGACGGCGCCGCGCCCCGGCGCCGTCGTCGCCGGCCCGCCCGCCACCGCCCGTCCCTCGCACCGACCGGCCCGGCCCCCGCGCCGGCATGGAGGCCCCTCGTGCTCAGACTCATCGGCAAGCGCCTGCTGCTGCTGATCCCCACCCTGTTCGGACTGTCCGTCCTGCTGTTCGTGTGGGTCCGCAGCCTGCCCGGCGGCCCCGCCACCGCCCTGCTCGGCGACCGCGCCACCCCCGAGGCCGTGGCCCGCGTGAACGCGGCGTACGGCTTCGACAAGCCCCTGCTCGAGCAGTACCTCACCTACATGGGGCGGCTGCTGCGCGGCGACTTCGGCACCTCGACCATGACGAACCGGTCCGTGGTCGAGGAGTTCGCGGACCGCTTCCCGGCCACGCTGGAGCTCTCGGTCTTCGCGATCGTGTTCGCGGTGGCCATCGGCATCCCGCTCGGCTACTGGGCGGCCCGCCATGTGGGCCGGTGGCAGGACGACGTCGCCGTCGTGCTGTCCCTGGTCGGCGTGGTGGTGCCCGTGTTCTTCCTGGCGTTCATCCTCAAGTGGGTGTTCGCGGTGAAGCTGGGCTGGCTGCCCACGGACGGCCGGCAGGACCCGCGGATCGACGCCACCCACTACACGAACTTCTACGTGTGGGACGGCATCATCACCGCGGAGTGGGACGCGGCCCTGAACGCGCTGACCCACCTGGTGCTGCCCGGCATCGCGCTGGGCACCATCCCGCTGGCGATCATCGCGCGCATCACCCGTGCCTCCGTGCTGGACGTGCAGGACGCGGACTTCGTGCGCACGGCCCGCGCCAAGGGCCTGGCCCCGCGCCTGATCCGAAACCGGTTCATCATGCGCAACGCCCTGCTGCCGGTGAGCACCACGCTCGGCCTGCAGCTGGGCCTGCTGATCTCCGGGGCGGTGCTCACCGAGACGGTGTTCGCGTTCAACGGGATCGGCCGGTTCCTCGCGCAGGCGATCTTCCAGCTCGACTTCCCGGTGCTGCAGGGCTTCATCATCTTCATCGCCCTGCTCTACTCGCTGATCAACCTGGTCGTGGACGTCTCCTACGGCCTCATCGACCCGAGGGTGCGTGTCTCATGAGCGTGAACCTGCCCCCCAGCCCCGGCGGCGGACCCACCGAGCACGCCGTCGAGCACGCGCTGGCGCCCGTCGAGGCCGGGGCCACCCAGGCGACCACCGAGGCCGCCGCGGACGCGCGCGGCACCTCCGTGTGGGGCGCCGCGTTCCAGCGGCTGCGCCGCAACCCGGCCGCGATCGCCGGCGCCGTGATCGTGCTGCTCTTCGTGCTCGTGGCCGTCCTCGCCCCGGTGCTGGCCCCGTACGCGGGCACGGCCACACCCGGCATGCGCGAGATCCGTCCCACCCACGTGCCCGGCCCCGGCGAGGTGGCCGGCTACCCGCTGGGCCTGGACCGCTTCGGCGGGGACGTGCTCTCCAAGCTGATCTGGGGCGCGCAGGCCTCGCTGCTCATCGGCGTCATCTCGACGGCGTTCGGCCTGGCCGGCGGCATGCTGCTCGGCCTGCTGGCCGGCACGTTCGGCGGCTGGGTGGACTCCGTGGTGATGCGCGTCGTGGACATCCTGCTCTCGGTGCCCAACCTGCTGCTGGCGGTGTCCATCGCGGCGATCCTCGGGCAGACCCCGTTCGCGGTGATGATCGCGATCGGGGTGGCGCAGGTGCCCGTGTTCGCGCGGCTGCTGCGTTCCTCGATGCTCACGCAGAAAGGGTCGGACTACGTGCTCGCGGCGCAGACCCTCGGCCTCTCGCGCGGGCGGATCACGATGTCCCACGTGCTGCCGAACTCGCTGGGCCCCGTGATCGTGCAGGCCACGCTCACCCTGGCCACGGCCGTGATCGACGCGGCCGCCCTGTCCTTCCTGGGCCTCGGCGGCGGCCGCCCCGAGACCGCCGAGTGGGGCCGCATGCTCACCTACGCGCAGGCCGAGCTGGGCATCAACCCGTGGCTCGCGTTCCTGCCCGGCCTGTGCATCGCCATCACCGCGCTCGGCTTCACCCTGCTGGGCGAGTCCCTGCGCGAGGCCCTCGACCCGACCTCCCGGAGGCGCTGACCATGGACCCCAAGCACGACGACGGCGCGCCCGGCCCCGGCACGACACCCGCGGTCCCCGCGGCCGGCGCCCCGCTGCTGGAGATCCGCGACCTGGATGTGGAGTTCACCACCCAGCAGGGCACCGTGCAGGCCGTGGAGGGCGCGTCCCTCACGCTCCCGGCCGGAGGCACGCTGGCGATCGTGGGCGAGTCCGGCTCGGGCAAGTCCACCACCGCGATGGCCGCGATCGGCCTGCTGCCCGGCAACGGCCGGGTCACGGCAGGCTCCGTCCGCTTCGCGGGCGAGGAGCTCGTGGGCCTGCCCGAGTCGCGGATGCGCGGCATCCGCGGCCGCCGGATCGGGCTGGTGCCGCAGGACCCGATGTCCAACCTCAACCCCGTGACCCGGGTGGGGCAGCAGATCGGGGAGACCCTGCTGACCCACGGCATGACGACGAAGAAGGACGTGGGGGCCGCCGTCGTCGAGGTGATGGAGCGCGCCGGCATCCCCGAGCCCGCGCGACGGGCCAAGCAGTACCCGCACGAGCTCTCGGGCGGCCTGCGCCAGCGCGTGCTGATCGGCATCGGCCTGGCGTGCCGGCCGCAGCTGCTGATCGCGGACGAGCCGACCTCCGCCCTGGACGTGACGGTGCAGCAGGTGATCCTGGACCAGATCGACGAGATGACCCGCGAGCTCGGCAGCTCCGTGCTGCTGATCACCCATGACCTCGGCCTCGCCGCCGAGCGGGCGCAGCAGCTCGTGGTGATGCACCGCGGACGCGTGGTGGAGTCCGGCGACGCGCGGGCCATCCTCGAGGACCCGCAGCACGCCTACACCCGCTCGCTCGTGGCGGCCGCGCCGTCGGTGGCGGCGGCCCGCCTGCTGCCCGAGGCCTTCGATCCCGCGCCCGCCGCACTGGCCGAGGACGACACCGCGGCCCTCACCACGGTGGCCCTGGCGAAGCAGGACCTCACCCCGCTGGTGGAGATCCGCGACCTCACCAAGGTCTACCCCGTGCGCGGGCACGAGGACTTCACCGCCGTGAAGGATGTCTCCCTGAAGATCCCGCGCGGCAAGACCGTCTCGATCGTCGGCGAGTCCGGCTCCGGCAAGACGACGACGGCGCGCATGCTGCTCAAGCTGATCGAGCCGACCTCGGGCGAGATCCGCTTCGAGGGCAAGGATGTGCTGGCGCTGAAGGGGGAGGGGCTCAAGGACTTCCGGCAGCGCGTGCAGGCCGTGTTCCAGGACCCGTTCTCCTCGCTCAACCCCTCGTTCACGGTGGGCCGGATCATCGAGGAGCCGCTGCAGACGTACCGGCGGGGCAACGCCAGGCAGCGGCGGGCGCGCGTGCTCGAGCTCATGGACCAGGTGGCCCTGCCCTCGCACTTCCACCGCCGGTACCCGGCCGAGCTCTCGGGCGGGCAGCGCCAGCGCGTGGCGATCGCCCGTGCGCTCGCGCTGAACCCCGAGCTGATCGTGTGCGACGAGCCGGTCTCCGCGCTGGACGTGCTCGTGCAGGACCAGATCCTCACGCTGCTGCGCCGCCTGCAGGACGAGCTGGGGCTGAGCTACCTGTTCATCTCGCACGACCTGGCGGTGGTGCGGCTCATCTCCGACTACGTGTGCGTCATGAAGGACGGCGAGGTGGTGGAGGCGGCCAGCTCGGAGGAGGTCTTCACCAACCCCCGGCACCCGTACACCCGCCGCCTGCTCGCCTCGATCCCGGGCAACGAGCTGGGCATCGCCGTCGAGGCGGACGGCACCCACGTCTGAGCGCTGACCGGGCCGGACGGTCGGGTGCAGAAGCGCCCCGTTCGTGTCGACCGAGCCGCAGCGACATCACCGCCGGGCGGACCGGCGGTGATGTCGCTGGGCGTCGGTCGGACGGTCGGGCGCGGTGCTCAGCGGGCGAGCTCCCACGTCAAGCGGGCGATCGCCTGCTCCTCGTCCGTGGGGACCACGAGCACCGGGATCGCCGACTCCGGCGCGGAGATCGTGTGGGGCCCGGCCACGCGGGCGCGGTTGGCCTCGGCCTCGTAGGCCACCCCGAGCGCCTCGAGCCGGTCGAGCACGCGCGCCCGGAACGGAGCCGAGTTCTCGCCGATCCCGGCGGTGAACACGATCGCCTGCGCCCCGCCCACGGCCACGTGGTAGCCGCCCACGTACTTGGCCAGCCGGTAGGAGGCCACGTCCAGGGCGTTGCGGGCGCGGCCGTCCCCGGAGGCGGCGTTCTCCAGCACCTGGCGCATGTCCGCCTCCCCGGCCAGGCCCAGCAGGCCGGAGCGCCTGTTCATGAGGGTGTCCAGCTCCTCGGCGTCGTAGCCGTGGTTCCGCATGAGGTGGGTGACCACGGAGGGGTCCAGGTCGCCGGAGCGGGTGCCCATCACCAGGCCGGCCAGCGGGGTGTAGCCCATGGAGGTGTCCACGGAGACGCCGTCGCGGATGGCGGTGGCGGAGGCGCCGTTGCCCAGGTGCAGCACCACGGCCCGGAACTCCCCCCGCGGGATGCCCAGATGCTCCGCGGCGAGGCCGGTGACGAGGTCGTGGCTCGTGCCGTGGAAGCCGTAGCGGCGGATGCCGTGCTCCGTGTAGACCTCGTCCGGCAGGGCGTACTGCCAGGCCTCGCGGGGCATGGTCTGGTGGAACGAGGTGTCGAACACGACCACCTGGGGCATGTCCGGCCAGCGCTCGGCCATGGCGCGCAGCCCCTGGGCGGCGGCGGGGTTGTGCAGCGGGGCCAGCGGGGCGAGGCGCTCGATCGCGCGGATCACCTCGTTGGTCACCCGGGCCGGGGCGGTGAACCGCTCGCCGCCGTGGACCACGCGGTGGCCGGCGGCGTCGATGGTGCGCCCGCCGGTCGCCTCGGCCAGCTCGGCCTCCACCTGCTCGAGGGCGGCGGCGTGGTCCGGCACGCCGGAGCCGGGGACGCCGATGCGCTCCACCAGGCCCTGGGCGAGGACGGGCACCGGGGCGTCCGTGCCGTCGTCGGCCAGCTCACGGAGCTGGTACTTCAGGGACGACGAGCCGGAGTTGATGACAAGGACGAGCACGGGGGACTCCTTCCGGGGCGTCAGCCCTGGGCCTGGGCCTGGATGGCGGTGATGGCGACGGTGTTGACGATGTCCTCCACGGTGGTGCCGCGGGAGAGGTCGTTGACGGGCTTGTTCAGGCCCTGCAGCACGGGCCCGACGGCGACCGCCCCGGAGGACTGCTGGACGGCCTTGTAGGTGTTGTTGCCGGTGTTCAGGTCCGGGAACACGAACACGGTGGCCTGGCCGGCCACCTCGGAGCCGGGCATCTTCGAGGCCGCGACGGAGGCGTTGACGGCGGCGTCGTACTGCAGCGGGCCCTCCACCTTCAGCTCGGGGGCACGCTCCCTCACGAGCTCCGTGGCGGCGCGGACCTTGTCCACGGACTGCCCGGAGCCGGAGGCGCCCGTGGAGTAGGAGAGCATGGCGACGCGCGGGTCCACCCCGAACTGGGCGGCGGTGGCCGCGGACGCCACGGCGATGTCCGCGAGCTGCTGCGCGTCCGGGTCCGGGTTCACGGCGCAGTCGCCGTACACGAGGGCGCGGTCCGGCAGCAGCATGAAGAACACCGAGGAGACGATCGAGACGCCCGGCTTCGTCTTCACGAACTCCAGCGCGGGGCGGATGGTGTTGGCGGTGGTGTGGGCGGCGCCGGAGACCATGCCGTCCACGTCGCCCAGGTGGACCATCATCGTGCCGAAGTAGGCGCCCTCCTGCATGACCTCGCGGGCGCGCTCGGCGTCCACGCCCTTGTGGGCGCGCAGCCGGGCGTACTCCTGCGCGTAGCGCTCCAGGTCCGGGGAGTCGGCGGGGTCCACGAGCTCGATCCCGCTCAGGTCCACGCCCTCGCGGGAGGCCAGCTCCCGCACGGCGGCGGCCGGGCCGAGCACCACGAGGTCGCAGACGTCGCGGCGCTGGAGGATCTCGGCGGCGCGCAGCACGCGGGCATCCTCGCCCTCGGGCAGCACGATCCGGCGGCGGTCCGCGCGGGCGCGGGAGATCAGCTCGTGCAGGAAGCGCAGAGGGGTGACGACGTCGGTGCGTGGCAGGTCGAAGCGGGCCAGCAGCTCGTCCCCGTCCACGCGCTGGTGCCAGGTGCCCAGGGCGGCGGCGGTCTTGCGGGGCTGGGCGCTGGAGAGCTCGGAGCGCACCCGGGAGACCTTCGCGGCGGTGGTGAACGTGTCGTCGTGGGTGACGAACACGGGGAAGGCCGCGCCCAGGTAGAGCCGCTGGAGCTGGCGGTTCGGGAGGATGCCGTTGGTGAGGATCATGCCGGAGGGGGTGGGGAAGTCCGGGGTCAGCGAGGAGGCCACGGTGGCCAGGATCGCGTCGGAGCGGTCGCCGGAGACGATCACGAGCGCGCCCTCGCGCAGGACCTCGAGGAAGTTGCCGCCCTCCATGGAGACGGCCTTGACCTCGGCGACGTCGCGGTCCAGCGTCTCCTGCCCGGCCATCTGCTCGAGCCCGAGCGCGTCCGCCACCTCGGCCACCGAGGGGTGCGCGAGCTCGGTCAGCTCGGGCAGCACGTACACGGGCCAGGCGTGGCGGCCGGGGCGCACGGCCGCGCCGACGGCGTCGAGGTCACGGGGGTCCGCGCGGTTGACCATGACGGCCAGCAGCTCGACGCCGGCGTCGTCGAGGGTGCGCCGGGCCAGGTCCACGACGTCGGCCGCCTGCTCGGGTGTCAGGTCCGCGCCGGAGACCACGGCGACCACGGGGGTGCCGAGGTTGCGGGCGAGCTGGGCGTTGAGGTCGAGGTCGGCGGCCGGGTCCGGGCTGATCAGGTCGGTGCCCTCCACCACCACGACGCCGCCCGCCGCCCGCATGGCGTCGTACTGCTCCACGCAGCGCTGCTGGACCTCGTCGCCGCGGCCCTCGGCCATGAGGGTGCGGGCCTCGGCCGCGGTGAGGCCGCCGCGGGCCTGCTCCGGGGAGAGGCCGTACTGCTCGCGCATCAGCAGCACCATGGGGTCGGTCTCCACGTCGTCGCCGGGCACCACGGGGCGGAAGTAGCCCACCGTGCCGGAGCGCCGGTACAGCGAGTCGGCCAGGCCCAGGCTGACGAGGGACTTGCCGGCGCCGGTGGACGTGGTGGAGACGAAGATTCCCTGGGGCATGGCGGACCTTCCGGTGGAGGACGGGGCTCGTCGTTCACGGTACCGAGGCCGCGGCGTCGGGGCCCGTCCCGGCCGACGCGGATCGACGTGAGTGAGGCGTGTCTCTCACGCGCGTGACACACATGACTGCACTCGCCCCGTCAAGCATTAAGGACCCTCCCATGGCAACGAGAGCCGACCGCGGCCGCCCCGTGCACAACCCCGACATCATCGGGTTCACGGACGCCGAGCTCAACGAGACCCCCATCCGGCCGAAGTGGAACTCGCTGGGACCCGGCATCGTGGCGGCCGCCACGGGCGTGGGCGCCGCGGACCTCGTGGCCACCCTCACCGCCGGCTCCCGCTACGGCTACATGCTCCTGTGGGCCGTGATCCTGGGCGTGATCTTCAAGATCGTGCTCGTGGAGGGCGTGGGCCGCTGGTACCTGTCCACCGGCAAGACGATCTTCCAGGGCTGGCGCACCCTCGGGGCCTGGACGTCCTGGTACTTCGGCCCGTACATCCTCATCTGGGGCATCGTGTACGGGGCGACGGCGATGTCCTCCACCGCCCTGCCGCTCGCGGCGCTGTTCCCCGGTGTGGACAGCAAGGTGTTCGCGATCGCCGCGGGCCTGATCGGCCTGGGACTGGTCTGGCTGGACAAGTACCGGCTCATCGAGTGGCTCATGACGGTGCTGATCGGCGTCATGTTCGTGACGGTGCTGCTCTCCGCGGCGCTGACGGCCCCGAACCTGGGCGAGATCCTCGCCGGTCTCGTGCCGCGCCTGCCCTCCGGCGATCCCCAGGCCATGTTCTACGTGCTCGGCCTGGCCGGCGGCGTCGGCGGCACCATCACGCTCGCGGCCTACGGCTACTGGCTGCGCGAGAAGGGCTGGAACGTCCCGAAGTACCTGAAGGTCATGCGGTTCGACAATGCGACCTCGTACATCCTCACGGGCATCTTCGTGATCGCCACCATGGTCATGGGCGTGGAGCTGCTGCACTCGGCGGGGCTGGCGATCTCCTCGGGCGACAAGGGCCTGCTCGACGTCGGCAACGTGCTGGCCGAGCGCTACGGCCAGGCGTACTCCGTGGTGTTCCTGGTGGGCTTCTTCGCCGCGTCCTTCTCCTCGCTTCTGGGCGTGTGGCACGGCGTCTCCCTGATGTTCGCGGACTTCTGGACGAACTTCCGCCGCCCCGCGGACGAGCTCGACCAGGACGACGCCCCCTCGCTGGCCTCGAAGCCGGGCCGCTTCTTCCTGCTGTGGCTGACCTTCCCGCCGATGACCCTGCTGTTCCTGGATCGCCCGATCTTCCTGATCCTGCTCTACGGCACGCTCGGCGCCTTGTTCATGCCGTTCCTGGCCGTGACGCTGCTGTTCCTGAACAACAAGAAGGAGGTGCCGGCCCAGTTCCGCAACGGCTGGATCCGCAACACGCTGCTGGGCCTGACCGCGGCCGTGTTCGTGGCGATCGGCGTGAACGAGCTGATCAAGGCCCTGCAGCCGGTGCTCGGGGGGTGAGCCGGCGGCGGGAGCGGGGCACACTGGTGCCATGATCGTCGCCTTCTCCGTCGCCCCCTCCGGCCAACCCGCCGACGCCGAGCACCTGCCCGGCGACGCGGACACCGCGTCCGTGCACCGGGCGGTGGCGGCCGCCGTCGCCGTGGTGCGCGCCTCCGGCCTGCCGCACCGCACCTCCTCGATGTTCACCGAGATCGAGGGGGAGTGGGACGAGGTGATGGAGGTCGTGCGCGCCGCCGTGGACGCCGTGTCCCCGTACGGCTCCCGCGTCTCGCTCGTGCTGAAGGCGGACATCCGCCCCGGCCGCACCGGCGAGCTGGACGGCAAGCTCGAGCGCCTCGAGTCGGCCCTCGCCGAGGACGAGGGGCGGCGCGCCGCCCCGGCCCCGCGCGACGGCGACGCCGGGTGACCCCCCTCCCCGCTGCCCCCGGACGCTTTCGTTCGAGAAACGGCGGCGTGTCGAGGCGCTTTCGTTCGAGAAATGGCCGCCGCGCCGGCGGCCCAGAGGAGCAGCCCGTGCCTGAGTCCGTGACCGTGCGCCTCGCCGCCCCCGGGGACGTCGAGGCGCTGCTGCGCGTCAAGGCGCGGTCGTGGCGGGAGGCCTACGGCGCGCTCCTGCCGTCCGCCTACCTGGACGCGATCGAGGACCGGATCCCGGAGGACGTGCCCGCGTGGACCGCGCTGATCGGATCGGACCGGGACCTCTGGGTCGCCGACGACGGCGGCCGGCTGCTCGGCGTGGCGCTCGCGGGCCCGCGTCGCTCGGCGGCGGAGACGGGCCGGACGGGCGCGGACGACGCGGCCGCATCGCCCGCCGACCTGCCCGATGTGGAGCTCATGGTGCTCTACGTCCTGGCCGAGGCGTACGGGACCGGCCTGGGAGCGCGCCTGCTGGACGCCGTCGTCGGGGACCGCCCCGCGATGCTGCGCGTCCTCGCCGAGAATCCGCGGGCCGTGGCGTTCTACGCCAAGCACGGGTTCGCGGCCGTGGGGGCGCCGGAGCCGATGACCGGCCCGTGGGCCGGCCTGCACGAGCAGCTGATGGTGCGCCGTCGCCCGCACGACGGCGGTGCGGCGTGAGTCGCCGGTCATCGGCGCGCCGGGGCCGGGCCGCGGGCGGATCCGCCGGCCCCGCCGGGATCGAGCCGGGCGTCCACGCGATCACCCACGGCACCGCCGAGATCCGCGAGGACGCCTTCGAGCCGGACGCGTTCATCCTCTACGTCAACGGCGTCGAGTCCTCGCCGCTGGACCCCGAGCGCCCCGAACGCATGGCCTTCGAGTACATGCGCTGGGCCGCCGCGGCCGTCCGGGCGCACTGGCCGGAGCCCACGCCGCTGCGGGCCCTGCACCTGGGCGGCGCGGGCTGCGCGCTCGCCCGCTGGGTGGACCACGCGTACCCGGGCTCCCACCAGACCGCGGTGGAGATCGACGCCGGCCTGGCCGCCCTCGCCCGCGAGCGCTTCGGCCTGCCCCGCGCCCCGGCCCTGCGCATCCGCGTGGCAGACGCCGCCGAGGTCCTGGCCACGGCCCACCCGGCCAGCCGCGACCTGATCATCCGCGACGTCTTCGCCCCGGACCCCACGGACCTGACCGGTGCCCGCCACATCACCCCGCCGGGCCTCACCGGCCTGGACGCGGCCCGCGCCGCCGCGCGGGTCCTCGCCCCGGGCGGGCTGTACGTGCTCAACGTGGGCGGCGGGCCGGACCTGACGTCGGTGCGGGCGGACGTGGCTGCCGTCGTCGCCGCGTTCGAGCACGTTGAGGTGATCGCGGATCCGCCCATGCTCAAGGGGCGGCGCCGCGGCAACGTCATCGTGGCGGCCTCGGACGCCCCCGTGGCCCGTCCCGCCGCGGACGCCCCGCCCGGCTCCGACCCCCGCGACCGCCTGGCCCGTGCCCTGCGCATGGACGCCTTCCCAGCCCGGCTCGCGGAGGATCCACGCGGCTTCCCCGCGGGCGTCGCGCCCGGGATCACGGGACTCGTCCCGGGCCCCGAGGCGTAGACTGGAGGCACTCGGCCGGGTCCGCCCGGGGCCCGTCGAGTCTGACTCGAGGAGGTCGCCATGTCCGCCCAGACCCAGCCCGCCGCCCCCCGCCGTGAGGATGCACCGCTCGGCGTCCTGGTGGGTGTGGACGGCTCCGACCAGTCCGTCTCCGCCGCCCGCTGGGCCCAGCGCGAGGCCGGCCTGCGCGGCGAGCCGCTGACCCTCGTCACCGCCTACTCGATCCCCGCGTACTGGGGTTACGGCGCGGACGCCGGCGGCGCCGTCCTGGACGACTCCCGTCTCCGCGAGGGCGTGCAGGCCCTCCTGGAGGAGGTCGCCGGCAAGCTCGACGCCGACGGGGTGCGTCCGGAGCTGCGTGTGGAGATCGGGGACGCGGCCGGCGTCCTCGTGGAGCTCTCCGCCGAGGCCTCCCTGCTCGTCTCGGGCGCGCGCGGCCGCGGCGGCTTCATGGGCCGCCTGCTCGGCTCGGTGGCCGCCGCGCTGCCCGGCCACGCGCACTGCCCGGTCGCCATCATCCCCGCCGGGGTCGAGGCCAGCCGCGCGGGGGACAGGACCGCCGTCGTGGTGGGCGTCGACGGTTCCGAGCAGGGCCGTGCCGCCGCTCTCGAGGCCGCCGAGGAGGCCCGCCTCCGTCAGGCCCCGCTGAAGCTCGTGTGCGCCGTCCCGCCCCTGGGCGCGAATGCCGCGTGGCTGGCGGTCAGCCTGGACGAGGAGGCCCGCGAGCGGGAGCTGCGGGAGCGTCTCGAGGCCGGCGCCGCGTGGATCAGCTCCGAGTTCCCCGGTCTCGAGGTCCTCACCGAGCTCGTGGACGGCACCCCCGTGGACGTGTTGGTGGACCAGACCGCCACCGCCCGCCTCACCGTGGTGGGCACGCGCGGTCTGGGCGGCTTCGCCGGTGCGATCGTCGGCTCCACGAGCCGCGGCGTCGCGGACCACGCGAAGGGTCCGGTGCTCGTCGTCCCGTTCCGCGAGGACGTCCGCCTCGGCCGCCGCGCCTCGTTCGGCCCGGTCCAGGACCAGTCGGGGTCCTGACCGGCGCTCAGCCCCAGCCGAGCTCGTGGAGGCGCTCCTCGGAGATGCCGAAGAAATGCCCCACCTCGTGCATGACGGTGACGGTGATCTCGTCCTCGAGCTCGGCGCGGGAGGTGCAGTGGCGGGTGAGCGGGCCGCGGAACACCACGATCCGGTCCGGCATCTGCCACGCGAACTCGGCGCGCTCGGTCAGCGGCACGCCCTCGTAGAGGCCGAACAGCTCGGTGGCCGGGTCCTCCCAGCGCTGCGGCTCGTACTCGTCCTCCACCACCACGACGACGTTCGTCAGCAGCCGCGCCAGCTCGTCCGGGATGCGGGTGAGGGCCGCGGAGACGGCGTCGTCGAACTCCTGCTCGCTCATCCACGTGGCGGCGGGCTGCTCGGGCGACGGGCGGTGGTCCACGGCGGCTCCTGGGGGTGCGGGGCTCCGCGGTGCGGAGGGCGGCCGGCCGGCGGCCGGACTTGCCGGAGGGTGTGCGGCCACCATAGACTCCCAGGGTCCACCTCGGGAATCTCGACACCGGACCTGCCCCTATCGTCTAGAGGCCTAGGACACCGCCCTTTCACGGCGGCGACACGGGTTCGAATCCCGTTGGGGGTACGCAGAACGGCCGCCCTCGGCGGCCGGAACGGCACGTGGAGCGTGGACTTGCACGACGCTCGGAGGCTCTGCTAGAGTTTCCACTCGTTGCGAAAGCGGCGAGAACAACAGAACATGGCCCTGTAGCGCAGTTGGTTAGCGCGCCGCCCTGTCACGGCGGAGGTCGCGGGTTCAAGTCCCGTCAGGGTCGCTCGGATCGTCCGATCACCGGCATTCGGAAACGGAGTCCGGTGACGCATGGTCCTGGTGACGAAGGTCGCCGGGCTCTGTAGCTCAGTTGGTAGAGCGTACGACTGAAAATCGTAAGGTCACCGGATCGACGCCGGTCGGAGCCACCACTTCGAGAAGGCCCCCCGCAGACGCGGGGGGCCTTCGTCGTCCGGGGCGACGAGCCACTGACAGGCGGCGACGCGGTGGGCACACTGGGTCGATGCCCGATTCCCCCTCCCCCCGCGCGACCGGCGGCGAGACCGCGCTCGTGGTGATCGACGTCCAGCACAGCTACTTCGAGCATCCCGCGCTGGCCGCCCATCAGGCCGAGCTGACGGCGGCGGTCGTGGAACTGCTCCGGACCGCGCACGAGGCCGGCCGTCCCGTCTTCCTGGTGCGGACCGAGCACGCGCGGGACCGCTCCACGTGGACGTTGAACATGCTGGCCGACGGCGAGGGCTTCGCCTTCCCGGGCAGCCGGCAGGCCGCTCTGCTCGACGGGGTCGCGGCGGCCGCCCCGGACGCCGTCGAGCTCGTGAAGACCCGGGACTCCGCCTTCCACGGCACCGGACTGGCGGCCGAGCTGCGGGGCCGCGGGGTGGATCGGCTCCTGCTGTGCGGCGTCTCCACCCACAGCTGCATCGCCGAGACCGCCACGGCCGCGTTCGCCCTCGACTTCCACGCCGCGATCGCGACGGACGCGATCGCCTCCGAAGAGCCGGCGCTGGCCGCCGAGATGCTCGACTTCCTCCGCGCCGAGATGCGTCAGCCGCTCCTCGGGCAGGACGAGGCGCTCACCCTCCTGCGCACCGGCCTCGTCCCCGACCGGGGCTGAGGGGCGGTCACAGGATCTCGACGTCGCCCTCGTCCGCACGCGTGCGGTCCTGGGCGTCCTCCTCGATGTGCATGGCGGCGGACTCCGCATTGCGCAGGGAGTCCGGGGCACGTCCCTCCCCGGCCCAGTGCTGCGGGTCGTCCGAGCCGCCGCGCACGGGCTGGCCGTCGCGGCCGTCCTGCGGCGCGGGGTCGCCGGCGGCGTTGGGATCGGCGAGCAGGTCCGTCTCGAGCTCTCGTTCGTCCTCGCGGTCCTCGAAGGGGACGTCGGTCATGGTGCGGTCCTTCCTCTCGCGGGCGGGCCCGTCCGGCGCCGCCGTCGTCGTGGTGTCCCACACCCTAGTGAGGCCGCCCACGCCTCACCAGGGGACGCCCGCGCCGGGGCCGTGGGCGCGGTCACCCCGCCGGGTGAGACCGTCCACTCGGCCGCGTCTCAGGCAGGGAGCCGGCGTGCGGGACCACGTAAGGTCGGGAGGATGAGCGATCCGACACCGCCCTCGACCGAGCCCATGATCCCCGAGCAACCCGGGAACCATCCGTCCTCGGCGACCGCCCCCGACGCCGGCGTCGCCCCTGCCACCTCCGCCGCGGCCGCCCGCGACCGCGTCCTGCTGCCGTGGGTGTTCTGGCCCTCCGCGGTCATCGTGCTCTCCTTCGTGGGGGCCACGCTGCTCGCCCCCGACCAGATGACCGTGGGCATCGGCCTGGTCCAGCAGGCCATCATCACGAACTTCTCGTGGTGGTACGCGCTCGTCGCTCTGTTCTTCGTGCTGTTCTGCGGCTACCTCGCGTTCTCCCGCAAGGGCGGGATCACGCTGGGCAAGCCCGATGAGAAGCCCGAGTTCTCTACGCTGTCCTGGTTCTCCCTGCTCTTCGCGGCGGGCATGGGCATCGGCCTCGTGTTCTTCGGCATGACCGAGCCGCTCATGCACTTCACCGATCCGCGGCCCGACGTGGCGGCCGCCAACCCCACCCAGGCGGAGGCCGCCCAGTCGGCGCTGGCCACCACGTTCCTGCACTGGGGCCTGCAGCCCTGGGCGATCTACGCGGTGGTGGGCGTGGCGGTCGCGCTGGCCATCCACCGGCGTGGCCGTCCCCTCGCGCTGCGCTGGGCCTTCGAGCCGCTGATCGGCGAGCGCCGCGTGCGCGGCGGCTGGGGCCACCTGATCGACAACATCGCCCTCATCGGCACCGTCTTCGGCGTGGCCACCTCGCTGGGCCTCGGGGTCACCCAGATGTCCGCGGGCCTGCGCGCGCTGGGCATCGTGCCCGAGGACAGCCCCTGGCTCGAGTACGCCATGATCGGCGCGGTCACCTGCGTGGTGCTCTACACCGTGGTCTCCGGCGTGGAGCGCGGCATGAAGTGGCTGTCCAACACCAACCTGATCCTGGCCGCCAGCCTGCTGCTGTTCATCGCGATCGTGGGACCCACCGCGTTCCTGTTCAAGGAGATGGTGCAGTCCCTCGGCTCCTACATGCAGTACTTCTTCGCGAACTCGCTCAACGTCTCCGCGTTCTACGGCGCCGAGGGCGACGCGTGGCAGGCCGGCTGGAGCGCGTACTACTGGGGCTGGTGGATGTCCTGGACGCCGTTCGTCGGCATCTTCATCGCCCGCATCTCGCGCGGTCGCACCGTGCGCGAGTTCATCGCCGGCGTGCTGCTGGTGCCCACCATGGTGGGCGTGGTCTGGTTCGGCATCCTGGGCGGCACCGCGATCTTCCTCGAGACCACCCGCCCGGCCGGGTACACCTCCGTGGTGGGCGCGGACGGCGCCATCGACTCGAACACCGCGCTCTTCCAGGTGCTCGAGCAGCTGCCCGCGGGCACGATGCTCGTGGTCGGCGCCATCATCCTCTCGGGCATCTTCTTCATCACCTCCGCCGACTCGGGCTCGCTCGTGATGGGCATGCTCGCCACGGGCGGCGACGTGAACCCGAAGGCCACGGTGAAGATCTTCTTCGCCATCGCCACCTCGCTCATGGCCGCGGCCCTGCTGGCCGCCGGCGGCCTGTCCGCGATCCAGGTCCTGGCCATCACCATCGGCCTGCCGTTCTCCGTGATGATGCTGCTGATCTGCCTGGCCACGTTCCGCTCGCTCGGCTACTCCGTGGCGCGGGTGGAGGCGGTGCGCCGCCAGGCCATGCTGGCCTCCATCAAGGACCGCCTGGGCCTCGAGTCCGACGACGACGAGGTGGTCGACTCCGGCCCCGTGGCGGCCTCGCAGTGGTGGGCCTCGCTCAGTCGGGACCACCAGCAGCGGATCGCCGATGCGGCCGCGGACGCGGCCGCCGGCGCCGAGGCCGGGCCGGCGGCGCGCCGGACCCGGCTGCGCCGCACGCCGCGCTGACGGCCCCCCGTCGCGGAAGGACCCCGCGGCACCACGCCTGATCCCGTGTGGGAGGCGTGGCGCCGCGGGGTCCTCCTCATCCCCGGGCGGGGGGAGTCACTCGCGCGCCGCCACGGCCGGCAGGGAGCCGGTCCGGGCGTGCGCGGAGGCAGTGCGCCGCACGCCGGTGACGAACCAGGCCAGGCTGAGCACGACCATCCAGGCCACGCCGATCAGCAGCGGCTGGCGGGAGTCCGGGGTCGTGGCCATGGTGATCACCACGGCGGCGACGAAGGCCAGCCCGAACACCGTGCCGACGATGCCGAACGGCATGCGGAACGAGGACGGCCGCTGACCGGCCGCAGCCATGCGGGCGCGCATCGCGCGGTGGGAGAGCAGGATCATGGTCCACGTGAACACCACGGCGAACGAGGCGACGCCGGCCACGAGTCCGAACGCGTTCGGGTCCACGGTGATCAGGACGGCGCCCACCACCAGCACGCCCATCATCACGGCGACCGTCAGCCACGGCACGCCGCCGCGGTTCACGCGGGTGAAGGCGCGCGGGGCCTGGCCGTCATGGGCCATGGCGTAGAGGAGCCGGCCGCTGGAGTAGATGCACGCGTTGATTGCGGAGACCGCCGCGGTCAGCACCACGAAGTTCAGGATGTGCGGGGCGAACGGGACGCCGAGGGCGTCGAAGATCTGCACGAACGGGCTGGTGGAGCCGTCCACGGCCGTCCACGGCACGAGGGACATGATGACCACCATGGTGCCCACGTAGAACAGCAGGATGCGCACGGGCACCGTGTTGATGGCCCGGGGCAGGGACTTCTCCGGGTCCTTGGCCTCGCCCGCGGCGATGCCCAGGGTCTCGATGCCGCCGAAGGAGAAGGTCACGACGGTCAGGGCGGTCAGCACGCCCAGCATGCCCATGGGCAGGAAGCCGCCGTGCTCCACGAGGTTGTGCACGCCCGCCGTCGCGCCCTCCTGGTAGGAGGCGCCGGTGAACATGAGGATGATGCCGCCGAAGATCATGGCCACGATGGCGCCGACCTTGATGAGGGTCAGCCAGAACTCGGTCTCGCCGAAGTTGCCGACGTCGGTGACGTTGATCAGCCCGACCACCAGGATGGTGGCCGCCACCCAGGCCCACGCGGGCACCTCGGGGAACCAGAACGCCATGTAGGTGGTGATGGCGGCGGTGTCCGCCACGATCACCACGGCCAGCTCGAACACGAAGGTCCAGCCGGTGACGTAGCCCGCGAACGGGCCGAGATAGCGGGAGGCGTACGCGGCGAACGAGCCCGAGACCGGCTCGTGCAGGGTCATCTCGCCCAGGGCCCGCATCACGAGGAAGACGGCGAAGCCGGCGATCAGGAACGCGAGGATCACGCCGGGGCCCGCGGCCTGGATGCCGCCGGCCGAGCCGTAGAACAGGCCGGTGCCGATCGCGGTGCCCAGCGCGATGAAGATGATGTGGCGCTGGGTGAGGCCGCGGTGCAGCTGACCGGGGCGCTCCGCGTCCGCGGGGCCGGGCTCGGCCACGCGGGAGCCGGAGGGGGAGGTGTTCACGGGGGTCTCCGTTCAGCTCTGGAGCAGCCAGGCGGCGGCGTTGTGGGCCAGCCGGCCGTCCTGCACGGCCTCGGCCTCGTCGAGGGAGAACAGGGCCCGGGCGTGGCCCGCGGGCAGGTCCACGGGCTCGTTCGAGAGGTTCGCCAGGACGAGCAGCGTGCGCGCCGGGATCGGCTCGCCCGAGCCCAGGTGGCGGCCGCCGCCGGAGGTGACGGTGAACGCCAGCACGCCGCGGGCGGGGTCGTGGTGCTCGGACCAGGCGAACGTGCCGGTGCCCAGGTCCAGCTCGCCCCGGATCTGGATCAGGCGGCGGTACAGCTCGAACACGGAGCCCTCGACGCCGACCTGACGGTCCGCCGCCAGCGCCCGGTAGGACTCCGGCTGGGGGAGCCACGGCCGCGCCGGGGCGTCCCCGGCGGGTCCGGCGCCGTCGTCGTCCGCGGGGGTGGAGAAGCCGAGCGCGGGCTCGTCCGCCGCCCAGGGCATCGGGATGCGGCAGCCGTCGCGGCCGGGCTCCTTGCCGTCCGTGCGGAAGAAGTAGGGGTCCGTGCGCTGCTCGGCGGCCAGGGTGGTGTGCTCGGGCAGGCCGAGCTCGTCCCCCTGGTAGATGTACGCCGAGCCGGGCAGGGCCAGCTCGACCAGGGCCGCGGCGCGGGCCCGGCGGCGGCCCAGCTCCTCGTCCGGCTGCTCGTCCTCGGCGGTGATGCCGGCCGGGTAGGAGCTCGGGTCCGCCAGGCCGTAGCGGGAGGCGTGGCGCACCGTGTCGTGGTTGGAGAGCACCCACGTGTTGGGGGCGCCCACGCGCTCGGCGTGCTCGAACGAGCGGTCGATCGCGCTGGTGAGGGACTCCGCGTCCCAGCCGGCCATCAGGTACGTGAAGTTGAAGGTCTGGTGCATCTCGCCGGGGCGGACGTACCGGAACATGCGCGAGAGCGGGGCCACCCACGCCTCGGCCACCATCATCGGCTCGTGGTCGTAGGAGTCCAGGACCCGCCGCCAGTCCCGGTAGACCTCGTGGACGCGGTCCTGGTCCATGAACGGGGTGAGCGGCTCGAAGGTGTCCGGGTCGAACGTGGGGTCGGCGTCCTCGCCCGCGTCCGTGACCATGCCCATGCGGGAGTGCTCGGCGTCCGGGTAGCCGGGCTGCTTGATGAGCCCGTGGGCCACGTCCACCCGGAAGCCGTCCACGCCGCGGTCCAGCCAGAACCGCAGGATGGAGCGGAACTCCTCGCGCACTTCCTCGTTCTCCCAGTTCAGGTCCGGCTGCGTGGTGTCGAACAGGTGCAGGTACCACTGGCCCGGGGTGCCGTCCGCCTCGGTCACGCGGGTCCAGGCCCCGCCGCCGAACGTGGACTCCCAGTTGTTGGGGGGCAGCTCGCCGTGCTCGCCGCGGCCCTCGGCGAAGTGGTAGCGGGCGCGCTCGGGGGAGCCGGGGCCGGCGGCCAGGGCGGCCTGGAACCACGCGTGCTCGGACGAGGTGTGGTTCGGCACGAGGTCCACGACCACGCGGATGCCGGCCTCGTGCGCGGCGGCGATCATCTCGTCCGCGTCCGCGAGCGTGCCGAACCGCGGGTCCACGGCGCGGTAGTCCGCGACGTCGTAGCCGGCGTCGTGCTGCGGGGAGAGGTAGAAGGGCGAGAGCCAGATCGCGTCCACGCCGAGCTGGGCCAGGTAGTCGAGGCGCGAGGTGACGCCGCGCAGGTCGCCCATGCCGTCCCCGTCCGCGTCCGCGAAGGAGCGCGGGTACACCTGGTAGATCACGGCGTCCACCCACCACGGGGTGACGGGCCGGTTCCGGGCTTCCGAGGGCGGGGTGCTCAGGCGCTGCGTGGTCATGGGATCCACCCTAGGCCCGACGCGGGAGCGCGCGCCCCGCGTGAGCGGCGTCGGCGGCGTGGTGTGCGTCTCGGGCGCCCGGCGCGGTCGGACGCAACGGCCGGCTCAGGTCAGCCGGGCCAGCATCCCGACGGCGGCCCAGCGGCGGTTCAGTCGTTCCTGTGCGACGCCGGCGGTCGCCTCGTCGCCCTCCTCGAGCGCGTCGATGAGCGTCCACAGGTCGAAGACGGAGTCGTCCGGCCACACGTGCCGCGTGAGGCCGCCGTAGTCCAGCTCGATCCACGAGTCGGGGTGGAACGCGCCGAGCCACTCCACCATCACCGTGAGCTCGCCGATCAGCTCCGCATCCGGGGCGTGCCGCGCGAGCACCGCCGCCGCGTGCCCGGCCCGCTCCCGGGCGGCCACGATCGGGGCGCGCCGGTACGCCGTGCGCTCGCTGTCCACGAGGCGCTGCACGGGCTCCTCGGGGTCGAACACCGTGAGCCAGCCGTGCGGCACACCCCACGTGGCCGTGCGCGTCTGCACGCGGTGGTGCTCCGGCGCGCCGCCCTCGTCCTGCGGGTCCTGGCCCGCCGCGTCCGGGTCGGGGGAGAGGCCCCACTCGTCCTCGAGCGCCACGAGCGCGCGGCCGCGGTTCATGGCGCGCGCCGCCGGCGGGATGGCGGCCTCGTGCAGCCGCGGCAGCATCGTCTCCTCGAGCATGGCCGCGGCCATCTCGGCCCGCAGGCCCCGCTCGTCCGGGCAGTAGAACGCGGAGCGGTGCTCGTCCTGCAGGACCCGCACGAGGTCGTCCTCGCCGGGCTCCGGGAACGGGTCGGCCACGGGCCGGGCGAGGCGACGCCGGGCCCGTTCGGCCGCCTCGGCCTCGACCTCGGCGCGCGTGCGGTGGCCGCCGGCGATCAGTCGTGCCTGGACCGCGTCCGGGAACGCGGCCAGCGGCTGGAAGACGCGCAGGTGCGCGGTGCCGCGCGCGACACCCGGGGGCGGGCCGTCGTCGTCGTGGGTCATCGCGGGCTCGTCCGTGGCTCAGCCCAGCTCGACGACCACGGGCGCGTGGTCCGAGGCGCCCTTGCCCTTACGCTCCTCGCGGTCGATCCAGGCGTCCGTGACCGTCCGTGCGAGGGCGGGGGAGCACAGCTGGAAGTCGATGCGCATGCCCTTCTTCTTGGGGAAGGCCAGGCCCGTGTAGTCCCAGTACGTGTACACGCCGGGGCCGGGGTGGCGCGGGCGCACCACGTCCACCAGCCCGGCGTCCTCGAACGCGTGGAACGCCGCGCGCTCGGCCGGGGAGACGTGCGTGTAGCCCTCGCGCTGGAACAGCTCGATGTCCCACACGTCCTCGTCCTGCGGAGCGATGTTCCAGTCGCCGGCCAGGGCGAGCCGGGTGTCCGGGTCCTCGGCGAGGCGAGCGGCCGCGTGCTCCTGGAGCACGCGCAGCCACTCGAGCTTGTAGCCCATGTGCTCGTCCTCCAGGCCGCGCCCGTTGGGCACGTACAGGCTCCACAGGCGCACCGGGGCGACGCCGTCGGCCGCCTCGGCGCCCACGGTCGCCCCGATGGCGCGGGACTCCTCCTGCGGGTCCACGCCGCCCTTGCCGAAGTGCGGCTGGCCGGGGAAGCCGCGCTGCACGTCGCTCAGGCCGACGCGGGAGGCGATGGCCACGCCGTTCCACTGCGAGGTGCCGTTGTGCGCCACCTCGTAGCCGGCGCGCTCGAAGAGCTCCCAGGGGAAGTTCTCGTCCCGGCACTTGGTCTCCTGGATGGCCAGGACGTCGATGTCATGGCGCTCGAGGAAGGCCTCGACGCGGTCGGCGCGGGCACGGAGGGAGTTGACGTTCCAGGTGGCGATCTTCACCCGGCCAGGCTATCGAAGGGCGCGGACACCGTGGGATCGGCGCCTCAGCGCCACCAGTCGTCGTGGATCGTCACCGGCGTGGTGCGCTTGTGGCGGCTGCGGAGCCAGATGCCCTCGAGCTTCTCCGCGACCTCGGCGGGGACGTCCTTGCCCTCGAGGTAGTCGTCGATGTCCTCGTACGTCATCCCGAGTTCGGCCTCGTCCGTCTGGCCCGGCGTGCCGTCCAGCAGGTCCGCGGTGGGCACCTTGTTCCACAGGGGCTCGGGGGCTCCGAGTTCGCGGCCCAGCGCCCGCACCTGCCGCTTGTTCAGGCCGGCCAGCGGCAGGACGTCCGCGCCGCCGTCGCCGAACTTCGTGTAGAACCCGGTGACGGCCTCGGCCGCGTGGTCCGTGCCGATCACCAGCTGCCCGTGGGCGCCGGCCACCGCGTACTGGGCCGTCATGCGGATGCGGGCCTTCACGTTGCCCTGGTTGTAGTCCGAGATCGGCTCCCCCACGGCCTCAGCGAAGGCGGCGGCCAGACCCTGCACGGCCTCCGCGATGTTCAGGGTGACGTCCTGATCCGCACCCACGAAGTCCATGGCCGCCCGGGCATCCGCCTCGTCGTGCTGCACCTTGTAGGGCAGGCGCACGGCGGTGAACCGGGGGTTCTCGCGGGAGGGCACGACGTCGGCGCCCACCCCCGCCTCACCCGGCGGGGTGGTGTCGGGGCCGCCCAGGGCGACGGCGTCCGTGACGCCGAGCTGGGCGCGGCGACGCTCGACGGCGAGCTGGGCCAGCCGGCCGCCCACGGTGGAGTCCACGCCGCCGGAGATGCCCAGGACGAAGCCGGACGCGCCCGTGGCCGCGAGGTAGTCGACGAGGAAGGCCACGCGCCGTTCGACTTCGGCCGCCGGGTCGATCTCGGGGAGGACGCCCTGCTGGGCGATGATCCGCTGTTGGAGTTCACGCATGCCGGTCAGCGTAGGACCGGCCCCGCGCACGGGGACAGGGGCGGTCGGCGACGGCGGCTCACGCGTCCGGGTGCCCCAGATTGCGGGCGATGCGGCGCAGGACGCGGACGGCGTCGTCGATCTGGTCCCGCGGGACGTCCGCCGTCGCCTCGGCACGCAGGGCCTCGACCGCCTCACCGACGCGGGCGCCCGCGGTGCGGCCCGTGGCGGTGAGGGTGTAGAGGTCGCCCTCGACCGTCACCCAGCGGGACTCGACCAGCTCCTCGATCTGACCGGACACCGCGCCGCGCTGCTCCTCCTCGAAGCCGGCCTCGAGCTCGGCGCGGGACTGCGGGGCCACCGTGAGGGTGTTCAGAAACTGCCACTGGGCGCGGGTGAGGCCGTGCTCCTCGAGGCTCTCGGCCACGCGCGCCGCGATCAGGCCCTCGGTGAGGGTGAGCCAGTGCGCCAGGGGCAGGCCGGAGGGATGCTGGACGGCGTCGTCGTGCTGGATCTCGCTCATGGCCTGAGCCTAGCCAGTCCGGGACGGAAGCGGCAGGGGCGGTCGGGCCCGCACTAGCATGGGCGGCATGACCGACGCGCAGACCCCCACCGTCCCCACGCCCGAGCAGGACCGCGAGCGGCTCAAGCAGCTCATCCAGGATCTGGCTGTGGTGCACGGCCGGGTGACCCTGTCCTCCGGCAAGGAGGCGGACTACTACGTGGACCTGCGTCGGGTCACCCTGCACCACGAGGCCGCCCCGCTGATCGGCCGCGTGATGCTGCGCCTGCTCGAGGAGAACGGGATCGGGTGCGACGCGGTGGGCGGGCTGACCATGGGTGCGGACCCCGTGGCCACCGCGATGATGCACCAGGCCGGCGCCGCAGGCCGCGCGCTCGACGCCTTCGTGGTGCGCAAGGCGCAGAAGTCGTACGGCATGGGCCGGCAGGTGGAGGGCCCGGGCGTGGACGGTCGCCGCGTCGTCGTGCTGGAGGACACCTCGACGACGGGCGGCTCCGCGCTGACCGCCGTCGAGGGCGTGCGCAACGCCGGCGGCGACGTCCAGGCCGTGGCCGTGATCGTGGACCGTGCGACCGGCGCCGCCGAACGCGTGGCCGAGGAAGCGGGGGTGCCGTACCTGTACGCGTTCGGCAAGGACGAGCTCGGCCTCGACTGAGCCTCGGACGGCCCCGCGCGCCGCCCGCCTAGAGCCAGTCCGCGCGCTTGAACAGCACGAACAGCGTGAGGGCCACCGCCAGCATGAGTCCCAGGGCGAACGGATAGCCGAACGCCCAGTGCAGCTCGGGCATGCCGTCGAAGTTCATGCCGTACACCGAGCCCACCAGCTGCGGCGCGAAGATGATCGCCGCCCAGGACGAGATCTGCTTGACCTGCTCGTTCTGGGCGATCGACTGCTCGGCCAGCCGCTTCGAGGCCAGCGTCGAGTCCAGCTCGAGGGCGCTGTTGAGCATCTGGCGCATGGTCATCACGCGCTCGTTGATCTGGACGGCGTGGTCGTGGACGTCGCGCAGGCGGCGCAGGTTCTCCACCTCGAGACGCGCCTGCTCGCTGAGCTCCTCGTCCTCCCAGGCGTGGGCGTCGTCGCGCCGGGGCAGGCCGTCGGCGTCGAGGCGGCGGGTGTCCTCGTGCAGGCGGGTGCGCACCTCCTCCTGGAGCTGCTCCACGATGGACGGCAGCGCGCGGATGGCGTGCTGGAAGTTCAGCACCTCGCGGGAGAGCTCGTAGATGCGCCGGGAGACGTGCCCGTCGCCGGCGAAGACCTGGTCCTCGATCTCCGCGATGTCCTGTTCGAGGCCGTCGGCCACCGGGAAGTAGTCGTCCACGACCCGGTCCAGGATTTCCAGGGTGACCTGCCACGGCCCCATCGCGAGGCGCTCGCGGCCCTCCGTCTCCAGGGACCGTCGCACGGCGGCCAGGTCCGGCTCCTCCGCGTGACGCACCGTCACCACGTAGTGCTCACCGGTGAAGACGCTCAGCTCGCCGAACTCCACGGTCTCGGTGCGGTCGACGTAGCGGGCCGGGTGCAGGACCATGAACGAGTCCTCGCCGTAGCGGTCCAGCTTGGCGCGCTCGCCTCCGGCGAGGGCGTCCTCGACGGCGAGCGGGTGCAGGCGCAGCTCCTCCGCGACCGCTTGGAGCTCGGCCACGTCCGGGCGGTACAGGCCCAGCCAGGCCATGCCGCCGGTGCGCTCGCACTCCTCCCAGGTGTCCTCGAGGGTGGAGGGGGCGTGGACGCGCCGCCCGTCCACGTACACGGCGTTGTCGATCATGCTCACCCGGACATTCTCCCCGACGGCGGCCCCCGGCGGATTCCAGGATGCGCGCGCTACGGTGGCGCCATGAAGACTCCGCGTCATGCCCCGCCCGTCGTCCGCGACGGCAAGACCCTCCTCCCCGCCCACGCCGTCTCCACGGCCCCGGTCACCGCGTTCGGTCTGATCGGCGGCTACCTGACCGCCCGTGAGACCGGCATCCGCCCGCTCGGCGGCGTCGTGCTGGCCGCCGCCGGCCTGTACGCCGGGCGCACGTGGCTGGCCAAGCGTGGGCCCGCCGTCGCCGGTGGCCTGGCCGCCCTGTACCTCGGCGGCTTCGGCGCCTCCCACCCGCTGGCCAAGAAGATCGGTGCGTGGCCGGCGGTGCTCTCCGTGGCCGCGGTGTCCGCCGGGGCCGCCTGGGCCGCCGTCGACCGGTCCGAGGCCGGCCGCTGAGCGAGCCCGCGCCGGCCGAGGACGGCGCCGCGCCCCGCGAGGTCGGCGTCGGCCCGTGGACCGGCCCGTGGCCGGAGGACCCCCGCTACGACCCGGAGCTGCTCGCGCACGGCGACCGCCGCAACGTCCTCGACCGCTACCGCTATTGGCGCCTCGAGGCGATCGTCGCGGACCTCGACGCGCGGCGGCACCCGTTCCACGTCGCCATCGAGAACTGGCAGCACGACCTGAACATCGGCACCGTCGTGCGCACCGCCAACGCGTTCAACGCCGCCGGGGTGCACATCATCGGGCGGCGCCGCTGGAACCGGCGCGGCGCCATGGTCACCGACCGCTACCTGCACGTGCGCCACCACGAGACGGTGGCGGCGTTCACGGAGTGGGCGGCGGGGGAGGGGCTGCCCGTGCTCGGCGTGGACCTGTTCCCCGAGTCGGTGCCGGTGGAGACCTTCGACTTCCCGCGTGCCTGCGTGCTCGTCTTCGGGCAGGAGGGGCCGGGACTCTCGGCGGAGGTGCGGGCGGCGTCGAGCGCGGTGTTGTCCATCGCGCAGTACGGCTCCACCCGCTCGATCAACGCGGGCGTGGCCGCCGGCATCGCGATGCACGCGTGGATCCGGCAGCACGCGGCGTCCCCTGAGTCCGGCGCGAGCCAGACGATTCCAGGCGCGAGCCAGACGATTCCGCGCTGAAAGGAGCCTTTGGGCCGCAGATTCGTCTGGCTCGCGGCGCAGGACCGCGCCGACGACGCGGGACCGCGCCGACGACGCAGGACGACGCAGGACGACGCGCGGTATCGGGCGCGGAGCGCCGTCAGCCCGCGAAGGGACGGGCCGGCAGGCCCGTCACCCCCGGACGGACGGCGAACAGGGCCCCGGCCAGCGGGTCCTCGCCGCGCTCCATGTTCTCCCAGGAGGTGGTGATGTAGAGGGTGCCGAGGTCGTCGCCGCCGAAGGTGCAGGCCGTGGTCTTCTGCACGGGCACCTCGATCACCTCGTCGAGCGCCCCCTCGGGCGTGTACCGGTGGATCTGCCCGTGGCTGATCACGGCCACCCAGATCCCGCCCTCGGCGTCCACGGTGAGTCCGTCCGGCTTGCCCTCGCCGTCGAGCACGTCCACGAGCACGCGGCGGTTCGTCAGGCCCTCCTCGCGGGAGTAGTCGAACACGGCCACCTGCCGCGTGGGGGTGTCGTTGTAGTAGGCCCGTGTGCCGTCCGGGCTCCACTCGAGGCCGTTGGACGTCGTCGCGCCGGTCAGCACGACGTCCACCTCGCCGGCGCCGCCGTCGGGCCCGGGGGCGAGCCGGTAGAGGTTCGCGGCGCCGGGGGTCTTGGCGTACGCCATGGTGCCGCAGTGGAACCGGCCGTCCGGGTCGCAGCCGCCCTCGTTCATGCGGATCCCGGCGTCCGCGCCCCACAGCTCGGGCAGCGTCGTCAGCTCGCCCTCGGGCGAGATCAGGGCGAAGCCCCGCTCCACCGCGACGACGGCGCCACCCCCCGCACGCGGGCGCAGCGCGGCGGCCACGTCGCCGACGTGCGTGCGGTCCACCGTCCCGTCGGTGCGCAGGGACAGGACGTCCCCGGCGAGCATGTCCACCCAGCGCAGGCCGCCGCCGGCGGTCACGCCCTCGGCGGCGCTGCCCCACGAGGCGGCCCAGACGGGGCCCTCGCCGTGGTAGGCGATGGGATCGGTGACCTGCTCGGCGCGCATGACTGCTCCTTCGGTGGGCGGGACGGTCCTGGCCCCGACGCTAGCCGAGGCTCAGAACCACCCGCACGAGTCGGCGGTCCAGCGGTCGGCGAGGGTCGCGTCCAGGAACGCCCCCATCCGCGGCAGCGAGGCCACGTGGCCGCCCACGTGGGTCGGGGTGAGGAGCGGGTCGAAACGCACCCGCGCGCCCTCCGCGCACCAGCGGCGGCCCAGGTCGCGGCCGGTGCGGTACGGGATGACGTCGTCCGTGACGGAGTGCGCGATCATCACCGGCACATCCGGACGGCGGCCCGGTGCGCCGATCCGCTGCTCGGCGAGGATCCCGGCCAGCTCGGCATCGGAGCGGACGAGCTCAGGGAAGTCCTGCCCCGTGTGGGTCAGTGTGGCGGAGTCGAGGTGCGCGTAGGCGAGGCTGCCCACCATGCAGGTCTCGGCCGCGCCGGCGAGGGCCGTCAGGCCGGTCTCGTTGAGATGCGTGGCCGGGTCCACGTCGTACGCGGCGAGCTGCCCGGCCATCGCGTAGAGCAGGAAGGCCGCGTAGAGACCGCCGTCGATCCGGCCCGCGACCTGCACGAGGTCGGCCGGCGGGGCGCCCGCGTAGGCGCCCTTGAGGTCCAGCTCCGGGGCGTAGTCGGGCGCGAGCTCGGCGGCGGCCGCGGCCGCCCCGCCGCCCTGTGAGTAGCCCGCGAGCGCGACCGGCGCGGTCGCGGTGACGCCCGACCCCGACACCTGGGCGGCCGCGCGCACCGCGTCGAGGACGGCGTGCGCCTGGGCCTCCCGGACCATGTAGGTGTGCGCGCCCGGGGTGCCCAGGCCCTCGTAGTCGGTGACCACCACGGCGTGGCCGCGGCTCAGCAGGGACGTGATCCCGACGCCCTCGTACTGCACGCCGGTGGAGAGGGTGCGGGACGGGGCGCAGCGGTCCGCCGCCCCCTGGGTCCCCACTGCGTAGCTGATCACGGGGCGCTCGCCGCCGCCCGTCCACGGGGCGGTGGGGGTCAGCACGGTGCCGGTCACGGCGATGGGTCGGCCCTGGGCGTCCTGCGAGGCGTACATGATGCGCGTGGCGTGCGCCGGCACCTGCACCAGCCGCACCGGGTCCAGGTAGAAGGCGGTGGGCTCGGTGCGGATCAGGGCGCCGGGGGTCGCGGGCACGACGGTGGGCGGCAGGTAGAAGGGGTCGTCGGCCGAGGCGGCCGCCAGGGCGTCCCGGGCCGCGTTCCAGCGGGCGTCCTCGGCCGCCGTGGCCGGCTGCGAGAGGTCCTCGACGGCGGAGCTCACCTCCGGCGCGTCCGGGGCAGGGGCGGACTCCTGGGCCAGGGCAGCGTGCGGCGCGCCGAACCCGGCGACGACAGCCAGGGCGGCGGCCAGGGCGAGGGGG
>NZ_LR732370.1:2334881-2371353 GCF_902506395.1 Micrococcus sp. 116
GGTCCGCGGGGGTGGGCCAGCGCTCCAGCCACTCCCGCCAGCGGGGCAGCACCCTCACGACCGGTGTCTGCTGGAGCATGATCTCCGAGACGAGCACGCCCCACGGGGAGCAGTCCGGGCTGCGCCAGGGAAGGTCCCGGGCGTGGACGGCGAACCAGCCCAGCACCGCGTCGTGCAGGCGCGGCACGTCCACCGTGGGCGGGACGAGGGGGGCGGGCGCGGGCATGGCGTCCACTGTAGGGTGCGCCGCCGCCTACCCTGGATCGCATGCCGTCTCGTCCGACTTCCCCCGGGTCGAAGCCGTCCCCCGCCGTCTACCGCCGCCGGCGGCTCGTGGCCGCCCTGCTCGCCCTCGTGCTCCTGCTCCTGGTGGGGTGGGCCGTCGTGGCGCTCGTCCGCGCCGGGATCGGCGCCTTCTCCTCCGAGGACGCCGACCCCTCCGCCGCCCCGACGCCGGTGCACTCCCCGTCGCCCGCCCCGGCGACGGACGCCGAGTCCGGCTCCGCCTCGCCCACCGTGGCCCTCGAGGACGCGGCCGAGTGCCAGCCCTCGGACCTGCGGATCACCGCCTCCGCGGACCGGTCCGAGTACCAGCGGGGCGAGGAGGCCGAGCTGCGCCTGGGCATCACGAACCTCTCCTCGACCCCGTGCCGCACGGATGTGGGCACGGCCCGACAGGAGTTCAGGATCCGCACGGCCGAGGGCGACGACGTCTTCTCCACCCGCATCTGCCAGGCGGACCCCGCGGAGGCCCAGCGGGTGCTGTACCCGCACGAGGAGCTCACCGCCGTGTACCGCTGGTCCGGCCGTGCCTCGAGCCAGGACTGCGGCCGACTCGGCGCTCTCGCGGAGCCCGGGCCCCATCTGCTGACGGTCAGCCTCGGCGACGTCACCTCCCGCCCCGTGGCGCTGAAGATCCTCGAGGAGCTCGCCCCGGGGGCCCAGGACAGCAGCTCCTCGGCCACCCCCTCCTCGAGCGGCAGCACCTCCCCGTCGGGGTCCGCCTCAGCTCCGGCGTCCGCCTCAGCATCGGCGTCGGCTTCGCCGTCCGCGGCGCCGGCCACGACCACCGACCCGTCGCCGTCGCCGTCCCGCTGAGCCGGGCGCGTCGTCAGCGGCCGGGGCCAGCCTCCGGACGCGCGGCCGGGCCGCCGCCCGTCCACGTGGGGATCGTAGCGAGGGCCTCGCCGATCGAGCCGACCTCCGCCACCGTGAAGCCCGCCGGGACGTCCCCGAGCGGCTCGGGGGAGCGGGGGACCAGGGCGCGGGTGAAGCCCAGCCGCGCGGCCTCGCGCACCCGTCGCCCGATGCCGGGCACGGGGCGCACCTCCCCGGCCAGCCCGAGCTCGCCGACCGCGATCATCCCCTGCGGGACGGGGGCCGAGAGCTTCGCCGAGGCCACGGCGACGGCCACGGCCAGGTCCGAGGCGGGCTCCGAGAGTCGCACGCCGCCCACGGTGGCCACGTAGCAGTCGTCCTGGGCGAGGGCGAAACGGGCCCGGCGCTGGAGCACGGCCAGGAGCATGTTCACGCGCGCCGCGTCCACGCCGGAGACGGTGCGGCGCGGGCTGCCGCCGGCGGACGGGGTGAGCAGGGACTGCACCTCGGCCACGAGCGGGCGCCGGCCCTCGAGCGTCACCGTCACGCACGTGCCCTCGACCGGCTCCGAGACGCCCGAGAGGAACAGACCGGAGGGGTCGTCCAGGGACTCGATGCCGTCCTCCCGCAGATCGAAGCAGCCGACCTCGTCCGTGGGCCCGAAGCGGTTCTTCACCGCACGCACCAGTCGCAGCCGTGAGTGGCGGTCCCCCTCGAACTGGCAGACCACGTCCACGAGGTGCTCGAGCAGCCGCGGACCCGCGATGGTCCCGTCCTTCGTCACGTGGCCCACCAGGACCGTGGTGATCCCCTTCTCCTTGGCCGTGCGGATGAGGCTGGCCGCCACCTCGCGCACCTGGCTGACGCCCCCGGCGATCCCGTCCACCTCGGTGGACTGCAGGGTCTGCACGGAGTCTACGATCACCAGCTCCGGGTCCGTCCGCTCGATCTGCCCCAGCGCCCGACCCAGGTCCGTCTCCGCCGTCAAGCGCAGGGTGTCCGCGATCGCCCCGATCCGGTCTGCGCGGGAGCGCACCTGCGCCGCCGACTCCTCACCCGTCAGGTACAGCACCGAGCGCGGACCGCCGCCGCCCGCGCCGCGGGCCGTCTGGGCGGCCACGTCCAGCAGCAGCGTGGACTTGCCGATGCCCGGCTCGCCGGCCAGCAGGATCACCGCGCCCGGCACGAGGCCGCCGCCGAGCGCACGGTCCAGCTCGCGCACCCCCGTGGAGCGGAACGAGGCCAGCGTGGCGTCCACGTCCGCGATGCGCGGCGCGACCTCCGCGACCGTGGCCGCGCGCGTGCGGCCGGTGGTGGACGTCAGCCCGATCTCCTCGACCGTGCCCCACGACTGGCACTCCCCGCAGCGGCCGACCCACTTCACGGTGGTCCAGCCGCACTCGGTGCAGCGGTATCCGGGGGCGCGCTTCGGGGCGGTCTTGGTGGCCATGCGCCCACTCTAGGAGCCGGGGCGGACGCGTTAACCGGCCCGCGCACGGCCCCGCCGTCGACCGCCGGGGCCGCGCTCCGCCGTCGGGCTCAGACGCGGGGCAGGTAGGCCCGCGCCTCGTCGTGCTCGGCGCCCGTGGCCTCGATGAGGTCCACCATCATCGGCCGCAGCAGCATCACGAGCGCCTCGCCGTGCACGGACCCGCCGCCCAGCTGGTGCGGGTCCAGTGCGGACGCGGACGCCCCCAGGGCGTCCCGCGCCACGGACAGCGAACGGTGGCGGCCCTCGGCCTGCGGCTCCACGAGGGAGCGGTGCAGGATCTCGACGGCGTCCGCGGCGTCGTCGAACCAGGCGGCCAGGCGCTCGCGGTCGTCGTCGTCGAACACGCCCTCGTCCAGGACCGAAACCACCCGCCGGGCCACGATCCGCAGGGAGCGCACCGCCAGGTCCGAGCGATCCGCCGCGTTCACCGCGTCGTCCACGAAGGAGCGCGAGGAGCGGTGCAGCGGGTTGAACACGGTCTGCTCATGCGTGACGCGCAGCTCGTTGCGCAGCGCCTCCAGCGTGGTGTGCGTGCCGCGGCTGGCCACGAGCGCCATCCACGCGGTGCGGGAGTCGTCGTCCCGCAGGGCCCGGGAGAGGTCGCGCAGCACCGTGGCGATCGAGTTGTAGAGCCCACCCAGCTGACGCACCGCGGGGCGTCGCACGTCCTGGGGTGAGAGGAACGTGACGAGCAGGGCCAGGACGCCGCCCACGATCGCGTCCTGGCTGCGGACGAACGGCCCTCCCGCGCCGATGGGCAGGAGGACCACGAGGACGGACTGCAGGGACATCTGCATCGTGAACGTGGCGCCGGAGTCCAGGAACCGGGCCACCATCACGGACACGAACACGACCACCGAGGCCTGCCACAGGCCGCGGCCGAGCCCGACCATGAGCAGGTCCCCGATCAGGATGCCGACGGTGCAGCCGACGGCGACCTCGGCCACCTTGCGCAGCTTCGGCTCCCGTTGGAAGCCGAGGGCGATCAGCAGGGCGGTGGAGGCGAACAGGGGCTGCTGGTGGCCCAGGATGGTCTCCGCGAACCAATAGGCGCCCACCGCGCAGACCGCGACGAGGGCGGCCTGGCCCACGGAGGAGCGGACGCGGGACCAACCCGCACGGGCGCGCCGACGCAGGAAGCGGCCGAGGCGCTCCCCGCGGGTCTGGGGGTCGACCATCGGCACCGTGCCCGTGGCGGTGGCGAAGCGGTCCGTCATGCGGCCAGCCTAGTCCGACGCCGCGGAGCCCCCGCCGTGCGAGGCTCAACCAAGCATTGTGACCCACGGCACAGCTCATTCCTGCGAATGCCGCTCCCGTTCACCATCTGTTCACCCCGGCCGAGCACTCGATTCACCTCTGGACCGTACGGTCGAGTGCGGTGCAGAACCGGGCCAGCCGGACGCTCTGCCCTCACCGTCGTCATCCGATTGAAAGAGGCTCTTCGTGAAGGCTCTCCGCTTCGGCCGCTCCGCCGCCCTCCTGTCCGTGGCCGCCATCGCCCTGACCGCCTGCTCCTCCGCGGACAGCGGCAACGGCGGCTCCGATGCCTCCGGCTCCGCCGGCGGCGAGCAGGGCACCACCTCCGAGGTCCAGGGCAACCTGGTCGGCGCCGGCGCCTCCTCGCAGGAGGCGGCCATGACCGCCTGGACCCAGGGTGTCACCGAGACCGCTCCGAACCTGACCGTGCAGTACTCCCCGGACGGCTCCGGTGCCGGTCGTGAGAAGTTCCTCGCCGGTGCCACCTCCTTCGCCGGCTCCGACGCCGCCCTCAAGGAGGAGGAGGCTGAGTCCGCCAAGAAGAACTGCGGCGACGAGGGCGCGTTCCACGTGCCGGCCTACATCTCCCCGATCGCCGTGGCCTACAACCTGCCGGGCGTCGATGACGTCAAGATGGACGCCGAGACCATCGCCAAGGTGTTCTCCGGCGAGATCAAGAACTGGAACGACGAGGCCATCGCCGCGCAGAACGAGGGCGTCGAGCTGCCCGACACCCCGATCACCGTCGTGCACCGTTCCGACGACTCGGGCACCACCGAGAACTTCACCGCCTACCTCACCGAGGCCGCCGGCGATGCCTGGTCCTACGACGAGGTCGAGACCTGGCCGTCCGACATCACCGCCGAGTCCGCCCAGGGCACCAAGGGTGTCGTGGGCCTGGCCTCCCAGACCGAAGGCGCCATCACCTACGCCGACGCCTCCGCCGTGGGCGAGCTGGGCACCGTGTCCGTGAAGGTCGGCGAGGAGTACGTGAAGTACTCCGCCGAGGCCGCGGCCGCGACCGTCGAGAAGTCCGAGGCCAAGGAGGACGGCTCGATCGAGCTCGACCGCGCCACCGACGAGTCCGGCGTGTACCCCGTCGTGCTGGTCTCCTACCACATCTACTGCAACCAGTACGAGTCGCAGGAGACCGTGGACCAGGTCAAGGCCTTCGCCGAGTACGTCGTGTCCGAGGACGGTCAGAAGACCGCCGAGGAGTCCGCGGGCAACGCCCCGATCTCCGAGGACACCCGCAAGAAGGCCATGGAGCGCATCGAGGCCATCTCGGTCAAGGGCTGATGTCGCTTCTTGTCGGCTGACCCACCGCCGCTTCGGCCGCCGGGCCCCACGGGCCCGGCGGCTGAAGCCGCGTCAGGGCACTCGTTCGTCGCGGCCCGTCCATCACCACGCACGTCGATCTGAGGGAAGGCACCGTGTCCTCAACCACCAACGAGGCGGCACCGAAGCCGTCCAGCCTGCGCGGCCCCCGCCGCGGAGCCGCCGGAGACAAGCTCCTCTCCGGCGGGGCCCTGGCGGCCGCCGTCCTGATCCTGCTCGTGCTCGCCTTCGTGGCGGTCTTCCTCCTGACGGAGGCATGGCCTGCCCTGCAGCCGGGTGCGGAGCTCGTGTCTGCGGACTCCTTCTTCCAGTACGTGTGGCCGCTCATGGCCGGCACCGTGATGGTGTCGATCATCGCTCTGCTCATCGCCACCCCGGTCGCGATCGGCGTCGCCCTGTTCATCTCGCACTATGCGCCCCCGCGCATCGCGCAGTCGGTGGGCTTCGTGATCGATCTGCTGGCCGCGATCCCCTCCGTGGTCTACGGCGTGTGGGGCTGGCTGACGCTCGCTCCGCTGATGGTGCCGATCTACGGCTGGCTCAACGAGAACCTGGGCTTCATCCCGTTCTTCGGCGGCTCGGCCACCACCACGGGCCGCACCCTGCTGACCTCGGGCGTCGTGCTGGCCGTGATGGTCCTGCCGATCATCACCGCGCTCTGCCGTGAGATCTTCACCCAGACCCCGAAGCTCCACGAGGAGGCCGCGCTCGGCCTCGGCGCCACGCGCTGGGAGATGATCAAGATGACCGTGTTCCCGTTCGCCCGGGCCGGCATCATCTCCTCGATCATGCTCGGCCTCGGCCGCGCGCTCGGCGAGACCATGGCGGTCACCATGGTGCTCTCCGGCGGCGTCTTCTCCTGGTCGCTCGTGGAGTCCGGCAGGAACCAGACGATCCCGTCGGAGATCGCGCTCAACTTCCCCGAGGCGTTCAACATGCGCCTGAACGAGCTGATCGCTGCCGGTCTCATGCTCTTCATCATCACCCTGGCGGTGAACATGATCGCCCGCGCGATCGTGAACAAGCACAAGGAATTCTCGGGAGCCAACTGACATGAGCACTGTCTCGACTTCTCCCCGGGCCACCGAGGACAGCGTGACGCCGCGGCGTCACTCCCTGACCGAGGGTCAGAAGCCCGGCTGGACCTGGATGGCCGTCGCAGCTGCCGCGGCCGTCGTCGCCGCCGGCCTGACCGTGCTGCTCAGCGGCGCCTTCAACGTCGTCGGTTTCGTGATCATCGCCGCCATCCTCTACATCGCGGGGCTCTACGTGGCCACCCGCGTGATGGAGAACCGGCGCCGCGCCGCAGACGGCCTGTGCCGCAACCTCGTGTGGCTGGCGTTCCTCGTGGCCCTGGTGCCGCTGGTCTCCGTGCTGTGGTCGGTCCTCTCCGCCGGTCTGCCGACCCTGATCGCCAACCCGCAGATCATGGCGTACGACATGAAGGGCATCACCGGCATCGACGACTCGGCGTGGGTGGAGGACGGCAAGCCCGCCGGCGGGCTCGCGGGCGGTTTCGGCCACGCCCTGATCGGCACCGTCGTGATCACGATCATCGCGACCCTGATCTCCGTGCCGATCGGCATGCTCACCTCCATCTACCTGGTGGAGTACAGCCGCGGCGGCTGGTTCTCCCGCGCCATCGTGTTCTTCGTGGACGTCATGACCGGCATCCCCTCGATCGTGGCCGGCCTCTTCGCCTACGCCGCGATCACGTGGGTCCTGACCCTGGTCACCGGCAGCAAGTCCACCGCACTGCAGTCCGTGCAGATGGGTCTCACGGCCGCGATCGCCCTCTCCGTGCTGATGATCCCCGTGGTCGTCCGTTCCACGGAGGAGATGCTCCGCGTGGTGCCCAACGAGCTGCGCGAGGGCTCCTACGCCCTCGGCGTGCGCAAGTGGCAGACCATCGCCAAGGTGGTCCTGCCCACCGCGATCTCCGGCATCGCCTCCGGCGTCACCCTGGCCATCGCCCGCGTGGCCGGCGAGACCGCGCCGATCCTCGTGACGGCCGGCTTCGCCACCAGCATCAACTGGAACCCGTTCGACAACTGGATGACCGCGCTGCCGGTGTACATCTACCGCCAGCTGGTCGCCCCGACCTCGCCCACGGCGGCGGACCCCTCGACCGCCCGCGCCTGGGCAGCCGCCCTGCTGCTCGTGACCATCGTCATGCTGCTCAACCTGGCGGCACGGTTCATCGCCAAGGCGTTCGCCCCCAAGAAGGGCCGGTGAGGCCCGGCCGCCCGGAATCCCCCGGGCGGCCGGCCCCGACCCCGTCGCACCCGGCGGGAGGGGCGGCGTGCGGGGGCCATGGCGGTCTCCGGTCTCTCGGATGCGAATGTGACGCCGCTCACCCTAGGCCAACGGCGGGGTCGTGCCCAGGCCGGCGTCGCCGTCGGGTCCGGGACCCTGGGGCGGGTCCGGCCGCGCGGATAGGATGAGCCCGAGGGTGTCGCGCTCGCCGCGCTCCCCCCGCCTGCCCGAGTCGACGACGCCTAGGAGCTGCAGCATGCCCATCGCATCCCCGGAGAAGTACGCCGAGATGATCGACGCCGCCAAGAACGGCGCCTTCGCCTACCCGGCGATCAACGTCACCAGCTCCCAGACCCTGAACGCCGCCATCCGCGGCTTCGCCGAGGCCGGCTCGGACGGCATCATCCAGGTCTCCACCGGCGGCGCCGCCTACTTCTCCGGCTCCTCCGTGAAGGACATGGTCGCCGGCTCGCTGGCCTTCGCCGCGTTCGCGCGCGAGGTCGCCAAGAAGTACTCCGTGAACATCGCCCTGCACACGGACCACTGCCCCCAGGACAAGCTCGAGGGCTTCGTCCTGCCCCTGCTGGACGCCTCCGAGGCGGAGGTGAAGGCCGGGCGCGACCCGATCTTCAACTCCCACATGTGGGACGGCTCCGCCGAGACCCTCGAGGAGAACCTGCGGATCGGCCGCGAGCTGCTCGCGCGCACCCACGCCAACAAGCAGATCCTCGAGGTGGAGATCGGCGTCGTGGGCGGCGAGGAGGACGGCGTGGCCCACGAGATCAACGAGAAGCTCTACACCACCGTCCAGGACGGCATCGCCACCGTGGAGGCCCTCGGCCTCGGGGAGCACGGCCGCTACCTCACCGCGCTGACCTTCGGCAACGTGCACGGCGTCTACAAGCCGGGCAACGTGAAGCTGCGCCCGGAGATCCTGCAGGAGATCCAGCAGGCCGTGGGCGAGAAGTTCGGCAGGGAGCGCCCGTTCGACCTCGTGTTCCACGGCGGCTCCGGCTCCGCCGCCCAGGAGATCGCCGACTCGGTGGAGTACGGCGTCGTGAAGATGAACGTGGACACGGACACCCAGTACGCGTTCACCCGCCCGGTGGCCGGGCACATGTTCGAGAACTACGACGGCGTCCTGAAGGTCGACGGCGAGGTCGGCGACAAGAAGCAGTACGACCCCCGCGTGTGGGGCGCCAAGGCCGAGGAGGCCATGGCCGCCCGCGTGGTCCAGGCCTGCACCGAGCTGAACTCGGCCGGCAAGAGTATCGGCTGACCCCGCCGTCCGCCGCGCCGGCCCGCACCCTCGCGTGAGGGTGCGGGCCGGCGTCGTCCTCAGCCCTCCCGCTCCTCCTGGGCCTGGAGGAACTCGAAGACCTCACGCTCGTCCACACCGGGGAAGGTCTGCGTGGGCATGGCCGCCAGCAGATGCGCGTGCATGCGGGCCGCGGGCCACACGTGCCCGCCCCACGCGGCCTCGAGCTCGGGGTCGGGGCGGCGGCAGCAGCGCGGATCCGGGCACGTGGAGGTGACCCGGTGGCGGGTGTCCGCGCCGCGGAAGTACCGAGCATGCTCGAACGGGGTGCCCACGGAGAGGGCGAACAGTCCGTCGGGGCCGTTCTCGATCATCGAGGTGCACCAGAACGTCCCGTTGGGCGAGTCCGTGTACTGGGCGTGGGCGCGGAACCGGTCGTTGCGGGAGAACGCCTGCCGTGCGCCCCACTTCCGGCACGCCTGCTGGCCCTCGATCGCACCGGTGTGGTCGGCGGGGAACACGATCCCGTCATTCTCGTAGGCCTTGTGGATCACCCCGGTCTCGTGGACCTTCTGGAAGTGGCAGCGGATGCCCAGGTCCACGGTGGCCAGGTTGGTGAACCGGTGCGCGGCGGCCTCGTAGGAGACGCCGAACGCGTCCTTCAGGTCGTCCACGGACAGGTCCCGGCGCTTCTGGGCGGCCCGCAGCAGCGACGACGCCGCCCGCTGCGGCATGAGCAGCGCGCCCGCCAGGTAGTTCACCGCCACACGCTGGGCGAGGAAGTCCTCGTAGTCCCGCGGCTCGCCGTGGCCCAGGACGGCGGCGGCGAGGGCCTGGAGCACCACGGTGCGGCGGTCGTGGTCCGAGGAGCGGGAGCCGCTGATGTGGATGCGCCCGTGCTTGAGGTCCGTGACGGAGCGCGTGGAGTGCGGCAGGTCCGGGACGAAGCGCAGGGTGAAGCCGAGGTGCTCGGCCAGCTCCGAGACCGCGTGCAGGCCCAGCGGCCCGCCCGTGTGGCCGATCGCGTCGAGCAGCCGATGCGCCTCGGCCTCGAGGTCGGGGTAGTGATTGTCCACCGCGCGCATCCGGGCGCGCAGCTGGGCGTTGGCGCGGCGCGCCTCCTCGGGGGTGGCGGCCTGCTCCTCCAGGCGACGGCGCAGCTCGGCCTCCAGCCCCGCGATCACCTCGAGGACCTCGGTGGGGGTGCGGGGCCCGATGCGCAGCGGCGGCAGGCCGAGGGAGGCGTAGTGCTCCGAGCGCGCGAACCGTTCGACCTCGATCTCCAGTTCGGCCCGCCGGGTGGGGGCCCGGCCGGTGAGCAGGTCCTCGACCGGCACGCCCAGGACCTCCGCGATCCGCTGGACCAGCGAGAGCCGCGGCTCGCGGCGGGCGTTCTCCACGAGGGACAGGTGGGAGCCGCTCACTCCCGTGCGCTCCGCGAGCTGGTCCAGGGTGAGGCCGGCCTGCTTGCGCAGGTGCCGGACGCGGCGGCCCAGCGCGACGGTGTCCACGGTCGCGCTGTCCTCGGGAAGCGGGCGGGTCATCATGCGCGGAACTGTAGACGGAACCGGGGAGGAGATCACGTGTGACGGAAAGAAAGTCACATTCTTGACAAGCGGGGGGCCGTTGTCGTGACCCAGACCACACCGGGGCGCAAGGACCGTCACGTTCTGACCCAGTGGCAGGAACAGCCGGAGTTTCCACCGATTTTGTGCTCCAGAGGGCCTTGCCCGGGGCCAAGGTGGATGTCAACGGCAGCGACGGACACGTCGCACCGAACCCCTCACCGAACCGGACCGATCCTCAGGAGGACGTCATGACCACCCAGCCCCACCACTCCACTCCCGCCTCCGCCGAGCAGCTCCAGCACGACTGGGAGCACAACCCCCGCTGGGCCGGCGTCGAGCGCAGCTTCACCGCCGAGGACGTCGTCCGTCTCCGCGGCCGGATCCAGGAGGAGCACACGCTGGCCCGCCGCGGCGCCGAGAAGCTGTGGACCCAGCTGAAGGACGAGAACGCCCGCGGTGATTTCACCAACGCCCTCGGCGCCCTCACCGGCAACCAGGCCGTCCAGCAGGTCAAGGCCGGGCTGCGCGCCATCTACCTCTCCGGCTGGCAGGTCGCCGCGGATGCCAACCTCTCCGGCCACACGTACCCGGACCAGTCCCTGTACCCGGCCAACTCCGTGCCGCAGGTGGTGCGCCGCATCAACAACGCCCTGCTGCGCGCGGACCAGATCGAGCACGCCGAGGGCGTCAGCAGCGTCGAGGACTGGCTCGTGCCGATCGTGGCCGACGCCGAGGCCGGCTTCGGCGGCCCGCTCAACGCCTACGAGCTCATGAAGTCGATGATCACCGCCGGCGCCTCCGGTGTCCACTGGGAGGACCAGCTGGCCTCCGAGAAGAAGTGCGGCCACCTCGGCGGCAAGGTGCTCATCCCCACCGGCCAGCACATCCGCACGCTCAACGCCGCCCGCCTGGCCGCCGACGTCGCCGACGTGCCCAGCGTGATCATCGCCCGCACCGATGCCGAGGCGGCCACCCTGATCACCTCGGACGTGGACGAGCGCGACGCCGAGTTCATCACCGGTGAGCGCACCGCGGAGGGCTTCTACAAGGTCCGCAACGGCGTCGAGCCCTGCATCGCCCGCGCCAAGGCCTACGCCCCCCACGCGGACCTGATCTGGATGGAGACCGGCACGCCGGACCTCGAGCTGGCCCGGAAGTTCGCCGAGGCCGTCAAGGCCGAGTTCCCGGACCAGATGCTGGCCTACAACTGCTCGCCGTCCTTCAACTGGAAGAAGAACCTCGACGACGACACCATCGCCAAGTTCCAGCGCGAGCTGGGCGCCATGGGCTACACCTTCCAGTTCATCACGCTGGCCGGCTTCCACGCCCTGAACCACTCGATGTTCGACCTGGCCAAGGGATACAACGAGCGCCAGATGTCCGCGTACGTCGAGCTGCAGGAGCGCGAGTTCGCCGACGAGGCCCGCGGCTACACCGCGACCAAGCACCAGCGCGAGGTCGGCACCGGCTACTTCGACGCCGTGTCCACCGCCATCAACCCGGACAGCTCCACGGTGGCCCTGGCGGGCTCCACGGAGTCCGGCCAGTTCCACTGATCCGCTCAGCCGAGACCGCGAGGAGGCAGTCCCATGAGCCCGCAGACCACGACCCCCACCCTGCACGAGATCCATGCCGACGACGTTCGGGAGCACACGCCCCTGCCGCATGACGTGAGCACCCAGGCCATCCCCGTCGTCATCCCCGAGGGCGCCGCCCCCGTGGTGACCGTCCACGGGCCGGTCGACGGGCGGCAGGCCGAGATCCTCACGGACGAGGCGCTGGCGTTCCTCGGCCGCCTGCACCGGCTGGCCGAGGACCGCCGCCGGCGGCTGCTCGAGGAGCGGGAGTACACCCGGCGCCGCATCACCGACGGCTGGAACCCGCACTACCTGCGGTCCACCCGCCGGGTCCGCGAGGACGACTCCTGGCGTGTGGCGCCGCTGGCCCCCGGCCTGCAGGACCGCCGCGTGGAGATCACCGGCCCCGTGGATCGGAAGATGACGATCAACGCCCTCAACTCGGGCGCCTCGGGCTGGCTCGCCGACTTCGAGGACTCCTCGACGCCGTCCTGGGACCGGATGCTGGACGGGCAGGTCAACCTGTTCGACGCGATCCGCGACCAGATCGACTTCACCTCCCCCGAGGGCAAGGAGTACCGGCTGCGCGAGCGCGAGCTCACGGACCGGCCGACCATCATCGTCCGCCCGCGCGGCTGGCACCTCCTCGAGGACCACATCCGCGTGGACGGCGAGCCGATGGCCGGCGCCCTCGTGGACTTCGGCCTGTACTTCTTCCACAACGCCGACGAGCTGATCCGCCGCGGCCACGGCCCGTACTTCTACCTGCCCAAGCTCGAGTCCCATCTCGAGGCGCGGCTGTGGAACTGCGTGTTCGTGGCGGCGCAGGACGAGCTGGGCATCCCCCAGGGCACCATCCGGGCCACCGTGCTGATCGAGACGATCACCGCGGCGTTCCAGATGGAGGAGATCCTGTACCAGCTGCGCAACCACGCCGCGGGCCTCAACGCCGGCCGCTGGGACTACATCTTCTCCATCATCAAGAACTTCCGGGACCGCGGGGCCGAGTTCGTCCTCCCGGACCGCTCGGAGGTGACCATGACCCAGCCGATGATGCGGGCCTACACGGAGCAGCTGGTCCGGGCCTGCCACCGGCGCGGCGCCTCGGCGATCGGCGGCATGTCTGCCGTGATCCCGGACCGCCGGAACGAGGAGGCCAACGCCGCCGCGCTGGAGAAGGTGCGCGCGGACAAGGCCCGCGAGGCCGGCGACGGCTTCGACGGCTCGTGGGTGGCGCACCCGGACCTCGTGCCGGTCGCCCGGGAGGAGTTCGACGCCGTGCTCGGCGAGGCCCCGAACCAGATCCGCACCCGCCGCCGCGAGGACGTGGTGCCGGACGAGGCCGCCCTGCTCGACGTCGCCGCGACCACGGGCTCGGTGACCGAGGCCGGCGTGCGGATGAACATCGAGGTCGGGATCCGCTACATCGAGTCCTGGCTGCGGGGGAACGGCGCCGCCGCGATCCACGGACTCATGGAGGACGCCGCCACGGCGGAGATCTCCCGGTCCCAGATCTGGCAGTGGGCACACAACGGCACCGGTGTGCAGCTGACCGAGGGCGGCGTGCGGACCGCCAACCGCGGCTGGATGGAGCAGCTGATCCGCGAGGAGCACGCTCGGATCCTCGCCGGCCCGCTGCCCGAGGGCCACCGGTTCGAGGACGCGGTGCGCGTGTTCTGCGAGTCGGCCCTGCCGCCGGAGTACCCGGCGTTCCTCACCCTGGGCGCGTACCGCCGGCACTTCGCCGGTCAGGACGACGCCGCGGCGAAGGCCTGATCCGCCGGGCCCCACGACGACGGCCGGTCACCTCACGAGGTGACCGGCCGTCGTCGTGCCGGGTGTCAGTCCCCGGACGTGGAGGGGGACGGGGAGGCCGAAGCCGACTTCGTCGGTGACGGGCTGGCCGACGCCGAGGCGGACGCCTCCGCGGCCCGCTGGGATTCGGCGGCCTCCCGCGCGGCGCCCTGGAACGGCCGCGGCGGCTGGCCGGGGGCCACGGGGCCGGGGGCGCCCTCGGGGCGGTCGATCGTGGACTGGTTGTTCAGCAGCTCGTCGGGCACGCGGCCGGTGGGGATCTCCCGGGCCTGGGCCAGGGTCTCCTCGTCCATCTGCGCGTTCAGGAAGAACGGCGAGCTGAGCTTGATGACCTCCTGGAAGTCCCCGGCGTCCTTCAGCACGGTGTCCGCGAGGTGGTCGCGGGTCTCGGTGACGAGGGTGGTGCTCTGCGCGACCGGCGAGTTCTTCACCTGGGTGAGGCCGCCGTTGGCGTCGCCGAAGCCCTCCATGGAGCCCATGGTCACGGAGACCATCTCGCTGCCGTCCTCGGAGCAGGCCCACGCGGTGCGCTGGGGCAGCAGGGGGGCGCCGTCCTGGCCGCCGACCATGCCGGGGCGCAGCAGGGCGAGCAGCCCCTTGCCGGTCTTCGGGTCGAACGTGTACTCGTCCGCCACGGCGGCGGGCTCCTCCTGGCACCACTCCAGGCGGGAGCCGTCGAGGTTGTGCTGGTAGTGGACCTGCGCCAGGGGCATGCCGGGGCTGTACTCGAAGTAGCCGTTGTAGACGCAGGTGAGGAACTCGTGGGTCTCGTCCTGCGAGGCGAACAGCTGCACGATCTCGATGTTCGAGCTGTCCGGGATGTGCGTGGCGACGGCGTCCAGGGTGCGCTGGTCCAGGACGTCGCGCGTGCAGTCCATCACGGAGACGGTGTCGTTGCGGACCGCGGCCGTGTTCTTCCAGGCCTCGGTGGCGGCGCCGTCCTTGATGCCCGGGCCGACGGTCTCGAACGCCTGACGCGGCTCGGCGCGCGGGGTGCCCTCGGCGGACTCCGACGCGAGGGCCTCACGGACGCGGGACGCCGCGGCGGACGCGGGGTCGGTGGGGCTCTCCGTGGCCGAGCCGGCCGCGGCCGAGGCCGCCGATCCGCTGGGCGCCGCGGCGGTCGACGAGGCGGGCTCACCGGACTGGCCGGCCGAGCCGCAGCCGGCCAGGGCGAGGGCGAGGGCGGCGACGCCGACGGCCAGCGGGGCACGGCGGCGGGCGGGCGCGGGGTGGGTCATGGAGGCTCCTTCGACGGCATCGGCGGCCCGGCCCCGGGAGCGTGGGGCTGCGGACGGACGCTGCGCCTACGGTACCGGACCGTCCTGGACGCGGGGACGGCGATCCGTCCGGCGTCCGGCGCCGTCGATAGACTCGGCCGCGACCGCATCGTCCGCGAGGAGAAGAGGCATCCCATGTCCGAGTCCCTGATCGGCAAGAACCTGATGGAGCCGCCGGCCACGCGCCTGCCGGAGGAGCCGGAGGTGCTGGCCCGGCTCGAGGCAGGTGACCTGCCCGAGGACATCGTGCCGGTGGCGCCCGAGTCCTCCCTGGTGTGGGCGCTCATGGCGGAGGACGCGTGGGCCGAGGGCCGGACCGTGGACTCCTATGCGTACGCCCGCGTCGGCTACCACCGGGGTCTGGACGCGCTGCGCCGGGCGGGGTGGCGCGGCGCCGGCCCGGTGCCGTACGCCCACGAGCCCAACCGCGGCTTCCTGCGCGCCCTGTACGCGCTGGGCCGCGCGGCCGCCGGGATCGGGGAGTCCGAGGAGGTCGAGCGCATCCGCACCTTCCTGCGGGACTCGGACCCCACGGCCGCAGAGCAGATCGAGGCCGGCCAGGGCCGCGCCCGGGGCTGAGCGGGGCCGTGGCCAAGCTCTACTTCCGCTACGGGGCCATGAACTCCGGCAAGTCCACGGGCCTGCTGCAGGCCGCCTTCAACTACGAGGAGCGCGGCCAGCGGGTGCTGCTGGCCAAGCCGGAGGTGGACGTGAAGGGGGAGGGCGACGTCGTCTCCCGCCTCGGTGTGACCCGCGCCGTGGACTTCCTCGTCCCGGCGGGCGCGGACGTGCGGGAGCTGTTCCGCCGGCACGCCACCGGTGACGACCCGGACGCCCTCGTGGGGCACGTGGAGGCCCCGCCCGTGGCGTGTCTGCTCGTGGACGAGGCACAGTTCCTCGAGCCGGCGCAGGTGGACGACCTGCTGCGCATCGCCGTGCTCGACGGCGTCCCCGTGATCGCCTACGGACTGCGCACCGACTTCCGCACCCGCTCCTTCCCGGGCTCCGCGCGGCTGCTGGAGCTGGCGCACTCCCTCGAGGAGCTGAAGACCATCTGCCGGTGCGGCCGGAAGGCGGTGTTCAACACGCGCAAGGTCGTTGACCCGGCCACGGGCGCCGAGCACTTCGTGTTCGAGGGGGACCAGGTGGCGATCGACGGTGTCCAGGTGACCTACGAGTCCCTGTGCGGCACGTGCTACCTGGCGGAGTCCGGCGGTGCCCTGGGCTGAGGCGGCCATTGCCAGGCAACTGCCAGGCTGCGTGACGGCTGCGCCCATGCTCGGTTCGTACGGTGGAACCACTTCATCGAGGTGCGAGTGATGAAGGTGCGAGTGATGACAGGCGAAGGGCCCCGGTGATCCCGGGGCCCTTCGTCTGTCCTGCCACGTCCGGCATCGGCCGATCGGGTCAGAGCGAGACGAGCAGGAGCGTGCCGCCGAAGACGAGCCCCGACGCGAGCAGCACGACCGTGGTGTACCCCAGGATGTCGCGCATCTTCAGCCCGGCGATCGCCAGAAGGGGGATTGCCCAGAACGGCTGGATCATGTTGGTCCACTGGTCGCCGTAGGAGACGGCCATGATGGTGATGGCCGGGTCCACGCCGAGCGCGTCGCCGGCCTGGAGCATGATCGGGCCCTGCACGGCGAACTGTCCGCCGCCGGAGGGGACGAAGAAGTTCACGAGGCCCGCGGCCAGAAATGCCAGCAGGCCGAACGTCACCGGGTTCGAGATCGCCACGAAGGCGTCCGAGAGCACCGCCACCAGGCCGGTGGTCGTCATCATGCCGAGGATGCCCGCGTAGAGGGGGAACTGCAGCAGGATCTCGCCCACGTTGGACGCGGCCGACTGGGTGAGGCCGATCAGCTCGTGCGGGCTGCGCACCAGCAGCAGGATCAGCGCGAGGAAGGACCAGTTGACGATGTCCAGGGTGAGGGTGCCGCCGCCGACGAAGTGCATCACCAGATAGACCACGAGCATGGCGCCCACGAGGAGCGTGGGGACACGGGAGGCGTCGAGGCGGTCCGCCGGCGTCTCGATCTCCGGTGCGGGCACGGCGTCCTGGTCCCGCGCGTCGATCTCCAGCTCCACGATCCGGTCCCCGGCGCGCGGGGCGACGAGGAACAGGGCCAGGGCCACGACGAGCACGGTCACCACGGCGGCGGTGATGTTCCACCAGGAGAAGGTGGTCTCCGAGACCGGGACCGTCCGGCCGTCCAGGCTCTCCGTGAGGAACGAACCGGGGGTGGCGGCCGTCAGCGGGCCGGAGCCCGAGTACCCCATGTGCCACACCACGAACCCGGAGAACCCGGCGGCCACCAGCATCGGGAAGTGCAGGACCAGCCCGCGCTCACGGGCCTGCGCCGCGACCTCCTTGGCCAGCAGCGCACCGACCACCAGGCCCAGGCCCCACGTGATGAGGGAGGCCGCCGCCGCCACCACGAACACGAAGATGTAGGCGGCCAGGGGCGTGCGGGGAATGCTGGCGAGCCTGGCGAGCAGACGGCGCACCGGGCCGGTGTTCGCCAGGATGTGTCCGAGCATGAGCACGAGCGCCATCTGCGTGATGAACGCCAGCAGTCCGGACAGACCGTCACCCCAGCCCACGACGACGTCGGCCGGCCCGGCCGGAGTGAGCAGCAGGCACAGGGCTGCCACCGCGAACGTGAGCACGATGGTGAACACGAGCGAGGACGGGATGAACCGCTCCATCGTCGTGTTCAGCGGGCGCATGGCGCGGCTGAAGAACGTGCCCTCGCGGGCGGTACGGCCCGAGGGTCCGGGTGTGGGCGGACGTGTGGACGTGGCGGACATGAGGCTCCTGTTCAGGGTGAGAGGCCACGGCGAGAGTGATGTGGATCACTCTAGGCGCTCGATCGTCGTGGGCAGGGCCTGGGCCACGTCTCTGGCCGGGCGCTAGACGACGAGAGTGCGTCGGCGGTCGATTCCCCAGCGGTCGACGACGTCGTGGCCCGGCTCGGCCGGGTCACCCGGAATCTGTACGCGAGCGTGGACGAGCTCACCGACAAGGGATGCACCGTACGGGTCTCGACCGAGTGGGATCACGGTGCCCAGGCCCGGCACTTCCCCCGTAGCCGGACTCATGCTCGGCATCAAGGCCGCATTCGCTGAGTTCGAGCGTCGAAGGATCAAGGAGCGTCAGGCCGAAGGGATCGCCCCAGGGTGTGTTGCCCCCTTCCAGGCGCTGCTGTCGATGGCCCTTCCGTCTCCGCTCTGGTGGAGTACGGCTCTGGTGAGAGGGCCACGCGCTCTCGGTGCATGGCATGACAGGGTCTCAAAGTCAGGGCTCCCCGGGCATGCATGAACAGGTCCGGCTCCGGTACTCTTCTTGCATGACTCTTCTGACGGTGGGGGAGGCCGCCGAGCGCCTCAAGGTCTCCGACCGCTATGTGCGGCGCCTCGTCGAGGACGGTGATGTGCCGGCCCGCCGCCTCGGAGAATCCTGGTTCATCGATGAGCGTGCCCTGGCCCGTCGTGCCCGCAGGGCGCCGGGTATCGGCCGCACCTGGGCTCCGCGGACCGCCTGGGCCGCCGTCGACCTCCTTGCCGGAGGAAACGGACGGGCCTTCCTCGACCAGCCGCGGATCTCCCGTCTGCGCTCCCGGCTGCGAACGCTCACCGCTGCCGAGATGCACCGACTGGCTGAGAACAGGGCCCGGCCCCACCGGTTCCACGCCTCGCCTCGAGCCCGAGCCAAGCTCGCCGACGTTCTCGTGCCCTCGGGGGTGTCCGCCCTGGATCAGTCGGATCTCGCCCGCCGCTTCGGGCTCGCCGCTGTCGAAGGGAACCAGCGGGAGGAGGGCTATCTGCTCGGCGACCTGGAGGCTCTCCAGTCGCGGCTCCGCCTCGACGCCTCGGCGGCGGGGGAAGTGGTGATCCGACACATACCTGCCCCCGTGGATCCCTCCGCCCTGCTTCGCACTGAAACAGTCGTGGCGCTGGACCTCATGGACTCCGACGACGTCCGTGAGCGGGCCGCCGGGCGGGAGGCCCTCGATCGACTGTTGCATCGTGTCTGAGCCGCGTCACCTGAGCGTGGAGGACCTCCTCGGATGTGAGGCGGGCCTCGGCGCTGGAGATGGCCTAGGGCGTGTCTGAGAATGGCTCCAGGGACCCGCTGAGATCCGGGGAGCCATGTCCCGGTTCCAGGTCGTCTTCGACGCCCGATCGGAGCTGATCGCCCCGCTGCTCCAGATCGCACGGGCCGGCAGGGCCGGCCCTTCTCGGATGCCCGCACGATGGTCGAAGCGATCATCTACCGGTGCAGGTGCGGGACTCCGTGGCGGGATCTGCCCGAGGTCAACGGGCCCTGAGAGGCCGCGTGGATCTGACATCGACGCAGGGTGTGGGCACTGGTCTGTCCGGGGGCTGACTCGAGGACTTTTGTTCGTACCCTGTCTGTCATGGCCACCCCTCTCCTGGAGCTCGCCGCGAGTCGAGGCGTCTGCTTCCCGCTGCGAGCCCGCCGGCTGACCCTCACCCCGTTCCGGGGTCTCGATGCACCCGCCGTGTGGAGCTTCTGCCGTCTCGAGCAGGTGTGGTCGTGGACCTCCGGCCGCCCGGAGAGTGAGAACGCGCTGCGCGAGTCCTACCTCGGGGCGGGGGACCGCCTCACCGTGCGGGCCGGAGACGTCATCGTCGGTGTCGGGAAGGTCGCGGTGCAGGACGCGTGGAGTCAGGGCGGCCCGCGGGAGGAAGCCCGGGACGCCCAGGCCGAGCTCGGCTGGACGATCGATCCGCGCCAGGCGGGGCAGGGCTATGGCACCGAGCTTGCGCGAGCCCTGCTGGGCTTCGCGTTCGACGATCTGGGTGTGCGGCGCGTGGAGGCTCATGCCTTCGCGGACAACGCTCCGAGTCTGCGCATCATGGAGAAGGTGGGGATGCGTCACGAGGGCACGTTCAAGGAAGAGTCTCTGCATCTCACGCGCGGCTGGGTGGATGGCGCCACCTACGCGATGCTCGCCTCGGAGTTCCATCCGCCCCTTACGCAGGAGTGATCCCGACGGCCACGACCGCATGACCTGCCGCTCCACCGCCGAGGGCCGTGTGCCAGCAGGGGGCTGTGAGCCGGGTGGGGAATGAGCGTGAGTGGCGGTGGCGCATCGGTGTGGCACCTCCCCTGGTGGGTTCGGCTGGTGTGTTCGCGGGGCTGCGGCAGGATCTGGGACTGGGGTGGGGTTTGACGCTGGTGGCCGTCACGGCCCTCGGGGCGATGCTCACCCTGCGAGGGGTGCATCACCGGGTCGAGGCGGAGCAGGCTCGCCGCAACGTGTTTGACGCCGGAGCCGGCTCCACCGCGTGGGTGATGCTGCTGATGGGGGCCGCGGTCATTCCGGGGCTGGTGCTGAACGCGATCGACGACGCCGGCGTCCGGGCGGTCGTGGCCGGTCTGCTCGGCGCGGTGCTCGCTGCCGCCGCCCACGGCATCCTCGCGGCGACGACGACGCTCGAGGAGCAGCCTCGGCCCGAGCCGGTCCCTCTGGACCGGCACGGGCGCTGACGTCGGGGTCATGGCCCCCCGCTCCTGAACACTGTTCAATGAACACTGTTAGAGTCCCTCGAGTCAGACCCACCCGGGGCCGAGCCCCGCCCACCGGAGAGGCCCCGCCCTCGACCCCGAGGCCCTCGTGGACCGCATCGAGGCGGGCCACGTGCTTACCGCTGAGGAGGCCGTCGCTGTGCTGGACGCCCCGGACGCGGACACGTTCCGCATCGTCGCGGCAGCCTCGCGCCTGCGCGAGAAGCACTTCGGCCGCACGGTCAAGGTCAACTACCTGGTCAGCCTCAAGACCGGCCTCTGCCCGGAGAACTGCACCTACTGCTCCCAGCGGCTCGGCACCGAGGCCGAGATCCTGCGCTACACGTGGCTCAAGCCGGAGGAGGCCGTCCGCCAGGCGGGCCTGGGCATCGCCGGCGGCGCCTCGCGCGTGTGCATGGTGGCCTCCGGCACCGGTCCCACGGACCGCGACGTCGACCGCGTGGCCGGCATGGTCGGCGACCTCAAGGCCCAGCACCCGGACGTCGAGGTGTGCGCGTGCCTCGGCTTCCTCAAGGACGGCCAGGCCGAGAAGCTCAAGGACGCCGGCGTCGACGCCTACAACCACAACCTCAACACGGCCGAGTCCCACTACGAGTCCATCTGCACCTCCCACACCTACGAGCAGCGCGTGGACACCGTGCAGCGTGCCGGCGCCGCCGGCCTGTCCTCCTGCAGCGGCCTGATCGCGGGCATGGGGGAGACGCACGAGCAGCTCGTCGAGGCCGTCCTCGCGCTCCGCGACCTGGACTCCGACTCCATCCCCGTCAACTTCCTCATGCCCTTCGACGGCACCCCGCTGCAGGGCCACCAGCAGCTCACGCCGCTCGAGTGCCTCCGGATCCTGGCCATGGTCCGCATGGCGTGCCCGGGCAAGGAGCTGCGCATCGCCGGCGGCCGCGAGATGCACCTGCGTTCCCTGCAGCCGGTCGGCCTGCAGGTGGCCAACTCGATCTTCCTCGGCGACTACCTCACCTCCGAGGGCCAGGACGCCGAGGCGGATCTGCAGATGATCGCCGATGCCGGCTTCACCGTGCTCGGCGCCGAGGAGCGTGCGCAGCAGGCCGCGGCCGACGACGGCGCCCCGGCCGGCGGCTGCTGCGGCGGCACGGACGACGCCGGCCCGTGCGGCTCCGGTGCGGCCGTCGCCTCGGAGGCCGGGGTCGCAGAGGACGCCCGACCGGACACGGGCACCGAGGGCACCGTGAAGCCCGAGCTGCGCCGCCGGGGCGCGGGCACGGCCGAGCCCGCCAACGCCTGAACGCACCGTGACCGCCCCCGCTGAAGCCGGCCTCCTCGACCGCGACGCCGCCCACCTCTGGCACCCCTACGGGGCCGCCGGCGCCCGCCAGCTCTACGCCGTGCGCGGTGCCCGGGGCGTCCACCTCGACCTCGAGGGGCCGGGCGGGGAGCGTCACCGCGCCATCGACGCGATGGCGTCCTGGTGGTCCGTGGTGCACGGGCACGGGCACCCCGCGCTCGTCGAGGCCCTGACCCGGCAGGCCGCGGCCTTCCCGCACGTCATGTTCGGCGGGCTCACGCACGCGCCCGCCGTCGACCTGGCGGAACGGCTCGTCGCGCACACCCCCGCCGCGCTCGAGCACGTGTTCCTCGCCGACTCCGGCTCGGTCTCGGTGGAGGTTGCGCTCAAGCTCGCCCTCCAGTACCAGGCGACGCGCGGCCGGCCCAGCCGCCGCCGATTCCTCACGGTCCGCGGCGGCTACCACGGGGACACCGCCGCGCCCATGGGCGTGTGCGATCCCGTGGACGGCATGCACGCGGCCTTCACCTCGCTCGTGGCTCGGCATCTGTTCCTGCCCCGCCCGCCGGCGGCACGCTGGGTGCCCGAGGGCGTCGCCGCGGCACCCATGGCACCCGACGCCGCTCCGGCCGGCCACTGGGAGGCCGACGACGCCGCCCTCGCCGCGTGGGAGGACGAGGCCCGCGCCTTCACCGCCGCGCATGCGGACGAGATCGCCGGCGTGATCCTCGAACCCGTGCTCCAGGGGGCGGGGGGCATGCGCGTCTACGACCCGCGCTGCCTCACCGTGCTGCGCGAGCTGTGCGACGAGCACGGGCTCCTGCTCATCGCCGACGAGATCGCCACCGGCTTCGGCCGCACCGGCCGCTGGCTCGCGTGCGAAGGGGCCGGCGTCGCCCCGGACGTGCTGTGCCTCGGCAAGGCGCTCACCGGCGGCACCATGACGGGCGCGGCCATGCTGTGCACCGCCGAGGTCGCCGAGACGGTCTCCCGGCGGGAACGGGGCATGCCCGGGGCTCTCCTGCACGGGCCCACGTTCATGGGCAACCCGCTGATGTGCGCGGTCGCCTCCGCGTCCCTCGACCTGCTCACCGACCCGCGCGACGGCTGGGCCGCCCAGGTGCCCCGCGTCGAGGCCGGGCTGCGCGCCGGGCTGGCGGCGGCCGCCGACCTGCCCGCCGTCACCGACGTGCGGGTCCTGGGTGCGGTCGGCGTCGTGGAGCTGGACCGGACCGTGGACGTCGAGCCCGTCACTCGGGCCGCCGTCGCCCGCGGTGCATGGGTGCGCCCCTTCCGGCGGCTGGTGTACGTGATGCCGCCCTACGTGAGCACCGACGACGACGTCGCCACGATCTGCGCGGCCGTCACCGGGGCCGTCGAGGAGGTCTGCGCATGAACACCGCCGAGGCCGGCGCGGCCACGAGCACGCCCGCCGACCCCTGGTCCTCGTGGCTGGGCTCTCGGGCCGCCGTCCGCGCGCGCCGCGGCCTGGAGCGCCGCGCCGACCCGCCGGAGCCGGGCGCGCCGTCGTCGAGCGTCGTGGACCTGGCCGCCAACGACTACCTGGGCCTGGCCGTCCACCCGGACGTGCGGGCCGCCGCCGCGCGCATCGCCACCGAGGGGCCGGTCGGGGCGCGGGCCTCCCGCGTCGTCACGGGGACGCATCCCGCGCACGCCGACCTCGAGTCCGCCGCCGCCGCGCTGGCCGACGCGGATGCCGCCCTCGCCTTCTCCTCCGGCTACACCGCGAACCTCGGTGTCCTCGGCGCCCTGGCCGGGCCGGGCACCGCCTTCCTCCTGGACGAGCACGCCCACGCGAGCCTGCGCGACGGCGCCGCCCTCGCCGTCACCGCCCGCTCAGGGGCGTTCGCCCCCCTGGCGGGCGCGTCGGTCACCACGGTGGAGCACAACAGGGTGCCCGCCTTCCGGGCCGCCCTCGACCGGCTGCGCACCGAAGGGCGGGCGCGACGGATCGTGCTGGTGGTCGAGTCCCTGTACTCCGTGCTGGGGGACGAGGCCGACCTGCCCGCCCTGGCCGCCCTGGCCGCCGAACACGGCGCCCTGCTCGTGGTGGACGAGGCCCACTCGCTCGGCGTGGTCCCCGGCGGCAGCCGCACGGGCGCCCTGGGACTGTGGGCGGGGCAGGCGCCCGTCGTGGTCACCGCCACCTGCTCGAAGGCCCTCGGCGGCCAGGGCGGTCTGGCCCTGTTCGGCGGGCCCGACGCGCGGTCCTGGCGCGACCACGTGCTCAACACCGCCCGCACCTTCGTCTTCGACACGGCCCTGGCCCCCGTGCTCGCCGCCTCCGCGGCGGCCGCCTGCCGGATCGCCGCCACGGGGGAGCCCGCGGCACGGCTCGCGCGGGCCCGGGAGACGGCCGTGGACGTCTTCACCCGCCGGCCCGAGCTGGCCGGGCACGTGGAGGTCGGGGCGGGCGCCGTCCACTCGATCCGCATGCCCGGACCGGAGCAGGCCGTCGCCGCGGCCGCGGAGCTGCGCGCGCACGGCGTCCTCGTGGGATGCTTCCGCCCGCCCAGCGTGCCCGACGGCATCGCCCGCCTCCGCGTGAGCGTGACCACCGCCGTCCCCGAGCCCCGGCTGCGGGCGGCGCTGGAGGCGGTGGCGAGCGTGGCCGCCCGGGCGTGGGGCGCGTCCACGGGCTGCCCGTTCGCCCACGGCGACCCACGGCCGGAGGCCGTGCGCGGCGACCACCTGCGGATCTCCGATCCCGCCGACCTGCGGCGCGTGCTCACCGACCCCGGGACGTTCGCCTCGGACAACGCCCTCACGGCGGTCGTCCCGCTGAGCGGCCCGGCCCGCCGCATCCTGGCCGCCGCCCGCTTCCGGCTGCCGCCCGTGCTCGCCTCCGCCGGCGGGGAGGAGCACCGGGCGGTGCGTCGCGTCGTGGCACCGTTCTTCTCCCCGGCGAAGGTGCGCGAAGCCCGCGGCCGGATCCTCGCGACCACCCGGATGGCCCTCACGGCCGCCCTCGCGGACACCGGCCGCGCAGGCGGGGCCGTGGACCTGGCGACCACCGTGGCGGCAGCGGTCCCGGCGCGCGTGATGTCCGCCCTGACCGGCGTGCCCAACCCGCCCGAGGCGCAGCTGCACCGCTGGAGCGCCGACTCCCTCGAACTGTTCTGGGGCTGGCCGGACGAGGACCGCCAGCTGCGGCTCGCCCGCTCCGCCGCCGACTTCCACCGGTGGCTGCGCGGGGCCGTCGTCGAGGCGCGCGGGGACGACGCACAGCCCGGCAACCTGTTCGCGGCGCTGCACGAGGCCGGCGTCGACGACGAGCGGATCGTCTCCCTCGGCTACTTCCTGGTGATCGCCGGGCAGGAGACCACCCGGCTGCTCATCTCCACCGCGCTCACCCGCGCCCTGGCCGACCCCGCCCGCTGGGCCGCGCTCGGCGCCGGGGCGGACGGGGGCGCCGGAGCCGATGCGGCGGAGGCGGCCGCGGCCGAGCTCGTGGCCGAGTGCCTCCGGACGAGCTCCTCGGTGCCCACCTGGCGGCGCCTCGCCACGGCGGACGTCCGCGTCGGCGAGCACGAGGTCCGCGCCGGCGACGAGCTCCTGCTGCACCTCAGCGGCGAACAGCACGACGACGCCCGGCTCGCCTTCGGCTTCGGCCTGCATCGCTGCCTCGGGGCCGGGCTCGCGGAGCTCGAGACCGCCCTCGTGGTCCGCGAGGTCGCCCGCCTGCTGCCGGACGCCCGGCTCACCGGGCCGCCGGCGACGTGGCTGCGCCTGCTCTCCTTCCAGGCGCCGCAGCACGTGCTCGTGACGCCCGGACCGTGGCACGGCGGCGAGGACATCCGAATCGAGCAGAGTGGAGTGGACACATGCGCATCGAGGTCGTGACCGGCACGGACACGGACGTCGGCAAGACGTGGGGCACCGCCGCGCTCGCGGCCCGTGCCCTGGTGGCCGGGCTCCGCGTGCACGTGGACAAGCCGGTGCAGACGGGCGTCGCACCGGGGGAGGCCGGCGACGTCGAGACCGTCCGGGACCTGGTGGCCGCGGCCGCCGCATCCGGCGCGCTCGACGCCGCCGCTCCGGCCCGCCTGACCGTGTCCGAGGGGGCGCGGGTCGGCCCCGCGATGGCCCCCGTGGACGCGGTCGCCCACGCGGGGGAGGGGACGCCCCCTCTGCCGCCTCTGGGTGAGCAGCTGGGCCGGTGGCGTGGCCTCGCCGCGGGCGTCGACCACCTGCTCATCGAGGGCGCCGGCGGGATCACCGTGGCGTGGACCGAGGCCGACGAGGGGCCTGTGGACGCCGTGCGCGCGCTGCGGGCGGCCGGGCTCGACGCGGGGTTGACGGTCGTGGCGCGCCCCGGGCTGGGCACGCAGAACCACGCGCGCCTCACGGTGGAGCACGCCGCCGCCCGTGGCGTGGCGCCGGAGCGGATCCTCGTCAGCGGCGTGGCCGCGGACCCAGACCCCGTCGAGCGGGCCAACCTCGTGTTCCTGGCCCGCCTGGCCGGCGCCCACGGGGCGGTGCTGGAGACGGTGCCGCGGGGCACCCCGCCGCGCGTCATGTCGGTGCGTTGACCGCCGTCGTCGGGAGCGTGCTCAGCGAACGGCGCGGATCCGCCGCACCACGCACACCACGATCACCGCGAGACCGGTGAGGGCGCTGACGGCCACGAGGGCGAGGCCGCCCACGAGGCCGACGTCCATCGCGGTGCTCTTGCCGAGCAGGTCCATGAGCACCGGGGTCGTGGCGCCGGAGTCCGGGTGGTCGCCGCCGTCGGGGAAGATGATCGCGGCCAGCGCGAAGGACCCCCAGGAGATGCCCAACAGCGTGTGCAGCAGGCGCCCCAGCCGGATGCCGCCCCGCTGCTCATCCTGCGGGTTCACGCGGGGCAGGAGGAACAGGCTCCCCACCATGAGCACGAGGGCGAGTTCGTGGGGCAGGGCGCCGAAGACCATGTAGATGACCGTCATCCAGCCGTTCGCGCCGAAGTTGGAGCGCAGGGCGAGCGCGATCAGGGGCAGCGCGAGGAGGGCCAGCGCCCACGGCAGCACGGCCCAGGGGCGCCACGTGCCCACGCTCGGGCCCTTGCGGGTGGGGGTCGGGGAGGCGAAGTCCGAGTGCTGGGTGCCGGGCGCTGCGGTGCTCATGGCGCCAGCGTAGCCAGGGGGTGGCATCCGTCACGCTGGTAGGATTCGGGGGTACGGCCTCCGTGCGCACCGCAAGGGGGCGTTTTCCATGTACGGGCCGGTCCGGGACGACCCGCGGCCCTGAGGAGAGATGCAGATGCCAGCGATCGCGATCGTCGGAGCCCAGTGGGGCGACGAGGGCAAGGGCAAGGCCACCGACCTGCTGGGCGGGCGAGTGGACTACGTCGTCAAGCCGAACGGCGGCAACAACGCCGGGCACACCGTCGTCGTCAACGGGGAGAAGTTCGAGCTCAAGCTGCTGCCCGCCGGCATCCTCTCGCCCAACGCGGTGCCGGTGATCGGCAACGGCGTGGTGGTGAACCTGGAGGCGCTGTTCGAGGAGATCGACGGGCTCGAGTCCCGCGGCCACTCGTGCGAGCACCTGAAGATCTCCGCCAACGCCCACCTCGTGGCGCCGTACCACCAGACCATGGACAAGGTGACCGAGCGGTTCCTGGGCAAGCGTGCGATCGGCACCACCGGCCGCGGCATCGGCCCCACCTACATGGACAAGGTGGCCCGCCTGGGCATCCGCGTGCAGGACATCTTCGACGAGTCGATCCTGCGGCAGAAGATCGAGGGCGCCCTGCGGCAGAAGAACGAGCTGCTGGTGAAGCTCTACAACCGCCGCGCCGTGACCGTGGACGAGATCGCCGAGTACTTCCTGGGCTACGCGGACCGCCTGCGCCCCATGGTCGTGGACTCCGTGAACCTGCTCAACGACGCCCTGGACGAGGGCAAGGTGGTGCTCATGGAGGGCGGCCAGGCCACCTACCTGGACGTGGACCACGGCACCTACCCGTTCGTGACCTCGTCCAACCCGACCGCCGGCGGCGCGGCCGTGGGCGCGGGCATCGGCCCCACCCGCTTCTCCCGGACCATCGGCATCGTGAAGGCCTACACCACGCGCGTCGGCGCCGGCCCGTTCCCCACGGAGCTCTTCGACGAGATGGGCGAGCAGCTGCGCACCACCGGCGGCGAGTTCGGCGTGAACACCGGCCGCCCGCGGCGCACCGGCTGGTACGACGCCGTCATGGCCCACTACGCCGCGCGGATCAACGGCTTCACGGACTACTTCCTCACCAAGCTGGACGTGCTCACCGGCATCGAGAAGATCCCGGTGTGCGTGGCCTACGAGGTGGACGGCGTGCGCCACGACCGCATGCCCATGACCCAGACCGAGTTCCATCACGCGAAGCCGGTGTACGAGCACTTCGACGGGTGGACCGAGGACATCTCGGGCGCCCGCGCGTTCACGGATCTGCCGCTGAACGCCCAGCGCTACGTGGAGGCCCTCGAGAAGCTCTCCGGGTGCCGGATCTCCGCGATCGGCGTGGGCCCGGGCCGCGACCAGGTGGTCCAGGTCCGGGACCTCATCGAGGACTGACCCGGCCCGCCGCCCCGGCCCGGCCCGCCCTGGCCTGCACTTTCGAACGTGAAAGAGGGCGAATGGGCGCTTTCGAACGTGAGATAGGCCCTATCTCACGTTCGAAAGCGCCCGGGGGTCCGCCGGTCAGTCGGCCAGGCGGCCCGTCGTCGGGAAGCGGTCCCACACGCGGTGCGCGGGCAGGAGCTGCTTCAGCGCCGCCACGGCGGCCGCGCCGTCCGCCGCGGACTCGACGCCCTTGCCGGACACCTGGGCGGCCGCGAGGACGGCCTCCGCCGGCTCGAGGGCGAGGATCGCCTTCGAGTGGCGCCACATCTCCTGCAGCACTTTGACGACGCGCGGGTCCACCGCCTCGGAGTCGGCGGCGCCGGCCTTCTGGTCCAGGCTGGGGGCGGCGTCTGCGGCGGGGGCCGCCGGCGAGGCCACGACCACGGCATCCAGCTCGATGGACGCGGCGGTCAGGTAGGTCCGCTGGGCCACGATCTCCCCGGCCACGGGGCCGCCCTTCGGTGCGATGACCAGCGGGACCATGCCCGCACCGTGGATGCCCTGCACGAGGGCGTCCAGCTCCTTCTCGTCCACGGACTCGCCCACCACGACGCCGACCTGACGGCCGTCGAGCGGCCACGCGCCGCCGATCTGGGACAGCACGGGGGAGGGCTGCACGTCGGCCGGGGTCTCGGTCGGCGCGGGGACGGGGATGCCCAGGCCGTCCGCGACCTGCTGGGCCAGTCGCGTGTCGATCGCGGCGAGGTGGGCCAGCTGGCGCTCGCGGATGGTCTGCTCGTAGCACTTGCCGAGCTCGAACGTGTACGCCTGCGCCACGTGCTCGCGCTCCACCTCGGAGAGGGAGAGGAAGAACAGGCGCGCCTGCGAGAAGTGGTCGTCGAAGGACGCGGCGTGCGCGCGCTCCTTCACCGAGGCCGGCAGCGGCTCCGGGTGCTCGATGAACGCGTGGTCGTCCGCGGGGGTCTCGTACGGCAGGCCGCCGTCGAGCGAGTTGGGCCGGTACGGCGCCACGCCGCGATGCACGGCGCTCTGGTGGAAGCCGTCACGCAGCATGTCGTTGACCGGGGCGTGCGGGCGGTTGATGGGCAGCTGGTTCCAGTTCGGCCCGCCGAGGCGGGTGAGCTGCGTGTCCAGGTAGGAGAAGAGGCGGCCCTGCAGGAGCGGGTCGTTGGTGACGTCGATGCCGGGCACGAGGTTGGCCGGGTTGAAGGCCACCTGCTCCGTCTCCGCGAAGTAGTTGGACGGGTTGGCGTTCAGCGTCATGCGGCCGAGGGGCTGCACGGGGGCGAGCTCCTCCGGGACCAGCTTCGTGGGGTCGAGCAGGTCGATGCCCTCGAACATCTGCTCCTCGTTGTCCTCGAACACCTGCACGCCGAGCTCCCACTCGGGGAAGGCGCCGGCCTCGATCGCGTCGGCGAGGTCACGCCGGTGGAAGTCCGGGTCCATGCCGTTGGTGAGCAGCGCCTCCTCCCAGGTCACGGAGTGCACGCCGAGCATCGGCTTCCAGTGGAACTTGACCAGCACGGTGGAGCCGTCCGCCGCGATCAGGCGGTAGGTGTGGACGCCGAAGCCCTCCATCATGCGGTAGGAGCGCGGGATGCCGCGGTCGGACATGTTCCACAGGGTGTGGTGCTGGGCCTCGGTGTGCAGGGACACGAAGTCCCAGAACGTGTCGTGCGCCGACTGCGCCTGCGGGATCTCGCGGTCCGGGTGCGGCTTCACCGAGTGCACCACGTCCGGGAACTTGATGGCGTCCTGCACGAAGAACACGGGGATGTTGTTGCCCACCAGGTCCCACGTGCCCTCGTCCGTGTAGAACTTGGTGGCGAAGCCGCGGGTGTCGCGGGCCAGGTCCATGGAGCCGCGGGAGCCGGCCACGGTGGAGAAGCGGACGAACACCTCCGTCTCCTTGTCCTTGGCGAAGAGTCCGGCCCGGCTGATCTTCGCGGCGGTGCCGTAGCCGCGGAACACGCCGTGGGCGCCGGCGCCGCGGGCGTGGACCACGCGCTCGGGGATGCGCTCGTGGTCGAAGTGGCTGAGCTTCTCCCGCAGGTGGTGGTCCTGCAGGAGGGTGGGGCCGCGGCGGCCGGCCTTGAGCGAGTGGTCCGAGTCCTGCAGGCGCACGCCGTGCGCGGTGGTCAGGTACGGGCAGCCCTGCGCGGCGGTCGCGGGGTCGGCGCCGGTGTCCTGGCCGGTGGGGGAGACCTGTGCCGGACCGCGCTGGTCCGGGGCCGGGACGGCCACGGGCTGGTCCGGGTGGGTGAGGGCGGTGTGCTCCTCGAGGTCGGGGGTGATCGGCCCCGGCGTGCCGGGGATGTCGGGCTGCTGGGTGGTCATCGCGTCTGCTCCTGTGGTGTCGACGTGCCGCGCGGTGCCGCGCGGATCGGGGGCGGAGGACGACGGCGGCCGATGCGGGCCGACGTCGTGCCCGGTCCCCAGCGTGGCGGCTGGCCCCAGCGCTGACCAGGGCTGACGGCCACCGGCAGGGGCCTGGCTACCCTGGGGGCATGAGGATCAGCGTCGGACAGTTCGGGCCCGTGGGCGACGTCGAGGAGAACCTGGCCGTGATGGCCCGCCTCGCCGCCCGCGCCGCGGGCGAGGGGGCGGACCTCCTGGTGCTGCCCGAGGAGGCCATGCTCGGGGCCCGCGAGGTGGGGGAGGAGTTCCCCGACGCCGTCGCCGCGGCCTGGGAGCCGTTCGCCGCGGGCCTGGCGGCGCTGGCGCGGGAGCACGGGATCGCCGTCGTCGCGGGCGGCTACGAGCCGGGACCGGACCGGCGTCCCTACAACACGCTGCTGGCGGTGGGCGCGGACGGCGCCCGGCTGGGCGCGTACCGCAAGCTCCACCTCTACGACGCGTTCGCGCACCGCGAGTCGGACCGGATCACCCCCGGCGACGGCGGCGTCGCGGCGATTGAGCTCGGCGGGCTCCGCCTGGGCCTGCTCACCTGCTACGACCTGCGCTTCCCCGAGCTGTCCCGGCGTCTGGCGGTGGAGGGCGCGGACGTGCTCGTGATCCCCGCGGCGTGGTTCTCCGGCGAGCACAAGGTGGACCACTGGCGCACCCTGCTCAAGGCCCGCGCGGTGGAGAACACGGTGTGGGTGGCCGCGGCCGACACGTGCTCGGACGGCACCGTGGGCCACTCGATGATCGTGGACCCGCTGGCGCTGCCCGTCGCCGAGCTCGCCGACGAGCGGGAGGCCGTGGTGACCGCGGAGGTCACCCGCGAGCGGATCGACGAGGTCCGGGAGTTCCTCCCCTCGCTCGCCAACCGCCGCACCGACGTCCTCTGAGCCGCCCCCCGCCCGGCGGACGGGTCACCATTACCCCCTCGGGCTGGGAAAAGCCTAAAATCACGTCAGACGTGCAACCAGACGGGCGCCCCGGCGCTCGGAACGCGCCCCGCCCGGGGCGGGACGGGAGATCAGAGATGACCATCAACGCCGACGGCAGCCACGCCGTCCAGCCCCACGCCGCGAACGCCCACACCGCCCCGGCCCGCCCCGTGCGCCACGCCGTGGTGGAGGAGGAGGTGCTCGAGCCGCTGGGCCCGGTGGAGGGCTGGGGCTTCACCAACCGCGTCATCCTCGTCTCGGTGCTCGTCGTGATCATCGGCAACGTCGTGCGCGTGCTCACCGGCGACCTGGGTGATCCGAACGGCTCCGTGGCGCTGGGCGAGACCGGCCACGGCTGGGTCGTGCTGGTGCAGTCGTTCATGTTCGGCCTGGTGGGCGGCGCCCTGGCGGGCGCGGCCGGCTACCTGGTCGTGCTGCTGATGGGCGGGGCTGCCCGCTCCGTCGTGCGCTACGTGGTCGGTGGCGTGGTCGGCGGCTTCCTCGGTGCCGTGGGCCTGTTCGCGGTGTTCTCCAACACCGTCCTCTACGGGGCGGGCCTGCACCTGTTCTGGATGCTGCCGGTGGCGGGCCTGCTCGGCGGCCTCTGGGCGGGCGTCGTCTCCTCCCGCCGCTGATCCCCGCAACCGGCGCCTCGGGCGCCGGCCGCAGAGAAAGGCCCCGGTTCCGGCTCTCGCCGGGCCCGGGGCCTTCTCCGTCATCACTCGCACCTTCGATGAGGTGGCTTCAGCCTACGAACTCGCCTTGGGCTTTCCAGGGGAGTCGGCTGGGCGTTCCCTGGGAGTGTCGGCCGCCCCGAGCAGGTGCGCGAGCTCGCCGGTGGCGGCGACGAGGGCCGCCCCGCACCGGTCCGCCAGCTCGTCCGTGCAGCGGTAGGCCGGCACGAGCGTGCTGAGCGCACCGACCACCGTGCCCGCCACGCTGATGGGGGCGGACAGCGAGGTGACGTCCTTCTCCACGGAACGGGTGCGCAGCGTGTAGTCCCCCGCGGCCACGCTGCCGCGCAGGGCGTCGCCCACGGCCGTGCCCGCCAGGGGGACGGTGCGTCCGACCCAGTTCGTGTGGCGGACGGAGTGCGTGCCCTCCACGATCGCCAGGTAGACGGCGGAGTCCGGAGGGGTCGTCACCGAGAGGTAGACGGATTCGCCCGTGGCGGCCACGACGTGGTCCATCGGCCCGCGGGCCAGCTGCACGAGCGAGTCTCGGGAGAAGGCCCGCGCCCCGAGCTGGATGAGGCGCACGCCGGGGCGGTAGGCGCCGTCGTCGTCGCGGGCCACGAAGCCGGATCCCTCGAGGCTGCGCAGCAGGCGCAGCGCCGTGGACGCCGGCAGCTCCGTGGCGCGGGCGGCCTCGGTCAGGCTCAGCCGGGGCTGCTCGGTGACGGCGGCGAGCAGGTCCAGGGCCCGGTCCACGGTGCGCGTCGAGGCGGTGGGGGTGGTGGTCATGAGAGGGAGCGTAACGGGTGCGGGACACGCGGATCGGGCTTGCGCGTGAGCCGAGTCACTGTTTCAATGTTCGGAAAGTGCATGCCGAGCCGTGAAATCACCGGGGCTACCCGTCCCGGCGGCGCACGCACCCCGTCGAGAGGAACTGCCATGGCCGAGGGCTTCACCCAGCACGACCCGTCCCGCACCATCCGCGCCCCGCGCGGCACCGAGCTCTCCGCCAAGTCCTGGCAGACCGAGGCCCCGCTGCGGATGCTCATGAACAACCTGGACCCCGAGGTCGCCGAGCGTCCCGAGGACCTCGTCGTCTACGGCGGCACCGGCCGCGCGGCCCGCTCCTGGGAGGCCTACGACGCCATCGTCGCCACCCTCAAGGACCTCGAGGAGGACGAGACCCTCCTGGTGCAGTCCGGCAAGCCGGTGGGCGTGTTCCGCACCAACAAGTGGGCCCCGCGCGTGCTGATCGCCAACTCCAACCTCGTGGGCGACTGGGCCACGTGGCCGGAGTTCCGCAAGCTCGAGGCCGAGGGCCTGATGATGTACGGCCAGATGACCGCCGGCTCGTGGATCTACATCGCCACCCAGGGCATCCTGCAGGGCACCTACGAGACCTTCGCCGCGATCGGCCGCAAGCGCTACGACGGCTCCCTCCAGGGCACCCTCACCCTCACCGGCGGCTGCGGCGGCATGGGCGGCGCCCAGCCCCTGGCCGTCACCCTCAACGGCGGCGTCTGCCTGATCGTGGACGTCTCGGAGGACCGCCTGCGCCGTCGCATGGGCAAGCGCTACCTGGACGAGGTGGAGACGGACATCGACAAGGCCGTCGAGCGCGTCATGCAGGCCAAGCGCGACGGCGAGGCCGTCTCCGTGGGCCTCGTGGGCAACGCCGCCGAGGTGTTCCCCGAGCTGCTCGAGCGCCAGAAGGCCGGCACCGTCGAGATCGACATCGTCACCGACCAGACCTCCGCGCACGACCCGCTGTCCTACCTGCCGATCGAGATCGACGAGAAGGACTGGCACGCCGAGGCCGAGGCCGACCCGGACACCTTCACCAAGAAGGCCCAGGAGTCCATGGCCCGCCAGGTCGAGGCCATGGTCGGCTTCCAGGACATCGGCGCCGAGGTGTTCGACTACGGCAACTCCATCCGCGACGAGGCCCGCAAGGCCGGCTACTCCCGCGCGTTCGAGTTCCCGGGCTTCGTCCCGGCCTACATCCGCCCGCTGTTCTGCGAGGGCCTCGGCCCGTTCCGCTGGGCCGCGCTCTCCGGCGACCCGGAGGACATCCGCGTGACCGACGAGGCCCTGAAGGAGCTGTTCCCCGAGAACGAGCACCTGCACCGCTGGCTCGACGGCGCCGCCGAGTTCGTGGAGTTCGAGGGCCTGCCGGCCCGCATCTGCTGGCTGGGCTACGGCGAGCGCCACAAGGCCGGCCTGCTCTTCAACCAGCTCGTGGCCGAGGGCAAGGTCAAGGCGCCGATCGTGATCGGCCGCGACCACCTCGACTCCGGCTCCGTGGCCTCCCCGTACCGCGAGACCGAGTCCATGCTGGACGGCTCCGACGCGATCGCCGACTGGCCGCTGCTGAACGCCCTGACCGCCACCTCCTCCGGCGCCACCTGGGTGTCGATCCACCACGGCGGCGGCGTCGGCATCGGCCGGTCCATCCACGCCGGCCAGGTGGGCGTTGCCGACGGCACCGAGCTGGCCGCGGCCAAGCTCGAGGCGCTGCTCACCAACGACCCCGGCATGGGCGTCATCCGCCACGTCGACGCCGGCTACTCCCGCGCCGTCGAGGTCGCCGCCGAGCGCGGCGTCCGTGTGCCCATGGAGGCCACGATCCGGGACTGACCCCGGTCACGTCGTCGGACGGCGACGGTGCCGCCGCGCCGTCGCCGTCCGACGGCTTCACCGCCGCGAGCCGGACGGGCGGACGCCCGTCCGGCTCGCGATCGAAAGGACACCACGATGGACTCGTCCCGCCCCGCAGACCACGAGCTGCACACCGACACCACCGCGATGGCCGCGATCGAGGCCGACGCGCCCCGCCCGCCGGCGCGCTGGCGCATGATCGTCTACTCGGCGATCGGCATCGTCATGTTCTTCGTGCCCGTCACGATCAACGGGGCGAGCTCCATCCCGCTGGACCACCTGGTGACCTGGGTGCGCGGGCTGCTCGGCCCGGCCGACCGCTGGGTGGGCATGGCCATCATCGCCGCCGGCGCCGTGTACCCGTTCGCCTCGGGCCGCTGGCGCACCAGCACCACCCGGACGGTCTTCGCCTTCCTCGCCGTGCTCGGCCTGGTCGCCTCGGCGATGGTCGTGTTCGGCGTGGGCCCGAGCTGGATCCTGGACGAGAGCATCGGCCCGTTCCTGATGGACAAGCTCGTGGTGCCCGTGGGCCTGATCGTCCCCATCGGCGGCGTCTTCCTGGCCCTCGTGATCGGCTACGGCCTCATGGAGTTCGTGGGCGTCTACCTGCACCCGGCCATGCGGCCGATCTGGCGCGTGCCCGGCCGCGCCGCCGTCGACGCCGTCGCCTCCTTCGTGGGCTCCTACGCCCTGGGCCTGCTGCTGACGAACCGCATGTACACCGGCGGCCGCTACACGGCCCGCGAGGCGGCGATCATCGCCGTCGGCTTCTCCACGGTGTCCGCGACCTTCATGGTGATCGTGGCCAAGACGCTGGGCCTGATGGACATCTGGCTCTGGTACTTCTTCGGCACCCTCGCGGTGACGTTCGCGGTCACCGCCATCACGGTGCGCATCCCGCCGCTGAGCCGCATCCCGGACGAGTGCTACCCGGGCGTCACCCACTCGCCCGAGCAGGCCGTCACCCGGGACCGCTTCCGCGTGGCCCGTCGCGCCGCCGAGCAGACCCTCGCCGAGGCCCCGTCCCTGCCGAAGAACATCTGGGTCAACTTCCGGGATGGACTCGTGATGGTGCTCCAGATCCTGCCGTCCATCATGTCCGTGGGCCTGATCGCCCTGGTCCTGGCCACGTACACGCCCGTGTTCGAGTGGATCGGCGTGATCTTCTACCCGCTGTTCTGGGCGCTCGGCTACTCCGACCCCGGCCTGCTGGCCTCGGCCTCCGCCACCTCGATCGCCGAGATGTTCATCCCGGCCACGATGGCGGCCGGTCACGAGGACCTCGTCGCCCGGTTCGTGATCGGCGTCGTCTGCGTCTCCGCGATCATCTTCTTCTCCGCGGTGGTTCCTGCCATCCTGGCCACGGACATCCCCGTGAAGATGTGGCACCTCCTGGTGATCTGGGTCGAGCGCGTGGCGCTCACCATCGTGCTGGCCACGCCGCTGGCCCACCTGGTGGCCGCGCTCACCTGAGGCCCGCCCCACCGGCC
>NZ_LR732370.1:2371453-2398108 GCF_902506395.1 Micrococcus sp. 116
CACCGGCCCACCCCCGTCCGTCCCGCAGAGAGGCCCCCATGCGCTCCACGCTCATCACCGACATCGCCGAGCTGACCACCGTCGACCCCGAAGGGCGGGTGCTCACGGACGCGGCCGTCGTCGTCGAGGACGAGCGCATCGCCTGGATCGGCCCCGCCGCGGACGCCCCGGAGGCGGACGACCGGGTGTCCGTCGAGGGCCGCGCCGTGCTGCCCGGCTGGGTGGACTCCCACACGCATCTCGTGTTCGACGGGGACCGCTCCGCCGAGTTCGAGGCCCGCATGGCCGGCGAGTCCTACGCGGCCGGCGGCATCGGCGTGACCACCTCCGCCACCCGCGCCGCCTCGGACGCTCGCCTGGCCGAGCTGGTCCGCGGCCGGGTGGCCGACGCGGTGGCCGGCGGCACCACCTACCTCGAGACCAAGACCGGCTACGGGCTCACCGTGGAGGAGGAGGCGCGCCACGCGCGCCTGCTGGCCGGGCTGCGCGAGGAGGGCCTCGTGGACGAGGTGACCTTCCTCGGCGCCCACCTCGTGCCCCCGGGCCGGGATGCGGAGGACTACCTGGACGACGTCGTCGGGCCGATGCTCGCGGCCGTGCGGGAGCACGTGGGCTGGGTGGACGTGTTCTGCGACACCGGCGCCTTCGACGCCGAGCAGACCCGCCGCGTGCTCGCCGCGGGTGTGGCGGCGGGCCTGGGCGTGCGCCTGCACGGCAACCAGATCGAGCAGGGCCCGGGGGTGGGCGTGGCCGTGGAGTTCGGCGCCGCCTCCGTGGACCACGTCAACCACCTCTCCGACGCGGACGTCGAGGCCCTGGCCGGCACCTGGGCCGACTGGGACCGCGCCTCCGCCACCGGGACGCCCGGCACCGTGGCCGGCTGCCTGCCCGCGTGCGACCTGTCCACCCGCGCCCCGCTGGCGCCCGCGCGTCGTCTGCTCGACGCCGGCATCGAGGTCTCCCTGGCCTCGAACTGCAACCCGGGCACCAGCTACACCACGTCCATGAACTTCAACGTGGGCACCGCCGTGCTGCAGATGCACCTGACCCTCGCCGAGGCCGTGCGCGCCGCCACCCTCGGCGGGGCCCTCGGCCTGCGCGCGCAGGACCGCGTCGGCAGCCTCGAGGTCGGCAAGCGCGCCGACCTGCACGTGCTCGACGCCCCCGCCGCCATCCACCTGGCCTACCGCCCCGGCATGCCGCTGACCCACGCGGTCTGGCGCGCGGGCCGCCGGGCCGTCTGATCGACCGACAGCAAGGAGAACGCATCACCATGACCACCCCTCCCGTCACCGTCACGCTCGGCACGTCCGGGGCCACCCTGGACGACGTCGTCGCCGTGGCCCGCCACGACGCCCGCGTGGTGCTCGCCGACGACGTGCTCGAGACCGTCGGCGCGGTGCGCCGCCACGTCGAGGCGCTGGCCGAGGCCGAGACGCCCACCTACGGCGTGTCCACCGGCTTCGGCGCGCTCGCGGACAAGCACATCCCGCTCGAGTCCCGCGCGCAGCTGCAGAAGTCCCTGATCCGCTCCCACGCCGCCGGCATGGGCCCCGTGGTGGAGCGCGAGGTCGTCCGCGCGCTGATGTTCCTGCGGGCCACCACGCTGGCCTCCGGCCGCACGGGCGTGCGCCCCGTGGTGGTCGAGACCTTCGTGGCCATGCTCAACGCGGGCATCACCCCCGCCGTGCGCGAGTTCGGCTCCCTGGGCTGCTCCGGTGACCTCGCCCCCCTCTCCCACGTGGCCCTGGCGCTGATGGGCGAGGGCGACGTCGTCGGGACGGACGGCGCGCTGCGTCCGGCCGGCGAGGCGCTCGCCGAGGCCGGGATCGAGCCGGTCGAGCTGCGGGAGAAGGAGGGCCTGGCCCTCGTCAACGGCACCGAGGGCATGCTCGGCATGCTGATCATGGCGCTGGCCGACCTCGAGGAGCTCGCCGACACCGTGGACCTCACCGCCGCGATGTCCGTGGAGGCGCTGCTCGGCACCGACCGCGTGTTCGTGCCGGAGCTGCACCTGCCGCTGCGCCCCCACCCGGGCCAGGCGACCTCCGCCGACCGGATGCTGAAGATCCTGGCGGGCTCGCCGATCGTGGCCAGCCACAAGGAGGGCGACTCCCGCGTGCAGGACGCCTACTCGCTGCGCTGCGCCCCGCAGGTGGCCGGCGGCCTCCGCGACACCCTCGCGTACGTGCGCACCGTGGCCGAGCGCGAGCTCGCCGCGACCGTGGACAACCCGGTGGTGCTCGACGACGGCCGGGTGAGCTCGAACGGCAACTTCCACGGGGCGCCCGTGGCGTACGTGCTGGACTTCCTGGCCATCCCGGTGGCCGACGTCGCCAGCATGTCCGAGCGCCGCACCGACCGCATGCTGGACCCGGCCCGCTCGCACGGGCTGCCCGCGTTCCTCGTGGACGACCCGGGCGTGGACTCCGGCATGATGATCGCCCAGTACACGCAGGCCGGGCTCGTCTCGGACATGAAGCGCCTGGCCGTGCCCGCGTCCGTGGACTCCATCCCGTCCTCCGCGATGCAGGAGGACCACGTCTCCATGGGCTGGCACGCCGCCCGCAAGCTGCGCTCGGCCGTGGAGAACTTCCGCCGGGTGCTCGCCGTCGAGCTCGTGGCCGCCGCCCGCGCGATCGAGCTGCGCGCCCCGCTGCAGCCCTCCGCCGCGACCGGTGCCGCCGTCCGCGTGATCCGCGAGGCCGGTGTCCCCGGCCCCGGCCCGGACCAGTACATGGCCCCGCAGCTGGCCGCCGCCGAGCAGGCCCTGCGCGACGGGTCCGTGCTGGCCGCCGTGGCGGAGGCGCTCGCGGGCGTGTCCGCCGACGCCGAGCCGCAGGACCTGGCCGAGGAGTCCGAGGGCGCCGAGGCCGAGGGGCACTGACGCCACAGCGTCATCCGACGCCGCAGAGTGGTCACGACACGCCGCGTGCGTCTGCGCGAGACGGCGTGTCGTGACCACTCTGTGTGTGGAGGGGCGGCCTGCGGGTCGGGTCGGTTGGCCCCGGCTCAGGCCGCCAGGTCCACGTCCTTCGTCTCCTTCATGAACAGGCCGGTCAGGCCGGTGAGGCCGCCGACCACCATGAGGTAGATCGGGAACGCGCTGGTCCACCCCTGCGCCGTCAGCCACGTGATCAGGTACGGCGCCGTGCCGCCGAAGATCGCGGTGGCCAGTGAGAGCATGGTGGCCACGCCCTTGGCGCGCACCGCCGTGGGCAGCGCCTCGGACCAGACGGCGCCGTTGACGCCGAACAGCAGCGCCACGGCCAGCAGGGCGATGGTCTGCACGAGCAGGAACGAGGCGAAGGTGCCGTCCAGCATGCCGAACAGCGGGAACGGCAGCACCACGAAGAGCAGGCCGAAGGCGATGACCAGCGGGCGGCGGCCGACCCGGTCGCCCAGCAGGCCCGCCCCGAGGATGGCGACCAGGAAGATCACCTGGGCCACGAGCGAGGCCGAGAGGGTGGTGGACTTGTCCATCTGATGGGCCACCTGCGCGTGCGTGGGCAGGTAGATCAGCCACGTGTAGAACATCAGGGAGCCGCCCGCGGAGACCAGGAAGATCGTCAGCAGGCCGCGCCACACCGCACCCGGCTCCCGGCGGGGAGCGTCGTCGGCGGTGGGCACCACCTGCTGCGCCGCCGTGAAGTGCTCCGACTCCGTCAGGCTCCGGCGCAGGTACAGCGCGTAGAGGCCGAGGACGCCGCCGATGCCGAACGCCACGCGCCAGCCCCAGGACGCCACCTGCTCGTGGGAGAGCAGCGTGTTGACGGCCAGGCCCACGAGTGTCGCCAGGATCGTGCCCACCACCACGGACACCCACGACGTCGCCCCGAACAGCCCGCGCCGGCCCTGCGGCGCCCGCTCCACGAGGTAGGTCACGGAGGTGCCCATCTCGCCGCCGTGCGCCAGGCCCTGCAGCAGACGGGCGATGACGAGGATCACCGAGGCGAGGACGCCCACCGTGCCGTAGGTGGGGGTGAAGGCGATGATCAGGCTGCCGAGCGCGGTGATCATCATCGCCGCGAAGAGGCTGCGCTTGCGGCCCACCCGGTCCGCGTAGGCGCCGAACACGTAGCCGCCGATGGGGCGGGCGACGAAGCCCACCGCGAAGACGGCCAGGGTGGCGAGCAGCTCGGAGGTGGGGTTGTCCGCGTGGAAGATCTGCGCCGCGAAGACCGGGGCGAAGATCGTGTAGACGTTCCAGTCGTACCACTCCAGCGCGTTGCCGAAGTTCACGGCCAGCATGTCCTTCAGGCTCCGGGGGCGGGCCCCGGGCACGGGAGCGGGCCGGGCCGCACCGGTGGCCGCGGTGCTCATGACCGCCCCTCGAGGCCGGCCTGGGCATCGCCGTCGGCGCCGGGCACCCGCATCTCGAAGGTCTCCCGCACCACGGTGTAGTCGAAGTAGCCCAGGCGGGCGATCGGCTGGATGCGCGGGATGTCGAGGCGGCCGTCGGAGGTGATGACGTCGTCGTCGATGTGGATGGTGTCCACGTGGGCGAAGACCACGTCGATGGTGCCGACGTTCGAGTCGCCCTTGATGCGGTGCGTCGAGTGGTAGCGGCACTCGAAGCGCACGGGGGACTCGGCGACCATCGGGATGGGGTGGGCGTCCGCGTAGACCTTGGTGACGCCGTGCTCCGCGATGCGGTCCCACTCGCTCTCGCCCGGCTCCAGGGCCATGGCGGAGACGTTGACGGCCTCGCGCAGGTCGTAGGTGGCCATGTTCCACACGAACCAGCCGGTCTGCTCCGCGTTGAGGACGGTGTCCTTGCGGCGTCCGTCCGGGTACTGGTTCGCGGAGAACATCACCATGGGCGGGTCGAAGGTGAGGTTCTGCCACTGGCTGTAGGGGGCGATGTTCTCCCGGCCGTCCGTGCTCACGGAGGACAGCCAGCCGATGGGCCGCGGCACGGTGGAGCTCTTGAAGGGGGAGAAGGGCAGGGGGTTGGCCTCGTGCTGCGGGCGGTACTTCACGGGTCCTCCATGTGATGCCGGTAACAGGATGTGGGCCACGCTACGCCGCATATTCCGGATATATCAAGCGGAGGGGGGGGAAGATGACTGCCTAGGCTGGGCCCATGAACAAGTCGGAGGAGGCCTACGCCCGCCTGACGCAGAAGATCGAGACCGGGGAGCTGCCACCGGGCGCCATCCTCAGCGAGGCGGCCCTCATCGACGCCGCCGAGACGGGGCGCACGCCCCTGCGCGAGGCCGTGCAACGCCTCATCCGAGACCACTGGCTCCTGGCCGGTGGGGGACGTGGCCTGCAGGTGCCCCCGATCTCCGTGGACGACCAGCTGGAGAGGCTGGAGGTGCGGCGGTCGCTCGAGGCGCTGGCCGTGGGACTGGCCTGCGCACGGGCGGACGAGGAGCAGCTGGCCGCCGTCGCGGCCCACGTGCGGCACCTGCGCACGGTGGAGGACCTGCCGGCGTACGTCGCCGCCGTCGGGCGCTCGCACGAACTCCTGCGCACGATCGCGAACAACCGCTATCTCGCCGATTCTCTGGTCCCGCTCCAGGGGCTGTGCCGCCGGTTCTGGCTCGCCACCACGAAGGGCCTGCCCGACGAGGTCGAACGCGGCCGGGCGTTCTACGTCCCGGCGCTGGAGGCGGTGACCCGGAGGGACTCGGCAGGAGCCCGGGCCGGGGTGCTGGCCCTGCACGACTTCCTGGCACGCTCGGCACTGGACTACGCCGCCCGACGCGCGGCCCACGGCAGCGCCGAGCCCCCGGCCCCGTGGGCGGAGGGACGCTGACGCCCGCGGCCCCCCGCGCCGGAAGGGACCCCCGGCCCGCTCAGGCCAGCAGCGACGCGTCCGTCCGGTGACGGCTGACGACCGTGTGGATCAGCCGGGCCGCGGCCTTCGCCGTGCGGCCGTCCACGTCCAGGGCGGGGTTGAGCTCCACGACGTCGGCCAGGGCCAGCTTCCCGGACTGGGTGGCCTCCAGCGCGCACGCGTGGATCACCTCGTACGGCACGCCGAAGCCGGCCGGTGCGCTCACCCCCGGGGCGACGGCGGCCGGCAGCACATCCAGGTCGATCGTCAGGTAGAGCACGTCCACCGCGTTGATGAACGAGCGCACCCAGCGGCGGACGCCGGTGACGTCGGCGGTCTGGGCCTGCTCGTCGGTCACCCACGTGACCCCGCGTTCGCGCGCGGTGTCGAACAGGGCCCGGGTGTTGTTGGCCTCGCTGATGCCCACCACCGCGTAGGAGAGCTGATGCTCCGCCCCCTCGGCGTCCCGCAGCGCCTGCAGGAACGGGGTGCCGGAGCTGGGCCGCGGCGCCTCGCGCAGGTCGAAGTGCGCGTCCAGGTTGAGGATGCCCACGCGCGTGCCCGCGCCCACGCGCGTGGAGCCGATCAGGCCCGTGATCGAGGCGTAGGCGGTCTCGTGTCCGCCGCCGAGCACCACGGCCAGGTCGTGGGCGTTCAGCAGCCCGCTGACCACCGTGCCCAGCTCGGCCTGGCCCGCCTCGAGCTCGCCCGGGGCGTCGTCGTCGCCGCGGTCCACGGACACGTCGCCCGCGTCCACGAGCGCGCCCGTGCCCTCGAGGTACGCGAGCGAGGCGAGCGCACCGCGCAGCGCCTCCGGGCCGTCCTCGGCGCCCACGCGGCCGTGGTTCCGGCGCACGCCCTCGTCCGAGGCGAAGCCGACGAGCGCCGTGGACCGCGCGCCCGACGTCGGAGCGCCGGCACCGGGGTGGCGCTGCGTCGTCGTGGGCTCGCCGCGGCCGTCGGCGGGGCGGACGACCTGGTGCCAGCGCAGGTGCTCGGGGGTGTCGCCGTCGGTGCGGCCGGTCCAGGCGGGGGAGAGGGACGAGGAGGGGAGCTCGGAGGTCATGGGCCCATCTCACGCCATCGACGGGCGGGTGCGCAACGAGGGCCGGACGACGCCCGACACGGGGCGTCGTCCGCCTAGCGGTCCAGTTCCTGGCGCCGCGAGCTGATCACGCCGGTGACGAAGCCGGCGAGGTTGAGCCCGCCGTGGAAGCGGGCGTGCTCGATCTTCACACAGCGGTCCATCACGACCTCCAGGCCCGCGGCCTCGGCCTGACGCGCGGCGTCCTCGTTCCAGATGCCCAGCTGCAGCCACACGGTCCGGGCGCCCACGCGGGCGGCGTCCGCCACCACCTCGGGGGCGTCGGAGGACTTGCGGAACACCTCCACGAGGTCCGGGGTGACGGGCAGGTCGTCGAGCGAGGCGTACACGCGGTGGCCGAGGATCTCCTTGCCGGCCGCGGCGAGCACGGGATTCACGAAGTAGACGTCGTACGTGGTCGAGCTCAGCAGGTACGTGGCCACGAAGTACGACGCACGGGCCGGCTTGTCCGAGGCGCCGACGATCGCGATCGACCGGGTGCGCCGCAGGATCGCCAGGCGCTCGGGGGCGCCGGGGCCGGTCCAGGTGCGCTCGGGGTGGGTGGTGCTCATGGCTCAGGCCTCCTGCTCTGCGGGGACGACGGCGCCGTCGCGGGCGCGGCCGGTGGCCTCGGTCAGGGCCTGGTCCAGGTCCCAGAGGATGTCCTCGAGGTCCTCGATGCCCACCGAGATGCGGATGAGGTCCGCCGGGATGCCCGCGGCCACGAGCTGCTCGGCGGTGAGCTGCTGATGGGTCGTCGTGGCGGGGTGCAGCACCAGCGTCTTCGCGTCGCCGATGTTGGCCAGGTGGGAGGCCAGCTGCAGCGCGGAGATGAAGCGCGACGCCGTCGCGCGCCCGGCCTCCGGGCCGGAGGCGCCGTCGTCGGTGTCCGTGGCTGCCGGGGCCACGCCGAAGCTGAACACCGAGCCGACGCCCCGGGGCAGCAGCTGCTGCGCGCGGGCGTGGTGCGGGTGGTCGGGCAGGCCGGCGTAGCGGACCCAGGAGACGCGCGGGTCCTCGTCCAGCCACTGCGCCACGGCCTGCGCATTCGCCAGGTGGGCGTCCATGCGCGGGGCCAGCGTCTCGACGCCGAGCAGCAGCTGGAACGCCGACTGCGGGGCCAGCGACGGGCCGAAGTCGCGCAGCTGCTCCGAGCGGAGCTTGGTGAGGAAACCGTACTCGCCGAAGTTGCCCCACCAGGAGACGCCGCCGTACGAGGGCACGGGCTCGGTCATGGACGGGAACTTGCCGTTGTCCCATGGGAAGCGGCCGGACTCCACCACGACGCCGCCGAGCGTGGTGCCCTGCCCGCCGAGGAACTTCGTGGCCGAGTGGATGACGATGTCCGCGCCGTGCTCGATCGGCCGGATCAGGTAGGGCGGGGTGAGGGTCGCGTCCACGACGAGCGGCACGCCGTGCCGGTGGGCGACGTCGGCCAGGCCCGGCAGGTCCACGACGTCACCGGAGGGGTTGGCGACGATCTCCGTGTAGACCGCCTTGGTGTTGGGCTGGAGGGCGGCCTCGAAGTCCGCGGCCTCGGCGGAGTCCACGAACGTGGTCTCGACGCCGAACCGGCGCAGGGAGACGTCCAGCTGGGTGATCGTGCCGCCGTAGAGCTTCGAGGACGCCACGATGTGGTCGCCGGCCCCGGCGAGGGCCGCGAAGGTGACGAACTCGGCGGCCATGCCGGACGCCGTCGCGACGGCCCCGATCCCGCCCTCGAGCGTGGCGACCCGCTCCTCGAACGCGGCGACCGTGGGGTTGCCGATCCGCGAGTAGATGTTGCCGTACTTCTGCAGCGCGAAGAGGTTGGCGGCGTCTTCGGCGGACTCGAACACGAAGGAGCTGGTCTGGTGGATCGGCACCGCGCGGGAGCCGTGGACGGCGTCCGGGACGGCGCCCGCGTGCAGCGCCTGGGTGCGGAAGCCGAACTCGTGGTCAGCCACGGGGGTCCTTTCGATGGAGGCTTCGGGACAGTCCGCCCCATTGTCCCGGGCGAGGCGCGCCGGGGGCAGGGTGGGCACGTCGCAGAGCGTCACGCGGCGCCGGCCGGTGCCGTGCAACGCGGGTTGAGTTATCACCGGTTACGCGGGCCTGGACCCGTGACAACTCAACCCGCGTTGGACGGGACCCGTGACAACTCAACCCGCGTTGGCCGGGCGGGGCGGATCAGCGCGTGCGGGCGAGCCGACGCCGGACCAGCCCCACGATCCGCCCGAACCCAGCGCGCTGGTCCTCCCAGGTGCAGCGCAGGGTCGTCCATTCCCGCTCGAGGCAGTACGCGTCCCGACGGGCGTCCCTCGCCTGCTGCTGAGCCGCGCGGTGGCCGGCGCCGTCGTACTGGAGGGCCAGGCGCGCCCCCCGGTACCCGAGGTCCACGACGGGCGAGGCCGGGTCGGCCGGGTCGACGGCGACCTGCAGCTCCGGCTCCGGCAGCCCGGCCCGGATCAGCGCGAGCCGGAGGAAGGTCTCGGGCGGGGAGTCGGCCCCGACGCGCACCTCCGCCAGCGCGGCACGTGCGAGACGGACACCCGGCCGGCCACGGCAGCGGGCGAGCACCTCCGACAGCCCGGGCACGGTGGCCACGGGGTGCGCCCGGCCCGTCGGCGTCCACGGCGGACGCACCAGGTGGTCGCCGGCCGCGATGAGCCAGTCCACCTCGTGGGGGCGGAGCATCCCGGCGAGGTCGAACCAGGTGCGCGCCGCCGTCGTGACGCGCTGGCCGTCGGGAAGCTCGAGCACGTGGTCGGAGGGCAGCCGCACCCGGTGGCTGACGACGCCGTCCAGGTCGGTCCGGTGCGTGCGCGCGGAGCGGTCGAAGGTCAGGTGCAGTCCGGCGGGCCGCGCGAGGCGGGGCGGCAGCGGCAGTCCGTGCCAGAGGGCGGCAGAGACGTGGGAGACCACCCCGCCCGTGAGGCGGACCAGCGCGGCCGCGCCGTCCGGGGCGCACGGGTCGGGGATGCCCGCGGTGTGCACGCCGCGGCAGATCCGGGCGAGGTCTGCCGCGAGGGTGCGGCGCCACGGCAGGCCGGCGGCGTGCAGCTCGGCCGTCGTGAAGGCGCCCGCGGCGAGGGTGGACGGCAGGGGCGTGCGCGCGGTCATGGGGTGAGCCTGCCGCCCCCGGGCCCTGCGACGGACCGGACCGACGCGCCCTGGGGAGGGCCGCCGTCGTCGTGGTGGCTGTGCAGGAGCGGCCGACCCGCCGGTCATGGTGGCACCGGCGCGACGCGGGTTGAGTTATCACGGGTGCAAGCCGCCTGGACCCGTGATAACTCAACCAGCGTTGCAGGGGGGAGCGGCCGGCCCGTCGGTCACGGCGTGCGGTCCACGGGCACCAGCTCCACGTCCTCGAGCCGCCCGCCCCGCACCACCGCGCGCATGAGCGTGCACACCGGCTGCCGTCGCCGGTCCGTGCAGGAGCCGGGGTTCAGCAGCCGCAGGCCCGGGTTCGCGGTCTCCGGCCCGGCCACGGTGTCCCACGGGATGTGGCTGTGCCCGAACACCAGCACGTCCGCGTCCGGGAACGCCGCGGCCATGCGGCGCTCGCGGCCGGCCGCCGGGCCCGTCTCGTGGACCATCGCGATCCGCACCCCGCCGATCTCCACGCGCGCCACCTCGGGCAGCCGCGCCCGCAGCCCCGGCCCGTCGTTGTTGCCCCACACGCCCACCAGCCGGGCGGCCCGTGCGTCGAGGTCGTCGAGCACGTCCTCGGTCACCCAGTCGCCGGCGTGGAGCACGACGTCGGCCCGCGCCACCCCGGCCCACACCTGCGCGGGCAGGGCGCGGGCACGCCGCGGGATGTGGGTGTCGGCGATCAGGAGCAGGCGGACGGCGACGTCGTCGGACACGGTCCGCCTCACCGCGCGGCGAACGCGCCGAGCCAGAGCGCCAGCGGCAGGCCGATGATGAACACCGCCACGAATCCGCGCACCAGCCACCGGCCCACCGGCGTGGCGAGGTTGATCGTCACGCCCACGCCGTAGCCGGGGCGTTTGGCGGGGAAGACGGCCGGGTCCTCGGGGTCGCGCTTGAGCCCCAGGGGCGTCCACACCTCGTCCTCGGCGCGTTCCGCGGCCGTGGGCCGGTGCCCGAGGGCCGCGGCGACGCGGTCCGACCAGCGCGTCCACCGCCGCATGCTGGCCCGCATCGCCGGGAAGACGCCCACCATGAGCACGGTCAGCGTGAGGGGCAGGATCCACCACGGCATCGTCCACGCCCCGGCGGCGAGCACCTCGGCCGTTGTCGGGGCCAGCACCAGCACGATGAGCACGCACGACCACCCGAGGCACTCCTGGACCCCGCGGTGCACTCCCGCCTGGCGCACGCGCCGCCACGGGGACAGTCCCGGATCCGTGGGGGTGAGGGCGGTGACCATAGCGGAGACCAGCGCCAGGAAACCCGTCATGCCGAGGCCGATCAGCGGCCCCGCCGCCACCGTGCCGAACGAGGTGTCCTCCCACGCATCCGGCCGCCCGTCGACGCCCCAGTGCGTGGGCACGCGCTCCGGCAGGCCCGGCAGGGCGACGAGGGCCCACCCCAGCAGCGCCAGGCACAGCACGGCCGCGAGCAGGAACGGCAGCCACGGACGCAGCCGGCCACGGCGCAGGGCGGCGCGCTCGGCGGCGGGGACGTCGTCGGGGGTGGGACGGGACGGGTGGGGCATCGACCCAGGCTAGCCTCGGCCCCCGCCCGCCACACCCGGTGACCGGCTCGTCCAGACGGCGGCCGCGCACGCCGCGATCACCAGCAGCATCCCCGCCAGGTCCAGCGGGGTGAGCTCCTGCCCGCGCACGGCCCACGCGGTCAGCGCCGCCGCGATCGGCGACAGGCACGTCAGCAGGGAGAACAGCGCGGTCGGCATGCGGCGCAGCACCTGCAGGTCGATCCCGTACGGCACCGCCGTGGACAGCAGCGCCACGGCCAGCCCCACGCCCAGCACCACGGGAGAGAGCAGGGCCGCCCCCGCCGTCGCGACGCCGACCGGCAGCGCCACGAGGGACCCGGCCGCCGTCGCCAGGGCCAGCCCCTGCACCCCCGGCAGATGGGTCCCCGCGCGCCGGGAGAGCAGGATGTACCCCGCCCAGCACGCCATCCCGCCGCCCGCGCTGAACCCCTCCCGGCCGAGCACCCCGATCCCGGCGAGCGCGAGGGCCGCCCACGCCGCCGACCGCCACGACGGCCTCGCCGCCACGGACAGCGCCAGCGGCCCGAGCACCTCGAACGTCACGGCCACGCCCTGCGGGATCCGCGCGAACGCCTCGTAGATGGCCAGGTTCATGCCGGTCATGGCCGCGCCCAGCCCGACGACGGCGGCCCACCCCCGGGGGCCCAGGCCGGCGAGGGCGGCGCGGCTCGGCCGGGTGACGAGCAGCAGCACGGCCGCGGAGAACACCACGCGCAGGGCGACCATGGCGGACGCGCCGACGTCGTCGAACAGCAGGCCCGCCACGGACGCGCCGAGCTGCTGGCTCAGCAGCGAGAGCAGGACGAGCAGGACGAGACGCACGGGCTCAGCCTAGGGGCGCGCCGCGCCATTCCGGCCCCGGCCGGCGCGGGACCGCTGCTGCCGGAGGGCCACCGGGGAGCCCGGTTCCGTTGACCCCGACGCCGCGGAAAACATCACGCTGACGTGCGCTAATCCGCCTCGTCGTGGGAGAGTGGGCGACGCGTGCCTGCGCAGACCCCGCCCCCGACCCCAGGAGGCCCGCATGGCCCGGCCCCAGACCGTCCTCACCGTGGTGGCCGCCCGCCGGCTCACCCCGCACCTCGTGCGCCTGACCCTCGGCGGCGAGCAGTTCGACGCCGTCCACGCCCGCTGGGTGGAGAAGGGCGCCACGGACCAGTACGTGAAGCTGCTCTTCGCCGACCCCGCGCTCGGCCTCGAGCCCCCGTACGACCTGGACGCCCTCCGCGAGCGCCTCGCCCCGGAGCAGCTGCCGGTCCGCCGCACCTACACGGTGCGCCGCATGGACGCGGCCGCCCGCACCATGGACGTCGACTTCGTGGTCCACGGCGCGGACGACGACGGCGCCGCCCTCGGGCACGACGGCGGCCTGGCCGGGGCGTGGGCGGCCTCTGAGCCCGTGGGGCAGCAGGTCGCGTTCCTGGGCCCCGGCGGCGCCTACCGACCCGACCCCACCGCCGACTGGCACCTGCTCGCCGGCGACGAGGCCGCGCTGCCGGCGATCGCCGCCGCCCTCGAAGACCTCGCCGCCACGGACGCCGCGGCGGCCGGTCTCGCGCTGATCGAGGTGACCGACGCCCGGGACGAGGTGCCCCTGACCGCGCCGGCCGGCGTCGAGGTGCGCTGGCTGCACCGCGGCGGCCCCTTCACCCCGGAGACGACGCGGTTCGCCGCCGCCGTCGAGGACGCGGCGTGGCGGGAGGGGCGGGTGCACGCGTTCGTGCACGGCGAGCGGGAGCAGGTCAAGCGCGTCCGGGCGTACCTCACGGACGTGCGCGGCGTGGACCGGCGACAGCTGTCGGTGAGCGCGTACTGGGCCTACGGCCGTGCCGAGGACGTGTTCCAGGCGGAGAAGCAGAGCCCGGTGGGGCAGATCTTCGAGGACGGCGCCACCGGCGGCTGACCCGCACAGGGACGGCACATCCGCGGCTGCGCCTCCGGCCCGCCGCGGACGCCACCTTCACCGAGTGGAACGCGGTCGAGGCGCACGAGGCCCCCGCCTCGGAGGACGTCTTCGACCTGCCCGAGCTGCAGGAGCTGGCCGGCTGACCCGCTGCGCGATCCGGGTGGGCCGGCGGGCCGCCACGGCATGATGTCTTGATGGACCGCACCGCCCCCACCCCGCCCGCGAACGCCCTCGCCCCGGACCTGCCGGAGGACATCGCCCGGGAGGCGATCGCCTTCCGCCGCCTCCTCCACGGGCATCCGGAGCTGGACCTGCACCTGCCCCGCACCCAGGCCGCCGTCCTCGAGCGGCTCGAGGCCCTGCGCGCTGAGGCGGGGGAGGATGCCGCCACCGGCCGCCCTGCGCTGGAGACGAGCGTGGGCCGGGCGCTGAGCTCCGTCGTCGTGGTGCTGCGCGGCGGGGCCCCGCTGCCGGAGGGGGCCCGGCGGCCGGTCGTGCTGCTGCGGGGGGACATGGACGCCCTGCCCGTCACGGAGGAGACCGGGCTGGAGTACGCCCCCGCCGTGCCGGGCACCATGCACGCCTGCGGCCACGACCTGCACACCGCCGGCCTCTACGGCGCGCTGGCGTGGCTGGTGCGCCGTCGCGGGGAGCTCACCGCCGACGTGGTGGCCATGTTCCAGCCCGGGGAGGAGACCGGCGGCGGCGCCCTGCACATGATCCAGGAGGGGCTGCTGGAGGCGGCCGGGCGACCGGTGGACGCCGCCTACGCGATCCATGTCTCCTCGGGCACGTACCCGCGCGGCGTCCTGCTCAGCCGCCCGGGGGCGATCCAGGCCGGCTGCGACGACCTGGTGGTGACGGTGCACGGTCGAGGCGGGCACGGCTCGGTGCCGCACCTGGCCCAGGATCCGGTGCCCGTGGCCGCCGAGATGGTGCTGGCGCTGCAGTCCGTGGTCACCCGGCAGTTCGACGCCTTCGACCCGGTGGTCGCGACCGTCGGGCACCTGAGCGCGGGCACGGCGGCCAACATCATCCCGGACAGCGCCACCCTCGCCCTCACCCTGCGGACCTTCTCCGCGGACGCCCGCGCCCGGCTGCGCGCGGCCGTGGAGCGCATGGTGCACGGGATCGCCGCGGCGCACGGCATGAGCGCCCAGGTCCGGACGGACTGCGCGTTCCCGGTGACGGCCAACGACGCGGACGCGGTGGCCTTCGTCCGCCGGACCGTGGAGGACCTGTACGGGGCCGACGCCTACCGGGAGCTGCCCGAGCCCGAGCCCGGCAGCGAGGACTTCTCCGAGGTCCTCCAGCGGGTGCCCGGCGCCTACGTCCTGCTCGGGGCGGTCCCGGAGGGCGTGGACCCGGACGAGGCCCCGGTCAACCACTCCCCGCAGGCCGTGTTCGACGACGCCGTGGTGCCGCGGGCCGCTCAGGTGCTGGCCGAGCTGGCGCTGCGGACGGCGCCGGTGCCGGCGTCCTGAGCGCGGCGGCCGGCCCGGAGCACCTCGGCGATCTGCCCGACGCACGGCTCGTTCTGCAGGCTCGTGGTGTCCCCGAGCGCGGTGCCCTGGTGCAGCTGCGTCAGCAGCCGCCGCATGATCTTGCCCGAACGGGTCTTGGGCACGTCGGGGACGAAGACCACCTCGGCGGGCTTGGCCACCGGCCCGATCACCCGCCCCACATGCCGCCGCAGCTCCTCGGCGCGGTCGGTGGCGGAGGCGCCGGGGCCGTCGTCGCCGGCCAGCCAGCTCTCGTGCGCCACGACGAAGGCGACGGCGGCGTGCCCGGTGGTCTCGTGCGGCACGGGGCACACCCCCGCCTCGATCACCTCCGGGTGCGCCACGAGGGCGGACTCGATCTCGATGGTGCTCAGCCGGTGCCCGGAGATGTTGATGACGTCGTCCACGCGCCCGAGGATCCAGACGTCGCCGTCCTCGTCCCGCTTGGCGCCGTCGCCGGCGAGGAACCAGCCCGCCTCGCCCTGGTCCGCGTAGTCCTCCCAGTACGAGTGGAAGTAGCGGGCCGGGTTCTGCCACACCGTCCGGGCCATCGCCGGCGAGGTGCGGGTGACCACGATCCGGCCCTGCAGGCCCTCGGGCGTGGGGGCGCCGTCGTCGTCGACCACGGCCACGTCCACCCCCGGCAGGGGCCGGGAGCCGCAGCCCGGCTTGAAGGCCGTGTCCGTGGGGCGGGGGGAGAGCACGGTGGCGCCCGTCTCGGACTGCCACCACGTGTCCACCATCGGCAGGTCCGGGGTGTCCCGGCCGATCTGGGTGCGGGCCCACGTCCAGGCCTCCGGGTTCACGGACTCGCCCACGGTCCCGATCAGACGGATCGAGGACAGGTCCGGACCGCCGTCCGCGTGCGCCGGGATCCCGTCCGGATGCCAGCCCTTGAGCGAGCGGATCAGGGTGGGCGCCGTGTAGTAGCTCGTCACCCGGTAGCGCTCGATCACCTCGAAGTGCCGGCCCGGGTGCGGGGCGTTCGGCACGCCCTCGTAGATCACCTGCGTGACCCCGTTCGAGAGCGGACCGTAGATCTCGTAGGTGTGCGCGGTGACCCAGGCCAGGTCCGCGGTGCACCAGTGGACGTCGTCGTCGCGCCGTGCCGGGTCCGGGTGGGAGAACAGGAAGTCGTGTGTCCACGAGGCCGCGGCGAGGTACCCGCCGGAGGTGTGCACGAGCCCCTTGGGCTGTCCCGTGGTGCCGGAGGTGTACATGATGAACAGCGGGTGCTCCGCGTCGAAGGCGCGCGGGGTGTGGGTGTCCGGCTGGCGGTCCACGACGTCGTGCCACCACAGGTCCCGGCCCTCGGTCCACGGGATGTCCCGGTGGCCCGTGCGGTCCAGGACGAGGACGTGCTCGATCGCGTTGTCCCCGGACACGGCCTCGTCCGCGTTGGCCTTCACGGGGACGGCGGTGCCGCGGCGGAACTGGCCGTCGGTGGTGACGAGCAGCTTGGCGCCCGTGTCCTCCACGCGGAACCGCAGCGCCTCCGCCGAGAACCCGCCGAACACGAGCGAGTGCACGGCGCCGATCCGCGCGCACGCCAGCGTGATGACGATCGTCTCGACGAGCACGGGCAGGTACACGACGACGCGGTCGCCCGCCCCGATGCCCAGCTCCTCGAGGGCGTTCGCGGCCTGGGCGACCTCGCGCTGCAGCTGCGCGTAGGTGACGGCGCGGCGGTCGCCGGGCTCGCCCTCGAAGTACAGGGCGACCTTCTCCTCGCGCCCCGCCGCCACGTGCCGGTCCACGCAGTTCACGGCCACGTTCAGGGTGCCGTCCTCGTACCAGCGGATCTCCGGGCCGCGCTCGGCGGCCGGGTCCGGGGCGGTGAGGGAGTGCGTCCGGGTGAAGGGTCGCTCCCAGCTCAGACGTCGGCCGGCCGCCTCCCAGAACGCGAGCCGGTCCGCCTCGGCCACCGGACGGCCGTCGCCGCGCCCGCCGTGCAGCCGGTCCGCCGGGCGGCCGGGGTGGACGTCCGGGTCGGCGGCGTCGACGAGCGCCTGCGGCAGGGGGCCGGGCAGCGTCGCGAGGGCCGCGGCGGGCACGCCGTCGTTCGGTCCGCGGACGGTCCCGGAGGCGCCCTCCTCGGCCGGGTCGGGGCGGGCGGGGTCCTCGGTGGGCGTCATGGGCGGCGGTCCTCCTGGTCGGCGGGTCCGACCAGGGTAGGGACGCCGACGACGGCGCCGCGCCCGCCGTCGTCACCGGCGGTCATGCTCGGCCCGCCGGGGCCCCGCGGGCGTCCGGCGCGGGCCAGGGCGACGGCGGCCGGTGTGGACCCCGTCCCACGGCCGGGGCGTCCCGGCCCCCGGGCCGCCCGCGCGTGTCAGAGTAGGTCCATGACCACCTACGCCACCCTCGCCGCCCGGTACGCCGACGCCTTCGACTCCGTCGCCCACGGCGAGCGGGCCCGCGAGGCGGGCCGGCACCTGCCGTTCGCCGCCCTCGGGGAGCTGCAGGCCGCCGGGTTCGGCAAGGTCGGTGTCCCCGAGGACGCGGGCGGCGAGGGCGGCGGCAGTGAGACCGTGCTGCGCCTGCTCATGGACCTGGCCGCCCGGGACGTGAACACCGCGCACGTCTGGCGCTCCCACCTCGTGTTCATCGCCACGGCCATGGACCAGGCGCCCGCCCGCCGGGAGCGGTGGCTGCGGCACATCGTCGACGGGGACTGGGCCGGCTCCGCCCTGGCCGAACGCGCCGGCGGGGCCGCGCCGGGCCGTGCCGCCACCCTGGCCAGCCGGGACGAGGGCGGCACCTGGGTCGTGCGGGGGCAGAAGTACTACGCGACCGGCTCGGCGTTCGCCACGTGGACCGCCGCGACCGTGGGCATCGAGGGGGCGGACCTCGTCTCGCGCCGGAACTCGAAGCGGGCCGGGGGCGCGGTCCGCGAGCCGGACCGAGCCGTCGCCGTCGTGCGCGTGCGTCAGCCGCGCGTGGGCATCAAGGACGACTGGGACGGGTTCGGCCAGCGCCTGACCGCCACCGGGTCCGTGGTGCTCGACGACGCCGCGGCCGAGGAGCTGCTCGAGGTGCCGCGGCAGGACGGACCGGTGCCCGTGCTCATGGAGGCGACCCTGCTGGCGCTGCAGGCCGGGATCGGTCGGGCGGCGCTCACGGAGGGCACGCAGCTGCTGCGGCAGCGGCGCCGCACCTTCAACACCGGCACGGCCGCGCTGCCCAAGGACGACCCGCAGCTCCTCGAGATCATGGGGCAGCTGGCCGGGCGGCAGGCCGCGGCCGAGCTGATGGTGCGCGAGATCGGGCGGCTGCTCGACGAGGGGGAGGACGGCGCCCACGGGGCCGGCCCGGCGGCGTCCGCCGAGGCGATGGCGGCCGCGTACCGGGCCCAGGCCGTGGTGCCGGAGGCCGTCCTCGAGGTGTGCACCCGCATCTTCGACACGCTCGGCGCGTCGGCGACGTCGGCCACGCTGCGCCTCGACCGGCACTGGCGCAACGCCCGCACCCTCGCCACCCACGACCCGGCGGCGTTCAAGGTGCGCATGGCCGGCGACTGGCTCGTGAACGGCACCCCGCCGACCGCCTACACGTCGGCCGGCGAGGTCCCCGAGGGGGACTGACCCGACGACCGGGCGGCCGGACGTGCCGGGCTCAGGCCCAGCGGCGCAGGGCCCGGCGCTCCAGCAGGCCGAGCAGCCAGTCGGTGAGCTTGCCGAGCACGGCGAGCAGGATGATCGCCAGGATCAGGCGGTCCGTGCGTCCGTTGTTCTGCGAGTCGGTGAGCAGGAAGCCCAGGCCCATCGAGGAGGCGATCAGCTCCGCGGCCACCAGGAACAGCCAGGCCTGGGCCAGGGCCAGCCGCAGGCCGGAGAACACGGCCGGCACCACGGCGGGCAGCTGCACCGTCCGCAGCAGGGACAGCCCGTGGTAGCCGAAGGCCCGACCGGCCTCCACCAGGTGCGGGTCCACATGGCGCAGGGCGGCGTAGACGGTGGTGAACACCGGGAAGAACGCGCCGATCGCGATGAGGGTGACCTTGGACTCCTCGCCGATCTGCATCCACAGGATCAGCAGCGGCACCCAGGCCAGCGAGGGCACCGCGCGCAGCGCCCCGATCAGCGGGGCGAACAGCGCGTCCGCCCACCGGGACAGCCCGAGCGCGGACCCCACGGCCAGCCCGAGTGCGGCGCCGAGCAGGAAGCCCAGCAGCACGCGCTGGGTGGAGATCCCCACGTGCAGCCACAGGTCGCCCCGCTCCAGCAGGTTGACGCCGGCGCTGAGCACCGCGCCGGGGGAGGGCAGCTGCACCGCGGAGAGCAGCCCGGCGGCCGTCACCGCCCACCACAGCATCAGGAGGACAGCGGGCGCGGCCAGCCCCACCACCGCCCGGGCGCCGGGCCGGTCCAGCACCCGGGGCCGCTGCCGTCGGCGCGCCCCTGTGTCGCCGTCGTCGTGACCCGACCGCTCGCGCGCCTCGGGGCCCGTCGTCGCGGCGGGGGTGGTCAGGGCGGTGCTCATCGGATGGCCTCCTCGGCGAAACGGGTGTCCAGGATGCTCGCCAGCGCGGCGTCCACCTGGTGCTGGTAGTCGACGGACCCGGTGCCGACCAGGATCCGTCCGACCCCCGTCAGGGCGTCGAGCAGCTCCTGGCCCGGCACGGGGCTGACGTCCGCGTTGGTGCGTTCGAGGATCACGGTGCGGGCGACGTCGGGAGAGATCTTCGCGGCCTCGGCCAGGATCCCGACGGTCTCGTCCGGGTGCTCGAGCGCCCAGGCGCGGGCGCGTTCGTACGTGTCCAGGACGGTCTGGGCCGTCTCCGGGTCCGCCTCGAGGAAGGACTCCGTGGCGTTGAGGACGGAGAACGTGTTCAGGGCGAGGTCCCGGTACAGGAAGCGGGCGCCCTCGGCCTCGGCCTTGGCCATGATCGGGTCGAGCCCGGACCACGCGGCCACCGATCCGCCGGCGAGGGCGGCGCGGCCGTCGGCGTGCTGCAGGTTCTGGATCTCGACGTCGGCCGGGTCCACCCCGGCGGCCTCGAGCGCCTGCACGGCGAAGAAGTACGGGTCCGTCCCGCGCGTGGCGGCCACCGTGCGGCCCGCGAGCTGGGCGACGTCCGTGATGTCAGAGCCGGGCGGGACCATGAGCGCGGACCACTCCGGCCGCGAGGCGATGCCCACGATGCGCGTGGGCGCTCCGTTGGCCCGGTTCAGCAGCGCGGCCGAGCCGGCCGTCGACCCGATGTCCACGGAATTCGAGCGCAGGAGCTCGTTGGCCTTGTTGGAGCCGGCGGAGAACACCCAGTTCACCCGGACGCCGCGGGGCGCGAGCGTCTCCTCCAGCCATCCCTGGTGGCGGATCACGAGGGAGAGCGGGTTGTAGGTGGCGTAGTCGATGCTCAGCGTGTCCGGACCGTTCACCGGCCCGGTCGTCGCCTCACCCTGCAGGACGCATCCGCTCAGGCCCAGGGGCAGGGACGCGGCCAGCAGGCCGAGCGCCGTGCGACGGGTCAGGCGTGCGGAGCCGGCGCCGCTCATCGGGCGTGGCTCTCGACGCCGAGGCCCTCGAGGAGCTCGGCGCGCAGCCGGGCCAGGCGGGCGTCCGCGCGGTCGCGGGGACGGGCCCCCGGCACGTCCACGATCCGCCCCACGGTCGCTCCGGGGCGGGCCCCGCCGTCGGGCGCGGGGACGTCACGGGCGAGCAGCAGCACGCGGTCGGCGAGCTGCAGGGCCTCCTCCACGTCATGGGTGATGAGCAGGACGGTGGTGCCGGTGGCGGCGTGCACGTCCAGCAGCAGGTCCTGCATCTTCAGGCGCGTCAGGGCGTCGAGGGCGCCGAAGGGCTCGTCGAGCAGCAGCACGCCGGGGCGGCGCGCCAGGGCGCGGGCGAGCGAGGCCCGCTGGGCCATGCCGCCGGAGACCTCCCGGGGGCGGTGCTCCGCGAAGGGCGCGAGGCCCACGAGCTCGAGCAGCTCCTGCACGCGGTCCCGGCCCGCGGCGCGGTCCAGCTCCCGGGGCAGGCCGAGTTCCACGTTGCGGCGCAGGGTGCGCCAGGGCAGCAGGCGCGGCTCCTGGAAGCCGACGGCGGTGCGCTCGTCGTAGGGTCGCACGGGCGAGCCGTCGATCAGCAGCTCTCCGTCGAAGTCCGGGTCCAGGCCGGCCACGGCGCGCAGCAGCGTGGACTTGCCGCAGCCGGAGGCGCCGATCACGGCGAGCACCTCGCCGGGCGCCACGGTCAGGTCCACGTCGCGCAGGACGACGCGTGGTCCGTCCGCGGTGGGGAACGTGCGCCCGACGCCGCGGAAGACGACGTCGAGGCTGTGGCGGTCCTCGTCCCGGACCGGGGTGGAGGCGGTGGCACGGGAAGGCGCGTGCACGCTCATGGAGGGCTCCCATCGTCGCTTCGTCGTCGGTGTCGGACGGATACGGATGCCAGTAGACCACCGCGGGCCCGGTCGGCCGCGCGGTCGCCCGGCCGCCGGCGCCGGAGGGTCACACGGGCGTCACACCGGGGGCGCCGCCGGTCCTGGCCCGGCCGGCCGTCACGGCCCGAGCCCAGCGCCGAGCCAGACGTTTCGGTCGTCTCTGCAGGGTGGAGGCAGCAGATTTCTCTGGCTCAGCGCTGGGGTGCCACTGGGCCGCAACAGGGACGCCACCCGCGGACGTGTCCTCCGTCACGGTCAGGGCATGTCACGAACCGGGCGCCGGACGCGTGGCCGGGTCCGGCGGGGCCGTCATGAACCCCTGGGCCGGACCGACTTCCACCGCCGGCCGCGTCGGCGTTGCATGGTGCGGAGCCGTCGCCCGCCCGGCCGCGCCCCTGCGACCGGGCGGCCCTGGAAAGGAGACCCATGAGCACCGTCGAGAACGCCGGGGCCGGAGCACCCACCCGCCCGGATGAGCACCGCGAGATCCTCTTCAACGCATTCGACATGAACTGCGTCGCCCACCAGTCCCCGGGGCTCTGGCGTCACCCCGACGACCACGCCCGCGACTACAACACCCTGGGCTACTGGACGCACCTGGCGCAGACGCTGGAGAAGGGCCTGTTCGACGGCCTGTTCATCGCCGACGTCCTCGGCCCGTACTCCGTGTACGGCGGCACCTCCGAGGCCGCCATCAAGACCGGCGCGCAGACCCCCGTGAACGACCCGTTCCTGCTCGTCTCCGCGATGGCCGCGGTCACCGAGCACCTCGGCTTCGGCGTCACCGCCGGCACCGCCTACGAGCACCCCTACCCGTTCGCCCGCCGCCTCGCCACGCTCGACCACCTCACGGGCGGCCGCGTGGGCTGGAACGTGGTCACCGGCTACCTGCCCTCCGCCGCCCAGAACATGGGCCAGGACGACCAGATGGAGCACGACGAGCGCTACGAGCACGCCGACGAGTACCTCGACGTCGTCTACAAGCTCCTCGAGGGCTCGTGGGAGGACGACGCCGTCGTCTACGACAAGGAGTCCGGCGTGTTCGCGGACCCGGCCAAGGTCCACGACATCGCCCACGAGGGCACGTGGTTCAAGGTCCCCGGCCACGCCGTCACCGAGCCGTCCGTGCAGCGCACCCCCGTGATCTACCAGGCCGGCGCCTCGACGCGCGGCCGCGCCTTCGCCGGCAAGCACGCCGAGGCCGTGTTCATCAACTCCCCCACGAAGGAGCTGGCGGCCGCCACCGTGAAGAAGATCCGCCAGGCCCTGGTGGACGCCGGCCGTGACCCGTACGACGTGAGGATCTTCGCGATGCAGACGATCGTCACCGGGGCCACCGACGAGGACGCGCGGGCCAAGTACGACGACCTGGCGCAGTACGTGGACCCGCTGGGCGGCCTCGTGCTCATGTCCGGCTGGATGGGCATCGACCTGTCCCAGTACGACCTGGACGAGCCGATCGGGGACGTGAAGTCGAACGCCATCCAGTCCGCCGTGGAGACCTTCCAGAAGGCCTCCGGCACGGATGAGGAGTGGACCGTGCGCAAGCTCGCCGAATGGGTGGGCATCGGCGGCTTCGGCCCCGTGATCGTGGGCGGCGGCGAGTCCGCGGCCCGTCAGCTCGTCGAGTGGGCCGACGAGACCGACGTGGACGGCTTCAACCTCGCCTACCACATCACCCCGGGCACCTTCGAGGACATCGTGGAGTTCGTGGTGCCGGAGCTGCAGAAGCTCGGCCGCTACAAGACCGCGTACACGGACGGCACGCTGCGCCACAAGCTCTTCGGCCGCGGCGACCACCTGCCGCAGAACCACCACGGCGCGTCCTTCGCCCTGCGCCGCCGGTAGGGTGACGCCGTTGGACGAGGCCGAGACCGTCCGACTCGAGGCCGCCTGCACCACGGGCCGTCAAGGCCCGCAGTCGGTCCGCTGGGACATCGCCGGCCGGCTCGACGGCTGCGGCGTCGTGTCTCGGCCGGTGAGGGGCAGGAGCCGCCCCTGAAGTCCCTCCTCGACCAGGTGGGCTTCCCTGCGGCCGGTCTGCCCTAACGTTCGTCGCGAGTTCGTACTTCTGTCTAACGCCCGGCGGGCATTGGGCTCCGAGGATGGAGACGTCAGCAGGAGGCAGCCGGCCTCCCGCCCTCCGAGAGGACGCCTCCCATGAAGAATCTCTCCGCCCTCCTCGCCGCCGCCGCCGTCGCCTCCTCCCTCCTGGTGCAGCCCGCCGGGGCCGCCACCGCCGCGCCGTCGAACCCCCTGGTCGTCCCCGGGGCAGGCACGTCCAAGGGGCAGGAGGTCGAGTCGCTGTTCGTGCGTGACTTCTTCTGCCAGCTGCTCCCGTGCTGACGCGGGGTCGCCTGCGGCACCGCCGTTAGACTCCGGGTGTGGCGGACAGCAGACGAACGGCGGAGACCGCACGCGTCGGTGCCGGTCCGCGCGTCGTCGACTGGCTCCTCCACCCCGTCGTGCCCGGCGGAGCGCTCGTGAGAGTGGCCGTGGCGGTCCTGGCCGTCGCCTTCACCCTCGCCGATCGGACCTTCTACGAAGGCGAGACCGACCTCCTCCACGCCGCGGTCGCCGGCGGCGTCTATCTCCCGGTGCTGGCCCTCGCCCTCAGCGTGCGCGCCTCCGCACTCATCTGGGTGCTGTTGGCCGCGGCGAGCCTCGTGGTCCTGCCCGGCTCGCTCTCCCAGCTGGTGGGGGTCGCCTTCGTGGGCGTCGTGCTCAACGGTGTGCTCACCTTTGCCCTGACGGCGCGTGAATGGGGCGTGTTCTGGGCGCTGTTCTCCCTGTACGTGTGGGCGCACGGCGCCACATCGACGGGCCGCTTGTCGGCCGTCGTCGTGCTGGTGACCGCCGTGGTCCTGGCCGGGGTGCTGGGTCTGCTGCTCTCGCGGTACCGCGAACGCTGGGTGCGGGCCTCGGAACGCGTCGAGGCCCTGCAACGCGTCCAGGAGGAGGTCCGCGCCGAGGAACGCACGGCGATCGCCCACGAGCTGCACGACATCGTGGCCCACGACATCACGGCCATCGTCATGCAGGCCCGTCGCGCCCGGTTCGTGGACGACGACAAGCGCCTCGAGATCCTGGAGATGATCGGCGAGGCCGGCCAGTCCACCCTCGAGGACCTGCGGCGCATGCTGACGCTGCTGCGCCGCCCAGATGACCCGGAGGCCTCCACCCACGCCCGGGATCGGGACGCCGTGCTCGACGTCATGAGCGGCGGCGAGGACGCGGCCACCGTCTCCGCCGAGGGGCTCGTCACGACCCTGGAGAAGGTCGCCGCTGCGTTGCGCGGCGCCGGCATGGAGGTCTCCCTCCGTCTCTCCGGCGACCCGGCCGCCATCCCCACGGTGATCCGTCAGTCTCTGCGACGGATCGTCCGGGAGCTGGGCACGAACATCCTCAAGCACGGGGACCCGTCCGCACCCGTCGACCTGAGCCTCCAGGTGGGCGACGGCGAGGTGACCCTGCGTGCCCGCAACCGCGTGGGCACGGCGGACCCGGTCATGTCCTCCGGCACAGGCGTCGAGGCGCTCAAGACGCGCGTCGAGGTCTTCGAGGGGACCATCTCCATGGGGATCACCGCCGATCACGACTGGGTGACCCGTATTCGGATCCCGTTCGTCCGCTGAGTCTGGCCACCCACTAGGATGGCTGCGCGGCGACCGGCGCATCGGCCGCCGTAGAGGAGGACCGAGATGACCGAGATCCGCTTGTTGCTGGTCGACGACGAGGGACTCACCCGCCAGACGCTGCGCGACTACATGTCCATCGACCCGGACATCGAGATCGTGGGGGAGGCCGCCGACGGCCGTGCGGCCGTCCTCCAGACCCGCGCACTGCGGCCCGACGTCGTGCTGCTGGACATGCAGATGCCCACGATGGACGGCGTCGAGGCGGCCCGCCTGATCCATGAGGAGAGCCCCGAGATCGGAATCCTCGGCCTGAGCACCTTCTCCACCGATCGCTACGTGGTGCCGCTGCTGCGCGCGGGCGCCTCCGGCTACCTCGTCAAGGACTCTCGCCCGGAGGAGATGGTGGCCGCGGTGCGTTCCGTCGCCGCCGGCGACGCCGTGCTCTCACCCCAGGTGACCCGGTTCGTGGTCAGCGGCGTCGCCGATTCGGTGCCGGCCACCCCGGTGGTGGACGAGGAGCTGATGGACGTGCTCACCGAGCGGGAGCTCGAGGTCATCGGCCTGCTGGCGAAGGGGATGAGCAACAAGGAGATCGCTGCGGCCCTGTACATCACCGAGTCCACGGTGAAGGCCCGCTTCGTCAAGGTCATGGCGAAGCTCGGGGTGCGCGACCGGGTGCAGATCCTCATCACGGCCCTGGAGCGCGGACTGATCCCGCTGCCGCGATCTCGGCGGGATTGACCCACAGGGCGTGGCCCGTCGTCGACGATTGGGCATCGGCCACCTGTACTTTTGACCGCTGACCGGCCAGGGGTCGCTCGGAAGACTGGGCGGCATGACAGCGGAGATCGGCACCCTTCTCAGCCTTGCCCCCGTCCTGACAGCGCTCGCCCTGGTCGACGCCCTCAGTCTCGGCGCCCTCGCCGTGCCGGTGTGGCTGCTGGCCGCTCCGGGTCGGCTCCGCGCCCGCCGTGTCCTGCTCTATCTCGGCACGCTCGCTGCGTTCTACGCGGCCGTGGGCGCTGTCCTGCTGCTCGCCGCCTCCGCGGTGAGCGCGACGGGCCTGGTCGACACCGAGTCCCCGGTCTTCCGGGTCGGCCTGTTCGCGGTCGGCGCCGTCCTGCTGGTGCTCAGCTTCGTGCTGGACCCCGGCGGAGACCGGGGGCGCCGGAACGCCTCACGCGCGGCCGGGAGGCTCTCCCGTTGGCGTGAACGCGCCCTCGCCATCCCGGATGCCTCCGGGACTCGCGGCTCCGGATCGTCCCTGGTGGGCCTGGCTCTCGTGGCCGGCGCCCTGGAACTGGTGACGATGGTCCCCTACCTCGGCGCTGTGGGCATCCTCAGCGGCTCGCCGCTCTCGACGCCGGTCCAGTTCGCCGTGCTCGGTGCGTACTGCCTCGTGATGGTGGCCCCGGCGCTGGCACTCGTCGTCCTGCGGATGCTGCTGCGCGATGCGATCACCCCCCTGCTCCGCAGGCTCGACCGGTGGTTCATCGCCCAGGGTGCCTCCGCCACGGCGTGGCTGATCGGCATCCTCGGCGTCGTGCTGATGGTCCACAACGTCCGCTTCCTCGGGGAGGTCTTCTCCGCCCCGCAGGCGCACTTCCCCATCCCCGGCCTCGTCTGACCTGCCCCAGCACCGCGTTTGGAGAACCTCCCATGACCCTGACC
>NZ_LR732370.1:2398208-2468418 GCF_902506395.1 Micrococcus sp. 116
TTTCAAGCAGAAGACGGCATACGAGATGCTCAGGAGTCTCGTGGGCTCGGAGATGTGTATAGAGACAGCCCCCGATCTGGCCACGGGTCCCGCCGCCGCCCTGAGACTGGGATCCCTCGCCTGGCAGGGGACCCGCCTCGACGCCGTCGGGATCCAGACCGCCGTCGGCCACGTGATCGACGACCTGGCCGCGCGCGGCGTCGTCCCCGGAAGCACCGTCGTCCTGGAGTCCGATGACTCGGGCCGGACCGTCCTCGGGCTGCTCGCCCTGGCCGGCATGGACTGCTCCGTGGTGCTCACGGACCGGCTCGGCCGGGCCTTCGACGAGCCGGCCACCCGCGTCCCCGCCGAGACGGCTGTGGTGCTGCGCCAGACCGGCCCGGCCCAGGACGACCATCCGCCCACGCTGGACCTGCGCCCCGTGCTGACCGCGATCGAACGCGGCCGGCTCACCGCGCCACCGCACTCCCGTGCCGACTGGGCGGCGTGGTTCGCGAACCCCCGGGCACTCGGCGTGTTCAGTTCCGGCACCACCACCGGGGTGCCCACGCTGGTGTGGAAGACCGGCCCGCAGCTGGTCGAGAACGCCCTGGCCACGGCGCGGGCCCTGGACTACTCGGCCCAGGACGTCCTCCTTCCCCTGCTGCCCTTCTCCGGCCAGTACGGCTCCAGCGTCATCCTCATCGCCTGGGTGCTCGGCGCCGGCCTGGCCACGAGCCGCCGACACCGGGTGGGCGAGGCCCTGCGGATGGCCCAGCGCTGTGGCGTCACCGCCATGGACGCGCCTCCCCTGGTGTACCGGGCCATGGTGGAGGAGCTGCGCCGCCGCCCGGGTTCGGCCACCGCCGTGCAGGGCGTGCGACTGTTCGGCGTGGGAGGCGAGGGTGTCTCCGAGCTGCTTCTGCGGGACTTCCACGAAGAGACTGGCCGGGGCCTCGTGGATGGCTACGGCCTGACCCAGCTCGGGAACGTCGCCTTCGGCGAGCCCGCCGTACCCGGCGCCACCGCCGATCCGCTGCCCGTCCAACGCATCCTGCGGCCCCTGGACACCTTCCAGATCTCCGTCGTGGACGACGACGGCGTCCCCGTGGTCGACGGTGTCCCCGGCCGCATCCTGGTGGGACGCACCGACGGGAGGCCGATCACCGGCGAGGCCCTGTGGTTCGATACCGGGGACGTGGGCCACAGCGACGCCGGCGGCGTCGTGGTGGCCGGGCGCCAGGGCATGGCCCTGCGCAACGGCACGGTCATCCCGTTCACGTGGATCGAGGCGACGCTGGCCCGAGCCGGCATCGAGGCCTACGTTGTGGCCGCGGCCGGGGCCACCAGCACCCGCATCTGGCTCATGGTCCACGATCCCCTGCACCGCAGCCAAGACCACTGGCGGTCCCGGATCCTGCCGCTGCTGGACGAGAGCCTGCGGCCCGACGTCGTGCAGGTGATGGGAGCCCTGCCCGTGGACGAGAGCGGCAAGGTGAGCCGCCGGCGTCTGCAGGGGCTGGCCGCCGGACTGCAGAACGGCCGGGGCCGGCTGCGGCGAGATCGGCTCAGCGCCCTGGGTCGGCTGCGCTCGACGGTGCTGGCGCACCGACAGGTGCTCATGGGGCTGATCGAGGAGATGAGCGACCTTCCCACCGCGCAGCACGACTTCCGCGCCATGCTCAACGTGCTGGACATGGCCGAGGGGGAGCTGAACCTCTACTCCACCCCGGAGAGCGTCCCGGTGGACGTGTTCATGGCCCGCAACGCGATCCTGGAGTCCATCGCCCTCTACTGCCTCGTGCCCTCGCTGTGGGCCCGCCGCATCCGGGTGCGGCCGGCCACCGGCACGGAGGCCGTGGTCGAGCGGATCGTGGAGCTGCTGCGGGACGTCTGCCCGTCCCCGCTGTCCTTCCACCGGGAGGCCCAGCAGGATTTCGTCCGGCGTGTGGCCGCCGAACCCTCGATCGTCCTGTTCACCGGGCACCGCGCGAACGCCGAGGACGTGCTCTCCCGCCTCACCGGCCGGCACGTGCTGCTGTACTTCGGCCGCGGCGTGAACCCCGTCGTCGTCTTCCCGGACGCGGACCTGGAGCGGGCCAGTCAGGAGATCGTGTACTCCAGGCTGTACAACGGCGGGCAGGACTGCCTGGCCCCGGACATCGTCCTCGTCCACGAGGACGTCGCCGACCGACTCGAGGCGCTGCTGTCCCGGGACGCCGCGGAGTACGTGGAGACCAACGGCGGCCGACTTGCTCCGCTGGCCAAGGATTCGGACCTGCTGAACGCGGTCGCCTACCTCACCGCCAACGCGAGAGGGCTGGTCAGCGGCGGTGCGATGCGCTTCGAGCATCGGACCTTTGACCCGGCCGTCGTGAGGGTCTCCGGCGAGGCCCGCCGCTGCCCGCAGGAGCACTTCTCCCCGATCCTGTCCACCGCCACCTTCGCGGACGAGGACGAGGCCCAGGCGCTGCTGCGCAGCGAGCACTATCGGGAGAACGGTTTCGGCACCGCGATCTACGGCGGCACGGAATCCTTCGCGCGGGCCATGACGCACATCGGGATCACCGCGTGGGGGCAGTCGCTCGTGACGGCCATCCCCCCGTTCGAACCCTTCGGCGGCTACGGCGTCGAGTCCGGGTTCATCCATCACGGGGGTCGCCGGATCCTCGGACCGATCAACATCACCCAGGCCGCCGTCCGCTACGGCGCGTCGCTGAAGGCAGGAGAGCAGGCATGAGTCCGCACCGCAGAGAACATCGGGCCGTCGTGACCGGCCTGGGCGCCGTGACCCCGCTGGCGCTCGGCGCCGAGCAGACATGGGAGGCCGTCCGTGCCGGCCGCAGCGGCATCCGCGCACTGCCGGACGAGTTCGCGGACCACACGGTGCGGATCGGCGGGCTCGTCGACGACGACCAGGTGGACGCCCTCGTGACCCACACCGAACGCAAGCGGCTGAGTCGCTCCTGCCTGTACGGGCTGCTCGCCGCGCGGGAGGCCGTAACCTCCGCGGGCCTGACCCCGGGGGAGCAGTGGCCGGTCGAGCTGGACCGGTTCGTGATCCTCTCCGCCACCGGCTACGGCCCCACAGAGGTGCTGCATGACGGCACGCGGACCCTGGACTCCCGGGGCCACCGGGCAGTCTCCCCCTACCTGTCCATCTTCGGCGCCACGGACGCCGTGAGCTCGTACCTCAGCGTCGAGTGGGGCACGCGGGGCGCCAACCAGGGTGTGTCGGCGGCGTGCGCCAGCGGCACCGTGGGCCTCGGGGAGGGGCTGCGGCTGATCCGTCACGGGTACGCGGACGCCGTGCTGGTGGTCGGTTCCGAGAACGCCGTCACCCCCCAGGACATGGCCTCCACCGCCAACATGCGGGCCCTGGCCAGCACGTTCAACGACGATCCGCAGCGTGCATCCCGTCCGTTCGACCGGGACCGCGCGGGCTTCGTGATGGCCGCCGGCGGCGCGGCGATCCTCCTGGAATCGGAGGAGAGCGCCCGCGCTCGCGGGGCGGACGCCTCGACCGTGCTCTCCGGCTACGGGGTGACCTCCGACGCGCACCACGCCACCGCCCCGCACCCGGACGGTGCCGGCGCCCGCCGGGCCATGGCCCTCGCCCTGGCCGACGCCGGCCTGGCGCCGGAGGCTGTGGACTACGTCAACGCCCACGGCACGAGCACCGAGTACAACGACCGCACGGAACTGGCCGCCCTGGACCACGTACTCGGCGAGCACGCCCGCCGCGTCCCGATCAGCTCGACGAAGTCGATGACCGGCCACATGATCGGCGCCGCCGGGGTGGTGGAGGCCATGTTCTGCGTCCAGGCGATGCGGGACGGGGTGGTCCCGCCCACCATCAACCTGGACGACCCCGAGTTCCCGGAGTTCGACCTGGTCCCGCACCGTTCCCGCCCGGCGCAGCTCACCGCGGCCTTGTCCAACTCCTTCGGCTTCGGCGGTCACAACGCGAGCGTGATCCTGGAGCGTGCGGCATGACCACGACGACGATGCCCCGCCACGAGGTGACGAACGTGGACGTCGGCGCACCCGCCTCGTCCGACGGCGGCTGGTCGGCGGCCGTCACAGCCCTCGCCCGGGCAGGCGTCACGGACGTCTACGGGCTTCCCGACGACGACATGCGGGCCATGGCGGCCCTCGAGACGGCCGGATTGCGGCTGCACCGGACGGTGCGTCAGGCCTCGGCCATGCACATGGCCGCCGGTCATGCGGCCGTCGCCGGAGGGGTGGGGGCCTGCGTGATCGGCCGCGGCCCCGCGGTCGCGGCCGCCGTGCCGGGTCTGCTCGAGATCTGGGAGGCCGGGCGCCCGCTGGTGGTGCTCGCCGCCGGCACCGCCACTCGACTGCGGGGGACCGGGGCCTTCCAGGACGCGCCGACCCTCGAGATGGTCACACCTGTGACCAAGCGTGCGCTGCGCGTGGAGGACCCCGCAGAGGCCGGACGCGTGGTGGCCGCGGCCGTGGAGCTCGCACAGACGGCCCCGGCCGGCCCCGTCTACGTGGAGCTGCCCGACCCCGATCCGACACCGGGCACCGCCGAGCGCCCGGCCTTCCGGCGGACGGACCTGACCGGCCTGCAGGCAGCACTGCAGGAGGCCGAGCGCCCGCTGCTGCTGCTCGGCTCCGGTGCGCGGTCCTGCGCTCAGACGTCGCTGGTCGGGTTGGCCGCGGACCTGGGCGCCGGCGTCTTGGTGACCGCCTCCGGGCGGGGCTCCTTCCCCGAGGACCACCCCGCCTTCCTCGGCCTGAGCGGGCTCTACTTGATGCCCGAGGTCGCCGAGGCCGTGCGCGAGGCGGACACGGTGCTGGCCGTGGGCAGCCGTCTGGAGGAGACCGCCCTGGCGGGCATGCCCACCGGCGCGTCGACCCGGTGGCTGCAGGTGAACCTCGCCTCCGAACACCTGGTCCCTCGGCTGGCGGGCCTGGGCGTGGTGGCCGACGTCGCCGAGGTGGCGGCGCTGCGGCCGGCCAGCGGTGCCTCCGCCGCGTGGGCGGAACAGCTGTGCCAGGCGCGGGCGAAGGCCTTCGAAGCCCTGCAGCGAGAGGTGGACTCGCGCGCCGCCCAGGTGCTCCTGCACCTGACCGAGGCCCTGCCCGCAGGGTCCGTCACGGTGCATGAGAACGGTCTGCACGACATCTGGTCCTACTCCTTCCCGCACCTGCAGCTGCCGCAGGGCGGCACGTCCCTGGCCCTGTCCGAGCAGACCACGCTGGGCGGCTCCGTGGCCGCGGCCGCCGGGGCCGCCCGGGCCGGGGCACCGCTGACGGTGTGTCTCACGGGGGACACGGCCATGAGCACGCTCCTGCCGGACCTGCAGGCGGTGCTCGGCGAGCCCCTGCCGCTGCTCTACGTGGTGTTCGACGACGGCGGGATGGGCTGGCTGGACCGCGAGGCGCAGGAGGCCGGGGTCGCGCAGCGCTTCGTGACCACCCCCGCCCTGCCGCGGTGGACGGCCGGGCACGCGGTCGTCGTCGCCGACGACGTCCGACTGCTCGGCCCGGCGACGGTCATGGCCGTCGAACGGGCCCTCGCGGGGCGGCCCACCGTGATGTGGGTGCCCGTCGACGACTGGGACATCGCCCCCCAGCTGCGGACCCAGGAGGCACTGTGAACGACGTCGACGTCTTCCTGCGGCCGGGGTCGCGCTACTTCGAGCAGGCACGGTTCCTGCCCGCGGAGGAGCAGCGGTTCTGCTTCGACAGGGACCCCCTGCCCGCGGGGTGGACGCGGTCCCATCCGGGTCGCACGCCGTGGACCGTGCTCAGCGGCCCGGAACCCCTGCCCGAGGCGGGCTGGAAGGTCCATGTGGCCGCCCGCCTGGACGACGCGGACGAGACCCTCACCCTCGCCGCTCGGGTGCTGCTGGAACTCGGCATCCCCTTCAAGTACATGCCCGCCCGCAACATCCTGCACATGATGGAGCGCAAGTACGCGCCGCGGTCCAGCTCCGGGAAGTTCATCACGGCCTACCCGGGGGATGCAGAGCGGACGGACGCCCTCATCCGTGGACTCACCCCGTTGCTGGCCTACCGCCCGGCGGCGGTGCCGGTGGCGGACGTGCCGATTCCCGGCACCCCCATGGGGGCCCGGTACGGCGCCTTCCGGGAGCACTGGATCGTCGACTCCTCCGGGCTCGACGTCCTGGCGGTGCGTGACCCGAACGGGCGGCTGCGCCCGGACATCCGCAACCGGCGGATCGCCGCCCCGGACGGTGTGGCGATGCCGCAGACCGTCGTCGATGCCCTCGCCGAGCATGAGCGGACCGCCGGTGAGCGGATCCTGCCGTACACCGTCACCCGTGCCCTGCACCGGTCCAACGGTGGTGGCGTGTACGACGCGCTCACCCCGCAGGGACGGCGGGTCGTGCTCAAGGAGGGGCGCCGCCACACCGGACTCGGCCTGGACGGGCGCGACGCCGTCGCCTCCCTCGCCGACGAGTCCCGGGCCCTGCGCGCGCTGGCAGGTGTCCCTGGCGTCCCGGAACATGTGGCCGACCACGATCTCAGTGACCGCGCCTACCTCGTCATGGAGTACCGCGAGGGCGCACGGGCCACGGAGTTCCTGGCCCGGCACCACCCCGGGATGCGCGGCGACGCCGGCTCGCAGGCATGGGCGGACTACGCCGCGCGCGTGTGCCGGATCATCGCCTCGTTGCGGCAGACCGTCGGGCGGCTCCATGAACGCGGCTGGAGCTTCGGCGACCTGCACCCGGGCAACGTTCTGATCGGCGAGGACGACTCGGTCAGCCTCATCGACTTCGAGACGGCCTCGGACGACCCCGCCGCATCCGGCGACCGCTTCACCGTCGCCCCCGGTTTCCGCCTGCCCACCATGGACGCCCGAGAGGCCGACATGCGGCGGGTGGACCTCATCCACTTGTGGGCCCTGTGCCCGGACAACGCGTTCTGGGAGTTCTCCGACGACGTCCTGGCTGAGCGGGTCCACAGCGTGCGGCACCTGTTGCCCCAGGACACCGTCGCCGCGCTGACGGCGACCGCCTGCGCGGGGTTCTCCCGGCAGCGATGGGGCGCCGTCGTCACCGCCCCGCAGGGCCCCGACCGCGACCTCCTGGACAGGGCCGGCCACACCCTCGCCGACGCCGTCCGGGCCTGGATGTATGACGACGACGGCCCCTCGCCCGTCGATGCCGGGGACGTGCCGTGGTCCCTGGGCGGCGGCATGGCCGGGCTGCTGTGGGTGGCCACCCCGTGGCTTGGAGCCGACGTCGACCCCGCCCTGGACCGCCTGACCCGGGTCACGCTCAGCTCGCCGCGGGCCCGGCCCGGTCTGTTCACCGGCCGCGCCGGCGTGGCACTCGTGCTGGGTGAGCTCGGCCGGTCGGAGGAGGCTGCCGCCGTGCTCGACCGTGCCCGGGCGGACGCCTCCGGTGTGACCGCGCCGGGTCTGGAGTCCGGGTCGGCGGGCCTGGCATGGGCGGCCCTGTCTGCGGGCCGGTTCGAGGAGGCCTTCGACCTCACCGACCGGGCCCTGCGGGCGACGGAGGCGGGCCGCGCCGGACGGGGTCTGCTGGAGGGGCCGAGCGGTGTGGCGCTGATGGGTGCCCGGCTGGCCCGGCTCACCGGGGACGATCACTGGCTCGATCGAGCACGGGGCGCCCTGGGCCTGGACCTGGAGCGGCTGGTGCCTCGCGCCGACGGCACGGTTCTGCTGGACCGGGGCAACCTCAAGCACCAGCCCGATCTGGGCTACGGGTCCCTCGGAGTCGCATTGGCGGCCATGCATCTGCACCGGCTGGCACCGAGCGCGAAGCTGGCGGGCCTCGTCGCCGCCGGCGGCCGCACCTGCCTGGCAGCCCTCTGGGCGACCCAGGGCCTGTGGCGGGGCAGGACGGGGGCGCTGGCCTTCCTGGCCGAGCGCGGCCCGGACCGGACGGCGCGGGAGGAGGAGCTCCTGGTCGCCAATCTGGCCGGGCTGCGCCGGTACATCGTCCTCGCCGACGGCCGGCCCCACCTGCCCGGGCACCTGCACCTGCGCTTCTCCCACTCCCTCGGCTCCGGCCTGGCCGGTGCTGTGCGGGTCCTGGCGCGTCTGCAGGACCCGGCCCTGCCCCTGCTGCCGGGGCTGGACTCGCTGACCACGGCGACGACGTTGGCCGGCCCCCGGCTGTCGGTCGTCGCAGATACCCACGACATCACCATCGAGAACGAAGAGGAGATCGCATCATGAGCCAGGACACGCTGTATCTGCGAGAGCTGGAGGAGTCGGACATCCCCGAGATCCTCAGTTGGTTCGACGGGGAGGCCGGCCGGCTGGCCCACGGCATGCAGGGCCGCATCACGGCCGAGGCCTTGCGGCCGGACCCCGCCGCCCACCGTGGGGTGAGGGTCGGCGTGGTGCCGGACGAGGGCCTGGCCGGCGTCTTCAACTGGGTCGAGACCCCCGGCACCGGCAGCTTTTTCATCGGCATCGTGGTGCCGCCGAACCGGGTCGGCACCGGATACGGGGCCATGGTCGTGGAACTGGGGATCGGACTGCTGTTCGACCAGATGCGCGCGCATCGGGTGGAGCTACGCGCGGCCACGTACAACCGGCACGTCATGGGCATGCTCCGGGCCGGTTTCCTCACCTTGGAGGGGATTCTGCGGGACGTCGTCTTCGTGGACGGGCGCTACGAATCCGTCGTGGTGGCCAGCATGCTCGAGTCCGAATACCGCGCACTTCTGGCCAGCGGCCGCATGCTCCCCGGCGAACGGTGCGTTTCCGAGGAGGACCTCAAGCGCGCCCACCGGACGCTGTCCCATGTACTGACCTCGCCGCGCGTGTCCACCGCCTGGGCCGAGACGGCCGCCTGAGTGCGTCCGAACTGCCCCATAGATCATCTCGGATATGCACCAAAGTAGATGGTGAGGCCCCGGAAAGCGCGACATGATGAAAGTGTTCAGACGGAGAGGTCAACCTCAACGATCTGCGCAGAGAACGTCTATTAGGAGCGATGAGAAAGAAAGGAGGGGGGCATGAACATCGAGTTCATCGACGAGATCGAGGTGGTCGAGGTGGCCGGCGATCAGACCGTCGCGTCCTTCGAGTCCAGCTACTGCTGAGGAGGGGTCGCCTGACCTGTACCGACGAGACATTCAGAAAGGAGGGGGGCCATGAACATCGAGTTCATCGACGAGATCGAGGTGGTCGAGGTGGCCGGCGATCAGACCGTCGCCTCCTTCACCTCCAGCGGCTGCTGAGCCTTCACGGAGACAGCAGACACGAGGGCCGGCCCGGATCCACAGGATCCGGGCCGGCCTTCTTTCGTGTGGGCGCAGATGTGTACTTCCGGCCATCGCCCGGCGTCCGGTGGCCGTCGAGACTGAAGAACACGGCCGCTCGCCGCGGACCTTGACACGCAGGACGGCCCTGAACCCGCGGGCCGCGGGCGCATCCACAAGAAGAAGGGGGGCACCCATGGGCGAGACCTACCTGGCACGGCCCTCAGCCGCCGGACACGTGACCGTGGCCCGCGCGGCCGGAGCCCTCTGGGCTCTCGACGCCATGGCCGACGCTCCGGTCCCGGCCTGGGTGGCACTGCCTCCCGGCGCCGTCGTCCACGATGTGCTGGGCCATCCGACGCGACCCCTGATCGCCGTCGTCGAGGAGCAGGATGCCGAGGGCGGGGCCCAGCGGGTGCGGGTCCTCACCGCCGACGGCCCCGAGGGCGGGGCCGTGGTGCACCGTGCGGCCGGTGCCGTGCGGTTGTGCGGCTGGTGGGCCGACGACGTCCTCCTGCTCACCCACGGCACCGGTGCCGGCCACCGGCCAGCGCAGCTGCTTCTGTGCCCGATCGCCGACACGCCCGGCCCGGCGGCGGAGGCGACCCGTCACACGGCTCCGACCGGCATCGCCTGGGCCGACCACGCCTCGGACGGGCGCATCGTGATGACCAGCTTCGGGCCACGCCCCGTGGCCTGGGCGGGACACCGCGGCGGCGGCGCGGGCCGTGTGATGGTCCACGACCCCGCCACCGGATCGACCCGCTGGCTTCCCGGGACGGGGAACGCGGCCGACGCGGTCGTGCTCGGGGACCGGGTCTACTGGCTGGACGACCTCTGCGGCCCGGTGGACGTCTACACCCTGCCCATCGACGCCGGCCCGGAGGAACGCCCCCGACGGGTCACCCACCTCACCGGCGTCGGGGCCACCAGCCTGCGCCGCGGCCCCGGGCACCTGATCCTGGGGAGCCTCGGCCGGGCCTGGAGCCTCCTTCCTGCGGAGGACGGCCGACTGGCCGAACCGATCGAGATCCCGACAGGCGAGGGCGTCGTCGTCCCGGCCGGTCACCGGCGCCGGGTGTCGCGACCGGCGGCCCCAGCCGTCGACCGCGTGGTCATCGCGCCGAATGGGCCGGTCGCCGTCGTCGGTGAGGGACGCGTGCGCACCCTGGACGGTGAATGGAGCACGCGGCGCGCCTCGGGCCAGGGGTGGATCGTGGACGCGGCGTGGGACGGGGCCGGGGGGTTGCTGACTCTGGAGCATCACGACGACCGGCTGCTCGTGGTCGGCCCCTCGCCGGCCGATCCGGTCTGGACCGTGGCGCTGGGCGCCGCGGCCGCGGGAGCCGACGCACTCACGCACGCGGGCGGGACCACCGTCGTCGCCGGCGAGCGGCTCGGCGTGCACGTGCATGCCTCGAATGCAGGCCCCCGCCGGATCGACCCCGACGCCGCGCACCGCCGCTCCCGGCCGGTCGTCTCCCCGGACGGTGCGCACGTGGCCTGGACCGAGGAAATCGACCTGCAGGGCGGACGCCTCGTCCTGCATGATGTGCGGTCCGCAGCGACCGCCGTCCTCGCCCCGGCCGGTGTGCACCTGACCGGCCCGGTCTTCACCGCCGACGGCGGCCTGGTCCTGCTCGCTCGGCCGGTGAGCGCCATCGCGGGCACCGCCGTGCCGCTCGAGCCCGGCCGTGTGCTCGGGGTGGACCCCGGCCTGCTCCTGACGGAGGAGGGTGCGCCTGCCGTCCGTGAGCTGTGGCGGGCGCCGGTGCCGTTGCATGAGCTGGCGCTCGTCGACGGCCGGCCCTGGGCCCGGCTCGCCGGCGGGCGGTGGCGGCCCGTGCACGGCCCCGCCGATGTCACGGGCCTGGCGGGCGCGCCCGTGCCCGGTTCCTCGGCGCCGGCCACGCAGACGGACACAGGTGCGCTGCAGATCCTCGAGAGGGGCGGGCGGACGCGCACGCTGACCCCACCGGCTGCGGGCCCCGATCCCCTGCGTGCCACGGCTGAGACCATCCGTCAGGTGCGCGCCGTCCGGGCGTCACTGGCCGGGGACGCGAGCGCGGACACGGGCTGGGAGGAACAGGTCCGGGCGGCGGCGCGCCACGTCCAGGACGACGCCGACCTCGTCGACGTCCTCACCGCCGCCGTCGGCCGCACCGGGATCTCCCACTCCGCGGTGCTCGGCCCCGGCACGCCGCTCACCCCCGATCCCGCCGAGGCACTCACCCGGAGGATGGCCGCACAGCTTCCCCCGGAGGCCAGCACCGTGGTGCTGCGGGACGTGTCGGTGCGCGGATGGGGTCAGGTCATGCACCTGATCCGCACGTGGCGCGGAACCGGTCCCCTCGTCCTGGACCTGCGGTTCAACGAAGGCGGGCAGTTCGCCGACGCGCTCGCGGCCGTACTCCTGCCGTTCCTGCGGCGTTCGGCCACCGCCGCCCCGGGGGACGGTGCCGCCCACCCCCTGCTCACGGGCCCGTGCACGACGGCGGTGCTGATCGGAGAGGGCACCGGCTCCGGTGGGGAGCACCTGGCCGCGCTCCTGCAGGGACTGCCCGGCGTCACTCTCTGGGGGCGGCGCACCGCAGGGGCCGGCACCGGTTTCCACCGCACCCGGTCGATCGGCGGCGGTCTGCGGATCGCCCTGCCGCAGTACCGGCTCGGCGGCGGACGGCGGGACCTCATCGAGAACACCGGCGTCGTGCCCGACGTCGAGGTGCCGGGGGATCACCTGGCCGGAGACGGATTCGACGACCACCTGTTGGAACTCGTCGCGCACTCGTTCCCGGGGACGGCGAACGTCGACCCCACCACACGAAAGGAGAGGGAAGATGACCGACTCATCGCTGCTCGAAGCCGTTGACCTGCGCCGAACCTTCGGCACCGGACAGGCTGCCTTCGAGGCTGTCAAGGGGGTGAGCCTGAAGATCGACGAGGCGGACACCGTGGCCATCGTGGGCCCCAGCGGCTCCGGCAAGTCCACGCTCATGCACATGCTGGCCGCCCTGGACTCCCCGTCCGGGGGCGATGTCCGGTACCGCGGCCGTTCGCTTGCCGACGCCTCGGAACGCCAGGTGGACGGCATCCGCAACTCCGAGTTCGGGTTTGTGTTCCAGCACTTCCACCTGGACGAGAGCGCCTCCGTGCTGGAGAACGTGGCCATCCCGCTGATGATCGCGGGTGGCCCGCCTCAGGAGCGGCGGCCCCGCGTGGTTCAGGCTCTGGAGCGCCTCGGCCTGGCTGATCGTGTGGATGAGCGGGCCGGTGCGCTCTCCGGCGGGCAGAAGCAGCGCGTCGCGCTGGCCCGCGCGATCGTCAACCGGCCCCGTGTGCTGTTCGCGGACGAGCCCACCGGTGCGCTGGACCAGGCCACCGGCGACTCGGTCACCCAGCTGCTCTTCGACCTCAACGAGACGGAAGGAATCACCCTCGTGATCGTCACCCACAGCTCCGAACTCGCCGAGCGATGCTCGCGGCAGCTGCGCATCGTCGACGGCCGCCTGACCGAACGGCCCGTGGGGGTGTCCCGCTGATGCGCATCCAGGATCTGCTCCGCAGCGCGTGGCGATCGGCGTGGCGCCGCCCCGCCCGGGCCCTGCTGACTGTGATCGCGATCGGCATCGGCGCCTTCACCTTCGCCATCACCAGCGCCCTCGGCACCGGGGTCAACGAGTACATCGACTCCCAGACCCGATCCGTCGGCGCCACGGACACCGTCCAGGTCTCCAAGACCAGCCCCATGTCCTTCCTGAACGAGCGGATGGAACCGTACGACCCGTCCATGGCCGAAGCCGGGGTCCAGGAGTCCGCCAGCGGAATCCTCACCACCGAGGAGGTGCAGTCCGTGCGGGATGCGGTGGGCGACGAGGCCACGGTCACCGCCAGCAGGCCGGTCAACCCGCTCTATTTCCAGCACGAGGGTTCCGAGCAGTACAGGTTCATCTACAACGGGAACTGGCCGGGGAAGACCGCCAATCTCGCCGCAGGCGACCAGCTGACGGACGAGGGGGACGAGCCGCGGCTGATCATCCCCGAGTACGCCGTGGAACCGCTGGGTCTCGGGGACCCGCAATCCGCCGTCGGGAAGACCGTCACGGTGGGCGTGATGGGCGCGGACAGGCAGGTGCGCGAGCTGCGCGCCACCGTGTCCGGAGTCCAGGTGCGGTCCCTGATCGGCGGGAACCTGCCCTTCGGCAACCAGGCGTTCGGCAAGGAGCTCGAGCGGCTCACCGCGATCGGCCAGCCGCCCTCGGCGGAGGGCGTGGCGACCTATCTGTTCGTCTCCGGGACCGACGCCGACCGCGTGCGACAGGCGGTCCAGGACGACGGGTTCACTGTCTCGACCGCGGAGGACATCGTGGGCGACTACCAGTCCATCGTCAACGCCGTCCTGCTGCTTTTGAACGTGCTGGCGGCCATCGCGATCCTCGCCGCGATGTTCGGGATCGTGAACACCCTGCTGATGTCCGTCCAGGAGAAGACCCGGCACATCGGGATGCTCCGGGCCCTGGGGATGGCCCGCCGCTGGGTGTTCGCCTCCGTGGCCGTGGAGGCCCTCGTGCTCGGACTGATCGGCGCGGTGGGGGCCGTGCTGCTGGCCCTGCTGGTGGGGCTGGTCGTCGGCCCGTCACTGCCCGGCGCCATTGGGCTGGACCTGCCCGGGCTGACGCTGTTCCGCTTCGATCCGGTCTCGGTGCTGCTCATCGTGCTCGGCGTCCTCGTGGCAGCGACTCTTGCGGCCGTGCTGCCGGCGGTCCGCGCCGCCCGGCTCGAACCGATGGATGCGCTGCGGGAGGTGCGGTGATGGGTGCCGTTCGCCCGGTCCGGCTCGGCCTGCCCCGCGGCCACCTGCTCGTCGTCGTCACCGGCGCGCTCGCGGCACGTCGCGTCCCGGACCTCGTGGAGACCGTGCGCGGCTGGTACCCCGACGTCACGGTTCGCGTGCTCGTCACCGAGAACGCGCTGCGTTTCGTCACCCGCACGCTGCTGGAGGTCACCTCGCGTCAACCGGTGTACGGGCCGGGGTGGGAGGACGCACCCGGCCTGCCGGTGCCCCACCGTGAGCTGGCCGCCTGGGCGGACACGGTGCTCGTGTACCCGGCCTCCGGTGCCACGGTGGGCCGGTTGGCCGCGGGGATCGGAGACTCCCTCGCGTTGGCGACCGTCCAGGACGCCAGCTGCCCGGTGATCCTCGCCCCAGGGGTCGCCCCCGGCTTCGCCGCCCGCCGGATCCATCAGGACAACGTGGAGCGGCTGCGCCGGTCGGACTACGTGGTCCTGGACGGTGTGCCTGGCCGGGCCGCGAGCGACGGGACGGTCACCGCGAGCGCGCCCCCGCCGTTTCCGGAGCTGATGATGGCGATCGCCCGGGTCTCACACCGGGCACGGCCGCTGAAGGCGGCCGCCTCCTGAACCGGCGGCCTCAGCGGTTCACGGCGGCCAGGGGAGCAGGAGGACATGCCCGAGGCTTTCGCCGGCAAGGACGTGAAGCCGAGAAGGCCGCGAACGGCCCCTGCCGTTCGCCGCTCTAGCCGAGCTGAAGGGAGCCGGGCTGGGGCAGGTGGGCGTCCCGGCGTCCCGACGACGTCGCCGTTCGCCATCAGCGGGCCGGTCGGGCCACCAACGAAGGCGTCCTGGCTGACCTCCATCGTTCCGCCCATGAGTGCACCGACGGCCTCCGGCCCTCGGTGCACTCCGGAGAGCCGGTCCTCACCGGGCTGGTGCCACTCGACGCGCGGGTCCAGGGCGGCCATCGCCTGCTCCACCTCGCCGTCGGCGCGGCTCTGGAGATGGTTGCCGACGACCTCGGCGGCGGTGGGGGTGTCCCTGCTCAACTCTCCTGCAGGGGGTGGAAACGTGACCAGCCGTTGACCTTCCATGGTGTGCGGAGGGCTGCCGGTCACCTCAACGTGCCTACGAGGGGGCAGACGATCGTCACGAACCGTCCATGGAATCCGCTGCCGGCTGGCTGCCCGTCCCGCACCTCCGTGGCGCGTACCGCCACCACGTGGACGGCCCGGCGCCATCGCGCTGGCGAAGGGCCCGCTGCGGTGCGCCGCGGCGCGTGGAGGATGAGCTCACCGCCCCGGGGTGGGCTCTGGAGATCCCCCTGGCTGCGCTGGTGGTCTGGTCGGCAGCGCACCACGACGTCGTCCTGGCCTCGCGCGCCGGTAGGGTGACGCCAGTGGCCGCGGCGCCCTGCCTCGGCCGGCAGCAGCCCCAGGAGGAGAACATGCAGCGCAGACGTGCCGTCCGCGCGGCCGGGCTCGGCGTCGTGGGCGCCCTGGCCTTGGCCGGGTGCGGATCCGAGCCGCAGTCGGTGGGGGAGGCCTGGCATCAGGCCCGCACCCAGGTGGACGAGGCCGAGACCGTCCGACTCGAGACCGCCTACACCACGGGCCGTCAGGGCCCGCAGTCGGTCCGCTGGGACATCGCCGGTCGGCTCGACGGCGGTGACGCCGAGTCGAAGGGCGTCATGCAGGTCGGCCGGGACTCGCACATCACCATGGAGTCCCGCCAGGTCGGCGAGGACGTGTTCGTGCGGGTCGAGGTGGACGGGTCCGACGTCCCGGACGACGTCCAGCTGATGTACGCCGACCCGCAGTGGCGCCGTGTCTCGGCCGGTGAGGGGCAGGAGCCGCCCCTGAAGTCCCTCCTCGACCAGGTGGGCTTCCCCGCGGCGGACGCCCTCGATGGCGCCGAGGTGCGCGCCGAGGAGGTCGACTGGGACGGCGGCACGGCCTACCGCTATGCCGTGCCCGAGGAGGTCGCCGACGCGGCGATGGCCGAGGGCGACGCCACCCGGGTGCACTCCTTCACGGTGGACGACGACGGCGAGCTGGTCGCGCTCACCGTCGACGACGGCCGGGCCACCCAGCAGTACGCCCTGAGCGACTGGAACCAGATCGAGCCGGCCGAGGCGCCAGAGGAGGTGGCCGAGTGAGGCAGCGCCAGACCCAGACCCGCCGCACCCGACGCGGCCTGTCCCTCGCCGCCCTCGGGGCGGCCGCCCTGCTGCTGACCGGCTGCGCCTCGGGCGATGACGCCCCCGGCGCCTGGGACCGTGCCCGCACCCAGCTCGAGGAGGCCGACTCCGTCCGCATGGTCACCGAGCTGCGGTCCGAGGCCCCGAGCAACGGGCGCGCGGTCCCGGACTCGGTGGACATCTCCGGTCCCGTGGACGGCTCGTCCATGCGGTACGTGTCCGTGTACCAGGACGACGGCCTGATCACCCGAGACGAGTCCCGGATCGTGGACGGCACCGCGTACTCCCGGTTCACGGTGGAGCGCGCCGGCACGAGCGGTGAGGACCGCCCCGCCTATGTGGAGCGCTGGACCGCCACCCCGTACGAGAGCGATCCCAGCGCCACCGGCATGGGCGCGATGGTGAGCTCGCTGCTGGGCTCCCTGCCGGAGTCGGGCGGCCTGGACGACGTCGAGGCGGACGCGGACGGCATCCGCCGCAGCGGTCAGGATGCGATCCGCTACGTGCTGGACGAGCCCGTCTCGGGCCCGCAGGAGGGCGTGGAGCTGACCGCGTTCACGGTGTCCAAGGAGGACGGCCGCCTGCTCACCGTGGAGACCGAGTCCGCCGGCACGAAGGCGGTGGTGACCCTCTCCGAGATGGGCGGGGTGGATCCGGTGCAGGCCCCGCCGGCCGACGAGGTCCTGAAGCAGGACGGCTGACCCGGCCCACGGCGACGGCGGCCCGCCTCCCCTCGGGGAGGCGGGCCGCCGTGTCTGCGCGGGTCAGCGCGTCAGCGGACCCTCGTCACCCAGCGGGGTGGACGGGTCCGAGATGGTGTCCGGCTCGGCACCGTGGCGGGCCGCCGAGGTGATGTTGTCGTTGTTGGACTCGGTCACGCGGTCGTCGCGGACGTCGTTCTTCTTGTCGTTGCCCTGCATGGCATCCTCCACCTTCGTCGTGGCCTTCTGCACCGGATCGGACTTCTTCACCTCAGCGAACTTCTGCTGGGCGGACTCCTGGACCTGGCCGACCTTCTCCTGGGTCTTGGGGTCGTTCCAGAGCTTCTGGGCGTTCTGGGTCATCTTCTCGAGGTTCTTGCGGCCCTCGGCGGAGCCGAGCAGGTAGCCGAGTGCGGCGCCGAGGCCCAGGGTGATGAGGCGCATGGGTGGTCTCCTTCATGTGTCGGGACCGCGCCGACCCTCTTGGACGGGCCGGGCGGCGCGCTGGCGCGCTGTCCTGGGATCACTCTGGTCATCGGAGCCCGCCGCGTCAACGACTGAGGCGCACGGCCACGACGATGGCGAGCACCACTCCCGTGCCCGCGACGACGGCCGAGCCCGAGAGCACGGCGTCTCCCGCGTGCGTCGGGACGGGGTCGTTCTCGCCGGTGAGGAGGGCCTCTTCCCGGTCGAGCCCCTCGGCGGTGAGGGCCTCGCCGTCGACCGGCACCTGGTCGCCGCCGCGCAGCACCACGACGTCGTCCTGCACGATGTCGGCCCCGCGCACCGGGACGCGATCGCCGTCGCGGGGCACGATCGCGTCGTCCTGGTGAAGGAGGGCGATGCAGTCCAGTGTGCGCTTGGCCGAGTACCCCTGGACGACGCCGATGACGACGTTGGCCACCGCCGCGAGGCTGCGCACGGTGTCCCGCGGCTGGACGCTCGTCAGGCCGGCGGCCGTCCGCTCGGCGACCTCGACGGCGCCCAGGCCGCGGGGCGGGGAGGCTCGCGGGAGGGGTGTGTACACGATGAATCCACGGGGCGGACCTTCTTCAATTCCGACGAGCCCCCGAAACACGACGAGCCCCACTGCGCAGGGCGCGTGATCGGAGGGGGAGGAAAATCCTCTGCAACGGATCGGTCGCGGCGTCGGTAGTCCTGGTGTGAGCGCATTCGGCGCCTCGCCCCGCAGGACCCTCGACGAACAGGAACGACACCATGCGCAAGTCTCTCCCGGCCGCCGTCACCACCGCCCTCGGCATCGCCGTCCTCGCCCCCCTGTCCGCCGCCGCCATGGACGCCCCGTCCGGCGCCGAGCTCTCCGTGCTGCACGCCGTGCCCGCGACCCCCGTGGACGTCTACGTCAACGGTGCCCTCACCCTGGACGACTTCGAGCCCGGCGACCTCGCCGGTCCCCTGGAGCTCGCCGCCGGCGACTACGAGGTCGCCATCACCGCCGCGGACGCCATGGATGACTCCGCCCCGATCCTCGGTCCCGTCACCCTCACCCTCGCCGACGGCGGCGACTACACCGCCGCCGCCCACCTCGACGCCGCCGGCACGCCCACGGTGACCGCGTTCGAGAACGACACGAGCGCCGTCGCCGCCGGCGAGGGCCGCCTCACCGTGCGTCACATCGCCGCCGCCCCGGCCGTGGACGTCTGGGCCGGCGAGGACGTCGTCGTGCCCGGCCTGGAGAACCCGGACGAGGCCTCCCTCGAGGTGCCCGCCGGCACCGTCTCCGCCGCCGTGTCCGTGGCCGGCACCACCGACCCCGTGATCGGCCCCGCCGACGTCGAGGTCAAGGACGGCGTCACCACGATCGCCTACGCCTGGGGCTCCGCCGCCGACGGCACCCTCGCGCTGGCCACCCAGGAGGTCGCCGCCGACCACAGCGCGCCGGGCTCCGTCCCCGCGGGCATCGACGTCGCCCCCGCCCAGGACTCCACCGGGATGCTGGCCGCCGTCGGCGCCGGTGCGGCCGCCCTGGTCGCCGGCGCCGTCCTCATGGCCCGCCGCCGGGCGGCCCGTGCGTGATGAGTCCTGCGGGCGGGGTCCGTCCCGCCCGGAGATGGGGACCGTCGGCCGTGTGCCGGCGGTCCTCGCCCTCGCCGCCGTCGTCCTCACCGGCTGCGCGCCGTCGGCGGCGGTCTCCTCCCTCCCGTCCGAGCAGGGGCGGGGCTCCGTCGTCGCGATGACGCCGGGCCCCGCGGCGGGGACGGGAACCCCACCGGCCGCAACCCCCTCCGCGGCTCCGGCCGCCCCCGGGCGGACGCCGCCGTCGGGGATCGCCGTCCGGCGCGCCACCCAGAGCCCATCGGACGACGCCAGGATCCCCGTGCGCGTGGACTATCCGGCCATCGGGGCCACGCTGAGCGTGGTCTCGGTCGGGGTCACGGAAGACGGGGCGATGGAGCTGCCCGACGACAGCTCCGTCGGCGGCTGGTACCGCCACGGCTCGGCCCCCGGGGATCCTGAGGGGACGGCGGTGATCGCCTCCCATTCGGGTTCACCGCGCAATCCCGTGGGGGCCCTCTACGGGCTGCGGCAGGCCGCGGTCGGCGACGAGGTCACCGTCACGGATGCGGCGGGGACCGCCCGGCGCTATCGGGTGGCCTCCACCCAGAGTCTGGGGAAGGGCGAGCTGGACCTGTCCCCGTACTTCCGCCGGGACGGCGCCGCCGAGCTCGTCCTCATCACCTGCGGCGGCGAATGGCTGCCGGACGAGCGGGACTACACGGAGAACATCGTGACCATCGCCACTCCCGTCGAGGGCTGACCGGTAGCCTGTCGGAAGGTCTGGCCTGAATCGGGCCGCGCCGCGCCGACGCAGCACACCGCGGGAGAGGAGTCCCATGTTTGAGGACGACGGGCTCGACCGCCGCTTCGCCGCGGGGGAGGCCGTCGCCGTGCGCGAGGCGTACGAGCGCCACGGTCGCCTGGTCTTCTCCCTGTGTCTCGCCGCGCTGCGCAGCCGGGAGGACGCCGAGGACGCCGCCCAGCAGGTGTTCACGCGGGCGTGGCGCTCGCGGGACACCTACGATCCCGCCCGGCCGCTCGGCGGGTGGCTGACGGGCATCACCCGTCGCGTCATCGCCGACATGTTCGCCGGCCGTGCTCGTGAGGCGCGGAAGATGGAGGCGGAGGTCGTCCACCTCCCCCGCGCCGAGGGCGCGGAGGACGCGGTCAGCGACACCGTGGTGGCCGCCGTCGTCGTGCATGACGCCCTCGCTCTGTTGGGTCCGCCCCAGGACGAGGTGCTGCGCCTCGCCTTCCTGGAGGACCTGGCGCACCAGCAGATCGCCGAGCGCCTCGACATGCCGCTCGGCACTGTCCGTTCCCACATCCACCGCGGCCTGGCCGCACTGAGAAGCCGTCTGGAGGCCGCCGATGCCCGAGCGTGAGCATCCCCGCGGCCGACAGCCCGCGGAGGAGATCTCCGACCTCGCCGTCCGGCTGCACGAGCGCGTGCGCGGCGACGGCGGCCCGCTCGCCGTGCCCGCCGACGTCGCGGCGTCGCTCCATCCGGAGGACGCGGCCGAGCTGGAGGCCATCCTGCGTGTGCTGGCCGCCCTCGACGGCCCCGCCCCGGACCTGGCCGACCCACCGCCGCACCTGTGGGGGCGGATCGCCGCTGAGCTGGGACCCGAGACGGAGGCCGTGGCTCACGACGGGCTATTGCAGGGGGAGGCCACGGGCGAGGATGTCGCGCCCGACGGCGTCGCGACCGTCCGTCCGATCGGCTCGGGTCCGTCCGCCGCCCGCGGCCGCTGGTGGCCGGTCGCCGCGGCGGCGGCCGCCGGGCTCGTCATCGGCGGCGGGGCCGTGGGTGTCGCCCTGGGCGGCGGCCCCTGGCAGGGCGGGGTCCCGGAGGCCGGGAAGCCCGCGACGACGTCGCCCGCGCCGCCGACGCGCGGGACGGACGCTCCCGGCCAGGGGGATGAGCCGGGCGGCGGCGACGACCTCATCGGCACCGCCGTCATGGCGTCCGTGACCACCGACGGATCGCCGGCCCGCGCGGAGATGACGCGTGCCGCCGACGGGGAGATGCACCTGGCCGTGCATGTGCCCCAGGTGCCCGCCCCCGAGGACGGCTACCTGGAGGTCTGGATCCGCGACGATGCCGCCAGCCGCATGATCTCGCTGGGCACGGTGACCCGCCAGGACACGACGCTGACCGTCCCGGAGGGCGTCGACCTGGCGTCCTACCCCGTGCTGGACGTCTCGCATGAGCACTTCGACGGCGACCCGTCCCATTCGACGCTCTCCCTGTGGGTCGGTGAGATGCACCGGACCACCTGACGAGCCCTGAAATACGACGAGCCCTGCGCAGTGGGGCCTATCGGTACTGGATAGGCACCACTGCGCAGGGCTCGTCGCTTCTGTCCCAGGCTCAGCCGAAGTGCTTCGGCAGGGTGGCCTCCCAGGCCTCGCGCAACTCCGCGATCGGCAGGGTGAAGGCGTCCTGGACCTCGAGGGCCGCGGAGTCGGCGTCCACCACGCCGATGCGCACGGCCGCGTAGCCGCGGGCCGTGGTCATGTCCGTGAACCGGACCTCCTCGGTGCGGGGCACGGCCACGACGGCGCGCGCCTGCGTCTCGGAGAACAGTGCGGTGAACAGGTCCACGCCGTCGCGGCGCAGCACCTCGTCCAGCACCACGCGGGCGCCCACGCCGAAGCGCAGCACCATCTCGGACAGGGTGGCCGCGAGGCCGCCGCCGGAGAGGTCGTGGGCGGCGTCGATCATGCCGTCCCGGGACATGTTGACCAGCAGCTCGCCGAGCAGGCGCTCCTTCTTCAGGTCGACCTTCGGGGGCAGGCCGCCGAGGTGGCCGCGCAGGCGCGCGAACTCGGAGCCGTCCAGCTCGTCCGCGGTCTCGCCGAGCAGGTAGATCGCCTGGCCGTCGGCGTCCGGGGCGAAGCCGGACGGGGTGCGGCGCAGGACGTCGTCGAGCTGGCCGAGCACCGCCACCGTGGGGGTGGGGTGGATCGGGGTGCTGCCCGTCTGGTTGTACAGGGACACGTTGCCGCCGGTCACCGGGATGCCGAGGGTCTGGCAGCCGTCCGCCAGGCCGCGCACGGCCTCCGCGAACTGCCACATCACGTCCGGGTCCTCGGGGGAGCCGAAGTTCAGGCAGTCGGAGACGGCCAGGGGCACGGCCCCGGCGGTGGTGACGTTGCGGTACGCCTCGGCCAGGGAGGCCTGCGCGCCCGTGTACGGGTCCAGGTAGGTGAACCGGTCGTTGCAGTCCGTGGCCAGGGCCACGCCCATGCCGGTCTCCTCGTCCACGCGCACCACGCCCGCGTCGTCCGGGGCCGCCAGGGCGGTGTTGCCGCGGACGTAGCGGTCGTACTGGCGGGTGATCCAGGAGGTGTCCGCCAGGTTCGGAGAGCTCATCAGCTCCACGACGGCGGCGCGCAGCTCCTCGCCCGTGGCGGGCAGGTCCTGACCGGCCTCGGAGGAGCGGAACGTGTCCGCCTGGAGCTCGTCCTGCCAGGCCGGACGCGCGTACGGGCGCTCGTAGACCGGGCCGTCGTGGGCCACGGTGCGCGGGTCCACGTCGACGATGACCTCGCCGTCCCAGGTGATGATCAGGCGGCCGTCGCCGGTGACCTCGCCCAGCCAGGAGTACTCGACGTCCCACTTGGCCATGACGGCCTCGAACGCGGCGACGTTCTCCGGCGTCACCACGGCCATCATGCGCTCCTGCGACTCGGACATGAGGATCTCGCCCGGGGTCAGCGTGGAGTCGCGCAGCAGCACGTCCGTCAGCTCCACGCTCATGCCGCCCTCGCCGTTGGAGGCGAGCTCGGAGGTGGCGCAGGAGATGCCGGCGGCGCCGAGGTCCTGGATGCCCTCCACGAGGGAGTCGCGGAACAGCTCGAGGCAACACTCGATGAGCACCTTCTCGGAGAAGGGGTCGCCGACCTGCACCGAGGGGCGCTTGGCGGGCTTGCCGTCGCCGTCGAAGGACTCGGAGGCCAGCACGGAGGCGCCGCCGATGCCGTCACCGCCGGTGCGGGCACCGAACAGGACCACCTTGTTGCCCACGCCGGAGGCGTTGGCCAGGCGCAGGTCCTCGTGCTTGAGCACGCCCACGGCGAGGGCGTTGACGAGCGGGTTGCCCTGGTAGACCGGGTCGAAGCGGGTCTCGCCGCCGATGTTCGGCAGGCCCAGGGAGTTGCCGTAGCCGCCGATGCCGGCCACCACGCCGTGGAACACGCGGGCGGTGTCCGGGTGGTCGATCGCGCCGAAGCGCAGCGGGTCCATCACGGCCACCGGGCGGGCGCCCATGGAGATGATGTCGCGCACGATGCCGCCGATGCCCGTGGCCGCGCCCTGGTAGGGCTCCACGTAGGAGGGCGAGTTGTGGGACTCGACCTTGAACGTCACGGCCCAGCCGTCACCGAGGTCGGTCACACCGGCGTTCTCGCCGATGCCCACCATCATGTGCTGCTTCATCTCGTCGGTGAGCTTCTCGCCGAACTGGCGCAGGTGCACCTTCGAGGACTTGTACGAGCAGTGCTCGGACCACATGACCGAGTACATGGCCAGCTCGGCCGCGGTGGGGCGGCGGCCGAGGATCTTCTTGATCTCGGCGTACTCGTTCTCCTTCAGGCCCAGCTCGGCCCAGGGCTGCTCGACGTCCGGCGTCGCCTGCGCGTCCGCGACCGTCTCGATGTTGAACTGCTGGCTCATGCATGGCCTCCACGGCTGGCGAGGGTGGTCAGGACGGAGGTGAAGAAGCCGAGGCCGTCCACGCCGGAGCGGGGGCCGGCGGCGGTGTCCGGGCCGAAGCCCGTCTCCACGGCGTGCTCCGGGTGCGGCATCAGGCCGACGACGTTGCCGGCCGGGTTCGCGATGCCCGCGATGTCCCGGCGCGAGCCGTTCGGGTTCCAGCCCCGGTAGCGGAACACCACGCGGCCCTCGGCCTCGAGGGCGTCGAGGGTCTTCTCATCCGCCACGTACTGGCCGTCCTGGTTCTTCAGGGGCACGGTGATGGTCTGGCCCTCCTCGAAGTCGCGGGTCCACACAGTGTCCGTGCCCTCCACGACCAGCTCCTGGTCGCGGCAGATGAAGTGCAGGTGGTCGTTCTTGATCATCGAGCCCGGCAGCAGGTGCGACTCCGTGAGGATCTGGAAGCCGTTGCAGATGCCGAGCACCGGCAGGCCGTCCGCGTCGCCCTCGGGGCCGCCGGCCGCCGTCGCCACCGCGTCCATCATGGGGGCGAAGCGCGCGATCGCGCCGGCGCGCAGGTAGTCGCCGTAGGAGAAGCCGCCCGGGATCACGACGGCGTCCACCCCGGCGAGCGTCCGCTGCGGGTCCGCGTCGGCGTGCCACAGGGAGACGGGCTCGGCGCCGGCGAGGCGGACGGCGCGCAGCGCGTCCACGTCGTCCAGGGTGCCGGGGAAGGTGATGACGCCGATGCGCGCGCCGCTGAGCGGCGTCGCCGGCGTCGAGTAGTCGCCGATGAGGGGGAGCTCGGTCATCGGGCGCCCTCGGCCTCGTCCAGGACGGCCACGTTCACGACGTCCTCGATGACGGGGTTGGACAGCATCTCCTCGGCGGCCGTGCGGGCCTGGGCGAGGATCTCGTCGGTGACCTCGCCCTCCACGGTGAGCTCGAACCGCTTGCCCTGGCGGACCTGGCTGAACTCGGTGAAGCCGAGGCGGGGCAGGGCCCCGTTGATCGCCTTGCCCTGCGGATCGAGGATCTCGGGCTTGGGCATGACGTCGACGACGATGATGGGCATGAACACGCTCCTGGGTGCGGGACGATGCCGCGGAGCAGGACGGTGTGATGCCGTCTCACGCCCGGCCCGGGGCGCTCCGCGTGCTTGCCCGCCCAGTCTACTCGGCCGCCCGGACGCGGAATCGGGGGTGTGACGGGGGCGGCACGCGGCAGCCGGCCCGGCGTAGCCTGGCGGCATGAGACCTCAGCAGACCCGTGTGTCCCCGCTCGGCCGCCGTCGGCCGATCAGCCCGCTCGGCCCTGCGCTGCTCGCCGCGGCGGCCGGCGTCGTGCTGACGGGAGTGCGCCGCATCAAGGCCCGGTCCGCCCGGCGTCGCGCGGCCGGACGTCCGCGCCGGTGACCCGTCCTGACCCCTGCCCCTGCGGGTCCGGAGCCGGGCTCGCGGCGTGCTGCGGTCGCCTGCACGAACGTTTCGCCCGGGACGGCGCCCTGATCGCGCCCACCGCCGAGGCGCTCATGCGCTCCCGGTACACGGCGTTCGCGCGGCTGGGCGAGGCCGGGCCGGCGGAGGCCCGGGCGATGGCCGACTACCTCGCCGCGACCTGGGCCCCCGAGCATCGGCCCACCGCGGCCGAGCTGCTGCCGGTCGCGGGGGAACAGGCGCCGCGGTTCACCCGCCTGGCGGTGCTGGAGGTGCGGGACGGCGGGCCGTTCCAGGACGCCGGGACCGTGGAGTTCGTGGCCGTCGGCACGGGGGCCGGGGGGCGGTTCCGACTCCATGAGGTCAGCCGGTTCCGCCGTGAGGACGGGATCTGGCGCTACGTGGACGGCGACGTGCGCTGAGGCCGGGGTGGCGCGTTGGCCGGCGGCCGGCGGTGACGCGTCAGAAGGCCGAGAAGATCCCGGCACCCACGCTGAGGACCAGGCCCAGGATGGCGATCCACGCCACCAGGGTGACGATCGGACGGGGGCGACGCGGGGCGTCGTCGTACCAGTCCACGCCCTCCAGCTCCGGAGGGGTGCGCAGCTCTCGATCCATGGCCCCAGCCTCTCACGCCCCACGCCGCCCCGGGCCCAACGCGGGTTGACTTGTCACGGGTGCTGGGCGCCTGGACCCGCGAGAACTCAACCCGCGTTGCCGTCCGGGGTGAACAGGTCCTCGATCCGCCGCCCGAACACGGCCGCGAGGCGGAAGGCGAGCGGGAGCGAGGGGTCGTAGCGGCCCTTCTCGAGGGAGATGACGGTCTGCCGGGAGACGCCGAGCTCGTCGGCGAGCCGCTGCTGCGACCAGCCGAGGCGGGCACGCTCGTCGGGGATGGTGTTCTCCACGGCTCAGCCCCGGCGCTTCTGGAGCTCGTAGCGGACGGCCACCGAGGCGCCCGCGAAGAGGAGCAGCCCGGCGCCCACGAGGGGGAGGCTGGGCTGCCACCCCGCCAGGGCGACGACGAACGTGCCCAGGCCCAGCACCACGAGCAGGTCGCCAAACGCGCCGGACTGCGCCTTCTCGAGCCACCGGCCTTCGATGGTCTCCTCGGTGTCCCGGACGGCGCCGCGCAGGGTGGTGCGGTCCACGAGGAACAGCCAGGCGAGGGCTGCGCCGACCGGGAGCGCCGACGCCGCCATGACCGCGCCCGTGACCGCCGGGAAGCGGGGACCGGCGTCGCCCTGGCTCGAGGCCAGACCGTAGGACGCGGCCCCGATCAGCAGGGCGATGACGACGCCGGCCACGAGGCTGACGAGGATCAGTCGCCCGGACCCGCCGCCCAGACGGGCGGAGCGGCCCCAGCGGGGGCGGCGGTCGCGGGCGAGGTCGGTGGTGGTGTGCGGCGTGGTGGCCATGGCGGTCCCTCCGGGGCGGGGCCGGGGTTTGTCCCCGTCGTGTGAAGCAAGCTTGACAGTAAAGAGAGTTTGACGTCAAGTCTGCTTGACGGTGGCCCGACAGGGCGGCGGCGGAGCTGGGCCTCGCCGTGGACGCCTCCACCGCCGCCCACGATGCTGGCCGCATGGCCTTCGAGGTGCACCCGCTCACCGCCGACCGCTTCGACGACTTCGCGCACGTCGTCAACCCGAACCGCCGCGCCACGCACTGCTGGTGCCTGTCCCCCCGGCTCTCAGCGCCGCAGAGGCACGCGCCCGGCGACCCCCGCGAGGACACCATGCGGGCGCTCGCTGCGGGGGAGCCTGCGCCCGGCGTCGTCGGTACTCGGACGGCGAGCCCGTCGCGTGGTGCAGCATCAGCCCGCGCAGCGCGATCCCGCGGCTCGTGATGCGACACATCCGCGGGTGACCCGGCCCTCCGCCGTCCGTCCGCCCGTCCGGCCAACGCGGGTTGACTTGTCGCGGGTCTGGGCGGTGAATACCCGTGACAAGTCAACCCGCCTTGCCCGGGGTGCCGCGCCCTTGGCTCGCGTGGAGTCGTCCCCGCCCGCCCCGGCCCGTTCCTGAGGAGCCGCCATGTCCCTCCGTCTCTCTCACACCACGTGGGACGCGCTGGACCCCCACGCCATCGCCGAGTTCTGGCGCGCGCTGCTCGGCTGGGAGGTCGACGAGCCTCACCTCTACCGCCCGGGGTCGGACGAGTGCTCACTCGTCGGCCCTGACGGGCAGGTCGTCCTCTTCTTCCGCGTCCCGGACGCCAAGCGCGTGAAGAACCGCGCCCACATGGACCTGCGCGCGGCCGCCGGCTCGACGCGCGACGCCGAGATCGAGCGGGCGCTCGCCCTCGGCGCCGCGATGGTCGACGACCGCCGCGTCGACCTCGGCTGGGCCGTCCTCGCCGACCCCGAGGGCAACGAGTTCTGCATCCTCGACGGCTGAGCCGACCCCACGACGGCCCGGCGTCTCCGCGGGGGAGTCGCCGGGCCGTCGGGGCGGACCGGGTACCGGGTGCCCGGGCCGTCCGCGGCGGCGGTGGTGTGGCGGGAGTGGTTCGTGGTCATGGGGCCCTCCTGTGGTCGATGCCCTGGGCCGGTGGCCCGGCCCGCCTCGGAGGCTCTGTGGGGGCCGTCCGACCGGACGTTGTGAAGCAAGCTTGACAGTCAAGTGACCTTGTCGTCAAGGGAGCTTGACGCCGGGGCCCGCGCGAACTCCTCCCACGTCGTGGGCGGGGTCAGCCCGAGCCAGGCAGGCTCGAGACGGAACCCGAGGGCCGCGTTCATCCGCAGGGACGCCGCGTTGGACTCGGCGCCGCCGGTTCCCCACTCGCGCCCACCGCGGGCATGGGTCGCCAGGACGGTCGCCGCCTTGACGGCCTTCGCCACGCCACGGTTCTCGTGCTCGGCCGCGACCGCGGTGCGGTCGACCTCCCACCGGGCAGGGGAGCGGAACGTCAGGGTGAATCCGATGAGCACGCCTCCCTCGAAGGCCCCCACGGCGAGCCCCTCTGGGGTGGACAGTCGGGCCTCGAGGTCGTCCGGCAGCGGCTCGTGACGGGAGCCGTCGGTGTGCGGGAATCGGGGAGCCGCTTCCTCGTCGAGGGCGCGCAGGGCAGGCAGGTCGACGGCGGTCAGTCTCCGCACCTCGATTCCCCGCGCTTCGGCCGCCGCGACGTGGCCACGGTAGGACGCCAGGTCGGCGTCGTCGTCGAGGTGGAGGCGCGCGCCCCAGGAGCGGGAGCGTATGCTCCACCCGGCATCGAGCAGCGCGGCGGCCTCGGCCGAGTCTTCGCGGTGCACGCGGGCTTCCGCCCGTGGGTCGGTCACGGGGGTGAGCATCGACCACGGGATGTGCCCGGAGACGGCCTCGCCCGGATAGACGTGCGGGAACTCGGCCGAGTGGGGATCGGAGGGGTCTCCCGGCTCGCGCCGCACCCGCAGGCCGGCCCCCGCCAGTTCGTCCTCGTCCAGGCCGACGACGAACGCGTCTGGCCGGTCCGGGTAGATCGCCGCGCCGACCACGCCCACCTGGGCGGCGTCGTCGGAGGCGTGGAGGAAGCCGACGTCGTCGATCGAGGCGCCGCGCGTCGACGCCGTGTAGCGGCCGATGCGCCGCGCGGCGGCCCAGTCCTCCGGGAGGGTGATGTGCAGGATCACGGCGCGAGGCTATCGGCCCCGGCGTCGACGCCACCCCTCCGGCTGCCCATCGCGGGTTGAGTTATCGGGGGTGCTGGGCGCCCGGACCCGCGACAACTCAACCCGCGTTGCAGGCCCTCCCCGGGCGCGACGACGGCCCGGCGTCTCCGCGGGGGAGTCGCCGGGCCGTCGGGGGCGGACCGGGTTCCGGGTGCCCGGGCCGTCAGTCCTCCAGGAAGGCCTCGACGTCCGGGGTCACCGCGCGGGAGTCGATCAGCTGACGCTCGATCGCGTCGTGGGTGATGCGGTTGGCCTCGCGCACAGCATCGGTGCGCATCGAGATCTTGATGTCGCCCTTGTGCGTCGGGGTCCCGGCCACCTGGACCGGCTGAGTCTCGAGCGGCAGCGGGACGGCGTCGCACAGTGACTTCTCGGCCGGCTGGGCGCCGGTCAGGAAGTAGTCACGGATGGGCGCGTCCACGCACTCGGTGCCGTACGGGAACAGGCCGTGGGTGCCCTCGTTGTCCACGGAGATGAGGGACGTGTTGCGCAGCACGCCTGCGGCACGGTGGCCGCCCTCGTACGGGGTCGCCGCGTCCAGCTCGGACTGCACGATCACGGTGTTCGGGGCGCCCTTGCCGCCGGGCTGGGCGGGCATGGAGGTCTGGGCGGGCCAGTACATGCACTCCGACGGGCCCATCAGCACACCGATCCACGGGGCCTTGCGGCCGAGGTCGTCCACCCACGAGGTCCAGTAGCCCTGCGAGGTGTTCCACTGGCCGTCCTGGCAGCGGATCGCCGAGAACGCGCCCTCGAAGGTGACGGCGTCACCGGCCTGGGTGGCGGCGACGAGCTGCTCGCGCTCGCCCACGGTCTCCAGGCCGCGGGCGGCGAAGCGGTCGAAGGAGTCGCGCTCCTCGGCCGGCAGCGACGCACGGGCCTCGGCCAGGATGCGCTCGATCTGGGCGCGCTGCCCCGCGGGGTCCGTGGCTGCGGCCTCGGACTCCATGATGCGGATGTAGGCGGCGATGACGGACCCGGCGCTGAGGTACTGGGACGTGTCGTACATGGCGGGCAGCAGGAACGAGCCGGCGACGATCATGCCGAGCTGCGTGCGGGTGCCGCCGCCGTCCTCCCAGCGCTGCCGGATCTGCATCGGGTCGTCGCCGAGGCCGAAGATCTCGTCGTGCCGGGCCACGTAGGGGAGCATCGCGTCCTGGAACTGACGGTCGCGGGAGCGCGGCTGCAGGTCCCAGGTGGTCTGGAGCCCGTCGCGGGAGATGTCCACGGCGGAGTCCAGCAGGAACCGGTGCGCGTGTTGGGGGAAGACGCGCTGGTACCAGCTGCCCAGCCATGTGCCGTACGAGTAGCCGATGTAGGAGGTCTTCTCCTCGCCCAGGACGGCGCGGATGAAGTCCATGTCGTACACGGTCTGCTCGGTGGTGATGTACGGGGTGAGCTCGTTCTCGAGGCAGGCGTCGACCTGGGCCTTCGTGTCCTGCCACACGTCGTGCTCGGCGTTCGGCGTGTAGGTGCACTCCAGGGCGGTGGACTGACCCACGCCGCGGGGGTCGAAGCCGATGAAGTCGTACTGTTCCGCGAGCTCCGGGGCGCGCTCGGCCATGGCGGGGCCCCAGGGCAGGCCGGAGCCGCCCGGGCCGCCGGGGTTGACCAGCGCGATGCCCTGGCGGTCGGGGTTGCCCTTCGAGGTCTCCGTCTTGGCCACGCGCAGGGTGATGGTGCGGCCGTCCTCGGGGTTCTTCCAGTCCCGCGGCACCGTGACGTCGGAGCACGCGGTGCCGGGGATCGCGTTGAACCGGGCGTTGAGGCTCTCGCTGCCGAAGTCGCAGGCCTCCCAGTCCAGCGTCTGGCCCACGAGGTGCGGCGCGAGCGCGGCGGCGTCGTTGACCTTGTTGCCGCGCGTGGTGGAGAGGTCGTTGGAGCGGGCCTGGCCCTGCGATGCGGACCCCTTGCCGTTGCCGTTGCCGGGCGCGGAGAGCGCGGGGGCGGCGGCCGTGATGGCGAGTGAGACGGCCGCGACGGCGGCGGCGAACGTGGTGCGGCGGCGAGCTGGAACGGTTCTGGTCACGTCAGGTCCTCGAGTCGTTCGGTGCGGAGAGGGCCGGGGCGCTCACCGGATGACGCGAGTGACGCGCCTCACAGCCTGTATGGCAGCCATCGTAATCATGGACGCGCGCTGGAAGTCCACTCGGCGTCCGGCCGGGCCCCGGGGGCCGCCCCCACGGCCTCGTCCAGCACCGCCAACAGCCGCGCCCGTAGCGCCTGCCCCCGCTCGGCGAACTCGCGCTGTCGCCGCGCGTACTCGGCACGCCCGGCCGGCTCCTCGATCTGCACGGCCGCGTAGCCGCCGCGCCCGTCGGAGAGGTCGCCCACCCCGGTCAGGTCGTACGGCGAGGCCTCCATGTCCAACCGGCGGATGTCCCACGCGAGGTCGAAGCAGTCCGCGAGCAGGTCCGAGTCGACCACCGGCACCAGCTTGTACGCCCACTTGTACAGGTCCATCCCCGCGTGCAGGCAGCCGGGCTGTTCCATCGCCCGCATCCCGGCGCGCGTGGGCAGGACGCCGTCGTCGCCCTCGTTGCGGTCGCGGGCCTCGGGCGCGAAGAACCGGAACGCGTCGAAGTGCGTGCACCGGATCCGCGAGCCCTCCACCACCGCGTCCGTCCCCTCGGCCCCGAGTCGCAGCGGCAGCTGGGAGTGCCGCACCCCGTGCACGTCCGAGCGGTACGCCATCGCCCACTCGTGCAGCCCGAAGCAGCCCAGGCGCGGCGCCCGCGCCGCCGTGCGCGCGAGCAGTTCCCGCGTGAACGCCACCCCCGACGCGCGGTCGGCCAGCACCGCCGCCACGTCCACCAGCCAGCCGCCCACCGGGTGGCCGTCGACGACGGCGCCCGCCACCTCGCCGGCCTCGACGCGCCGGTAGTGCTTCCACTCGCCCCGCGGGGTTGTGCCCAGCTCGGTCGCCTCGGCACGGGCCGCGGCGCCGTCGTCGTCCGCGAGGAGGACCCCCGGCCCGGGGTGCCAGCGCTGCAGTGCGGCGGGGGAGTGCGTGTAGTAGCCGAAGAGGAAGTCCTGCACCGGGTGCTTCTCGCCCCGCATCCGCAGGGCCACCAGCGGGTCCGTGCGTCGGGCGATGCGCGCGCGGTGCGCCCGCGCGTGGGCCCGCCACACGTCGGCGGGCAGGGCGACGACGGCGGTCGGCGGGGACACGGGGGCGGTGCGTGGCTCGGGCATGACCCCACCATCCTCCCCCGTGGCGCTCCTCAAGGGCGAGCGGGCCTGCGGCGCCGACGCGGGGAGCGCGCTCCGGCGGCTCTTATTCGACGGTCCTGGACGTTGCCTGGCAAAGGTCTGGTCAAACGCCCTACCGGACGGTAGATTTCACCTGTCTCGCTGTGGTGCCCATCACATGGGTGCCGATCTCCCCGTCCCCCGGCGCCATCCCCGCCGGTGTGCCACGGGCGAGAGCTGGGCGGACCTTGATGAGAAAGGCGGAGGCAATGCCTCAGAACCCCACCCCTGCCCGGCGCCGTCGGGCCCTGGCCGCGGCCGTCGCCGGCGCGAGCCTCGTGGCCGCTCCCGCGCTCGCGGTGTCGGCCACCGCCGTCGAACTGCCCGACGGCAGCACCGTCTCCAGCCCGCAGGGCGAGGTGCAGGTCCAGCAGCAGTTCGAGGACGGCCGCTACTTCGTGGTCCTGAAGGACCAGCCGTCGGTGACCGCCCCCGAGGCCGGCGCCGTTCCGGGCGCCGCCCCGAAGGCGAAGTTCGACCCCTCGCACCCGCGCGTGAAGAACTACGAGGCCAAGCTCCAGCGCCAGCAGGAGAAGGTCGCGAAGACCCACGGCGCGAAGGCCGAGATCTCCTTCCAGCGCGCCGTGAACGCGTTCGTAGCCGAGCTGACCGCCGAGGAGGCCCAGGAGATCGCGAAGGACCCGGCCGTGCTCGGCGTCGCGCCGGACGAGCAGGTGGCCCCGGACTACAGCTCCACCGAGTTCCTCGGCCTGCCCGGCAAGAAGGGCACCTGGAAGTCCGTGTACGGCAAGGCCGAGAACGCGGGCAAGGGCGTGGTGGTCGGCGTCATCGACTCCGGCATCCACCCGGACAACCCGTTCATCGACGGTCAGCCCGTCCAGCCGCTCAAGGGCAAGGCCAAGGTCGGCGTGCCCTACCGCACCGCGGACGGCCAGATCGCCGTGCTCAAGGCGGACGGCACCACCGCCACGGCCGAGTGCGAGACCGGCCCGGACTTCCCGGCGTCGTCGTGCGACTCCAAGCTGATCGGTGCCTACGCCTTCTCGGAGGACTTCGAGCGCTTCGTCCCGGTGGATGAGCGGGCCCCGGAGGAGCGCATCTCCCCGCTGGGCGTGTTCTCCCACGGCACCCACGTGGCCACCACCATCCTCGGCAACACCGGGGTGGAGCAGACCATCGACGGCGACTCCTTCGGCGAGGGCGCGGGCGTGGCCCCGGCCGCCCACCTGATCTCCTACAAGATCTGCTGGGAGGACACCGATCCGAACACCGGCGGCTGCTACACCTCCGCCTCCGTGGCCGCCGTCGAGCAGGCCATCGAGAACAACGTGGACGTGCTGAACTACTCGATCTCCGGCTCCAACACCTCGATCGTGGACCCGGTGGCCATGGCCTTCAAGTCCGCCGCCGAGGCCGGCATCTTCGTGGCCGCCTCCGGCGGCAACTCCGGCCCCGGCCCGAACACCGTGAACCACGGCTCCCCGTGGCTGACCACCGTGGCCGCGGAGACGTTCTCCAACGAGCTCACCGCCACCGTGCAGTTCTCCGACGGCACGCAGCTCCGCGGCGCCTCCTCGGCCCGCACCGGCGTGGGTCCGGCCGAGGTCATCCACGCGTCCGAGGTCGCCGCCGGCGACGCCGAGGCCGCGCGTCTCTGCCTGCCCGGCGGGCTCACCGACGAGGCCGCCGGCAAGATCGTGCTCTGCGAGCGCGGCGTGAACGCCCGCACCGAGAAGTCGCAGGTGGTGGAGGAGGCCGGCGGCGTCGGCATGATCCTCGTGAACACCCCGTCCGGCTCGCTGGACGCGGACATCCACGCGGTGCCGACCGTGCACATGAACGACAACGGCGTGATCGAGAAGGTGAAGTCCTCCGACCTCACCGCCACGATCGTCCCGGGCGACACCACCGGCCTGCCGGAGGACCCGCTGCCCCAGATCGCCGGCTTCTCCTCCCGCGGCCCGGCCAACGCCGTGAACCAGGAGCTCCTGAAGCCCGACCTCGCCGCCCCCGGCGTGAACGTGATCGCCGGCGTCTCCCCGCTGGACCCCGACTACCACGGCAACACGTTCGGCCTGATGTCCGGCACGTCCATGGCCTCGCCGAACCTGGCCGGCATGGCCACGCTGCTGATCGGCAAGTACCCGGCCTGGTCCCCGATGGCCGTGAAGTCCGCGCTCATGACCACCGCCGGCGACGTGTACAACGCCGACGGCACCGTGAACACGGACAACTTCGCCACGGGCGCCGGCTCCGCCGATCCGGCCGCCGCCGCCCGTCCGGGCCTGGTCTACGAGTCCGGCAAGGAGCAGTGGGACGCGCTGCTGCGCGGCGACATCGCCGGTCGTGACGTGAACGTCCCGTCCCTGGCGATCCCCGACGTCGTCGGCTCGGCCACCGTGACCCGCACCGTGACCGCCCTGGAGAACGGCCGCTGGCAGTTCTCCGCGAACGTGCCCGGCTTCGAGATGACCGCCTCCCCGGCCGTGCTGGACCTGAAGGCCGGCCAGTCCGCCGACGTCGAGCTGACCGTCACCCGCACCGACGCCGCGGTGAACACCTGGACCCACGGCTCCATGTCCTGGACCACCGCCAAGGGCAAGGCCGTCCCGGAGGTGACCTCCCCGGTCACCGTCAAGGCGAAGTCCGCGACCGTCACCTCCGCCGTCGAGGGCTCCGGTGCCACCGGCTCCGCCGACGTGGAGATCACCCCCGGCGTGACCGGTGAGCTGACCCCGCAGGTCCTGGGCCTGGGCAAGGTGGACTCCACCGTGGCCACCGCGACCGCGAGCAACTCGCTCGTGTCCAGCGCGCTGGCCGTGTCCACGGTGACCGTGGAGGAGGGCACCAAGTCCCTGGTGGCCTCGATCAACGCGGGCGCCGCCGGCGCCGACTGGGACCTGTACGTGATCACCCCCGAGGGCAAGCAGCTCTCCCGGGCGACCGCGGAGGAGTCCGAGACGCTGACGATCGCGAACCCCACCCCGGGCGCCTACACCGTGGTCGGCCACCTGTACGCGGCCAACGGCGGCAAGGACACCGGCACCCTCGAGACGCTCAAGCTGCGCGAGGACGCGGGCAACCTCACCGTCTCCCCGAACCCGGTCCCCGTGACCTCGGGCAAGGCCACCGAGGCGACCCTCTCCTGGTCCGGCCTGACCTCGGGCACCTGGAAGGGCCTCGTCACCTGGGACGCGGGCATCACGACCGACGTGACCGTCCAGGTCCCGTGACCGCCGACCCCCTCCGTCCTCGCTGACGGAACGGGAGGAACCGCCCGCACGACGCCGGCCCCGCACCTTCACGCTGAAGGTGCGGGGCCGGCGTCGTGATGGGTGGGGCAGCGGCGGGTGCGGCGTCAGCGGCCGGTGCCGCCGTAGACCGTGGCCTCCTCCTCGGCGTCGAGGCCGAAGGCGGCGTGCACGGCGCGGACGGCGTCGTCGAGCTTGCTCTCGGCGGTGACCACGGAGATGCGGATCTCCGAGGTGGAGATGAGGTCCACGTTCACGCCGGCGTCGGCGAGGGCCTTGAAGAAGGTCGCGGAGACGCCCGGGTTGGAGCGCATGCCCGCGCCGATCAGCGAGAGCTTGCCGATCTCCGGGTCCGAGACGATGTCCTGGAAGCCGATCCGGTCCTGGGCGGCGCGCAGGGCGGCCATGGCGTCCTTGCCCTCCACGATCGGCAGGGTGAAGGAGATGTCCGTGCGGCCCGAGCCCTCGCGGGAGATGTTCTGCACGATCATGTCGATGTTCACGTTGGACTCGGCGATCACGCGGAAGATCTCGGCGGCCTTGCCGGGCACGTCGGGGACGCCGACGATCGTGACCTTGCCCTCGGAGCGGTCGTGGGCGACGCCGGAGACGATGGGCTGTTCCATGGGAGCGCCTTCCTGAAGGGTGATGGTGTCGTTCGGGTCGGGCAGGATCCAGGTGCCCTCGTGGTCGGAGAAGGAGGAGCGCACGTGCAGCGGCACGCCGAAGCGGCGCGCGTACTCCACGGAGCGCAGGTGCAGCACCTTGGATCCGGAGGCCGCCATCTCGAGGGTCTCCTCGGAGGAGAGCTCGGTGAGCTTGCGGGCGGTCGGCACGACGCGCGGGTCGGCCGAGTAGACGCCGTCCACGTCCGTGTAGATCTCGCACACGTCCGCGCCGAGCGCGGCGGCGAGGGCGACGGCGGTGGTGTCCGAGCCGCCGCGGCCCATGGTGGTGATGTCCTTGGACTCGGGGCTCATGCCCTGGAACCCGGCCACGATGGCCACGCGGCCGGCGTCGAGGGCCTCCTGCACGCGGTGGGGGTTGACTTTGACGATCCGGGCCCGGCCGTAGGAGGTATCCGTCAGCATGCCGGCCTGGGAGCCGGTGTAGGAGCGGGCCTCGAGGCCCTCGGCATGGATCGCCATCGCCAGCAGGGACATGGAGATGCGCTCGCCGGCCGAGAGCAGGATGTCCATCTCGCGTGCGGGCGCGTCCTGCGTGAGCTCGGCGGCGAGGTCGAGCAGCTCGTCCGTGGTGTCCCCCATGGCCGAGACGACCACGCACACGCGGTTCCCGGCGCGCACCGTGTCCGCGATGCGGCGGGCCACGCGCTGGATGCCGGCGGCGTCGGCCACGGAGGAGCCGCCGAACTTCTGGACGATGAGACTCATGGGTCGCTCCGGACGGGGTCGAGGGTCGGTTCGGGCCAAGTCTAGGGGCGCACTCTCGCGCGGGTCCGCCAGGTGAACCCCTGTTCCGGATGCTGGACCCGGCGCCCGCGGCAGGCCAGCACGACGGCGCCCGCGGCCCCGCCTGCGACCCCGGTCGGGCTGGGATGGCGCCGGGATCATCCCCCGGGTGGATCCGCGTCCGTGCCCGGCGCGGCAAGGATGGGGCCATGACCGCTCCAGCGCCCCCGCCCGCCTCACCCGTCCTGGGGGTGGCCGCCCACGACGGGATCGTGGCTCACGGCCTCGCCCGCTCGTTCGGCGCCGTCCATGCGGTGCGGGACGTCTCCCTCACCGTGCCCGCCGGCTCCGTGACGGCCCTCGTCGGCCCGAACGGCTCGGGCAAGACCACGCTCCTGCTGATCCTGGCCACCCTGCTGCGCCCGGACGCCGGCGCCGTGTCCGTGGCCGGGGTGGACGCGGTGCGCGAGCCCGTCGAGGCCCGGCGGCGGCTCGGCTGGATGCCCGACACCCTGGGCGTGTGGGAGGAGCTGACCTGCCACGACATCCTCGCCAGCCTGGGACGGCTCTACGGCATGGGGAAGGCGGAGGCGTCGGCGCGCGCGGACGAGCAGCTCGAGTGGGTCGAACTCACGGAGTTCGCCCACCGGCCCGCCCGCGTGCTCTCCCGCGGCCAGCAGCAGCGCCTGTCCCTGGCTCGGGCCACCGTGCACCGGCCCTCCGTCCTGCTCCTGGACGAACCCGCCAACGGCCTCGACCCGGCCGCCCGCATCCGGCTGCGGGACGACCTGCGCGCCATGGCCGCAGCCGGCACCGCCGTGCTCGTCTCCTCCCACGTGCTCGCCGAGCTCGAGGAGATGTCCGACCGCGCCGTGTTCCTCCGTGAGGGCGCCACGGTGGCCACCCAGGAGTTCCGCGCCGCCGACGACCTCGCCCGCCCCTACCGGATCGCCGGACCCGACCCGACGGCCCGGGACACGCTCGTCCGCGCCCTCGAGGCCCGCGGCCTGACCGCGACCGCGGCCACCGGCGCCGGCGCAGGCCAGCGCCGGGACGGCGTCGTGGTGCAGCTGCGGGGGGAGGCCGCCGCGGCCGCGCTGCTCGCGGACCTCGTGCGCGAGGGTGTGCTCGTCAGCCACTTCGCCCCGGAGGGCTCCCGCCTCGAGAACGCCTACCTGGGCCTCCATCTGGAGGGCCCCCGCACCGAAGGAGACCGGCCGTGAGCACCGCCGTCGCGACCTCGATCCACGACCGCCGCCCGCCGCAGCCGCAGCCGGGGGGACGCCTCGGCGCGGCCCAGGCCGTGGCCACCGTGGTGGGCATGGAACTGCGTCAGCGGCTGCGCTCGCGCGGCTGGTACGTGCTGTTGGGCGTCTTCTTCGTGGTGGTGGGGGCGGTGACCCTCGGCGCCCTCGGGCTACGCGGCCTGGGCGTGGCGGAGATGGAGGCGTCCGGCCTGGAGCCGGAGCTGGCGGAGCAGCAGATGCGCGCCCTGGGGCGGACGCTCTTCGACGGCGTCCTGCTCTTCGTCCTCACCCTCTCGCTGCTGGTCTCGCCCGCCCTGGCGGCCAACGCGATCTCGGGCGACCGTGCCGGCGGCACCCTGGCCATCACCCAGGTCACCCTGCTGCGGACCGGTCACCTGATGGCGGGCAAGTGGCTGGCCGCGTGGATCGCCTCCGCCGCGTTCCTCGCGGCCGCGTTGCCGTGGCTGGCGGTCGCGGCCGTGGTGGGGCGCGTGTCCCCGTGGGCCGTGCTGGTGGGGCTCGTGATGATCCTCGTGGAGTTCGGCATGATCGCGGGGATCGGCGTGGCCGTCTCGGCGATCGCCGGGCGCACGCTGTTCGCCGTCGTGGTGACGTACCTGATCGTGGCGGCGCTGACGATCGGCACCCTGGTGGCCTTCGGGCTGTCCCTGCAGTTCCTGCAGACCGAGGTGCGGGCCAACGACGCCGAGTACGGCTCGATGACGGCGGAGCCGTTCACCGAGGCGGAGCTCGAGCAGATGACCCCGGAGGAGGCGGAGCAGGCCTGGGCCGAGTACGAGGCGGCGAACCCGGAGCTGTTCGACGGGATCGCCGACCGCTGCGTCGGCCCGGTGACCACCCGGACGATCCCCGACCCGCGGCGCAGCGGATGGCTGCTCGCCGCGAACCCCTACGCCGTCCTCGCGGACGCCTCCCCCTGGGAGGCAGGCCTCCTCGAGGACGGGACCCGGGTGGATCCCGGGCCGCTCAACCTGCTGTCCGTGGGGCTGCGCTGGACCCAGCGAGACCCCGTCCGGGACGTCGAGTGCCTCGACGGCGAGCTGCGCGGTCTCGACCAGAGCGGCGTGCCGGACCGGCAGGGCACCTGGCCGGTGTGGCCGCTCGGCCTGGCGATGCAGGGTGTGCTGGTGGCCGGGCTGGGCTGGTGGGGCCACCGTCGCCTGGACACCCCGGCCGGGCGGCTGCCCGCCGGCACGCGCGTGGCCTGAGCCGGGCCGGCGTCGGGCGGGGCCTGCTCGACGCCGGCCGGTGTCAGCCGCTGATCAGACGACGTCCCTCGAAGGCGCGGCCGAGGGTGACCTCGTCCGCGTACTCGAGGTCCCCGCCGACGGGCAGACCGGAGGCCAGGCGCGTGACGCGGATGCCCGTGGCGCCGAGGAGGCGGCCGAGGTAGGTGGCCGTGGCCTCGCCCTCGAGGTTGGGATCCGTGGCGAGGATGACCTCCTGCACGGCCTCGTCCTGCAGCCGGGTGAGCAGCTCGCGGACGTGCAGCTGCTCGGGGCCGATGCCGGCGATCGGATTGATGGCCCCGCCGAGCACGTGGTAGCGGCCCCGGAAGGCGCGGGTGCGCTCCATGGCCATGACGTCCTGCGACTCCTCGACGACGCAGATCTGGGAGCGGTCCCGGCGTTCATCCCGGCAGAGCGAGCACACCTCGTCCTCGGAGACGTTGAAGCAGACCGAGCACAGCCGCACCCTGTCCTTGACCGTGCGGATGGCGTCCGCGAGCCGCAGCATGTCCTCCCGGTCCGCCTCCAGCATGTGGAAGGCGATGCGCTGGGCGGACTTCGGCCCGATGCCCGGCAGGCGGCCGAGCTCGTCGATCAGGTCCTGCACCGCGCCCTGGTACATCCGTCCCCCTCGTCCGATGGTGCGTCTCGTGGGGCGTGCGCCCCGACGCGGCGCCGCGGTCCGGCGCCGCGTCCATCATGCCCGCGGCCCCGGACGGCGTACGGGCGCGTTCGCCTCAGGCGTCGTTGGGGCGTTCCTCGAGCAGACGGCCGCCGAGCACCCGTTCGACGACGGCCCGGCCCACGAGGCCCGAGTCCTCGAGCGGGACGTCGTCGTCGCTGGCGACCTCGTCCTCCCACCCCACACCGGACGTCGCCGGGGCGGCGGGGCCGGTGTCGGCGGGCCGGGTCGGGCCGCGGCCCTGGGCGGCCTCGCGGGCGGCGTGGATGGCCGCGGCCCGCGCGTCCAACGAGGGCGGCGCCGAGGCTCCCCCGGCGGGCTCGACGTCGGCGGGGCGCGCCCCGAGCGAGGCCGCGCTCGGCCGGCCCCCGGCGGGGGAGCCCGGCGAGGCGTCCGGGTCGGGGCCACCGGGAGCGCCGGGGCCGCCGCTCGAGCCCGCGTTCACCGGAGGCTCGAGGGGCCCACCGGCCCGCAGCCGCTCCATGAGCCGCGGGTACATGCTCGCCGGATGGCCCGAACCCGGGAAGTCCGAACCGGTCGGGCCGGCAGCCGCGCGCGGCGCGGCGTCTGCGTCGTCGGCGGGCACGCCCGGGTCAGGGGTCGCGTCGGCCGTGGGCGAGCCCGTGGGGCGCCGCTCCTCGTCCGAGGACGGGCCGGCGCCCGAGGCGGCCGGGTGGAGATCGCGTCGCTCCGTGGCCGCTGCGTCGTCGTCCGGGGCGGGCGACGGCGTGGCAGGCCGGGCGGAGTCACCGTCCGCGGCCGCGCCCGCGCCGTCGTCGAAGCCGGCGGGACGGGTCGCGCCGAAGCGCTTCGCGAACTCGGCGCGCAGCTCCGCCTCCGGACGGGCGAACACGGGGATCGAGTGCTCCTCCTCGCGGACCAGCGGCCCCGGGTCGTAGGCCCGACGGACCTCCTCGGCGCTCGGCTCGCTCTCGCCGGGGGTCGGGGCGTCGGGCTGGACCGGGGAGTCCTGGCCGGCGTCCGGCGCGGCGCCGCCGGGGGCCGGTGCGGCCTGCGGCGGCGCGCCCCAGTCCTCGACCGACGGCACGGGGCCGTCCCAGCCGGCGGCGCCGACGGGCCGCTCCTCGGCGTCCCGGGCCGGCGGGGTCCAGCCCTCGGGGCCGTCCGAGTCGTCCTGCTCCGCGTCCGGGTCGAACGCGGGCAGCGAGTCCCACGGGTCCTCCTCGGGCGGGGGAGCGTCGTCCCAGGCGGGCGGCTCCTCGTCCGGGCCGCCCCAGCCGGTGCGGCGGAGCGCGGCGGGGTGGGGCGGGAGGACTCCGGCTCGCGTGGGGCCTGCCCCGGTGCCGGAGCGGGCCGGTTCGGCTGCGCCGTCGGTCGGTCGGGCCGGCCCTGCTGCGGGGCCGGACGCTCAGGCCGGTCCGTCCGCGCCGGGCCGGCCGGGCGAGCGCCGGACTGTGCGCGGGCGTCCCCGGTCGGCGCGTCCCCACCGAGGATCAGATCGAGCCGCGGGCGGATGCCGAGCACCTGGTGGACGGCCTCGCCGAGCACGCGGTCACCGCCCCGGCCGAGCAGCGACTGGCGGGGCCCGTCCTGCTGGAAGCCGATCGTCAGCAACGAGCCGTCGTAGCCCGCGACGCTCGCGTTGTCCTTCACCAGCATCCACACCAGGCGTGAGGCGTCCTCGAGGGCCGTGAGGATGTCCGGCCAGGCCCGGCGGATCATCTCCACCTGGCTCGCCGCCGGGGCGGGCGTGGGGCTCGACGGCGCGGCCGTCTCCTCCGGCCCGTGGGCGGGGGCCGGCGCGGCACCGGTGCGCTCCTGGGCATGGGACCGGCCCTCAGGCTCGGGCCGGCCCTCAGGCTCGGGGCGGCTCCCGGCCTCCGGGCGGCGCGTGTCCCCGGAAGGGGCCCCGACCTCAGCCGGTTCGGGCCGCTTGGGCTGCGGCGCCTGCTGCGGACGCTCGGACCCCGTGGCCCCGGCGGCGGCGTCCCCCTCCGGCGCCTCTGCCACGGACTGCGGGGCAGGCGGCGTCCAGCGCTCCGGCGGGGCGGTGGACGCGGTCGGCGCGGGCTCCTCCGGCCGCCGCATGGCGGCCCGGGCGAGCGCGGCACCGGTCAGAGTGCCGGAGCCCTCCGCGTTCTCGGCCGATCCGCCGCCGTCCGCGGCGGGCGTGCCGGACCGGGCCGGCGTCGTCGTGCCCTCGGAGGCGCCGTCCTCGATGGGCGCGGCGCCACCGAGCTCGAGGCGCCGTTCGAGGGCCTCGAGGCGGGCGGCCAGGCCGCGGTGCGTCTCGTCCGAGGCAGGCAGCAGCAGGCGCGCCATGAGCAGCTCGAGGTGCAGGCGGGGACTGGTGGCCCCCACCATGTCCGTCAGCGCGAGGTTGGTGATGTCCGCGAGGCGGGAGAGCTCCGCGCGGGAGAGCTGCGCGGCCTGCGCCGACAGACGCCGCACCTGGTCCTCCGGCATGCCGTGCAGGATCGCCCCGGCCTCCTCCGGCAGGGCACGGGCGATCACGAGGTCGCGGAAGCGGTCCAGCAGGTCCTCGACGAAGCGGCGCGGGTCCTGGCCGGACTGCACCACGCGGTCCACCACGCGGAACACGGTGGGGGTGTCGTCCGCGGCGACGGCGTCGATCACGTCGTCCAGCAGGGCTTCCGGGGTGAAGCCGAGCAGGCTCACCGCGAGCTCGTACGAGACCTGGCCCTCCTGGGCGCCCGCGATCAGCTGGTCCAGCACGGAGAGCGTGTCACGCACCGAGCCCGTGCCGGCGCGCACCACGAGCGGCAGCACGCCCTTCTCCACGGACACGCCCTCCTCCGCGCACAGCTGCTCGAGGTAGGCGATGAGCGGCTCCGGCGGCACGAGCCGGAACGGGTAGTGGTGGGTGCGGGAGCGGATGGTCCCGATGACCTTCTCCGGCTCCGTGGTGGCGAAGATGAACTTCAGGTGCTCCGGCGGCTCCTCCACGATCTTGAGCAGCGCGTTGAACCCCGCCGCGGTGACCATGTGCGCCTCGTCGATGATGAGGATCTTGTAGCGGTCCCGGACCGGGGCGAACGTGGCCCGCTCGCGCAGGCCGCGGGCGTCCTCCACACCGCCGTGCGAGGCCGCGTCGATCTCCAGCACGTCCAGCGAGCCCGGCCCGCCGGTGGCCAGGTCCCGGCACGAGTCGCACTCGCCGCACGGCGTGGGCGTGGGGCCCTGGGCGCAGTTCAGGCAGCGCGCGAGGATGCGGGCGGACGTGGTCTTGCCGCAGCCTCGCGGGCCGGAGAAGAGGTAGGCGTGGTTCACGCGGTCCTTCGCCAGTGCGGTGCGCAGCGGGACCGTGACATGGTCCTGCCCGATCACGTCCTCGAAACGGTCCGGGCGGTAGCGGCGATACAGGGCGGTGCTCACCCTCGAAAGCCTATCCGGCGGGCGGACGGGCTAAGGGAGCCGGGGAATGCGCACGCCCGCCGGCCCGTTCCCTGGCCCATGACCACCACGCACATGCACACCGACGCCGAGGACACGATCCACCCCACGCAGCCGGCCCCGGACGCGGGACCGCTGAGTCAGGCCGAGATCGACCGCCTCTTCGCGGACCGCCACACGACGCAGCTCTTCTCGGACGAGCCCGTCGACCTCGCGCTGATCGAGCGGGCCTACGCGGACCTCCGCTGGGCGCCGACCGCCATGAACAACCAGCCGCTGCGGCTCGACGTCGTGGACAGCCCCGAGGCCCGCGCCCGCCTGGCTCCGCTGATGATCGAGTTCAACCGGGAGAAGACGGAGCGCGCCCCGCTCACGCTGATCGCCTCCTACGACCTCGACTGGCACCGCCACATGGGCCACCTCGCCCCGTTCCGGGAGGGCTTCGAGGAGGATGCCGAGGGCAAGCCGGGCATGCGCGAGGGGATGGGCCGCACGAACGCGCTCATCCAGGTGGGCTACCTGCTCGTGGCCTTGCGCGCCCACGGGCTCGAGGTCGGCCCCATGGCCGGGTTCGACGCCGCCGCCGTGGACGCCGAGTTCCATGCGGACCGTGCCTGGAAGTCCCTCCTGGTGATCAACGTGGGCCACGCCGCCGCAGACGACGAGAAGGCGCAGCAGCCCCGCCAGGGCCGCCTCGACTTCGACCAGGCCGCCCAGGTCCTCTGACCGGGGCCGGGCCTGCGGCGGACCAGGGCGCCGGCCCGCTCAGAGCCCGGTGAACACCCACGGATCACGCGGCAGGGCGGCCGGGTCGAACGCGGGCACGGCGGCCGCCAGCGGTCCCGCGGGCAGGCCGAGGGACTCCAGCAGCCGGTCCCGCACCCGCTCGGGGGTCCACGCCGGGTCCTGCGCGGAGAGGTCCTCGAGGGTCACGGCGCCGTCCCGCTTGGCCAGCCGCCGCCCCTCCGCGTTCAGCACGAGCGGCACGTGCAGGTACTCCACCGCGGGCGTCGGCTCCCCGCGCGCGGCGCACAGCGCCTCGGCCAGCCAGCGCTGGCGCGGGGCCGAGTCGAGCAGGTCGTCGCCGCGGACCACCTGGTCCACGCCCTGCGCCAGGTCGTCCACGACGACGGCCAGGTTGTACGCGTACGCCCCGTCGTTCCGGCGCAGCACCAGGTCGTCGACCAGGCCCGTGACCTCGCCGTGCAGCACGTCCACGGCGGTGGCGCGCGGGGTCTCGCCCGCCGGCAGGCCCGCGACCTTCGCCGCATCGATCCGCAGGGCGGCGGGGCGCACCCGCCGTCGCTCGGCCCGCTCGGCCTCGGTCAGGCCGCGGCAGGTGCCCGGATAGAAGCCGGGCGGACGCAGCGGCACGGTGCCGCCGGAGGCGGGGGCACCGTCGTCGGGCCTCGGGTGCGGGGCCGACGTCGCCTCGGCGATGTCCTTGCGGGAGCAGAAGCACTCGTAGACCGCGTCCGTGCCGTGCGCGGCGCGCAGGGCGGCCACGGCGGCGTCGTACAGGGCGGTGCGCTCGGACTGGCGCACCGGCTCGGCGTCCCAGTCCAGCCCGACGGCGGCCAGGTCCGCCCGCTGGTCAGCCTCGGCCCCGGAGCGGACGCGGTCCAGGTCCTCGACCCGCAGCAGGAAGGCACGGTCCGTGGCGCGCGCCGCGAGCCACGCGACGAGCGCGGTGCGCAGGTTGCCCAGGTGCAGGCTTCCCGTGGGGGAGGGGGCGTAGCGTCCGGCGGGCATGGGATCTCCTGGGGAAAGTGAAGACCCCTCACGCACCTGCCAGAGCCCACCTACCCTTGCTACCTTCCGGTCCTGGGGGAGTTCAGCGAGATGACACCACGTGAGGGGCCGTCGAAGAGTCTAGCAGGGTGGCGGCGGGCGCGGCGATTCGGGCCGCGGGGAGGCTCGGGCCGAGCTCGCGCCTCCCGCGGAGGATTGGCGCGGCCCAGGACGATCTGGTTATGATGGAACCTGCCCTCGCGCGGTCCGCCGCATGGGGGCGCACCAAGGAGGATTCGCCTAGCGGCCTATGGCGCACGCCTGGAACGCGTGTTGGGTTAACAGCCCTCGGGGGTTCAAATCCCCCATCCTCCGCGGGCAAGCCCCGGGACCCCAGTGGTTCCGGGGCTTTTCGCATGTCCGGGGCCGCTGTCGTCGCGGGCCGCGCGCCCGGACTCCCGATCCGCCACGCTGGATGCGAGACGCGGGTCACATTTGCGCGTATCCTTCTCCCCAGTCGTCCGGGACCGCCGGCGGCCGCCGCTCGGAGCTCGCACCGCACCGGCCATCCCCACCCCGATCTGGAGACCCCATGTCCTTCGCAGATCTCATCACCGCCGTGAACGACGTCATCTGGTCCCCGGCCCTGATCTGGCTCTGCCTGATCGTCGGCCTCTACTTCACCATCCGGACCCTGTTCCTGCAGTTCGTGAACATCCCGGACATGGTGAAGCAGCTCCGCGAGGGCCAGGACTCCGCGGACGGCACCTCGTCCCTCCAGTCCCTCATGATGTCGCTCGCCGGCCGCGTCGGCATGGGCAACATCGGCGGCGTCGCCACGGCCATCGCGTTCGGCGGCCCCGGCGCCGTGTTCTGGATGTGGGTCATGGCCCTGCTCGGCGCCGCCACATCCTTCATCGAGTCCACGCTCGGCCAGATCTACAAGGAGCGCGACCCGGACACCGGCGAGTACCGCGGCGGCCCGGCGTACTACTTCGAGAAGGCCTACAAGCACACGGCCGCCGCCCCCGCCTTCAAGGCGTACGCGATCCTGTTCGCCGTCGTCACCGTCTTCGCCACCAGCTACTTCCTGCCGGGCGTGCAGGCCAACGGCGTGGCCGCGGCCGTGGGCGAGGCGTGGGCCGTGCCCGCCTGGGTCGTGGCCCTGGCCATGGTCATCCTGCTGGCCTTCATCGTCCTGGGCGGCGTGAAGCGCATCGCGACGTTCGCCGTCTACGTGGTGCCCGTGATGGCCGTGCTGTACATCATCCTCGCGCTGATCGTGCTGTTCCTGAACTTCGACCAGATCCCCGAGGTCTTCGGCTCCATCTTCGCCAGCGCGTTCGGCGTGCACGCCGTGTTCGGCGCGATCCTCGGCCTCGCCATCCAGTGGGGCGTGAAGCGCGGCGTCTACTCCAACGAGGCCGGCCAGGGCACGGGCCCGCACGCCGCCGCGGCCGCCGAGGTCTCGCACCCAGCCAAGCAGGGCTTCGTGCAGGCGTTCGCCGTGTACATCGACACGCTCTTCGTCTGCTCGGCCACCGCGTTCATCATCATCTCCACGGGCGCCTACCGGGTGTACTCGGACGGGTCCGGCTCCGGCCTGCTGTTCGAGGGCATCGTCTCGCCGACGGCCTCCGAGGGCCCGGCCTTCGTCCAGACCGGCTTCGACGCCATGTTCTCCGGCTTCGGCCCCACGTTCGTGGCCGTGGCGCTGGCGTTCTTCGCCTTCACCACGATCGTGGCGTACTACTACATGGCCGAGGTCAACATCGTGTTTCTCACGCGCAACCTGCGCAACGGCATGGTCCGCCGCGTCGCGCTGCGCTTCCTGCAGGCCCTGATCCTCGTGTCGGTGGCCTACGGCGCCGTCGCCACCACGGGTGCGGCCTGGGGCCTCGGCGACATCGGCGTGGGCTCCATGGCCTGGCTGAACATCCTCGGCATCCTGGTGCTGCAGGGCCCGGCCCTCAAGGCCCTCAAGGACTACCGCGCACAGAAGCGCCAGGGTCTCGACCCGCAGTTCGACCCGCGCCCGCTCGGCATCCGCAACGCGGACTTCTGGGAGCACCGCGCCGACGGCCTGATCACCCAGGGCGTCGCCGGCACGGCCGAGCACCCGATCGTCGCCGAGGGCGGCGCCCACCGCGCCTGACCTACCGGCGGGGCTGGGCTCTCCCCGCCCCACCACGACGACGGCCCGGACGCCGCCAGCGTCCGGGCCGTCGTCGTGCGCGGCAGGTCAGAAGAGCTGGCGCAGGTTCGCCTTCGCGAGGTCGAGCAGCTTGGTGCCCTTGCCGTCCAGGACGGTGCGCATGGCGTAGAGCGCGAAGCCCTTGGCTTGCTCGAACTCGATGCTCGGCGGGATCGTCAGCTCCTGACGCTCGGTCTTGACCACCAGCAGCGCCGGCCCGTCGTGGGCGAGGAACTCGCGCATCACCGCGGGCAGGTCCGTCGTGTGGTCCGCGCGGAAGCCCTTGATGCCGATCGCCTCCGCGATCGCCGCGAAGTCCGGGTTCTCCAGGCTCGTCCCGTAGGGGACGAACCCGGCGGCCATCATCTCGAGCTCCACGAAGTTCAGCGAGTCGTTGTCGAACACGAGCGTCTTCACGGGCAGGCCGTTCTGCACGAACGACATCAGCTCGCCGAGCATCATGGCCAGCCCGCCGTCGCCGGCCATCGCCACCACCTGGCGGGTGGGGTCGACCGCCTGGGCGCCGACCGCCTGGGTAACCGCGTTGGCCATGGAGCCGTGGGACAGGGAGCCGATGATCCGGCGGCGCCCGTTCATCGTCAGGTACCGGGAGGCCCAGACCACCGGGGAGCCGACGTCGGGCAGGAACACCACGTCGTCGTCGGCCAGCTCGTCGAGGAGGCGGGCCACATACTGCGGGTGCACGCGTCCACGGCCCGGGGTGGCCAGCTGGTCGAGGTCCTTGCGGGTCTTGGCGTAGTGCTTGAGCGCCTTGTCCAGGAACGCCGACGACGAGTTCCCGCGTAGCAGCGGCAGCAGGGCCTGGGCCGTCTCCTTCACGCCGCCCACGAGCGGCACGTCCACGGCCACCCGTCGGCCGATCTGCTCGCCGCGCACGTCCACCTGGATGACCGTGGCGTCCTCGGGGTAGAACTGCCGGTACGGCAGGGAGGAGCCGAGGATCAGCAGCGTCTCGGCCTCCTTGAGCGCGTGGTAGCCGGAGGCGAAGCCGAGCAGGCCGGTCAAGCCGACGTCATACGGGTTGTCGTACTCGATCCGGTCCTTGCCGCGCAGCGCGTGGACGATCGGGGCCTGCAGGCGCTCCGCCAGGGCCACGACCTCGTCGTGGGCGCCGGCCGCACCCGCGCCGGCCAGGATGGTGATCCGCTTGGACGAGTCCAGGGCCTCGGCGGCCTCGCGCAGCACGGAGTCGGCCGGGATGACGCGGGACGGCGTGTGACGGATCACCTCGGGCTTCGCGGAGAGCTCGGTGAGGGCCACGTCGCCCGGGATCACGAGCACGGCCACGCCCCGCTGCTCGACGGCGGCCCGCATCGCGGTGCGCAGCATACGGGGCATCTGGTCCGCCGAGGAGACGTGCTCCACGTAGACGGAGCACTCGCGGAACAGGTCCTGCGGGTGGGTCTCCTGGAAGTAGCCCGAGCCGATCTCCTCCGACGGGATGTGCGCGGCGATCGCGAGCACCGGGGTGCGGGAGCGCTGCGCGTCGAACAGGCCATTGATCAGGTGGAGGTTGCCCGGACCGCACGAGCCCACGCAGACCGCGAGCTCGTCCGTGAGCTGGGACTCGGCGGAGGCGGCGAAGGCCGCGGTCTCCTCGTGCCGGGTGTGCACCCACTGGATGCCGCCGTGGGAGCGCAGGGCCTCGGTCAGCCCGTTGAGGGAGTCCCCGGGCACGCCGTACATGCGGCGCACGCCCGAGGCGTGGAGGGTCTCGACGATGTTCTGGGCGACGGTGGCCACGGTGGAACCTCTCTCTGGTCGGGAGGCGCCCGGGCCGGTTCGGCAGGGGCGCGGCATTCCCTTCCACGCTAGGGGTCGAGGTCCAGGCCCGGGGAGGGTCGGCCGTCCGCAGAGGGGGCGTCCGGCCTGGTCAGCGCAGCAGGTCGCGCTCCACCCAGCGCAGCAGGGACTCGCCCGCCCGCTCGTGGACGTCGTCGGCGTCGCCGATGCCGCGTTCGGCGAGGATCGCCGCCGTCACCACGCCGTAGGGCTTCTCGGGGACGCCGTCGGCGGGCCGCACGTCCATGTGCTCCACGGCGAGTCCGCGCTCGTGCAGCCGGTCGGCCATGGCGTAGTCGCTGCGCGAGTCGCCCGCGGTGAGCCAGCGTTCGGGCACCGGGGTGCCCGCCTCCGCCAGCAGGTCGAAGCAGCGCTCGACGCCCAGGTCCTTGCCGGAGGAGCGGTGCTCGACGTCCACCGAGATCACCGAGGGGGCCACGCGCACCTCCTCGGCGAGTCCGCGCTCGGCGAGCAGATCCTCGACGCCCGCGGCGACGTCGTCGCGCACCCGCTCGTACTCCGTCTGGTCCGCGCCGACCGTCTTCTCGAGGGAGACCATGGCCAGCTTGGTGCGGTCGGTGAACTGCAGGTCCCCGGCGCGCTCATCGTTGAGGGCCCAGATCGCGTCACGGGTGTCCGCGTCGATGGCCATGTCCGGGTCGGTGCGGAGCCAGTCCGGGGCGGTGCCGTCCACGGTGACGTCGGGCAGGTCCCCGGAGGGCACCGCGGAGAACGGGAACCACACGGCGCCCTTCTCGCAGATCGCGTGGAAGGGAGCGTCGTCCGGGAGGCCCGCGTCGCGCAGCGGGGCGATCAGGTTGTGCAGGAGGAAGTCCGTGGAGCGGCCCGTGTTGAAGCCGACCGGCACCCCGCGCCTCGCGAGGCGGACGAGCACGTCGATGATCCCCTCCGGCACGGTCCGGGTCTCGGTGGAGGCCACGGGGGCGTCCACGTCCAGCAGGAGTCCTATCGGGGAGGAAGTGCGCATGCCCCCACCCTAGGCCGCGGTGGCCCGTGCCCGCGATGGGCCCGGCGGCTACGCTGACCCTGAGACCCGCCCCGCCCGGGGCACACCCCCGACGATCACCCCACGGGAGCACCCATGAGCACCGCCACCGACCTCGGCCCGTCCCGCAGCCCCTTCGGCCCCGACGCCGCGGCGCGCGTCCCCAGCTCGGGGACGGGGCTGTCCTCGACGGGCGGCCGGGTGGCCATGCTCGTGGTCGTGATCCTCGCGGTCGTGGCCGCGTTCCTGGGCTCCGGCGTCGTCGGCGGCCTGACCCCCGTGGCCGAGGCCGCGGGCGGCTGGCTCGGCCCGGACGCCACCTGGGTCTCCCCGGCGACCCCCGCGTTCGGCATCTGGTCCGTGATCTACGCGGGGCTGCTGGCGTACGCCGTGTGGCAGTTCCTCGCCTCGGCCCAGTCCGCCCGTCACGACCGCCTGCGACCGTGGATCCTGGTCTCGGTGCTGCTCAACGCCGCGTGGATCTGGACGGTGCAGGCCGGGCTGCTGGGGCTGAGCGTCGTGGTGATCGCGCTGCTGCTGACGTGCCTGGCGTGGATCCTGGTGCTCCTCGAATCCGTCCGCGCGCACAGCTGGGGGGAGCGGATCCTCCTGGACGGGGTGCAGGGCCTGCATCTGGGCTGGGTCTCGATCGCCGCCGTGGCGAACCTGGCCGCGTGGCTGGCCTCGACCGGCGTCGTCGGCGATCCGGGGCAGTCGTCCCTCTGGGCGAAGGTGATGCTCGTGGTGGCCGTGCTGATCGGCGCGTTCACGGCCGTGTACAACGGCGGCCGCCCGGCTCCGGCGTTCGCGCTCGCGTGGGGTCTGGTGTGGATCGGCGTCGGCCGCGCGGACGGCACGGGGCTGCTCTCGGGCAGCCTCGCCCTCCTGGCGTGGGGCGGCGCGGCGATCGTCCTGCTGTGCTGGCTGGCCGCGCTGCTGCTCTCCCGCCGGTCCGCGACGGGCGAGGCCCGCGACCTCGTCCTCGACGCACTCGACGGCGGCGGCGACCCCATCGACGGCCGTCGCTGACCCCCGTCGTCATTGACGGAACGGGGACCGATGCTGTCGTGACGTGCGGCAACACCTGTGCCTCCCACATGCGATGATGTGGTGATCCGAAGGCCCCGCCTCACGGCGGGGCCTTCGTCATGTCCCCGTCCCTTCCCCTCCAGGATCCTCGTGCCCCTTGCCCGTCTGCGCGCGGCGCTCCCCGCGGCCGCACTGTCCCTGCTCCTGCTCACCGGCTGCACCGCCACCGACGACGGCGTCACCCCGGCGAGCGATGCCGACACCTCCGCGTCGGTCAGCACGATGCCGACGACGCCCACCCCCTCCGTCGACGCGGCTGCGACGAGCCGTGCCGCTGCGTCGTCGCTGGCCGCCTCCTCCGCCGCGCAGAGCTCGCGCGCCGCAGCGTCGTCCTCGAGCGGGGCCGCCGAGTCGCGTGCCGCTGAGGGCTCCCGCAGTGCCGAGCCGGCGGCGCCCGCCGCCCCGGCCGACGTCGAGGGAGACGTGGTCACGGTCGAGTCGATCTCGGACGGCGACACGCTCCGCGTGACCCTCGGCGAGGTGTCCACGCGGGTGCGCCTGCTCAACATCGACACCCCCGAGACCCACCACCCCTCGAAGCCGGTCGAGTGCATGGGACCGGAGGCGACGGCGGCGCTGAAGTCGATGATCAGCCCCGGCGACACGGTGGTGCTGCGGTACGATCGCCGGCTCTACGACCGCTACGACCGCCTCCTCGCCGGCGTGTACGCCGACGGCGTCCTGCTCAACGCCGAGATGGCCCGCCTGGGCTACGGCGAGCCGGCGGTCTTCGACGGCAACGACCGTTTCCTGCCCGAGGTCGAGGCGGCGTGGGAGGAGGCCCGGGCGAACGGCGTCGGCAGGTTCTCCGGGGCGGGGGCCGGGGCCGCCTCCGGGATGGGCTCGGCCGCGGTGCCGCACTCCCCGGAGGCGGCCCCGGCCCCCGCCCCGGAGGCGGCCCCCGCGGCCGGCGACGCGGGGCCGGTGAGCGGAGCCGACTCCGTGTGCCCGGACTCCCACCCGGTCAAGGCCAACGACAACTCGGGCATCTACCACATGCCCGGTCAGCAGCACTACGGCAAGACCAACGCGCGCCACTGCTACGCCTCCGCCTCCGCGGCGCAGGCGGGCGGCTACCGCGCGGCCCGGCGCTGAGGGCCCCGCGCACGACGACGGCCGCCCACCTCGCCAGGTGAGCGGCCGTCGTTGTCGGTGCGGAACGTGCGCTCGGCGCCGCGCCGGGCGCGGTCAGCGGCCCTCGTGGACCGCCCGCAGTTCGTAGCCGCGCTCCTCCACGGCCGTCTGCTTCTCGGCGCGCTTCTCCACCCCGGCCACGTCCTTCGGGGGCAGCTGCACCCGAGCCTCGGCGGGCAGGCCGGCCTCGAGCTGGCGGGCACGCTCCACCTCGGCGTCGACCTCCAGGCCGAGCAGCAGCACGATGTTGAAGATCCACAGGGCGAACAGCAGCGCCATGACCGTGCCGATCGCACCGTACGCCGAGTAGCCGGCGAACTGCGTGAAGTACACGGACAGGGCCACCGCGGCCAGCACCATGCCCACCAGCGCCACGATGTTGCCGGGGCCGAAGAGGTGGAAGCGCGGCTTCTGGACGTTCGGGGTGGTGTAGTACAGGGTCGCGATCAGCACCAGCAGGATCACGACGACGACAGGCCACTTCGCCCACGCCCACACCGGCAGGAACGTGTCCGAGAGGAAGTTCACCACGCCGGTCATGCCGAGCGGCCCGGCGATCGGCTGGAGGAAGCCGTCCACGAGCGAGCGGTTCAGCGCCAGCGAGAGCAGCACGACCACGATGCCCACGATCAGGATGAGCGTGGTGAGCAGGTTGGTCAGCGTCAGCTTCACCAGGCCGCGGCCCTCCTCGTAGCCGTACACCGTGTTGGCCGAGCGGTTGAACGCCTTCACGTACGCGGAGGCGGACCACAGGGCGGTCGCGATGCCGATGATGAGGGCGATGATCCCGCCGCCTGAGCCGGCCGAGTCGCTCATGGTGGTCACCAGGTTCGTGACGAGCGGCTGGTAGTCGCTCGGGACCAGGCCGGTCAGCTCCCCCAGCAGATCGTCGATGGCCCCGCGGTTGGAGGCGAGCACGAGGGACAGGATGGAGAACACGGCCAGCAGGGAAGGAGCCAGCGAGAGCACCAGGTAGTAGGTGAGCTTCGCGGCCAGGTCGGTGCCGCCGTCGTTGCCGAACTCCTTGAGCGCGCGTGTGAGCGCGTACTTCCAGCCGGCGCCGTCGAGCTTCACGCCCTTGAGCCTCTCGGCACGCTGGTCGGGATCGATCTTCGCGGCCTCCAGGGTCGCGTCCACAGGATGAATGGCCACGTCGGTCCTCTCGCGCTCGGGGGCAGGGTGCGGGTCGGGCCCCACGGTAGCGGACGGGTGCCCCGTCCGTCCCGACCGGAGCGGCGCTGGGCCGCGGACCCGGGCGATCAGCACTCGATGACGTTCACGGCCAGGCCGCCGCGCGAGGTCTCCTTGTACTTGGACTTCATGTCCGCGCCGGTGTCGCGCATGGTCGTGATGGCCTGGTCCAGGGTCACCCGGTGCGAGCCGTCCCCCAGCAGCGCCAGCCGGGCCGCGTTGATGGCCTTCACCGACGCGATCGCGTTGCGTTCGATGCACGGCACCTGGACGAGGCCGCCCACGGGGTCGCACGTCAGCCCGAGGTTGTGCTCGATCCCGATCTCGGCCGCGTTCTCCACCTGGTCCACGGTGCCGCCGAGCACGGCGCACAGGGCGCCCGCCGCCATGGAGCAGGCCGAGCCGACCTCGCCCTGGCAGCCGACCTCGGCGCCGGAGATGGAGGCGTTGCGCTTGTACAGGATGCCGATCGCCGCCGCGGTGAGCAGGAACTCGACCACCTTGTCGTCCCGCTCCTGCTGCGTGGCGCCCTCGGGGAGCACGAAGCGCATGTAGTAGAGCATGACGGCCGGGATGATGCCCGCGGCGCCGTTCGTGGGCGCGGTGACGATGCGCCCGCCCGAGGCGTTCTCCTCGTTCACCGCGAGCGCGAAGAGGTTGACCCACTCCATGGCCCACATGGGGTCGGTGCGGTCGGTGGTCTGGAGCAGGTGCTCCCGCAGCGCGGGGGCCCGACGGCGGACCTGCAGTCCGCCGGGCAGGATCGGCTCGGTGCGGGTCACGCCGTTGTGGACGCATTCCTCCATGACGGCCCAGATGGCCAGCAGCTGGGTGCGCAGCTCGTCGAGGTCGTGGCGGGTGGCCTCGTTGGCGAGCATGAGCTCCGCGATGCTCAGGCCGGCCTCGCGGCAGCGGGCGGCGAGCTCGGCGCCCGTGGAGAAGGGGTACGGTTCGCCGGTGTCGCCGTCGTCGGTGCGGTTGACGTCCTTGGTGGCGTCCAGCTCGGCCTCGAGCTCGTCCGAGGTGACCACGAAGCCGCCGCCCACCGAGTAGTAGTCGCGGGTGTGGAGCTGTTCGCCGGCGTCGTCGTAGGCGGTCAGGCGCATGCCGTTCGGATGCCCGGGCAGGGACTCGCGCATGTGCAGCGTCAGGTCCGCCTGCCGGTCGAAGGCGATCTCGTGGCGCCCGTCCAGGGGCAGCCGACCGCCCGTGACGATCTCCGCCACGAGCCCGGTGCAGGCGTCCGGGTCGATGGTCTCGGGGTCCTGGCCGGCCAGGCCGAGCAGCACCGCGGTGTCCGAGCCGTGGCCCACTCCGGTGGCCGCCAGCGAGCCGAACAGCTCGGCGTGCACGCGGGCCGTGCGCTCGAGGACGCCGTGCTGGCCCATGCTGTCCGTGAAGCGGCGGGCGGCGCGCATGGGTCCCACGGTGTGGGACGAGGACGGGCCGATGCCGATCGAGAACAGGTCGAGGACGCTGAGCGCCATGCAGTGCTCCTAGGGTGCGAGCGGGACGCGCGGTGGCCGGGGGTGGGGGCCGGACGCGCGGAGCCGGGTGATCCGGTGCAGACCAGACTAGGGGCACGGGGCCCGGCAGGCCATGGGGTCGCGGCTCGTGGTCCGCGCTGCTCTCCGGCCCGTCGCCCACCGCACGGACCGGAGACGGGAGCGCTCAGAGGATGTTGTCCTTGGACTCCTCCACCTGCGCGGCCGCACGGAACGCCGTCAGGTCACGCAGATACTCGTCCGCGTGGGGGAACACGGGCCCCTGCCCGGCCACGAGCATGACCCCCTCGAGGGGCTCGAACCGGGAGCGGCCCGCGTGGATGTCCTCGCCGGCGTCGACCAGGGTGCGCAGCTGCCACCACGTGGGGGCCATCAGGTTGACCTTGCCGGCCCGGAAGCGGCGCAGCAGCTCGGCGGGGGACGCCCAGCCGTGGCTGGCCGCCTCGGAGGACATCCGCTCGGGGGACTGGCCCTGCGGCAGGTGGACGGCGAAGAAGAACGTGTCGTAGCGGCGCGGGCCCCCGTGCGGGGTGATCCACCGGGACCACGGCACGAGCGCGCCGGCGTCGGGGCGCAGCCCCTCGCGGTCGAGCAGCTCCCCGAAGTCCACCTCGTGGCGCTCGACGGCGTCGCGCAGCTCGTCGGGGAACGCGGCCACCCGGGCCGGGTCCACGGGGGTGCCGGTGACGGCGTCCCGGGCCAGGAGCACTCCGGTCTCCTCGAACGTCTCGCGGACGGCGGCGGCCAGCACGCGGCCGGCGCCCTCGGCGGGGTCGAGCTCCGTGAGGGTGCCGTGGGCGTCCACGGGTTCGCGCGGCAGCCCCAGGCGCCGGCCCCAGTCGGCCAGATCCGTGCCCTCCCACAGCCGGTCCGGCAGGTCGTCCGCGGGGTCCACGCGGCCGCCGGGGAAGGCCGTGGCGTGGGCGCTGAAGGCCATGGTCCCGGCGCGGCGGACGGTGAACACCGAGATCTCGCCGCCGGCCCCGGGCCGGACCAGCACGAGGGAGGAGGCGGGCACCGCCGGGACCCGGGGCCGGTCCTCGGCGGCCGGCGGCTCGGCGGGCGGGGCGGCGGGGCTCACGGTGCCTCCTCGGTTCGGGCGATCATGGTCCGGACGCACGGGCCGACGACGGCGGCCCCGGCCGCTCCCGCGCGGGGGTCATGCGGCCCGGACGTGCGCGGACCCGTAGTCTGTAGCGTAAGTCACCGTGCTCGGGGCGGAGGCCCCGGGGCGAGACCGCGACCCAAGGAGGAGAGGCCGTGAAGATCCTGGTGCTGGCCAAGCAGGTGCCGGACACGTGGCAGGAGCGTGAGCTGAGCCTGGAGACCGGCTGGGTGGTGCGCGACGGCGCGGCCGAGCCCGTGCCGGACGAGATCAGCGAGCGCGTCATGGAGGTCGCCCTGGGCTGGCGGGACGCCGGCGCGGACGTCGAGGTCGTGGCCCTGACGGTGGGCCCCGAGGACTCCTCGAAGACCCTGCGCAAGATGCTGGCCATGGGCGCGGACTCCGCCGTGCAGATCACCGACGACGCGCTCGTCGGCTCGGACGCCGTGGAGACGGCCCGCGTGATCGCCGCGGCCGTCGAGAAGGAGGGCGCCGACCTCGTGCTCGCCGGCACGCTGTCCACGGACGGTGGCACCGGCGTGGTGCCGGCCATGGTCGCCGAGCTCCTGGACCGGCCCTACCTGCCGCACGCCGAGGCACCCGAGCTGGCCGACGGCGAGCTGACCGGCACCGTGGCGACCTCGGACGCGGACGTGCGCGCCGCCGTCGCCCTGCCCGCCGTGGCGAGCCTGACGGAGAAGACCGCGGAGCCGCGGTTCCCGAACTTCAAGAACATCATGGCGGCCAAGAAGAAGCCGCTCACCGTGCTGTCCCTGGCCGACCTCGGCATCGCCGCGGGCCCGGCCGAGGCCGCCTACCGCTCCGTGATGGTCTCGGCGGACACGCGTCCCGAGCGTGCCGCGGGCGAGAAGATCACCGACGACGGCACCGCCGCCGAGCGGCTGGTGGAGTTCCTCGCGGGTCGGGGGCTCGTGTGAGCGCGAACGTGGAGGAGACCGAGATGACGACGCAGACCGACGCCGCGAACAGCGGTCAGACCGTGCTGGTGCACGCCGAGATCGGCGCGGACGGCGCGCTCCGCCCGGTCGTGGCCGAGCTGCTCGGCGCCGCCGCAACCGTGGGCGTGCCCGAGGCCGTCCTCGTGACCGGCGCGGAGGGCAGGGACGCCGCCGTAGCCCGTCTGGGGGAGTACGGCGCCACGCGCGTCCACGTCCTCGTGGCCGACGACGCCGCCACCACCCTCGGCGACGCCGCCGTGCAGGCCCTCGCCGCCGCGGCCGCCCGCACCGCGCCCGTGGCCGTGCTGATCTCCAGCAGCCCCGAGTCCCGCGCGGTGGCCGGCCGCCTGTCCGTCCGCGCCCGCGGCCCCGTCTGCGCGGATGCCGTGGGGCTGCGCTGGGCTGACGACGAGGTCATCGCCCGCCACTCCGTGTTCGGCGGCGACTACCTCAGCGAGTCCACCGGCGAGGGCGGCCCCCGGATCATCACCGTGCGCCCCGGCGCCGTCGCGGATCGGGCTCCGGCCGTCGAGGCGCCCGAGGTCGTGGAGCTGGCCGCCGCCGAGCTGGGCCCGGTGACCGCCGGCGCCCGGGTGCTCGAGGTGAACGCCCGCACGCAGAACTCCGCCCGTCCGCCGTTGCGCGGCGCCAAGACCGTCGTCGCCGGCGGACGCGGCGTGGGCTCCGAGGAGGGCTTCGCGATCGTCGAGCAGCTCGCCGACGAGCTCGGCGCCGCCGTGGGCGCCTCGCGTGCCGCCGTCGACTCCGGCTACACCGCGGCCGAGCGCCAGGTGGGCCAGACCGGCGTGATCGTGTCCCCGAACCTGTACATCGCCCTGGGCATCTCCGGCGCCATCCAGCACCTGGCCGGCATGAAGACCGCCAAGACCATCGTGGCGATCGACAAGAACGAGGACGCCGAGATCTTCGAGCACGCCGACTTCGGCGTGGTCGGGGACATCTTCCAGGTGGTCCCGCAGGTCATCGAGCAGCTGCGCACCCGCCGCGGCTGAACCGGTGCGGGCGCGGTCCGCAGCGGACCGCGCCCCTCGGACGAGGAGAAGCATGCCCAAGCAGCGAATGGCCGGCTACGTCCCCCTGAGGGGCGCCCCGGCCGAGAACGAGCCCGCCCCCGCCCCGGCGCAGGACACCACGACGGCGGCCCCGGTGGTCGCGCCCGCCGTGCCGGTGGCGCCGTCCCGTGGGATCGACCCCGGCCGCCGCCCCCGAGCCGATTGCCGCCTCAGCGTCCCCGACGCGGGCCCCCGCACCCGCGGAGACCGAGCCCGTCGTGCCGGACGTGGCGGCCGCCGTCGCGGCCGCCGCGGCCGGTGCGCCCGCCGCGTCCGGGGTGGGCGCGCCCGTGGAGTCCGACCTCGTGCCGCTCGCGGAGCGGCGACGCATGGCCGGGTACGTGCCGTTCGCCCGGGAGGGGGAGTGGTTCACCGAGCTGGCCGCCGTGGGCGCCCCCACCGCGCCGGAGACGGTGGCGCAGGAGGTCGACGCACCGGAGCAGGCCACCGCCGAGCCCGCCGCCGCGGAGCCGGCCGATGCGGAACCGGCCGTCGCCGCCCCCGTGGCCGCGGCGCCGGCTGCGGAGCCGGCTCCCACCGCGCCGGACACCCGTTCGGCCCCGCCGGCCTCCACCGCGCAGCCGCCCCGGGCCGCCCCCGGGGCCGCCACCGGCACGCCCGCTCGGGCCGCGGAGACGGACGCCGCCGAATCCGCCGCCCCGTCCCGCCTGCGCAAGGCGCTGCCGGCGGTGGCCGGCGTCGTCGTGCTGGCGCTGCTCGCAGTGCTGGCCGGACGCTGGCTGCGGAGCCTCGACCCGGTGGCGGACTTCATCGCGACCTACGACGGGCACCCGGTCCTGCCCGAGGGCACCCCCGAGGGGATGCCCTGGTGGATGGGCTGGCAGCACTTCCTGAACATGTTCCTGATGGTGCTGATCATCCGGACGGGCCTGCAGATCCGTCACGAGACGCGGCCGCCGGCCAACTTCACTCCGACGAAGGACGGCCTGTTCTCCGCGCGGGGCAACACCCCGAAGAAGTTCTCGCTCACCATCTGGACGCACCAGGCCCTCGACGCGCTGTGGCTGCTCAACGGCGTGATCTTCGTGGTGCTGCTGATCGTCACCGGCCACTGGGCGCGGATCGTGCCCACGGACCCGCACGTGTTCCAGCACGCCCTGTCCGCCGGCATCCAGTACCTGTCCCTGGACTGGCCCACGGAGAACGGCTGGGTGCACTACAACGCGTTGCAGATGCTCTCCTACGCGCTGGTGGTGTTCGTGGCCGCCCCGCTCGCCGCCCTCACGGGCTGGCGCATGTCCTCGTGGTTCCCCACGGAGGCCAAGGGACTGAACAAGGCGTTCCCCATGGAGGTGGCCCGCAAGGTGCACTTCCCGGTGATGGTCTTCTTCGTGGCGTTCATCGTGGTGCACGTGTTCCTCGTGGCCTTCACGGGCCTGCTGACGAACTTGAACCACATGTACACCTCGCGGGGCGGTGCCACCGACGCGTGGGGCCTCGTGGTGTTCCTCGTGAGCGTGGCGGTCACCGCCGCCGCGTGGTTCTTCCTGAAGCCCGCCTTCACGGCCCCCGTGGCCTCCCGGTTCGGCACCGTGGGCCGCTGAGCCGGCCGCACGACGACGGCCCCTCCTCCTCCACCCGGGACTTTCGAACGTGATCTCGGGGGAATGAGCGCTTTCGAACGTGAGATAGGCCCTTTCTCACGTTCGAAAGCGCTCGGGTGCTCGGGCGTGCGGGGCGTCAGCTCCGGGCAGCTCGGAAGGTGACCTGCACCTGGACCATCGGCTTGTCGGCCACGGGGACGCCGTCGGCGCCGACCGGCACGAGGTCCACGTCCACGAGGCGCAGGGACCGGCCCGCGTGCCGCACCCGCGTGAGGGCGACCATCTCGCCGTGGCCCGGGCGCACGAACACCACGCGCACGGCCTGGACGTCGTAGCGCTCGCGGTCCGGCATGGCCGCCTGCGCGGCGGTGACCGCCCGCAGCGTCATGGCCCCGCCGTGGACCGCGCCCGACGGGTTGGCCAGCTCCGGCTTCGGGGCGAAGCGGGCGCCCGCGCTCGCCGCGGCAGCGACGGCGGGGCGCACGTCCGGATCGGCCGTCGGCAGCGACTCGGGGCGGGCGGCCAGCAGCCCCGGCATGGGCACGCGGGTCTCGGCCCTGCGGGGCAGCCGCCCGGCCGCGACGAACGCGGCCATCCGCTCCGGCGCTCCGGCCGGCACCGACTGGAACCAGCCGGTCGCCTCGACCACGCGACGCCCGTCCGCGTCCTCGAGCCACGCGCGGGCCACGCCGCCGGCGGCATCCCAGGCCAGCGGGCGGGTCCAGCACTCCAGCAGCGGGCCGTCCTCGTCCCCGGCCGCGACCGCCGCGTCGAAGGCGGGCAGCGGGCCGAGCACGTTGACCTGCAGCTCGGTGGTGACCACGGTCTCGATGTCTCGGGCCGCGTGGTGCACGGCCACCGCGGTGGCGTTGTCCATGATCACGGTGGCCGCCGCGCCGGTGGGCCGGCCGTCCAGGTCGAGGCACCACGGGCCGACCTCGAACGCGGCCGGGTTGAGGGCGCCGTTCCGCTCGGTCATCAGCGCATGGCGGCGGATGCCGAACAGCTGTTCCGTGCGGCCGGAGGGGTGGGAGCGGGGGCCGGTGGGCGAGTCCGCGGTGGGGCTGGTGGTGGTCTGCACGGGGAGCACGCTAGCCCACGGCCCGGCGGCGACACGGCTGATCATTGGATGTCCTATTATCGTGGTGACGACAGTCACACCCTGTCGCCGCCCGCGGTGTCACCCCCGCACCACCCCGTCGTGGACCGCCCGCGCGGCCGGCCCGAGCCCCAGGAGGACGAACCCATGTTCCCCATCACCGACGACCAGAAGGCCCTGGTCGACGCCGTCCGCGACTTCGCCGAGCAGCGCGTCGCCCCGCACGCCCTCGACTGGGACGCCGAGAAGCACTTCCCGGTGGACGTCCTCGCCGAGGCGGGCGAGCTCGGCCTGGGCGGCATCTACGTGGGGGAGGAGCACGGCGGCACCGGCCTGGAGCGCACGGACGCGATCCTGATCTTCGAGGAGCTCGCCAAGGCGGACCCGGCCTTCGCCGCCTACATCTCCATCCACAACATGGTCGCCTGGATGATCGACTCCTTCGGCAGCGACGAGCAGCGCGCCCGCTGGATCCCCGACCTCGCGGGCATGGAGCACCTGGCCAGCTACTGCCTCACCGAGCCCGGCGCCGGCTCGGACGCGGCCGCGCTGAAGACTCGCGCCGTCCGCGACGGCGACCACTACGTCCTCAACGGCGTCAAGCAGTTCATCTCCGGCGCCGGCGCGTCCGACTGCTACGTGGTGATGTGCCGCACCGCGGACACGGGCGCCCGGGGGATCTCCGCCGTCGTGGTCCACAAGGACACCCCCGGCCTGTCCTTCGGCCCCAACGAGAAGAAGATGGGCTGGCACACCCAGCCCACGCGCCAGGTGATCTTCGAGGACGTCCGCGTGCCCGTGGCCGACCGCCTCGGCGAGGAGGGCGACGGCTTCCGCATCGCCATGAAGGGCCTCAACGGCGGCCGCCTGAACATCGGCGCCTGCTCGATCGGCGGCGGCCTGGCCGCCCTGGACAAGGCCACCCGCTACCTCAAGGAGCGCAGCGCGTTCGGCGAGCCGCTCACCACCAAGCAGGCCCTCGTCTTCGAGCTCGCGGACATGTCCGTGAAGCTGGAGACCGCCCACACGATGCTCATGCGCGCCGCGGACGCCCTGGACCGCAACGACCCGGACACCGTGCGCCTGTGCGCCATGGCCAAGCTCGTGGCCACCGAACACGGCTACGAGGCCGCCGACACCGCCCTGCAGCTGCACGGCGGCTACGGCTACCTGCACGAGTACGGCGTGGAGAAGCTCGTCCGGGACCTGCGCGTGCACCGGATCCTCGAGGGCTCCAACGAGATCATGCGCATGATCGTGGGTCGCGGCCTGATCGCCTGACGTCCGGGGCCCCACCCGGTCGCCCCACCCAGCACGGCGCCCCGCGGTCCCCACACGGGACCACGGGGCGCGGTCCGTCGGGGCGGGCTCAGCCGAGCTGCAGCGGGTCCACCCCGGACACGGGCTCGAAGTGCCCGGCCACGTCCTCGGTCGAGACGTCCTCGAGCCGGGCCGGGCTCCACGTCGGATCCTTGTCCTTGTCCACGAGCAGCGCGCGGATGCCCTCGGCCATGTCCGGCTCGCGCATCAGGTGGGTGGCGATCGTGAACTCCTGGCGCAGTGCGTCGGCCACGGTCAGGTCCGCTCCGCGCGCGGCCAGCCGGCGCTGGGCCTCGTGGGCCACGGCGACGGCGGTCGGGGACTTGGTGCGGATGGCCTCGGCGGCCTGCCCCGCGGCCTCGGCGTGCTCCCCGCCCGCGGCGGCGCGCTCGTCCAGGGCGGCGAGGACCTCGGCGGCCGTCTCCCGGTCGTAGACGTCCTCGATCCACTCCCGGCCGGCCACCAGCGCGGAGGCGGGCTGTGCGTCCTCGGCCACCGCGAACCGGGCCAGCACCTCGTCGGCGGCGGCGAAGGCGGCCTCGTCGCGCGCGCCCGCGTCCGCGGCCGAGCCGAGGGCGCCGAACGCCGCGGCGAGGGCCTGCTCGAGCTCGTCCAGCCGGGCGGACTCCACGAAGACGTCCGCCAGGCCCAGGGCCACCGCGTCGGACCCGGAGGCATGCGCCGAGGTCGCGGCCAGGTGCCGGCCCGCCTGGAAGGGTGCGCGGGCGAGGTGGAAGGAGCCGCCGACGTCGGGGGTGAACCCGATCGCCGTCTCGGGCATGCCGGCGCGGGTCCGCTCGGTGGCCACGCGGTGCGAGCCGTGCACGGACACGCCCATGCCGCCGCCCAGGACGACGCCGTCCATGAAGGCCACGTACGGCTTGGGGTAGGTGGCGATGCGCTCGTTCATCGCGTACTCGTCGCGGAAGAACTCCTCGGCCTCCGCGAACCGCCCGGCCAGGAGCGAGGAGCGCAGGGAGACGACGTCGCCGCCGGCGCACAGTCCCTTCTCCCCGGCGCCGCGGATCAGCACGCCGCGCACGGCGGGGTCCGCGGCCCAGTCGGTCAGGGCCGCGTCGATCGCCCGGACCATGTCCTGCGTCAGCGCGTTCAGGGCGCGCGGACGGTTCAGCGTGATGCGGCCGAGGCCGTCGCGGACCTCGAGGAGCACCTCGTCCGCCGCGCCGTCCTGCCCGGCCGCGGGGGCCGTCGTCGCGGTGGTCTGCGCGTCGCTCATCGGTGCTGCCACCCCGCCTCGCGCTTCGCCGCGAACGCGTCCATGCCCTCCTTCTGGTCCGCCGTGGCGAACGCGGCGTGGAACACGCGGCGCTCGAAGGCGATGCCCTGGGCGAGCGTGGTCTCGAACGCGGCGTTGACGGCCTCCTTGGCCATCCAGGAGGCCGGCTTGGACTTGGACGCGATGGTCGCGGCCACCTCCAGCGCCTCCTCGAGGGCATTCTCGTCGGCCACCACGCGGGAGACGAGTCCGATGCGCTCGGCCTCCTCCGCCCCGATCATGCGGCCGGTGAGGATCATGTCCATGGCCTTCGCCTTGCCCACGGCGCGGGTCAGGCGCTGGGAGCCGCCCATGCCGGGGATGACGCCGAGGTTGATCTCGGGCTGGCCGAACTTCGCGCCCTCGCCGGCCACGAGCACATCGGCCATCATGGCCAGCTCGCAGCCGCCCCCGAGGGCGTAGCCGGTCACGCACGCCACGATGGGGGTGCGGGCACGGGTGAGCCCGTCCCAGCCGGCGAACCAGTCGGCCGCGTACATCTCGGAGAACTCCTTGGTGGCCATCTCCTTGATGTCCGCGCCAGCGGCGAACGCCTTGGGGGAGCCGGAGAGCAGGATCGCCCCGATCTCCAGGTCGGTGTCCAGCTCCTGCACCGCCGCGACGACGGCACGCATCGTCGCCTCGTTCAGCGCATTCAGGGCCTTCGGCCGGTTCAGGCGGATATGGCCGACCCGGCCCTGCCGCTCCACGATGATCGGCGACTCGGCGCCGTCCGGGGTGGTCTGCTCGCTCATGCCTCGCTCCTGTCCGTGTGTGATGCTCGGATGTCCTCGATGATGCCGGAAAAGTCGCGGGCGGCGCCTTCTCCGGCGGCGTACTCGGCGTATTTGGCCTGCGCGAGGCGGCCCAGGTCGGCCGCCACGCCCTGCTCGTCCAGGGCCGCGAGCGCGAGCCCGAGGTCCTTGGCCATCAGGGCGCCGGCGAAGCCGGGCTGGAAGTCCCGGTTCGCGGGGGAGCCGGGGACAGGGCCGGGCACCGGGCAGTTGGTGGTCAGGGACCAGCACTGCCCGGAGGCCTTGCTCATCACGTCGTACAGGGCCTGGTGCTGCAGGCCCAGGCGCTCGCCCAGGACGAAGGCCTCGGCGACGGCGATCTGCGTGACCCCCAGCACCATGTTGTTGCAGATCTTCGCGGCCTGGCCCAGCCCGGCGCCCCCGCAGTGCACGATCCGGGCGCCCATGACCTCGAGCAGCGGCAGCACCTCGGTGTACACCTCGTCCGAGGCGCCCACCATGAAGGCGAGGGTGCCGGCCTCGGCGCCCACCTGGCCGCCCGAGACCGGCGCGTCGGCCGCCCGCATGCCCGCCGCCTCCGCCGCCGCGGCCGCCTCGCGGGCCTCGGCGACGTCGATGGTCGAGCAGTCCAGGAACACGGTGCCGGGGCGGGCGGCGGCGAGCAGGCCGCCGTCGCCGTCCTCCCCTCGGTAGACGTCCAGCACCAGGCGTCCGTGGGGGAGCATGGTCAGCACGACGTCGGCCTCCGCGGCCGCCGCGGCCGTGTCCGTGACGGTCTCGACGCCGGCCGCACGGGCCTTCTCGAGGGCCTCGGGGACGAGGTCGAAGCCGAGCACGCGGTGGCCCGCGGCGGCGAGGTTGGCGGCCATGGGGCCGCCCATGTGGCCGAGGCCGAGGAACAGAACGGTGGTCATGGGGTCCTCCTGGTCGGGACGGGCTGCGGGGCGGTCACGAGCCGGCCGGCATCACGAAGCTGGCGCCCTCGCGCACGCCGGAGGGCCAGCGCGTGGTGACGGTCTTCGTCTTGGTGTAGAACTTCAGCCCGTCCGTGCCGTGCTGGTTCAGGTCGCCGAAGCCGGAGGCCTTCCAGCCGCCGAAGGTGTAGTAGGCGATCGGCACGGGGATCGGCACGTTCACGCCGACCATGCCGGTGTCCACGCGGGTGGAGAAGTCGCGGGCGGCGTCGCCGTCGCGGGTGAAGATGGCCACGCCGTTGCCGAACTCGTGCTCGTTCACGAGCGTGAGCGCCTCCTCGTAGTCCTTCGCGCGGACCACGGAGAGCACCGGGCCGAAGATCTCCTCGCGGTAGATGCTCATCTCCGGGGTGACGCGGTCGAACAGGGTGGCGCCCACGTAGAAGCCGTCCTCGTGGCCCTCGACGACGACGCCCCGGCCGTCCTCGACCAGGTCGGCGCCCGCCTCGACGCCGGCCGCGATGTAGCCCTCGATGCGCTCCTTCGCGTCCTTCGAGACGACGGGGCCGAAGTCCGAGGACGCCTCGAGCGACGGGCCGACCCTGAGGTCCTTCACGCGCTCGCGGAGCAGCGCGATCAGGCGGTCGGCGGTCTCCTCGCCGACCGGGACGGCCACGGAGATCGCCATGCAGCGCTCGCCGGCGGAGCCGAAGGCGGCGCCGACCAGGGCGTCGGCGGCCATCTCGAGGTCCGCGTCCGGCATGATCACGGCGTGGTTCTTGGCCCCGCCGAAGCACTGGGCGCGCTTGCCCATGCGGGCGGCGTGCGCGTAGATGGACTGCGCGATCGGGGTGGAGCCGACGAACCCGACGGCCTTGACGCGCGGGTCCTCGATGAGCGCGTCCACGGCGGTCTTGTCGCCGTGCACCACGTTGAGGGCGCCGGCGGGCATGCCGGCCTCGAGGGCCAGCTCGGCCAGGCGAACCGGCACGGAGGGGTCGCGCTCGGAGGGCTTGAGGACGAAGGCGTTGCCCGCTGCCAGGGCGATGCCGGCCTTCCACAGCGGGATCATCGCCGGGAAGTTGAAGGGCGTGATGCCCACGGCCACGCCGAGCGGCTGGCGGATGGAGTGCACGTCGATGCCGGTGCCCGCGTCGGCGGTGAACTCACCCTTGAGCAGGTGCGGGGCGCCCGCGGCGAACTCCACGACCTCGATGCCGCGCTGGATGTCGCCCTTGGCGTCCGGGACGGTCTTGCCGTGCTCCTGGGCGAGCACGGTGGCCAGCTCGTCCATGTTCTCGTTGATCAGGTCGACCCAGCGCAGCAGGATGCGGCCGCGGCGCTGCGGATTCAGCGTCGACCACGCGGCGAAGCCCTCCTCGGCGGAGGCCAGGGCGGCGTCGATCTCCTCGGCGGAGGCCAGCGGCACGCGGCCCGCCACGCTGCCCGTGGCCGGGTGGTAGACGTCGCTGTGCCGGCCGGAGGCGCCCTCGCGCTGCTCGCCGTGCACGAAGTGGGGGATCACGGGGGCGGTCTCGGTGGGCGCGGTCTTCTGGGACATGGGGGCTCCTCGCGGGTCCAGGCGGAAGGCGGACGCCGGGCGGCGCCGCCCACGGCGGGCGTGACGGGCCCGGCTGTGTGTGTGATCTGGGTTACTCTTCCGCTAATCTAGGATGAGAACGTAGGACATGCAACTATCGAACTCGGGGGTATCCCGAGGAGGAAGGGAGGGTCCGTCCATGGACCTGTCGAACCAGAGCGCGATCGTCACCGGCGGGGCCTCGGGCCTCGGCCACGCCACCGCCCGCCGCCTGGCGGACGCGGGTGCCGCCGTCGTGGTGGTGGACCTGCCGGACCGCGAGGGTGAGACCGTCCGCGCGGACGCCGTGGCCGCCCTCGGGCCCCGCGCACGCTTCGTGACGGGCGACGTCACCGCCGAGGACACCGCCCGGGAGGCCGTGGCCGCCGCGCTGGAGGCCGGGCCGCTGCGGGTGCTGGTCAACTGCGCCGGCGTGGCGACGCCGGGCAAGCTCGTGGGTCGCGACGGGCCGCTGTCCGCCGAGGTGCTCAGTCGGGTCCTGGCGATCAACACGGTCGGCACCGTGTCGATGATGGCCCAGGCCGCCGCCGCGATGAAGGCGCAGGAGCCGCTCGGCGAGGACCGCGGCGTCATCGTGAACACCGCCTCCGTGGCGGCCTACGACGGGCAGATCGGCCAGATCGCGTACTCCGCCTCCAAGGGCGCCGTGGTCGCGCTGACCCTGCCCGCGGCCCGCGAGCTCGCCTCCTCGCAGATCCGCGTGGTCACGATCGCCCCCGGTCTGATGGAGACGCCCATGATGGCCGGCCTGCCCGAGGCCGCCCGCGAGGCGCTGTCCACCAAGACCCCGCATCCGGCCCGCCTCGGCCGGCCCGAGGACTACGCGCTGCTCGTCGAGCAGATCGTGTCCAACCCGTTCCTGAACGGCGAGGTCATCCGGCTCGACGGCGCCGTGCGCCTCGAGCCCCGCTGAGTCGGACGGTCCGGAGGCCGGAGGGCGCGTCAGGAGGAGGTGTGCTCCGCCGTCGCGGGCGCGCCGGCGTCGGGGCCGTCGGCCTGGAAGTCGCCGGCCTCGGCGCGGAACCGGCCGAGGACGTCGATGAGGGTGTCCACGTCCGCCGGACCGAAGCCGGAACGGCCGAAGACCTCGGCGTTGAGCGTCTCCGTGGCGGCGACGGCGACGCGCCGGCCCTCGTCCGTGAGGGCGAGCACGAGCGCGCGGCGGTCCGACTCGTGGGGGGTGCGCTCCACCAGCCCGGCGGCCTCGAGCCGGTCCACCGCATTGGTCACCGAGGTGGGGTGGACCTGCAGGAGCGCGGACGCCTTGGACATCCGCATCCGCTTCTCGCGCGAGAAGTTCAGCAGCGCCAGCAGCTCGTACCGCGCGAAGGTGAGCCCGTAGGGCTTGAGCGCGGCCTGCGCCCGACCCAGCAGGATCTGCTGGGCCCGCATGATCGAGGTGATGGCGGCCATCGGGCGGGCGACGTCACCCCATCCGTGACGCTCCCAGTTCCGGGCGGCCTCCCGGATGGGGTCCTGGGCGAGGGGTGGCTTCTTCATGGCGCTCCAGACTAGCTGTAGGAGGGCATGACGTTGTTGACTCGGGCCGGTGCCAACGAGGCCGGAGGAGCGTCTCCGCAGGAGGTATGAGGCCGATGGTAGTTGTAGTGGTTCACCCACACCGCCAGGGCCTCACGCCGAGCGTTAGCGTGAGTCATGAGTGGGTCTTCTCGGGCAGGTCGGTGGTGTAGGAACTTCCATCCTGCGGGAGAGGCCCACTCGTCTCATCTCAGCCCGGTACCCATGTCAAGAACCTCATGACCCACAACAACTAGCGGCGCACCGGGGGTCCCCCGCCACCGCCGGACACGGACGGGGCGGTGGCGGGGAACGGCCGGTCAGCGCTGCAGGTCCAGGTCCTCCTCCCGGAACTCGGTGCCGTAGCCGTCCGGGGCGGCGCCCGTCTGGGCGCGCTCGACCTCGGCCTTGCGCAGCTCCACGCGGCGGATCTTGCCCGAGATGGTCTTCGGCAGCTCGAGGAACTCGATGCGGCGGATGCGCTTGTACGGGGGCAGCTGGGTGAGCGTGAACTGCAGGATCGCCCGGGCGGTCTCCGCGGTGGGCTCATGGCCCGGGGCGAGGGTGACGAAGGCCTTCGGCACGGCCAGTCGCAGCTCGTCCGGGGTGGGGACGATCGCGCCCTCCATCACGGCCGGGTGCTTGACCAGCACCGACTCCAGCTCGAACGGGGACACCTTGTAGTCCGAGGACTTGAAGACGTCGTCCGCGCGGCCCACATAGGTCAGCACGCCGTTCTCGTCGCGGCGGGCGATGTCACCGGTGTGGAACACGCCGTCGCGGAACACCTCGTCCGTCTTCTCCTGATTGCCGTAGTAGGACTTCAGCAGGCCCACCGGACGCGGGTCCAGGCGCAGGCAGATCTCGCCCTCCTCGGCCTCCTGGCCCGTGAGCGGGTCGAGCAGGGTGACGTCCATGCCGGGCAGCGGGCGGCCCATGGAGCCGATGACGACCTTCTGGCCCGGGGTGTTGGCGATCTGCAGGGTGGTCTCGGTCATCCCGAAGCCGTCGCGGATCGTGGTTCCCCACGCCTTGTGCACCTGGTCGATCACCTCGGCGTTGAGCGGCTCGCCCGCGGAGATGGTCTTGGTCGGCGGGGTCGTCAGCTGCGCCAGGTCCGCCTTGATGAGCATGCGCCACACGGTGGGCGGGGCGCAGAAGCTCGTGACGCCGTAGCGCTCCATGTTGGCCATCAGGGCCGCGGGGTCGAACTTGCGGGCGTTGTGCACGAAGATCGTGGCCTCCGCGATCCACGGGGCGAAGAAGTTGGACCACGCGTGCTTGGCCCAGCCCGGGGAGGCCACGTTGAGGTGCACGTCGCCCGGCTCCAGACCGATCCAGTAGAGCGTCGTGAGGTGGCCGACCGGGTACGAGGTGTGGGTGTGCTCCACGAGCTTCGGCTTCGAGGTGGTGCCCGAGGTGAAGTAGAAGAGCAGCGTCTCGTCGGCGGGGGTCGGCTCGGCCGGGGTCAGCTCGGTGGCGGCGTCGTCGGCGTCGTCGTAGGAGAGCACGGTGTGGCCGGCGACCTCGGGGGCGCGGCGCGCCGGGCCCTCCGCGAAGACGCCCGGCACGTGCACCAGGTGCAGGTCCTCGCCGACTCCGGCGAACTTGGCCAGGTCCTCGGCGCCGGCCACGGCCCACGCGGCGCCGGCGCGCGTCACGCGGTCCTCGAGGTCCCCGGAGGTCATCTGCGTGGTGGTGGGCACCATGACCACCCGCAGCTTGATGCAGGCGAGCATGAACTCCCACAGCTCCACCTGGTTGTTCAGCATCAGGATGAGGCGGTCGCCGCGGCGCAGGCCCTGCGCGGAGAGCCAGTTCGCCACCCGGCTGGAGGCCGCGGAGAGCTCGGCGAAGGTGCGTTCGGTGCTGCGCCCGTCGTCCTCGGCGATGATCAGCGCCGGCACGTCCGCGCGGGCCGGGTCCTGGGCCAGGCGGTCGAACCAGTCGAAGCCGAAGTTGAAGTGCTCGAAGCGGGGCCACTCGAACTCGGCGCGGGCGCGCTCATAGTCGGTCTGGCACTCGACCAGCAGGTCGCGGGCCGCGCGGAACACCTCCGTCGGCGACGGGGCGGCGACGGCGGTGGGGTCCTGGACGGTCATGGGTCCCTCCTCGGGATGGCTGCTGAACGGATCCTTGGCCGGGGGTCTGTGATCTGGAACACTACTGGCAGACCTGGATAGTTGGAAGTCCTACAGTCGGATTCGCGGCGAAACCGCCCGCCGTCGTCGGACCGCCCCCGAAGGAGAGCCATGACCGCCCTCGCCG
>NZ_LR732370.1:2468486-2479552 GCF_902506395.1 Micrococcus sp. 116
CCCGTCGCCGACGGAGGTGTTCCGCGCGGCCCGCGACCTGCTGGTCGAGTGCCAGACCGACTATGAGCGCGCCCGCGCCGAGTTCGAGTGGCCCCGCTTCGAGCACTTCAACTTCGGCTTCGACTGGTTCGACCGCCTGGCCCAGGACCCGGCCTGCCCCACGTGGACCTGCTGCGCCTGCGGGACCGCCTCGAACCGGTCGAGCGTGCCCGGCTCGACGCGATCGAGGACCACCTGCAGACCCGCGTGCGGCCACACCTGACCCGCTACTGGGACGCCGAGGAGTTCGCGTTCGACCTGCTGCCGGGCCTGGCCGAGCTGGGTCTGGGGCGCCTCGTCCTGGACGGCTCGTCCTCGCTGTTCCAGCAGCTCGTGCACGCGGAGATCGCCCGTGTGGACCTGTCCCTGTCCGCCCTCGTGGGCATCCACAACGAGCTCAACCTCGGCATGATCGCCGGCCTGGGCTCAGAGCGTCAGAAGGCCACGTGGCAGGGGCGCCTCGAATCCTTCGACGCCCTGGGCGCGTTCTGCCTCACCGAACCGGACCACGGCTCGGACATCGCCGGCGGCCTCGCCACCACCGCCACCCGCGACGGCGACGAGTGGGTCATCCGCGGCGCCAAGCGCTGGATCGGGGCCGGCACGATCGCCGACGTCGCGCTCGTCTGGGCGCGCGACACCGCCGACGGCGAGATCAAGGGCTTCGTGGTGCCCACCGACACCCCCGGCTACGAGGCCACGAAGATCAGCGGGAAGATGGGCCTGCGGATCATGCAGAACGCGGACATCACCCTGGACGTGCGTCTGCCCGCGGACGCGATCCTGCCCGGCGCCACCACCTTCGCCGCCACCCGCGCCCTGCTGCGCGACTCGCGCATGTGGGTCGGCTGGCAGGGCGTCGGCGCGCAGATGGGCGTGCTGGACGTGCTGCGCTCCTACGCGCTGCGGCGGGAGCAGTTCGGCCGCCCACTGGCCGCGTTCCAGCTGATCCAGGCCCAGATCGCCGAGGTCGCCGGCAACCTGGCCGCCTCCGCCGGGATGATGCTCCAGGTGGACGCCCTGCGGCAGGAGGGGCGGATGGAGATGATGCACGCGGCGATGGCCAAGGCCACCTCGACCCGGCTGGCCCGGTCCTCGGCGGCGCTCGCCCGCGACGCCCTCGGCGGCAACGGCCTGCTCACGGAGCACGAGATCGCCAAGATCATGGGGGACGTGGAGGCCATCTACTCCTACGAGGGCTCCTACGGCATGAACACCCTGATCGTGGGACGGGCCCTCACCGGCGTCTCGGCTTTCGTGTGAGCCACGCGTCCTGCAGGTCCTGGATCAGCGGGCGGTGGGCGATGAGCAGCAGCACGCCGGCCACCGGGATGACCACCTCGAAGCCCAGCCAGAGGTAGCCGGCCGCGCCCGCCACCCCGCCCAGGAAGAACAGGGCCACGAGCAGCGCCAGCAGTCCCACGCGCCGCGGTTCCCCGACGACGGGGGCCGCGGCCCCGGGGCCGTTGCGGTACAGGATCTTGCCGAGCTCGACGCCGATGTCCGTGACCATGCCCGTCACGTGCGTGGTGCGGATCGGCCACGCCCCGATGCGGGTGATCAAGGCGTTCTGCAGGCCCATGGTGAAGCACAGCACGGCCACCACGACCAGCGGCCGGTGCGCATCGCGGACGTGCTCGGCGAGCAGGCCGAACACCAGCATGCCGACGCCCTCGAGCAGGAGGATGTTGGCGTACCGCGACCGGAGGCCGTTGACCCGGCCCCAGTTGAACACCAGCGCGCAGACGACCGCGCCCAGGATGAACATGGCCAGCGCGAGCAGGCCCGTGCCGACCAGACCCGGGGCGTGGAGGACCGCCGCGTCCGCCATGGACGCCACGATCCCCGTCATGTGGGACGTGTACGTGGCCACGGCGACGAAGCCCACGGAGTTGAGGATCCCCGCGATCGCGGTCAGCACCAGCGCCAGGTGGGTGTTGCGGCGCACGGTGCGCTCGGGGGCGCACAGGTTGAGCACCCCGCCACCCTACGACCGGACGCCGCCGTCGGCGCCGACGCGGGAGGCGCCGTCGTCGACGCCTCCCGTCACCGTGCCCGGGCTCAGTAGCTGGAGTAGCCGTCCTCCGACAGGGTGTGCTTCTCGTCGCCGGTGATGGCGGGGTTGAACACCGAGATCAGGTGCATGTCCTCGGTGCCGCCGCGCAGGTCGTGCGGCTCGTGGTCCGGCAGGACGTAGATGACACCCGGCGTGATCTCGTGGACGGTGCCGTCCGGCTCCACCACGGAGCCGTTGCCCGCGATGCAGTAACAGGCCTCCTGGTGGTTGCGGTACTGGAGCTTCGAGGACGATCCGGCGCGCACGATCGTGTGGGCGACGGCGAAGCCCATCTCGTCCTTCGCGGTGATGAGGCGTTCGGAGGTGCCTCCGCCCCACTCGACCTTCTCGACGTCGTTCCGGCTGCGGGTGTACATGGGTGGATCGCTCCCTCGGTCGGCTCCGGGGCGGAGGAACACGCCCGCCCGTCCTCGCCACGGTAGGCACGGGCGCGTGGGGCGACTCAACCCCTCCCGGGCGCCCGTTTCATCAACGAAAGCCTTCGACACGCCCCGTCCGGCCCCTCCCGGGCGCCCTGTGACGCGGCGTACACGTGTGGGATACTGGCGGCACGCCGCATGCCCCGCGCGGGAGAGCGTCGGCGCGCGTCCTGCCCCGGCCGGCCGCGTGAGCAGGCCGCCGAAGGAGCAAACCCTCCCCGGGAATCTCTCAGGCATCCGTACCGCGTGGGGTCAGGCGCTCTGGAAAGCGTCTCACTCCGCCGCGCCCGCGTCCGGACCGAGACCACCGACGGTGCAAGCCGCCCACCCGGGCGTCGGAAACTCTCAGGTCCATGACAGAGCGGGGAGGAGCAGACCCACGCCGTGACCACGGCAGGATCCCCCCGGAGGTACCCCGTGACCAGCCCCCAGACCACCGAGAGCACGACCGCGCTGCCCCACGAGCGCGTCGAGCCCAAGGACACCGCCTCGGCCCCCTTCGTGGCCCGCCACATCGGCCCGCGCCCCGCGGACGTCGAGCACATGCTGCAGACCCTGGGCTACGACTCGCTCGAGGCCCTCGTGGACACCGCCGTCCCCGCCGGCATCCGCCAGCCGAAGCCCCTCGAGCTGCCCGCCCCGCTGACCGAGTCCGCGGTCCTGGAGCAGCTGCGCGAGATCGCCGGCCGCAACGTCATGAAGACCCAGATGATCGGGCAGGGCTTCTCGGACACCGTCACCCCGGGCGTCATCCTCCGCAAGGTGCTGGAGAACCCGGCCTGGTACACGGCCTACACGCCGTACCAGCCGGAGATCTCCCAGGGCCGCCTCGAAGCCCTCCTGAACTACCAGACGATGGTCCAGGACCTCACCGGCCTGGACATCGCCAACGCCTCTCTGCTGGACGAGGCCTCCGCCGCCGCCGAGGCCGTGCTCCTCATGCACCGCGCCAACCGTCGCAGGACCGACGGCGTCACCCTCCTCGACGCGGACCTCTTCCCGCAGACCCTCTCCGTGGTGCGCCTGCGTGCCGAGGCCGTGGGCATCGACGTGCGCGTGGCCGACCTCTCCGCAGGCATCCCCCAGGACGTCCGCGCCGAGGTCGAGGAGAAGGGCCTGTGCGGCGTCGTGCTGCAGCAGCCCGGCGACTCCGGCCGCATCCACGACCACGCCGCCGTCATCGCGCAGGCCAAGGAGGCCGGCGCCCTCGTGACCGTCGCGGCGGACATCCTCTCCCTCGCCCTGATCACCCCGCCCGGGGAGCAGGGCGCGGACATCGCCGTCGGCTCCACGCAGCGCTTCGGCGTGCCCCTGTTCTTCGGCGGCCCCCACGCCGCCTACATGGCCGTGAAGGAGGGCCTGCAGCGCAGCATGCCGGGCCGCCTCGTGGGCGTCTCCCACGACGACGCCGGCAAGCCCGCCTACCGCCTCGCCCTCCAGACGCGCGAACAGCACATCCGGCGCGAGAAGGCCACCTCCAACATCTGCACCGCCCAGGCGCTGCTCGCGATCGTCGCCTCGATGTACGCCGTCTACCACGGCCCCCAGGGCATCGCCCGCATCGCGCGCCACGCCCACGCCCAGGCCGTCCGCCTGGCGGAGGCGCTGCGGGCCGGCGGCGTCGAGGTCGCCGAGGAGCACTTCTTCGACACGATCACCGTCCGCGTGCCCGGCCGGGCTGAGCAGGTCCTGAAGGCCGCCGAGGAGAACGGCGTGAACCTGCGCCTGGTGGACGCGGACACCCTGCGGATCGCGGCCGATGAGACCACCGTCGACGCCGACCTCGTGGCCGTCCTGACGGCGTTCGGCCTGGACGCGGGCTCCCTGCCGGCCTCCGCGCACGAGGGCGCCGTGGCCACCCCGGCCGTGCCGGAGGCGCTACGCCGCTCCTCCGCGTTCATGACGCACCCGGTGTTCAACACCCACCACTCGGAGACGAAGATGCTGCGCTACCTGCGCCGCCTCTCCGGCTACGACCTGGCGCTGGACCGGACCATGATCCCGCTGGGCTCGTGCACCATGAAGCTCAACGCCACCGCGGAGATGGAGGCCATCTCCTGGCCCGAGTTCTGCTCCATCCACCCGTTCGCGCCCGACCACCAGACCGAGGGCTGGCGGTTCCTGATCGCGGATCTGGAGGCCAAGCTCGCCGAGATCACCGGCTACGCGGGCGTCTCGGTGGCCCCGAACGCCGGCTCGCAGGGCGAGTTCGCGGGCCTGTGGGCCATCCGCCAGTACCACCTGGCCCGCGGTGAGGGTGAGCGGGACATCTGCCTGATCCCGGCCTCCGCCCACGGCACCAACGCGGCCTCGGCCGTGCTGGCGGGGCTGAAGGTCGTCGTCGTCGCCACCGCCGACGACGGCACGATCGACGCCGCCGACCTGGACGCCAAGATCGCGGCGAACGAGGGCCGCATCGCGGCCATCATGATCACCTACCCCTCCACGCACGGCGTCTACGACGCCGACGTCAAGGAGGTCTGCGCCACGGTGCACGCCGCGGGCGGCCAGGTGTACATCGACGGCGCCAACCTCAACGCGCTCGTGGGCCTGGCCCAGCCGGGCGAGTTCGGCGGAGACGTCTCCCACCTGAACCTGCACAAGACGTTCTGCATCCCGCACGGCGGCGGGGGCCCGGGCGTGGGCCCCGTGGCGGTGGGCGAGCACCTGGTGCCGTACCTGCCCTCCCGCGAGGCCCTGATGACCGCGGCCCCGCACGGCTCGGCCGGCGTGCTGCCCATCTCCTGGGCCTACATCCACCTGATGGGCGCCGAGGGCCTGCGCTCCGCCACCGCGCACGCGCTGCTGGGCGCCAACTACATCTCCCGCCGCCTCGCGCCCCTCTACCCGACGCTGTACACGGGCAACGACGGCCTCGTGGCGCACGAGTGCATCCTCGACCTGCGCGAGCTCACGGCCCGCACGGGCGTGACCGCCGAGGACGTCTGCAAGCGCCTCATCGACTACGGGTTCCACGCCCCCACCCTGGCGTTCCCCGTGGCCGGCACGCTCATGGTGGAGCCCACCGAGTCCGAGGACCTCGAGGAGATCGAGCGGTTCATCGAGGCCATGGAGGCCATCCACGCCGAGATCACCGCCGTCACCCCGGAGACCGTGGCGGACTCCGTCCTGCGCCGCGCCCCGCACACCCTCAACGTCCTGATGGCCGACGAGTGGGACCGCCCCTACTCGCGCGCCCAGGCGGGCACGCCGGTGCCGGGCCTGCGTCTGGACAAGTACCTGCCGCCGGTGGGCCGCATCGACGGCGCCTACGGCGATCGCAACCTCGTGTGCTCGTGCCCGCCGCCCGAGGCGTTCGAGGGCGCCGTGGCCGACACCGCCGACGAGGACTGAGAGGATCACCCCCATGAGCGATTCGACGCGCAACTCCCCGCTGCACCCGGTCCACGAGGCCGCGGGCGCCACGTTCACGGACTTCGGCGGCTGGAACATGCCCCTGAAGTACGGCTCCGAGCTGGCCGAGCACAAGGCCGTGCGCACCTCCGCAGGCCTGTTCGACCTCTCCCACATGGGCGAGATCCGGGTCACCGGCCCGGAGGCCGGGGCCATGCTGGACCACGCCCTCTCGAGCGTGCTCTCCACGTTGAAGCCCGGCCGCGCCAAGTACGCCCTGTGCCTGACGGACGCCGGCACCATCCTCGACGACACGATCGTCTACCGGATGGACGACGGCGAGGCCGGCTCCGAGCCCGACTACCTGGTGGTGCCCAACGCTGGCAACATCGCCGCGGTCCACACCGCCCTGAACCAGCGGGCGTCGGGCTGGGACGCCGTCGTCGAGGACGAGTCCTCGACCACCGCCCTCGTGGCCGTGCAGGGCCCGCAGGCCGAGAGGATCCTCGCCCGGGCCATGCCGGAGGCCGCGGCGCAGCTGGCCGAGCTGAAGTACTACGGCCACCTGACCCTGACCGTGCCCACGGACGCCGGTGACGTCATCGCCGTCGTCGCCCGCACCGGCTACACCGGTGAGGACGGCTTCGAGCTGTTCCTGCCCGCCGCCTCCACCGCCGAGGCCGGCGACCGCGGCTCCGCCGTGTGGAACACGATGCTCTCGGCCGCGGACGAGGCGGGCGTGGAGCTGACGCTGTGCGGGCTCGCCTCGCGGGACTCGCTGCGCCTCGAGGCGGGCATGCCGCTCTACGGCAACGAGCTGGACACCGGGCACCAGCCGCACGCCTCCGGCGTCGGCTTCGCGGTGCCCGCGAGCAAGGAGGCCGACTTCGTCGGACGATCCGCGCTGGTCGGCAGGGACGACGTCGAGGAGGTCCTCGTGGGGCTGCAGGGCGCGGGTCGGCGTGCCGCCCGGCACGGTTACGCCGTGCTGGACGAGTCCGGCGAGCGGGTGGGCGAGGTGACCTCGGGCGCCCCCAGCCCGACCCTCGGACACCCCATCGCCCTGGCCCGTGTCCGCCGCGACGTGGCCGCCGAGGGCACGTCCCTGCAGGTGGACCTGCGCGGCCGCGGCGAGCCGTTCACCGTGGTGGCCACGCCGTTCTACCGCCGGGAGCGCTGAGCCCGACGCAGCCGTCCCTCGGCCCGCCGCTCGGCGGTCCCGGGGCCCTTCGCTAGACTCGGGCTCCGGGCCGTCGTCGCGGCCCCCCGTCCCGCCGTCCACCTGCAGGAAGTCCGCATGACTCACGTCGCCGCCCGTGCCCGGGTCCCCCTGAAGGGGCTGCTGGTCTTCCTCGCCGTCGCCGCCGTCCTGCTCCTGCTGGGCATCGTCACCGTCCTCCGCGGCGTGGCCGCCGACGCCGCCCGCGTGGACATCGTCACCGTGCTGGACGGCAACACCGTGGTGGTGAACCAAGGCGGCACCGAGCGGACCGTGGTCCTCGCCGGCGTCACGAGCGCGGGCCGCAACCCCGAGGGCCTCAAGGTCGGCCCCAACCTCTGCATGGGGGAGGAGTCCTACGCCTGGCTGCGTGATCGGCTCCCGCAGGGGGCGACCGCGAGCATGACCACCTCGGACGAGGGCGCGCCCGAGGGGATGGAGAGCGCGGTCATCTCGATCGGCGGCGGCACCGTCAACGTGGCCATGGCGGAGGCCGGCATGGCCGCCCCCACGGAGGTCGCCGTCGGCAAGCGCCTGGCGGAGGAGATCGCCCAGGCCAATCAGGAGGCCGTGGGTCGCGGCGTGGGGCTCTACGACATCGAGGAGCCCTGCACGTACCAGAACCGGCTCTACGAGGCCCAGTTCGCCCTGGAGCAGATCCCGGAGGACGCGGAGGCGTCCCTGACGAAGATCGACGAGCGAGCGGTGGAGTACGCGGCCGGCCTGGACCAGGTGCGCCTGGTGCAGCAGGAGATCCGGGCCCTCGACCCGGAGAACGGCACGTTCGCCGACCTCGCCTACGGGCCGGCCAAGGAGTCGCTCCTGGCCGAGGCGGACCCGGTGGTGGAGCACGGGATGCAAGTCCTGAAGGACCTCAACACGCGGCGCAACGAGATCGCGGCCCGTGGCTGACCCCGCCGCGCTCAGTCCAGGGCGAGGGTGACGAGCCCGAGCTGGGCCGCCCGGATGATCAGCTGGACGCGGTCGCGGACCTCCAGCTTGGCCATGATCCGCGTGAGGTTGGCCTTGACCGTGGACTCGGAGACGAAGAGGTTCGCGGCGATCTCCGGGTTCGACTGACCCCTGGCCAGCAGCCGCAGCACGCCCAGCTCCCGCTCGGTGAGGTCGGAGCCGTCGGGGCTGCCGGGCTGCACCGAGGTGGGGCCCACCGTCGGCCGGTCCCGCTCGATCGAGACGAGCAGCTTGGTCGCCACGGCGGGGGAGAGCACGGACTCGCCGCGATGGACGGCCTGAATGGCGCCCAGGATGGCCGGCGGCTCCGCGTCCTTGAGGAGGTAGCCGCCCGCTCCGGCGCGCAGGGCCGGCACGAGGTAGTCCTCGGACGTGAACGTGGTGATCGCCAGGACCCGGATCGCGGGGTGGGTGTCCTTGATCCGGCGTGTGGCCTCCACCCCGTCCATCAGGGGCATCTGCATGTCCATCAGGACCACGTCCGGCTCGATGGCGGCGCACGCCTCCACGGCTTCGACGCCGTTGGCGACCACACCCACGCAGGTCATGCCGGGGGCAGAGTCGACGAGCACGCGGAGCGCGCCGCTCATGAGCGGCTGGTCGTCGGCGATCAGGATGCGCAGCTCTTCGGACACGCAGGTCAGCGTAACCGGTGCTGTGGCGCATGCCACCTTGTCGGCGTCGGGGCGAGGCCGGGGTGCCCGCCGGCCGTCATCTGCGCCATGCCGCGGCGCGGCCTGTGCGCGGCGTGCACCATTTGTGACGGGCGTCATACATACTGGGGCCATGAAGACTCGCGCTCTCCTCGCTTCCGCTCTCCTTCTCGCCTCCACCCTCGTCGGCGCTCCGGCCGCCGCCGCCTCGGCGGCCTCGGCCGAGGACGACGTCGTCACGACCCTGGGCCTCGGCAAAGGCACTGCGGAGTGGACGTGCCGCCACTTCGGCATCTGGTGCGACTGACCCCGGGGCGGTCCGCCCCCGATGCCTGATTCGAGCCCATCGACCCCCTCCGTCCGGAGCGGCGCGCCCTCCCGGGCGCGCCGCTCTTCGGCGTGGCGTCAGGCGCGCAGCCTGCGGTGGCGCGCGTTCTGGGCCGCGGCGCCGCTGAGCCGCGTCTATCTCGCCTTCGGGTCGGCGTTCCTGCTCGCCTCGACCGCGTCCGACATCGGTCTGTTCGGCCCGGGCCACGGCGTCATCCCGGTCCTGGACGGGATCGCCATCGCGTCGGCGACCAGCGCCTTCCTCGCCCAGTGGTGGCGCAGCACGGTGGGCTTCGCCCTGCTCCTGCCCGGGGCCGTCGCGACCGTCGTCGGCGGTTCCGAGGTGCTCTTCGCCGTCGTCGCGCCCGTGGTCCTCGGGGCCGTCGCGGCGACCGCCCGTTCCTGGGGGTTCGTCGTCACGGCCGCCGTCCTGGCGCTGACCTGGGGCGTCGCCCAGCCGTTCGCGGTGGGTCAGGCGAACGCGACGTGGTTCATCCTGCTGCTCATGTCCATGGGCCTCGGCGGCGGGCTCTTCATCCGCGAGAGCCTGACCCGGCGGGAGCGGGATCGCCGCCGGGTGTTCGAGGCGGAGGAACGGGCCCGGCTGGCTGCCGAGGCCGAGCGTCGCTCCCTGGCCCGCGACCTGCACGACGTGGTCGCGCACAACCTCACGATCATCTCGATGCAGGCCCGGACGGCACGCTACCTCGGCACCCCGGAGGCGGCTCAGAGCGTGCTGGACGTGGTGGGGGACTCCGCGAAGGACGCGCTGCGGGACCTGCGGCGCATGCTCTCCGTCCTCCAGGAGGACGGGATCGTGGACCCGAGCGGTGAGCCGGGCGCCGCGGGGGACGCGGACGGCGCGACGTCCGCGGATCCGGTCCTGTCCGTGGCCCGCCTGGCCGAGGAGCTGCGCAGTCTCGGAATGACGGTGGAGACGGACGTCCGCTGCGACCAGAACGCGATGCCGATCTCCGTGCGGTCCACCCTGCACCGGGTGCTCCAGGAGGCCACCACGAACGTCGCCAAGCACGCCGGCGAGGGCGCGCGCGTGCGCATCGAACTCCGCGACGCGGGGTCGGACGTGGTGCTCGCGGTGGAGAACACCGTCGCCGAGCGGTCCGGCCCGCCGCAGTGGAACTCCTCCGGTGTGGGCCTGAACTCCATGCGGGATCGCGTGGCCACCTTCGGCGGCGCGATCGAGGCCGGGCCGGGGGGCTGGGGGTGGCGGGTGCGCGCGGTGCTCCCCCGGTCCGTCTGACTGAGGCCGGCGCCGGCACCGTCATGGACCACGTCCATGTGAGCTGCCTCACATCATCGCCCGAAAGTCTGCACCATCCGCCACTGTCGGGGGCGCCGTCGTCCCTCCTAGAGTGGGTCATGCCCCATTGAGACGGTGCACAGTGCGAATCACGAGCCGGGATACATGCCTGAGGGGATGCGGGCCCCGGACGCGGTTCCGAGAAGGACGATGGCCATCCGGCCATCGTCCTTTCTCGTTGCGGGCGTGCTCAGGCCGGCTCGGTGCGCGACGGCTCCGGGGTGACCGTGCGGACGAGGGGACGGGCCGCCGTCCGGCCCAGGGCCATGAGCACGGCGGCCGGGAATCCGATCACCGGGATGAGCATCGGCAGGATGCCCGCCGCGCCCTGCGTGAGCACCACCAGGCCGTAGAGCATGCCGATCAGCGCGTACGCCAGCACGTGGACCCACTGGTTGAGCACGTGCCGGAACGCCCAGTTCACGAGCAGGCACAGCGGCAGCCCCACCACCAGCCCGGCGACCCCGACCACCGTCAGCAGCGGTGTCAGGCTGCCGAAGGCCTGCAGGCCCGGGACCACGGCCAGGACCGCCACCACGGCGGCCATCACGAGGTTGGGCAGCAGCCAGGCCACGAGGAACCCGTTCAGTCCCATGCGCAGCTGCGGGCAGGGGCCGGAACGGGCCGCGCGGCGACGGGCACGGGCGGCGGACGCGACCGGGGCGGGGGTGGTCATGGCGGGAAC
>NZ_LR732370.1:2479652-2499137 GCF_902506395.1 Micrococcus sp. 116
GGGTGGTCCTGGCGGGAACTCTCCGGGAGGGGGATCGACGACGTCGGGCGGGTCCCCACTGTAGTGGGCCGGGCTGGACGGGCCCCGGGAGAGTTCCCGGTCAGGCGCGCCGGTCGCCGTCCACGTGGAAGGCCAGGTCCTCGACGCCGGGGAAGGACTCGATCTCCTGGAACGCGTCCCAGGCGTCGCTGTCCGCCTCGGCGTCCGCGGGCAGGGTCACCGTCAGGGCGCCGATCTCCCCGTCGATCACCTGCAGGCGCAGCTCGAGCTCGTGTCCTCCGGCGGATCCGGAGGCGAAGCGGCCGCGGACGGGCCAGACGCAGTCGTTCGGCACCGCGCGCCGGACGTCGTCGTCGGTCTGGACGACGAGCGGCACCCAGTCCGGGACCTCGCCGGCTTCACGGATGGCCTCGGCCACCGAGGTGACGGTGCGGGCGTGCGGCAGCTGGGAGCGCAGCGCCTCAGCCCCGGGCAGGTCCCGGCCCTCGGCCAGCGCCGGGTCGAGCAGGGTCTCGAGCAGGACGCGCACCTCGACCGGCAGCTCGGCGGTGGCCTCCGGCTCGACCTCGTCGACCGTGTCCTCGTCCAGGCCGGCGGGTCCGGTGACGGCGAGTTCGACGGCGTCGCGGCGGGTCCGGCGGGCGTCCTCGTTGGCCAGCAGCATCGCCAGGGAGGCCGCTGCGGCCAGCGCGACGCGCGGGGCGGGGACGCCGGCCCGCTGGAGCCCGCGCACCACGGCGCCGTCGACCCGGTCGTTCAGGCCGGTGGTGCGCAGCGCGACCGCCGCGACCGCGCCGCCGACGGCCAGTCCGCCGAGCCCGCGCAGGGCACGCGCGGCGGGGGAGGGGGCCACCTCGCCGTCGGCGATCGCGGCGGTGTGGAGGGCGTTGGCGGTCTCGGCCGCGAGAAACGTGCCGCTGACGGCGGCCTCGAGCTCTGCGAGGGCCCGACGCTCGCGCCCTCGGCGGGCGTGCGGATCCAGCAGGGTGAGCCCGCCGACCGCGGCCGCCGCCGCCAGCCCGTAGAGCCGGCCGCCCGGGGCGAGGGCGCGCTGGCGCAGCGCGGGGACGACGGCCTCGACGCCGTCGACGGGAACGGACGACGCCGAGTGGTGGACCTCGCCGGGGGCGGAAGGGGCGGGGGAGGGGAGCTTCATGCCCCCAGTGTGGCGCACCGCCCGGCTCAGGACGAGTCAGCGGCCCACGTGCGCGCTCAAGCGGAGCGCAGGCCGCCCTGCCACAGGGCGGCGAACGGCGTGCGGCCCTCCACCGCCTGCGCGATGCCGGCTCGCACGAACTCCTTGGCGCGGCGCGCGGCCTCGAGCGTGGTGGCACCCTTGGCCAACTCGGCGGTGACGGCGGCGGCGAGCGAGCAGCCCGCACCAGAGACGCCGGACTGGCCGATCTTCGGGGCGGAGAGCACCTCCACGGTGTCCCCGTCCACGAACACGTCCACGGCGTCCGGGCCGGGCAGGTGCATCCCGCCCTTGGCCAGGACGGCCGCGCCGGAGATCTCGTGGATGCGCCGAGCGGCCGCCGTCAGGTCCTCGACCGAGCGCACGGTCATGCCGGAGAGCTGCTCCGTCTCGAAGTGGTTCGGGGTGGTGAAGGTGGCCAGCGGCAGCAGCTCGGCCTTGAGCGCCTGGTCCGTGTCCAGGGCGTGGCCCGGCTCCTGGCCCTTGCAGATGAGCACGGGGTCCAGGACCACGTGGTCCCACTCGGCGCGGCGCAGGGCCGCGGCCGAGGTGCGGATGACCTCCGGGGAGCCCTGCATGCCCAGCTTCACGGTGCGCAGCCGCTCCGGGTAGTCGCCCTGGATGGCGTCGAGCTGCTGCTGGAGGATCTCGGTGGGCACGGGGAAGAAGCGGTGGTTCCAGTCGTCCTCCGGGTCGAAGGAGACGATGCAGGTCAGCGCCACGATGCCGAAGACGCCGAGTTCCTGGAACGTCTTGAGGTCGGCCTGGGCGCCGGCGCCGCCGGTGGCCTCGGACCCGGCGATGGTCAGGGCGAGCGCGGGGGCGGAGGCGGAGTGCTGGGGGGAGTGAGCGGTCTGGGGCATGCGCCCATGGTAGGACCGACCCCGGACGGGAAGCGCCCGACGGCCGGCGGTGTTCACCGGGGAACGAGGGTCCTCGGACCCGGAGCGTCCGCCCGGGCGCCCCGAGCGACCCGCGAAGGACGGGGACGGACGTGCTCGAGTTCCTCACCGGCACGGGCCTGGCCACCTCGGCCGGGCTCAACGCCTACATCCCCCTGCTCGCCCTGGGTCTGCTGGACCGGTTCACGGGGCTCGTCGACCTGCCCGCGGGGTGGACGTGGCTCTCCGCCGACGCCTCCCTCTGGATCCTCGGCGCCCTGCTCGCGCTCGAGCTCGTCGCGGACAAGATCCCCGGGGTGGACGCGGTCAACGACGTCGTCCAGACGGTCGTGGGAGCCGACACGGTCACGGTGGGGGCCGCCGCGCCCGTGCTCTCGGCGGCCGAGGACGTCTCGGCGGCCGGCCTCGTCGCGGCCGCGCTGTTCCTGCCGGTGCTGGTCGCCGTGCTGGTGGTCGCCGTCGTCGTGGGCCTGTGGCTGCTGGCCCGGCGGTTCCGCGCGCGGCGGACGCGAGGCCGTGCCGCGGCCGTGCCGGGTGGACCAGAATGGACGGCATGATCCTCATCAACCTGAAGTTCACCGTCCAGCCCGAGCGTGCCGACGAGTGGATGGACGCCGTCGCGAAGTACACCGCGGACGTGCGCTCCGAGCCCGGCAACCTGTTCTTCGAGTGGTACCGCCCGGTGGAAGGCGGCCCGAACGAGTACTTCCTGCTCGAGGGGTTCACGGACGAGGGTGCGCAGGCCCACGTCGCGTCCCCGCACTTCCAGGAGGGCCTGGACGCGATGCGCCCGCTGCTGGCGAGCACGCCCCAGATCATCTCCGAGCAGGTCGGTGCGGAGGGTTTCGGCCCGATGGGCGAGCTGCAGATCGACTGAGCCCGCCCCGGCCGGAGGAGGCGACGGCGCCCGCGTCACGAGCGTGACGCAGGGCGCCGTCTCTGTATCCGGGGTCACACCCTGGCTACGGTGAGCGCATGAGCGCCGAGCAGAACAGCACCCAGACCCCCGGCCACCGCACCGCCCACGTCCCTGCCGGCCAGGATCTCGGCCACCGCTGGTCCACCCGCGAGGCCGATCACGACGATCCGGCCGACCGCCGCGCCGTCCGCCAGATCGCCGAGCTCGCCTTCGCGTCCACGGCCGAGGCCGACCTCGTCGAGGCGCTCGCCGGCGGCGCGGAGGGCTGGCTGCCCCAGTACTCCCTCGTGGCCATGACCGCCGCGATCCCCGGCACGGACCTGCAGTCGGACCCGATGGGCTACGGCACCCTGGTCCGGGCCCACATCGACCACGCCGAGGTGATCGCCCTCGCCCCGCACGGCGTCCTGCCCGAGCACCAGGGCGAGGGCGCCGGCACCGCGCTCGTCAACGCCCTGCTCCAGAAGGCCCAGGCCGACGGCGAGGAGGTCGTGGTGGTCTACGGCTGGCCCGAGTACTACGCGAAGTTCGGCTTCCACCGGGCCTCCGAGCACGGCGTGCACGCGGCCTTCGCGCGTCAACCCGAGGCGCTGCAGATCCTCACGCTCCAGGACGGCGCGGAGGTGCCGGCCGGCGAGTTCCGCTACCCGCCCGCGTTCGGGGCGGAGAACGCGCAGGTCGCCGGCCGCTGAGGGCGGGGCGTCAGCCCACGAGTCGGCGCACGGCGGCGAGCGTTCGTTCGGCCTCGGCCGGCTCGGCCGTGAGCCGCGCGATGACCTCCGCGAGGTCCGCGCGCAGGCCGGCCTCGGCGTCGTCGGCCGGGGCGTGGAGCCACGCCCGCAGGGCGCGGTTGTGGACGGCCACCACGGCCGCCGCCAGCCCGACGGCGACCCCGCCGCGCGCGGGCGTGTCCGGCAGGGCCGTGGCGAGCCAGCCGGAGAACAGCTCCGTGTAGCGGTGCGAGGTGAGCAGCTCGCGCGTGCGCAGCGCCTGGGAGCCGCGCAGCAGGCGGGAGCGCGCCCGGGCCCGGTCCGGATCGGCGGTGTGATGCCGGAAGACCTGGAGGACCGCCTCCTCGAGGGCCTCCCGCACGCCGAGGGAGGTGCCGCGCAGGAAGTCGTCCAGGCGGGCGAGCAGCGCCGCGTGGTCGGCGAAGACCACCTCCTCCTTCCCGCCGAGGTGGCGGAAGAAGCTGGCCCGGCTCATGCCGGCCTGGCGGGCGAGCTGGTCGGCCGTGACGGCGTCGTAGCCCTCGCGGTCCAGCAGGTGGATCAGGGCGGTGAGGGTGTCCTCGGCGGGCGTCGTCATGCGGGCCATGGTGCCACGGGCGAGGAGAGGGGGTGAGACTGCGTCTGATTCTGTGAGATGGCGTGTCAGTTGGTGTAGGGTGATGACGGACACACCCATCTCTCCGACCCCGCCCGGGAGGCCACCATGACCGAGACCCTGCCCACCGTCGAGCCCGAGTACGACGTCGCCACGCCGCTGGACACCGACTTCTACTTGGCGCTCGCGGACGTCTCCGACGCCGAGAAGGACGTGTGGCGTCGAGCCCGCGCCTTCGCCCTCGAGCCGGACGTGCTGCCCCGGATCCGGGAGGCGTGGGACCGCCACGAGTACCCGCTGGACCTCGTGGCCCGCCTGGGGCAGGCCGACCTGCTGCGCGACGGCGTCCCCGTGGACGGGCTGCCCGACGTCTCCCGCGTTGCAGCGGGCCTGGCCATGATGGAGCTCTCGCGCCTGGACGGCTCGATCGCCACGATGACGGGCGTGCAGGGCGGTCTGGCCATGCGCTCGATCCAGCTGTGCGGCAGCGAGGAGCAGCGTGCCGAGCACCTGCCGGCCATGGCGCGCGGCGAGCTCTACGGCGCCTTCGCCCTCACGGAGCCGACCCACGGCTCCGACTCGGTCTCGCTGGAGACCCGCGCCGAGCGCGTCGACGGCGGCTGGCGGCTGCACGGGCACAAGAAGTGGATCGGCAACGGGGCCGCCGGCGGGGTGACCGTGGTGTGGGCGCGCAGCGCCGAGGACGAGAAGGTCCGCGGGTTCATCGTGCGCCAGGAGTCCGAGGGCTACACGGCCGAGGTCATCAAGGGCAAGGTCGCGCTGCGGGCCATCGACCAGGCCCACATCACCCTCGACGGCGTCTTCGTGCCCGACGCCGACGTCCTGCCCGAGGCCCGCTCCTTCAAGGACACCTCCCGCGTCCTCTTCGCCACGCGCGCGGGCGTCGCGTGGTCCGCCCTCGGGAAGGCCGTGGGCTGCTACGAGGCGGCGGTGCAGTACGCGGGGCAGCGCGTCCAGTTCGGCCGGCCGCTGGCCGCCGCCCAGAGCGTGCAGACCCGCCTGGCCGAGATGCTCTCTCAGCTCACCCAGGTGCAGCTGCTCGTGCTGCGTGCGACCCGGCTCGAGGACGAGGGGCGGCTCACCGGGCCGATGGCGTCCATGGCCAAGTACTCGGCGACGCGCGCCGCGCGGTCCATCGCCGCGAACGCGCGCGACCTGCTCGGTGGCAACGGCATCCTCATCCAGAACGAGGTGGCCCGCCACTTCGCGGACATCGAGGCGATCCACACCTACGAGGGCACCGAGACCGTGCAGGGGCTGATCATCGGCCGCGAGATCACGGGGGTCGGCGCGTTCGTGTGAGATGACGCGAGCGGGGGCGGCGGCGTGAGCCAGAGATTTCTGCTGGTACGCACGCCCCCCTGCCGCCGATTCGTCTGGCTCGGCGGCCGATTCATCTGGCTCACGCAGGCAGAGGGAGCCGCAGGTGGGCGGCGAGGTCGCGCAGCAGGGCGTCGAGGCCCCGCTGGGTGACGACGCTGGCGGTCACGCGCAGCACGATCCACCCCTCGGCCTGCATCCGGCGGTCGCGCTCGATGTCACGGCGCCACTGCTGCGGGTCCGTCCGGTGATGATCGCCCTCGTACTGCACGCAGACACGGGCCTCCCGCCACACCAGGTCTGGCCGGACGGTGGACCCGTCGCTCAGCATCAGCAGCGGATTCACCTCCGGCTCCGGCACACCCGCGTCGGCCAGCGCCAGTCGGAGGAGCGTCTCGGCCCTCGAATCCGCGCCGTCCCTGAGCAGCGGCAGGGCCGCTCGCAGGGTCCGCGTCCCTCGCCTCCCGCGCACCCGCAGCACCTCCGCCTCCAGATCACGCACGGTGCACCGCGGATGCTCGCCGGGGCGACGCCGGCCGGCCGGGCCGTCCGCCCGTTGCAGCAGGCTGTCCCCGGCGGCGACGACGTCGGCCAACGGCAGACCCAGCTGCGCCAGCGCCGCCCAGGTGGCGGCCGGCGTCGTGATCCGCACCCCCGAGCGCACCAGCACGGGGTCCTGCGGGTGCAGCTCATGCCCGACGACGCCGCTGCGGCGCGGCGCCCCGCCCTCGGCCCGCGTGCGCCCCAGATGGATGGGGCCGCGCTCCCACTGCCGCGGCAGCCACATCCCCCAGAGGCGAGCGGCGGTGGCGTGGGTGGCCGCGGTGCCGGGGTTCGTCCGCTGGAGGGCGCGGACGACGTCGGCCAGTGAGGGCTGACCCCCGGCGAGGTGCCGCAGCCCGTGGTGCGGGGCGTCGAACCGGGGGCCGCGCAGCTGCGAGGCCGTCAGACCGGCCTGCAGCCCCGCGGCGACCGGGAAGACGGGGCCGAGGGCGTCGTCGTGCGGAGGAGGGGCGACCATGCCGCCAGCCTCCCCTTCCGGCGGTGGACCCCGGATGGCGAGCGGGAGGGCCGTGGAGGGCGAGCCGGGCCGGCGGCCCTGTGCAGGAGCCACTGAATCGTCTGGCTCACGTCTTCTACGCGTCCGAGCGGCGCTGAGCCAGACGAATCGGTCGTGACAGCCCCCTCAGAACAGCAGAAACGTCTGGCTCGCGCCCGTCGCAGCGTGCTGGCTCCCCCCCGCAGCGTGCCGGCGGACCCAGCACCCCTCAGCCCTTCGGGGCGTAGTACCGGCCGAGGGTCTCGGCCTTGAGCTCGGCGAGCGTGCCGTCCTGCATGGCCGCGCGGATCCGGTCCACGAGCGAGACCGTGAACCGCTCGTTGTGGATGGAGAGGAGGGTGTGCGCCACCATCTCCTTCGCCTTGAACAGGTGCCGCAGGTACGCGCGGGAGTAGTGGGCGCACGTGTAGCAGTCGCACTCGGGGTCCAGCGGGCCGAAGTCACGGCGGTACTTCGCCCCGGGCAGGTTGTAGCGCCCGTCGCGGGTGTAGAACGCGCCGGTGCGGGCCACCCGGGTGGGGGAGACGCAGTCGAAGGTGTCGGCGCCGTTCTCGACGGCGGTGAACAGGTCGTCGGGCTCGGAGATGCCCAGCAGGTGGCGCGGCTTGTCCTCGGGCAGCTCCTGCGCGCACCAGCCCACGATGGTCCCGAGGTTCTCCTTCTCCAGGGCCCCGCCGACGCCGTAGCCGTCGAAGCCGGTCGTCACGCCGTCGAGCTCCCCCGCGGCCGGGAACTCGGCCCGCATCGCCGCGAGGCCGCGGCAGGCCTTGCGGCGCAGGTCCTCGTACTGGGCCCCCTGGATCACGCCGAACAGCGCCTGGTACGGCCGCGCCGCGCGGACCCCGGTGAGGCGGGCATGCTCGTCGAGGCAGCGCTGGGCCCAGCGGCGGGTGCGCTCGAGCGCCTCCTCCTGGTAGCCGCGGGAGTTGTGCAGGGTGGTCAGCTCGTCGAAGGCGAACATGATGTCCGCGCCGAGGTTGTGCTGGATGCCCACGGACACCTCGGGGGTGAACCGGTGCCGGTCCCCGGTGAGGTGGGACTTGAACCAGACGCCGTCGTCGTCGACGTTGGCCAGGCGCTCCTTTCCGGGGGCGACGGCGTCGTCGGCGCCCTGCCCCTCGGGCGCGCCGGGGCCCTTCATGTCGATGACCTTCTTGAAGCCCGAGCCGAGGCTCATCACCTGGAAGCCGCCCGAGTCCGTGAAGGTCGGCCCGGGCCAGTTCATGAACGCGCCGAGGCCGCCGGCCTCGTCCAGGAGGCCGTCGCCGGGCTGCAGGTACAGGTGATACGCGTTGGCCAGCAGCGCCTGTGCGCCGAGCTCCGCCATGGACTCGGGCAGCACCGCCTTCACCGAGGCCTGCGTCGCGACGGGGATGAACGCCGGCGTCTGGATCCGCCCGTGCGGCGTGGTGATCACACCGGTGCGCCCGAGCGGGGCGCCGTCCGCACCGCCGGTCTCCAGCCGGTGCGTCACCTCGAAGCCGAACTGCGAGGGATGCGCGGGGGCACCGGAGGCGGGCTGCGGCGTCGGGGCGGCGGGGGTCTCAGGCATGGGACCCAGGGTAGTGCGCAGGCACCGCAGGCCGCCCCGGCTCAGCCCAGCACCTCCCGCGCCACTGCGCTCGCCACCACCAGGTCCTGCCAGGGCATGCCGGTGGTGACGAACAGGGCGGGCGCGCCCTCCCGACGACGCGCGGTCCCGGCCACGAGCTCGGCCAGCGTCACCGTGTCCTCGATCCCGGCCAGCGCACCGGAGTCGATCGCGAGGGTCACGTCCCCGGCCTCGCGGGCGGCCGAGTCCCGCGACTCCACCGCCACGGTCGCGCGGCGGGCCAGGGCGTCGTCGGTCTCGCGGGCGTCCGTGGTGTGCGAGCCCATCGCCACGACCGTCGCGTGCTCCGGCACGAGCGTCCCGTCGAACAGCGGGGCCGTCGCGGCCGTGCACGTCACCACGACGTCCGCCTCCGCCACGGCCTCCGGGCCCGCGGCGCGCGCGGTCACGCCCAGCTCCGCTTCGATGCGCGCGGCCAGGGCGGCGGCCCGGCCGGCGTCGCGGCCCACCACGGACACCCACTCCAGCCCGAACACGTCCTGGAAGGTGAGCGCGTGCTCCCACGCCTGCACGCCCGTGCCGAACACGACCAGGTGCCGGGGCGAGGCGTCCGCGAGCAGCCGCACCCCGAGCGCGGACACCGCGGAGGTGCGCAGGCCCGTGAGCTCGACGCCGTCCAGCACGGCCCGCGGTGCCTGGCCGGGGGTGCCCGGGGCGCCGAACAGCACGTAGACGCCCTGGATGACGGGCAGTCCGCGCTCGGGGTTGTCCGGGGTGAGGGTGAGCAGCTTGGTGCCGACCTCGGCCCCGCGCGTCGAGGGCATCTGCAGCAGCTGCCCGGCGGCGGTGGCCACGCGGGTGCGGGGGGCGTCGGCCTCCGGGTCCAGGCCGGCGGCGAGGGCCGCCTCCAGCGCGTCGACGGCGGCGCGCGGGCTCAGGGCGGCGCGCACGGCGGGGCCGTCGATCCAGGGCAGGGAAGCGGTGGCGCGGTGCGTGTCCATGCGGCCACGCTACGGGGTGGGCCGGGCGGCTCAGCCGAACAGCGTGCGGAAGTTCGCCAGGATCCGGCGCGGGTGCTCGGGGTCGACGGCGGCCAGCCCCGCCACCGTGGGCTCGTACTCGCCCGGCGCGAAGTACCCGTGCTCGCGGTAGATCTCAAGGCGCTCGAGGATCCCGGCCTGGTCCAGCTCCGGGTGGAACTGGGTGGCGTACTGGCGGGTGCCGAGCCGGAACATCTGCACGGGGCAGTCGGCGCCCTCGGCGAGCAGCACCGCGCCGGGCGGCAGCGCGCTCATCGCCTCCTTGTGGCCGACGTACGCCGCGAACACGCGGGGCACCCCGGCCAGCAGCGGATCTGCGGCACCCTCGTCGGTGAGCGTGACCTCGACGGGCGCGGCCGACTCGCCATGGGCGTTGTCCACGACGCCGCCGGCGTGCCGGCCCAGCGTGCCGACGCCGTAGCAGCAGCCGAGGAACGGCAGGTCGCGGCGCCGGACGACGTCGAGCATCCGGCCCAGCTCCGCCTCCACGGCGCGCTGCACGGGGGACTTGGTCTCCTCGGGATCGGAGCCCGTGAACGGGCTGCCGGGCAGGATCACGGCGGCGACGTCCGCGAGCTCCGCCTCCCAGTCCAGGCCGTGCGTGGCCACGTCCGGGCGCTGCACGACGCGGTCCAGGCGCAGCACGCGCAGCCGGCCCTCCGGATAGCCGCCCAGTCGCTGGACGGCCTCGACCTCGGCGGCCGCGGCGTCGTCTTCGGGGCGCGTCTGGACGAGGAGGAACGGCCGCGGATGCGGGCTCGGGACGGCGCCGGTCGGGGTGGTCATCTCGGCAGACTAGCGGGGCATCGGGCCGGGAGGGCGCGGCGGCGTCGTGGGGCGTCGTCGGGGGCGGGCCGCGGTCAGCGGTCGGCCCAGGGGCGGGCGTCGGAGGCCCACGGCAGGGGACGGACGCGCTCCTCGGGCAGCGGGTCCGCGGCCAGCCGGCCGTAGCGGTGCACGTCGAGCCGCCGCCCGCCCGCGCGGAGGCGGCCGCGCTGCGTGCCTTCGTGTCGGAGCCCGGCGGCCCGGGCGACGGCCCCCGCCGTCGGGCTGTCCGCCCGGTGGGCCAGTTCGATCCGCTCGAGGCCGCCCTCGGCCAGTTCGGCGCCCGCCACGGTGGTCGCCGCACGCGACATGATCGCGTCCCCGCGCCAGCCCTGATGCAGCCAGGCGGTGAGCGCGCCGGTGCCGTGCGCCTCGTCGCGCACGACGGCGACCAGGCCGATCAGCGTGTCCGTCCCGCGCTCCACCACGGCGACGGCGTCCGTCCCCTCCGCCTGGACCAGTCCGTCGACGTAGGCGCGGGCGGAGGCCTCGTCGGTGACCTCCCCGGGGTCGGCCATGCCGACGGTGCCCGCGTGGAAGGCCGCCAGGACGGCGGGCGCGTCCGTGGCGCGGAGGGGGCGGAGCTGAGCGGGTGCGGAGCCGGTCATGTCGGGCGCATAGCCCCGACAGGGGCTGGAGAGTGAGGTGCGCCACACGAACCGCACCCCGGAGGGCGTGTCACCGGGGACGGGGCCGGCTCTCGACGCCCGTCCCGCGGCTGGGCCTCACCGGCGCGTGGCTGCCTTCGCCTCGAGCTCGTCGGCGAGGGTGCGCAGCGTGCCGAGCTCCCGGGCGATCCGGGAATCCAGGTCGGCGTCCGTGAGCGTCTCCGAGCCGCCGCGGGCACGCAGGTAGAGCAGCTGGCCGAACCGGGCCCGGCGCCACTGATACTCGGCCTCGGCGTCGCGGGCCTGCAGGGCGCGGGAGATCTCCCGGTCGTAGAGCGGCGGCTCGTTGAGCTGACGCTGGCGCACTTCGAGCACGCGGGACGCCCGGCCCGGCTCGGAGGGGACCTCGTCCGCCTCGAGCAGGCGCCGACCGAGGTTGGCGGCGGCGATGTGCTCGCCCTCCTCGCGCAGGATCAGCGACGCCAGGGACAGCGCGGCCTGGATGGACTTCCACCGCCCCACGGCCCCGTCCCACGGCAGGTTCGTCAGCAGGCCCAGGGTGGCGAGCGTGCCCTCGGTGTCCTCGTGCAGCAGGTAGAGCCGCTCGGCCATGCCGAACACGTCCTCCAGCTGGGAGCCGGAGCGCAGGTTCAACCCGTGCGAGAGCCGGGCCGCGGTGGCGGTCAGCTCGGTGTCCTCGAGGTGGCGCTTGCCGACGGCGACGATCCGCTCCTCGGGGGAGCCCGCGTCCACGGGGGAGAAGGTGGTGTCCGGGACGGCCCTGCGCTCCTCCGGGCGGTCCGTGCGGACCCGGATCACGGAGCCGTGGGCGATCTTGACCTCGCGGCCGCCCTCGAGGGTGGCGATCACGAGCGCGGGGGTGCCGAAGTCGTCCCGCATCACCCGGGTCGAGGCCACGGGCGGGGCGGGCTCGCCGCGGCGGGTCAGGAAGCTGTCCCCGGGCTGCACGTCCTGGGACTTCAGATGGCGGAGATAGCCGCCGACGACCGGTGCCATGCTCAGCGCCCCCATCCCACGTGGGCGAGGGCCTGGCGCACCAGGTCCCCGCGGCCACCGATGAACTCGGCCTGGATGTCCTCGCCGAGGGCCTCCTCGGGGGTGAGCCAGGTCAGCTCGAGCGCGTTCTGGCGCGGCTGGCACTCACCCGTCACCGGCACCACGTACACCAGGGCCACGGCGTGCTGGCGGTCGTCCGTCAGCCCGGTCTCGGACGGCGCCGGGAAGTACTCGGCGACGGTGCAGGGGACCACCGACGGCGGCAGCTGCGGGAACGCGAGCGGGCCGAGGTCCTTCTCCAGGTGGCGCATCAGCGCGGCGCGGATGGTCTCCCGGTACTGGACGCGGCCGGAGACGAACGTCCGCTGGAACGTGCCGGTCTCATCCGCCACGTAGAGCAGGCCGATCTCGGTGACGTAGCCGAGGGAGTCCAGCCGCACCGGGATGGCCTCCACATACACCATGGGCAGCCGACGCCGGGCCTCGTAGAGGTCCTCGTCGGACAGCCAGCCCGGATTCGGGTCGGGGGTGCGCACGCTCATGGTTCTGTTCTACCGGAGTTCCGCGCCGGGGGCACACCGGGTCCCGCGTGTTCCGCTCACCACTTGGCGCGGAAGTACTGCCGGGCCATCGGCACCTGCTCCGAGGGGACGTCGAGCGCGAGGGCGGCCGCGGTCGGCCAGTTCGGGTTCGCCAGGGCGGCGCGGCCCACGCAGACGGCGTCGGCGCGGTCCTCGTCCACCACGGCCGCGACCTCCTCGGCGCCGGTCAGCGAGCCGACGGCGGACACCACGATCCCCTCGGTGCCCTCCTTCACGGCGGTGGCCAACGGCACCTGATAGCCCGGGCCCTGAGGGCCCTCGTAGGTGTCCCCGATGCCCGCGGAGGACAGGTCGAACCAGTGCACCTGCCCCTGCAGCTCCTGCGCCAGGCGGACGGTCTCCTCGATGCTCCAGCCGCCCTCGACCCAGTCCGAGCCGGAGATGCGGATGCCGAGGACCTTGTCCGCGGGCCACACCTCGCGCACGGCCGCCACGACCTCCTTGAGGAAGCGGGTGCGGCCCTCGAAGTCCCCGCCGTACTCGTCGGTCCGGGTGTTGGTCAGCGGCGAGAGGAACTGGTGGATGAGGTAGCCGTGGGCGGCGTGCAGCTGCACGGCGCCGAAGCCGGCACGGTCGGCGCGCTCGGCGGCGTCGGCGAAGGCCTGGACGGTCTCCCGGATCTCGTCCACCCGCATCGCGTGGGTGCGGATCTCCATGGAGTTGGTGGCCACGCCGGAGGGGGAGAGGGTCTCCCAGGAGTCGGGGCCCTCGAGGATCGGCTGCCCGGCGGGCGCGCCCGGGTGCATGGGGACGGTCGAGGCCTTGGCGCCGGCGTGGCCGAGCTGGATGGCGGGCAGGGCGCCCTGGGAGGCGATGAACTCGGCGATCGGCGCCCACGCGTCCCGCTGCTCGTCGTTCCACAGGCCGGTGTCCCACGCGGAGATGCGTCCCTCGGGGGTGACGGCGGTGGCCTCGGCCACCACGATCCCGAAGCCGCCGGCCGCGCGGGCGCCCAGGTGCTGGAAGTGCCAGCCGTGGGGGACGCCGTCGCGCGCCTCGCACGAGTACTGGCACATCGGCGGCAGGATCAGGCGGTTGCGCACGCGCACGCCGTTGATCTCGATCGGTTCGAAGATCGCGGGCACGGCGGGGGCGTCGGTCTGCGGGGTGGCGGTCTGAGTCATGCACCCCACCCTACGATCGGGTCCGGACACGGGAGGGCTCGCGTCCGCCGCGGGCGGAAGGGCGGGCCGGCCCGCGCGACGAGAGAAGTCGTCACCGCTGCTGCGTCCACCCCTACCCTGGGCCCATGCCCTCCTACCGCGCCCGCCTGCAGATCGGCGACCTCCTGCCCGGCCACCGACCCGAAGAGGTCATGGACCTGGCCGAGGCCGCCGTCCAGGCCACGCACGTGCTCGCGGCGAAGGACATCGAGGTCGTCGCGCGCGTCCCGCGGATCGTGCTGCGCTTCACGGTGCCCGGCTCGCACCGGGCCGGCGAGGACGCCGAGGCCGCCGAGGTGGCGCGGCGGATGGCGGAGGCGGTGTCCGGCGTCGCCGTGACGGGCCGGCTGGACGTGCTCCGGCGCGACGGCGGCCGGTGGGTCCCGGTGCCCGCTGGGCTCGGGCGCTGAACGGGGCCGGGCTCAGGCGCCGGCCGGGTGCGGCCGGCGGGCGGCGTCGCGCTCGATCTGGCGGGCCCAGGAGCGGCGCACGGCCGCGGCGGTGACCAGCAGCAGCGCCCCGAAGGCGGCCGCGAGACCCACCCACACGCTCTGCTGCGCCCCGAGCGGGCTGGGCAGCAGGCGGGGCAGGGCGAGGCAGAGCAGGGTCCAGGCCATGCCCAGGGCCACACCCATGCGGCCGCGCCCCCCGAGCACGAGGCGCAGGGCCGCCAGCAGCAGGGCCACCAGCACCAGCAGGGCGAGCAGCTCGGTCGGGAACCAGTCGACGTGCACACCCCAGGCGTGGAGGGCGGCGCCCACCGCGGTGGGTGCGCCGGCGAGGAGGGTGCCCAGCAGCACGCCGAGCGCGCCGTCCTCGGCCACCCGTGCGACGCGGCGGGCCGCCGGGCGGGCGCCGAGCCGCCGGACCACACGGAGCATGAGGACCAGGGCGAGCAGCCACGGGACGACGTCGAAGCCCCCGGGGGCCAGGACGGCCAGGGGGAACCACAGCGCCAGCGCCAGCAGGGTCCCCGCGACCGCGCCTCGGATGCGGCGGTGCCGCGGCGACGCGCCCTGGCCCGGCCCCCACTGCCGGAGCACGTACATCCCGGTCAGCAGCCACAGCACCGGCCAGATCGCCGGGTGCAGCGGGGACAGCCCGAACACGCTCGCGTCGGGGCCGTGTCGGCCGTCGGCGGTGAGCGGGTAGGCGCCGGCGTCGAGCGCGGCGAGCCCCGGGACGCGGCCGGCCAGACCGAGGCCCCACGCGCCGGAGAGCACGAACAGCGCCCACACGACGGTCAGCAGCGCCTGGCCGCGTCGGTCCGCAGCGGTCGGTGAGCCGGCCGGCTCCTCGGGCGGCGCGGGGGTGTAGCCGGGGATCAGGGGCAGGGCGCCCGTGACCGGCCCCGCCGAGGAGTGGGCGGTGGCCTCGGCCCGGACGGCCTGCGCCTTCGTGGAGAGCCGCTGCCGCCGCCGCCACTCGGGCAGGGCCACCCGGGCCCGGGCGAAGAGCTCCTCATCGGTGAGCCGCTCCTCCGGGTCGGACAGCAGCGGCCGGTCGGCGGCGGCCGGGAAGACCTCGGGGCCCTCGAGCTCGCGCGCGGCCCGGGCCAGCGCGCGGGACTCCCGCTCCTCGTGCTCGCGGCGGCGGCGGGCGGCGTCCTCCGCCGCGCGGCGCTCGGCCTCCCGGGCTCGGTCCTCGAGGAGCCGGGCCTGGGCGAGGGCGCGTTCGGCGTGCAGCACGGTGTGGGCGCGGACGCGTGCGGCCTGGCGACGACGTCGCTCGGCCTCGCGGCGGGCGGCCTCCTCCGCCTCGCGACGGCGCCGCTCGGCCTCCTCGGCCCGACGGCGCCGCTCGGCCTCGACGCGTTCGGCCTCGAGGCGACGGCGTTCGGCCTCGGCCGCCTGCCGACGGCGCTCCGCCTCCGCCTCCGCTTCGAGCCGGAGCCGCTCCCGCTCGGCGAGCGCGGCCTCCTCGCGGGCCCGCCGCTCCGCCTGCACGCGGGCGCGCTCGGCGGCGACCTCCGCCTCCCGGCGGCGCCGTTCCTCCCGCTCCCGGCGGCGGGCCTCCGCCTCGGCGGCGGCACGTGCCTTCTCCTCGGCCGCCACCCGACGGCGCCGCTCGGCTTCACGCCGACGGCGCTGCTTCTCCTCCTCGCGGCGGCGGCGGGCCACCCGCGCGGCCTGGGCCCGGCGGGCCTCCTCGTCGAGGCGGGCCCGCCGGCGCTCCTCGGCCGCAGTGCGGCGGCGTGCGGCCTCCGCGGCCTTCTCCGGGTCCCGGCCCGGGGCGGGGAGGATGCGTTCGACCGTGCCGACGAGCGGGTCGGTGAAACGGGCGAGGTCCGGGCTGCCGAGGCGGTCCAGGATCTCGCTGAGGTCGCGGCGTGGACGCTGCTGGGCGGGAGCGCCCGGGGTGCGCAGACGGTCCATGGCGCGGTGCACGTCCGCGCGGCGGTCCTCGCGCACGCGGCGCTCGGCGGCGGTCTCGGGTCGGCCCGAGCGCAGGGCGCGCTCGTGACGGCGCAGATCGCGGCGGGAGATCTCCCCGGGCGCGGCCAGGGCGCGGCGAGGGCGCGCGGCGGGAGCACGCGTCGCGTCGTCGTCGGGACGGGGTGCCGAGGCGTCCCGGAGGCGCTCGAGGGCGGCGCGGGACTCGGAGGACGCGTCCTGCATGCTCACCCCTTCCGGCCCCGGCGACGGTGGGCCACGATCCCCGCGATCATCAACCCTGCAAGGGTACCGAACACCATGCCGACCACCGCGGACGCCCACCACGGCAGGCCGGTGGCCCGGCCGGTGATCCAGCCGAGCCCCACCATGGACCCGGACCATGCGAGCGAGCCCGCCCCGGACAGCCACAGGAACACGGGCCAGCGGATCCCGCCGATCCCGGCCGCCGCCATCGACGCCGTCCGTCCGCCCGAGACGAACCGCAGCACGGACAGCCCCGCCAGGCTGCCCGCCGGGCCCACCCGCACCAGCAGGCTCCGGATCCCCCGGTGGATCCGCCGCCACCACGCCCAGCGGTCCAGGCGGTCGGCGAGGCCGTGGCGGAACAGCGCGTAGAGGCCGACGTCCCCGGCCCAGCAGCCCAGCCACGCCGCCAGCACCGCGGCCACGGGGGAGACCCGGCCCTCCGCCGCGAGCGCCCCCGAGCCGATGACCACCACCTCCGACGGGACGGGTGGGATCGGGGCGTCCAGGGCCACGAGCAGCGCGGTGAGCGGGTGGAACCACACTCCGAGCGCGTCCATCAGGGCGGCCGGGTCCCCGCCCGTCACCGCGGTCGCTCCTGCAGCTCAGCGGGGGAGGTGAACTCCCGCTCCTCGCCCGTCACCGGGTCCGTGAAGCGCAGCGACCGGGAGAGCAGCTGCAGGGGACGCGTGACGTCGTCCGGGGCGAGGTCGAGCAGGTCCGGGTAGAACGGGTCGAACGCGATGCCCAGGCCCAGGGCGGCCAGGTGGATGCGCAGCTGGTGGGTGCGGCCCGTGCGCGGGGTGAGTCGCAGGTGCGCCACGCGCCGCCCCGCCAGCGTCCCGGCGGAGACGCCGGCGCCCAGCAGCTCCACCCGGGACTCCGCGTTCGCCCCGGCGTGGGGCCGGTTCGACCGCCGGGTCCGCACCGGCGCGCCCGCCCGGCGTCCCGAGGCGGCCGGCGGGATCTCCTCCACCACGGAGCGCAGGATCCCCTTGTCCTTGCGGATCCGGCTGCGCACGGTCAGCGGGAATCGCCCCAGGACGGGGTCGGCCGGGGCGCCGGGGCGGCGGGCGCCGTCGTCGGGGGCGTCCGGCAGGAGCGCCACGGCCTCGTAGGTCTTGGCCACGGCACGCCGCTCGAAGAGCAGGTGGTAGGCGCCGCGGGTGGCCGGGTTCGCGGAGAACATCACGACGCCGGCCGTCGCCCGGTCGAGCCGGTGCAGGGGCACGAGGTCATCGAGGCCGAGCTCGTTGCGCAGCCGCACCAGCGCGGTCTCCTGGACGAAGCGGCCGCCCGGGGTGGTGGGCAGGAAGTGCGGCTTGTGGATGACCACGAGGTGCTCGTCGCGGTGCAGGAGCGTGTGCGTCACGGGCAGCGGGGCCTCGTCGGGGACGTCCCGGTAGTACCAGAGGTCGTCGTGCACGCCCAGCGGCGTCGTCGGCGTCAGTGCGGTGCCGTCCGCCGCCACGACCTCGCCGCGTGCGAAGCGCGCGCGGATGCCCTCCGGGTCCACGTGACCGAACCGGTGGAGCACGTAGTCCTGCGCGGTGGGCCAGCCGGAGGTGGGCAGGCGCAGGCGCGTGGCGTTGACGCCGTTGCGCGGGGGGAGGGGAGAGGGGACGGCCACGGGTCCATCCTCCCAGCCCGGCGCGGCTGCGTCCGACCGGCGCCGCTCAGTCCGACCGGCCGGGCCGGCCGGAGCCGGTGGTCTCGTCCTCGGCCGGGCCGCGGTCCTGCGGGGTGAGCACCACGACCTCCTCGGCCGGCGCGGCGCGCCCCGTCACCTCGTGCGCCGGGACCGCCCCGCCGACGTCGACCACCACGGTGTCCAGCACCGCGCCCGCGGGGACTTCGCAGTCGCCGAGCAGGAGGCTGCCGCGCACCGTGGCGCCGGCCGCCACGACCACCCCGGGGCCGACCACGCTGTCCGACACCTCGCCCTCGATCCGGCAGCCCGGGCTGAGCAGCGAGCCGGAGACGCGGGCGTCCGGGGCCACCCACGCCGGCGGCGCCTGGTGGGTGTTGGTGATCAGCGGCCATCCTTCGGCGGCGATGTCCAGGCCGGTGCCCTCGAGGATCTCCCGGTGGGCGCGGACGTACGCATCCAGGGTGCCGATGTCCCGCCAGTACCCCGCGAGGCGGTGCTCCCGCACGCGCCCCCGCGCCACGAACGCCGGGATGATGCTCTCCCCGTAGTCGCCGAGGGAGGAGCCCACGGGGTCGCCGTCCTCATCGGTCTCGCCCTCGTCCTTGGTGGCCGCCTCGTCCTCGCCCGCCACGAGGTCGCCGACCACCTCGGAGAGCGCGGCGACGTCGAACACGAACACCTCGGTGGCCACGAGCGTGCCCGCCGGGTCCTCCGGCTTGTAGGCGTAGTCGGTCACGGCGCCGTCGTCGTCCACCTGCACGACGCCGAAGCGCGAGGGGTCCTCGTCCGTCTCGGTGGTGACCACGGTGAGCTCGGCGCCGGAGCGGGCGTGCTCGGCCAGCACGGGGCGCAGGTCCAGCTGGTACAGGTGGTCCGCGGAGAGCACCACGACGGTCTCGGCGCCGAACTGCTCCAGCAGCGGCAGCTGCTGGGCGATCGCGTGGCCGTTGCCGCGGGCGAAGCCCTCCTCGGCGCGGCCCTGCGCGGGAGGCAGGAGCCGCAGGCCGTGGCGGGTGCCGTCGAGATCCCACGGCCGGCCGCCGGCCAGGTGCTGGTTGAGCGTGAAGGGGCGGTACTGCTCCACGACCCACACGTCCCGCAGGCGCGAGTGGGCCAGGTTGGACAGGACGACGTCGATCAGCCGGTACTGGCCCGCCAGCGGCACCATCGGCTTGGCGCGGGCCGCGGTGAGCGGCATGAGGCGGCCGCCGGTGCCGCCGGCCAGCACGAGCGCGACGACGGCGCCCTCCGGGTCCTTGGGGAACGGGTCGGCCATGGCTCCTCCTCGGGTCGGGGCGGGTTCAGCGTAGGGAGCGGGGAGGACACGCGGCCACCGTTCGGGCGCGTCCGGGTCAGCGCTGGCAGTGCGGACACCACCACAGCCGCCGCGCGTCGTCCTCGGGGGAGCCGTAGTCCTCCTGGCGGACGGGGCCGCGGCAGCGCAGGCACGGGGTGCGGTCGTGCCCGTAGACCCAGTACGACGGCGTCCCCCCGCCACGCGCGCCGGGCGTCCGGCCGGGTGCCGTGTCGGGTGACGGACCGGCCGGGACCAGCACCTCGACCCCGAAGGGTCGCGCCGGGTTCGGACGCACGCCCGTGGTCCGGCGCCGGGCGCCCGCGGCGGACCACGGGCGTGCGTCCGAAC
>NZ_LR732380.1:0-3457 GCF_902506395.1 Micrococcus sp. 116
TCAAGCAGAAGACGGCATACGAGATGCTCAGGAGTCTCGTGGGCTCGGAGATGTGGTATAAGAGACAGCGCTAGCGGCAGTTCCCAGCGAATGCCCAGGTCACGGGCGTCATCCACGCACCGGCCGCAGTGGCGGTCCCGTGAGGCGATGATGGTGCCCATGGCCGCCCACTCCTTCGCCCTCGTGCCCTCCTCCTACGTCCTCTTGCTGCGGGGACGGGAGGTGCTGCTGCAGCGCCGGCATCACACCGGGTACATGGACGGGTTCTGGGTGGCGGGCGCCGCCGGGCACGTGGAGCCGGGGGAGGCGGCCCGGCAGGGGGCGGTCCGGGAGACGGCGGAGGAGCTCGGCGTCGAGATCGAGCCTGCTGCCCTCGAGCTGCTGACCGTCATGCAGCGCACGGACGGCACGGACACCCCGCGCGAGCAGCGCGTGGACTGGTTCTGGGCCTGCCGGTCCTGGGCGGGTGAGCCGCGGATCTGCGAGCCCGGCAAGGCCTCCCACCTGGAGTGGTTCCCCCTGGATTCGTTGCCGAGCCCGATTCCGGACTACGAGCGGCTCGTGCTGGAGGGCCTGCGCGACGGCGACCTCACCCCGGACACGGCGGTCGGGTTCGGGGGCTGAGGGGCATAGGGGCTCGCCGTCCACCGCCCGGTCAGTCCCGCACCGCCTCCACCACCATGAGCGGGTGCTCGGCGGGGTCGAAGGCCGTGCGGTGCCAGTCTCCGGAGAGCCGTTCCACCCGCAGCCCCGCTGCGGCCAGGTCCGCGCGCACCTGCTCCGCGGAGCGGAACTGCAGGTGCTGGTCCACCTCGGACACCTCCCCGGAGTCGAGGAACTCGGTGCGCACGCGCATCGTCACCACCCCGTGCCGGTCCGGGGCGGAGGTGCGCTCCGACTCGAGGACCCGCCCGGCCGGCATCGTGCGCTCCGTGGGGTCCTGCTGCCAGCCCTCCCACGCGCGCCGGACGGGGTTGCGCGTCTCGAAGACCAGGCGGCCGCCGGGCACGAGCCCCGCACCGATGCGCCGCAGCGACGCGTGCCAGTCGTCGTCGACCAGGTGCATGGCCACGTTGCCGCTCATCACCACCAGGTCGGCGGAGTCCGGCGCGATCAGCCCCGCATCCCCGTGTCGCCACTCGACGCCGTCCCCGCCCGGGCGCGCGCGGGCCGCCGCGAGCATGGCCTCGGCCGGGTCGATCCCGACAACGTCCCGCCCCGGGCCCGCGAGCGTCACCGTCAGGATGCCGGTGCCGCAGCCGAGGTCGACGATGCGGGTGCTGGCCCGCGCGGCCGAGACCTCGTCCGCGACCCGGCGGAAGAACGCGTGGTCCTCGCCCGCGGGGTTGTCCACGTCGTAGATCGCGGCGAGGCGGGCGTCGTCGTAGGTGCGCCGGTTGGCCTCGGCGCGGGAGGGGGCGTCGGTCATGCGCGCAGTCTGTCACCCGGGGCGGGCGCCCCCTGCCGCAGGGCCTGCCCCGCCACGATCAGCAGCATCGCCGCGCCGGCCGCCGCGGCCCCGGCCGGTCCCGCGGCGGGCACGCGGAGCATCGCCGCCAGGGCGCCGACCAGGCCCACGACCAGCATCGACCCGCCGATCCACCGGAACACCGGCGCGCCGAACGCGCGCGCGAACGGCAGGAAGTGCGCGCCCACCACGGCCGCCACCAGGGCGATCTGCGCCGTCGGCGCGTCTGCGGCCCGGGCCACCAGACGGGTCACCGGGAACAGCAGCAGCATCACGACGACGGCGGCCCCGTACACCCGCAGCGCCCCGGGCGCCGGGGGCGGCAGGGCGGGCAGGGTCCGGCGGCGGAGCAGGACCGCCGCGAGGGCGAAGACGGCGAGGGCGACCGCCGCACTGCGGAGCATGCTCTGAGCGTCGCCGGGCAACCCGGCGATCCCGGCGAGCAGGAAGGCCATGCCGCCGACCACCCCGATCAGCCCGCCGAAGACCACCGGATGACCCGCCCGGCTGATCCCGCGGACGCGCTGGCCGTCCACGATCTGCCTGTGAGCGTTGCCTGTGTGCACCTGTGTCATCGTTTCCCTCCTGCTGTGTGCGACCGGGGCCATCGTGTCACGGCCGTTAGCCTCCTCCCATGCCCTCCGCCTCGATCGACCACGTGCGGCAGGCCCGCCGCGTCCTGTTCCACGGGGTCACGGGGGCCGGGAAGTCCACCGCGGCCGTGCGGCTCGGCGCTGTGCTCGGCCTGCCGGTCACCCTCGTGGACGAGGAGTTCGGCTGGCTGCCGGGCTGGGTCCCGCGGCCGGAGGCCGAGCAGACCGCCCTGGCGGACTCGGTCACGGCGGGGGAGGCCTGGGTGCTGGACTCCGCCTACGGCTTCTACCGGCCGATGGTCATGAAGCGGACCGACGTCGTCATCGCCCTGGATTACTCGCGGGCCCGGACCTTCACGCGCCTGGTGCGGCGCACGATCCGCCGGGTGGTGGGGCAGGGGGAGATGTGCAACGGCAACCGCGAGTCCTGGCGTCGGGTGCTCGGGGAGGAGTCGATCCTGCGCTGGCACGCCGCCACGTTCGACCGCAAGCGGGCATGGGCCCGGGAGCGGGAGGCCGCGGCGGAGGGGGCGCCGGTGCTGCGCCTGAGCACGCCGCGGCAGTGGGAGTGGGTGCTGGCCCGGCTGGAGGGCAGGCGGCAGGCTCCCTGAAGCACGCTGCTCCTCCGGACCTCACGTCGTGCTCAGGACCGCGTCCTCAGGACACGGTCCTGAGCAGAAGGGGAGGTCCTGCGGCCGCCTCGCCCTTCGTCCCGCGCTCTGACAGGGTGGGGCCATGGACGGGATGGAGCGGGAGAAGGTCTGGCACGTGCGGATCGCCGTCGCGGCGGCGCTCGTGGGATGCGCCGGCGTCGTGTCCGGACTGCGGCACGAGCTGGGGCTGGGATGGGCGGTCGGGCTGCTGACGGCGTGCATCCTGGGCGTGGCCCTCGCCCTGCGCGACGTGCACCACCGGGTGGACCAGGAGGAGGCGGGGCGTCAGGTGTTCTACGCCGGCCGGGGGAGTACGGCGTGGTTCGCGGTGGTGATGGTGGGGGTCGCGATCGTGCCGGGCATGGTGATCCCCCTGCTCGCGGACGGGGCCGCCACGGCGCTGGGTGTGGGACTCTTCGCCGCCGTGCTGACCGCGGCGGCACACGGCGTGCTCGCGGCCACCACCACCGGGGAGCCGCAGCCCGAGCCGGTCCCGGTGCCGTTGCGCCGCGAGGACGGCTGAGAATCCGCTGCGGAAGTGACCCTTCTGAGGGCGGTGGCGGTCGCCAGAAGGGTCAGTTCCGCAGTGGATTCGGCGACGCCGGAGCACTCAGGAGCACGTCGGGCGCCGGGCGTCGGACGCTCCCGTGGCACCATCGGCTCATGCCCGAGCGCCCCGCCCCCACGCCGCCCGCCGATCCGGGCGACCGCCTCGTCCAGCAGCGCCCCGGCCCTGGCTCGTA
>NZ_LR732379.1:0-2474 GCF_902506395.1 Micrococcus sp. 116
GTCCACCCCGGCCCTGCATCCCGGCCAGCGCAGCTCCGTGATGATCGTGGACGAGCACCCCGACATGGCCACCGCCATGGAGCGCAGCGTCGCCTGGATCACCGCCCTCGAGTCCGACTACGGCCAGCAGCTCGACACCGACCGCACCGCCCTCTACGCCGTCGCCCACGCCGAAGACCTCACCCCCTCCCTGGACCGCGACACCACCCACGTGGGCAGCACCGGCGTCGCACCGTTTCTCGACGCGATCCTCACCGGCGGCCAGTGGCAGACGCGCGGCGACGACCCCGAGGCGTGGGCACAGACCTACGAGCAGGCCCTGACCACGGCAGCCCCCCACGCCCTGTGCACCGTCTGGGACATCTACCCCCGCCCTTGACCTCACGCCCCCCGGCCGCGAGCGCCCCGCGCTCGCGGCCGGGGGGCGGAGGCCGGGGCCGACCCACCACCACCAAGGAGCGCACCCGTCGTAGGGCGCGGCGCTCGCAGCCCTCGCCAAGGCCGGAAGACCACGGGAGCGGGTTGCGCCCCCACGGGTTGGCATGTATGCTTATTCATGTCAGCAGGGGTTCACCGGAGCCCCAGCCCCCACCATCCAAGGAGGACACGATGACCGCCTCTGAGCTGCTGGCCATGACCGCATCACACCAGGGCGGCCCCGCCGCCACCGCGTTGGCCACCGTGGCCATCCTCGAGGGGACCGCCGTGACCTGGAGGATCACCCTGGCCCGTGCCGGTCAGCTGGAACCCGCCGACGACGAGGTGGATCTGGAGCTGCTGCATCTGCTCGCCGCCGCGCTGGATGCCTTCGCGGGCCGCCTGGCCGACGCCGACGCCGCCGTGCTGATCCTGCGCGGCCCGCTCGCGGGCCAGGAGCTGGCCCACTCCATCCTGGAGCACCAGGACCGGGGTCGGCTCATGCTCACCCGCGCCGTGCTGGATGTGCCCGGCGGGCCGATCGAGCTCCAGGGCTGACCCGCCCCGCGAGCGCCGCCCCGAGGGTGCGGCGCTCGCGGACGCGTGCGGTCGGGGTGGGGTTGCACCCACGAGAGTGGACATGTATAGTTAGTCATGTCAGCAGGGGTTCACCGGAGCCTCAGCCCCCACCGTCCCGAGGAGGACACCATGACCACGACCACCGCGGCGAACATCTGCCAGCACGGGATCGACTTCAACTCCGTGACCACCGAGGGTGAGTGCCCGCACTGCGAGTGGTGCGACACCTGCCGCCGGGTCGCCCTGTGGGACGGGGAGAGCTGCCACGAGTGCGGCCGCGTCTGGGGGTGCCAGGACCACGACAACGCCTTCACTCTCATGCGCCCCCAGGTGGACGCCCTGGTCGCCGCCCTGGCCCACCCGCCGGCGCATCAGTATCCCCACACCGTTCGGATGCGCACCCTCGTGAGCCAGTGCGCGGAGGCCGTGGCCGCGCTGGCTCCGATCCCCCACGGGATCGCCCCCCGCCTGCGCCAGGCCATGCTCGAAGCCACCAAGCGCGCCCTGCTCTACCCCGAGCCCGCCGACACCTCGGAGAACCCCAACCCGTTCGTGGTCGCCCAGATCGACACCAACGAGTGGGCCGTCCTGCGCCAGCACACCGCCACCGCCGGCGGTCTGACCATCGTGGCCCGGATCGGTTCCGACGGATTCGCCCTGCTGTCCTGACACCCCAGGGGCCCTGCGCTCGCGGTCCGCGAGCGTAGGGCCCCGGCGGGGAGGGTCGTTCATCCACCGGGTTGCACACCCATCGCCTTACATGTAAACTTAGTCATGTAAGCGGGGGGTTCACCGGAACCCCGCCCCCACCGAAGGGATCGCCACCATGGCCACCATCACTGCCCAGACCCTCGAGACCATCGCCACCACCGAGGCCGCGGACCCCGCCGAGGCGGCCGCCACCATCCTCCAGGCCCACCCGGAGCTGGCCGAGGCCCTGAACCGCGCGTGGCACACCGTAGGGGACTGACCCCACCCCCCGGCCCCCAGGCGGGGCCGGGGCGGGGCAGGGCCCCAAGCACTCCAGGCACCGGCGCGCGTGCACCCGTTGTGGACAGCACCGCGCCGGTGACCACCCGGCACCTACCCTGGCCGTGATCGGCATCGCTACGCCGCGCTCGCGGACACTTCACCCCCGGGAGGGCCCATGCACGAGGCACACAGCACCATCGACGGACGCCTCTACACCGCTGAGGAGTTCGAGCGGCAGCCCCAGGCGGTCAAGCTCGCCCACCGGCGCAGCCGCTTCACCTGCCCGGTGTGCCAGCAACCGGCGTCCTTCCGCTCACGCTCGCGGGATGGTCGGGCCGCATGCTTCACCGCCCGGCATACCCCCGGGTGTGAGGCCGCGTCGGCCGTGTGGGCTGAGACCCCGGCTCCCGGGGTCCAGACGGTCCCCGAGGTGGACAACACCGGGGCGGTGATCGTGCTCGACTGGGACGGGATCCCCTCCGGCGCCCCGGTCCCCGGTCCGACAC
>NZ_LR732384.1:0-1298 GCF_902506395.1 Micrococcus sp. 116
CATGGGACGGGGGCCCCGGGCTGAGCCCGGGGCCCCCGTCCCATGTCATCACTCGCATCTTTGATGAGGTGATTCCACCGTAAGGGCTGCAGGTGAACACCGGCCGAAGGCCGGCTGGCTGATTTCTGGCAATCCGGCACGTCGAAGACCTGGATCCGCATTCCGCGATCTTCTTTGACCTCCCGGATAAATCCTCTCTATTCTGCCTGTGAAGGTAACTGCGACATTCATACCGAGGAGCTGAGCATGGCGACGATTGCTACGATCGCTGACGATTTCGACGGATCGACCCCCGCGGAGACGATGACCTTCACCGTCTCCGGCAAGGACTATGCGATCGACCTGAATGAGGAACACGCCCAGCAGCTGCAGGCCGTGATCTCCGAGTTCGAGGAGAAGATGTCTCCCTACGTCGCCAAGGCCCGCCCCTTGGGCAAGTCCGCTACCGCCAAGGCCAGGGCCACCCGCGCCCCCAGCTACGACGCGAAGGCTGTCCGGGAATGGGCGGCGCAGAACAACTATGAGGTCTCTGCACGTGGTCGCATTAGCCGGGAGGTTGTGGAGGCGTACCGGAACCGCAAGCGCTGACCAGGGCTAGGAGAAGACCCCCGCACCCATGAACGGTGCGGGGGTATTTCTTTCGTGGTAGTCCCCGTCTCACCCGGCGGCGTATCCGCGTGGGTACTCGGTGGTGGTCATCGGGATCCTTCCCGGCGGTGGGCGTGGCGTATCCGCGCTCCCGCATGAATCACTAGACATGTTCCGCCAGGGGTGTGCGACATGGGAGACGGTGAAGGTGTGGGCGCCGGGCCGCGCTGGTAGACCGCGAGCGCGGGCCGCGGCGGGTGGTGTTCAGGGTGGGGCTGCTCAGGGGTCACCAGTACATGTCGAAAGCCTTGGTGTTGGTGTCGTCGGCAATGCGGTTGATGATCTCGTTTCCTGCGCGGATGTCTTCTGGTTCGCCGATGGAGTAGACGATCCAGTGCTCCGTGGTGATGGCGCGCTGGTTGTTGTCGATGTAGCTGCCTCTGCCCTTTCCGGGCTTGGGTGGAGAGGGGATGTTCGGACGTTCGGCACTCCAGTAGCCCTTGACGTTCTCGCACTCGAAGACGTGGTAGTTGCCCAGGCGGGCAGGGTCGGGGCAGTCGATGCCGTAGGACTCGATGAACGCGGCGAGTTCATCGGCGCTCTGGAACTCGCTCGGGCCGGTGCATGCGGTCAGGCTCGCGGCGAGCGCCGCGCAGACCAGAGCGGAAGAGAGGGGGCGAATCTGCGCCATGGGTGCTGTCCTCTGGGGG
>NZ_LR732383.1:0-2390 GCF_902506395.1 Micrococcus sp. 116
CCCCTCTGCCCCGTCCGCGAGCGCGGCAGGGCGTCGGCGCAGTCGCCCCTCCGACTTGTCGCACCCCCCGTTAGGATGTAGTGTTATACATGTCAGGCAGGGTGGATCCGCCACCCGCCGTTCCACGAGGAGAGCAGCCCTATGACCGCAGACCTGCAGCTTCGCCCCGACAGCGCATTCGCCCAGTGCCTGCTGGACCCGCAGACCCCCTTGAGCCTCGTGAGCGGGTCATTTGAGCACATGGAGGCCGCGCGTCTGGCCGGTCAGACGCTGCTCGTGCGTGCGGCCGGCGCGCGGGCGGCGTACAAGCGCCTGGTGCGTGGCGGTTGCACGGACACCGCCGTGCTCGAGCCCGCCCGCGTGAAGGCCTCGACGTTGACCTGGCACCGCGCGCACCTGCTGGAGCGCATCTACGACCTCTCCATGGGCAACAGCTGGCTTCACGGCATGGACAGCCATGGGGAGGGCACAGAGCTGGACATGCAGGCCAACGCAGATCGGGCCGCATTCCTCGCCGCGTACTCCGACGTGCACCGGATCGAGCCCTGAGCGAAACGGGGTCGAGCCCTGGAGGCTTTCTCCACGGCCTGGACTGCCGCGGCCTGCGACGACGCCCAGCGGCCCGCCTTCGAGGCCCTGGCCACCGCCGCCCGCCCGCTCTTCGAGGCTCTCGGTGACCTGATTGACCCGCTCGAGGCCGAAGAGGAGGCCCGCGTGGCCGACCCCTTCGACTGAGACGCCGCCTGCCCCCGGGACACAACATGGTAGGGGGCACACCCTTCCCACCCACACCGAAGGAGACCTAGATGGACCCGACCACGATGGTGGCCAACGCTCTCACCCGGGCGCTGAACTCGATCCTGGACACCCGCAAGGCGCGGCTGATGGCCATGCAGGGCCCCTGGTGGCAGATCCGCACCCAGATCCGCACCCAGATCCGCACAATCATTCTCGAGCGGCAGGCCACCGGCCAGGAGAAGACAGGATGGGCCGAGCCGGCCCTAGCCGACCTATTCGCGGAGCTCAGCCTCGCGGCCGATGCTCCCGCCATCCGCACGGCAGGCAAGGCATGGATCCGCGTCTATGACCGCCTGGCAAAGGCCCTCGAGGAAGAGCGCCTTTCTGGAGCGGCCCTCACGATAGGCCCAACCCCCCTCGAGAAAGGCCTCGACGGCCTACTCGGAGTCCTGGACACCGACGCTGGCCTCTACGTCTGGCAGGCCAAGACGTTCCACGACGAGTTGAACAAGGTCACGGACAAGATGGTCCGCGCCGAGCACAGCGCCAAGAGGAACGCAGAGGACGCTCTGCGCAACCGTCCCGCAGGCAGCGCCGGAGGGATAGCGGCCTGGGACTACCCCGCCCACAAGCACTGACCCCCGCATGCCACAGAGTGGGGGCCGCGAGCGCGACGCGCTCGCGGCCCCACGTGTTTTGTCTCCCGTGTTGCACATGCCTACCCAGTCATGTAGTCTCTTACATGTCAGGCAGGGCGGATCCGCCGCCCGCCGGCACTGAGACAGGAGGTCTGAGATGACCAAGGCACTGATGATCCCCACCCTGACCGACCAGCCCCTCACCATCGTGGAGACCAACGGCCTGGACGACCTGCAGAAGGCCGTCGAGGGCTTCGTGGAGCCCGTGGCTGGTGAGGACTTCACCGCCTGGGTGAACGAGGAGGGCAAGGTCAAGGGCATGCCCTTCAACCCGCGCGCCGACCGCTTCCTGCACCTGGCCATCCCGGCCCTGTCCACCTGGGACTGCATCGTCGGCCCCGTGATCATCACCGGCGGCGCCGACGAGGACGGCGAGGACACGGACATCAGCCCCGAGCTGATCGAGCGGGCCAACGAGTACCTGGGCCTGAGCCTGAGCCTCTGAGTCCTCCGCGGCCCCCGGCCCAGCGGCCGGGGGCCGCCCCCCAGGGGGGATCGCCCGCGTTCACGGTCCGCGAGCGCCGGGCGGGCAGAGCGCGGCCCATGTGGCCGCATCGTCCACCGTGTTGCACACCCCGCGCTGTTTATGTAGTCTTATCCATGTCAGAGGGGCGGCACCCGGCAGCCCCTCCCCCACCGAAGGGACACCCCATGACCACCAACCTCGCGGACGCCCGTCACGAGATGCTCTCCCTGTTCATCGCCTCCCACACCTCCCGCGATGTCGCCATCCACTACACCTGCCCCGAGGCCGAGACCATCGCCGCCTGGATCCACGCCGAGACCCTCGCCGCCGGGGAGCCCATGGGCGCAGCCGACGCGGCCGCCGATCTGTGGATCACTGAGCACGCCGCCGGAGACGACGACCCCTGCGACCTGCACCACGACTGCTACCCCGGCGCCTGAGCCACCGTGTGCGCCCCGGCCAAGCCTGGCCGGGGCGCACACGGTGGC
>NZ_LR732382.1:0-5926 GCF_902506395.1 Micrococcus sp. 116
CCCCGGCGGCACCGGCGATGGCCCGCACGGATGCGCCCTCATAGCCGAGTTCGGCGAACAGTTCCTTCGCGGCGTCGAGGATCGCGTCTCGGGTGCCGCTGTCGCCCGAGCGGCGCCCGCTTGGCCGCTTCCTGGTCGTGTCGTCGTTCACCGGGGTCACCGCGTCAGTGTACTCCACGTCTGAGGATTTCCTCAGGCGTGGAATTAGGTCTAGGGTAGCCGCATCAACCTCGTTCCCACTCTCTGGAGACAGCCTCATGGACAGTGCCATCCCCTCGCCCCCACCGCACACGAAATGGCCCGCTGCCGTACTGATCGGCGTCGTCGCGTCGGTGCTTCTCGCCGTGGTGGTGCTGGCGTTCCTGTGGCCGAGCAAGACCTCCGGCACCCACGACCTGCCGGTCAGCGTCGCCGGTCCCGCCGCATCCGTCACCGCGCTCGAGACGGCACTGGGGGAGACGGGGACGTTCGACTTCGTCGAGGCCGCCGACCGTGACGAGGCCGTGGCGCAGATCGAGTCGCGCGAGACCTACGGGGCGATCGTCCTCGGCGACAACCCCGCGGATGCGCCGGAGGTGCTGACCGCACCGGCCGGCAGCGCGGTCGCCGCACAGCTGCTCACCGGCGTGGCGACGCAGTTGCAGGCGCAGATGGCGGAGCAGGTCGCCGCCGCCGGCGGAGACGCCTCCACCGTCAAGGTGGCCGTCACCCCGGTTGTGCCCCTGTCTGGCTCCGATCCCACCGGCGCCGGGCTCGCGGCCGCGTCGTTCCCGCTGGCGATCGGCGGCATGCTCGGCGGCGTACTCATCTCCCTGCTCGTCGTCGGGGCGGTGCGCCGCCTTGCCGCGGTCGGTGCTTTCGCCGTGGCTGCGGGGTTGATCCTGGCGTTCATCATGCAGACCTGGTTCCATTACCTGCAGGGCGACTTCTGGCTGAACGCCCTCGCAATGGGATTGACGATGCTCGCGACCTCGGCGTTCATCGTCGGCTGCACCTCCCTGTTCGGCCGGGTCGGCATGGGTATCGGCGCAGTGGTCACGATCTTCATCGGCATCCCGCTCTCCGCGGCCGCGGTCCCGTGGCAGTTCCTCGCCGCCCCGTGGGGGGCGATCGGCCAGTTCCTCGTGCCGGGCGCCTCGAGCACCCTGATCCGTACCCTCAGCTACTTCCCGGACGCCAGCAGCGCACAGCAGTGGTGGACGCTCACCGGTTGGGTTGCGCTCGGCGTGATCCTCGCCCTGGTCGGTCACTTCCGGAGCCGCCCCAGCATGCACGTGCCCGAATCCACCATCGAATAGCCCACCCTCTCGGCGCACGCCGCGCAACCCTCAGACGACCGCACGACCTGAAGGAGACAAACCCATGAAGATCGGAATCCTGGGCACCGGACGTGTCGCAACCACGCTCGGTGAGCGCCTCATCTCCCGCGGACACACCCTCGTCTACGGCTCCCGAGAACCTGCCAGCGGCAGCGCCACTCAGCAAGACGCAGTGTCAGCCTCGGACATCGTGATCACCGCGATCCCCGGCGCCGCGGTGCTCGACACGCTCGATGCTCTCGGCGATGACGCCCTGACCGGGAAGATTCTGCTCGACCCGTCGGTGCCGGTCGGCGCAGACGGGCAACTGCTGTTCCCGGGCGACAGCCTCGCCCGCCGCGTCCAGGAGCGCTTCCCTGCCCTGCGGGTCGTGAAGACCCTGAACACGATGAACACGAGCATGATGACCGACCCTGCCGACACGGTGGCGAACCCGATGGTCTTCGTCTCTGGCGACGACCCCGACGCCAAGGCGACGGTGCGTGAGCTCCTGCATGATCTGGGGTGGTCGGACCAGGACATCCTCGACCTGGGAGGAGTGGAAACAGCGGTCGGCACCGAGCACGCCTTCCACCTGTTCTTTGGAGTCCTGACGGCGCTGCAGTCTCCGCAATTCACTCTGTCCGTAGCCCGATAGACCCACCAGCTCCGGTGGACCGGACTGGCAACACGAAAGGAAGGTCAACTCTTATGCGACTGCAGAACAAGACCGCATTGATCGCTGGCGGCACGGGCGGAATGGGTCGCGCCAGCGCCCGCCTCTTCGCGAAGGAAGGCGGCACCGTGTTCGTCGCCGCCCGGCGCCCCGAGCCCGGCAACAACCTCGTGAAAGAGATCACCGACGCCGGAGGCCGCGCCCACTTCGTCGAACTCGACACCACCAAGCAGGACCAATGGGATGCTGCTGTGTCCGCCATCAAGGCCGAAACAGGAGCGTTGCACGTGCTGCTGAACATCGTCGGCAGCAACGACCTCACCGTCATCCCCCACGTCGACGTCGCCGAGTGGAACCGCATCTTCGAGGTCAACGTCAACGGCACCCTGATCGGCATGCAGGCCTGCGCCCCTCTAATGAAGGACTCCGGGGGCGGATCGATCATCAACATCGGCTCCGTCGCTGGCATCACAGGCACCTTCTCCGCCGCCTACAGCGCCTCAAAATGGGCCCTCGAAGGGCTGTCCCGCTCGGCCGCGTACACGCTCTCCGACTGGGGCATCCGAGTGAACGTCATCCAGCCCGGCTTCATCGAAACCGACATGACCAAACCGATGACCGCGAACCCGCTGATGCACCACCAGTTCAAGAAGACGATGGAGAACACCATCCTCCTTCGCCGGGCAGGCAAGGCTGAAGAGATTGCCACGACCGCGCTGTTCCTCGCCAGCGACGACTCCTCCTACATCACCGGCACCGACATCGTGGTCGACGGCGGCTGGAGCTCCTCCGCCGCCTACCTCGGTAACGAACGCGAACACAACATGCTCGGCCTCCTCGCCAAGAAAGAAAAAATCGAGCACCTCTTCCATCCCGGCTCCTAAACCGTCTCCACGACAGCTGGACGAACCCGGCGCGCGTGCGCAAGCAGCAGCGACCAGCGTCTCCAAAACCAACAGTTTTACGAGACGCCGTGTTTGGCGACCACGGGGCCGGCGCGAGCTGGGTCGACGGGAGGCCGGGAGTGTCTCGCGAAGTCGTCGCGCCGCGTTCTGTCTCAGACCTTCCGGTGAAGATGATTTATGAGGCATGATCACGTCATGAGGCTTCTGGGGTACACACGGGTGTCGACGGCGGGGCAGGATCCCGCGCTGCAGCTCGACGCTCTCCTCGCGGCTGGGGTGCAGCGGCGGGATGTGTTCTCGGATGTAACGTCCGGCGCGAAGAGCGCGGCAGAGCGTCCGGGCATGAAGAAGCTCCTGTCCTACGCAGAGCCTGAGGACACGGTCGTGGTGTGGAGGATCGATCGGCTGGGGCGATCTCTGATCGACGTGCTCAATACCGTGAACCTGCTGCGAGACCGCGGCGTGAAGATCCAATCCGTCTCCGATGGGATCGACCCCGAGACCTCGTCGGGACGGCTGATGCTCGGGATGCTGGCAACGCTGGCGGAGTATGAGCGGGAGCTGATCACCGAGCGCGTCAACGCCGGCATCGCCGCGGCCCGGGCCCAGGGAACGAAGTTCGGTCGACCGCCCGTGAACCCCGAGGTCGTAGATCGCAAGCTCGCAATCGCCGCCGAAGAACGGGCGAAGGGGCGCACGGCCGAGGAGGCTGCGCGTCTCGTGGGGTGGTCACGGGCGACGCTCTACCGCCACCAGCGGAACACGGCCGCTCGCGAGAGTGTCAAGCAGGCTTGACATGGACGGGCCGCAGAAGTGGAACATTCTGCGGCTCCACATCGAAGACGGCATCCCCTTAGCGAGCCTTGCGCGCGAGACCGGGATCGGCACACGCACGCTCTCACGCTGGCACTCCGCCTATCGAGCCGGTGGCGTCGCCGCTCTCGAACGGACACCGCGCGCCGACGCCGGCGCACGGCGTACTGCGCCTGAGCTGGTGGTGTTCGTGGAGCACCTGGCACTGACCAGACCACGCCCGAGCATCGCCACACTGCATCGCCTGGCAGCGGCCGAGGCCTCGAGAACAGGCAAGAAGCCCCCGAGCTACGCGACGGTGCGTTCGATCGTGCAGGCACTGGATCCCGGCATGGTGACCCTCGCACTCGAGGGCCCAGCCTCCTACCGGGACCGCCACGAACTCGTGTACCTCCACCGTGCCGAACACCCCAATGCCTTGTGGCAGGCCGACCACACCGAGCTCGACATCCTCATCAAGGACCCCAGCGGGAGACCCTCACGGCCCTGGCTGACCACGATCATGGACGACTACTCGCGGGCGATCTGCGGGTACATGGTCTTCGAGGGAGCCCCTTCAGCGATGAACACCGCACTGGCGCTACGCCAGGCGATCTGGCCCAAGAACGATCCGGCCTGGTCGATGTGCGGCATCCCCGACGCTCTCTACGTCGACCACGGCAGTGACTTCACCAGTCACCATCTCGAATACACGGCGATCGCCTTGAAGATCCGCATCATCCACTCCACCGTCGGCCGGCCCCAAGGCAGAGGCAAGATCGAGCGGTTCTTCCAGACCGTCAACACCGAAGTGCTCGCGACCTTGCCTGGACATCTCACCCCGGGCCACCCTCAGGCTGTGCCCGCCCTGGAGCTGGCCGGATTGGACCGAGCGATCGGGGAGTTTGTCGGCCAGTACAACGAGCGCACGCATGCTGCAATTCGTACGAGCCCGAAAGCGGCCTGGATCGGTGAGGGGTGGATGCCGAGGATGCCCGAGAGCCTCGAGGAGCTCGACGGCCTCCTCTTGCGAGTCTCCAAGCACCGCACGATCCAGCGGGACGGCATCCACTTCCAAGGACAGCGCTACCTCTCACCCACGCTCGCCCCCTTCGTCGGGCGCACCATCACCATCCGTTATGACCCTCGCGACCTCTCCGAGATCCGTGTCTATGACCACGACACCTTCGTGTGCACGGCGATCGATGAAGCCCACCCCAACCAGCGGTACAGCCTCCATGACATAGAGACCGCGCGCCGGGCCCGCCGACGAGAACTCCGCCGGGGCATCAACGACCGCATCCCCGCCGCCAATCGATCCCAGCCAGAACCACCCGCGCCACCACCTCCCGCACAGCGGAAGCGGAAGCAGCTACGGACCTACGAAGAGGACGAGTAGATGAGTCGCGATTTCATCGTCACCAAGGAGCACCGCCGCTTCACCGAGTTCGCAGGCGCCATCCGCAAGGACGTCACCATCGGCATCTGCCATGGGGAGGCAGGCGTCGGCAAGACCCAGTCGGCCCGCAGATACGCCCACTGGGACATGCTCGAGCCCTTCATCCAGGACTGGGGGCCGCGCAGCGATGCCGACCTGAAGCACTACGCGGCCGCCCACCGTTCCCGCACCGTCTTCTACACCCCCGAGGTCCTCCCCAAGCACCGTGACCTCATGCGCGATATCGAGTTCTACCGTGCAAAAGTGGGAATCCTGATCTACGAACACCTCTGCGAGATCGGCAAGATCACGACCACGGTGGTGCCCCGCACCATCGACTTCACCGAACTGATCATCATCGATGAAGCCGAGCGACTCACCCCGACAGCACTCGAGCTCCTACGGGACCTCCACGATCGCCACCACGTCGCCCTGATGTTCATCGGCATGCCCGGCATCGACCAGCGTTTCCGCCACTACCCCCAGCTCTACAGCCGCCTCGGCTTCTCCCACCGCTACCGCGCCCTCGCACAAGAGGAGCTGCTGTTCGTTCTGACTCGTCACTGGAAACGCCTCGGCCGCACCCTCGACCCCGAAGACTTCACCGACGCGCAGGCCATCGCCGCGATCGAACGCATCACCCGCGGCAACTTCCGCCTCCTCGAACGGCTATTCCCTCAGATCGGCCGCGTCCTGAAGATCAACCAACTCGACACCATCACCGACGACGTCATCGAAGCTGCCGCCAGCACCTTGGTCACCGGCTAGCGCCACCTACTGACTCACAGAAGCACGCCACTTACTGATCAAGTCCACA
>NZ_LR732381.1:0-2042 GCF_902506395.1 Micrococcus sp. 116
CCCACCCCCGGCGCCGCCCGCGGACGCCGCACCACCACCCCGGCCACCCCCACCGACGGCCCGGACATGACCCTGGCCTACGCCGCCCACGCCCAGGCAGCCGCCGAGCCCATCAAGGCCACCTCCATCCGCCTACCCGAACGCCTGCACAAGCACCTGCGCCGGCACAGCGTCGAGGTCGGGGTGCCCATGTCCCAACTGATCATCCAGGCCATCGAAGCCAAGTACCCCGAAGACTGACCGCAATACCGCAGTGCCGCGCGCATGAATGAGGTAGTGCGGTACTGCGTTAGAGACGCCTCTTCCCATGTCTGACTAAGAGCGATACGCACTGAGTAGCTGCCGGTTGACCATCCAGGAGCCGGGGGATACTGAAAGGCCTCCATCCCTCAATCGACCAAGTCAGGGGAGGTCTCTGGACGGGAGAACAGATAGTTCACTCAGCCGCGCGGCGCAAGAACGAACTCGCCACAACGGACCGAACGCAAGCAGACGGAGTGAGCATCGAGGGGATGTGCAGTGGACCACGGAGAAGACCGCTTCCCGCTGGGATACCCCACCACATACTTCATCCTCCAGGTCAGCTAAGCCCGACCCCGGCGGGGAACGTCCACCTCCCCTCCTGTTGCTGCCACCGCATGACAGGGGGCCTCGCCTGCAACTTGTGTGATGTACAGCACGCAGATAGGCTTCGATGCGTCAGATGACAAGCTGAATATTGGAGGGGATTATTTTCGATCGACGTCAAGCCATGCGTGGTCTTTCGGGAGCGTTGGTTTCTGGGGGTCTGATTGCAGTCGCTGCGCCGACTTTGGCGGGCGCCGGGCAGCCGATTGGACGGCCGCCTCATGCTGGGCGACGGCCGCCTCAGTCGGCGTGGCGCAAGCCGCAGTCCTCCTACACGGAAGATGAGCAGCTCGACATGATTCTGAGGGCGCTGGATTCGATGCCTGAAGAGCTTAAGCGAGCTGATCCTCACACATACCCGGGATACAGCGAGAAAATCGCGCCTTACCTTGAAGGCCTCACGACAATTCAGACTCCAGTGGATTCATCTGGCGACGCTGAGGCAAGTCCAGCGTTTAATGTTTTTGGATGCTCGCTGGCGCTTGGCAATTTCGTCGTTCAGTTCGGGTTCCCCGTATTCAAGATCATTGCTTGGATTAAGAAGGCGCGGAGCCTTTGGGGCGGAGTTAGCGGCATTTGGCGTGCAATTCGTTCCGGTCAGGCTGCCGCTGAGATCGGTGAGGATGCCGTGAATGTTCTCTCCGAACTCCTGGGGGTTCCCGGGCTTGTGGAGGCTTGCCTGAGCTGATGTCAGGGCTAATCCCAAACAGGGGGAGGGGTTCCTTTCCGAAGGAAGGGGGCCCCTCCCATGTCGTTCCTATTTCCTTGGCCGTAGGGGGACACTTGTCTACTGCGGCGCTACTGTCCCCGGTGGTCTGGTTGTTTTGGTGGCTGTTGAGCAAGCTCCTCTCCAGCCCTTTGAGCGGATCTCTTTCCCTTGCCCTCACTGCTGCTGCTGTAGTGGTTAGTTCTATTGTCGTGACTTTGTGTGAGCGGCCCTTTACTGTTTCTGCTGGTCACTCAGACCCAGGCGGGTGGGGCTATGCAATTTGGGGGTTCGTTATTCCCCCACTTGTGGGGGCAATGGTGGGGTGGTTCGTTTCTCCGGGTCACGCTGCGTGCGGAGCTATCGCGATGTTCACAGTCTTTGGGACTGAAGCATTGTTATTAAAGACGTGGCGGCCCGGTATGAGTGATGAGGAAATTCGGCAAGCTTGGAGCAAGACCAAGAAAATGACGGAGGAAATGGCCGCTGAAGATCGAATCGAGAGGGGATGGCTGACGCCGCCCAGGAAGTGGAATGATCAGTAGGTTCAGTGTGTCCCATGCCCATTTTGACAGCGATGTCAGTGAGCCGCCCCCTTCATTCGGTCCGGACGTTCTGTGAGTCGCCGGTTTCCATTTGATGGGTGCACTGCCGAGCGTACTCGGCTGGGGTTAGGTAGCCGAGCGAGGAGTGCCGGCGGTGGTGGTTG